>NZ_JACSQF010000026.1:0-21219 GCF_014836755.1 Oerskovia merdavium
TTAGGCACGATGAACATCCTTCCAGCAAGGACCACAGTCCTCACAGGTCAGGAGTCAACCGAATCCGGGGCAGTCCCCCCTTGCACCAATGCTCGAGTCTTGTACGCGCCGGGCCCGTTCCTACGACGAAGTAGCCGTGGGAGTGTCCTCGGCGACCCGATGGTAGAACGAGACGGGACACGCCATGCTTAACGGCTGCATCGATCAATCGATCGAAGCTCGCAAGAATGTCAGCGGCACGTACCGGGTCACTGGGCAGGTCCACGTCGATAGCCATGAGTTCCGCCCTTGGTACCACGAAGTACGCTCGCCCCGACGTGAGGGCGTCGGTGAGCGGAACCTGGTCGGATGCGCTGTTGTCTGCGGAGACGATCCGGGCACGGGGCGCACGTGCCACGGCCCTCGCCAGCGCCAGCCTGTCATCTGCGTGCATGGCACTGACGGTGCCGCCGTCTGGTTGGCGCGCACGCATCGCACACGACGGTCAGCGTGGAGCGCTATTGCGGACGCCGAGAGTGTGTACGGCCTGGTTCCAGGCGGCCCGGTCCACACCGGGTGACGGACCGTCACATCACGCCAGGAGGCTCACGACGGTGGCGCGTTCGGACGGGTGCGACCTGGCCATTGAGGCCCTGCTAGGGCGACCCGTTCACACCTGAGTCAGATGCATGAATGTCCTCGGTGGCAGCATCGGCTGGAGTCTGACGGCCCGGGGCCAGACCTCGTCCCTCGGGTCCGTCTCGCTGAGCGGGAGCGACCCTCCGCCCGGTGCTCCCCGGAGCGACCGGGTTGCTTCCGTAAGATGCTCGGCCCCGGTCCGGTAGTACCGCGCCTGCACGACCCCGAGGTTCTCCCAACCGCCGATAGCCATCAGCGCCCCTTCCCGTAGGCGGAAGTGGTCGATCATGTCTCTAGCGAACCGATGGCGCAGAGAGTGCCAGGTTCGGTTCATCTGTGTCACGTCGACGCTCTTGCGCAGCCCGTTCTTCAGGACACGTTCCTCGTGCACGGTGACGTAGTTCCATCCTGCGGACTTCATGGCCGGGATCAGGAGCTTGGTGAGCAGTCCCGACGCCCACCACATGCCGCCGGCCGGTGCCGGAAAGAGCAACGCGTCGGGGTTGGTGCCAGCGCGCTGCTCGGCGCGCGCCGCGTGAGCGCGTGCGATGAGCTCTCGTTCGAGCTGATAGCCATCGCGGGTAAGCACGCATACCGGGATCACGCGGCGCTTGCGGTGCTTGGGCGCAGCTCGCCGCCCCGGGACCGTTGACCATTGCCAGTCGACCCGGACGAAGGTCTCGCCCTTGGTGCACTGTATGTCGTCGGCGGTCAGCTGAAACTGTTCGCCCACGCGCAGGCCGGTGCCCACAGCAGTGTGGACGGCCAGCTCACCCCAGGAGACCGCTGCCTGCAAGGCGCGGGCCAAGGATTGGACGTCGTTGCGGGAGGGACAGTCTTCCTCACCGACGAAGTCGGGGGACTGTCCCTGCAAGCGTGAGAGGCGAGCTCGGGCGGGGCGCGCCTCGGGTTGCGGGAATCGCGGCGCGAGGATCGTCGCGTTCACGGCGGGCAGGAGTGCGACCTGTTCGGCGCTCAGGGCGCCCTGCTCTTCGCACCAACGCAGGAAGTTTCGCACGGTGGAGGTCATCTGTTGCACCTGTCCGAACGTGCCGCACGCGGTGCGCATGGTGTCGATGGTTTCTCGGTCGAGGTCCCAGGCCTGGACCTGGTGGACCTCTTCGACGGCCCGACGCATGATTCGTCGGACGTCGTCGTGCTGGGTGGGCTGCCAGTCCCTGCCAGTCGCGCGCCCCTGGGGGGTGCGCATGCGCCCGCGGGCGGTGGAGGTGTAGTCCGCGGCGAGGTCTCCGAGGGTGCGGTGTCCAGCCTGGCCATGCTGCCTGGACAGGGCGTCGTCGATGTTCTTCGCTTCGGTAAGGGCGTGGACCGGATCGCGGCTCACGCTGCGTTGACATCGGCGTCCGTCGCGGTCGACGTAGTCCAGTCGATAGTAGGGGCGCCGGTCGGTCGGCGAGTACAGGGTGACGTGGCCGTTGCCGATCCGGCTTCCGGTGCTGCGGGTTCGGGTGGTGTTCATCGCTGGTGTCCTGCGGCGATCTCAGCGAGTGCGGCTTCACGCGTCATTGGCGCGCGCGACCTGTGAGCACTTCGTCCGACGGCAGGCGCCGGGCGGGCCTGGCGGGCCGCGGTGACGGGCCTGGTGCGGGCCTCGACCTGGACGGTCGGTACGGCGGGTTGTGCCTGGGAGGCGAGGGTCGCGAAGTAGGCGAGCACGTCTTCGCGGAGCCAGTACAGCCGAGCCGTGGGGGAAGCGTTGAGGCGGAACGCGGCGGGGAAGCCGGTGGTGCTGACGGCCGTGCGGGTGGCGCGCAGTCCCAGGCGCAGGACGCGTTGGACGTGCTCGATCGTCCAGACGGGATCGCTGAGGTCGACCGGGGGCAGGGGAGTGGTCCGGGGGTGCATGGCGGGGACGGTGCCGGTCCCGTGCCCTGGTGCAGTCGCCGACCGGGTGAGATGTGGCGTCAGCCGATCGTGTGGCAAAAGTGTGGCACCCCGGTCGCCACGTCGGGCGGCCGGGGTGCCATCACTGCAGGTCAGGAGCTCGCGACTACCACCACGAGCACCGACGATCAGAGGTCGTAGTAGAGCTCGAACTCGTGCGGGTGCGGGCGCAGACGGATCGGGTCCACCTCGTGCTCGCGCTTGTACGCGATCCACGTCTCGATGAGGTCGGGGGTGAAGACGTCCCCGACGGTCAGGAAGTCGTGGTCGGCCTCGAGGGCGGACAGGGCCTCCTCGAGCGAGGCGGGCACCTGCTGGATCGCGGCGTGCTCCTCGGGGGGCAGCTCGTACAGGTCCTTGTCGACCGGCTCCGGCGGCTCGATGCGGTTCTTGATGCCGTCGATGCCCGCGAGCAGCTGCGCCGCGAACGCCAGGTAGGGGTTGGCCGTCGGGTCCGGGACGCGGAACTCGACGCGCTTCGCCTTGGGGTTGTTGCCCGTCACGGGGATACGGATGCACGCGGAGCGGTTGCGCGCCGAGTAGACCAGGTTGACGGGGGCCTCGTAGCCGGGCACCAGGCGACGGTAGGAGTTGACCGACGGGTTGGTGAACGCGAGCAGCGCGGGAGCGTGCTTGAGGAGGCCGCCGATGTACCAGCGAGCGAGGTCGGAGAGGCCGCCGTAGCCCTTCTCGTCGTAGAAGAGGGGCTCGCCGTCCTTCCAGAGCGACTGGTGCGAGTGCATGCCCGAACCGTTGTCACCGAAGATCGGCTTCGGCATGAAGGTCGCGGACTTGCCGGCCTCCCAGGCGACGTTCTTGATGACGTACTTGAACTTCATCAGGTCGTCGGCCGCTGCGGTCAGCGTCGAGAAGCGGTAGTTGATCTCCTGCTGGCCGGCGGTGCCCACCTCGTGGTGCGCGCGCTCGACGTCCAGGCCGACCTGGTCGAGGACGGCGCACATCTCGTCGCGCAGGTCCGCCATCTGGTCGTTGGGGGAGACGGGGAAGTAGCCACCCTTGTAGCGGGTCTTGTAGCCGAGGTTGCCACCCTCCTCGACGCGGCCCGTGTTCCAGGCCGCTTCCTTGGAGTCGAGGTGGTAGTACGACTCGTTCTGGCTCGTCTTGAACCGGACGTCGTCGAAGATGTAGAACTCGGCCTCGGGGGCGAAGAACGCGGTGTCGGCGATGCCGGTGCTGCGCAGGTACGCCTCGGCCTTGAAGGCCACGTTGCGCGGGTCGCGGGAGTACGCCTCGTCGGTGAAGGGGTCCACGATCGAGAAGTTCACGATGAGCGTCTTGCGCTTGCGGAACGGGTCGATGTAGGCGGTCGTGACGTCAGGGATGAGCTTCATGTCCGACTCGTGGATCGCCTGGAAGCCGCGGATCGAGGACCCGTCGAACATCATGCCGTCCGTGAAGGCGGACTCGGCGAACTGCGAGATCGGGATGTTGAAGTGCTGCATGACGCCCGGCAGGTCGCAGAACCGGACGTCGACGAACTCGACGTCCTCGTTCCGGGTGAAGGCGATTGCCTCCTCCGCGTTCTTGAACATCCGTAACTCCTTGGTAGTGGGTCCTCTGGCCGTACCTCCAGTGGCGCCTCGAACCTAGGCCCCGGGAGTTTCCCCACCGTGTACCGAATGTTTCGTCCGTGTTACACAGCGCCCTGCCGTGTGACATCGGCGCGACGATGCGTGGTGGGGGACCCCGAACCAGGACAAGCCGGTCAGGCGCCGGAACCTCGCTCGCCGACACGTAGGCTGGGGCCGTGGTGTCGCGTGAAGATGTGGGTTCCTGGCTCGAGGGTACGCCGACCGGTGGGGAGGACGGCCGAGGCGGCCGCCTCGGCCTGCCGCCCGACGGTCCCGGCTCGATGGCGACGCTCGGCCGCAGGGTCGTCGCGCTGTGCATCGACTGGCTACTGAGCATGCTCATCAGCTACCTGGTGTTCGACGCGAACTCGATGGCGACGCTCGGCGTGTTCGCGGTCGAGAACCTGCTCCTGGTGAGCACGCTCGGCTACACGGTCGGTCACCGGGTCATGGGCCTGCAGGTGCGGGTCCTGGGCGGCGAAGGTCGCATGGTCGGCCTGTGGCGCGGGTTCGTGCGGACGGCCCTGCTGTGCCTGGTCATCCCGGCCGTGGTCTGGGACGGCGACGGCCGCGGCATGCACGACAAGGCCGCGGGCACGGTCATCGTCCGCGCCTGACTGGTCCGCGCTCCTCGCGGGCGCGCGCCACACGAGCGTGTACCGCCAGTAGAGGCGTCGGCGCAGGCGCGCCCCCGGCAGGATCACGCGAGCAGCCGCGTGCAGCTCGGCGTGGCTCGTGGTGACCTCGGCGATCGGTGAGCCGTGCTCCCACTCGCCGCGGCGCCGTCGGGCGATCCTGGCCGCGGGGATCGCGGCCGCGCTGACCGTGCGGTCCCAGGCCGTGCGCGGCCGTGTCAGCCCCACGACCGCGAGCGTGCCTCCCGGCGCGACCAGCTCGCGCAGCCTCCGCAGCCCCTCGTCGAGCGGGAGGTGGTGCAGCGTCGCGACCGTCGTGACGAGGTCGAACGGCTCGGCGAGCCCGGGCAGCGGGGCGAGGACGTCGCCCGCGACGTAGTCGAGCCCGGTCGCCTCGGGCGGGCCGCCCGCTGCGGCCCGCGCTCGCCCCACCTGGTCCGGGTCGAGGTCCACCCCCAGGACGTGCTGCGCACCGGCCGCCCGCAGGCGGCGGGTCAGGAGCCCCTCGCCGCACCCGACGTCCAGGGCCGTTCGTGTCCCGGGGGTCACGAGCCGTGCGAGCCCAGGGTGGTAGTGGGTGCTGTGGTTCCAGTACGGGTCGCTCACCGTTCTCCTCCGGCGTCGTCGGCGCAGGGTGTCGCTGAGGGTCCCAGGACGCGGACAGCCCGCCGACAGACGGGCTGTCGACGGGCTGCCGGTGCGGTTGTGCGCAGGCTCAGCGCCCGCGCATGCCCTTGCGGTCGGGGCGTGCGCGCGTCGGGTCGATCCCCTTGGGGATGGGGAGCTTGGCGCCACCCAGCGCGCGCAGGCGCTTGCTGACCTCCGCCACCTCCGGCTTGGTGAGCGTCGGACGCAGCTTCTGGACCGTGCGGGCGAGCTTCTTGAGAGGCACCTGGTCCTCGCCGTTGCCGCACTGGATCGTGGTGACCGGGACGTTCGGCAGCACGCGCGTGATGCGACGCTTCTCGGCGTCGAGCAGCTTGCTCACGCGGTGCGCGGGGCCCTCTCCGACCAGGACCACGCCGGCGCGACCGATGCCACGGAACACGAGGTCCTGCTGCGGGTTCAGGGCGACGGGCTCGTCGTCGAAGGTCCAGCCGCGGCGGATCGTGCCGAGCGCGGCGCGGGCTGCGCCGGGCTGGCCGTCGATCCGGCTGTAGGCGGCGGTCTCGGCGCGACGGGTCAGGACGAACAGCGAGCCGAGGAACGCGAACGGCAGACCCACGATGAGCGTGTAGACCCAGGGACCCCACGCCAGCCCGATCCCGATCGCGACGGCGAGGATGCCGACGAACACGGCGAGCATGATCCAGGTGACCGCCGGGTCCTCGGTGCGCGTCATCTTGTACGCGTCCCAGACCTGGTGATACCAGCGCTGCTTCTTCTGCTTCTTCGGCTTGGTGCCGTCGACCCCGGTCGAGGGGTCGGTGCTCTTGTTGCGGGCCATGGTGCCTCAGTCTAGTGGTGGCGGAGAGTGCTCCGGTGAAGGGGCGAGGACGGCGGCGAGCCGGACCCCGCCCCACGATTCTCTCGCACGTCGGCGAGGGATCGGGGGCGGGGACCGGTCCGCGGTCGAGCGGTGCCGAACGGTCCTGCGGAGGTCAGCGGGCCAGCAGACTCGCCGCCTCCTGGCGGGACGTGCGCGGCTCGGCCAGGTGCGAGAGCGCGGCAGGGATCTCCATGCCGCGACGCTTCATGGCCTGGCCCCACAGCCGGCCCGCGCGGTACGACGACCGCACGAGCGGGCCGGACATCACGCCGAGGAAGCCGATGCGCTCGGCCTCGTCGGAGAGCTCGACGAACTCCTCGGGCTTGACCCAGCGCGCGACCGGGTGGTGGCGCAGCGACGGGCGCAGGTACTGCGTGATGGTGATGAGGTCGCAGCCCGCGTCGTGGAGGTCCTGCAGGGCCTCCTTCGCCTCGTCGATCGTCTCGCCCATGCCGAGGATGATGTTGGACTTGGTCACCAGGCCGGCCTCGCGGGCCCGCGTGATGACCGACAGGGAGCGGTCGTACCGGAAGCCCGGGCGGATCTCCTTGAAGATGCGCGGCACGGTCTCCACGTTGTGCGCGAGCACCTCGGGGCGCGACTCGTTGACCGCGTCCAGCAGCTCGGGGATCGCGTTGAAGTCCGGGATGAGGAGCTCGACGCCCGTGCCGGGGTTGAGCGCGTGGATCTGGCGGACGGTCTCCGCGTAGAGCCACGCACCGCCGTCGGCCAGGTCGTCGCGGGCGACGCCCGTGATGGTCGAGTAGCGCAGACCCATGGCCTGGACCGACTCGGCGACGCGGCGCGGCTCGTCCGCGTCGAAGTCGGCGGGCTTGCCCGTGTCGATCTGGCAGAAGTCGCACCGCCGCGTGCACTGGTCGCCGCCGATGAGGAACGTGGCCTCGCGGTCCTCCCAGCACTCGAAGATGTTGGGACAGCCCGCCTCCTCGCAGACCGTGTGCAGGCCCTCCTTGCGCACCAGGCCCTTGAGCTCGGTGTACTCGGGTCCCATGGTCGCCCGGGTCTTGATCCACTCGGGCTTCTTCTCGATGGGTGTCGCAGCGTTGCGGGCCTCGACCCGCAGCATGCGCCGCCCTTCAGGTGCGATCGTCACGCGGTCTCTCCCAGTCCGTGGTGGGCGGTGGCCCCCTGGAGTCGTGCCCGGTATCGGGTGAAAGTCAGCGTACGCCAGGAGCCCCGGAGGGCGCCGGGGCGTCCACGGGTGCCGGACGTGACCTGAGCGACAGTCCCGTGACCACGAGCAGCACCGCGGCGACCGCGGGCAGCGCGAACGCGGCCGCGGTCCCGACCCCCTCGGCGACCTGGCCGCCGACGCTCGCGCCGATCGCCACGCCGACGACGTTCGCGCTCGCGAGCATCGTCATGGCGGCACCGCTGCGGCTCGTGGGGCTCAGGTCCCCGCCGACCGTGAAGATCGTGACCATGACGGGGCCCACGAACAGGCCCAGGAGCGCGAGCGCACCGATGAGGGTGCCGAGCGACCCGCTGCCGCCCGCGACGAACGTCAGGACGGCCGCGACGGTCAGCCCCGACGCGAACGCCACCCAGCGCGAGCGCGCACCGAAGCGGGCCGGCAGCGCCACGACGGCCAGGGCCGTGATCGCGGAGCCGAAACCGAGCACGGCGTAGACGAGGCCCGCCTGCGACTCGGAGCCCGCGTCACGCATGAACGACGTGACGGCCGTCTGGGTGCTGCCGAAGAGCATGCCCATGGCGAGCATGCCGAGCACGGGGACCAGGACCTTGCGCAGGAGCCCCGCGAACGAGCCGTGGGCGTCCTGCCCGGCGGCGGCCGAGGCCTGCGGCGAGGGCTTGGGTGCGCCGGGGGTCGCGGTGGGGTGCAGCGCGAACGCCAGCCCGAACACCGCGCACACGCCCGCGGCGAAGAGCATCGCCGCCTGGGGCGACCAGACGCTCGCGAGGATGCCCACGAGCGCCGGGCCGAGCACGAACCCGATCTCGTCGGCCGTGGACTCGTAGCCCATCGCGGCGAGCAGGGTCCGCGGTCGGTGCTGGGTCATGGCGATCCAGCGCACGCGTGCGAGCGGCCCGACCTGCGGGGCGAACGCCCCCACGAGCGCGGCGGTGCCGAGGATCACGGCCGAGGGAGCCCCGGCGCTCGCGGCCTGCACGAGCCCCAGGACGGCCAGGACGTTGAGGGGCACGACGACGAGGAGCACCGTGCGCTGTCCGATGCGGTCCGCGAGGGTCCCCTGGGTGGGGCCGCCGAGCGCCGTCCCGACGGCGGCGGCTGCGCTCGCGAGCCCGCCGAGCGCGAGCGATCCCGTGGTCGTGCTGACCAGCAGCAGCGTGCCGATCGTGATCATCGAGAACGGGAGCCGCGCCAGGAAGGCGATGGGGAGGAAGGCCTTGCCGGCCAGGCGGGGCAGCTCGCCGTACGTGGCGAGGGTTCCGCGGCGGGGCTCGACGTCGTCAGGAGCCGGAGCGGGAGAGCCGAGCGTGCCGACAGCGGCGGGCTCGAGGTCGCGCCGAGAGGGCGCGAGAGGGCTGGGAGTGCGTGTCATGAGGGTCCTTCAGGGGTCAACCGATCCGCGCACCGACCCACCCGTACTCCGGTTGCGCAAGGATTCCCTTGAGGTGAGGCCTATTCTAGCGGCGAACGTCCGAGAAGGGGAGAGGTGCCGCCACCTGCTCCGCGAGCAACGGCGCCAGGTGCGTGCGCAAGGCGGTGACGAGCAGGGGCGAGACCTCGTCGAGCGTGACCCGGCGGCCGGTCTCGAGCGAGAGCGAGGTGACGTCGGCGTCGCTGATGCCGCACGGCACGATCCGGGAGAACTCGCCGAGGTCGGGGCAGCAGTTGAGCGCGAGCCCGTGCATGGTCACGCCGCGTGCGACGCGGACCCCGATCGCGCAGACCTTGCGCTCGCGCCGGGCAGGTGTCGCGGCGAGCCAGACGCCGCTGCGCCCCTCGACCCGGAAGGTCTCGACGCCGAGGCTCGTGCACACGTCCATGACCGCGCCCTCGAGGGCGCGCACGTAGGCGACCACGTCGACGGGCTCGGCGAGACGGACGACCGGGTAGGCCACGAGCTGGCCCGGACCGTGCCACGTGATCTTCCCGCCGCGGTCGACGTCGACGACCGGTGTGCCGTCGTCGGGCCGCTCCGACCTGTTGGTGCGCCGGCCCGCGGTGTAGACGCTCGGGTGCTCCACGAGGATCACGGTGTCCGGTGCGGCGCCGTCCACGACGTCCTGGTGCACCTGGCGCTGGAGGTCCCAGGCGTCCTGGTAGTCGGTCAGGCCGGGCCCCTCGGTGCGGAAGTGCATGCGGTCAGGCTAGTCCTCGCCGGGGCGGGGGTGCGCCTCGACCATCGTGATGAGGATCTCACGCAGCGTGGCGACCTGTTCGTCGGTCAGCCCCCGGGTGCTGAGCGCCTCGGCCGGTCGGGGGCTCGCGGCCGCGAGCGCGGCGGTGCGGCCGGTGGGGGTGATGGCCACGGCGCGGCGGCGACGGTCCGACGGGTCGTCCGTGCGCGTGATGTACCCGGACCGCTCGAGGCGTGCCAGGACTCGGCTCATGGTCTGCTCCGTGATGTGCGACTCGGCCGCGAGCTGACGCTGGGTCCGTGGGCCGGCGAGGAGGTGCAGCAGGACGGGCATCGAGGCGTGGTTGAGGTCCCAGCCGTCGAGGTGGTGGTTCCACTCGCGCTCGATGCGACGGGTCACCGCCGACAGGAGCCGGCCCGTCGGCCAGTCCTTCGGTTCCCTGCTCACGGGGTTGGCGTCCACTTGCTTCTGAGACCTCCGTCGTCAATAGTACTCAGCATGCTGAGTAATCGCTGGAGTGGTGTGCTCCGAGGCCTGGTCATTGTCGCAGTACTCGGAGTATGGCTCGCCATCGGTGCCCTCGGCGGGCAGGCGCAGGGCAAGCTCAGCACGGTGCAGACCAACGACTCTGCCGCCTTCCTGCCCTCGAGCGCCGAGTCGACCCAGGCCGCCGAGAAGGCGCAGGCGTTCGTGTCCGACGAGAGCCTTCCTGCCCTCGTCGTCGCGGTGCCCACCGCCGGGGGAGCGATCACGCCCGAGCAGCTCCAGCTCCTCCAGGACGTCGCCGCCGACCTGCCCGGCCTCCCCCTCCCCGGCGCAGGGCCCGAGGACCCGCAGACCGTCGGGGACGCACTCACGGGCGACCCCGTCGTCGTGCCGTCCCAGGACGGCGAGGCGGCCATGATCGTCGCGTCGCTCGACGCGTCCCAGGTGTCGGACCTCATGGCCGACGACGAGCGCGTCAACAACGTCGTGATCGCCGAGGTGCGCGCCGAGCTCGAGACCGCCCTGGCCGACTCGGGCCTGCAGGCCTGGGTCACGGGCCCCGCGGGCTTCGTCGCCGACCTGGTCAACGCGTTCGGCGGGATCGACACGGTGCTGCTGCTCGTCGCGCTCGGTGCCGTGCTCATCATCCTCGCGATCGTCTACCGCTCGCCGGTCCTGCCGTTCATCGTCATCCTCACGGCGGTCTTCGCGCTGTGCCTCGCAGGGCTCGTCGTCTACCTCCTGGCCGACGCCGGCACGCTCACGCTCAACGGGCAGGCCCAGGGCATCCTCTCGATCCTCGTCGTGGGAGCCGCGGTCGACTACTCGTTGCTCGTCGTGGCGCGCTATCGCGAGGAGCTGCGCGTGGTCCGCGACCCGTACACCGCGGTCCGCAAGGCGCTGCGCGCCTCGATCGAGCCGATCGCCGCCTCGGCCGGGACCGTCATCGCGGGCCTGCTGTGCCTGCTGCTGTCCGACCTGGGGTCCAACCGCAGCCTCGGCCCCGTCGGGGCGATCGGCATCGCCGCCGCGTTCCTGGCCGCGCTCACGTTCCTGCCCGCGCTGCTCGTGCTCGGCGGCAAGCGGTCGCGCGGCATCTTCTGGCCGCAGAAGCCCGCCTACGACCCGGCTGCGGCCGAGGAGGGTACTGCTCCCGCGGGCGTGGGTGCTGCTCCGAGCACCCCCGCGGGCGAGGGCGCACGCGACGTCGCGCTCGCCGCGAGCCACGACGTCGAGGTGCACGTCGCGGGGCACGGGATCTGGTCCCGTGTCGCGAGCTTCGTGGGCCGTCGCGACCGCGCGGTGTGGATCGTCACGGCGCTCGTGCTCGCAGGGTGCGCGGCGTTCGTCCCCACGTTCCAGGCCGAGGGCACGAGCGACTCCGACGTCTTCCTCACCCAGGTCGACTCGGTCGACGGGGAGCAGGCGCTCGAGGAGCACTTCGGGGGAGTGGGCGTGCAGCCCGCGATCGTCATCGCGCCCCAGGAGGACCTCGACGCCGTGCTCCAGGCCGCGACCGCGACGGACGGCGTCGCGTCGGCCGCAGCGGTGACCGAGGCCGGGACGGGCGGTGCCCCGGGCGCCCCCGCGCAGGGGCCGCCGCTGGTGGTCGACGGTGACGTCCGTGTCGACGTCGTGACCGAGGACCCCAGCGACACCAACGCCGCGACCGCGACCGTCGCCGCGCTGCGCGACGCGGTGCACGAGGTCTCCCCCGACGCGCTGGTCGGCGGGGCGAGCGCCGAGCGGCTCGACACCCAGATCGCGGGCGACCACGACCTGCGGGTCATCGTCCCGGTCGTGCTCGTCGTGATCCTCCTGATCCTCATGCTGCTCCTGCGCTCGATCCTCGCGCCGGTCCTGCTCATGGCGGCCAACGTGCTCTCGTTCGGCGCGGCCCTGGGCGTCGCGGCCCTGGTGTTCAACCACGTGCTCGACTTCCCGGGCGCGGACCCCACCGTCCCGCTCTACGCGTTCTGCTTCCTCGTCGCGCTGGGCGTCGACTACTCGATCTTCCTCATGACGCGGGTGCGCGAGGAGTCCGGGATCATCGGCACGCGCCGCGGCACGCTGCGGGCGCTCGCGGTCACGGGCTCGGTCATCACGTCGGCGGGCGTCGTCCTGGCCGCGACGTTCGCGGCGCTCGGGGTGATCCCGCTGCTCTTCCTCGCGCAGCTCGCGTTCATCGTCGCGTTCGGTGTCCTGGTGGACACGTTGATCGTCCGCAGCCTGCTGGTCCCGGCGCTGGTGCACGACGTCGGACGCGTCGTCTGGTGGCCGGGCTCCCTCCGCCGGGCCGCACCCTGAGCCGCGGGCCCGGGCGGTCGCCTCGCGTCAGGCGGCCGCCCGGGACCCGCTCGTGGTGCCGCGTGAGGTGACTGCGGGTCCTTCCGCAGGTCGCGAAGTGCCGCGGGGCTGCCGGGTCGGCGCGAGCCAGGGGGTCGCACCGTGCAGGACGGCCTGCACGGTGCGGAAGCCTCAGGAGGCGACGGGGAGCGGCTCCGACGGGCAGCCGTCCAGGACCGTGGCCATGGCGTCGCGCTCGGCGGCGGTGACCCACAGGTCGTAGGTCACCTTGACCGCGATCTGCCGCGCGACATAGGTGCAGCGGAACGCGTTGTTGGGCGGCAGCCAGGCCGACGCGTCCCGCGCCCCCTTCGACTGGTTGGCCGAGCCGTCCGACGCGAGCAGGTTGAGAGGGTCGTTCGCGAAGCGCAGGCGTGTCTCGGCGTCCCAGGACTGCGCGCCCTTGCGCCACGCGTCCATGAGCGGGATCACGTGGTCGATCTGGACCGCCGAGCTGGTCTTGGTGCCTCGCACGAAGCTGATCACCTCGCCCGTGTACGGGTCGTCGAACGTGCCCGTCCGGATCTCGCACGCCTTGTCGCGCGTCGAGTACGTGAGGTCGGTGAGGTCGCGCGCGAGGATGTCGTTGCGGGTGTCGCAGCCGTTGCCGTCGACGTCTGCCCAGGCAGAGCCGAAGTTCTCGCGCTCGTACCCGGTCGAGGCCGCGGGCCCCTTGACGTCGAGCGTCACGAGCGCCGCGAGCGCGGTCCCCGAGGCGGGTGCCTCGTGGGCCTCGATCGTCTGTTGGTTCACCGCGTTGGCGATGACGACGCCCAGCGCCAGGGCGATGAGGGTGATGCGGACGACGCGGCGCAGCCGCGCACTCTTCTGACTCTTCGAGCTCTTGGGGCTCTTGGTGCTCAACGGACGACCTTCCCGAACTCGGGCACATGCCGAGAACGACAGTTCCAGGAGGATTCGGTACATTCTGCCAGTCTTCGGAGGTGCTCCAGGACGGCGGCTAGATTGGTCGCCATGAGCGCACGCAGCACGCAGGAACACGTCGCACGTGTCGGGCT
The DNA here is from genome assembly GCF_014836755.1 of Oerskovia merdavium. Classification (GTDB taxonomy): domain Bacteria; phylum Actinomycetota; class Actinomycetes; order Actinomycetales; family Cellulomonadaceae; genus Oerskovia; species Oerskovia merdavium. The sequence goes on from NZ_JACSQF010000026.1 coordinate 13,400, forward strand.
GGTCGGGTACGGCGGCGCGGGCAGGGGCATCCACGCCCGCCTCGCCCGCGAGGCGGGGCTCCGGGTGACCGCTGTGGTCGCGCGCGACCCGGGCCGTCGCACCCAGGCGGAGCAGGACTGGCCCGGGGTGCACCTGCACGACGACCTCTCCGGGCTGCTGGCGGACCGGGGCGCCTACGACGTGGTGGTGATCGCGAGCCCGTCGGGGCTGCACGCAGAGCACGCCGCACAGGTCTCCGCGGCCGGCGTGCCGTTCGTGCTCGACAAGCCGATCGCGCTCGACGGCACCCAGGCGGCCGAGGTGGTCGCGGTCGCGGCCGCCGCGGGCACGCCCTTCACGGTCTTCCAGAACCGGCGCTGGGACCCCGAGCAGCTCACTCTCGAGGCGGTCCTGGCCTCGGGTGAGCTCGGCGAGGTGCACACGTTCGAGCGCCGGTGGGAACGGTGGCGACCTGTTCCCCAGCAGAGGTGGAAGGAGAACGACCCCGTCGGCGGCGGCCTCCTGCTCGACCTCGGTCCGCACCTCGTGGACTCGGCGACCCGGCTCTTCGGACCCGTGCGCTCGGTCTACGCCGAGCTGCGCGCCCTGACGACCCCGACCGAGGACGACGTCTTCCTGACCCTGCACCACGAGGGCCGCCAGGGGCGAGGGGTCGTGAGCCGGCTCTGGGCGGCCTCGGTCGTGGGTGCGCCGGGACCGCGCACGCGCGTGCTCGGCACCGCGGGCGCCTACGTCGTGACCACGTTCGAGAACGACGACTCGCCGTTCGAGGTGTTCGACGACGCGGCTCCCGAGGGCACCGAGGGATGGATCACCCGCGGACGCGAGCGGACCCCCGTGCCACGCGCCCCAGGTGGGCACGCCGACTTCTACCGCGCGGTGGGCGCGTGGCTCACGGGCGGGCCGGTCCCGGTCGACCCGGCCGACTCCGTACGGACGGCACACGTGCTGGACGTGGCACGCGAGAGCGCGCGCAGCGGACGTCGCCTCGACGTCTGAGCCCTCTGCGGCCCGACGGCCAGGTTCGGCCTGTGGACAAGTCGGGACGGTCGGCCCGCCCTGATGGGATAGGGGCATGTCGAGTGCACGCCCCGTCCGCGAGTCACGCCCTCGGCGACCCGGGAGGACGTGTGGCGGGCCCGACGAACCGCCACTCCCGCCGGCGCTCGCCGCACAGCTCGCGCGACGGGGCTGGAAGGTCTCCGGCAGCGGGCCGTCCCGGGACGCGCAGCGCGCCGACCGCCCGGTGTGGGTCGTCGTCGACGGCGCCGGGCGCCAGGACGACCTGACGCTCGTGCCGGTGCCCGCAGAGCCCGGTGAGCGCGCGCAGGTCGTCGAGCGCCTGGGCGTGCTGCGTGCGCTCGACCACGAGCACCTCGCCACGATCGACGAGGTCGTCGAGGGGGACGCTGCGCACCTCGGAGTCCTGACCCGACGCTCGCTCGGGACCAGCCTGGACCTTCTCCTGGCGTGCCGCGCACCCTTGAGCGCGGGCGAGGCGGTGACCCTCGTGGTCCCGCTCGCGCAGGCGCTCGCGGCGCTCCACGTCGCCGGCCAGACGTACGGAGCGCTCGACCGGAAGGACGTGACGGTCGGCGCCGACGGTCGAGCGGTGCTCCGCGCACCGCTCGAGGTCTCGACCGGGAGCCCCGCGGAGGACGTCCGGGCGCTCGCCGCGCTCGTCACGGGGCTCGTGCCGCCCCCGGCGACGCTCCACGCGGGAGCCCGCGGCGCCGTCGGGCCGGGAGAGGGGAACGACGAGGCGCTCGCCGCGCTGCACGCCGAGCTCGCCGCCGCCCAACGCGCCGACCCCCGCGGGCGCCCTGAGGCCGGGACCTTCGCCGCGCTCTGCTACGAGGCCGCGATGCCGCTCCCGATCGTCCTCCCGGACCCCGCGCGGCTGGCCGCCGCGGCCATCGCGGAACGACCTGGCCCCCGAGGCGTGGGGGGAACGCTCCGGGCGGTCGCCGAGGATGCTCCGGGGCCACGGCCTCGGAGCGGGGCTCCAGCAGGCGGCACGGTCTCCCAGGAGGGCGCCCCTCCTCGACCCGTCGCCCGTCGGGCGAGGGGCCACGACGGCGGTGACCCCGTACCGGGCACCCGCGCCGCGGCCCGGGCGCGGGCCGGTGGCAGGGGCCGGGCTGAAGGAACGGCGGGCCTGGCCCCGCCGACCGGGGGCCGAACGGGCGGACGCACCGGACCGGGCCGGGACCGCGGCGGCCGGTCGCGCGGGCCGCGCCACCCGGTGCTCGTCGCGGTGCTCGTGCTCACGCTCTGTGCAGCGCTGGCGGGAGGTGGGCTGGCCTTGCGGTCCTGGGCCGGGGCCGCCACGGATGTCCGGGACCCAGCGGTCGCCGGACCTCGCGCGGAAGACCGGGTCGCAGCGGGCACCGACCCGACCCGTCGCCACGACGATCCGCTCGCCGCTGCGGTCGAACTCACCGAGCGCAGGGTCGAGCTGTTGGCGGGAGACCGAGCCCTCGCCGAGGTCGTGGTGCCCGGCTCGCCCGCGGAGCAGGCCGACGCCGAGCTGCTCGAGCGCATCACGGGCGCTGGTGTCGTCGTCGAGGGGGCCCGGGCCGAGGTCCTCGACGCCCGGAGCACGGCCTCCGGCAGGCCGGACGCGGTGGGCGCGGACGGCGCCGCCGGCAGCCCCGCCGGCAGCCCGGACGAGGCGAGCGTCGAGGTGACCTACGTCGTGGGCGCCCACACGCAGCGCACCGCGGACGGCGCGGTGACCCAGGTCCCCGCGGCCAGTCCTCAGGTCGCGGTGCTCACGCTGCGCTGGGCCGACGGCGCGTGGCGCGTCGGGGAGGTCGGCTGAGAGGTGCTCAGCCGCTCGTGACCCAGCGGGCTGCCGACTCCAGGTCGTCGTGCTCGAACCTGAAGCCGCTCGCCTCCAGCACGCGCGGCAGGGCGCGCTGGGACCCCAGCACGTCGGACGCGAACTCGCCCAGCACCACCTTGAGCGCGACGGACGGCACGGGCAGCGCTGCGGGACGGTGCAGTGCCCGGGCGAGCGCGCGGGTGACCTCGGTGTTCGTCGCCGGGGCGGGGCCCGTCAGGTTCACGGGGCCGTGCACGTCGGCGTCGAGCAGGTGCAGCACGGCCGAGACGTGGTCGCGCAGCGTGATCCAGCTCCAGTACTGGGAACCGCTCCCGAGACGGCCCCCCACGCCGAGCCGCAGGAGGGGCAGCATGCGCGAGAGTGCGCCGCCGTCGGGCGACAGGACGATCCCCGTGCGCAGGTGCGCCACACGCACCCCCGCGTCCTGCGCGGGGGCCGTGGCGGCCTCCCACTCGGTGACGACGCGCGCGAGGAACGTCGTGCCCGGGCCCGAGGTCTCGGTCAGGATCTCCGCACCCCGGTCCCCGTAGTAGCCCACCGCGGTGCCCTGCAGGAGCACGGGCGGGGGAGCATCGAGGTGCGCGAGCGTGCGCGCGAGCAGTCCTGCGGTCCGGGTCCGGGACTCGAGTATGGTGCGCTTGTACTCGGTCGTCCACCGGTGGTCGCCGACCCCCGCGCCCGCGAAGTTCACCACGGCGTCCGCGCCCTCGAGCGCGTGCGGGTCCAGCGCGTCCTCGTCGGGGTCCCAGAAGACCTCGTGCGCGGCCTGGGGAGGACGGCGCACCAGGCGGCGCACGGTGTCCCCGCGCTCGCGCAGGCGTTCGAGCAGCTCGGTCCCGATCAGGCCGTGCGAGCCGGCCACGACGATGTCCATGCGACCACGGTACGGCCCGCGCGGCCTGCCTGCGCCGCTCGGGCCACGCGTCGTCCGGCGTGTCCGGTGCCTGGGGCCCCGAGCACGACGACGGCCCCCCGACCCGTGAGGGTCGAGGGGCCGCCGTCGTGGTGGGCTCAGCGAGCTCCGAGGGTCAGAGACCGACCTCGGACTCGAAGGCGCCCTCCTCGATGCGGTTCTTGATCGCACCCAGGAAGCGGGCTGCATCCGCGCCGTCGACCAGGCGGTGGTCGTAGGACAGGAAGATGTAGCTCATCGAACGGATCGCGATCGACTCGTTGCCGTCTGCGTCGGTCACGACGACCGGACGCTTGACGATCGTGCCCGTGCCCAGGATCGCGACCTGGCCGCCGGGGACGATGGGCGTGTCGATCAGCGCGCCACCGGAACCGGTGTTCGTGATCGTGAACGTCGCGCCGCCCAGCTCGTCCGGCCCGATCTTGTTGATGCGGGTGCGCCCGGCGAGGTCGGCGATCTTGCGGGCGATCCCTGCGAGGTTGAGGTCACCGGCGTCCTTGATGACCGGCACGACCAGGCCGCGCTCGGTGTCGACCGCGATGCCGACGTTCTCCTGCGGGTGGTAGACGACCGAGTCGCCGTCGATGCTCGCGTTGATCTTCGGGTAGGCCTTGAGGGCCTCGACCGCGGCGAGCGTGAAGAACGGCAGGAACGTGAGGTTGGCGCCCTCGCGAGCCTTGAAGTCGTTCTTGGCCTTGGCGCGCAGCTTGGCGACCTTGGTCACGTCGACCTCGACCACCGTGGTGAGCTGGGCCTGGGTCTGCAGGGCCTCGACCATGCGCGTCGCGACGAGCTTGCGCAGGCGCGACATCTTCTCGGTGGTCCCGCGCAGCGGCGAGACGGCCGGGACGCTGGGGGCCTTGGGCGCGGTGCCCGACGGCGCAGCAGCGGCAGGTGCAGGAGTCGCCTTGGCAGCCTCCGCCTTGGCGGCCGCCTCGAGGACGTCCTCCTTGCGGATACGGCCACCGACGCCCGTGCCCGTGAGGGACGCGACGTCGACACCCTTCTCGGCGGCGAGCTTGCGCACGAGCGGGGTCAGGTAGGAGCCACCGGTCGCGCCCGAGGTGGCACGCGAGGCCGGGGCCGCCGGAGCGGCCGGGGCGGCCGGGGCGGCAGCGGCGGGGGCCGGGGCTGCGGCGGGAGCCGGAGCCGGGGTAGCGGCGGGAGCCGGAGCCGGAGCCGGAGCAGGAGCCGGTGCCGGCGCTGCGGGAGCGGCCGGTGCCGCGGGGGCGGGAGCCGGGGCGGCGGCGGGTGCCGGTGCTGCTGCAGCCGGTGCGGGAGCCGCGGCGCCCGAGCCGACGATCGCGAGCACGGTGCCGACCTCGACCGTCTCGTCCTCCTGGACGAGGATCTGCTGGACGGTACCGGCCACGGGGGACGGGACCTCGGTGTCGACCTTGTCGGTCGAGACCTCGAGCAGGGGCTCGTCGATCTCGACGGTCTCGCCGACGGCCTTGAGCCAGCGGGTCACGGTGCCCTCGGTCACGGACTCGCCGAGCGCGGGGAGCTTGATCTCCTCGCCGCCCGAGGCGGCGGGCGCCTCGGTGGCAGGCGCCTCTGCGGCGGGGGCTGCCGGGGCCGGAGCCTCGGCGGCGGGGGCCTCGGGAGCTGCCGGAGCAGCGGCCGGTGCCGGGGCCTCGGCGGCGGGAGCGGCCGGCGCCTCGGGGGCAGCGGGGGCTGCGCCCGCGCCGGAACCGATCACGGCGAGGTCGGTGCCGACCTCGACGGTCTCGTCCTCCTGGACGAGGATCTGCTCGAGCACGCCGGCGAACGGCGAGGGGATCTCGGTGTCGACCTTGTCGGTCGAGACCTCGAGCAGGGGCTCGTCGATCTCGACGCTCTCGCCGACGGCCTTGAGCCAGCGGGTGACGGTTCCCTCGGTGACGGACTCGCCCAGTGCGGGCATCTGCACGTTGTCAGACATGACCTCTCGGGTCTCCTTCGATCGTTGGGTCAGTTGTGGGCGTGCAGCGGCTTGCCGGCGAGGGCCAGGTGGGCCTCTCCGAGAGCCTCGTTCTGCGTGGGGTGCGCGTGGACCAGGGCGGCGACGTCCTCGGGGTACGCCTCCCAGTTCACGATGAGCTGGCCTTCGCCGATGAGCTCGCCGACGCGGGCGCCGACCATGTGCACGCCGACGACGGGGCCGTCCTTCTGGCGGACGAGCTTGACGAAGCCCGTGGTCCCGAGGATCTTGCTCTTGCCGTTGCCGGCAAGGTTGTACTCGAGCGTCTCGACGCCGTCGGCGCCGTGCAGCTCCTTGGCCTTGGCCTCGGTCAGGCCGACCGACGCGACCTCGGGCTCGCAGTACGTCACGCGGGGGATGCCCGACTCGACGATCGGCGTCGGGTTCAGGCCCGCGATCTGCTCGGCCACGAAGATGCCCTGGGCGAACCCGCGGTGCGCGAGCTGGAGCCCGGGGACGATGTCGCCGGCCGCGTAGATGTTGCCGACGCCCGTGTGCAGGCGCTCGTCGACGATCACGAAGCCGCGGTCCATGGTGATGCCCTGCGCCTCGTAGCCCAGGTCCGCGGTGCGGGGACCCCGGCCGACGGCGACCAGGAGGAGGTCCGCGTCGAACGTCTTGCCGGACTCGAGGGTCACGTGCACGCCCGAGTCGTCCTGGGTCACGCCCGAGAACCGGTCGCCCAGCGTGAAGCCGATGCTGCGCTTGCGGAACGCGCGCTCGAGGGCCTTCGACAGCGACTCGTCCTCGTTGGGGACGAGGTGCGGGAGCGCCTCGATGATCTGCACGTCGGCGCCGAACGACTTCCAGACGCTCGCGAACTCGACGCCGATCACGCCGCCGCCCAGGACGATCGCGCTCTTGGGCACGTAGTCCAGGTTCAGTGCCTGGTCGGACGTGATGACCCGGCCGCCGATCTCGAGGCCCGGGAGCGAGCGAGCGTAGGAGCCCGTGGCGAGCACGACGTTCTTGCCCGTGTAGCGCTGGCCCGCGACCTCGACCGTGTCCGCGGCGACGAGCGTGCCGTGGCCCTCGATCACCGTGATCTTGCGCGACTTGATGAGGCCCTGCAGGCCCTTGTACAGACCGGCGATGACGCCGTCCTTGTACGCGTTCACGCCGTTCATGTCGATGCCCTGCAGCTGGCTCAGGACGCCGTACGCGCTGCCCTCGCGGGCGTTGTCGGCGAGCTCGGCGGCGTGCAGCAGGGCCTTCGTCGGGATGCAGCCGTTGTGCAGGCAGGTCCCGCCCAGCTTGTGCGCCTCGACGAGGGCGACGTCGAGGCCGAGCTCGGCGGCGCGCAGCGCCGTGGCGTAACCGCCGCTGCCTCCGCCCAGGACGACGACGTCGAAAGGTGTGCCGGTCTCGGCCACGTGCAGCTCCTTAGGGGCATACGAAAAGAGGGAGAGCAAAGTTCTTGTGACATCTTGGCACTTTGGGCACCCGTACCCCAATCGGAACGCACGGTCGGTGGTGTGACGCTCAAGACAGGTGCGGACGGGAACGACGAGGGCCGGGGACTCGCCGTCGGGCCCTCGGGTGGTCGGCGGACCGACGCAGGCAGGCGGTGCGCGCAGGCCGCCAGGCGACACCGCCGTCCGCGACACGAACCCGGCCGACGGACGATCTCAGGCCCGCTCCAGGCAGAGCAAGTACTCTGCCTCCATGTCCAGGCTGTCCCAGCTCTTCTCCCGCAAGCCCGCGAACGGTCCCACGTCGTCGGGCGGCGCCGGCTCGCCGTCCGCGGCCGACCAGCGACGGGCCACGGTCGAGCACCTGGCCGACTTCGCCCGTACCCGCGTCGGGGTCGAGGCGTACATCGAACCACCGACGAACGACACGCCCACGACCCTCATGCTGATCGCGACCACGGGGGAGTGGACGCGTCGCCGGGTCCCCGACGCCAGGACCGCGCGCAAGCTCGCCGAGCAGCTCGAGCTCCCGGTCTACGACGTGAACTTCACGGGTTACCCGCAGCGCATGCGCGACTGGAACTCCAGGCAACGTCGGCGCTGAGCGCCCGGGCGGGCCGCGCGGCCCGGCCCGGATCCTGACGCAGCACAGGGCGGGGGGGGGGGGGGGGGGCGGCGGGGGC
>NZ_JACSQF010000026.1:21229-25673 GCF_014836755.1 Oerskovia merdavium
CCTCGAGGTCGCGCCCGCCCTGTGCTGCGTCAGGATGACCTACTTCGTCGCGCGGGCCTCGAGCAGCTCGACCAGGGTGCGCACCGCGACGCCCGTGCCGCCGACCGGCGTGTAGCCGAACGCCGAGCCCTCGTTGAACGAGGGGCCAGCGATGTCCAGGTGGGCCCACGGCGTGGAACCGACGAACTCCTGGAGGAAGAGGCCTGCCACGAGCATGCCGCCGAACCGGTCGCCGATGTTCGCGATGTCCGCGACCTTCGACTTCATGGAGGCGGCGAGCTCCTCGGGCAGCGGCATGGGCCAGAACTGCTCGCCCGCGGCCTCGGCCGCGGTGACGACCTCGCTGCGGACGGACTCGGTGCCCATGACGGCCGAGACCCGGGTGCCCAGCGCGACCATCTGTGCCCCGGTGAGCGTCGCGACGTCGAGCACGACGTCCGGGTTCTCCTCGATCGCGGCGACCAGTCCGTCGGCCATGACCAGACGCCCCTCGGCGTCGGTGTTGAGGACCTCGACGGTCTTGCCGCCGCGGATCGTGATGACGTCCGAGGGGCGCTGGGCCGTGCCCGACGGCATGTTCTCCGCGAGGCAGAGCCACCCGGTCACCGCGACCGGCAGCCCGAGCCTCGAGGCCGCGAGCACGGTGTGCAGGACGGCGGCCGCACCGGCCATGTCCGACTTCATGGCCTCCATGCCCTTGGCGGGCTTGATCGAGATGCCGCCCGAGTCGAACGTGATGCCCTTGCCCACGAGCGCGACCTTGGCGTGCGGGCGCGAGGGGGAGTAGGAGACCTTCACGAGGCGCGGGCCGCGCGAGGACCCCTGGCCGACGGCGAGGATGCCGCCGTAGCCACCCGCCGCGAGGGCCTTCTCGTCGAGCACGGTCACCTTGACGCCCGTGCCCTTGGCCGCTGCCTTGGCGATGTCGGCGAAGGCTGCGGGGAACAGGTCGTTCGGGGCCGTGTTGACCAGGTCGCGCGTCGCGTGGACCGCCGCGGCGATCGTCGCGGCCCGCTCGACCGCAGCCTTGGCCTTGGCCCCGCGGGCGAGCGAGGTGAGGACCTCGATCGTCGCGACGGGCCCCGTGGCCTTGGCCCCGGCCGCGGTCTCGCGGTAGCGAGTGAACGAGTACGCCCCGAGGAGCGCGCCCTCGGCGATCGCCGCGACCTCGGCCTCGTCGGCGGCAGGCAGCGCGACCGCGACGGACGAGGCCCCGGTCAGCTCGCGGACCGCTGCGCCGGCCGCACGGCGCAGCGTCTCGGCCGGGAACGAGCCCGAGGCGTCACGGGCACCGAGGCCCGTCAGGACGAGCACGCCCGCCTTGAGGTGGGCACCCGCGGGCACCGTGCGGACCTCGTCGCGCGCGCCCGTGATGCCGAGCGCCGGAGCGAGGGCCTCGAGCTCGGCGACCACGTCGCGGGGGAGGTCGTCCCCCACGACGGCCACGCCGTCTGACGTCGTCTGGGTCCCGACGACGAGCGCGTCGACCTTCACGCCGGTCGGGTTCTTGCTGGAGAGAGTGAGTTCAGCCACGCCTCGATGCTAGCCGCTGCAGGCCGCCGGGCCACCGGCGGGACGGGCACGCCCCCGCGCGCGGCGTGGGACGGTCGGACGATTCCTGCCCGTGGGCCCCGCGCCGGTAGGCTCGGCGTCGTGGTCCTCCCCCTCGTCCTCCTCGCCGTCGCGCTGTGCGCGGCACTCACCGGTTGGGCAGGGTGGTTCGTCGCCCGCGACCGTGCCGTGATCCTCAAGCAGCTGTGGGGCGGTGCCGTCATCGAGGGCGTGATCGTCGTGCAGATGATCGTCGCCGGAGTGCTCGCGGCGACCGGGAGCTCGGCGTCCGACCCCGTGAAGCTCTGGGGATACCTGATCACCGCCCTGTTCATCCTGCCCGTCGCCGCCGTCTGGGCGTTCGCCGAACGCACGCGCTGGAGCTCGGTCGTGCTCGCGGTCGCCGCGATCACCGTCGCGTTCCTCGAGTGGCGGCTGTGGCAGATCTGGACCGCCTGAGGAGAGATGGCGTGACGCACCCCGAGAACCCCGAGACCGCACCCGACCCCGCGACCCCGGCGACGTCGTCGGGCGAGGGGTCTCCCCAGACCGCCCGCTCCTCGGACACGCCGCGCACCACGGGCAGCGGCTTCGGCCGCGTCCTGGTCCTCGTCTACGGGATCTTCGCGGTGGCCGCGACCGCGCGCGCGTCCGTCCAGCTCCTGCGCGACTGGCACGAGGCCCCCGTCGCCTACGTCCTCTCGGCGCTCGCGGCCGTGGTCTACATCGTCGCGACCGTCGCGCTCGCGCGCGGGTCGCGCACCTCGCGGACCGTCGCCTGGACCGCGGTGAGCGTCGAGCTCGTGGGCGTGCTCGCCGTCGGTGCGTGGTCCCTGCTGGACCCGGCGGCGTTCCCCGAGCCCACGGTCTGGTCCGACTTCGGGATCGGGTACGGGTTCGTGCCGCTGGTCCTGCCGGTCGTGGGCCTCACCTGGCTGTGGCGCACGCGCCCGCCCCAGACCTCCATCACCGAACCGAAGGATCCCGCATGAGCCGGCTGTACTCCCTCCTCTTCAACGGCGTCTTCAAGCACATGGACCCCGAGAAGGCGCACGAGGTGGTGTTCCCGGTCATCTCCCTCGCGGGACGCACGCCCGTCGTGGGCGGGGTCATCCAGGGCGCCTCGGCCCCGTACCTGGGCCGTGGCGCGAACGGCCCCGGCAGCGTCCAGGCGCTCGGCCGCTCGTTCCCGGCGCCGTTCGGTCTCGCGGGCGGCTTCGACAAGAACGCCAAGGCGATCCGCGGCCTGACCATGCTGGGTTTCGCGTTCATCGAGATCGGGACCGTGACGGCGCACGCCCAACCCGGCAACGAGAAGCCGCGCATGTGGCGCGAGCTGTCGCTGCGCGGCATCCGCAACCGCATGGGCTTCAACAACGAGGGTGCGGCGGCCGCGGCCCAGCGTCTCGAAGCCCTGCGGCGCTCGGCGTCCGGGCGAGCCGTCATGATCGGCGCGAACATCGGCAAGACCAAGGTCACCCCGGCAGAGGACGCTGCGGGCGACTACGCGACGAGCGCCGCGCTCCTCGCGCCCCACGCCGACTACCTGGTCGTCAACGTGTCCTCGCCCAACACCCCGGGCCTGCGCGACCTGCAGTCGACCGAGGCGCTGCGGCCCATCCTCCAGGCGGTCCGCGAGGCGGCCGACGACTCGACGCGCGCCGCCGGGGCACGCCGCATCCCGCTGCTCGTCAAGATCGCCCCGGACCTCGCGGACGAGGACGTCGACGCGGTCGCCGACCTCGCGCTCGAGCTGGGGCTCGACGGCGTCGTGGCGGTCAACACGACGATCGGGCACGATCTGGGTCCGGGCGGGCTCTCGGGCCCTCCGCTGCTCGAGCGCGGGCTCGACGTCGTCGCTCGCCTCCGCGGTCGGCTCGGCCCGGACGTCACGATCATCGGCGTGGGGGGCATCTCGACGGCCGACGACGCACGCGCCTACCTGGCGGCGGGCGCCGACCTCGTGCAGGGTTACACCGGCATGATCTACAACGGCCCGTTCTGGGCCGCGAGCATCAACCGGTCCCTGGTGCGCGACGCGGCCCGGGGCGTTCGAGGTGGAGGCGCACGATGATCCGACCCCAGTGGGTGTGGGAGCTCGACGACGCGGACGGGCGCGCGCTCACGACGCCCGTGAGCCCGGCGTTCACCAACCAGTTCGACGCCGAGCAGTGGCTCGGCGAGAGCTGGCGTGACCTCGCGGCACAGGGAGCGGCAGCGGCCCGCCTGCTGAACGACGGCGCCCAGGCGACGGCCACCGTGGAGCTGCGCACGGCGTGAGCCTGTCGTCCGAGGTGCTGCTGGACTCCGACCGGCCCCCGCCGGCCCGGCACGGGGCGTCGCCGCGGGTCAGCGGGCGTCCGCGGCGAGGACGCAGCGGTATCGCTGGACGTGGGGCCAGCGGGGGTCGCGCGGCAAGGCCGTGACGGCGAAGCCAGTCTGACGGTAGAACGCGACGGCGGCGTCGTCCGTCTCGGCGATGAGCGCCACGCGTGGTGCGCGGTCCCGGACCGCGTACACGAGCCGTCGGCCGATCCCGTTCCCTCGGTAGGTGCTGTCGACCGCGAGATACCTCAGGACGGAGTGGCGGCCGCCTGCGGCGTACGACGCGAGGCCCACGATCCGGCCGTCGTCGAGCGCGACGACCGCCGGTGCTCCCGACACCTCGACCGCGAGACTCTGCAACGCCGAACCGGTGCGGCCGCTGGCCGACGCGAGGAGCCCGAGGTCGTCGGCGGACCCGCGGTCCCGGTCGGTCGGGGCGCGGAAGGACACGTCGGCGGGCATCGGGTCACCCTAGCGGCCGCGCACGAGGCGGTGCCCGAACCTGCCCCTGTCGCGCCGAGCATGCGGTTGCCGCTGGTCGAGCATGCGGTTGTCGTCGGGCAGGAGG
>NZ_JACSQF010000026.1:25683-49071 GCF_014836755.1 Oerskovia merdavium
GGAGGCGATTCGCGACGACAACCGCATGCTCGGCACCGAGACCAGACCGACCCGTCCCCCGCCCACGACGACCTACCCGACGACGACCTAGCCCACGACGACCTACCCCACGACGTGCTCCCACGCGGCCGCCAACCGGGGCACGGCCCGCCCGATCGCCTCGGCGTCCGGCGCGAAGGTGAGCCGGACGCGCGAGGTCGCTCCGCCGTCGGGCGTGAGGGACGGCCCCGGGTTGATCACCACGCCGCGCACGGCCGCCGCCGCGGTCAGGGCGTGCGCGAGCGGACGCCCCAGGTCGATCCACAACGACAACCCGCCCGCGGGCGACGCCACGCGCCACGACGGCACCGCGGCCGTGACGGCCGAGCGCAGCAGATCCCGCTGCGAGCGCAGCAGGGGAAGCCGCTCCGCGAGGACCTCCTCGCGTCGGGCGAGCAGCTCGGTCACCGCGAGCTGCTCGAGGACCGAGGTCGCGATGTCGCTCGCCGCACGGGTCCGGGCGAGGTGCGCGACGACGTCGGGGTGCGCACTGACCCACCCCACGCGCAGCCCGCCCCAGAAGGTCTTGGACGCCGACCCCACCGTGAGCAGGTGGCTCGTCGCCGACCCGTCGCCCGCGAGCGGCTCGGGCGCGGGGCCGTCGAGCGCGATGTCCGAGAGCGTCTCGTCGCCGATCACGGTCACGCGGTGGCGCAGCGCGATGCGGCGCACCTCGGCACGCTCGTCGGGCGTGAGGCTGTACCCCGTGGGGTTGTGGAAGTCGGGGATCAGGTAGGCGAGCCGCGGGGTGGCCGCGCGGACCGTCGACTCGAAGAGCGCGACGTCGAAGCCCGGGCCGTCGCCCGGCAGCCCTGCTCCCACGGGGAACCCGACGACGCGCGCCCCGCGCCCGACCATGGCCTCGATGCCGTGCGCGTACGTGGGGGACTGGACCACGACCCGGTCGCGCGGGCCGAGGACCGACTGCGCGATCGTCGAGATCGCGTGCTGGGCGCCCGTGGTGACGAGGACCTGGTCGGGGGTCGTGGGGGTGCCGCGTTCGGTGAGCCGGTGCGCGATCGCCTCGCGCAGCGGCTGGAGGCCGAGCGGCTCGTACCCGCGGCCCGACAGGTAGTCGGGCAGGGCCTCGAGCGCGCGCCCGTAGGCCGCGTGGAGCTGGGGCGGGGCGGCGGGGGCGGCCTGGCCCAGGTCCACCAGGTCGTCGGGTGGCTCGACGCCCACGGGGACCGGGGCGTCACCGCCGCACCACCGGGGCTGGGAGCGGCGCGTGGGGCGCGGCAGGACCGCGACCGTCCCGACGCCCGTGCGGCTCGTGACGAACCCGCGCTCGCGCAGCGCCGCGTAGGCCGCGGCCGTGGTGGTCCGGGACACGCCCAGGGCCCCGGCGAGGTCGCGCTCGCTCGGCAGGCGCGTGTGCGGGGCGACCGTGCCGGACAGGACCGCGCCACGCACCGCGTCGGCGAGCGCGACGTACGCGGGCCCCTCGGTCTGCCACCCCGTGATGAGCGCGCCGAGCGCTGGTGCAGAGAGCCGGCGGTGCACCGGAGGGAGCGTGGGAGCGGGCGCGGCGAGCGAGGTGGACATGGGGCCACTCTCGCCGAATTGGCTATGGATTACCAGTCCATTGATGCCGCACAGTGGGGGAGTGTCGATCACTCAGGGCTTCAGCCCCCTCCGCAGCACCCTCCAGCTCGCGCTCGGGCTCTTCGGCTTCTCGCTGACCATGGCCATGCTCCTCCACTCGGGCATGGGCGCCATGCCGTGGGACGTCTTCCACCAGGGGGTCGCCCTGCGCACGGGGCTCCCGCTCGGGGTGGTCGTCGTGGCCGCGAGCGTCGTGGTCATGCTGCTGTGGATCCCGCTGCGCCAGCGCCCCGGGATCGGCACGATCGCCAACATCGTCGTGATCGGCGCGACCCTCGACCCGTTCCTGCTGCTGCTCGAGCGCATCGACCCCGACCCCACGACGGTCGGCCGGGTGGCGCTCGCGGTCGCGGGCGTGGTCCTCAACGGCGTCGCGACCGCCGCCTACCTCGGCGCGCGGCTCGGACCCGGTCCGCGGGACGGCCTCATGACGGGCCTGGTCGCCCGCACGGGCTGGCCCGTGCGGCGCGTCAAGACCGCGATCGAGGTCCTCGTGGTCGCGATCGGGTTCGCGCTGGGCGGGACGCTCGGGTGGGCGACGGTCCTCTATGCGCTGGGCGTCGGCCCCGTCGTCCAGGTCGCGGCGAGGCGGCTCGCGCCGCACCTGCGTCCGGCGGTCGTCCCGGTCGAGGTGGCCGACGGCGTCGCGCACCTCACGGAGGACGTCGCGTCGGCGGACGGGGCCGTCGGCCCGGGGCCGGTCGAGGGTACGCGCGGCACGCGCGGCACGGACGGTCTGGGAGGGGAAGCGGGCGAGCCTGAGCCCAACGCTGCCTAGGCTCGTTCGCCGCGGTTCCGCGACCGGTCGTCGCGAACGCTCTCCCACGAGGGGGAAGCCCGACGACGGAGCGCACCCGGGGCGCGCGGGTGCGCTCCGTCGTCGGGCAGTCGGACGGCCGGGCCGCCACTTTGGCGCCCCGGCGGGGCCTAGTGCTGGTGCGCGGGCTCGGCGTGCTCGTGCTCGGCGTGGTCGTGCTCGTGGTCGTGCTCGTGGTCGTGCTCGTGCGGCTGCGCGTCCTCGTCGTCGCGGTCCGCGCGCACGTTGACGGCTCCCGCGGTCCAGTACCCGACGACCTGGTGCCGGTCGCGCGGCATGCCCCAGGCGGTGCGCAGGGTGCGGCGGACGTCACGGCTCGCGGCGCTCTCGCACGCGACCCATGCGTAGCCCGGCGTCGTCCGGACGGACAGGCCGCGCACGGCCTCGACGAGCGCGGTGCCCGTGCGGGCGCCCTCGGCCGTGACGAGCCAGGTGTAGGTCACGTCGCCCCGGGTCTCGAGCTTCTGGCGGTCCTCGAGCGTGGGGACCTCGACGACCGCGTGCGCGACGGCCCCGGCCGGGAGCTCCTCGACGATGCGCCCCAGACCCGGCAGGCCCGTGGGGTCGGCGACGAGCAGACGCCACTCGGCATCGGCGGGGGCGTCGTAGTAGCTGCGCGAGTCTCCGCCCGCGAAGACGCCCAGCACGTGGCCCGGCTCGGCGCGCACGGCCCAGTCGGACGCGAGGCCGCCGTCGTGCACCGCGAGGTCGACCACGATCGTCCGGCCCGCGTCGTGCACGCGGCGGGCCGTGTAGTGACGCCACGGGGGCTCGATGCCCTCGACGGGCACGACCCCGTAGTCGTCCTGGTTGAAGAAGGCGATCTCGGCGACGGTCTCGCCGGGGAACGGGAAGGCGAGGTCGATGCGTTCGTCGCCCTGCCCGTCGGTCGTCCACCGCCAGTCGCCGACGACCTCGAGATGGACACGGACCATGTGCGGCGTGATGCGCGTCGCCGTGACGACGCGGGCCGGGAAGCAAGGTGAGGACACCCTGACACCGTAGGTCGGGCGAGGGGGTGCTGTGGGGCCAGGGTGTACCGCGCACCGGCCACGGCGGGAGTCCCGGCACGACGACGGCGGCCCCGGGCGCTCGGTGAGCACCCGGGGCCGCCGTCGGGGGATCGGCCTTGCGGTCAGGCCGCAGGGCCAGCGAGCAAGGGTCAGCGCGGTCCGGGGGCTCCGGCGGCGGTCTTGCCGGCGTCGCGCTCGACGACGTCGCCGAGGATCTCGTCGATCTTCGTCATGAGCTCGGCGGGGATGACCACGCCCGAGGCCTTGACGTTCTCGGCGACCTGCTCGGGGCGCGAGGCGCCGATCAGGGCGGCAGCGACGTTGTCGTTCTGCAGGACCCACGCGACCGCGAGCTGTGCCTGCGTCAGACCCAGCTCGTCGGCGACGGCCTTGAGCTGCTGGACGCGCGTGAGCACGTCCTCGGTCATGAACTGCTGGATGAAGCGCGAGCCGTTGGCGTCCGTGGCGCGCGAACCCGCCGGGGCGGGCTGGCCGGGCAGGTACTTGCCGGACAGGACGCCCTGGGCGACGGGGGACCAGACGATCTGGGACAGGCCCAGCTCGCGCGAGGTCGGGACGACCTCGTCCTCGATGACGCGCCACAGCATCGAGTACTGGGGCTGGGACGAGATGAGCTGGAAGCCGAGCTCCTTCGACAGGGCGTGACCCGCACGGATCTGGTCCGCGGTCCACTCGCTCACGCCGATGTAGAGGGCCTTGCCCTGGCGGACGATGTCGGCGAACGCCTGCATCGTCTCCTCGAGCGGGGTCGACTGGTCGAAGCGGTGCGCCTGGTAGAGGTCGACGTAGTCGGTGCCGAGGCGCTGGAGCGAGCCGTTGATGGACTCCATGACGTGCTTGCGCGACAGGCCCGAGTCGTTGGCCCCGCCGGGGCCCGTGGGCCAGTAGACCTTGGTGAAGATCTCGAGCGACTCGCGGCGCTGGCCCTTGAGGGCGTCGCCGAGGACCTGCTCGGCCTTGGTGTTCGCGTAGACGTCCGCGGTGTCGAACGTGGTGATGCCGGCGTCGAGCGCGGCGTGGACGCACTGGGTGGCGACGTCGTTCTCGACCTGCGAGCCGTGGGTGAGCCAGTTGCCGTAGGTGATCTCGGAGATCTTGAGACCGGAGTTGCCGAGGAAGCGGTAGTTGGGCATGGGGACAACACTAGGTTGCCCGGGGCACCTCGGTGCAACTCCGGTCCGTCCGGCGGACCGGCCGGCGACTACTCGGGGAAGGAGCCGTGCTTCTTGTGCATGGGCTTGGGCAGGCGCGCGCGGCGCAGCTGGAACGCGCGCATCATGGCGTACATGGCGTTGCCCTTGGGGGCGCTCGGCCCGAACTTCGCGATCAGGCGCTTCTTGAGCGAACGCCACATGATGAACGCGTCGATGATCGTGATGAGCACGATCCCGTAGAGCACGAAGATGATGATCGTCGCCATGTTCAGGTTCTGGTTGAACACGAACGTCAGGACGATGAACACCAGGGCCACGGGCAAGAAGAACTCGCCCAGGTTCCAGCGGGCGTCCACGTAGTCGCGCACGTAGCGCTTGACGGGGCCCTTGTCCCGGGCAGGCATGTAGCGCTCGTCGCCCGTCTGCATGGCCTGGAACTGGCGGTCGCGTGCGTCACGCTGCTGCTGGCGCGCCGTCTTGGCCGCCGACTTGCGGTCCGAGGGCACGAGCGGGCGCTTGTTGGCGGCCTCGGAGACCTTGCGCTTGGGCGTCGGCCTGCCCTTGCCGCCGGCCTTCTCGATCTCGGCCGCAGCGGCGACGGGATCGGGGGCGTCGTTCGACGAGGGCGCGGAGGACTTGTTGCGTGAGAACACAGGTCCAGCGTAGTCGAGGACGGGGGCTGCCTCGTCACGGGTGCGGGCCGGACCGGGAACGTACCGGCGGGTAGCGTTGGCCGGGTGAACAGCACACCAGGAACCAGTACTCCTTCCGAGCCCGACGACGTCGCTCACCTGCGCGCCCGGGTCGCCGACCTCTTCCCCGCCCTGCGCGAGGACCTCGAGGCGCTCGTGCGCATCCCGTCCGTGTCGAACGCGGCCTTCGACCAGGCGCACGTCGCGGCGAGCGCCGAGGCCGTGGCCGAGCTCCTGCGCGGGGCAGGCCTGCCCGAGGTGCAGATCCTGCAGGCGACCGGGGTCGCCGGCCCGCTCGGCGCGCCCGCGGTCGTCGCGCGCCGCCCGGCCCCCGAGGGCGCACCCACGGTCCTGCTCTACGCGCACCACGACGTCCAGCCCCCGGGCGACGCCGCCGCGTGGGACACCGACCCGTTCGTCCCGACCGAGGTCGACGGTCGCCTGTTCGGCCGCGGTGCGGCCGACGACAAGGCCGGGATCGTCGCGCACGTCGGTGCGCTGCGTGCCCTCGCCGCGCTCGGGGACGACCTGCCGATCGGTGTCACGGTCTTCGTCGAGGGCGAGGAGGAGGTCGGCTCGCCGAGCTTCCTGCCCTTCCTGCACCAGTACGAGGACCTGCTCGCGGCCGACGTGATCGTCGTCGCGGACTCCTCGAACTGGAAGGTCGGGGTCCCAGGGCTCACGACGAGCCTGCGCGGGCTCGTCGACTGCGAGGTCGAGGTCGCCGTGCTGGGGCACGCAGTCCACTCGGGCATGTTCGGCGGCCCGGTCCTCGACGCGCTCACGCTGCTCGCGCGCCTCATCACGACCCTGCACGACGACCAGGGCAACGTCGCGGTCGACGGGCTGGTGTCCGCGCCGGACCCGAGCGTCGACTACGAGGAGGCGGACTTCCGCGCCGACTCCTCGGTCCTCGACGGGGTGCGCCTCGCGGGGGAGGGCGCGCTGTCCGGCCGGTTGTGGACCAAGCCCGCGCTGTCGGTCATCGGGATCGACGCACCGAGCGTCGCGCACGCGTCCAACACGCTGACCCCGCGCGCGACCGCGAAGCTCTCGCTGCGCATCGCGCCCGGCCAGGACCCCGTCGCCGCGCTCGCCGCGCTGCGCACGCACCTCGAGTCGAACGCTCCCTTCGGAGCGCAGGTCACGGTCCGTGACGGCGAGCTCGGCAAGCCCTTCCAGGCGCCGACCGACTCGACGGCGATGCAGGCCGCGCGCTGGGCCTTCGAGACGTCGTGGGGCACCGCGCCGGTCGACATCGGCATCGGCGGCTCGATCCCGTTCATCGCCGACCTGCTCGACGTCTTCCCGGACGCGGCGATCCTGGTCACGGGTGTCGAAGACCCTGACTCGCGTGCTCACGGTGCCAACGAGTCCGTCCACCTGGGCGAGCTCGAGAAGGTCGTCCTGGCCGAGGCGCTGCTGCTCACGAGGCTCGCGCAGGGCTGAGGCCCCGCGCTCCTGACGACCCGGGGCCGGGTCCGGGACGCCGTCGGACCGACGGTCGCCCTGGACCTTGCCTCGGGGCGGCCGGCCGAGGGGGCCCGGTGCTACGTTCGGAGCATGACCCCGCAGGAGCTCGAGGAGCTCGTCCTGCTGCGCCGCGCCCGCGACCTGATGGACCGGGAGTACGCGGCGCCGCTCGACGTCCCGACCATGGCGCGCAAGGCGCTCATGTCGCCGGCGCACTTCTCGCGGCGGTTCCGTGCGGCCTACGGCGAGACGCCCTACTGCTACCTCATGACGCGCCGGATCGAGCGCGCCATGGCCCTGCTGCGCGGCGGCGCGAGCGTCACGGACGCGTGCATGGCCGTGGGGTGTACGTCGCTCGGTTCGTTCAGCGCGAAGTTCGCGGAGATCGTGGGCGAGCCCCCGTCGGTGTACCGGAGCCGCGAGCACGCCGCCGTGAAGGCGATGCCCCCGTGCGTCGCGCAGGTCGTCACGCGCCCGGCCCGGGGCGCGACGGGCCCGTCCGGCACGTCCGGCACGGCCGCGCGAGCATCGAGCAGGATCGGAGAAGCGAGCGCACGGGCCTCGTCCTAGAGTCGCCGTCATGACCATCTCGCTGAAGTTCTGCAACATCACCGTCAACGACGTCGACGAGTCGATCACCTTCTACGGCGACGCGCTCGGCCTCAAGGTGCACAACGACGTGGGCGCGGGCGGGTTCCGCTGGGTGACCCTCGGTTCCGACGTGCAGCCGGGGCTCGGGATCGTGCTCTCGGCCCCGCACGCGGGCCGGTCGCAGGCCGACGGGGACGCGCTCCAGGAGCTCATGATCAAGGGTGTCCTGCCGATCCTCGTGTTCGAGACCGACGACGTCGACGCGCTCTTCGAGACCGTCCGGGCCTCGGGGGCCGAGGTCCTCCAGGAGCCCATGGACCAGGACTGGGGACCGCACGACTGCGCGTTCAGGGACCCGTCGGGAAACATGGTGCGGGTGGCCCAGGCGGCTGCGGCCTGATCTGGAGGAGCGGTCGCGGCCTGAGGAGGGGGAGCGGCTGCGGCCTGATCTGGAGGAGTGGTCGCGGCCTGACCTGCTGGGGAGTCCCCGCGGGCCGAGCCGGGGCGCCCACCGAGGCGCGCGCAAGGGAGGGCCGTCGTGCCGCGACCAGGGCCCGCCCGACGGCGTCCCCTCCGCGTGCGGTCGTCTCGCCGCGTGCCCCGGTCGCGCAGGTCGGGGCCGGGCGGTGGTCGACTCCTGTGCCTGGTGGTGGGATGGGGACATGGCGAACGAGTCGATGGTCCCCCTGCTGCCGTGCGCGTCGATCGACGAGATCGGCGACTTCGCTGCGGCTCTCGGGTTCGAGGTCACCTACCGGCAGACCCGGCCGAACCCGTACCTCGCGCTCCGGCGGGAGGGGATCGACCTGCACTACTTCGGGATCGAGGGCTTCCGGCCGGAGGACTCGTACGGCTCGTGCCTCGTCGTGGTCGACGACACCGAGCCGTTGTACGACGCGTGGGCAGCGGGCCTGCGCGCTGCCCACGGGAGGCTCCCCCTGAGCGGGTTCCCCCGGATCACCAGGCCTCGCCGCCGGGCGAACGCCGACGGGCTGAGCGGCTTCAGCCTGGTGGACCCCTCGGGCAACTGGATCCGCGTCGTGCGGCGGGCCGGCGACGGTCCGGCGGGCGACACGGTCGACGCAGCCGAGGCGACCGGCTCCGTGCCCGACGTGCCGGCCGTCGACGCGGCCGAGCTCGGCGCGGCCTTGGAGGGTGAGTCCCGCCTGCTGCGAGCCGTCTCGAACGCGGTGGTCCAGGCGGACTCGCGCGGCGACGTCGGGCAGGCCGCGAAGATCCTCGACGGAGCGCTGCGGCGCGAGGAGGCCCTCGGGGACGCCGGGGCGTCGGCGCGCGACCGGGTCGAGGCCCAGGCCTACCGGGCCGAGCTGGCCGTGCGCCTCGACGACGCCGGGACGGCCCGACGCATGCTCGACGAGGTCGACCGCTGCGTCGCGGCCGCGCGAGGTCAGCACCTCACGCAGGACCTGACCACGATCCTGACGCAGCTCGAGGACGTCAGGGAGTGGCTGGCCGCGCAGGGGTGAGCGGGGCCGTCGAAGAGGGCGGACGGACTCACCGGGTCACAGGAGGAACGGTGTGCTGGGGACCGTGAGGTAGTCGTCGGGGTGCGTGACGGGTGCCGAGAGCATGCCTGCGCACGCGTCGATCAGGAAGTAGCCGACCCCGGTCCAGGCCGGCGGGGCCCCCTCGTGGACACGGGCCTCGTGCCCCGCGCAGATGCCCAGGGTCATGGGGCCGAGGATCTCGAACCTGCCCCTGACCACGCGTGGCGGGAGATCGCTCAGAGCCGCCTGCAGACGGCTGATGAGGTCCTCGACGACCGGGTTCGCCGTGGTCAGTCCGGCCAGCGCCTCGGCGACCGAGGGGACCGTGCGGACCTGGAACACGAACCGTGCACGCCAGCTGGGGACGGGCAGCGACGCCAGGTGCTCGATCCACGGCAGGAGCAGGCAGGCGAGCAGGTCTCGCACGCCGGCGTCGTCGCTCAGAGTGGCGACGAGCGCCGTCCGGCGCCGGTTCATCTCCTCGAGGTGCCGGTCGAGCAGCGCACGCAGCAGCTCGTCGCGGCCGCCGAAGTGGTAGGCGATGGCCGAGTGGTTGGCCGTGCCCGCGTGCTCGGTGATCCGACGGTTGGACACCGCGTCGATGCCGTAGCGGGCGAAGAGCTCCTCGGCCGAGTTCAGCAGCGTCTCGCGCGCCCGGTCGCTGTGCTGTCCCATGCGGTGGGCCTCTTCTCGTGATGGTCTCTCATGTCCCCGTGCGCGCCTCGACCGCGGCCCGTCGAGGCCTTGACCTGCGAGGACTCCCTGCCTCGAGTCCGGGTGCGGTGATCATGCCACCTGATCGACGGGGGTGCCCGTCGCGTCGCTGGGCGGGACCCTCGCGTCCACCACGTGACATTTTTACGCCACGTGGCGTAATCTCGTCGAGTTGGACCATCCCAGCCGCACATCGAGGCGGCGCCCTTGCAACGGCGCACGGGGCCGCACGTCGCCCTCCCACCACGCCGTACAGGAGCACACACTTGAGCAACCAGACACCCCCGCGCACCTCGGGCACGGGGTTACCGGACCCCGCATCGCCGCCCGTTCCGACGACGGACGGTGCAGAGGGCGCCGCCGAGGCTGCGGCCGAGGCGGCCGCCCTCAAGCGGGCCAAGGCCGAGACCATCGGCCGCTACGTGGCCATGTTCTTCATGCCGCTCGTCATGGTGTCGATGATGATCAGCGGCTACCTCGGGACGATGCACGCCCCGACGCCGCACGACATGCCGATCGCCGTCACGGGCACGGCCCCGGACGCGCGGGCCTTCGCCGAGGCGCTCGAGGCCGCCGACCCCGACGCGGTCGACGTCCGTATCGTCGGTTCGGACGAGGAGGCCCGCGAGCGCGTGCTCGACCGGGAGGTGTCGGGAGCCGTGCACATCGTCGACGGCGAGGCGACGGTGTACACGGCAGGCTCGGCCGGGTCGTCGCAGTCCTCGACCGTCACGGGCATGCTCGCCCCGCAGGTCCTGGCCCAGGGGCTGACGCTGGGGACCGAGGACCTCGCGCCGCTGCCCGCGTTCGACCCGGCGGGCCTGGGGGCGATGTTCCTGGCCACGGCACTGGTCATGGCCGGCTACCTGCCCTTCAGCGTGACGCTCTCCAACTCGCCCGAGCTCCTGCGCTTCCGTCGGGCCGTGCCGCTCCTCGCCGGCTGGTCCGCCCTGGTCGCGGCGCTCGTCTGGACCGTGACGGGGCCCATGCTCGGCGTGGTGCAGGGGCACACCCCGGAGGTGCTGGGCATCGCCTGGCTGGGCGTCTTCGCGGTCGGAGCGGTCCAGCTCCTGCTGACGCGCTTCCTGGGGCCCATGGCGGTGATCGCGGCCATGCTCCTCCTGACGGTGCTGGGCATGCCGGCCTCGAACATGAGCATGAGCGTCTACACCATGCCGGAGTTCTTCACCTTCCTGCACGCGTTCCTTCCCATGCCGGCGATCGGCGAGGCGCTCCGCTCGGTCCTGTACTTCGACGGGTCGGGCGTCGGCTCCCACCTGATGGTCCTGGTCGTCGGCGCGGTCGTGGCCCTGGTGCTGACGCTCGCGTTCGACGCCCGCAAGCGGCGCCGCAACCCGGACGCGGGCCCGCCGCCCGTCACCGTGCCGTCGCTGCACGGCGGGCCCCGGCCCGCGACGCCCCGCTGGCGCTACACCGCGCTGCTCTTCTTCCCGCTCGCCATGGTCACGATGATGATCTCGGTCATGCTCGGCGCCATGTCGTCCCCGACCCCTCGTGACATGCCCGTCGCGGTCGTCGGGTCCACGGTCGAGCAGGCTCAGGAAGCGGTCGACGGGCTGGACCAGAGCATGCCCGGCCTGTTCGACCTGCGAGCCGTGGGCTCGGTCGACGACGCCCGCACCCAGGTGCAGGACCGCACGGTCAGTGCGGCCTTCGTGCTCCCCTCGGCGGAGCACCCGAGCGCGACCCTGGTGACCAACCAGGCAGCCGGTGCGAGCGCGAAGCAGGTCGTCACGGCCGTGTTCGGCCAGGTCGCCGCCGGGCAGCAGACGGAGCTCACGACCGAGGACGTCGCCCCGCTGTCGACGACCGACACCATGGGCTCGGTGAGCATGTACCTGGCCATGGGCTGGGTCATGTCGGGCTTCATGATCATCATCGTGGGGGCCAACGCCGCGCCGAGGTCCCGGCCGCTGCGCCGCCTCGTGCCCATCGTGGCGGGGTGGGCCGTGTTCATGTCGGCGGTCCTGTGGCTGATCGCCGGGCCGATCACGGGGAGCATCAGCGGGCACTTCTGGCCGCTGCTCGGTACGGGGATCGTCGCGATCTTCTGCGTGGCGATGTTCAGCGCGGTGCTCGAGCGGCTCATCGGGATGCTCGCGGTCGTCCCCGCGGTCGGCATCCTGATGCTCGTCGGGGTCCCCGCGTCCGGGGGCGGACTGTCGATCTACATGGAGCCCGAGGTCTTCCGGGTCCTGCACGAGATCCTGCCCATGCCGGCCGCCGTGGAGTCGATCCGCTCGATCCTCTACTTCGGTGGGGACACGGTCGGTTCGCACCTGGTCACGTTCGGGATCTGGGGAGTCGTGTCGCTCGCCCTGGTCATGGTGATCGACAGGGTCAAGCCGCTGCGCACCGGGTCCGTGCCGCACGAGCCGGACGTCGCCGAGCCCGAGCCGGTCAAGGAGCTGGCCCTCGTCTAGCGCCGGCGGCTCCCGGCAGCTCTCCGCGGAGCCCACCGGCACTGGCGGGCACCGCCCGCGCCACGTCGCACGAGGGCTTCCTGGTGACCGGAGCCCCGGCCGTGCGTCAGGCGGGACGGGCGGCCGGGACGGCCTCGTCCCACGACACCTCGCGGAAGTGCTCGACGACCGGGAACGGCTCGTAGAAGGGGTGGAGCAGTGCCTTCCACTCCTGGTAGCCGGCCGATCCGCGGAAACCCACGGTGTGCGCCTCGAGGCTGTCCCAGCGCACGAGCAGGAGGTACGTCGCGGGCCGCTCGAGGCAGCGGCCGAGCGAGAGGTCGCGGAAGCCCGGCACGGACGCGATGATCCTGCGCGCCGTGCCGAACGCCTCCTCGAAGGCCTGCTCGCGGCCGGGAACCACGTGCAGCAGGGCGTGCTCGAGCACCTCGTCGGTCATGGCCCGGAGCCTAGGGCGACCGGAGGTCAGCGGGCCGCGACGTCCACGGCCTGGGCCCAGTCGCGCACGTCCGCGGGGAGCTCGGGGCTCGTGACGTCCGCGCCCAGCAGCCCGATGACGTCGGGTCCGGGGATGCGGTCGCCCGCCTTCGAGAGGAACCGGCCCGCGATCAGCCCGCGCGCGCACAGGTCGCCGCCCCGGGAGAAGACCTGCTCGAGGTAGACCACGCGCTCGTCCCACCCGAGCACCCGGGTGGTGATCTCGAAGCGGTCCCACAGCTGGAGCGAGCGGCGGTACTTCATGGTCGAGGAGGCCACGACGGGGTACCAGCCCTTGTCGCGGAGCAGGCCGAACGCGCCGAGGTCGGCGAGGAAGTTGCTGCGGGCCACGTCCATCATCTGCAGGTACACGCCGTTGTTCACGTGCAGGTAGAAGTCGAGGTCGCCCGGGCGCACGCGCATGCGCGTCACGGAGGGGTCGAGCACCCCGCGGCCCGGGACGGCCTTGCGCGGCAGGGTGCTGGCGATCGTGAGCTGGATCTGTCGGGTCACCGTCGCAGGGTACAACCTGGAACGGGCGGTATCAGGTATCTCGGAGGAGTCCCGGAGGCCGAGCCCCACCGCGGAGACGCGCCACAGGGTTTCGGCCCGCCGATGGCGACGTGTGAGGATGGCCCCCGTGACCTCCCGGACCGCCGCCCCCCTGCCCGACAGCGCCACGCACGACGCCCAGGCCGTGCGGCCCACGACCTCGCGCCACTGGACCGTCCGGGCCTTCCGCGCGGTCGCGATCGCCGAGGCGTTCTCCTGGGCGGGCCTGCTCGTCGGGATGTACGTCAAGTGGATCGCCGAGGCCTCCGAGATCGGCGTGAAGGTCTTCGGCCCGGTCCACGGCGCGCTCGTGATCGCCTACGTCCTCCTCGCGATCCTCGTCGCGGTCCGCCAGAGGTGGTCGCTCCTGACGGTCTTCTTCGCCCTCGCGGCGACCCTGCCGCCGTTCCTCACGGTCGTGTTCGACCGGTGGGCGCACCGCTCGGGTCGCTACGCGGAGCGCACGAGCGCCTGACCGACGCGCCGGTCCGTCCGACCGGCTGCGATGCGCCCACCCTCGGGTCAGGCGCCCTCGTACTGCAGGTCGTGGCGCACCTGGTCCGCGACCTCCGCGTTCTCGAACCGCTCGACCAGGTGGAGCGCCATGTCGATCCCGGCCGAGACACCAGCCGAGGTGACGACGTCGCCGTCGTCCACGAAGCGGGTCTCGGTGTCGACCATGATGCTGGGGTCGATCCCGGCCAGCTCGTCGTAGTGGTCCCAGTGGGTCGTCGCGGGGCGACCGGCGAGCAGCCCGGCCGCTGCCAGGACGAGCGAGCCCGTGCACACGCTCGCGAGCAGAGGGGTCTGGACGCGCATGGCGTGGAGCCACTCGAGATGGATCCGGTCGCCCACGAGCGGCTGCACCCCGGGACCGCCCGGATAGACCAGGAGCTGGAGGGGACCGACGTCGTCGGCCGAACGGTCGGGCACCATGTGCAGGCCCTGCGCCAGCCTGACCCCGCGCCCGTCCCACGAGAACGTGGAGACCCGCGGCTTGAGGGCCGAACGCTCGCGCCACGCGGTGAACACCTCGAAGGGGCCGGCGACGTTGAGCTCTTCGGCCCCGTCGAACACGTAGATGCCGATGCTCAGACCGTTTCCGGTGGTCATCACTCACCCCTCGGTTCTTCTGCGGCAGTGCAGTCGTGCGGTCGTGCGGTCGGCGGGCCCGCCGGCGTGCGCCGACGGACCCGCCGGAGGTCCTACAGCCCGGGAAGGGCGAGCATCTGGTCGAGCGCGACGCGAGCCCAGTGGGCGTCGTCGGCGTCGACCACGATGCGGTTGACGGTGCGGCCCGCGACGAGCGACTCCATGGCCCACACGAGGTGGGGCAGGTCGATGCGGTTCATGGTCGAGCAGAAGCAGACTGTCGAGTCGAGGTAGTGCACCTGCTTGTCCGGGTGTGCCCGCGCGACGCGGCGCACCAGGTTGAGCTCGGTCCCGATCGCCCAGGACGAACCGGGCTCGGCCGCGTCGAGCATCTTGATGATGTACTCGGTCGAGCCGACGTAGTCCGCGGCCTCCACGACCTCGTTCTTGCACTCGGGGTGGACCAGGACGTTGACGCCCGGCACCGCGGCGCGGATGTCGGTCACGTTGCGCTCGGAGAAGCGCCCGTGCACCGAGCAGTGCCCGCGCCACAGGATCATGCGCGCGTCGCGCAGCTCGGCGTCGGTCAGGCCACCGTTGGGCTTGCGCGGGTCGAACACCACGCAGTCCGCGGGGGACATGCCGAGCTTGAGCAGCGCGGTGTTGCGGCCGAGGTGCTGGTCCGGCATGAACAGGACCTTGCCGGTGCCGTCGACCCCACCCACCTGGTCGAACGCCCACCGCAACGCGACCTCGGCGTTCGAGGACGTGCAGATGGTCCCGCCGTGCCGACCGGTGAAGGCCTTGATCGCGGCGGTCGAGTTCATGTACGTGACAGGGAGCGTGACGTCGGCGATCCCGGCGTCCTGGAGGACCTCCCACGCGTCCTCGACCTGGTTGATCGCCGCCATGTCGGCCATCGAGCAGCCCGCCGCGAGGTCCGGAAGCACGACCTGCTGGGCGTCCGAGGTGAGGATGTCGGCGCTCTCCGCCATGAAGTGCACGCCGCAGAAGAGGATGAACTCGGCCTCGGGGCGGGCCGCGGCCTCGCGCGCGAGCTTGAACGAGTCGCCCGTGACGTCGGCGAAGTCGATGACCTCGTCGCGCTGGTAGTGGTGGCCCAGGACGAAGGCTCGCGAGCCGAGCGCGGCGCGGGCCACGCGGGCACGTTCGACGAGGTCGGGGTCGCTCGCCGCCGGCAGCTCGCCGGTGCACTCGACCCCCCGCTCGGAAGCCAGGTCCCGGCCCTGCCCGAGCAGCAGGAGGGGGGACGGGGCGGGTTCCGCAAAGGTGTTGTCCAGCAGGATGCTCACGGGAACATCGTCGCACAGCGAGGCCGGGACGAGGGGGTTCGTCCAGCTCCTCCGGGCCGCCCGACGGCGCAGCGCACGTCTCGTGAGCAGGTCCGTCTCGGGAGGTGGTCGTCTCGCGGCCGGGCTCGGTGTGACCCCCGCCACCGACGGTGCGCGGACCTGGCACAATCGCGCCATGCGCCTTCTCCTCGCCGTCGCGGAACCGCTCGCACTGACCGACGGCACGCTCACCGCAAGCGAGGTGCGGGACCTGGTCGGCGCGGTCTGGGAGGCGTCGTCGGGGGCGCTGGTCGACGCGTGCGTCCTCGACCCGGGCGCGGACGGCTTCCTGCGCGCACTGGCCGAGCGCGTCCCGGACGAGGTCGTGACGGTCGCCCGCGACACCCGCGGGCGGGACGTGCCCGTGACGTTCCGCCTCGGACCGGCCACGCCGGGCGGCGCGCGCACCGCGTACGTCGAGGCGGCGGCGCTTCGCGCGACGACCGGCGCGGCTCTCACCGACGACTCCCCGGGGGCCTCTGCGCACCCTGACCAGTGCGACCTGGGCGCCCGGACGAGCTACGGCGTCGGGCAGGTCGTCGCGCAGGCCGCACGGCTCGCGTCGCGCGTCGTCGTGGCGACCGGTGGCCTGGGCGCGCACGACGCGGGCGCCGGCATGGTCGCGGCGCTCGCGGGAACCGGGAACGGGCCCGACGGGCCCCTGACCCGGGGAGGCGCAGCGCTCGGCGAGGTGGGCCCGGCCGACGCGGCCCAGGTGCTCGCGGCACGCGAGCACCTCGCGGGGATCGAGCTGGTCGGCGCCGTGGACTCCGACCTGCCCCTGCTGGGCCTGCACGGGACGAACGGCGCGCTCGCGGACGCGGACCGTGCCCTGGCTGCGCTCGCCCAGGAGCTCGAGCGCGCGCACGGGCACTGGGCGCACGAGGTCTCCCGAGCGCTCGCCCAGGCGTCGGCGGGTGCGGCGCCGCGCTCGCTGCTCGCAGGCCCGACGGCGCAGGCCGGCCCGGTCGCTCAGGCCGCGGCTGCTGCGGCGCAGGCCGTCCGCGAGACGAGCCGGGCCCTCACGACGCTGCCCGGGGCAGGGGCCGGTGGTGGGCTGGGGTTCGGCCTCGCGGCCCTCGGGGCACGGCTGCTGCCCGGCACCGCGGTCGTCGCGGACGTGGTGGGGCTCGACGCGCGGGTCGCTGCGGCCGATCTGGCGGTCGTGGTCGTCGACGTGCTCGATGCCTCGGCCGTGCACGACGGCCCCCTGCCCGAGGTAGCGCGCCGGGCCGCCGCGCTCGGCCTCCCCGTCGTCGTCCTGGCCCGGGAGGTGCTCGCCGGCCGGCGCGAGCAGGCGGCCGCGGGGATCAGCGGAACCTACGAGCTGGGTCGGGACGAGCCGTCGGCGAGGGCCCGCGTCGGTCGCGTGGCCCGCACGTGGAGCGGCCGCGCGCCGGGTGCCTGAGGTCCGCTGCCCGTGGACCGCCTCGTGGGCCTCACGACGAGCCGCAGGCGCCGCCGTCGTAGACTCGGGAACAGAACCACGACCCGTCGTGTTGACGGGTATGCGACAAGCCTGAGGACCGATCGGCCTGCCCGGGAGCGGGAGCCGCAGGCCGACGGCACACCACGGGGCGAGAGCCCACCGAAGACTGTGCGGAGAACACGATGAGCGAGACCACCGAGACCGCCACCCACGGCGTCCTGCTGACGGACTTCGCGGCCGGCAAGATCCGCAGCCTCCTCGAGCAGGAGGGCCGCGACGACCTGCGTCTGCGCGTCGCCGTCCAGCCCGGCGGATGCTCGGGCCTGATCTACCAGCTCTACTTCGACGAGCGCGTCCTGGACGGCGACGTCCTCAAGGACTACGACGGCGTCGAGGTCGTCGTCGACAAGATGAGCGTCCCCTACCTGGACGGCGCGACCATCGACTTCGCCGACACGATCGAGAAGCAGGGCTTTACGATCGACAACCCCAACGCGGGCAGCGCCTGCGCGTGCGGCGGTTCGTTCGGCTGATCCGCAGCGCCCGGCCCTGCGGCCTCGCAGCGGTCGAGCCACGACGGCCCGGTCACCTCACGGTGGCCGGGCCGTCGGCGTCTTCGGGCCTTCCGCTCACCCGCCCAGGCGGACCGTGATCGCCCAGGTCGTGCCGCCGTCGGGCACGCTCGTGGTGCTCTCCTGGGCCGCCGCCCGCGGGGGACCCGCGTCGTCGGGCGCGGGGCGCGCGTCGCCCGCGGTCTCGACCACGACGTCGTCCAGCACGGCGTTCTCGACCACGACGTGCCCGCGCATGCGTGCCCACGCGGGTACGTCGTGGCGGGCCGCGGGGTCGGTCGACCAGACCGTCAGCACGTCGCCCGGCGAACGGTCGCGCGCGACCGCGGCGAGCCGGATGACCGGCAGGGGGCAGCGCAGGCCGCGTGCGTCGACGACCTCGGGGCTCGGCAGCGGCTCGTGGCTCACAGCCCGCTCACCCCGAGCGAGGCGCGCACGCGGGCCACTGCGCCCGGCAGGACCGCGAGGAAGCGGTCGACGTCCTCCTCGGTCGTGCTCCGGTCGAGCGCGATGCGGACGTTGCCGTGCGTGAGGACGCCCATGGCGGCCAGGACGTGGCTGGGCTCGAGCGAGCTCGACGTGCACGCCGAGCCGGACCCGACCGCGAAGCCCGCACGGTCGAGCTCGCTCACGAGGGCCTCGCCGTCCACGAACAGGAACGAGAACGTCACGACGTGGGGGAGCCGGTCGTCGGGTTCGCCCACGACCTCGACGTCGGGGATCTGCCCGACGACGGCCCGCACCTTCTCGACGATCGCGCGCCGCCGCGCGTCCTGGGCCGCGCGGTCGGCCAGGACGGACTGGAGGGCCACGGCCGCGGCGAAGGCCGCGGGGACGCTCACGCCGCCCGGGAACCAGGGGTCGGCATCCTCGGGCCACCTGCGGCGCCAGCGGACGCGGTTGCGCACCGCGAGCACACCGACCCCGGCGGGGCCGCCCCAGTCGCCGGGGTCCGCGGCGAGCAGGTCCCAGGTGCCGGGCACCTCCGCGTGCCCGACGACGGCGCCCGCGTCCACGAGGAGCGGGACCCCCGCGCGGCGGGCGGCCTCGTGGACGGCGCCGACCGGCTGGACCGTCCCCACCTCGCCGTTGGCGGCCTGGAGCGCGGCGAGCGCGATGCCGGGCGACGAGACGGCCTCGATCATCGCGGCCTCGTCGACCCGACCGAACCGGTCGACCGGGACGGTCACGAGAGGGGGCGAGGCCCCGTCGGTCGCGCCCGCGGTCACCGAGGAAGCGGTCGCCGCGGGAGCCTGTGCGGTGGCTCGCTCGGGGGAGCGGCCCGCCGAGGACGTGGCCAGCTCGGCCGCGTGCAGGACGGCCGCGCGCTCGACCGCCGAGACGACGATCCCCGGCCCGACGCGTCGGCGCCCCAGCGCGACCGCGCCGACGGCCGCGTGCAGCGACGAGGTGTGCGAGGGGGAGAGGTGGACCTCCTCGGTGCGGGCTCCCAGGCCCGCGGCGATCGCCTCGCGGGCGCCGTCGAGGAGCACGGCCGCGCGCCGCGCCTCGGCGTGGAGGCGGCGAGGGTCCGCCCACCCGTCGTCGAGCGCCTGGTCGAACGCGGTGCGGGCGAGGGGGTGAAGGAGCGCCCTGCCCCCGTTGTCGAGGTAGACCCGGCGCGGGGGAGTGGTGGTATCCGTCACATGTGCTCCTGGGTGGGGTGGAAGGCGGTGCGGAGTGGTCCGCGGGCCTGCCGATCGGCGGACTTTCATTGGAGATGCGCCGAATGTGCCGAGGCGGCTTCTCACAGTCTGCACGGTAGCGTGAGGCTCGGGCGAAGCGACGATCTGACAGAACGGTCAGAGGTGTGCCGAACCCCGTGTTTTCGGGGAAAGTTGGCGGATTCGTCACGTTCGCAGGGCGCGTTGACGGCGCGCGGGAGGGCATTCAAGCGCTAGGCTCTGTGGGTCGAGGACGAAGGTTCTGCGGGGACCTCGTGGAGAGATCGAGCCCCCCTGTCGGACGTTGAAGTGAAAGGCCCCCCTTGCACTCGCAATCCCCTAGCCGCACACGGCGAACCATCCTGCGAGCGACGGCTTCCGCCGTCGCGATCGCAGCGGTGGCGTCCGGTTGTGCCAGTGAGACCGTTCAGCGCGGATTTCTCCCCGGATATTCCGACGGTGAGGTGACCGACCAGACCGCCCGCATCACATCGCTGTGGAACGGGTCCTGGATCGCGGCACTGATCGTCGGCGTCATCACGTGGGGACTGATCCTGTGGTGCGTGGCCGCCTACCGCAAGCGCAAGGACGACCACGTCCTGCCCGTGCAGACGCGCTACCACCTGCCCCTCGAGATCATGTACACGGCTGTGCCGATCGTCATGGTTCTCGTGCTCTTCTACTACACCGACCGGGACATGACGGCGATCAAGGATCTCTCCGAGACCCCTGACGTCGAGATCCAGGTCATCGGCAAGCAGTGGAGCTGGGACTTCAACTACCTCACGGACGACGTCTACGAGTCGGGCCAGCACGAGGCCAACGTCGGAGACCTCCGTTCCGAGGACGAGATCGAGGGTGCCCCGGGCACCGCGACCTCGCTGCCGACGCTGTACCTGCCCGTCAACGAGGTGGTCCGGTTCAAGCTGGACTCCCGTGACGTCATCCACTCGTTCTGGATCCCCGCGTTCCTCTACAAGATGGACATGATCCCGGAGCGCACCAACGAGTTCCAGGTCACCCCCACGCGTGAGGGTGTCTACGCCGGCAAGTGCGCCGAGCTCTGCGGTGAGCACCACTCGGGCATGCTCTTCAACGTGGCCGTGGTCTCCCGCGCGGAGTACGACGCCCAGATGCAGAAGCTCGAGGACAAGGGCCAGATCGGCGAGCTCGGGCTGGACCTGAACCGCCTCCAGGACCCGAACCAGCCCGTCGTCACGGAAGGTGAGAACTGATGGTCGCGCAGGCCGAAGTCATTCCCGGTCTCGCCCCGAAGCGTCAGACGCTCGGACGAACCGTCATCAAGTGGGTCACCTCGACCGACCACAAGACGATCGGGTACATGTACCTGATCACGTCGTTCATCTTCTTCTGCATCGGTGGCCTCATGGCCCTCGTGATCCGCGCGGAGCTCTTCGAGCCCGGGATCCAGATCGTGCAGAGCAAGGAGCAGTACAACCAGCTCTTCACGATGCACGGCACGATCATGCTGCTGCTGTTCGCGACCCCGCTGTTCGCGGGCTTCGCGAACGTCATCATGCCGCTGCAGATCGGTGCGCCCGACGTCGCGTTCCCGCGACTGAACATGTTCGCGTACTGGCTCTACCTCTTCGGTGGGCTCATCGCCTCGGCCGGGTTCTTCACCCCGCAGGGGGCCGCGTCGTTCGGCTGGTTCGCCTATGCGCCACTGTCGAACACGACGTTCAGTCCAGGAGCCGGAGGGGACCTCTGGGTCTTCGGTCTGGCGCTCGCCGGGTTCGGAACCATCCTCGGTGCCGTCAACTTCATCACGACGATCATCACGATGCGCGCCCCGGGCATGACCATGTTCCGCATGCCGATCTTCACCTGGAACACGCTCGTCACGAGCCTCCTGGTCCTGATGGCCTTCCCGCCGCTCGCCGCGGCCCTGTTCGCGCTCGGCGCGGACCGCAGGCTCGGCGCGCAGATCTTCAACCCGGAGAACGGCGGTGCCATCCTCTGGCAGCACCTCTTCTGGTTCTTCGGCCACCCTGAGGTCTACATCATCGCGCTGCCGTTCTTCGGCATCGTCTCCGAGATCCTGCCGGTCTTCAGCCGCAAGCCGATCTTCGGCTACAAGGGTCTGGTCTACGCGACGATCGCGATCGCGGCCCTCTCGGTCACCGTGTGGGCGCACCACATGTACGTCACGGGCGCGGTCCTGCTGCCGTTCTTCGCCTTCATGACCATGTTGATCGCCGTGCCCACCGGTGTGAAGTTCTTCAACTGGATCGGCACCATGTGGCGGGGCAAGCTCACGTTCGAGACGCCCATGCTCTGGTCGATCGGCTTCCTCGTGACGTTCCTCTTCGGTGGTCTCACGGGCGTCATCCTCTCGAGCCCCGCGCTGGACTTCAGCCTCTCGGACTCGTACTTCGTCGTGGCGCACTTCCACTACGTGGTCTTCGGCACTGTGGTGTTCGCGATGTTCGCGGGCTTCTACTTCTGGTGGCCCAAGTTCACGGGACGCATGCTCAACGAGAAGCTCGGCAAGCTGCACTTCTGGCTGCTGTTCATCGGCTTCCACGCGACCTTCCTCGTCCAGCACTGGCTGGGTGTGGCCGGCATGCCGCGTCGTTACGCGGACTACATGCCGGAGGAGGGCTTCACGTGGATGAACCAGGTCTCGACGGTCGGTGCCTTCATCCTCGCCGCGTCGACCCTGCCGTTCCTCTGGAACGTCTACACGACCTGGCGCAACGCGCCCAAGGTCACCGTGGACGACCCGTGGGGCTACGGGGCCTCGCTCGAGTGGGCGACCTCCTGCCCGCCGCCGCGTCACAACTTCACCTCGCTGCCGCGCATCCGTTCGGAGCGTCCTGCGTTCGACCTGCACCACCCCGAGGTCGCGGCCATGGACCACGCCGAGCCCAACCCGAGCGTCCTGCAGCAGGTCTACGGTGACGCCGACCGCCGCGGCGAGACCGCAGCAGCGGTGGACCGGGTCGAGGGCACGGAGCGTTCCAGCTCGTCGACCTCGACCATGATCATCGACGAGCCGCGCGACGGCGAGAAGGAGGACGGCAAGTGAAGGTCGAATCGAGGCTCCACCTCTTCCTCGCACCGTTCTTCCTCCTGATGGCGCTCGTCTACGGGTTCTGGAGCCACTGGGAGCCGGTCGGTTCCGCAGCGCTCTTCCTGACCTTCGGGCTCGCGGCCATGATCGGTGCCTACCTGGCGCTGACCGCCAAGCGCATCGACGCCCGCCCCGAGGACGACCCGGACGGGCTCATCGAGCAGGGCGCCGGCGACCAGGGCGTGTACGCCCCGTGGAGCTGGTGGCCGCTGGCCATCGCCGCAGCCGCTGCGATCGCCTTCCTGGGGCTCGCCCTGGGCTGGTGGATCTTCGGCATCGGCGTCGTGCTCGGTTCGGTCGCGCTGGTGGGCTGGGTCTTCGAGTTCTCTCGCGGACAGCACGCGCACTGATCGTCCGAACGTCACGACGGGCCCCGTCTCCCTCTGGGAGGCGGGGCCCGTCGGCGTTTCCGGGCACGTGAGGTGGACCGTCGCTGCACTCGCCCGTGGGGTGTCGTGGCGTGCCTGTGGGCCCCGTCTGGGCGGCCGTGCCACCTCGGCGGAGCATTCCCTGACCTGATCCAGGTCAGGAGGGCATACGGTCCCACCGCGATGAGAGCCTCTGTGGTCCAGCGGACACCCATGAGGTGAAGGAGCGCGAGAGACGTAGGAGAGAGCCCAGCACCGGGCCCGAGCCGCTCGGCGCGGCCACCGGGTGCCGGCGCCCGTGGGCCGACCCCGTGCGACGACTGTTCGACGCCACAGGAGGGGCGTACGGGGCCCGTGCCTGCCACCCGCCCGCCCGCGTGGCACCTTGCCGTCGGCGCCGTGCTTGTCGTCGCGCTCCGCGACGCGACACCTCGAGGTGTCCAGGGTCCTTCGATCGAGCGCACTGCGACCGCACTCCGCTCCGAACGCTGCGTGGGGGCTTCCTCGAACGACGTACGGGCCGCACAGCACCCCGAGAAGGGGGCTGTACGGCCCGTGAGGGGACGTCGAGGGTCAGGCGGGGATGATGAGGCCTTCGCCCTGGGTGCGGGCGCGGGTGAGGCGTGCGTCGGCGTCAGCCCAGTTGACGAGGTTCCACCAGGCGGTGACGTAGTCGGCGCGCACGTTCTGGTAGTCGAGGTAGTAGGCGTGCTC
>NZ_JACSQF010000027.1:0-29580 GCF_014836755.1 Oerskovia merdavium
CCTTGCGCGCCCACAGCGGACCGCCCATGTGCCCGACGAGCACCTCGACCTCTCCCCCGTCAGCGACCCGGTGCAGGCGGGCCGTTCGTGTCGCTGCGGTACCGGTGGCTACCGGTCGCTCAGGCCAGCGAGATGAGCTCGGCGTAGGAGTCGTTCCACAGGTCCTCGTCGCCGTCGGGCAGCAGCAGGACACGCTCGGGAGAGAGCGCCTCGACCGCGCCGTCGTCGTGGGTGACCATGACCACGGCTCCCTCGTAGTTCTTCAGGGCGTCGAGGATCTCCGCGCGCGAGGCCGGGTCCAGGTTGTTGGTGGGCTCGTCGAGGAGCAGCACGTTCGCGCCCGACACGACGATGGTCGCGAGCGCGAGGCGCGTCTTCTCGCCGCCGGACAGGACGTGCGTGGGCTTGTTGGCGTCGTCGCCCGAGAACAGGAACGAGCCGAGCACCGAGCGCACCTGCGTGTCGGTGAGGTCCGGCGCCGCGTGCCGCAGGTTCTCGACGACCGTCACGTCCATGTCCAGGGTGTCGTGCTCCTGGGCGTAGTAGCCCAGCTTGAGCCCGTGCCCCGCGATGACCTCGCCCGTGTCGGCCTTCTCGACGCCCGCCAGGATGCGCAGCAGCGTCGTCTTGCCGGCACCGTTGAGCCCGAGCACCACGACCCGGCTTCCCCGGTCGATCGCCAGGTCGACGCCCGCGAAGATCTCCTGCGACCCGTAGGACTTGGACAGCCCCTCGGCCGTGATGGGCGTGCGCCCGCACGGGGCCGGCGTGGGGAAGCGCAGCTTGGCGACCTTGTCGCTCACGCGCTCGCCCTCGAGGCCCGAGAGCATGCGCTCGGCGCGCTTGATCATGTTCTGCGCGGCCACGGCCTTGGTCGCCTTGGCGCGCATCTTCTCGGCCTGCGCGAGCAGCGTGCCGGCCTTCTTCTCGGCGTTGGCGCGCTCGCGGCGGCGACGACGCTCGTCGGTCTCGCGCTGCTCGAGGTACGCCTTGTAGCCCAGGTTGTACTGGTCCAGGACGCCCCGGTTCGCGTCGAGGTAGAAGACCTTGTTGACGGTGGCCGAGAGCAGCTCGACGTCGTGGCTGATGACCACGAACCCGCCCGAGTAGTTCTTGAGGTAGTCGCGCAGCCACAGGATCGAGTCGGCGTCGAGGTGGTTCGTCGGCTCGTCGAGCAGGAGCGTCTCGACGCCCGAGAACAGGATGCGTGCGAGCTCGATGCGGCGGCGCTGACCACCCGAGAGCGTGTTGAGGGGCTGCGCGAGGATGCGCTCGTCGAGGCCCAGGTTCGAGGTGATGCGCTGCGCCTCGCTCTCCGCGGCGTAACCGCCCGCGGCCGTGAAGCGCTCCTCGAGCTTGGGGTAGCGGTCCATCGCGGCCAGGTGGGTGTCCGCGTCGGCGCTCGCCATCTCGCCCTCGGTCTCGCGCATCTTGCGCACGAGGACGTCGAGCCCGCGCGCCGAGAGCACGCGGTCCATCGCGATCACGTCGAGATCGCCCGTGCGGGGATCCTGCGGCAGGTAGCCGACCTCGCCCGTGCGCACGATCTGCCCGGCCGTGGGCTGGGTCTCCCCCGCGAGGGTCTTCGTCAGGGTGGTCTTGCCCGCTCCGTTGCGACCCACCAGACCGATCCGGTCTCCGGCAGCGATGCGGAAGGACGCCTCGTCCAGCAGGACGCGGGCGCCGACGCGCAGCTCGACGGCATGGGCAGTGATCACAGAGAGTTCCTCCGGCGGGGTCGTGGGGTGTCCAGGAGTCTTGCCCGGCGCGGGTCCGCGCCGTGTGCGAGACACAAACGCCACCGATTCTAGTGCCGCGCGGCTGCGGACGGAACGGGATTTCGCGGGCTGGTCCGTCACAGTGGGTGACGCGGGTGCGGCAGGGCGCCCCCGGCGCAGGTACCGGTCCCGTTCCCGGTCGAGGCCGCGCGCGCCGACGGGGCTGCCGGGGTAGCCGGCGTCGACAACGTTGCCGGGTAGCCGGCGTCGAGAACGAGGTTGCGTTCGTCCCGGGGCCCAGGACGGACGCAACCTCGTTCTCGGCAACCACCTTCCCCGCCCGACGACGTCGCTCGCCTCCCCGGGGCACGCCGCGGCGGGGCGGGACGACGGCGCGGGGCGGGCGGCGCCGTCGGGCCGGGAGGGGCGGCTCCCCCGCGGACGGAGCCCGCGCACGGCGAGGTGCGCCGGCAAGTCGCCGACCGGACCGCGACCGCAGGGCGCCGTGACCTGCGGCGACGGGTAGCGTTGACCCGTGACGTTCAACGAGGGTGGTTCATTCGAGGGCGGCCGTGTCCGCAAGGGTGGCCGCGGCAAGGGTCCCGTGATCGCAGGCGGCGGCATCGCGGCCGTGCTCGTGGCGGTCGTGGTCGCGCTGCTCAACGGCGGCGACCTGGGCAGCGTGCTGGGCGCGGTCGGCGACCAGGTCCAGACGACCAGCACCGAGGACACCGGCCAGCAGCAGTTCGTGGAGGAGTGCACGGTCGAGCAGGCGAACACCGAGCGCGAGTGCCGGTTGTCCGCGACCGCGCAGTCACTCGACGCCTACTGGGCCGAGGCACTGCCCGCGCAGGTCGGGGTGGCCTACGTCGTACCCGACGTCGTGAGCTTCCCGGGCTCGACGCAGACCGCGTGCGGCGCGGCGACCAGTGCCGTCGGGCCGTTCTACTGCCCGCCGGACCAGACCGTGTACATCGACGTGTCGTTCTTCGACGAGCTGCGCGACCGCTTCGGTTCCTCGGACGGGAGCCTCGCCGAGATGTACGTCGTGGCGCACGAGTTCGGTCACCACATCGAGCAGCTCTCGGGGGCCATGTCGTCCGCGGACCGCTCGGGCACAGGACCCGAGTCCGACTCGGTGCGCATCGAGCTCATGGCCGACTGCCTCGCGGGCATGTGGGCGGGGAACGCGGCCACGACGATCGACCCTGACCGCGGGGTGCCTTTCCTCCAGGAGATCACCCCGGAGGAGCTGAAGGACGCCCTCTCCGCGGCCTCCGCCGTGGGCGACGACCGCATCCAGCAGTCCGCGACCGGCTCGGTGAACCCCGAGGCGTGGACGCACGGCTCGAGCGAGCAGCGCCAGCGCTGGTTCATGACGGGCTACGACGGCGGGACCTTCCAGGACTGCAACGCTCTCGAGGCCTCGACGCTCTGAGCGCTCTCGTTCCCGCTTCCCCTGACGGCGATCGTCGGACTGCGTACTGGCGCCGAGCGCACGCGCGCCTCCGGCGGACCGATGAGTTCTCGGTCGCGCAGCCGTCTCACTGGTGAGACCAGGCCGCCCTCGAGCGGCATCACCGCACGGGAGCACCGAGGACGGGGACGGACCCATGGCTGAGCTGCTCGTCGACTTCATCACCTCGCTCGACGGCTACGCGTCGGGAGAGGGGTGGCCCGGATTCTGGGGGCTCGAAGGGCCCGAGTATCTCGCGTGGCTCCAGGAGCAGCCCGAGGTCACCTACCTCATGGGCGCGAACACCTACCGGCTGATGTCGGGCTTCGCGGCGGGCCAGGTGCCGGAGGGGACGGACGAGTTCACCGCTGACGAGGAGGCGTCGGTCGACGAGCTCACGGCGGCACGGAAGGTGGTCTTCTCCAGCACGCTCGACGAGCCGCTGAGGTGGGCCAGCTCCACGCTGGTGCGGGGCGACGCGGTCGAGGCCGTCCGCGCCATGAAGGCCGACGAGGACGGGATCCTCAGCACGATCGGCAGTCTCAGCGTGGCGCGCGCGCTGCTGCGGGCAGGGCTCGTCGACCGGTTCCGGGTCGGGATGTTCCCCGTGATCACCGGCGCGACGGGGTCGGAGCGGATCTACGACGGCTATCCCGACGTCGCCCTCGAGATGACCGAGCACCATACCTTCGACACGGGCATCCACATCGTCGAGTACCGCCCCCGCGTCCTGGAGCACCCACCGCTCCTGCCCGCCGACGCGTGAGAGCGCCAGGCCGGACAGGAGCCCGGTTCCGATGCACGGGCTCCGAGCACCGTACCCAGGCGCTGACGAGCGCACCTCGGGCGGCGAGCAGAGGTCCGGGCCCCTCGGACGAGCCGAGGAACCCGGACCGGTCGTGTCAGCTCGACATGACGCGCTGGTGGAGGTTCTGCACGGCGTACCGCGCCGACCAGAACGCACCGTGCTGCCAGGCGGAGATCTCGGACATCCAGTCGCCCGCGAAGTAGACGTTGCCGGCGCCCTGCTGGAGCTGCTTGAAGCGCGCGGACGCGGTGTTCGGGTAGGCCCAGGCGCCCTCGATGTACGGCACCTTGTGCCACGCGATCGAGAACGAGCTCTCGAGCTCGGTCCGGTACTTCTCGCCGTGGATCTTGACACCCTGCTCGACCGCCCGCAGCTCGCGCTGCTTGGGCGACATGTCGGCGTAGGCCCGCGCGTTGGCCCCCGTGTTGTAGTAGCCGACGACGAGTCCCTTGCGCTCCCCGTAGCCGTAGGACGGGTACCAGATGTGGGCCAGGTCCATGTCGGTCTCGGTGATGCCGCCGTAGATGCGGTGGTCGTCCTCCCAGAAGCGCGA
The DNA here is from genome assembly GCF_014836755.1 of Oerskovia merdavium. Lineage (GTDB taxonomy): Bacteria > Actinomycetota > Actinomycetes > Actinomycetales > Cellulomonadaceae > Oerskovia > Oerskovia merdavium. The sequence continues at coordinate 4,536 of NZ_JACSQF010000027.1, forward strand.
CCGGTACTGGAGGCCGATCTTGCCCGCGGGCGAGCCGACCGCGAACTCGCCCAGCGCCGCGTCGACGTCCGGGCCCCAGTTGGTGCTCCAACGACGCATGAGCCCCGCCGGGGCAGAGACGATCGCGAAGTCGGCGTCGATCTGGCGGGCCTTGCCGTTCGCAGCCGTGTAGGTGACCTTCACCCCGCTGCTCGTGTTCTCGACCCCGGTCACCGGCGAGCTGAAGAGCACGTTCTGCTTGCCGATGGCGCGCACGAAGTACTCGTAGGTCGTGTCCATGCCGCCCTTGGGCTGGAACATGAGCATCGACTGCTCCCAGTTGATCTCGAACGGGAAGTACTGCCCCACCTTCGAGGCGAGCACCTCCGAGACCGTGCCCGGTCCGGGCAACGGCGTGCCGTGCTCGTTCCACGCCGTCGGGTACACCGAGTACCCGCGGTTGCTCCCGCCCTGGTACTTCCCGTCGGCCGTGAGCGACCCCCAGCTGCGCAGGAAGGACCGCAGGTTCTCCTTGTCCGCGGCGGTCAGCTTCTGGTCGAGCGCGCCCTGGTCGGCCGCCATGCTGAGCAGCTCCGAGGTGTAGCCGAACACGTCGGCCTTGGCCGTGCGGTACCGGACCGGGTTGCCCGGTGTGGCACCCGAGCGCTCGTTGTAGAGGTAGGCGTCGGCATTGGCGTTCGTGAAGACCTCGTACGGCACACCCAGCTCGCGCAGGTAGTCCATGGTGACCATCCACTGGGCGATGCGCCCGGCGCCCGCGTTCATGTACGTACCGTCGGAGAACCGGGCGGTCTGCTTGACGCCGTTGACGTCCGTCTCGGAGTCGCCGTTGCGTATCGTCAGCGTCCGGCCGCCCGCGCGGTGACGGGCCTCGAGCACCGTCACCCGGTAGCCGGCCTTCTGCAGCTCGTACGCCGACGCGAGCCCGGCGGGACCCGCTCCGACGACCACGACCTTCTTGGCGGAGCGCCCGGTCAGCGAGAAGTCGCTGCCCCTCGGGGGCGTCCAGGACTCGTTGCGCGGCTGTGCCGCGGCCGTCGGCGCGAGCCCGACGGCGCCCATCGTCGCGAACATGACACCGGCGCTGGAGCCCACGCCGACTGCCTGGAGGAAGTTGCGGCGTGAGACGCCGGAGGAGCCGTTTTCTGAGACCACGATGCCCTACCTCTCGTCTGTCGGTCTGACGGACGGGGGTCCACGGCCGCGAGCGCCGGGTGCCGCCGCCAGCACCGTGCGTGACGCTAGGCACTGCAGGTTCCCTGGACGGTTCCTCGGCGTTTCCTGGCCGTTGCCAGTGGTAACAAGTCTGTTTCGCACCGTTCCGCCAGCATGCTCCTCCGAGCAGATGGTGCGATTCAGGGCATCCGGGCCGACTTCAGCCCGAACCGCGGTGTTCATCGCGCCGAAACGGCACCTCACTACGGTCCTCGGCATCCGGTACCCACCGGACCGACACGTGCCAGGCGCCCCCGCGCGCTGCACCGCCACTGGAGGTCCTCATGAAGAGCAGCGTCAAGATCATCGCCGCGGTCGTCGTGACCGCAGCCGTCGCCGTCCCGGGCACCGCCTACGCGAAGGGCAAGCTCTTCGAGCCCGCGCCGACCGAGGCCGTCTCGTTCATCACGGGCGACACCGCGTCGATCGCCGACGGCGTCGCGATCGGCAAGAACGTCGCCTGGTACAAGTCCTCGGGGCTCGGACCGTCGGCGATGAACACGGCCCCCGGTGTGTCGGCCGAGGCCAGGTACATCCCGACCGACGTCTTCCCGGGCGGGCAGCTGCCGGCAGGGGTCACGCTCACCGAGGCCCAGGGCATCAACGCACTCATGCGCATCGGCGAGAACCTCACGAAGGCCGGGTTGTCCTACGAGGACGTCGTCTCGATGCGGGTCTTCCTCCAGAACCCCGAGGGCGAGGCGAAGATGGACTTCGCCGGGTGGAACCGGGCGTACCGGCAGTTCTTCGCCAACACGAACCTCGCCACCGGGGCGACGCTCGACGTCCAGCTCGGCTCCGTGACGACCACACCGATGGTCGTGAACGAGGCGCGTCCCTCGCGGTTCGCGCTCGAGATCGAGAACCTGCCGGTCAACGGCTGGCTCGTCGAGGTCGAGGTGGACGCCGTCTACCCGGGGACGGACCACAAGCACTCGAAGTGAGGTCGGGCGGCGCCGCCCGCGGGGGACGAGGCCGGTGGCCGGCCGCCCGTGGCAGGCGCGCCCGCCCCCGGTCCCCCCGGGCAGCCCGTAGCGCGGGCTGACGAGCACGCGAAGGGGCCGTCGTTCCGGGAGGAACGACAGCCCCTTCGGCGCACGACCCGCGGGTCAGGCGAACGTCAGACGTTGAAGCCCAGCGCGCGCAGCTGGTCCTTGCCGTCCTGCGTGATCTTCTCGGGGCCCCACGGCGGCATCCAGACCCAGTTGACCCGGAAGCCGTCGATCAGGCCGTCGAGCGACTGCGCGGTCTGGTCCTCGATGACGTCCGTGAGCGGGCAGGCTGCCGACGTGAGCGTCATGTCGATCACGGCGTGGTTGTTCTGGTCGACCTGGATGCCGTAGACGAGGCCGAGGTCGACGACGTTGATCCCGAGCTCGGGGTCGATGACGTCGCGCATGGCCTCCTCGACGTCGGCCGCGGTCGGCGGGGTCGGTGCCGCAGAGGCGGCGGGGGTCTCGGTCGTCATCGGTTCTCCTGGGGGGACTGCGGGGACAAGGGCTGGTCGAGCGGGGGCTGGGAGGCTGCGCCCGGGCCCGCGAGGACCCCCGACGTCGCCAGGGTGTCGCGCAGGGCGGCCCAGCCGAGCAGCGCGCACTTGATACGGGCCGGGAACTGCGCGACCCCGGTGAAGGCCGTGGCGTCGCCCAGCTCGTCCTCGCGGTCCTCGTCGAGGCCCTTGCCGCGGGACTGCATGAGCTGACGGAAGAGGTCGCCCAGGTGCTCGGACTCGGCGACCGGTGCGCCCGTGACGAGGTCGGTGAGCACCGAGAGCGAGGCCTGCGAGATGCTGCAGCCCTGCCCCTCCCAGCTCACGCGGGAGATCGTGGGGACCTTCGGGTCGGCGGTGTCGAACTCGACGCGCATCGTGACCTCGTCACCGCACGTGGGGTTGATCTGGTGCGACTCACCGTGCAGGTGCCCCTCCGCGAGTTCCACGAAGCCTCGCCCGTGCGGGGACTTCGCGTGGTCGAGGATCACCTGCTGGTACATCTGCTCCAACGAGCTGCTCATTGCTGGGGTCCTGCTCCTTCGGTACGTCGTGCGGGTCGTGGGACCGCGCAGACAGGGTGGGGCGTCGGGCGCACGTCAGTCCACTGAGAAGAACGCCCGGACCCCCGCCAAACCTTCCCGGAACGCCACGACGTCCTCGGACGTCGTGTACACCGAGGCCGAGGCGCGCGCCGTGGCGGCGATCCCGAACCGGCGGTGCAGGGGCTGCGCGCAGTGGTGACCGACCCGCACGGCGATCCCGGCGGCGTCGAGGACCTGGCCCACGTCGTGGGCGTGGACGCCCTCGACGACGAACGAGACGACCGCGAGGCGGTCCTCGGGCGTCCGCGGGCCGATGATGCGCACGCCCGGGACGTCCGCGATCTTGAGCATCTCGACGGCGAGGTCGTGCTCGTGGGCCGCGACGTTCTCCATCCCGAGCTCTTCGAGGTACTGCGCCGCGACGCCCAGGCCGACGATCTGCGCGACGGCCTGCGTGCCGGCCTCGAACCGCTGCGGCGGCGGCATGTACGACGCCTCGGTCATGGTCACGACCTCGATCATGGATCCACCGGTCGTGACCGGGGGCAGCGCCTCGAGCAGCTCGCGTCGCCCGTAGAGCGCTCCGACCCCGGTGGGACCGAGCATCTTGTGACCCGAGAACGCGGCGAAGTCGACGTCGAGGGCGTGCAGGTCGACCGGCAGGTGCGGCACGGACTGGCACGCGTCGAGGAACGTGAGCGCCCCGACCTCCTGGGCCCGCGCCACGATGGGCGCGACCGGGGTGATCGCCCCCGTGACGTTCGAGGCGTGCGTGAACGCGACGACGCGCGTGCGCTCGGTGATGACCGAGGCCGCCTCGTCGACGCGGATGCGGCCCTCGTCGTCGACGCCGAACCAGCGCAGCACCGCTCCGGTGCGCGCCGCGAGCTCCTGCCACGGCACGAGGTTCGCGTGGTGCTCGGCCTCGGTCAGGACGATCTCGTCGCCCGGCGCGAGGGCGAAGCGGCGGGCCGCCTCTCCCCCGCGACCGATCGTCGCGTTGGACAGCGCGTACGTCACGAGGTTGATCGCGGCCGTGGCCCCGGAGGTCCACACGATCTCGTCGGCGTCGGCCCCGACGAAGCGCGCGACCGCGGACCGGGCGTCCTCGAACGCCTCGGTCGCCTCCTCCGCGAGCTGGTGCGCACCGCGGTGCACCGCGGCGTTGCGCTCCTCGTAGAAGTCGACCTCGGTGTCGAGGACGACCTGGGGCTTCTGGGACGTGGCGCCCGAGTCGAGGTAGACGAGCGGACGGCCACCCCGCACCGTGCGGGCGAGCAGCGGGAAGTCGGCTCGCACGGCGGCGAGCTCGGTGGCGCTCAGCCCGGCCCGCACGGTGTCGGTGGTGGTCATCGAAGTCTCCTCGGGTGTGTCAGGTACCCGCCGGCTGACCGGCGGGCGGGCGGCCGGCGGGCCGCAGGCCGAGTCAGGCCGTGGCTGCGCCGGTCAGGAAGCGGTCGTAGCCCTCGTTCTCGAGGCGGTCGGCGAGCTCGGGGCCGCCCTCCTCGGCGATGCGGCCATCGACGAACACGTGCACGAAGTCCGGCTTGATGTACCGCAGGATGCGCGTGTAGTGCGTGATGAGCAGCACGCCGACGTCGGTGTTCGCCTTGGCGCGGTTGACGCCCTCGGAGACGATGCGCAGCGCGTCGACGTCGAGGCCCGAGTCGGTCTCGTCGAGGATCGCGATGCTCGGCTTGAGGAGCTCCATCTGCAGGATCTCGTGGCGCTTCTTCTCACCGCCGGAGAAGCCCTCGTTGACCGAGCGCTCGGCGAACGACGAGTCCATGCGCAGGTTCTCCATGGCGCCCTTGACGTCCTTGACCCACGTGCGCAGCGCGGGGGCCTCGCCGTCGATCGCGGTCTTCGCGGTGCGCAGGAAGTTCGAGACGGACACGCCGGGGACCTCGACGGGGTACTGCATGGCGAGGAACATGCCGGCGCGGGCACGCTCGTCGACCGTCATCGCGAGGACGTCCTTGCCGTCGAGCGTCACGGTGCCGCTCGTGATCGTGTACTTGGGGTGACCGGCGATCGAGTACGCGAGGGTCGACTTGCCCGAGCCGTTGGGGCCCATGATCGCGTGGGTCTCGCCGCTGTTGATGGTCAGGTCGACGCCGCGCAGGATCGGCTTCGGCCCTTCCTTGGTCTCGACGCTGACGTGCAGGTCGCGGATCTCCAGAGTGGACATGTGGTGTTCTCCAGTATTCGGAATATCGAGAAGTTCAGGGGTCAGGACGGGGAGACGGTCTGGTCGATGTCGACGAGCACGCGCTCGCCGTCGATCGTGACCGGGTAGACGGGCACAGGGCGCATCGCGGGCAGCGCGGTGGGCATGCCGGTCCGCAGGTCGAACTGCGAGCCGTGCAGCCAGCACTCGATGAAGCAGCCCTCGACCTCGCCGTCGGACAGCGAGACCGCACCGTGGGAGCAGATGTCCGAGATGGCGTGCCAGTTCCCGTCGCCGTCGCGGACGACCGCGACCTCCACGGGACCCTTCTCGCCCTCGAGCTCCACGCGCAGCGCCTCCTCGGGCGCCACGTCGTCGGTCATGCAAGCAAGCTGTGCGCTCATGCGGGTCAGGTCACCGGCCTTCGATGACGCTCATCGACTTGGCGAGCTCGGCCTCGATCGAGGTGAGCAGGCGCTCCTCGACCGACGGGACACCGATCTCCTGGATGAGCTCCGCGAAGAAGCCGCGGACCACGAGGCGACGTGCGTCGGCCTCGGGGATGCCGCGGGCCTGCAGGTAGAAGAGCTGCTCGTCGTCGAAGCGACCGGTCGCCGAGGCGTGCCCGGCCCCCTCGATGAGGCCGGTCTCGATCTCGAGGTTCGGCACCGAGTCGGCCCGCGCACCGTCCGAGAGGACGAGGTTGCGGTTGAGCTCGTAGGTGTCGGTGCCCTCGGCCTCGGTGCGGATCAGCACGTCCCCGACCCAGACCGTGTGCGCGCCCTCGCCCTGCAGCGCGCCCTTGTAGGTGACGCGCGACTTGCAGCTCGGGACCGCGTGGTCGACGAAGAGGCGGTGCTCCTGGTGCTGGTCCGCGTCCGCGAAGTACAGGCCGACCATCTCGACCTCGCCACCGGTGCCGGTGAACTCGGCGTCCGGGGTCACGCGCACGACGTCGCCGCCGAACGTCACCACGACGTGCTTGAGCTTGGCGTCACGCCCGATGCGGGCGCGGTGCGAGCTCGCGTGCACGGCTCCCTCGCTCCAGTCCTGGACCGACACGACCGTGAGGTGCGCGCCGTCCTCGACGACGATCTCGACCGTCTCGGTGAGCGTCGCGGAGCCCACGTGGTCGATGACCACGACGGACTCGCTGTGGCGCTCGGCCTGGATCAGCAGGTGCGTCGCGGTGGGCTCGTCGGACAGGCCCTCGATGCGCACGGACGTGACCTCGCTGGCCACGGCCTCGGCCGGGATCGTCACGACGGTCGCCTCGGCGAACGCGTTCCACGCGGTCACGGCGGTGCGGTCGCCGGGGACGCCCGCGCGGCCGAGCCGCTCGTCGTCCCGGCCGACGATCTCGACCGTGACCTCGGGCGCGTCGACCACGGTCGTGCGCACGCCGGCGCTGCCGAGCTCGGCCGCGAACAGCGGGGCGAGGCGCGGGACCGGCGAGAAGCGCCACTCCTCCTCGCGCCCGGTGGGCACGGTGATGACGGTCGGGTCGAACGAGGTGATGCGCTCGGCGCGGGAACCCTGCGGCGTGCCGCCGACCCCGTGCGAGTGAGCGCCGTCCTGGACGGCCTGCGTGTGGTCCGTGCTCAGGCCGATCGGCTCGGTCTCTGTGGTGCTCGCAGTAGTAGTCATTTAGCCGACGGACCCTTCCATCTGCAGTTCGATGAGGCGGTTGAGCTCGAGCGCGTACTCCATGGGCAGCTCGCGCGCGATGGGCTCGACGAACCCGCGCACGATCATGGCCATGGCCTCGGTCTCGGCCATGCCTCGGGACATGAGGTAGAACAGCTGGTCCTCGCTCACGCGCGACACGGTCGCCTCGTGACCCATCGAGACGTCGTCCTCGCGGACGTCGACGTACGGGTAGGTGTCGGACCGGGAGATCTGGTCGACGAGCAGCGCGTCGCACAGAACGGTGGAGGCGGAGTGCTCCGCTCCCTCGAGGACCTGGACGAGGCCGCGGTAGGACGTGCGTCCACCGCCGCGCGCCACGGACTTCGAGACGATCGAGGAGGACGTGTGCGGGGCCGCGTGCACCATCTTGGCGCCCGCGTCCTGGTGCTGGCCCTCGCCCGCGAACGCGATCGACAGCGTCTCGCCCTTGGCGTGCTCGCCGAGCAGGTAGATCGCGGGGTACTTCATGGTGACCTTGGAGCCGATGTTGCCGTCGACCCACTCCATGGTCGCGCCCTCGGCCGCCGTCGCACGCTTGGTGACGAGGTTGTACACGTTGTTCGACCAGTTCTGGATGGTCGTGTACCGCACGCGGGCGTTCTTCTTGACGATGATCTCGACGACCGCGGAGTGCAGCGAGTCGCTCGAGTAGATCGGGGCGGTGCAGCCCTCGACGTAGTGCACGTACGAGCCCTCGTCCGCGATGATCAGCGTGCGCTCGAACTGGCCCATGTTCTCCGTGTTGATGCGGAAGTAGGCCTGCAGCGGGATCTCGACGTGGACGCCCGGGGGGACGTACACGAACGAGCCGCCGGACCACACGGACGAGTTGAGCGCGGCGAACTTGTTGTCACCCGAGGGGATGACGGTGCCGAAGTACTCCTGGAAGAGCTCGGGGTGCTCGCGCAGCGCGGTGTCGGTGTCGAGGAAGATGACGCCCTGCTTCTCGAGCTCCTCGTTGATCTGGTGGTAGACGACCTCGGACTCGTACTGGGCCGCGACACCGGCGACGAGGCGCTGCTTCTCCGCCTCGGGGATGCCGAGCTTGTCGTAGGTCTCCTTGATGTCCTCGGGCAGGTCGTCCCACGACGTGGCCTGCTTCTCGGTGGACCGCACGAAGTACTTGATGTTGTCGAAGTCGATGCCCGACAGGTCGCTGCCCCAGTTGGGCATGGGCTTCTTGTCGAACAGGCGCAGGGCCTTGAGGCGGTAGTTCAGCATCCACTCGGGCTCGCTCTTGAGCGCGGAGATGTTGCGCACGACCGCCTCGGAGAGGCCGCGCTGCGCCGTCGCACCGGCGTCGTCCTTGTCGTGCCAGCCGTAGCCGTAGGAGCCGATCGAGGCGATGATCTCCTCGTCGGACTGGCCGGTGCTCTGGGACACGCCGGCGGTGTCCTGGGTGGGAGCGCTCATGTCATTCCTTCCACGTTCCGTCGACGACGGAGGGGGGCGGTGGGGCGGTGGTCGATGAACCTGTCGGTTCGGTGTGTCGTGCTGGGGGGTGCGCCGGGGCGCGCGGTCCGCGCGCGGTGGCGCGTCGTGCGGTGGTCTCGTGCCCGACGGCGTCGCTCGCCTCGGGTACGCGGGTCGCCGCGGGGAGCACGGGGACGTTGGTGGTGCACGCGTGCCCGCCGCCCGCGAGGGTCGCGAGCCGCTGGACGTGCGAGCCGAGGAGCTGGGAGAAGACCTGGGCCTCGGCGTCGCACAGCTGGGGGAACTCCTCGGCGACGTGCTGGACCGGGCAGTGCCCCTGGCAGAGCTGGACGGTCGCGGTCCCGGCGACGGGGCGCACGCTCGCGGCGAACCCGTCCTCGGCGAGGACCGCGGCGAGCTGCTCGGCGCGGCCCGCGACGTCGTCGGCCGTGATGCGGGGCGCGTAGCGGTCCGTGAGCTCCTCGAGGCGACGACGAGCGAAGTCCTCGACGGCGTCCTCGCCCGCGACGTCGCGCAGGAAGCGCAGCGCCTGGGTCGCGAGGTCGGGGTAGGCCCCCGAGAGCTCGGACTGCCCCCTGTTCGTCGCGACGTAGTGCCGGGCCGGTCGTCCGCGCATGCCCGTGGTGGCGCCCGAGTCGTGGACCGAGATGAGTCCGTCGGTCTCGAGCTGCGCGAGGTGGCGGCGGACGCCTGCGGGCGTGAGACCCAGGTCCGTCGCGAGCGAGGCGGCGCTCACAGGTCCGTCGGTCACGATGAGGGACAGGACGCGCTCGCGCGTGGTCCCGTCGCCGTCCGCGGCGGCGTGGGATGCGTCACTGCCGAGCGCGACGGCAGGCAGGGAGCGAGGAGTCGCACCCGAGGTGCGTGCACCGTGCGTCATGCCTCACCTCCACGTCGTCCGGCCTGCTGGGATCCGCCTCGCCTGGTCCGCGGGCGCGCAAGAGCCTCGGGGACAGGTCGATATAGGTAACAGTCTCATGTGCTAAATGGTCCGACGCAAGCAAGGCCTACCTCACAGCGGGCCCCAGGCGGCTCCCCTACAATCGCCACCGTGCCCGACTCCCCCGCCGTCGTCCTCCAGGACGTGGTCAAGCGTTATGACGGCCGGGCGGTCGTCGACCACCTGAGCCTGACCGCCTCCCGAGGCGCCGTGACCGCCGTCCTCGGCCCCAACGGGGCCGGCAAGACCACCACGATCGAGTGCTGCGAAGGGCTGCGAGCACCGGACGCGGGCACCGTGCGGGTGCTCGGGCTCGACCCTCTGCTGAGCGCGCGCGACCTGCGCCCGCGCGTCGGGGTCATGCTCCAGGACGGCGGCCTGCCCACGGGCGTGCGCGCGCTCGAGATGCTGCACCACGTCGCGTCCATGTACGCGAACCCTCGCGACGTGGCGGAGATCACGGAGCGCCTGGGCCTCGCGAGCTTCGCGCGGACGACGGTCCGGCGCCTGTCGGGCGGTCAGCGGCAGCGCCTCGCGCTCGCCGCGGCGATCGTCGGCCGCCCCGAGGTGGTGTTCCTCGACGAGCCGAGCGCGGGCATGGACCCCCAGAGCCGGCACGCGGTGTGGGAGCTCGTGCGCGAGCTACGCGCGGACGGCGTCGGGATCGTCCTGACGACCCACCTCATGGACGAGGCCGAGGACCTCGCGGACCACGTCTACATCGTGGACCACGGGCAGGTCATCGCCTCGGGCGCGACGCCCGACCTGCTGCACGCGGGCCCGTCCGCGGACGGGAACCGGACGCTGCGCCTCGAGGCGCGCGCGGGCCTGGACGTGGTGGCGCTGGCCCGGCGCGTCGAGGCCGGCCCGACGACGTCGCTCGCCTCCGCGTGGACCGTGACCGAGACGCAGCCCGGCTCGTACAGCGTGACGGGGCCGGTCGACCCGTCGACCGTCGCCGTCGTGACCGCGTGGCTCGCGGACGAGAGCGCGCTCGCCTCGCGCATCACGATCGGCCGCCGCACCCTCGAGGACGTCTTCCTCGACCTGACAGGACGAGAGCTCCGATGACCGACCAGACCGCCACCGGACCGGTCGCCGAGCGGCCCGCCCCGACCGACGGCGCGTCCCCCGTGGACGGGGCCGCCCCCGCGTGGCGTCGGGTCGCGTCGCAGACGGCGTTCGAGACCCGCATGATCCTGCGCAACGGCGAGCAGCTGCTCGTGACGATCATCCTGCCCGTGATGCTGCTCGTGGGCCTGGCGCGCACGAGCTTCATCGACCTCGACACGCAGGGACACTCGCGCATCGACTTCGTGACGCCCGGTGTCCTGGCGCTCGCCGTCATGTCCACCGCCTTCACGTCGCAGGCCATCGCGACGGCCTTCGACCGGCGCAACGGCGTCCTGCGACTGCTGTCCACGACACCGCTGGGCCGGGGCGGGCTGCTCGCGGGCAAGATCCTCGGGGTGCTCGCGGTCGAGGTCGTGCAGGTCGTCGTGCTCGGCGGCGTCGCGCTCGCGCTCGGGTGGTCCCCTGACCCGGCCGGCATCCTGCCGGCACTGCTCGCGGTGCTGCTCGGCACCGCGGCGTTCACGAGCCTCGCGCTCCTGCTCGCGGGGACGCTGCGCGCCGAGGGCGTGCTCGCGGTCGCGAACCTGCTGCTGGTCCTGCTGACCGTCGCGGGGGGCGTGCTGGTCCCGGTCGAGCAGCTTCCCGGGGCGCTCGAGCAGGTCGCCCTGCTGCTGCCCTCGGGTGCGCTCGGCGAGGCCATGCGCGGTGCGCTGCTCCTGGGCGAGGTCCCCGCGTTCTCCGTGGTCGTGCTGCTGGGGTGGACCGCGGCGCTCGGCTGGGGAGCGGGCAAGCTGTTCCGCTGGCACTGAGTCCGTCGCCCGGCGCCGGGAGCACCCGGCCATCGGCTCACCGTGGGACGGACCCGCATCACTCGAACCGCCACGTGCCGGCAGTCTCCCCGCCCGCGGACGGGAGGCGCACCTGTGCCAGTGCGGTGGCCCAGGCCGCCTCGTCGACCGCGGTCCCGGTGCACTCGAAGGCCACGTAGGTGCTCTCGCGCAGCCCCTCGCCGGTGTACAGGCGCGTCCACACCGACCGGACCAGGACACGACTGCGCACGACCGTGCCTGCGCGCTCGACGGTCCACTCCTGCACGGCCGCGTTCGTCCCGCGGGGCTCCCCCGGGCTGCCGTCGGCCACGAGCACCTCGGAGACGCTCGACGGGTCGCTCGCCCGTTGCTCGCGAGCCATGAGGTCTGCGAGCGCGACGAGGGAGATGCCCCGCTCCGCAGCGACCTGGTCCTCGTCGGGCACGCTCGTCGCGGTGCTGGACACGGTGCACCTGCCGGTCGATCCGAGCGTCGTCCAGCCGGCGCGTGACGGGAAGGCGCTCGCCGAGGTGAAGCCCTCGGGGCGGACGACCAGGGTCGCGGTCCGGTCGAAGGATCCGGCCGTCCCCGCCCCGGCACCGGCATCCGTCCCGGACTCCTCGCCGACCGTCTGCCCGGGAGCCGCGTCACCGCCCGCCTCCTCGTCGGTCGTCCCGGTCCCTCCCGAGGCGGGCGAGGTCTCACCCGCGGCCGGGGTCTCCTGCGGGTCCGCTCCTGGCGTGCAGCCGGCCAGCACCAGCAGGGCGACCGCGAGCGCTCCGATCCCCTGGATGCGGCGAGCAGGTCGGGAAACGGTCACGAAAACCCCCTGGAATGTATCGAAAGGTCCCGTGAGGGTATCGAAATGGCCATGATCCGTCGGGAACGACGCGCCGTCCCGTCACGGTTCCCTTCGGGCGGTCTCCTGCGGGCCAATCTCACACCCGCACGGGGCCTCGGCGATTGAGGGCCGCGCTCGCCCCGCGGCTACCTTTGGACGGTGAGCAGCGCAGAACTCGCCCCGGTACCCACGTCCCCCGCCTGGTACGCGAAGGTCGACCGCTTCCGCCGCTGGACCCGACCGGTCCTCGTCGCGAACCTCGTCGGCCAGATCGGCATCATCGTCACGGGCGGCGCGGTGCGTCTGACCGGATCCGGCCTCGGCTGCTCCACGTGGCCGCTGTGCGAGCCCGGGAGCTTCACGCCCGAGTTCCACTCGGCGATGTCCATCCATCCCCTCATCGAGTTCGGCAACCGCACGCTCACGGGGGTCGTCGGGATCATCGCGCTCGCGGTCCTGGTGCTCCTCTGGACCGACACGACGCGTTCCGCGTCGTTCCGGCGCGCGAGCTCGCTCCCCCTGATCGGCGTTGCCCTGCAGGCCGTCATCGGTGGCGTCACGGTCCTGCTGCACCTGCACCCCGCCGTCGTCGGGGTCCACTTCCTCGTGTCCGCCGCGCTCGTCGCGGTCTCGGCCTACCTGCTGTACCGCTCGGGCGAGGGCGACGGTCAGCCCGCACAGGTCGTGGACCGACGGACCACCCTGGTCGGCCGGGTCCTGGCCGTCCTGGCGGTGCCGCTGCTGATCCTGGGCGTCCTCGCGACGGGCTCGGGCCCGCACGGCGGCGACGACGAGGTGGCCTACCGGTTCGCTCTCGACCCGGCACTCATCAGCAAGGCGCACGCGGCCTCCGTCTGGCTCTTCCTCGCCGTGCTGGTCGTGCTGACGGTCCTGGTCCTGCGCCAGGCCACCGCCCCTGCCCGGGCCCGCAAGGCCGTCGTCGTGCTCGTCGCGGTGACTCTCCTGCAGGGCCTGATCGGCTACGTCCAGTACTTCACGGGGCTGCCCGAGGTCCTGGTCGCCGCGCACATGCTGGGGGCCGGGCTCCTCATCACCTCGCTCACCTGGACGCTGCTCACGTTCCGCGTCCGCGACTGACATTCATCCCTGCCGCCGCCCGCCGCCGCCCACCTGCCGCGCGGCCCGCAGGAGTGGAGAGGGCCGTCGTTCCTGCGGGAACGGCGGCCCTCTCCCGTCCTGCCGCCTCCCCGGACAGCGACGTGACAGCGACGTGACACCGGCGTGACAGGCCCCTCCCGGAGGCTGGACCCACCAGCAACCAGGAGGAATCCATGACCCACGAATGGGCGGTCGAGGCACACGGCCTCGTCAAGACGTTCGGCGACAACCGGGCGGTCGACGGCGTCGACCTGAGCATCCGCACCGGCTCGGTGTACGGCGTGCTCGGCCCGAACGGCGCCGGCAAGACCACCACCATCAGCATGCTCGCCACGCTCCTGCGCCCCGACGCCGGCGAGGCCCGGGTCTTCGGGCACGACGTCGTCCGCGAGGCCCAGGTCGTGCGCCAGCTCATCGGCGTCACGGGCCAGTACGCCTCGGTCGACGAGACGCTCAGCGCGACCGAGAACCTCGTGATCTTCTCGCGCCTGCTCGGCCTCGGGCGCGCCGAGTCGCGACGCAAGGCCGCCGACCTGCTCGAGACCTTCGGCCTGACCGAGGCCGCGACGCGTCCGCTCAAGAACTTCTCCGGCGGCATGCGCCGCCGTCTGGACCTCGCGGCGAGCCTCATCGCCCAGCCTCCCCTGATCTTCCTCGACGAGCCGACCACGGGCCTGGACCCGCGCACGCGCGCCCAGATGTGGGACACGATCCGTGAGCTCGTCGCGACGGGGTCGACCGTCGTGCTCACGACGCAGTACCTCGACGAGGCCGACCAGCTGGCCGACCGGATCGCGGTCATCGACCGCGGCCGGGTGGTCGCCGAGGGCACGGCCGACGAGCTCAAGGACGCGGTCGGGAACCAGTCGCTCCAGCTCGGGCTGGTCGCGGCCGCGGACCTGGGGTCGGCCCTCGACATCGTCGAGGCGACGTTCGGCGTCGCCGCGACCACGTCCCCCGAGGCCCGCCGCATCACGGTCCCGGTGACCGGACCGGACGAGGTCACCGACCTCCTCGTCAGGCTGCGCGAGGCCCGCATCGGGGTCGACTCGATCAGCATGGACAAGCCGAGCCTCGACGAGGTCTTCCTGACCCTCACGGGTCACGGCGTCGGGTCGGAGGAGCCTGCGGAACCCGGTGACGGGCGCCCCGCGGGCGCGGACGCGCCCGCATCCACGACCACGCGAGAGGCGGCCCTGCGATGACCACGACCCTCACCGCTCCCCGGGAGCAGATCCAGGCCGCGACCGACCGCGACCTGACGAACCGCACGAGCCTCGGGCAGACGGTCCGCAACACGTTGACCATGGCGTACCGCGGCATCCTGAAGATCCGTCGGACGCCCGAGCAGCTCGTCGACGTGACCGTCCAGCCGATCCTGTTCACGCTCATGTTCACGTACATCTTCGGCGGAGCGATCGCCGGGGACGTCGTGAGCTACCTGCCGACGATCATCCCCGGCATCCTCGTCCAGACCGTCATCACGACGTCGGTCGTGACGGGCGTCCAGCTCCGTGAGGACATGGACAAGGGCGTGTTCGACCGGTTCCGCTCGCTGCCGATCGCACGCATCGCGCCGCTGTCGGGGGCGCTGCTCGCGGACACCGTCCGGTACGGCATCGCGACGACCCTGACGTTCGCGATGGGCTACGTCATGGGCTACCGACCCGCGGGCGGCCTGGGCTCGGTCGTCCTGGCGGCCCTGCTCGTGATCGTGTGCTCGTGGGCCGTGAGCTGGATCTTCGCGTTCTTCGGCGTGATCGCCCGGACCGCGGCGAGCGTCCAGGGGATCTCGATGATCGTCCTGTTCCCGCTCACGTTCCTCTCGAACGCGTTCGTGCAGCCCGACACCATGCCGGGCTGGCTCCAGGGCTTCGTGAACGTCAACCCGGTCTCGCACCTGGTGACGGCGGTCCGTGAGCTGACGAACAACGGCGTGCTGGGCTCGGACGCGGTGATCTCGCTGGTCGGCGCGGCGGTCATCGTCGCCGTCTTCGCGCCGCTCACGGTACGGGCGTACATGCGCAAGGCCTGACGGCCTGCACTGGCGGCACGGGCGGTACCCCTGGTGAACGCCGGGGGTACCGCCCGTCGTCGTGCCTGCTCCCCGGGGTGGTCAGGCGCCGGGGCTCGGGGGCTCTGCGGGCCGCGTCCAGGGACCCGCGCGGAGGATCTCGAGCGTCCGGGCCGGGAGGTCCTCGTACGGCAGCTGCCCGACGGCGTCGCGCACCTCGTCGACCCGGGCGTCGCCGTGCAGGGCGCGCGCCCAGGCGTCGTGCGGGGCCGTGCGCAGCGCGGGCACCTCCTGCCGGGCCCCCATCCGGTGGGCCAGGTGGAGCAGCGCGAGCCCGTCGTCGACGCGGCCCAGGCCCGGCGCGGCCCACAGGTAGGCGCCGAGCGCGATCGCGGCCGTGCCCAGGACCGGGTAGTCCACGAAGGCCGAGGACGCCCGGTAGGAGGCGATCATGCGCACGCGCAGCTCGCGCGCGAGGCGCTCAGCCTCGGGGGACGGCACCGGGTCGGGTTCCCACGGCCCGTCGCTCTCGGGAGCGGGCAGGACCATGGTCGAGAGCCAGCCGGCGGCGAACATGGTGTACCAGGGTGAGCGACGGGAGACCCTGCCCCCGAAGACCGCGTTGGCGAGCTCGAGCTCGCGCAGCGCGAGCTCGTGGTCGCCGCGCGTCAGGGCGACCTCGGCGAGCCCCGCGTGCCCGATCGAGCGCAGCTCGTGCGCGGTGCCGCCCAGCCCGGACGGCACCGGGTCGTCGTCGGTCTCGACGAGCGAGGTGAAGACCAGCTCGGCCTCGGCGGCGCGCCCGACGTGGACGAGGTTCGTCGCCTCGAGCCAGTCGAGCTGACGCAGGTCCTCGTCGGCGTGCAGCCGACCGAGTCCCTCACGGGCCCGGGCGGCCCACTCGAGGGCGCGGGGAGCGTCGCCCTGCTCGCTCGCGAGCTGGGCGAGGAAGAGCGCCGACGTCGCGGCTCCCCACGTGTCCTGCCCCTGGGTCGCGAGAGCGTACGCGTGCGTGACCTGTTCGATCGCGACGCCCAGCCGCCCGTGGTTCTCCGCGAGCTGAGCGCTGAGCAGGTGCGCGACGAGGGCGACGAACGGGTCGCCGGAGTGATGGAGCGCGGCCAGTCGCGGCCCCATGCCCAAGGGGTCGCCGGCGTCGGTCAGGAGGTCGGTGAGCGCAGCCGCCCGCGGGCCGATGTCGGCGTCCCGGTGCAGGCGACCCAGTCGCGCGGCGGCACGCACGCCCGTCGCCGGGTCGCCGTTGGGGGTCGATGCCGTGAGCAGGAACAGCACGATCCCCGCCTCCTGCGTGAGCTGGTCGTCAGGCTCGTCGTGGACCCCGCGGACGCGCCTGCCCTGCCAGCCCTCCACGACCCCGAGCACGTCGCGTGCGAGAGCGACGACCTCGGTGTGCGCCCCGCGCAGGCTCCAGTGCAGACCGAGCGCGTGGAAGACGGGCAGGACCACGTCGGCCCGGTCCTCCGCGAGCGCCGTCCGCAGCACGTGCAGGAGGTTCTCCTGCTCGAGGCGCAGCGTGAGCATCGCGGCGACCTGCGTCGGTCCTTCGAGCCGCGCGACCTCGCGTCGTGAGAGGTCGACGGCCCAGCGATAGGTGGCTTCCTGGGCGATCTCGCGCTCGCCCGCCTCGTCGAGCGCGAGGGCACCGAACTCGCGCACGGTCTCGAGCATGCGGTAGCGGGCGGTGTGGGACAGGGGCTCGTCGGTCACGGTCAGGAGCGACTGGTTGACGAGCGCCTCGACGTCGTCGAGCCCGACGCCGGAGGCCGCCTGGGCGGTCTGCACCCCGAACCCGTCGGGCAGCAGCGACAGGCGTCGGAGCAGCGCCTGCTGCGCAGCGGTCAGGAGGTTCCAGCTCCAGTCGATCACGGCGTGCAGGGTCCGGTGCCGCTCGGGGGCGCTGCGGTCGCCGGTCGTGAGCAGGGCGAAGCGCGCGTCGAGCCGTCGTTCGATCTCCTGGACCGACAGGGAGCGGACCCGCGCCGCGGCGAGCTCGATCGCGAGCGGCAGCCCGTCGAGCCGCGCGCAGAGCCGCTCCAGGACGTCTGTCGGCAGGTCGGCGCCGGGACGGGCCGCCAGCGCGCGCTCGCGGAAGAGCTCGACCGCCGGTCCCGGGTCCGTGCGGGTCGCCTCGTCCTGGGTGTCCTGGGCGGCGGGGGGTGACGTCGTGGCCAAGGGGTCGAGCGGGAAGACCTGCTCCCCGCCGACGAGGAGCGGGGACCTGCTGGTCGTGAGGATCCTCAGCCCCGGGACGACGGCGATCAGCTCGGCCGCCCACCGGGCGGCCGCCTCGACGACGTGCTCGCAGTTGTCCAGCACGAGGAGGGTGTCGACCTCGCCGAGCCGGTCGGCCAGGAGCTCGTGCACCTCGGTCCGGGCGACCTGGTCGCCGAGGCGCGGGCTGCGTGTCACGTCGCGCACGCCCAGCGCAGAGGTGAGGGCGAGGCCGATGTCCTCGCCGGTGCGCACGCTCGCGAGCTCGACGACCGCGACGAGCGGCGTCGTCTCGACGGACCGGCGCGCGACCTCCTGCACCACGCGTGTCTTGCCCATACCTCCCGGACCGAGCACGGTCACGAGCCGGGACCGTCCCAGGAGGTCGAGGACCGCGGCGACGTCGTCCTCTCGTCCGACCAGGGCGTTGGGTGCTGCCCGCAGCCCGAGCGCGGCGCCTCGCCGCGCCGGGCGGGCGGTGGGCACGGCCTCGCTCTCGGGCGCCTGCAGGATCCGCGTGTTGAGCGCGACCAGGTCGGCGCGCGGGTCGGTTCCGAGCTCGGTCGCGAGCCGGGTCCGCAGAGCCCCGAAGGCACGCAGTGCGTCGGCCGGTCGGCCGGCACCCGCGTAGGCCCGCAGGAGCGCGAGGTGGGCGTCCTCGTCGAGCGGAGCGCGCTCGACGGCGCGCTCGGCCCAACCGACCGCGGCGTGGTGGTCACCCGCGGCGAGGAGCGCGTCGAGCAAGGCCTGCTCGGCCTCGGCCCGGAGGCGTCCGGCCGTCGCGACGAGGTCCTCGCCGATCCCGGTACCCGCCAGGTCGAGCAGGTCGTCGCCCGGCTCGCCGCGCCACAGCCCGAGCGCCGCGCGTGCCGACCCGGCGGACCTGCGGGGGTCCCCCGCCGCGAGCGCCTCGGCTGCTGCGCGCGTCAGGTCCCGTGCGGCGCCGAGGTCGCTCGCGGCGAGCGACGAGTAGCCACCGGGGGCGGACGTGAGCAGCCCCTCGGCGAGAGTCGAGCGCGTCCGGGAGACGAGGCTCTGGAGGGCGGCACGGGGGTCCGTGGGCTGGGTGTCCGGCCACAGGTCGTCGATGAGCGCTGCGGTGCTCACCGTGCGGCCGTGCGCGAGCACGAGCGCGACGACGAGCGCACGGGCACGCGCGCTGGACGGGGAGACGAGCGTCCCGTCCCGACCTTCGACGAGCACCGGCCCGAGGACGAGGGCGCGGGGGCGCGGGACCGACGAGGACACCCGCCCCACTCTAGTGCGCACGGACCTCGCGCCAGGGAGGGTGCGTCGAGCCCCCGGGGGCGAGCGACGTCGTCGGGCGGGCGCCGCAGACCTCACTCGTCTCGCCGAGCCGTCGGCGGGTACGAACGATCCCCTCAAACGAACAGCCGTCATTTAGATTCGTAACTTCGCTGTGTACGTTTGAGCGATGGACAGCGCCACCACCAGACAGCAGCGGATCGTCCAACGGCTCCGTGAGACCGAGCGCGTGGACGTCGCCGACCTGGCCCTCGAGCTCGACACCTCCGAGGTCACGGTCCGCCGCGACCTCGACACCCTCGCGGCCGCCGGAGCGCTGCGGCGCGTGCACGGAGGCGCCGTCAGCCTGCTCCTGCGCGGCGAGGAGCTGCCGTTCGCGCTGCGCGAGATCGAGTCGACCTCGGCCAAGGAACAGATCGCACGGACGGTCGCCGACCTGCTCAGCGACGGCGAGGCCGTGATCGTCGACAGCGGGACCACGGGACTCGCGATCGCCCGCGCGCTCGTCGGGCGCCGCCTGACGGTCGTGCCCCTGTCGATCCCCGCGGCTCACGTCCTCTCCGCGAGCGCCTCGACCACCCTCAAGGTCCCCGGGGGCACGTCCCGGTTCGGGGAGGGGTCGCTCGTCGGTCCCCTGACCGAGGCCTCGCTGCGCTCGCTGCGCGTCGACACCGCGATCATCAGCTGTTGCGGCCTGTCCGTCGTCGACGGGGTCACCGCGTACGACGACGTCGAGGCGGCGACCAAGCGTGCCGCGATGGCCAGCGCCCGCCGCACGATCCTCGTCGGGGAGGCCGCGAAGTTCTCCCGCACGGCGCTCGCGGTCGTGTGCCCCCTGACCGACTTCGACGTCCTCGTGACCGATCCCGAGGCCCCTGCCGACGCGGTCGCCGGGCTCCGCCAGGCGGGGGTCGACGTCCTCGGTACCTGACGCCGACACCCTCCGCGCGAGGCGTCGCCACGCACCGCCCCCGACACCTCGCCCGACCCACGACCCCGAGAGAGCACCCACTCATGACCGACCCCACCGTGGCACCACCACGCCCCCGCACGGCCCGAGCCGGCGCGGCCCCCCGCGACCTCCGACGGGCCCGCGTCGCCGTCGCGACCCTGTTCTTCACGAACGGCGCGATCTTCGCCAACCTCTTCCCCGAGTACCCGCGATCAAGGCCGAGCTCGGGCTGAGCAACGCGCAGTACGGGCTCGCGATCGCGGCCTTCCCCACGGGGGCGCTCGTCGCGGGTCTCGCGGCAGGGGTCCTGATCCGGCGGCTGCGCTCGTCGCGGGTCGCGGTGGCCGGCACCGTCCTGACCGGTACGGGCGTCCTGGCCGCGGGCCTGTCCTCGACCTGGACCATGCTCGCGGTCGGGCTCCTGCTCGCAGGGGCCATGGACGCGATCACCGACGTCGCCCAGAACGCCCACGGCCTGCGGGTCCAGCGTCGCTACGGCCGGTCGATCCTCAACTCGTTCCACGCGGTGTGGAGCATCGGCGCGGTCACGGGTGGGCTCATGGGGGCCGGGGCCGTCGCGATCGGCATGTCGCGCGGGCTGCACCTGGGCCTCTCGGCCCTCGTCTTCGCGATCGTCGCCCTCTCGTGCTATCGCTTCCTGCTGCCCGGCCCCGAGGACGGCGACCGCACCGCGGCAGGTGCGGGCGAGGGCGCTACCGCCCACGGCGCCGCGGGGGCGGTCGAGCCCGAGCACCCCTCGCGCGTCCCGGGCCTGCTGGTGCGGGTCGGCACGCTCGCGGCCCTGGTCCTCATCGCCGCGGCAGGATCGGTCGTGGAGGACTCGGGCAGCACCTGGGCGGCCGTCTACCTCTCGCAGTCGCTGGGCGCCCCGCTCTCGCTCGCCGCGTTCGGCTTCGTCGCACTGACCGGCGCCCAGTTCGTCGGCCGCCTGGTCGGAGACCGCGTGGTCGACCGGTTCGGGCAGCGTGCCGTGGCCCGCTCGGGTGGCGCCCTGGTCGCGCTCGGCATGGGGCTGGCCCTGGCCTTCCCGACCGTGCCCGGCACGATCGCCGGGTTCGCCGCGGCGGGCCTCGGCATCGCGACACTGGTCCCCGCCGCCATGCACGGGGCCGACGAGCTGCCCGGGCTGCGCCCGGGGACAGGGCTGGCGGTCGTGAGCTGGCTCATGCGGATCGGCTTCCTGCTCTCGCCGCCGCTCGTCGGTCTCGTCGCCGACCACGCCTCGCTCCGGGCAGGGCTCCTGGTGGTCCCGGTGGCGGGGCTGGTCGTGGTGCTCGCCTCCCAGGTCCTCGACACGCGCCGCGTCGGCCGGGCCTGACCCGCCGCGGCCAGGCCGCGACCGCGCCGCGGACGGGCTGCCGGGGCGCGGTGGACGCGAGGGGCCCGACGCCGTCGGGCCCCTCGCGCTCGAGCGCGATCCCTCAGGCGCCGTCGACCGGCAGCCCCGCGGCGACCGCGGCGCGGTCCTTCTCGTCGACCGGACGGAGCACCCGGCACGGCGAGCCGACCGCGACCACGCGCGGCGGGACGTCACGCGTCACGACGCTGCCCGCCCCGACGACGGAGCCCGCACCGATCGTGACCCCGGGCAGGACGACGACGTTCGAGCCGATCCAGACGTCGTCCTCGATGCGCACGGGCAGCGAGAACTGGGTCCCGTCGCGGCGCGCCTCGGGGTCGACCGGGTGGCCGGCGGTGCTCACGGTGACGTTGGGGGCGAACATGACGCGGTCGCCGATGTGGATGTCGGCGTCGTCGACGAGCACCAGGTTGAAGTTGACGTAGACGTGGTTCCCCACGTGGACGTGCGAGCCGTAGGACACGCTGAGCGGCGGCTCGACCCAGACCCCCTCGCCCAGGGTCCCGAACAGCTCGCGCAGGATCCGCCCGCGCTCCTCGACCTGGCTCGGGCGCGTGTGGTTGAAGTCGTACGCGAGCTCCTTGCCGGCGACCCGCTCGGCCTCGAGCTGCTCGAGGCCCTCGCCGTAGTCCACGTAGGGCTCGCCCGTGTTCATCCGCGCCCGGACGGTGCGGTACTGCTCGGTCGTCATCGTCTTCTCCTGGTCGTTCGGTGGTCGTCCGACGCTACCGGTCGGCAGCGCTCGTCCCGCATAGGATCGTCGGGTGGCGAGGGATGGTGTGTACGCAAAGGGACGGCTCAAGCGCGAGGAGATCCTCGACGTCGCGCTCGAGGTATTCGCCGACGAGGGCTACCGCGGCACGAGCCTGCGGACCATCGCGGCGCGGTGCGGCCTGACCGTCGCGGGGGTCATGCACTACTTCGACTCGCGCGAGGACCTGCTGGCCCAGGTGATCGTCCGCCGCGACCAGACGGGCCGGCCCATCTACCACGACGCGCCGCGCACGCTCACGGAGAACGTCCGCGGCAACGCCGAGCGCCCGGGGCTCGTCGAGCTCTTCGTGTCCCTGACGGCCGCGGCGCGCGACCGCGAGCACCCGGCCCACGAGGTCCTGGCCCACCGCTATGCGGGGCTGCGGGCGACGCTGAGCGCCGACGTCGTCGAGCGGCAGGAGGCCGGCGAGCTCCCGTCCCACCTGGATCCGGACGCGATCGCGCGCCTGATCATCGCGACGGCCGACGGCGCGCAGCTGCAGTGGATGGTCGACGACGAGGCCAGCCTCGACGGGCCCCTGAGCACGCTGCTGTACGACGTGCTGGGGCTTCCGCGCCCCTGACCCCGGGCGGGCCGCAGGCCGGCGCGCACGACTCACCCTCGCTGCCCTCCCCGGTCCTCATGACAATTACCTAGCAGTGTATGGTTTTCTCGAAGCGTCCGACGAACCGTCTCCTCGGATCGATTCGACAGCTCCGTCCACGTCACCGTCGCCGTCTCCGAAGGGACACCGCACATGTCCGACCGTCTGCCCTACCAGGACCCCTCGCGGCCCGTTCCCGAGCGCGTCGCCGACCTCGTCGGGCGCATGACGCTCCCCGAGAAGGTCGGGCAGATGATGCAGCTCAACGCTGCCGACGGCGTCGAGCGGCTCGTGAACGAGGTGCACGTCGGATCGATCCTGCACACCTCCCCCGAGAACGCCCTCCTCGCGCACGAGCTCACCGCAAGCACCCGCCTGCAGATCCCGCTGCTCATCGCCGAGGACTGCATCCACGGGCACTCGTTCTGGCACGGCGCGACGATCTACCCGACCCAGCTCGGCATGGCCGCGACCTGGAGCCCCGAGCTCCTCGAGCGCGTCGCCCGGGCCACCGCGGTCGAGGTCGCGGCCACGGGCATCCACTGGACCTTCTCCCCCGTGCTGTGCATCACGCGCGACCTGCGCTGGGGCCGTGTGAGCGAGACGTTCGGCGAGGACCCGTTCCTCATCGGCGAGCTCGCGTCCGCGATGGTCCGCGGCTACCAGGGCGACGGGCTCGACGACCCGACCGCGATCCTCGCGACCGCCAAGCACTTCGCCGGCTACTCCGAGACCCAGGGTGGACGCGACGCGAGCGAGGCCGACATCTCCCGCCGCAAGCTCCGCTCGTGGTTCCTCCCGCCGTTCGAGCGGGTCGCCCGAGAGGGCTGCCGGTCCTTCATGCTGGGCTACCAGTCGATGGACGGCGTGCCGATCACGGTCAACGAGTGGCTGCTGAGCGACGTCCTGCGCGGCGAGTGGGGCTACACCGGAACCCTCGTCACGGACTGGGACAACGTGGGCCGCATGGTCTGGGAGCAGCACATCCAGCCCGACCACACGCACGCGGCCGCGGCCGCGGTGCGGGCCGGGAACGACATGGTCATGACCACGCCCCAGTTCTTCGAGGGCGCCCAGGAGGCCGTCCGCCAGGGACTGCTCGACGAGGCCCAGCTCGACGCCGCGGTCGCCCGCATCCTCACCCTCAAGCTCGAGCTCGGCCTGTTCGAGAACCCCCGGCGCCCCGACCCGGAGCGCCAGGCGCTGGTCGTCGGGTCCGCCGAGCACGCCGACCTCAACCTCGAGGTCGCCCGCCGCTCGCTCGTGCTGCTCACGAACGACGGGACGCTCCCCCTCGACGGCGGTCTCGTCGCGGGCCCGGACGGTCGTGCGCTCGCCGCGGGTGCCGGCGCCCAGACCCGGCGGATCGCGGTCGTCGGACCCAACGCCGACGACCCGCACACCCAGCAGGGCGACTGGGCCGGGGCGTCCGGCCAGGTCGACTGGCTGCCCGACGGCCACCCGCGCGAGATGACCCAGACCGTCCTCGACGGCTTCCGGGAGCACGTCCCCGCAGGCTGGGAGGTCACGCACGCACGCGGCGCCGACATCCTCACCCTCGTCCCCGACCCCGAGGGCGAGCTCTTCCCCGACGGGCAACCGCGCCCCCAGGTGGTCCAGCCCGCCGAGACCGACGCGGCGACGATCGCGGAGGCCGTCGCGGCGGCACGCGACGCGGACTACGTCGTCGCGGTGGTCGGGGACCGCATCGAGCTGGTCGGCGAGGGCCGCTCGACCGCGACGCTCGACCTCGTGGGCGCCCAGGTCGCCCTGCTCGACGCGCTCGCGGAGACCGGCACGCCGCTCGTCGTCGTGGTCGTGGCCTCCAAGCCGCTCGTCCTGCCGCCCTCGGCGCGCGACGCCGCGGCGATCGTGTGGGCCGCGAACCCCGGCATGCGCGGTGGGCGCGCGGTCGCCGAGCTCGTCCTGGGCCTGATCGAGCCGTCGGGGCGCCTGCCGCTCTCGTTCGCCGAGCACGTGGGACAGCTCCCGGTCTTCTACAACCAGCTCCCCGGCCAGCACGGCACCCGCTACGCCGACCTCACGCAGCGTCCGCCCTTCGCGTTCGGCGAGGGCCTGAGCTACACCACGGTCGAGTACGCGGACCTCACGGTCCTCGACACCGTGGTCGGACCCGACGACACCGTCCGGGCACAGGTCACGGTGAGCAACACGGGCTCGCGGCCCGCGCGCGAGACCGTGCAGGTCTACGTCCGTGACACGGTCACGTCGGTCACGTGGGCCGAGAAGGAGCTCAAGGCCTACCGGCAGGTCGAGGTGGCACCGGGCGAGTCCCGCGTGGTCGACCTCGCGGTCGCCGTGGCGGACTGCACGCTCGTCGACGCCCAGGGGCGTCGCGTCGTGGAGCCCGGTGCGTTCGAGCTGCTCGTCGGCCCGTCCTCGCGCGACGAGGTCCTGCTCGTGGGCGAGTTCACGGTCAAGGGCTGAGCCGGGCGCCCGCCGTTCGTCCGGCGGAAGCGCACCGCACAGCGGTGCCGCCATGCGCCCCACGCGCGT
>NZ_JACSQF010000027.1:29590-47821 GCF_014836755.1 Oerskovia merdavium
TGGGCCCTAGGGGGTTACGCGCGGGGGGGCCCTCGTCGTGCCTCCTGGGGTGACGCCCGGGACGAGCGCCACCCCCGACCGTCAGGTCACGGCGCGGCGCACGTGACCGGTGCGCTCGCCGGCGGGGCCCCCGTTCCGATGAACCCGAACGACGTCGAGCCGCCGGCCGCGAGGCTGCCGTTCCACGCCAGGTTGCTCGCCGTGACGGCCGTGCCGGTCGTGCTGTGCGAGGCCCCCCAGAGCTGGCTGACCGTGGCCGGGGCGAGGTCCCACCGCACGGTCCAGCCCGTGACGGCGGCGTTGCCCGCGGTCACGGTGACCTCGCCCTGGAAGCCTCCCGACCACGAGCCGACCGTCCGGTAGGTCGCCGTGCACGCCCCGGTCGCCACGGGCGCCGTGGTCGCCGAGATGGCCGCGGAGCGCGCCGAGACGTTCCCCGCGGCGTCGCGGGCCGCGACGCTGAACGAGTACGCGGTCGCGGGCACCAGGCCCGTGACGGTGTGGCTCGTGCCCGTGACCGTCGCGACCTTGACCGCGCCCTGGTAGACGTCGTACCCCGTGACGCCGACCGCGTCGCTCGACGCGTTCCAGGTGAGCGGGACGGTCGTCGTCGTCACGGTCCCGGCGCGCAGCCCCGTGGGGACGGTGGGCGGGGTCGTGTCGGCGGCGGGAGGCCGGGTCGTGGCCGTCACGGCGCTCGACGGCGCGGACAGGTTGCCCGCCGCGTCCCGCGCCCGGACCGTGTAGACGTACGCCGTGGCCGGGGACAGGCCCGTGTCGGTGAAGATCGTCCCGGTCGCGGTCCCGACCACGGCACCGTCGCGCAGGACGTCGTACCCCGTGACGCGCACGTCGTCGGTCGACGAGGTCCACGTGAGGGTCGCGCTCGACGAGGTCGTCGACGCCACGGCGAGCGCCGTCGGGACGGTCGGTGCCGTGGTGTCCTCACCGGCAGGCTCGCCGAAGAAGCGGTCGTAGTTCGCGAGCGCCACCGCGACCGCTGACTGCGCCCAGAACCGGTGGTAGCGGAACTCGGGCGCCTCGCCCCCGTCGAGGTACGCCTGGACCTTGGGCCAGTCCGGGTCGTCGAGGTAGAAGCTGCGCAGGTCGAGGAAGCTCACGCCGGGCTCGATCTCGTCGCCGTTGGGCATGGTGCCCTGCCAGCCCGAGGGGACGTGGACCCCGTCGCCCGTCGCGGTGGTCAGGACGTCGTCGAAACGCTTGTAGTCCTCCCGCACCTCGACGGCCGAGACCCCCTTGTCGTCACGGTTGTGCTCCCAGATCGAGTCGAGCAGGGACTTGGCGACGGCCTGGGCCTCGTCGTCGTGCGCGGCCGCGGCGTAGTGGATCAGCGTCCCGGCCAGGGCTGCGGCGACGCCGACGTCCTGACCGTGCGAGATCACCTCGACGTGCAGGCCGGAGTTGTCGCCCGGGTTCGCGGCGTCCCACGCGTCGGGCGCGCCGGTCCACCGCAGGGTCGAGGGCACGGCCCAGTCAGCACCGCCCGTGGCGTGCGTGTTCGCGATCGCCCACGGGACCCACTTGTCGAGCAGCGCCTTGGCCTGCGCGTCGCCGGACTCGTGGTAGAGTTGCGCGACGCGCTCCATGGACCAGACCTGCATGCCGAACCACTGGTTCGAGGGCGGGTCGCTGTAGACGGGCGCCTCCTGGTAGGCCATGCCGTAGAAGGTCGGCGTACCGGCGGGCGGCGTGCCGTACGCGCCGCCCCAGCTGTTGGTCGCCCCGCCCGCGATCCCGCCCTCGTCGGACTGCAGCCACTGGTAGAACTCGAGCTGACGCTCGAGGCTCGTGGACCAGTCGCCGCCGGCCGTCGGCGCCTGCGGCGCGAGAGCCGGGGAGGTGGACAGCGCCCACGCGGCCATCGGGTTCTGGTAGCCGAAGTGCGCGTGGCTCGACCCGATGCGCCAGGCCCACCCGGCCGCCGGATCGAGCGCCCCGCCCCACGCGTAGTACCAGGACATCAGGTAGTGCGCCGAGTTCTTGCCCGTCCCGGCAGGGCAGCTGGGCGAGGTGCAGCCCGGCTGCTTGAAGTACTTGTCGAACATCGCGTAGCGCAGGTAGTCGCCCATCTTCGCGGCCTTGGCGACGGTCGCGGCCACGGCCTCGGGCTGTCCCTGCTCGGTCGCCCAGGTGTGCGCCCAGTAGGCGGCCTCGACCGCGCGCGCGTCGGCGTCCGACGCGTTGGTGTACTTCCACTGCTTGGCGTAGCTCGAGTCCCCGGTGAACAGGTCGAGGAAGCCGTTGGTCCCGCCGAACGAGAAGTCCTCGCACGACGGCTGCGGGACCGTCTCCCAGACCGACTCCTGCGTCCCGCGCTGGAACGTGTTGATGTACGACGTGCCCTCGGCGTCGGGCCCCAGGAGGCAGCCCGCTCCGGGCGCCGCGCCGAACCCGTAGGTGTTGTCGACGTCCGCGAGCCAGTGCATGCCGTAGACGTCCGAGGTCCCGTACGTCGCCTTGAGCTCGTTCGCGAGCGGGTCGACGCCGGACCGGACCCCGCTGTTCAGTGCGGCCGGGTACTTGCTCGGGTGGTCGTGCTCCGCGGCGTAGGTCGCGGGGCTCTGGGGGTTGTAGAACGAGTTGGTCGGCTGGTCCTCGTGCTGCGGGATCATGTACGTCTCCATCGTCGCCCAGGCGTCGTTGAAGCTCGTCCAGTCCGCGGTGGCCCGGCCGTAGGCGGCCTCGAGCCAGAGCCAGAAGCTGTACGCCTCGGACGTGGTCTCGTGCCCGTGGTCGGGGGCCTCGACGATGAGGGTCTCGACCGAGTGGTACGGGATGCCCTGCGGGCTGAAGTACCCTTTGGCGGGGTCGTGGATCTCGTCGTACATCTCGAGGAACCGCTCGGCGTACTCGGAGCTCACGGCGACGCGCGGGGTGACCGTCGCGGTGCTGACCGTCGTGCTCGCGCGGAGCGCCCGCTCGACTGCGGGGGCTGCGCCTGCGGGCTGGACCGCGGCCAGGGCGAGGAGCGACAGCAGCGCGGCGCCGGCCATCGAGGCCGCCACCCGTCTGTGCCGCCGGAGGGATCGTGACATCTGACTACCTCTCTGGGTGACGTCGCGCCGGGGTCGGCTGCGCTCGTCCGCTGGACGGCGTCGTCCTCGCAGTATGGAAGCGCTCCCACATCGTCGGTGATGCGGGGCGACACACCTGGACACTGCGGCCGGCGCGGCACGAGGTCAACGCACCTAAACCTTTCGGTCCGCGGGTCCGCGGGTGCGCGGGCTTGCGCGGGGCCCGGGTGCGACGAGGGCCCGACGGCGCGTGACGCCGTCGGGCCCTCGTGTGCTGTTCCGCGGTGCGCGGCTCAGGCGCGGGGGTCTCCCCCGCGACGCTCGGGCCACGGGCTGTCCGCCGGGCGCAACGACGACCAGCCGGTCGCGCGCGCGGCAGCGGCCGCCAGGATCCCGACGACGGCCGACGGGTTGTGCAGGTCCCCGGCCAGGACCGCGGACACCGCCTCGTCGAGCGGGACCCAGCGCAGCTCCATGCCGAGCTCCTCGGCCTCGCGCGCGTGGCGCTCGGCCGCGGGCACCTCGGAGAAGTCACGCGCGAGGAACACCCGCAGGGCCTCGTTGCTGCCGCCCGGGGTCGTGTAGTAGTCCACGAGGACGTCCCATTGCGCGGCACGCAGGTCGGCTTCCTCGAGCAGCTCGCGCGCGGCCGCGGCCTGCGCGTCCTCGCCGTCCACGTCGAGCAGACCTGCAGGCGGCTCCCACAGCTCGCGCCGCACCGGGTGACGGTACTGGTGCAGCAGCAGGACCCGCTCGTCCTCGTCGAGCGCGATGATCGCGACGGCCCCGGGGTGGTCGACGAACTCACGCGTCACCACGCCGCCCTCACCCAGGTCGACCTGCTCCGAGCGCAGGTCGAAAATACGTCCCGCGTGCAGGACGCGCGCCTCGCTGACGTCCCGGGCGACCGGGACGTCAGCGAGCGGGCGGACCGTCACGTCAGGCCGTCCGGGCCTCGAGCGCCGCCGCGACCAGTCCCGCGAACAGCGGGTGGGCACGCGTCGGACGGCTCTTGAACTCGGGGTGCGCCTGGGTGCTCACGTAGTACGGGTGCACGTCCTTGGGGAGCTCGACGAACTCGACGAGCGAGGAGTCGGGCGAGGTGCCGGAGATGACCAGGCCGGCCTCCTCGAGCTGCGCGCGGTAGGCGTTGTTGACCTCGTAGCGGTGGCGGTGACGCTCGGTCACCGACTCCGCGCCGTAGGTCGTGGCGACCACGGAGCCCGGCGTCAGCGCGGCCTCGTACGAGCCCAGGCGCATGGTGCCGCCCAGGTCGCCCGCGCCGTCGACGATCGCGAGCTGCTCCTCCATCGTGGCGATGACCGGGTTCTTGCTCTCCGGGTCGAACTCGCTCGACGACGCGTCCTCGATGCCGAGCACGTTGCGCGCGTACTCGATGACCATCGACTGCAGGCCCAGGCAGATGCCGAGCGTCGGGATCCGGTTCTCGCGGGCCCAGCGCAGCGCGCCGAGCTTGCCCTCGATGCCGCGCACTCCGAACCCGCCCGGGACCAGGATCGCGTCGGCGCCGCCGAGCGCGTCCTCGGCGCCCTCGGGCGTCTGGCACTCGTCGGACGGGACCCAGCGGATGGTGACCTTGGCGTCGTTCGCGAAACCGCCGGCACGCAGGGCCTCGGTCACGGACAGGTAGGCGTCCGGCAGGTCGATGTACTTGCCGACGAGCGCGACCTCGACCTGGTGCTCGGGCTGGTGGACGCGCTCGAGGAGCTGCGACCACCCGTCCCAGTCCACGTCGCGGAACGCGAGACCCAGACGGCGCACGACGTACGCGTCGAGGCCCTCGGAGTGCAGCACGCGCGGGATGTCGTAGATGCTCGGGGCGTCGATCGCGTTGACCACGGCCTCGTTGTCCACGTCGCACATGAGCGCGATCTTGCGCTTGACGGGCTCCGGGACCACGCGGTCCGCGCGCAGGACGATCGCGTCCGGCTGGATACCGATCGAGCGCAGGGCCGCGACCGAGTGCTGCGTGGGCTTGGTCTTGAGCTCGCCCGAGGGGCCGATGTACGGCACGAGCGAGACGTGCAGGAAGAAGACGTCGTCGCGGCCCAGCTCGTGGCGGACCTGACGGGCCGCCTCGAGGAAGGGCTGGGACTCGATGTCGCCGACCGTGCCGCCGATCTCCGTGATGATCACGTCGACGCCCTCGCCCGCCTGGGCGCGCATGCGCGACTTGATCTCGTCGGTGATGTGCGGGATGACCTGCACCGTGTCGCCCAGGTACTCGCCGCGGCGCTCCTTGGCGATGACCTGCGAGTAGACCTGGCCGGTCGTCACGTTGGACGAGGCCGGGAGCTCCACGTCGAGGAAGCGCTCGTAGTGCCCGATGTCGAGGTCCGTCTCGGCGCCGTCCTCGGTCACGAAGACCTCACCGTGCTGGAACGGGTTCATGGTGCCGGGGTCGACGTTGAGGTAGGGGTCGAGCTTCTGCATCGTGACGCGCAGGCCACGGGATCGGAGCAAGCGACCCAGGCTCGAAGCCGTCAGCCCCTTACCGAGAGAGGAGGCCACGCCGCCGGTCACGAAGATGTGCCGGGTGCTGTGGTCCGAGCGGCCGCCGTTGACGGCGAGGGGTCTGTTCAGGTGATCTGCCACGGAACTCCATGCTATCAGCGACTCGTCGGGGGCGCGCCGGATCCAGCGTGGGATGACTCTCAGTCGGGTGCTCGTCCACCAGTCTGCGCGTCAGATGCCCGCGGCGCTCCCCACGTCCTAGCTCGGGCCCGCGACCTTCGGCGCACTCCCCCGGCCGCGGCGCGCCAGCCCGACGACCGACGACCTGTCCGCGACCAACGAAAGCCCCACGACGAGCACGGCCGCGACCAGCGCGGCCCCGACGCCCACGGCGAGCGCCACGGCGACGTGCGCGTCGTCGGGCAGGAGGACCGCGCTGAGCCCCCGCCCTGCCGCGCCGCCGAGCGCCACACCCACGACCAGCACGGCCAGCGTGCGCGGCACGCCGCGCACCGCCTCGGGGCCGGCGTGGCGGCGCACCGCGAGCAGGAGCAGGAGGCCCGCGACGCTCATGCCCACCGCGGTCGCCACGCCCAGGAGTGCCAGCACACGCACCTGCTCGCCGTCACCGAGCGTCGCCGGGCCCACGACGGCCAGCGCTGCGACGACCACCCAGCCGGTCGCCGTCGCCACGACGGCCGCGCGCTGACGGTCCAGGACGTAGAGCGCGCGCGACAGGTGCAGGATCAGGGCGAAGCCCACGATGCCCGGTGCCATCGCGGCGGTGGCCGCTCCCAGTCCCTCGACGGACCCGTCGGTGACGACGGCGAAGACCGCCTCGACCGCGGCCGAGGCCGCGACGAGCGCGGCCACCCCCACGCCCGAGACGAGGAGGATGGTCCGCGTCGTCGACGACAGCAACCTCTCGAAGAGCTCGTGGCTCCCCTGGGCCACGTGCTCGGCCAAGCGGGGGAACGCGCTCGTGGCGAGCGGGAACGCGAGCACCGCGTACGGCAGCAGGTAGACCTGCTGCGCGTAGAAGTACGTCGGGAACGTCTCCTCAGGACCGAAGTTGGTGGCTGCGTACATCGCCGCGAGCACCGACACCTGCTGCGCGACGAGCGCCCCCACCCCGGCGAACGCCAGGTTGCGGGCACGGACGCCCTCTCCCCCGGGGAAGCGCAGGGTCGGGCGCAGCCGCGTCCCGGTACGGGCGACGGGGACGACCAGAGGCAGCGCCAGGGCCGCGACCCCGAGCGTCGTCCCCCAGCCCAGCCACGCGATCGCGTCCGTGGACAGTGCCGCGACGTCCGCCTGGTTCCCGTCCGCCATGCCCGCGAACACCAGGTACACCACGATGACCACGACGCTCGAGACGAGCGGCGCGAAGGCCTGCCAGAAGAAGCGCTTGTGCGCCTGGAGGATCCCCCCGAGGATCACCGCGACCCCGTACAGGGGGATCTGCAGCGCGAAGACGCGCACGAACAGCGCCGTGACATCGATCAGGTCAGGGTGCTTGGCAGCCATCAGGACGTGAGCGATCGGGTAGGCGAGCGCCGCGAGCAGCGCGCCGAGCGGCACGAGGACCAGGAGGGTCCACCCCAGCAGCGCCGACGCGATCTTCGACACGTCGACCCGGGCGCCTCGCGCGATGGGGCCCGCCAGCAGAGGCACCACCGCGCCCGCGAGCGCGCCGCCGGCCGCGACCTCGAACAGGACGTTGGGCAGGACGTTGGCCGACGTGTAGGCCGCGCCCACACCGGGAGTGCCGACCGCCCACGCCATGACGAGCGAGCGGGCGAAGCCCACGAGCCGGCTCGCGATCGTCACGGCCGTGATCATGAGGGCCGCGCCCGCGAGCGTCTGCGTCCCCGCACGCACCCGGGAAGCACGCGCGGGGCGTGGCGCGGGCGCGGTGTCCTGGCCCGGCGTCACGTCCTCGCTCAAGCCGGTGCGTCCTGACCGGACGACGGCTCGCCGGCGGGCGACGCCGCGGACGAGGCCGGCGGCGTCGGGCGGGCGGCGGGAGCCGCAGGACGCCGCCCCCACTGGTCGAACCGGCGCAGCAACGGGTTGCCGTCGATGACCTTCGAGAAGCTGACCTTCTCGCTCGCGACGTTGAGTCCCAGGACCCCGGCGAGCGCGAC
Source organism: Oerskovia merdavium (assembly GCF_014836755.1). Taxonomy (GTDB): domain Bacteria; phylum Actinomycetota; class Actinomycetes; order Actinomycetales; family Cellulomonadaceae; genus Oerskovia; species Oerskovia merdavium. The sequence continues at coordinate 37,248 of NZ_JACSQF010000027.1, forward strand.
GAGACGCACGGCGCGCGGCGTCCCGAACGCCACCTGGGTGCCCACGAGCGCACCCAGCGCGTTGGCTCCCCCGTCGCCGAGCATGTCGCGCTCGCTCAGGTCGCCGGGAGCGGCCGCGACGGCAGCACCGAGCACCGCGCCCGAGGTCGCCCCCACGGGCGTCACCGCGAGAGGCAGCGCGAGCGCCGCCCCCGACTTGAGCGCGCGCCCGGGACGCAGGTCGAGGAGGTTGAAGAGGTTGGCGCTCAGAGCCACGATCGAGCCGTTGACCGCGACGTCGGTCAGATAGCCGAGCGTGGACCCGGTCCTGCGCGTGCCGACGAAGGCCGCGGCGAGGGACGTCGTCCCGATCCCGAGGACCTTGAGGCCACCGGTGGTGACCTGGCCCTTCAGGAGTGCCCCGACGTGCCCCTTGATGCCCTTGGTCCGCGTCGAGGTGTCCTCCGCGAGATCGTCCACCAGACCGAACGCTCCGCCCCCGGCGGTCGCGAGCGCGGTCGCCGTCCCGGTGCGGGCGTCGGGTCCCGCGACGAGCGCTCCCGCGACGAGGCCTGCGGCCACCGCCGGCCCCTCGAGCAGGCTGATGGGTTCGCCCCGGTGGTTCGTGCGCGTCCACCGCTCGGGCCCGCCGGGCGAGACCGTGTCGAGCACGCTGCGTGCCCCACCGGTCACGACGGCCGACACGACGCCTGCGCCGAGGGCGCGGAGGAAGGTGCCCATCGATCAGCCCTCGGCCGTCTCGCCGGTGGTGCCGGCGCCGTCGGTCCCGTCCGTGCCCTCGGTGCCGAGCGGCGTGTCGGGCGCTCCTGCGGGCGTGCGGTCGACCGGGGGGAGCTGCACGGACGGCGGGATGACGGCGGCCGCGCCGTCCTCGAACCCGAACTGCCCCACCTTGTCACCGATGCGGGCAGCGAGGGCGAGCGGGACGGAGATCTGGCCGGCCGGGGCCTCGATGCCGCTCACGGTCGACAGGACGGCCGCGAGGTCCGCGTCGGCCGTGATGGTCGAGATCAGGTCGCCCGGCACGGGCGTCGAGCCTGCGACGAGCGACCCCTCGGAGCGCGCCTGGGCGGCCTGCGCGAGCAGGACCTCGATCGAGACCGCGTAGGTGTCGGCCTCCTCGTCCGCGGTCCCGGTGGTCGTGCCGGTCGTCGGGGCGACCTTGCCCTCGGGCGCGAGGAGCAGGACGACGTCCGCAGGGACGTCCTGCTGCTGCACGACCTCGATGAGCTCTGCCTGCGCGAGCTTGAGCTCGATCTGGACCGCCTCGGGGGTGCGCTCCTCGGGGGCCGCGAGCTGCTTGGCCGTGAGGGACGTCGCGAGCCCCGCGGCCAGCTTCTCGTCCGTCCCGGACTCCGTGACCCCCGTCACGAGGTCGGTGATCTCGGTGGCCATCGCCTTGCGCGCGTCCTCCTGCTTCTTGTCGGTCCACGCACCGTCGAGCCGGACGTGACCGACGATGCTCGCACCGGCGCCCTCGAGCTGCTCCTGCACGGCCTCGTAGCGCTCGTCGGCGACGTCGCCGAGGTCCACCACGGCGACGCGCCGGTCCTGGAGGGTGCCCGCGACGAGCTGCGGGCCCGAGGCCACGATGAACTCCTGGTCGTCGGCGACCTTGAGGTTCGTCGCGTCGAGCTGGTCGCGCAGCTCGTTGCGCTCGAGGCGCAGCTGCTCGACCTGCCCGGTCAGCTGGTCGCCGATCGCGCCCTGCAGCGGTCCGGCGCCCAGGATGATCCCGACCGCCAGCGCCAGGAAGACCGAGATCAACGAGACGATGTGGTACCTGAAGTCGATCACTGTGCTGTTGCGTCCTTCGTGTCCGTGCGGGGCGACGTGCGGGCGGCGCGCGTCAGGGAGGTGGTGGGTGCGTACGGTCCGGGGCTCATGCGCCCCCGAACAGTGCGCCGATCCACGAGGTGAAGTCGTCGAAGCGGGCACCGATGATGCCGAAGACCGTCTGCCCTGCGGCCGTGGACCACATCGCCATGATCACGGCGAAGAGCCCGGCGAGCGAGAGCAGGGTCAGCTGCAGGTTGGAGATCCGGTGCTGGTACAGACGTGAGACGCCCTTGGCGTCGACGAGCTTGCCGCCCACGCGCAGGCGCGTGAGGAACGTGCTGGCCATGCCCGAACGGCCCTTGTCGAGGAACTCGACGAGCGTCGCGTGCGTGCCGACCGCGACGATCAGCTCGGCCCCCTTGTCGTCGGCCATGAGCATCGCGATGTCCTCGCTCGTGCCCGTCGCCGGGAAGACCACGGGCTCGACGCCGAGCGCCTGGACGCGCTCGAGGCCGGGAGCCTTGCCGTCGCGGTAGGCGTGCACCACGATCTCGGCACCGCACGCGAGCGCGCGGTCCGAGACGGAGTCCATGTCGCCCACGATCATGTCGGGCTTCCAGCCCGCGTCGATGATGGCGTCCGCGCCGCCGTCCACGCCGATCAGGATCGGACGGTACTCCTTGATGTACGGGCGCAGCGTCGCGAGGTCCTCGCGGTAGTGGTAGCCGCGCACGACGATCAGGACCTGACGGCCCTCGATCACGGTGCGGATGTCGGGCACGCCTACGCCGTCGAGCAGGAGCTCACGCTCGCGCCGCATGTAGTCCATGGTGTTCTCGGCGAAGCGCTCGATCTCCTCGGAGAGCCCCGCGCGCGCCTCCTCGAGGCTGACCGCGATGGTCTCGGAGGTCTGGCGGACGCCCTCTGCGAGCAGGTCCTCGCCCGCGAACACCTTGCCGTCCTCGAGGCGCAGCTCGCGCCCGTCGGAGATGCTCATGATGCCGCTGCCGAGGTCGTCGATGAGGATGATCCCGGCGTCGACGAGGATCTCCGGGCCGAGGTTCGGGTAGCGCCCCGAGATGGACTTCGCCGCGTTGAGCACCGCGAGGGGCTTGGCGGTGACCAGGGCGTCCGCCGCGACGCGGTCGATGTCGAGGTGGTCGATGACGGCGACGTCACCGGGCTTGAGCCTCTTGGTGAGCGCCTTGGTGCGGGCATCGACTCGTGCGGGGCCGCTGGTTCCCGGCTCCGTCACGTCGGACGTGGATCTGCGCAGACTGATTCTCATCGCGGCTATCGTCCCACGACCGAGGACTCGAGCAGTTCGAGCGCGTGCTGCCGTGCGGCGTCCGACTCGTCCTGGCCGGAGAGCATGCGCGCCAGCTCGCGGACGCGCTCCTCGCCCGTGACCTCGTGCACGCCCGTGACTGTGACGGGATCGGCTCCGTCCCCGCCGTGCGACTTGGTCACGACGAGCTGCGAGTCGGCGAACGCGGCCACCTGCGCGAGGTGCGTCACGACGATCACCTGCGCGGACCGCGCGAGCGAGGCGAGCCGTCGACCGACCTCGACCGCGGCGCGCCCGCCGACCCCCGCGTCGACCTCGTCGAAGACGAAGGTGGGGAGCGGCGCGGCAGCGTCGGTCCCTGCGTCGGCACCCGACGTGGCGAGCGCGACCTCGATCGCGAGCATGACGCGTGAGAGCTCACCGCCCGAGGCCCCCTTGCCGAGCGGGCGCGGCGGCGAGCCCGGGTGCGGGACGAGCGAGAGCGTCACGACGTCGGCGCCCCACGGGCCGGGCTCGTCGGCGGGCGTCACGTCGACCTCGAGCCGCGAGCCGCTCATGGCCAGGCCGGCGAGCTCCTCGGTCACGGCGTGCGCGAGCCGCGCGCTCGACGCGGTGCGCGACGCGGTGATGCGCGCGCCCAGCGCGGACAGCAGGGCAGTGAGCTCGTCGGCGCGCTCGGTCATCGAGCGCAGGCGCTCACCGCCGTCGTCGAGGTCCAGCAGGCGCAGCCCGGCGTCGCTGGCCCAGGCCAGGACGTCGTCGATCGTCTCGCCGTAGTTCCGGGTCAGGGCGCTCAGCGCGGCCAGGCGCGTGTGCGCCTGCTCGAGACCTCCGGGGTCCGCCTGGAGGTCCTCGACGTAGCCCGAGACCTCGGTCGCGATGTCCGCGAGGGCATACCCGACCCCGGCGATCCTCTCGACGAGCCCGGCGAGGCTCGGGTCGAGCTGGCTCGCGGCCTCGAGCGCGCGGCGTGCGCGCTCGCCGGCGGCGCTCGCGTCCCCCGGGCCGTCGCCCCCCTCGAGCGCGTCGTCGCTGACGATCGCGTCGTGCGCGGCCTGCGCCCCGAGACGCAGCTCCTCGGCGTTGCCGAGGCGGGCGACGAGCGCGGTGAGGTCGGCGTCCTCGCCCGGCTGGGGGTCGACGCGCTCGATCTCGGCGAGCCCGAAGCGCAGCAGCTCGGACTCGCGCGCGCGCTCCTGGGCGCGCGTGGTCAGGTCGGCGATCTCCTCCAGGAGCCCGCTGCGCTCGGTCCACGCGGCGCGGTACTCGTCGAGGAGCGCGGCGTGCGCGTGGCCCGCGAACGCGTCGAGGGCCGCACGCTGGTGGCTCGGGGTCCGCAGGCGCAGCTGGTCGGCCTGCCCGTGGACGGTCACGAGGTCGTCGGCGATCTCCGCGAGCACGCCCTGGGGCACGCTGCGGCCGCCCAGGTGCGCCCGCGAGCGGCCCTCGGCCGCGACGGTGCGCAGGACCACGACGGTCCCGTCGTCGTCGACGCTGCCGCCGGCCTCGTCGATCCGCTGCCCGACGGCGTCGCGCCCGCTCACGCGCAGGCGCCCCTCGACCACGGCACCGGTCGCGCCGGGGCGGACGGTCGACGGGTCGGCCTTGCCGCCCATGAGGAGGCCGAGGCCGGTCAGGACCATCGTCTTGCCTGCGCCCGTCTCACCCGTGATCACGGTCAGCCCAGGGTGCAGGGGGACGCGGGCGGAACGGATCACGCCCAGGTTCTCGATCGAGATCTCCTCGAGCACGGTCACTCCCCCTTCGGGTCGGGTGTGGTCGGGCGTCCGCCGTCGGGTCGCTTCGCGGCGTCCACGGCGGCGGTCGCCGCCTGGCGTGCGACGCGGGCCGCCTCGGCCGCGTCCTCGGCCACGCGTCCTCGCCACCCGACGACCGGCAGGGAGAACTTGGAGACGAGCCGGTCGGTGAACGGCGCCGTGCTCAGGCGGGCGAGCCGGATCGGCGAGTCGCCGCGCCGGACCTCGACGCGCGAGCCCGCGGGCAGGTCGATGCGCCGGCGTCCGTCGCACGTGAGGACCCCCGGGCCCGCGGAGCGTTGCAGCAGCTCGAGCGCGAACGTCGACGAGGGACCCACGACGAGCGGGCGGGCGAACAGCGCGTGCGCCGCGAGGGGCACGAGCAGCATGGCGTCGACGTCGGGCCACACGATGGGGCCACCGGCCGAGAACGCGTGCGCCGTGGACCCGGTCGCGGTGGACATGACGACGCCGTCGCAGCCGAACGAGGACAGCGGACGACCGTCGACCCCGATCGCGACCTCGATCATGCGTTCGCGGGACGCCTTCTCGACCGTGGCCTCGTTGAGGGCCCAGCCGACGCGCGGCTCGTCCTCGCCGGGGAGCGCGACCCGGACCTCGAGGACACCGCGCTCCTCGACCACGTAGTCGTGCGCGGCCAGGCGCTGGACGGCGGCGTGCAGGCCCTCGCGCTCGGCCTCGGCGAGGAAGCCGACGTGCCCGAGGTTCACGCCGAGCAGCGGGACGCCCGTGCCGTGCGTGAGCTCGGCCGCTCGCAGGATGGTGCCGTCACCGCCCAGGACCATGACGACCTCGGACTCGGCGACGCCCTCGCGCGTGCGGAGCTGGGCCATGTGGTCGCCGAACGTCTCGGCGAGGTCGTCGTCGTGCAGCCCGACCTCGAAGCCCGCGTCCTGGAGCTCCTTGACCGCCTCGTGCAGCGCGACGACCGCCTCGGGTCGTCCACCGTGCGTGACGATCAGCACTCTCCTGGTCACAGGGCTCCTCCGGTCGATCGGTGCGGGTCCGTGCCGACGGCACGGCCCAGGTGGTCGGTCTCGCCGACGCGCGACGGTGCCTGGTCGTGCCGTCCTGCGTGGTCGCGCGGCGCAGCCTGGTCGTCGGGCACTGCGAGCGAGTCTGTCAGGTCGACGGACCGGGCGCCCTCCGGTTCGCCGGCAGGTTCATCGACCAGCGCGACGAGGGGCTGCTCGCCGAGCGGCGAGCGGACGGCACGTTCGATCGCGCTCTCGAGCCCGGCGGGGCGGAGGTCCTGGTGAGTGCTCCTCGGCCGGTCCCCTGCTTGCGGTTCGGGGCGCAGCCACAGGAAGAACTCGCGATTGCCGCTGGGGCCGGGCAGCGGGCTCGGGATCACGCCGAGCGGGCGCAGGCCCAGGCGGGCGGCGTCGAGCGCGACGTCGAGCACGGCGCGCGCGTGCAGCGCCGGGTCGCGGACCACTCCCCCGGTGCCCAGGCGGTCGCGGCCGACCTCGAACTGCGGCTTGACCATGAGGAGCAGGTCGGTGCCGGGGCCGACGACCGCGGCCACGGGAGGCAGCACGAGTCGCAACGAGATGAAGGACAGGTCCGCGACGACGACGTCGGGCGTCACGTCGAGGTCGTCCCGGGTCAGGTCGCGCACGTTGAAGCCCTCGCGGACCGTGACGCGCGGGTCGTCCCGCAGCGAGGGGACGAGCTGGTCGTGCCCGACGTCGACGGCCACGACTCCGCGCGCCCCACGGCGCAGCAGGACGTCGGTGAACCCGCCGGTCGAGGCCCCGAGGTCGAGCCCCAGGGCACCCTCGATGCGTGGAGCCAGCTCGGGTGTGCGTGCCCGGACGGCGTCGAGCGCGCCGGCCAGCTTGAACGCGGCGCGGGACGCGTACCCCTGGTCGGCCGGGTCGGGGTCGACGTGGATCTCCTGGTCGGGTCGCACGGGCAGGGAGGCCTTGGCCACGACGCGTCCGTCGAGGCTGACGCGCCCTGCGCCGATCAGCTCGGCGGCGCGCCCGCGTGAGCGGGCGAGGCCCCGGCGGACGAGCTCGGCGTCCACGCGTGCGCTCACGCTCAGTCCTCCGCGTCCGCGAGGCGGACCTGCAGGGCCTCGTGGATCGCGTCGAAGACGGTGACGTGGTGCTCGAGGGGAGCGTCGGTCAGCTCGTCGAGCCGGCCGAGGGCCGCGGTGACCGCGTCGTCGGTGGGTTCGCCGCCCGACGCCGTCACGCCGGTCCGCACGTCTCCGGGGGTGGGGACGGGGGTCGGGGTGGGAGCGCCGTCGTCGACGGTGTCCTGCGCCATGCGTGTTCCTCCAGTCCGTGTCCAGGGGTCGGGTGCGTCGCACCGGTGCCGTGGTGCGCGGCTGAGAGCCGCGCGGTCACCGCACCGGTGCAACGCTACCGGTCAGGACAGGATCTCAGGCGTTACCGACAGCGAGATCGGGCACGCTGTCGGCATCCACCGATCCCCCCGCGTCGACCGTCGCCCATGCCGCGCCGCACGCGGCACGGATCAGGTCGACGCCCTGAGGTCCGGACAGTTCGAGCACACCCTCGGTCGCTCGCGCGGCGGACTCCCCGCACGTCCACCAACCCTCGGCGGCCTGGACCGGCGCCTCGTGGGGCACCAGGAGGCTCAGGAGGTCGGCACCGATGTAGTGCGGGCGCAGTCCGGGCTCGGCGAGGACCGCGTCGCGGCCCCCGTTGACGCCGGTCAGGACGTGCAGGCCCGGGTACCCACCCGAGCGTGCGCCGGCGAGGTCGGTGTCCAGACGGTCACCGACGACGAGAGGCGACGAGGCCCCTGCCCGCTCGACCGCGAGGTGGTACATCGTCGGCGAGGGCTTGCCCGCGCTCGACGGCTCGACACCCGTGGCGGCCTGCACGGCACGCACGAGCGAACCGTTGCCGGGCGCGAAGCCACGCGCCGTGGGGAGCGACAGGTCGAGGTTGCTCGCGACGTGCCAGGCTCCTCGCTGGATCGCGTACGCAGCCTCGGCGAGCTGCGCCCAGCCGAGCTCGGGCGCGAAGCCCTGCGCGACCGCGACGGGCTCCTCGTCCGCGCTCTCGACGATCACGAAGCCCGCGTCGTGCACGGCCGTGAAGAGTCCCGCCCCGCCGACGACCAGGACGCGAGCCCCAGGCTCCAGCCGGGTCCGCAGGAGCGCTGCGGCGGCCTGGGCGGCCGTCATCACCTCGTCCGAGGACGTGGGGATGTCCAGCTCGGTGAGCTGCGAGGCGACCGACTGCGGCTCGCGCGACGCGTTGTTCGTCACGAAGACGAGGCGCATGCCCGCGGCACGGGCCCCCCCGAGGCCGGTAGCGGCGTTCGGGATGGGCTCGTGCCCACGGTAGGCGACGCCGTCGAGGTCGACGAGGGCCAGGTCGTAGCGTTCTGCGAGCGGGATGTCGCTCGCGATCAGCCCCAGGCTCACTTGGTCTCCTCGTCGTTCTCCGTGCCCGACGCCGCAGCGTCCGTCTCGTCCGTGGGCGCGGCCTCGGTGTCGGGGGCGTCGGAGTCCGACCCGTCGGTCTCGTCCTCGTCGGACGGCGCGGCATCGGCCTCGTCAGAGTCCTCTTCGGTCTCGTCCTCGTCGAGCTCGACGGCGTCCTCGGTCAGGTCGTACACGACGACCTCGTCGTCGAGCGACGTGCCGAGTGCCGCGGCGAGTGCGCGGGGGTCGACGTCCGCGAGGATCGCGGCGGCCTCGTCGAGACGACCTGCGGCCTCGAGGACGCTGGCGCGGGCCTGGAGGACTCGCAGTGCGAGGTCTCCCTGCGCCTCGGCAGCGGGGATCTGGTCGAGGACGGCCAGTGCAGCCTCGAACTCACCGAGGTCGGCACGTGCGCCGCTCACGACGAGCGCGAGCTCGGTGCGGCCGTGCGCGTCGAGCGTGCTCGCCTCCTCCGATGCAGCAAGGGCCAGGGCGCGCTCGGGGCGCTCGAGCCCACGCTCGCAGTCGGCCATGATCGGGAGGTGCTCCGAGGAACCGTTGAGGCGGCGAACGGTGCGCAGCTCACGCAGCGCCTCGGCGTACCGGCCCGTCTGGTAGGCCGTCAGGCCGGCGGCCTCACGGACCACGTCGACGCGGCCTGCTCGGCGGACGGCAGCCTGAGCGTGCTCGTAGGCGAGCTCGGGGTCCGTGTCGATCAGCTTCCCGGCCATGACCAGGTGGCGTCCGACGACCGTCGCGTTCTCCTTGCTCAGGGTGCGCAGGCGGCCCCGCACGTCACGGTCGAGGTCCGAGAACTGCACCGCTTCGTCGATCTCCGGGCCCGCGTGACGCTGGTCCTGCGGAGGACGCGACTGACGCTCTCCCTGATCGGCCGAACGCTGAGGACGGTCGCCATAGCTCTTGCGCTCGCCACCACCGGACTGAGGACGGTCGCCATAGCTCTTGCGCTCGCCACCACCGGACTGCGGGCGGTCACCGTAGCTCTTACGCTCGCCACCACCGGACTGGGGACGGTCACCGTAGCTCTTACGCTCGCCACCACCGGACTGCGGGCGGTCACCGTAGCTCTTACGCTCGCCACCACCGGACTGCGGGCGGTCGCCGTAAGAGCGACGCTCAGCAGAGCCCGAAGACTGGGGACGGTCACCATAGGAGCGGCGCTCGCCACCACCGTAGGAGCCACCACCCGACTGGGGGCGGTCACCATAGGAACGGCGCTCACCCGAGCCGGAAGACTGCGGGCGGTCACCATAGGAACGGCGCTCACCCGAGCCCGAGGACTGGGGACGGTCACCGTAGCTCTTGCGCTCGCCGCCACCGGACTGGGGGCGGTCACCGTAGGAGCGGCGCTCACCACCACCGTAGGAGCCACCACCCGACTGGGGACGGTCGCCGTAAGAACGGCGCTCGCCGCCACCGGACTGCGGACGGTCGCCGTAAGAGCGACGCTCACCACCACCGTAGGAGCCACCACCCGACTGGGGACGGTCACCGTAGGAGCGGCGCTCGCCAGAGCCGGAAGACTGGGGGCGGTCGCCATAGGAGCGGCGCTCACCACCACCGTAGGAGCCACCACCCGACTGGGGACGGTCACCGTAGGAGCGGCGCTCACCAGAGCCGGAAGACTGGGGACGGTCACCATAGGAGCGGCGCTCACCACCACCGTAGGAGCCACCACCCGACTGGGGACGGTCACCGTAGGAGCGACGCTCACCAGAGCCGGAAGACTGGGGACGGTCACCATAGGAACGGCGCTCACCAGAGCCGGAAGACTGGGGGCGGTCACCATAGGAACGGCGCTCACCAGAGCCGGAAGACTGGGGGCGGTCGCCATAGGAGCGGCGCTCGCCACCACCGTAGGAGCCACCACCGGACTGGGGACGGTCACCGTAGGAGCGGCGCTCACCACCACCGTAGGAGCCACCACCCGACTGCGGACGGTCGCCATACGAGCGACGCTCACCCGAGTCTGGCCGGCGGTCGCCGCCGGCACGGGGAGGCTTGCCGCCCGAGCTCTCGCGACGAGGTGCTCCCTGACCCCGGCCCTGGTAGCCGGAGGAACGACCGGTGTCGCCGGACCGCCCTGCCCCGGAAGACCTACGGTCGCGGTCGTCGGCGTGACGTTCTGGGCTGTCGTTCACAGCGGTGTCCCTTCGATATGCACTGACGTTCATCATCCCACGAGCTGGGTCGTGGGGTCTTGCCCGGTAGGTCACAGGCACGCCAAAGGCCCACCCCGTGTGGGGTGGGCCTTTGGTGAATGGTTGTCCGGCGGCGACCTACTCTCCCACCCCGTCTC
>NZ_JACSQF010000028.1 GCF_014836755.1 Oerskovia merdavium
GAGGCAAGAGCCGGCCTTCAGCCCCACGCCCCCCCCGGCACCGATTGGGCTTCGGCCAGAAGCACACAGGCGGGCAAGCCCAGGCGGGCGCCAACCCAGGGCGGGCGGGCTCACGAGCTGAGCGCCCGGTCAAGCTGATCGGGGTCCACCATCGCGGCGACCCGGCAGAACGTCGCGGCCGACGGCACCCGCCGCACGACCCCGACCGCGTCCAACAGGTCCACGTCCAGGTCAGCAGCGACCTCCGCGATCTCGACGAACGTGCGCGCCCCGCAACACGTCGCGAGCAACGCCCACGCCGACCACGCGGGTCCGCCACCGCGTCCAACGCCGCCATCAGACCATCGAGCTGCCCACGCAGCACGCGCTCACGCGCCGTGGGCTGGTCAAGAACAGCAAGGACAGGCGAAGATACATGCACGGGCGCGGCTCCCACAGGTTCTGGACATCAGGCGTAGACACCCAGATCATCCACCACCCCTGGGGCCGCGCCCGCCAACGCATCCCCGCAGGTCACACCCCCTGCACAATCCCCCAGATCAACTTTGCAATCGCCCTGGGACTCAACCCCGCCTGCGCGACGTCTTGTGGATGGCCTACCGCTCGGCCCGCACAAATGGGTCTGCTGCACGGGTGGGTGACAGTTCGTTTCAGGCGGCGAGTGCGACCTGAGTGGTCATGATGGTCTCGTATTCGATGGGGGTCAATCGGCCGAGGCGGGTTTGTCTGCGGCGGCGGTGGTAGGTGCGTTCGATCCAGGTGATGATCGCCAGTCGGAGCTCGGTTCGGGTGGTCCAGCGGCGCCGGTCCAGGACGTTCTTCTGCAGCAGGGAGAAGAAGCTCTCCATGGCGGCGTTGTCACCGGCTGAGGCGACCTGGCCCATGGACCCGATCAGGCCGTGGTGGGTGAGTTCACGCAGGAATTTTCGGGATCGAAATTGACTTCCTCGGTCGGAATGCACCACGCAGCCGGCCACGACGGCGCCGCGTCGTTGGACTGCTGAGCGCAGGGCATCGACCGCGAGGCGGGCTTGCATGCGGTCGCTGATGGAGTAGCCCACGATCCGGTTCGAGTACACGTCCTTGATCGCGCACAGGTAGACCTTGCCCTCGGCGGTGGGGTGCTCGGTGATGTCGGTCAGCCACAGCTCGTTGGGGGCGCTGGCGGTGAAGTCGCGCTCGACGAGGTCGTCGTGGGCGGGTGGTCCTGGCTTCTTACCGTTCTTGCCGCGCTTCTTCCCGAACACGCTCCACCAGCGTCCATCGCGGCAGATCCGCCAGATCGTGCGGTCTGCTGCGACATGGCCTGCGTCGCGGGCCTCGTCGCCCAGAAGCCGGTACCCGAACTCCGGGTCGTCGACGTGGGCGTCGAAGAGGGCGTTCGCCAGGTACGCCTGGCGTAGTTCCAGGGCGGTCACCGGCGCCGCCAGCCACCGGTAGTACGGCGCTCTGGCAAGCTTGAGAACCCGGCAGGTCACCGCGACAGGGATCCCGTCAGCGGCAAGGTCACGGACCAGCGGGTAGCTCATTTTCCCGGCAGATGGGCCTGCGCGAAGTAGGCCGCCGCGCGGCGTAGCACCTCGTTCTCCTGCTCGAGGAGCCGCACCCGCTTCTTGGCCTCACGCAGCTCAGCAGACTCAGCCGCGCTCACGCCGGGGCGCTTGCCGTCCTCGACGTCGGCGGCCTGGAGCCAGTTGCGCAGGCACGAGTCGGAGATACCAAAGTCCTTGGCGATCTGAGCGATCGGTGCCTCGCCGCGCCGAGCGACAGCCACGACATCGTCGCGGAACTCCTTGGGATGACGTTTGGGCATGGTCAACATCCTTCCAGCAGCGCCCGCAGGCACCACAAGTCAGGTGTCACCAACCCGTGCAGCAGACCCAATCCAGGGCGGCGACGGGTCGACTTCCGCGTGCTGCGGGTGCGCAACCAGGCCGGAGCGAGCACGGCCCTTCCTGTGACGCTGTCGCTCGAGCTAGACGCTGGTGACACTGGAGAGCCCGTCGCGACGGTGATGCTTCCTGAAGAGGATTAAAGCCTGTCGAACAACCTCCGTGAGGGTGCCGGCAGCGTCCTTCTCGGAGGTTGTTCGACAGGCTTTAGACGACAGCTCGACCCTGCACCGCGCCCCGACACCGAAGACCCGCAGTTGTCGCCTCGGCCCTCTCTGACCGCCCCCACGGCGCCCCTGCACCCCCCACCGGGTGCGGGGGCGCCGTCATGCTCACCGGCCCGCCACGTCGACCCCGAGTACGCGGTCCTGCCGGTCACGGCTCCGGCCTGAAGGGCTGTTCACTCTCCCGAGAACAGCTAGGACGCGATTCGCAACGGCACCTTCGCCAGGGGCATCCCCCCAGCCGTGTCCAAGTCTCCTACGGCGTGCGAAGGACTCGCACGGGATCTGCTCTCGCGGCTGCGAGGGCAGGCGGTATTGAAGCGATGGTTGCGGCGAGAAGAGACAGCGTAGCGGTCCCGATGAGAAACACCGCCGGAGGCGTCGTAGCCCAGGTCGCGCCGGCTAGTGCCCCGATCGCGGTCCCGAGTATCGCCCCGGTGCCCGCTGCGGCGGCAGTTTGCGTCATGATCAGAAGCGCAACTGCCTGCCTGGAGGCCCCCAACGCTCGTCGCCGCCCAAGATCGGACCGACGCACGAGGACGTCTGCCGACACAACCATCACCGTCAGGACAGCACCGCCCGACAAGACGATAAGCAGAAGGTTCCCCGCGAAGGTACCGAGGTCCTCACCGACGCTGTCCTGGAGGCCGGCGAGGATGTCAGGTGCCTGGACGGAGACGTCATTGAGCGCCGCGGGAGCGACGATGCTCAGTGCGATCTGCTGCACCCGGGCGACATCGCGTCCGGGTTCGGAGGTCACATAGAGCGTTCGCGCGACATCGGCGGTGGTCGCCGCAGCTACGACGCCGCTCTCGAGCTCAGGCACCGCGCCGCGCGTACGGAACGTTCCGACGACAGCCCACTGGCGAGAACCCGCGTCGACCGAGCCGGTCGAGGACGTGAACCCGAGCACATCGACCAACGCGGACGAGATGAGTGCCTCACCCGGCCGGGGCCATCGGCCTGACTCGAGCTCAACGAGGGAATCCGGATCGCCGACCACTGCCCAAAGAGGTATCTTCACACCGCCTTGGCCCTGGTTCGTTGCAGTCACGTCGCGCGGCGACGTCAGGGCTGCGGCTCCCGTGACTGAGTCCAGTGCTGCAACCGAGCCGACGACCGCAGCGCCGAAGAGGCCCTGATCACGAGTATCTGTGACGGTCAGCAGTCGAGCGCCCGCGGACTCGAGCCTTCCTTGGACCTGTGCTTGCGCAGCTGAGGTACGGCCGACAGTAAGGACCGTGGTCAAGCACATCGCTGCGACAAGCAAGACCACCAGGAGCGTCGGCACGGGCCGGCGAATACTGGCGACCAGGGCTTCACGAACCAGCGCCATCGGTTTCATCGCATCCTCACAGCGCTAGCACGTGATCGGCGTGGTCCACGACGAAGGGGTCGTGGGTAGCGATCACGGTCGTCACCCCCTTCGCAGCGGTGCGGAGCGCATCTAGCACTGTTGCAGCGTTCTCACGGTCCAGATTTCCCGTCGGCTCGTCCGCAAGCAGAACGCCCGGCTCGTTCACGAGCGCGCGGGCGACCGCTACGCGCTGAGCCTGTCCACCGGAGATCTCGCCCGGACGATGGTCGGCGCGTTCTCCCACGCCAAGCTGGTCAAGTAGATCTCGCGCACGCTCGAGCGCGCTCTTTCGCGCTCTGCCTGCGTAGAGGGCGGGTTCCAAGACCGAGTCGAGGATCGTCCTCGTTGGGTCCAGGCTCGCATCCTGGAAGACGAACCCAATGCTGTGGGCGCGCAACGCGGAGCGGGCCGCATCCGGGAGCCTGCCGACATCAGCCCCATCAAGGCGAACCGCACCGGATGTCGGGGCGAGCAAGAGACCGACGATGTAGAGGAGCGTCGACTTCCCGCGCCCCGATCCGCCAGTGATCGCGGTCATCTCACCAGGCGTGAAGTGATGAGTCAGCCCGTCGAAGAGCTCCCCCGAGCGACCGCGGTACATGAAGGACAAGTTCTCAACCGAGAGATTCACGTGGCACTGTCCGGGCTGAAACTCGCCGCTCCGACCTTCACTTCCTGCCCGATCTCCAGCCCTTCGACGACAGCAATGCCCTGCGCTGAGCTTAGGAGCTTCACCGGCGCCTGTGATCCATCGCGAAGTTCGACATAGGCAGAGCCATCCTGAGCGGTGATGACCGCCGCAGTGGGGACGCTGGGCCCGGTCACCTCGGGGACGATCACCGCTTCCCCGCGGAGCGTTGTGCGTTCAGCCGCTGGAAGGAGATCGCAGAGGTCGCCACACACGGAACCCCCGTCGGCCCCCTGTAGCGTGAGCACGGTCATGCCGCTCTCGTCCTGCCTCGATTCTGAGACACGGGCACCCCACCTTTGATCCTCAAAGAGAACACGGATGAGGGTCTCGGGCGCTACCAGCTTTGCCTGCTCCTCAGAGAGAACCACCTCGAAAACCAGGTCGCCGGTGGTAGCGAACACGGACTGCTCTCCACCAGCAAGGAGAGCACCCAGCGCGATGTCGTCACCGATGCGGATCGCTGCCGGAAGTGTCGGAACGGCGACAAGCGTGCCGCGCGGCACGATGCCGGTTCGTTCAACTCCGACTGATCGCTGCCACACACGCACGGCCTCGCGCGTCGTCGCCCGGAACACGCCGTCCGGTTCGTGGTCCAGCAAACCCAACCCCTGCAGCATCTGCTGAAGCTGCTCGACATCGGCGCCCTTGACGCCTACGTCGAGGTCTCGGTAGAAGGGCACGTCTCCCTCGGCCGCACGGACGCCGACTCCGTCAACGGCGTAGAGCAGGTCGCCAGGCCGGACGTCGGCCGCCCCGACTTCTGTAACGACACCAGGGAGAAGGTTCGTCGCAACCGCACGGGCAGGTTGCGAGAGCGTCACCCCGACTCCAATAGACCGCCCGACACTCGACTCGACGACTGTCGCCATCGTAGGGACATCCGCACCCTCCGATGTCGGCCGCACGTCCGGAGGCGTCGTGACACGTCCCGCCCACCACCCCAGCACGACGGCAAGAACGAGCAGCGCGGCCCAGAGGCCGACCTTGCCAATTCGCCTGATGTTCGGCTTCCGTGCATCCTTTAACGCTCTACTCCGTGCCACAGCTGTCTGGGCCACCTCAGTCGATCGCAGGGTAGAGGTCCGGCGCATCATGTGGGCACTTCTCATAGAGAAGATCGAGCGCTGTGGAATCGGCTCCTGACGTCGCGTCAATAACGAACGGATCCCAAGCGCCAGCGGCCGCATAGTACTGACCTAGCCAGGTCTGCAAAGACGGCGGCTCAGGTACCTCGAACCCTTCCGCACGTACGCACGGCATCACAGTCTCCACGAGATGGGTGTACTGCATCTCGGCACGGACACGCGGCAACTTGCCCTGCGTCCGCGGATCGGTCGGGTACTGCGCAGCGCACACATACGCGGCCTGGTTGACGATATCTCCCTGCTCGGGCGGCACGTCGTCGAAGTAGACCCCGCCCTGTCCGCCCAGCCTCGCCCCGATGCCTTCGTCGGCGAGGCAGTCGACCTGCGCCTGCGCCCACTGGTCCTGCGCGACGAATCGCACGAGCTCAGTCCCCGGCGGCGCCTCGACCCCATACTGCTCAGCCAGACCTGGGAGGCCCGCCTCATAGAGCGCGATCAATGACTTCCGGTCCTGGGCCCAGTCGTCGCCCTCGGGAGGAACCCCGGCGAGAGACTCCTCCCCACTGGTGGGGTCCACGTCTTCGGAGACGTCAGGTCCCGAGCAGGCACCCGCGATCGCAACGATCACTGTGATCAGGGCAATCGACCGGAGCGCCCGCGGACGCCAGCGGGGCTCAGACGCCACAGGCCACCCCGGACGGGCAGTAGCACGATGCGGCGTGCGAGACAAAGACACCAGAGGTGCCCATGGACGCGATGCGCGTCCCCGCCGAAATCGCCCCAGACCAGCTGTGCGCACCGCTCGTGCTCCACGAAACCTTCACAACGTTGTCGATGCGGTAGGTAACGTCTCCGGTCGTGTTCGAGCTCATCGAGCACCGATAGTTGGTGCCACACGAGAGGTTCTTGGACCACCCCTCTGCGGCCATCGCCGTCCCCGGAACAGCGAATAGCATGGATCCGGCAAGTGCAACTGCCACCAGCATGGCGCGGTACTTTCTCATCGCTCAGCCCTCTTCTCCTGCGGCGAAGAACCCAAGCGCCCCCCCGCCTGGGCCGAATGCTACTCAACTCGGCCAGGATCGTCCAATGAATGCGAGGGACTCAGATGCGGGCTTGTGCTTGTTTGAGGGCTCATCGCAGATGAGGGTGTAGTGCGGGTCTGAACCCGCCGGCTTCGAGGAGCGACCTCGCGATGTAGTGGGTGAGGTTGCGGAAGCCGAGGGCGGAGCCGCGGAGGTGTTCGAGGCGACCGTTGATCGCTTCTGTGGGGCCGTTGCTGGTGCCGGGGCGGTCGAAGAACGCCAGCACGTCAGCCGCTCGCTTCTTGAGGGTTCGTCCGAGGGTGACGAGCTCGCTCAGGGCCGCCGGGACCCCGCCGCTCAGGGAGTCGATGACTGCGGTCATGAGCGCGCGGCCTTGGGTGTGGTCCCGGTGGCGGTAGGCGGCGATCATGCGTTGGTAGATGCCCCAGGTCGCTTCGACCTCGACGTGTTCCTCGGTCGCGAACAGTGCCTTCAGGCGTGCGCGTTGGTTGTCGGTGAGCAGGTTGTCGCCGGTGTGCAGGGCGGGCGCGGTAGAGCGGGTCGTTCTTTCGGCCGCGGTGGCCCCCCCAAGAAGCCCTCGGGTGCCCTTGAGCCCCCAGCACCCCACACGCCCCACAAGAGCCCACAGAACGCGCGAGAAGGGCACGCGCGAGGGCGCAGGGGTCGACAACGGCCCTAGCCTGACGCCACGCGGCCCCCGTCACCCTCCCCCGGCACGACGACGGCGCCCCCACACCCCGAAGGGGGTGCAGGAGCGCCGTGGAGGGCCGTCAGAGCGTCAGAGGGAGGCCGTGCCCCAGATGAAACGCTTACTGGGACGTTCCTTCCAAAGTAACCTCACCGCTCTTGAGCCGGTCAACAATGCAATCGGCGAGATCCACCGCATCCTCATGACTGACCGACTCACCCAGCGTCACCGTAGCGTGCGACGACGGCAGATCAGCACTTTGGATCGATGATCCGATTTCGAGGTCGGACTCCTCGACGCACGTATACCAGTCACCATCGCCCTCAAGGACAGCAATGGTCCAGGGTGCTGCAAGACCATCACTCTTATCCGTTAGGGAAGCCGATGAATCGCTCTGAGCGCAGGCAGATAGGGCTGTGCTGGCACACACGGTCGTGAGCAACACTCGCAGCGCCAGGGCGCGACGTGAAAACTCCACAGATAGCCTCCAAGGAGGTCGCGGGGCGCGGCTTCGCGCGCCCCGCGACATTGTTAGGATGTGGGGACGTACCATCCGAGAACGGCCGCAATGGTGTTCACAGAGACAGTAACCACTGTCGGACTGCAAGCGCGCGTGCTACTACCTGCAACTCCCGTACAAACGGGTGGTGCATCTGCCGGAATCGCAGAGATGATACCTACAGCATAACGCTTGAGTCCGGTGCTGGTGTTGACGAGTTGGTACCCGGGGCCCCCGCTGTCACCGTTACCAGCGGCAGGAGTGCCTGCATTGTTGACCGTGACAAATCCTGTGACGGATGTTAGATCACCGCCAAGGTTGTAGTTGATGCTCGGTTCCACGACGATGTTCCCGCATACCAGGCCGCTGAACGAACCGCTGTAGCAGAGCTCCTGGCCGACATAGTGATTCGCCACTCCGTTGATCTGCGCATAGACACTTGCGTTCCACGCGTTCATCCAGATGTACGGGTTCGAGAAGCCAGATTCCATGATCGCACCATCATAGGGAGTGGTGCGCTGAGTGATGGGCCCCCAGGGGTAGGCATATGTTCCGTCGCTTGAGATCCACTGCGATCCTGTCGCGCCGCAGTGCGCGGCGAACATCATTCCGTGCTTACTCGGATCGTTGAGCTTGCGAACGGCAAACCCAGACGTGCAGTTGCCCGTAATGAACGGGTCCGAGAACCGGGATATTCTTGCACCACCAAAGTGGTATCCGGTGTCGGTCTGACGGCTGTTTGCACCGATGTATCCGCCATCGGAAACCCTAATGGGGATACCCTCAACGGAGGACTGAGAACTTCGAGCCTTGGCTTTCGGCGGCGTAGCGGAGGTGACGTTGACATACGAAGCATCCTTCGGAATGCTCACCGAGGTGACAGATGAATCCTCTTTGAGGATCCGTTGTGCCAGGTCTCGCACCGCTCCAGGCTCGAGGGGGGTCTGCGCGATTTCGACCGGAACAGCGGGCTCGCGGTCGAGAATCTGTTGCAACTCGTTGGTCACCGCACCGTGCCAGTGGACGATAATCTTGTCACGCTCGAGGGTGACTTCCGCGGATGCGAACTGCGAGTCATCAGCGAGTGCGCCTGTGAGTTCGGAGGCGAGTCGTGCCATGTTCTCGTCGACCGGAGGCGCGGTAAGAACCTTGGCATCAGCGTCGGTTACGTTCTCAGATGAGACGGTCTCGGCCTGTGTTGGACTGGGAGGTGAAGAGAGTGGAGTTTCAGTTGTACCCTGCGCTGTCGCGACGAGCGTTGCGCTCAACAGCACAGCGAGAGCTCCTGCTGCGCTGCTGCGCCTCAAGATCGGACTTCTTGACATACTTGTCCCCTATCATCTTGTCAGTGATGATCACACGCGACCGTCATTGGCCACGCACGCGCAGCCTGGCATATATAACTTCTGTCGGCCATTGCGACGCGCGGTCGCGCTGAGAACCTTTGGCCCTCGTGCAAAATGCCGCACCCATGGTGTCCCCTTATGCACCGCGAGATCGTCTCTGCGGTCGGTCGCCTTCGTTCGCCGAGCATCCGACCGAAATCCCATGGGTTGGCGGTTTCCACGCGCGACATGAACGACGGAGCCCCTGCACCCGATGGGGCGCTGGGGGCTCCGTGTCGGGACGTGGTGCGAGGTCGAGCTGTCGTCAGGCCGTCGGCTTGAACGGTTCGAGGGCGCGCGCCTGGACTACCCAGGTCTTGCCGACCTTGGTGCCGGGCAGCGACCCGGACTCGAGGCGCTGCAAGACCGCCTGCCGGCTCACGTCGAGTTCCTCGGCGGCCTCGGTCACGGACACGAGCTCGGGCATGGGGTCGAGCCCGTTGCGCTGGTCGAATTCGGCGGTCGGCAAGACCTCGAGCGCGAGCACGTCGGCGCCGTCGAGGGCTGCGCGCACGGCACCGGTCTCGGCGATCGCGAGTGCGGTCGTGGCGGCCTGGCGCAGCGACTCGGCGGGCAGGGTGATTTCGGCTGCGACGTGGCCGCGTGCGCCCCGCGAGACGGCGGGGTGGTAGTCGACCAGGGCGTCGACGAGCTCGTCGTCGTCGCCGCTGCGGGTCGCCCACTCGATGTGGGCGTTGTACTCGGTCATGGTGTGCCTCTCTTTCGTTGGGACGGTGCAAGATGGAAGGTCCCGGGTGGGAGGTGCTTACCTCACCTCCCACCCGGCCTACTCACCCCCGAGGGGGCCAGCGGAACCCGCGACGCTTGAGCGGGGCCAGCGCGTTCCGCAGGCTGCGGAAGTCGCTCGGCGTTCCCGAGAAGGTCGTGACCTTCTCCCCGTCCCGCGTGTAGATCTCGGGGTGACCCTTCCGGTTGATGACTACGACGTAGCCAGCCTTCGTGATCGCCTGCAAGACCTTCCTGAGGTCCTTATCCATCTTTCACCTCCCCTGTTCTATTGACAAGACAAACCATACCCGGCGCCTTGCTGATTAGCAAGTCGGGTGTGAGAGCGGGCCCGGTCAGAGTCGCGGACCTCTTGCGCTCTCTAGCTCGAGTCCGCTCGATCAAGGGGGGCGCTCACCCAGGCCCGACGTCGACCTCAGCCAGGCTGGAGCTCACGGAAGCCACCGGCACAGCCACAACCCCCACGGGGACCAGGGCTCCGTCCGGCCCTGGCGCGAGACGCACCACGAGCTCGAACCCTCCGAGCACGCTGGACGCGGCGGGAGCCGATACTGCCACCGGGCCGGGATCGGGAGCGGCCGGAGCCGACACCGCAGGAGCCGGGCCGGGCAACGCCTGGTCCAGCCGCGCCCCGCGACTCTCCCCCATTCCCACAAGCACAGCCACGACGAGCACACCGATACCTGCGAGGACCGTGCGCCACAGCTTCTTACCCAGGATCGCCACGCGTCCCGACTTCACTTCCGGCTCAGCGGCCTGATTCGTCACCATGACCGACGTTTTGCCACAACTACCCGGATAGCGTCGCGGCCTTCTGCACCCCCGGCCCTTCGACGCGTTTGTGGCATCCCCCTGGGTCGCTGAGCTGGGGCCGTCGAGGATGCATCGGGTCGAGCGCCTGAGACGTGGCGATGCTCGTGGAGTGTGGGGGCGGGTGCGGTGCGCGCGGTTTTCATGGCACCAGGCTGCGGAGCCTGTCACGTCACCCTGGCGGCGGTTGGTCTGAGTCAGGTTCACACCTTGGGCTATGCACAGCTCCCCGCTGCCATATGCAGGTGCGAGCGGGTGAATCGGCGTCGAGCTCGTGCCGATGTTTAACCCGTTAAAGGTCGCGCGGGGGGTGGGTGGCCCCTGACGACCAGCATGGTTCTCCGGGGCCACCCTCGCCGCGAGCCTACCCGTCAGGGCCCGCCTCAGAGAACCTGGTTTCGAACATATGTTCGATAGAATCGAACAGTGGTCGACCAGGTTCCCCTTCGCGCAGCAGCTCGCGGCATCCCGATGCAAGCGGTCGGAAGCCGGGTCGTTCGACCTGAGACCGCGCTCCCGGTTCGAGCGTGGATCGTCACAGCCCAGGGGCGAGACATCGAGGTCGACGGCGAGGCCGTCGCATGGACCGACCGAGCGGTGAACGTCCGCTACTACGACGAGCACGGGCGCGAGGGGTTCGCGTGGGTGTGGGCCTCGGCAGTCGTCCGGCGCTCGTGAGGGCAAAAGGGTGCCCCCGCGCAGAAAGGGGGAATCTGCGCGGGGGCGGTTGCTTGCTAGCGAGTGCCACCCTACCGAGCGCTCGAGCTGACGCCTAACATGCCGCGCTCGTCGTGACGCGTCTGTGGCGTCCCCCATCCCGGGCCAGGCCGCGAGCGCCGGGGCTCAGAGGAAGGCGCGGTCGACGGTGACGCATTTTTGGGCGGCGTAGGGGCGTTGGGAGATGGGGAGCCAGCCGGGATCGGTGCGGGTCTTGAGTCGGGGGGTTCCGTCGTCGTCGCGGTCGAGCATGTGGGGGCCTGCGTTGGTCCAGGTGTTCTGTGCTCGGGTCTCGCACCAGAGGGCGAGGCGGGATTCTCGGGGGAGGCTTGAGCGGTGGGTCCACCATGCGCGCTTTTCGCCGTAGGGGCCGAACTGGTGGCCTTCTGAGTGGGCGATGGTGTCGTGGACGGCGCGGAAGACGTCGTTGGCGAGCATTCGGCGTCGGGTGCCGTCGGGCATGGTGACAGTGACTTGTCGGGCCATCGGGTGATCTGGGGGCAGGGCGCCCTCGGTGGTCTGGGAGACGTCGGTGCGGAAGTAGTAGAGGTGCTTGTTGTCGCGGACGTCTGCGAGCATCTCGGCGCTGTTGGCGTAGGGCTGTTCGGTGTCGCCGTGCCAGGGCTCGAAGCTGTAGCCGGCCTTGGTGAGGACGTCCCATTGTTGGCCGACGTGCTGGCGGAAGACGCGGTAGCTGCGGGCGACCTTGGGGTTGGTCGGGTCGTGCTCGGCGGCGTCGTAGGCCAGGGCTGCGGCGATGTCGTCGCGCTCGGTCAGGTGCGGGATGGGCTGGCGTGGGGGGATGCCGTGCTCGGCGGCGTAGTTCTGCCGGAGCATCTGAATTTCCTTCACCGGGGTGTGTGCCAGGTGTCGCTCGTTCTTCTCGATGAACTCGACGTTGGCGCGGTCCTCGGTGCCGCCGCCGAGGCGGGCTTGGAGGACGGCGAGGGCGTTCGAGCCGAGGGGCATGTCTTGGGTGGAGGCGACCTCTAGGCGTCCGTCGTAGACGCGTCCGGCTGGGAATCCGGCATCTCGGAGTGAGGTCAGGGCGTCGTCGGCGTCGACGTCGCCGGACCCGAAGCCGTACACGACGTCTGCGCCGTCCTTGTCGTAGAACCCGACCATCACGGAGTCCTGGTTGTAGCGTCCGGCGACTTCTCCGGCCCAGGCTCGGATGTCGTCGGGGGTGTCGGCGCGGACTCGGTAGGCGGCGGCGGGTTCGCTGTCGCCTTCCCAGAGGCCAGCGGCGCGGCGTTCGTCGACGAGCTCGACGCCGTGGCGTTCGGCGGCGGCTCGGATGGACTCGTCGTACTCGACCCATTCGTCGGTGTCGTAGTAGCTGGGGCGCGAGCTCATGGCCATGAGGTCGGTGGACTCGGGCCGGTAGGGGGTGGCGCCGATGAAGGCTTCTACGGCCTCGGTGGCGCGTTCGTGGCGGTCGGTGGCGCGCTTGGCGCGGCGGGCGGCTGGGCTACAGCCGGGGCAGCGTCGACCGCCCTCGATCTTGTCTCGGCACATTCGGGGACGTCAGGGCAGGCGCGGGCTCGACGTCGGTAGAAGGATCGCGGTGCCCGGGGCGGGGTTGGCTGAGGGGAACGTGGGACGCTCGGTGGCGTCCTGGGTGTTCTCCTGGTCGGCGGCTATCGCCTGGGCCATCAGGTCGCGGAACTCGTCGGAGCTCAGGGCGCGCACGGCATCGGCGTCTGTCGGGTCGACCTCGCGGTCTCCGACTGTGAACGTACGTGTCATCGTGCTTCCCCCTCTTCTGTGCTGGCCATCGTAGCTGTGGGATCGCCCTGGGGTGTCCCGTTTGCCCGAGTGTTGAACTTCCTGCGGAACTCGCAAGGCGGGTGCAGAGAGGGACCGGAGAACGGTCCCTCTCTGCTGGACATCATGCCTGTGAAGGCGCCGGGCCGTTGGCTCGGCGCATGGCCCAGCGCACGATGAGAAGCGTTGGGATTGCAGCGCCGAGCGCGGCCAGCATGAAGAACGTCAGTGCCCAAGCCTGCCCGGCCTCGAGCAGGATCGGCAGGGCGCTGTGAGGGTTCGTGTTGAGGAAGTTCTGGACGAGTGCGAGAACGCCCGCGAAGACCACGAAGCCAGCGAGGGCGGGCGTCATCTCGGTAATGATCCGGCGTGTGACCGTCATGGGTTACATCTCCTTTGTTGGGTGTATGGCGGTTCGGTTAGTCGTCATGGCGTTCGAGCTCGGCGGGGGTGAGGGGGCGCACGTACCGGCGTCCGGCGTCGTCGGCCTGGAGGTCGTCGCGCCCCTCGGGGGACGGCAGGCGTAGGGCGAGCACGAGAGCGCCCACGGGGTCCTGGCGCACGGCGTCGGCGGCGTAGGCCAGGTCAGGCTCGGTCAGGGCGTGGTGGGGCACCTGGTAGACGGTGACCAGGACTTGCTCTGCGAGCTCGCGCGCGTAGGCGTCGGACTCGACGAGTGCGGCGAGGTCGGCGGCGGTGCTGCGAGCGGGCTCGGGGGTACTCATCGTGCCCCTGCCGCCGCCAACTTGGCCTTGGCCTTGCGCCTGCGGCTCAGCGAGACGAGTGCGACGACGAGCACGAAGAACGGCACGAGCAGGACGCCCAAGCCGATGAGGTCGATGCTGTCCACGGACCCGATGACGGGGAGCTCGGCAACCTCTCCGGCCTTGAGGTCAGTCCATGTTGCGTCGACCCACGGGCGGATCTTCACGGCCCACAGCCGTTGCAGGCCCATCACGCCGATGATGACGGCGATCAGGTAGGAAATCTCGGTCCAGGTGTCGCTCTGGCCTTGCTGCTGACCGCTCATCGGTCCCCCTTCATGTCTGACTCGGGCACTCCGAGCCACCACCGATGCTAGCAGAGTGCTAGCGATCTGCTACGAGTAGATGAACAGGCGGTGCAGCGGCACCGGCTGCGAGCGCCCGTCTGTCTCGTAGAGAACTTGGGTGAGCCAGTAGTGCTCGGGTTGCATGAGTCGGACGGTGATTTCACCGTCGATGTCGACGGGCTCACTGACGGCGATCCACCAGGACCAGGCGCCGGGCTCGTGCTGGAGGCGGACGGTGCGCCCGGTGAGGGCTCCGGCCTCGCGTGCGGGGCGGGGGCGGCGCATGGGGGGTTCGGTGAGGGAGCTGCGTACGCCGTCGAGCCAGGAGAGGGCTCCGGGGGTGGCTTGGGGGGCGGGGGACGCTATGGGTGCGTCGTCGTCGCTGCTGGGGGCTATGGCGTCGCGGTAGGCCCAGGCGTGGGCGAGGGGCCACCACTGCATGGTGATGCCTGCGCGGGGGAAGGTCTTGGCGAGCCAGTAGGCGAAGGGGGCGGCGATGCCCAGGGCCTCGTGGGTCTCGCCTTGGCCGGGCAGGGTGGTCGAGCTGCGGTCGGTGCGGGCGAGTATCTGGCCGTCGATGAAGTACTTGCCGGGCAGGCCGATGGTCAGTTCGTCGCCGGTTGCGAGGTCGGGGATGTAGCGCGCGGGGATCGCGTGGCGGTCAGGCGGGGCCTGGGTCTGCCACGCGATGTCCGGGATGCGGAAGAACTCGGCGCCCCACGTGTCATCGCTCATCGGGACCATGCTCGCAGGTCGACGCCTCGCTCTGCCATGAACGTCACGGGGTTGAGGGGTTGGCCGTTGACGCGGGTCTCGAGGTGGAAGTGGGCGGCGGTGCCGACGCCGGTAGCTCCTGAGAGGGCGATGCGCTGTCCGCCCTCGATGGTGTCGCCGGGCTTGACGAGCGCCTGGGACAGGTGGAGGTACCAGGTTTCGATCCCGTCAGCGTGGGTCAGGATGACGACGAGCCCGCCGCCGCCCATCCACGAGACCTTCTTGACGATGCCGTTGCTCGCGGCGACCACGGGGGTGCCGGTGGCGGCGCGGAAGTCGGTTCCTTCGTGCAGGCGCCAGGTGTTGTAGACGGGGTGGAAGCGCATTCCGAACTCGGAGTTGATGCGGCTCTTGAGGGGTGCGGTCCACTCCCCTGCTGGGATCGTGACGCCGGGGTCGGTGGGGGTGGTGGTGTCCCCGGTGCTGGCGAGCTGGTAGTTCGCGTTGCAGAACGAGTCGATGTCGACGCCTGCGGAGCGGTACTGGTCGGCGGTGAAGACGGTCTCGCCCTCGGTGCCCGTGCCGGGGTTCGTTCCGGTGCCGGGCAGGGTGGGGGTCGTGGGGCCCGGGGCTGTGGTGCCCTCGAGGGCGTTGACGATGGTCGTTGCTCGGGTCTCGTGCTTGGCGTAGGCGTCGGGGAAGCCGGAGACCTGGACCTTCTGAGCTGCGACGGTGAGGGCCATCTGCTCCCATCCTGCGATGTCGAGCAGGCCGCGCGGGGATGCCTTGCCGGTGGCGGGGTTGAAGTGCGGGGAGTTGGGTCCGCCGAAGAACGCGCGGGCCGCGAAGTCGGGGGTGGTGACCTGTTCGACGGTGCCCCAGCCCTGGGAGGGGCGCTGCTGGAAGAGGCCCTGGGAGTCGCGGTCGCCGTGGTTGAGGTTCTTGAGCTGGGATTCCTGGAGTGCGGTGGCGATGGCGATGATGAGCCCGCGTGTGGGGACCCCTGCGGCCTTGCCAGCGGCGATGATCGCGCGGGCGTTGGCGATCTTCTCGCCGTCGTTGGGGCCGAAGCCCTCGACGTCGCCGCCCGTCGGGATCTGGGGGGCCTGGTCGAGCGCTGGGGGCACGTACAGGGAGGAATCCACGCTGAACCCGATGGCTCGGCAGGCGTTCGAGGCGTTGTTGTTCTCTTCTTGGGCTGAGACGTTCGAGGCGATTCCGCCCGCCATGATGAAGACGGCGGTCATCATCAGCGCGAACGCGCCGACGAGCTTGGGCCAGTTCGCCTTGAGCCACGAGATTGCCTGGGCCTTGAGCCAGTTCCCGGCTGCTACGAGTACAGCTTCCATGAGTGGATTCCTCCCTTCTTGGGTCGGTGGGTCAGGTGGTCGGCTGGACGTCGTTGACGAGCCAGACGTCCTTGTCGGCGTCGAGCTCGACGAACACGCGGACGTGGGTACCGGTGGTGGGGACGTCGAAGACGCCTGCCTCGGCGTTGATCGCGATATCCAGGGGCTCTCCGGCAACGGTCACGTCGGGGGTGTTGGCCGGTTCGGTGTCCTGGAGCCGGTCGTACAGCCTGTCCGTGACCAGGGGCCGGACCCCGGCGCGCCAGCTCTCGACGCCCAGGTCTGGGCGAGCCCAGGCCGCGACGAACTCGGCTGCCGCTTCTGCGGCCGCCACGCTCGGGTTCGTCTCGGCGGGGTTGGTCTCGTAGGCGTCGTGGTTGCCGCTGTCGTGGACGGCTTCCTCGTCCTCACTCCAGGGGCCGAGAGGGCTCGAACTGGGCCACCCGTCGGGGGATGCCGCGCTGGCGGCGTCCCCCGTCCCCGCCGTCTCGGTGACGGCGGGTGCGGGCTCAGCGGCGGCGGGGGCGGTGTCGTTGCCGTTGACCTCACCGGCGATGACGACCAGGGCCAGGAAGGCCCCGATCACAGAGAACAGGCGCCACGGGGAGTGCAGCGGCCAGCGGACGATGGGAGCGATGACGTGCCACATCAGTAGTCCTCCTGCGCGTTGTCGAGCGAGTGCGTGGTGCTGGCGCCGTCAGGGCGCCAGATGACGAAGACCTCTTCCCCGTCGACGACCTGAACGTTCGCCTGGGAGATGCCCTCGGGAACACGCTCGTCGGCGCGCATGATCTGGACCGGGGCAGAGAGGTCGGCCTCGGGCGAGGTCGCCACGTACTCCTTGCGAGCTCGCACACCCTCGGTGCTGGCCTCTGCCGTGATCGCCGCACGCTCGGAGGGGTCCGAGGTGATCGCGGCGTGCGGGCGGTCGGCGGCGTACACCGGGGAGGGCACGGGTGCGGCCACGAGCTCGGGCCGGTTCGTCCCGGTCAGCGCGTGACGCCCCTGTGGTGTCCCCTCGATGGCTCCAGCGAAGGTGGGCCGGTTCCCGGCCCGGTTTGCCGGGACGTCCTGGCGTCGCGAGCCCGCTACCGAGACGTCCTGACCTCCATGAGCCACGACGTCCCTTCCAGGGCGTGAGCCCACGGGCAGGTACTTGAGGTTGGGGTCGACCCATCGCGCCGGCCCCTCGTCCGCCACAGGTTGCGTTGGCTTGGGCGGAGGGGTGGGGTCCGGCACGGGGGGCGTGTCGGCAACCGGTCGGTTGGCGTCCTCGGCGGCGTCGCCAACTCCACCGGCAACCGCACGGCGGGTGAACATCGAGTTGAGCTTGGCCCGGCCCAGCGCCTTCACGAATCCCAGCCCTGGCACCGAGCTCTTGGGCTTGAGCAGCTTGAACAGCAAGATCGGCATCATCATGGCGATGATGAACTTCAGGCCCCAGGCCATCTCGGACTTGAGGACTGCCGTCACCATCGAGATATTGACCAGCGCAGCGAGCCAGAACAGGACGCCGAACAGGATGATCCGCGCGACCTGGCCCACGGTGGCGATGACCCATCCTCGAGCGACCTCGAGCATCCCGAACACCCCGAGCGCGGGAACCAGCGGGATGAACAGGCGCGTTGCCCCGTAGGCGACCACGACGAACACCCCAGCAACGAGCAGGAACGGCATCGTGACGGCGATCTGGAGACCGACCGTGAAGGCCGCATCCCAGCGCCCAGCCTGGCCGGTGAGCTGACGGTATGCCGTGGCGTCCTCGGACTCGACCGACGCTGCGGTCTTGACCCACAGGTCCTTCTTGGCGTCGATGATGGCCTTGCCCTGGCCCTTGGGGTCAGCCTCGACGGTCGCAGCCTCAGCCCACGTCAGGTGGGATGCGCGGAACAGGTCCGGGCCGTAGGTCGTCGCGAGCGTGCTCGTCGACGAGCCGAGCGTGCCTTCCAGCCAGGCGTCATAGAGCGTGTTGCGGTTGATGACGTCCATCTGCTGATTCAGCGCCCGGGTCGCCGCCGACATCTCAGCGGCTTCCTGGCCTGCCCCGGGCTGGATCGGCTCCTGGGTGACCGGCCCGTCTCCCGGCTGGGGGACGTAGGTGCCCGAAGCTCGAGCAGAAGTCGTGACCGTCTCCTGAATGAGACCGTCGACTGCCTGGGCCGAGCTCACGGGGTAGCTCATGATGTACGTCGCCGCGATCAGCACCACCAGCGCCCAGCCGGTCGACGTGATCGCCTTGGAGATGTCCGCACGCGAAGCTGCGATCAGCACGCCCGCCGCGACCAGAACGAGCACCGGCGTGAACCAGGGACCGAAGAACCCCTTCTTCACCATGTCGGTTGCCGAGGTGATCGCACCGTCGAGCGGGCTCAGCCAGGTGGGGGTGACCACGAAGTTCAGGGACGAGTGCGTCAGCGCGTTCGTGCTGGCCGACGTCGCCAGCATGAAGTTCGAGGCGCCCGTCATCATGTTCGTGCCCCACCCGGAACCGGTCAGGCACCCCGTGTCGTAGTCGACCCACTTGTACGAGTAGCCGTACACGTCGGAGATGGTGACGTTCGGGTCAGAGAACGGGTCGCCCGTGACGCCCACAGCCTCGTTCTCCGCGGTCCACGGGTTGTCGACGCCCACGAACGGCTTGGGAGCGAGCTTGCCGGGAAGGCCAGCAGAGGGGCGAGCAGGCTCGGGAGCAGGGGCGCACGCCTTCATGGGCATGATGCCCCCGACAGGGGCCGCGCTCGCGCTCAGGGCGGGGCCGGCGAGGACCAAGCCAGCCCCGACCGCGATGGTTGCCAGGACGCGAGTCGCTCGCGCCGGGAGTCGCAGCGTGCGCATCAGGCCACCCCCGCTTCCTCGAGCTCGCGTTCCTCAGCGACCTGGAGCGCGCGGCGCTTGGTCGGGTCGGCGGTCGTGTTGAGCGCTGCCGACAGGCCCTCGTGGTTGGTGAAGTCGACGCGGATTCGCTCGACGCCACCGCGCCCGCCGTCGCCGCCCATGCCGTCGCGGAAGATGAACTCTCGCGGGGTACCGGTGGTCATCGAGCGGCGCGGCCTCATGCTCAGGCGCCCGAACGTCTCTTCGTACCCGACGCCGGTCGGCAGGCCGAGCAGTCGGCAGTTCTCCTTCTGTGCGTCGGCGTCGGTGGTCTTGCCGACGAACGCGGCGCCGACGAAGTTGTTGATCTTCTGCCCCAGGACGTTGCTCGCGTTCTGCGTCGAGAGCAGTGCCGAGATGTTGTGCTTGCGGGTGTCGGTGGCGATCTTCTGGACGAGCGTGGCACCGGTCGAGACCTTGGTGATTTCGTGCACCTCATCGAGCGCGACGCCCTTGCGCTCGTGCTGGTCGGCCCGGTAGACCCCGCGCAGCGCGGACCATGCAGCCAGGTTCAGGATGGGGCGGCTCATCAGCTCGTCGTAGGACCATTCCTCGACGGCCTTGGTCTCGCTGATCTGGGCCAAGCCCTTGAGGCTGTAGATCGTCAGGCGGGCCTCGGTCTGGTTCTCGCCCCGGTTGCCCGAGTGCGGGGTGGCGAAGAACAGTCGGCTGAGCTCGCGCTCCTTGGCCTCCTGGAGACGGGAGTGGACCGTGGCCGTCACGGGGTCCCCGTGCTCGCCCACACCACGAGCGCGCAGCGCGATCAGCACGGCCTCGATGGTGGAGTGGGGGCGGGCCTCAGCCGCCGAGATGGCGTCGCGCAGGACGCTCTGGACGTCCTCACGAGCCGCCGTCGCGGGCGGCAGGCACCAACGCAGCGTGTCGTAGGTCAGGTCTCGACGCTGGGCCTCGGCCGCGCTCTTGGCGAGCCTCCACGCGGTGTCGGGGTCCTTCTCGCGGCGGAACCACTCGCGCTGGGGCTCGGGCACGAGCGCGTAGGGGTTCAGGGCGCCGGGCTCGGAGTTGAGCAGGTTGACGGCCTTGGACACGCCCTTGAACTCCGGGAGGTCGGCCAGCGCCGTGAGGCGTCCCGAGGGGTCCATGACCGTCCAGGTGACGCCCTGTGCGGCGGTCTTGTAGACGATGCCGCCCATGAGGAAGGACTTGCCCGCGCCGAGCCCGCCGACACAGGGGACCAGGCCCGAGCCCTCGACGACCTCGGGGCCGTACCAGGGGTCCCAGGTGACGGCGCGCTCTGCGAAGCCTGCGGTGTAGCCGATGAGCACCCCGCGCTTGTCGCCAACCTCGGCGGTCGCGGCGGGCACGCCTGCGGCGAACTTGAGGATGGGCATACGGCGGGTGTGGCCGGAGTTGGCCAGGGGCTCGCCGGGGACGAACTCGCGAGCGAGTCGGTACTGGTCGAACTCGCGCTCGAGCTTGATGCCGGGCTTGTAGAGGGTCTGGACGGCCTTGGCGCGGGCCAGGGCCTCTTCCTCGGTGCGGCCTGAGACCGCGATGCGGAACCAGCCGCGCACGCGGGTAGAGAGGCCGTCGAAGCCCGAACGCATCTCGTCTTCCACCTCGGAGGCGCGCGCGGCCTGGCGTGCGAGCTGGCGCGGGGGCTCCTTGCTGTGGTCCTTGACGTAGTGGTCGATCTGGGAGTTGATCCGGTCGGCCAGCTTGTTCATCTCGCGGGCGGTGTCCTCGGGACGTCGCACGTCGATGCGGAAGGACCACTCGACCGGGAAGCGGAGCTTGTCGGTCTTGGCGATCCAGGGCTCTTCCTTCTCGGGGATGAACATCTCTCCCATGCGGCCCACGGTCAGCACGACCACGTGGCGGCGGATCGGGCCGTCTCCCTGGGAGGAATCGACGCGCACCGACTGAGCCAGGGGCTCGGCGCTCCACTCCACGCCAGCGCTGAACTCGTCCAGGTCGTCCTTCTCCCAGGCGAATTCCTCCACGGTGTCCTGGGCCGGGACGGGGCATCCGAGGGCGAAGGACCGGGCCAGCAACCACGCCATGTCGTTGCCGACAGCGGGCACGGCCTCGATGCCGGGACCGGCCATGATGGCGTCGGTCTCGTCGAGCTTGGCCTGGAGGGCCTCGAGCTCGCGGCGGGCGACGTCGGAGACGATGCGCGAGGCCACGTCGACCACGGCAGAGCGGGTGCCCATGTCGACGCCGAAGTAGACGAGCTTGTCGGACTGCATCCGGTTGCGGAGCTGGAGCTGATCGCGCTCGAGGATGGCCTGGAAGCCCTTGGTGGGGGCCGGGCTGTTCTCCCATGCCGCCTGAGCCCACGTCGCGACGGGGTAGGGGCGGGTCGTGATGCGTCCGTAGATCGTGCGGCCCACGAGCTCAGCGACCTGGGCCGCGTGCGTGGTGATGAGCCCTTCCCCGTCAGCGACGGAGCGGAAGGACCACATCTGCGGGTCCAGGACGTACCAAGCGATCATGCGCTTGTCGGTGAAGGTGACGTGGTTGGCCACTCGCGAGAGCGCCCAGCCCATCGCGGCACCGCGAGGCTTGGGAACGTCCGGGTGGGCGGCGCGGCGGCTCTTGCCCTTGAGGCGGTCCCCGGTCGCCTCTTCCTCGCTCGGGTCGTAGTCGATGACGACGGGCTCGTCGTCGGTCGTGGTCTTGTTCTTGCCGAACAGGCCCTTGAGGTTGACGTGCATTTCACTCCCCCTTGCTCACGGCGGCGCGGTTGGCGTACGAGCGCCAGCGGCGACGACCCTGGGGCAGCTCGTGAGCGTCCCCGATTCGAGTGGTGCGGGCCTTGAAGGCCCGAGTGTTCTTGCTGCGGTCCCCACGGAGAGGCGCGCGACGTGCGGTGAGCTCGTGTCCGAGCGTCGAGAGCAGTACCGGGATCGGTCGCTCTTGGTTCGTGTGGTCGACGATCCATCCCGTCAGCCAGATGGTCCCGAGGACCAGAAGGCCGACCGGAAGCAAGCTGTAGCCGATCCCGGTACGGGCCAAGAAGGCCAGGCCCAGGAGGAACACGAACGGGCCGACCAGGATTGCGCGGTAGCGGAAGCGACCGATGTACCGCCCGGGAGGGCCCAGGTACGTCTGGTCGACGTCGTAGATCTCGTCATCGTCTGGAAGGCGCACGGTGTGTTCCTCCCCTGCTCAGGCCCGGAAGAGGGACACGAGCCAGGTGCCGAGGTCCTTACCGGCGCCGGTCGTGGCCAGGGCCAGGATCGCGAGGCCGAGGGCGACGCAGACGAGCATGGTGACGATCTTGGAGATGTTGCCGTTCTTGCCGGCCCACAGGGCGCCCGCCGCGATGACGAGAAGGATGACCGGGATGATGTTGTCCTGAATCCACGTGGACAGCCCGCCAGTTCCGAACATGTTCTTACCTCCTGAGTGATCCGCATAAGTGCGGGTGTGGCGTGCAACGTGTTACACGGTACACGAGTTGTTAGGGAATTGCTAGCAAGTTGCTACGAGGCCCCCTGAGTCGCACCGTGGCGGCTACCCGAGCCCCGAAGGATCGTTGGAATTGCGCGCCTCAAGGCGCCTGTGGGCATGCTCGTACACGCCGCCCCCTGACTGTCGAACCAGTGCCCCCACGGCCTGCACCATATGGCTAGGGCCTGACCACGGGAACGGTCTCGTCGTCGCGCAGACTCAGGACACCGAGCTCGTCGCCGGGCACCGTCCGGTAGGTCAGCGCCAGGTACTCGGGGTCCTGGTCGTCCGGGTCGACCGACTCGACGACGGCCACGACCGGCCCGTCGTCCGAGTCGACGAGGATGCGTGCGCCGTTCTCGAGCTCGGTCGCCGGTCGCTCGTCGGCCTCGGGCATCCGCTCCGGTGCGGCAGGCAGCTCGAGGACGGGTTCTGTGGTGCCCGGCATGTCCCCCATGTCGGGGGACACTACAGGCGCGTCATCGACGGTGGGGGCGTCGTCCACGCCCGCCAATTCCTCAAGCTCGGCGGGCTCGTCGTCGCGGACCTCGACCGCGCCGGGCGCCGCGTCGGGCAGCGGGACCCCGAGGCCCTCGAGGATGGCACGGTCGGCAAGCGAGAGGCCCGCAACGACCTTCGGCGTCCAGAACACCTGGGCGTGCTCGGGCTGAACACCCATCGACGGGGAGACCCACGCACGACCGGGGTAGGACTCGAGTCCGCTCGTGGCGATGCGCGAGTTGAAGACCTGTTCGGAGGCGACGGGCTCGAGGTTTCGCAGTGCGATGCGCACCGAGAACTGGAGACGCGCGGACGTCGAGAGCCAGGATGCATCGGCCTGCTGGGTGGCCAGGATGACGTGCACGCGGGCCTCACGGCCCAGGCGCAGAATCGACCGCAGGGACTTCATCACCGGGTGCTCGGAGCCGGTACCGGCAACCCCGTTCTCTTCCTTGTACTTGGCCTTGCCCTTGGTCATCCAATATTCGTTGAGGACTTCCGCGAACTCCTGGCCCTCGTCGATCACAAGGACAACCGGGTCGATCTGGTCGCGAGAAACCTGCCCGGATCGCAGGTCGCGATAGCGGGCCATCATGTCCGCATGGACGTTCTCGACGGCCTGAATCATCTCTTCCGGTTCGCTGGCCGGAGGCAACACGCCAGGCACTGCGTCAATACCCATCAGACCGACGTACTTGGGATCGACCGGGGTCACCTTCACGTGATCGGGAAGCCCAGTGAGAATCGTCATCAGGAGGACCGACTTACCACCACCGGTGCCACCGACGATGAGCATGTGGGGTAGCGGCTCGTCCATGTCCCATGCGGCAATTCCACCGCCGCGAAGCTGGGCGAACTCGATGACCATAGGCTTCGTCGGATTGCGCGGCGGGCGGGGAATGCGTGAGGGGAGCTCGGCCAGGCGCTCGATGCGCGCCCGGTCGTTAGCGGTGTCCCAGGTGGCCGTGATGGTGAAGCCGAGCGCGGTTTGCAGCGCAGCGGCGATGCGCCCTCGGAAAGGAATTGCGGCGATGCGGTTCGCGCGAGCGGCGGGCCAGGAGAATTCCACTCCCTCGATGCGGCCCGATTCTCCCCGGTCGATCTTGTCGACCCTGGCGCCGGGCAACATGCTTCCCAGGACGTCGCCCAGGCGGGTCGTCGCTTCGTCCTGGGCAACCGGTGCAGCAACCTCGGCTCGAGCGGTGATGAGGGCGGTCCCCGGGCTCCAGGTGATCGTCACGGGCGCGCCGAGCCGACCGCTGACAAGGGCCTCGAGCTCACCGGTCTTCTTGGTGTCGGGAGTCATGCTCTGGGGGTAGCGCCAGGCCACCGGGAGGGCGGCGACGTCCGCCGCGCGCCACTTCGGGGTGAGTAGCTTGTCGGGGGTTCGCTGGTCGCTCGTGGCGGGGCCGAGAGCCTGCCCGAGCCACACCAGGCGCCGGGCGATGTTGGCGCGTCGGGCGAGCTCACGCGCGCCAAGGATGCCGACCACAACAGCCACCACCGACAGAGCGACGGCGGCGACCTTCCATCCGGCGAGCCAGCCGCCTCCAGCGCATAGCACGGTGCACGTCGCGAACAGCGCGAAGCCCCGGCCGCGGCCAAGCCAGCTCCCCAGCGATAGCGCCCATAGCCCCAGGGCGACGGCGGCGATTTCGACGGCGAGCTCGTCGCGCGTGAAGGCACGGCCAGCTACGACGACCGCGAGCACCAGAGCGCCCCAACCTGCGACGAGCGCGGGCCGAATCCCGGCCCAGGCGTCGGGTACTGGTAGGTGCCTGAGCTCTCGGCTGGTGATTGTGGAAGCGGTCTGTGTCGTACTCATGGTGTCCCCCTGCTGGTCCTGTGTTCGGCGCGCCGGGTGGGCTCTCGCTTGCCCGTCGCTTGACAACCCGGTTAGGCTGGCCGTGCTGCGTCGACGTAGGAGAAAGCGGGCACGGCCCGCCCCTCCGGATCGTCTTCCCTCTCGGTCGCTCTTACTCTTGCTGGCCGTGCTCTTCGAGGAAGCGCCGGGCCTCTTCCACGGTAGTGAAGGGGCGTCGACCCTCCCGCTGAATCACGGCGATCAGGCTCTTTGAGACGCCTAGGTCGTGAGCGACCGAGCCGAGCGTGGCACCGGGGGTCTCGAGCATCGCCCGCACCTCCGCATCACGCTCGGCCCGTGCGCCGCGCTCTTCGTCTGCCGCCCTCTTCATCCGTTCGATGGCCCCTCGGGCACGGTCGCGGTGCTGGGCGTACTGGTCACTCTCAGGCATCCCCACACCCATTCTGTGAGCGTGTAGGGCAGTGCACGCGCACGGCTACTTGGCGGTGTCGAAGTACGCCGCGAGGGCGTCGGCCAGGACGTCGTTCAGCCCGCGCTCAACACCCTTGGCGCGTGCCTCGGATACGTCCGCCTTCACCGCGAGCTTGAGCTCTTCGGGCAGGTACACCCACGCCACCAGCCCCTCGGTGACGACCTGCTCGACGGTGCGGCTCTCGCCGCGCATCTTGGCTTCGTTCACCTGGGTAGCGATGGTGTTCTTGAGGTCGAGCGGCACGCGGGTGTTGAGCTGGTCCTTGACCGGCCCAGCGGCGCGAGTCACGCGCACGACCTCGGGAGCCCCCTCCTTCTTGGCGGCGGGGGTGCGCGTCGCAGGCTTGCGGGGCGCAGCCGCCGCAGGCTTGCGCGTGCTGGGCTTGCGCGCGGGCTTGGCCGGGGTCGCTGGGGCCTCAGGCTCGGGGTTGACCGAGGGGTGAACCTCGACGCCGCTCGCGCCAACAAGGTTCTTCCAGTCGGGCTTGGTGCTCATTTCGTGTCTCCCTCGGTGTCGATGATTTCTTGCAGAAGATTGGGAAATACCCCGAGCGAACGGGGCACAGTACCGAATGATTCGTTGTACGCGATGGCGGACGGCACTTCGGTTTTCAGAACCGGGATACCCTGCTCTTCAATGTTCTCTCGCACCTCACGACGGATTCGGGTCCGACCGAGAACCTGGGTAAAGAGCACCGAGAGCTCGAACGGTCGTTCGTCGTGGACCGCCGCCGCAATCTGCAACGTCGGATAGAGGGAAACTACCTCCATCATCGACGGGCGTAGCGGAATAATGAATCGGTTGGCAGATCGCATTGCATCCGCGAGTGCATCTTGCGCGTGGGGCCCGGTGTCAATGACCAGGTGCGCATCATCGGGGATAGCGCGCTTGACGAAATCTGCGAGGCGTTCGCCGGAGTCATGTTCCCAGCGCGCGACCTTGAGGTTCTGGGGCCAGTCGTTTGCTGCGAGCTTGGCCCAGACCGTTGCCGAGTCGTTTGTGGCGTCAGCGTCGATCAGGTACACCGTGTCATAGGCGAATCGACGAGCCATCGAGAGGGCAAGACCGACCGAGCATGTGGTCTTGCTGGTGCCGCCCTTTCGGTGCCCAAAGGCGACCCGTAGAGGTCGGGTTGGTTGGCGAACCATCGTGTGTTTCCCCTTTGTCTGCGTTCGCGCCAGCGTCCCGTTCGGACTGCTAGCAAGTTGCTAACTTTTCCGAGCCTAGCATGGCTGGCCGATTTGGCTAGCAGGTTGCTACGACGCAGCGGCGGGGTCCCACGTCATCTTGGTACCGAGCAGACCGGGCTTGCCGGTGGGCTTGAGCTTGATCGCTTCGGGGTGCCCTTCCTGGGCCTTGGCGACGTCGGCGGCGTAGGTCTTGGCCAGGCTGTTCCCTGCCGCACGGAGGGTGATGCGCACGCCCTGGGAGCGGGCGACCGGGAGAAGGCCGGCGAGTACAGCGACGCGCAGGCCAGCGGCGTCGGCGCCGGGAAGCTTCACGTGCTGGTCGACCGTCCACGTCCCTCGCCGGGTGCTCGTCAAGCGAATCATCGCGTCTGCGTTCGGGCTGAGGTAGAGCATCTGGTGACCTCGGGCGCCGTGGCTCGCGTAGATCGCGAACGGGAGAGCGACCAGGAAGAGCAGGCCGAACCAGAGCATGATCTGGTCCGTCAGCGGGGCGCCGCCCTCGGCAACACGACGTACAGGCCCCGCTGCGTAGAGCAGGCAGACACCGGGGAGCAGGGCGCGCCGTGCCCAGGTGCGTACGGGGTTCTTGGTGGTCATGCGGGGCCAGAGCACCGACCACCGGAAGCCGGACCAGGACAGGCGGCAGCGCTCAGCGCGGGTGAGGTCCCCGCGTAGTCCAATGCTGGCGGCGGTCGGGAGGGGGACACGCGTGGCCATGAGCTGATCCCTTGCGGTCGTGAACATGGAAGGACCTAGCCGGTTGCGATCGAGGCGCAACCGGCTAGGTCCGGGGACGTCTGGCTAGAACTTCTTCTCGTCGCGGTGGCTGTAGACCGTCATGTTGACGTCGGTGATGACGACGCCGGACGCCTCAAGATCCGCGTAGCGGTGCTCGACCTGGGTCTTGAGCCAGGCCATCGGGTCAGACTCGAACTCGCGTGAGCGGCCCAGCACGGCGGATACCTGGTAGCCGTGCTTGGAGCCCACTTCCATGCTGTGCCCGTTGGAGAGGGTGACGTTGAACTTGACCTTGCGCCGGTCCCAGCGCTGGCCCTTGGCCGCTGAGCGCAGCCGGGCAATCATCGTGGCGTTCGCCTTGGCACGGCCCTTGGCGTCCTTGGTCTTGGGCGCCGTGAACTCGTACAGGCGCGCGCCGTCCGTCAGGGGGGTCATGCGCTCGGTGAACTTCCCGCGCTTGGGCCGGGGGGCTTCCTCGGGCACGCGGGTGGCTTCCTCGGAGCCCTCAGGGGCGCGCACGGGTACGAGGTGCCCGCTGCGGTCGCGGCGGCGCGGCGGGGGCGCCGTGACGCGCCCCCGCTCGTGCAGCTCGGTCACCGCGTGGCGGTACGCCTCCCCCGCGCTCTCGCCCGAGAGGACCTTGCGCACCATCCTCGGGGAACGGTCGATCATGCGTGCGAGCTCGGCCACGCTGACGCCCTGGGCGCGCTGGT
Organism: Oerskovia merdavium; assembly: GCF_014836755.1. GTDB lineage: Bacteria > Actinomycetota > Actinomycetes > Actinomycetales > Cellulomonadaceae > Oerskovia > Oerskovia merdavium. The sequence continues at coordinate 27,756 of NZ_JACSQF010000028.1, forward strand.
CGCGGAGCATGTCGGCCACGCTGAGTTCTTCGTCCGGCCTCATACGTCGGCCTCCCAGCCCGGCACGCCCACGGCCTCAGCCTTGGCGCGCAGCACGTTGCGTTCGTCGGCCCGGCGCGGGGTGGGGACGTTCTGCAGAACGCCCTTGAGGCGCAGGCGCCCAACCTTGCCGTCGTCCCCGCCGCCCTGAGCGGTGGGCAGTGCCCAGCTCGGGACCACGGTCGAGTAGATCGCGTCACCGTTGATCCCCAGGACGGTGCTGGGGTCCATCGACAGGACCCCGCCCGAGACCCCCGCGAGGCCGGTCGGCCCGCGCAGCACGCGGGCACGTGCCCGGCCCCAGACCTGAGCGGCGAGCTCGGGCCGGTAGTAGGGCAGGGTCCGCTCGGTGTGCGGACGTCCGGGCTGTTCATAGGTCCAGGCGTCCCCGAACCTCTTGATGGTGTGCACGTAGTCAGCGGGGACGTCGCGGGCCGACCAGACGGTGACCGTGCGGCCCTTGATGCGTGAGGCGAAGTTGCCGATGGTCTGAATGAGCATCGAGCGCAGCGCGGCGGCAGCCGCGCGGCGGACCTCGGGCTCGGCGTCGGGCGCGGCGTTGACGCGCTCGCGAGCTCGGACCATCCGGTCAGCGAACGTGTCGAGCACACGAGCCTTGGTGAACTCGACGGCCTCCAGCGGGTGCACGATCCACCCGGCGTCGCGGGCGATCTTGATTTCGGCGCCGTCGGCCCAGGTCTCCCAGGTCGTGCCGGGCTGGTTCGGGTAGTGCCAGCCTGCCGAGACCTCTTCGTGCTTGACCCCGAACAGGCCCACGTGGTGCCAGTCGCCGGGGACCGTCACGCGGACCTTGAACCGCGCTCGAGCGTAGGGGTCGAGCTCGAGCAGGTCGGCGGCGTGCGAGCCGGTCAGGCGCCTAGCCGGCCCCGTCCCGAGCTCACGGCAGACACCCGCGTACATGAAGCGTCCATCGACGTAGGAGAACGTCTCCAGGGTCGGGGTCGCCTCGGCGTCGACGAGCGGCAGGCAGGCCCCGCAGTCGCACCGGTCGGGGCCGGTCGTCAGGTGCTCGATGCGGTGCTGGCCCGACGTCAGGTGGAGCTCTTCGGCGATGTCGCCGGGGAGCGTCGGGGGGTCGATGCTCTTGGGCAGCGACAGCGCCCAGGCGTTCGCGCCGGTACCTGCCGGGGTGAGGAACATGACGGCGCCAGGCACAGCCTCGGCCAGCGCGGTGCCTGTCAGGGTCCAGGCGTCGCGGGCCTGGGTCGGGGTGAGCTCGTCGAGCCCGAACCACTCTTCGGCGGTGCGAACCTCGAGCTCCTGTCCCGAGACGTCGTGCGTGAACCGTCCCGTGACGGGCTTGTTGAGCCAGTGCCCGCCCGGGGTCCATCCCGGGGTGCGGACGATGAGCCAGTGAGCCTTTCCGGGGGCGACCTCGGGGACCTTGCCCGTGAGCATGATCCGCTCAGCGCCGAGCGCCTGGGCCGTGTCGAGCAGGTCGGTCAGGTTCGGGTTCTTGCGGCGCTCTCCGATCTTGGGGCGCACGGTCGAGCCGTTGTCGGTGATGCCCCGACCGGTCTTGAAGTCCAGCCACACCGTGCGCTTCTGGCGCGGGGTCCAGACGGTCGGCCTCATGCTGCGATGTCCTCTCGGGTCAGGTCTGCCAGGGTCACGCGGGGGTTCTTGGCGCGGGGACGGACCCACGCGCCGCCCGCGATGCCCTCGAACGCGGGTTCGTCGTCCAGCCACGTCCGGCACTCGGCCAGCACGGGGCACTGAGCGCACCGCTCGAGCGCACCGCGTGCCTGGGCCTCGGTGCTCGGGCTGGTGGTCTCGGGGGCCGTTGCGCAGGCCGCGAACAGCGGCCAGCGCTCGGGGTCGATGATGGGCGCGCCGACGATGCGGAGCAGGTCCGCCGTCGTCACCTCGTCCGGTGCGGTGTCGTGGGTCGGCTGGGGGCCGTGCGTAAGCTCGTCGCGCAGCTCGGCCACGAGCTCGAGGCGCCCCTGGGGCGTCAGAACGCGCTCGTCCATCGTCACGGCGCTCACTTGCCGAGCTCGCGGGCCGCGCGGCGCGCGACGTGGGGAGCGGACGGGAGGAGCTTGAGCCCCTTGTCCTCGATGACCACGCGGGCGGCCGGATAGAGGGTGGTGACCTCGGCCAAGTGGCCGACGAACGCCTCCTTGAACTTCCGGGTGCGGCTGTACTGCCCGCCGAACTGGAGCTCGAGAAGTTCCCACGGGATGAGGGTCTGGCCCTTGAGGTAGCTCATCCGGTACGTCAACCAGGTGTAGATGTCGAGACGCATAGGCGAGCCCTGGAGCGCCTTCATCGCGCGCAGGTCGACGGGGACCGGGGCCGTGACGATGGACTCGAAGAACGGCTCACTGAGCGTGATCGTGTTGTTCCAGAGCGCACCCTGTTCTGGGTCGTTGCCGTCGCGGTCGGGAAGCCAGAGCTCGAACGATGAGGCCACGTTGAAGTTCTCGCCCTGAACCCACTGCCCAGCGTCGTAGCGGTCAAAGCGCTGGTGCTGCATCGTCGATCCGACGAGGCGGTGCACCTGTTCCTTGAGACGACGCCCGTCCGCTCCGCTCCTGCCCATCCCGACCTTCGCCAAGAACTCGTTCAGGCTTCCGCCCATGTCGAGCCGGGGGCTCTGGGTGCGGACTGCCTCGGTGGCCATCCACGTCATGAGGTATCGCGGGATGACGCCGAACGGGTAGCCGTCGCGGGTCGAGCCGTCCGGGTTGATGAGGGCCGCTGGACGGACGATCAGAACCTCGTTCCCGTTGCGCCGTTCCCAGCGGGAGACGTCGCCCGGGTCGCGGTAGGGCAAGGCGAGCTGTGCCCAGATGCGGGCCTGGAAGCCAACCGTTCCCGCCGAGAGGGCATCCTCGCGCTCGATGGCCAGGGCGTCGTCCAGAAGACGCTTCTGCTTGGGCGTGATGACGAGCTCAACCTTCGCCCCGTCGCTCTTCGTCTGGCGCTCACTCATGACCAATCACCGCCTGGCGGCTATCGTTGACCCTGAGAGTCTGGGACATCACACACCTTCTCTCTCGCGGGGCACCCATGGATTCCAAGCCGGTGGGTGCCCCTTTTTCATGCTGTCGAGATGACACGCTAGGCCCGATCAGAACCGGAGTCAACAGCCTGTTTACTTCTGCGTGTCGCGGACGCCCTTCGCGTGACCCGCCGAACCGCACTGCGGAACTAGGCCAACGTCCGACCTGAGCCCTTGGTCGTCTAGCTGCCTTGGATCGGGCTGCATCGCCGCGCCACAGGGTCCCCGTCAGCCACGCAGGAGCCTTGCTAGACGGTAGGCAGGAACCGATGCACACTGACCGTCAATACCCCTTGACCACCTGAGGATCAAATGCCACTCCCCCGGACTCCAGCCACCCACACCGACGAGAGCGACGTTCGCGAGCACGCGCGCCGCGTCTCTCAGGAGATGGCTGAAGCCGAGGCGCGCATGGACGCCCTCAGGGACGAGCGCGCCGCCATCATCCGCGAGCTACGAAACGCCGGAGCGACATGGCTCAACGTGGCCGACGTCCTCGGCGTGACCAAGCAGCGCGCGCACAAGCTCGGTCGGGATCACGACATCCCCTAGCGTTTTGCTAGCAGACTGCTAGTTTAGTGCCTAGCGTGCGTCTCGGCGGGGTTCAGGGTGTGGATGACGCAAGTTGTCCACGTGCATCTAGGGGCGCACGCGAATGACCCATGCGCGTACCACTGCCTGGGTACGTGCATTTAGGGGCGCTCTGAGCGTCTGCGCAGGTCAGGCCACGTGCATTTAGGGGCGCCGGGTGACGCGGGTCACGCCCAAACCGGGCCTAACTGGACGTACGTCCAACTGCTGTCCACGTGCATCTTGGGGCGGGGGGGTACGTGCATTTAGGGGCGCACCTCCCTGCATCGTTGCAGGTCAGCACGCGTTTTTGGGCCTCCCCCTGTAGTTCTATTCCCCTGTAGAAAGATCTCCAGTAGTTGTCTGGTCCGGTCCTGTGGATCGGGGGACAGAGCTCCGAGCGCAAGCGCTCGACGAAACTGCGTGCGAACCCTGGTCAGGCCCTCCAGGGCTGTCCCTGCCTCCTAGCATCCTGCTAGGTCTCGTTGAGGTACTTGGCTCGTCCCCGACCCGTCCTGGTTCTCGAGGATGGATCGTCGCTTTGGTCTTGGCATGGGCTGAGAGACGAAAGAGCAGCCCAGACGACACGAGGGGGCTCGGGCTCGTGTACGGCTCTCTGAGGGCTGCAAGGAGCCGCGAGCGCCGTCGGGTCGTCTGGAGGCTCTGACGGGCCCGTACGGGCTGGTGGGGGGTGTTGCCGGGGTTGTCTTGGGTTCACCCGCTGGTGGGGTTCGCTGAGGCGGCGTGGGTCGCTACGGTTCCGCTCATGCGTCCCTACCCGCTGGCCCAGAGCTTGAATCCTGACTTGCCGGATGTGTTGCTGCACATGACGGGCAGGCACGGTGAGCGGCACAGCTCGTTGCTCAGTGCCATTGCGGAGATGAGTCCAGCGTCGCGGCTCGGGTCGATCTTGGACATGCGGACCTTGTGGGCATCGAACACGTTCGATACCTGGTGCCCGGTCGTGTGCTTCACGCAGACGACGCGGCGGGCGATGGCCAGTCTCAATGGGCGGCGGTTCGATGGTGTGGGGATCGCGTTTCATGTTCAGCCGGTGTTCGACGAGGGCGGGGGGCCCGCGCTCTACGTTCGTGGTGACGAGTACGACGAGCTCCACGGGAGTCCCACGCTCTCGGTTCAGGCGCGCTCTCGGATGGTGAGGTACTGGCCTGGCGCTCGTCCGGCGCAAGACACCGATCCACCTTTGCCGCGGAGCCTGAGTGGGATCAGCGAGTGGCTCCACGAGCGGGAGTGGCGGCTGCCGCGCCCAGCGTCGGTGACGGGGGATTGGGGGTGGAAGTTCCAACCAGAACACGTCGCGTTTGTGCTCGTGCCCAACGCGACCGTCCTTCAAGAGCTGATCACCGATCTAGGCCAACGGCGGGCAGCAAACGGTACCGATCACACCTGGCTCAAGGGTGTACCTGTGGCGTCCATCGTCGGGTCGGAGTGGGTGTTCAAAGAGGGGTTGGACGTCGCGGCTTGGACGTGAGTTCGGAGTTCTGGGGGTCTCTGTTTGACTCCCCTGGGTACGCTAGCCGCACTGCATCGACGTAGGAGTAAGCGGGTGCGGCTGGCTTGCCCTGGTTCGTCTTCACCTCGATGGTGTGGGGCTCGTGGGCTGGGCTCGAACGGTCCAGGGGCTCGGGCCGAGAGTGCGCGCGAAGTAGCGTGCGCCGGGGGTGGGTGTGATGCTCCACTGTCTGCCTGCGACCCCGAGTAGGAGCGCCTCTCCGGGCGTGAAGACCTCGAAGCCTTGCGACTCGTAGAAGCGTTCTAGCTCGACGTCCTGTGCGTCGCACTGACCGTGCATGAGCCGGAACCCGCCCGTCGTGAACAGCCCCCGGGTTCGCCTCAGGAGTGCGGCGCCGATGCCCTGGCCCTGGTGTGAGGGCAGCACCGCGAGTGTGTGGAGCTGGGTCGCGGCGAGCATGAGCCCGACACCGTGTTTCGCCGTCGCGGGGTCCTCGGAGTAGGCGAGCTCTGCGAGGTCTGGGGGCGGGCCGAAGTCGGCCATCGCGACGACGCTCCCGTCCTCGGCCTGGGCCACCAGGAGGCCGTGCAAGCCCCACACGAGGCTTTCCAGGTAGGGCGCCTGGGTAGCGCGAGCTCGGAGCCCCTGGGCACCTGTTCGTGGGATGTCGACGAGGAACGCCGAGAAGACCGGATCGTTCATGAACTCGGGTATCGGCGCCGCGGTCCCCGCGACCTCGCACAGCTCGGTGATGCGGGCGAAGCTGTCGGTGGGCCGGTAGAACCGGATGGTGGTCTGGGCCGGGCCGCTCACCCCGCGAACGAGCCTGGGCAGGTTGGTCTCAGGCACAGCGACTCACTTTCGACGATGAGCGGACGGGAACTCGGAGCGTAGGCCCGCGTGGCCCGGGCCGTGAACCAGGCCCGGCCCACGCGGCCCACGGCCCGGGCCGTGGGGCCTAGCCGCCGAGAATGTACCTGGCGTCCTTGGCCCGCAGCGGCAACGTGTAGCTGGGGCGCAGCGACCGGGCGAAGGTGCGTTCTCCCTCGGGCGGATATATGGCGTAGGGGTCCCCGATGAGAAGTCCCATGCGTAGGGCGTCGTTGGGCCCGAAGACCTCGAAGCCGCGCGCGGTGTAGAAGCGCTCGAGGTCGGCGTCATCGGCCTTGCAGTCGCCATAGAAGATCGTGAACCCCCCGGCTGTGTAGAGCTCTCGTGCTTGCTTGACCAGGGATGCGCCGATCCCCCGGCCCTGGGCTTCGGTGGCCACGGCTAGGGCGTTGAGTCGGGCGATGCGCGGTATGAGGGTGGCCGCGAGGCGTTGCTCGTCGTGGCTGCCGGTGACGGTCAGGGTCAGAAGCTCGCTCGGCGGGCTCAGGAGCGCCAGCCCGACGAGCCCCCCGTCCGCGTCCTCAGCGACGAGAGCACCTGATGCGCCCAGGTGGGCCTGTAGAACCCCCAGGCCCGGGGTGTCGAGGAACCTGCGGAAGCCGACCGGCCCGGTGCTGTGGAAGTTCTGGAGCGCGGCGCCGGTGGTGAAGAGGTCTCGAAGTGCGTCCGGCTCCGGCACCTCACCGTCGATGAGCTCGTGCAACTCGCTGAGCCGGGCCTGGTCATCGGTGGGCCGCATGAACCGGATGGTGACCTGGGCCGACCCGCGCACACGCACGCCCCGGGCCAGGTCAGGGGACTTCTTGGGGGGCATCGTCGCTCTCTCTCGACCAGGGGCCGGCGCGGGCCGGCTAGTGGCTGGCTAGGTACTCGGAGGCTAGTCCGGCCCGCCCCGGCCCGGACCTCGTGGCCCGGGTGAACCACGGCTCGGCCCAGCCCGGGCCACCTGAGCCGGGCCAGGCCGCGAGCGTCGTCGAGTCCGGCCCAGGACGGCAGGACGGCAGGACGGCCCGGTTCAGGGCGTCGATGGGCAAGGCCCCCACGGTTCGCCGCGGGGGCCTTTCGTGCGTCCTGGCCCGGTGCACCGTGGGCCGAAGCGTGCCGTTGGGAGAACCGGCCCGGCGCTCGCGGCCCGGGCCGTGGGCCGGGGTTGTGCGGCCCGGTTCCCGTGTGTACTCTGAACTTGCTAGCACATGCTAGCAACTTGCTAGCAGTACCGAAGGGGAACGACATGGACGACATGATGACCGAGATTTTCGGCCCGGTGATCCACGGCTACAGCCGCGAGAAGGCCCTGCGGGACGGCGAACTCGTCGACGTCGGGGACGACCTCGCCCGCGAGGTGACCCGCCAGTTCCCGCTCGCGCTCACCCGGGCCGCGCACGAGGAAGCCGTGGCCTGGAACCACGGCCCGCACCAGGACGAGACCGGACGGCTCCGGGACGTCCTGCACATGGCCCGGCGCTCGATGCTCACCAACCCGGGCCGCGAGCGCGCCGACTTCCGCGTCCTGCGGGTGCCCAACCGGCCCGGGGCGACGCGGGCGCTGGCCCTGACGCTCTCGGTCGTGATCGGCCCCGGCGACGACGGGAACCCCGTCATCACGGTGATGCTCCCCGACGAGGACTGACCACCAACCACCCCGGGTGCCCAGCGCGAGCGGGGCACCCACCCACCGGTAAGGAGAACGACCGTGAGCGACAACTACCAGGACCTGCCCATCGAGAACCTGACCTACCTGGACGGGTGGCTCAACCTCGCCTACGAGCGCCGACGCCAGGGCCTGCCCGGGCTCGACGCATCCGTGCGGCCCAACCCGAACGGCCCGGGCGTCGTGGTCCGGGTCTACTCCCCCGCCGACGTCGAGGAAACCCGCGCCCTGATCGCCGCGGCCCAGGACACCCGCGCGCGGGCCATCGAGAACCGCGCGGCCCGGGCCGTGGAGGGCGAGCCCGCCCCCACCCCGCGCTGGGCCGGACCCACCCCCGCCCGGCGCCTGCGAGCCGCGAGCCGCCGCTGACCCGGCCCACGGGCCAACGGCCCGGCCCGCATCCGGGCCAGCGGCCCACACAAGACCCCCCGGGGAACGTCCCCGGGGGGTCTTCTCGCGCTCGAGCTCGAAGCCGCGAGCGCCGACCAACACCCCCGCCCTGGCCCGCACCGGCCCGGCCCACCGACCCACGGCCCAGCCCCGGCGCCAGCGGCCCGGGCCGTGGGTCGGGCGTGGCCCGGGCCGGGAGGAAACACGTCCGCGCGTGAGGTTGTGCTAGCAATGGCTAGCGTGTAACTTCGTACTTGCTAGCAAACCGCTAGCGCTTGCTAGTCAAAGGGGAATCTGACATGCGCAAGACCCGTTCCGTCCTGGCCTTCTGCCGACGTTCCGACCTCGAGCTGTTCGTGGCGATCAACGGCGACACCGCCCCCGCCGAGCGCGACAAGGCCCGCCGCAACGTGCTCATCGACCCGCGTACCGGCCTGACGTCCCACGGCGAGGGCGCGGGCGCCCCGGACGTGGCCCACCGCCTGCGGGCCGAGTCCCACGCCGTGCGCGTCGAGCGACTGACCCGCTCGGCCTGAGCCCGCCCGCTGGCCCACCTGGGCCAGCGACTCGCGGCCCAGGCGGGCCGCACCCGAACAGCCCGGCCCGGCGCCACGCGCCAGCCCCAGAACACCAGGAGATGAGTCATGGCGAACACCGCCACCGCCGCCCCGGCCCGCAAGGGCCTGCGAGCTCGGTTCACCCACAAGCGGCCCACCGACGCCGCGAGCGCCGAGGACTTCGGTCCCGAGTACTACGGCAAGCCCCCGCGCCCCTGGCCCGTGGTCCTGCTGGCCCTGCCCGCCTACGTCGCGATCTGGGGCGGATGGGTCGAGCTCGGGAGGATGTGCGGGTTCGGCCCGGTCAATCTCCTTCCCGGGATCGGTGACGGGCTCGTCGTCGACCTGGCGATCACGCTCCCGTTCGGCATGGAGGTCTACGCCGCCTATGCCATGAGTACCTGGCTGTCCAAGAAGCCGGTCCACCCCACGGCGCGGAAGTTCGCCATGTGGTCGTCCATCGCGGCCCTGGTCCTGGGCTCGCTCGGCCAGGTGGCCTACCACCTGCTCGTCGCGTTCGGAATCACGGTCGCCCCGTGGGGGGTCGTGGTCGCGGTGGCCTGCCTGCCGGTTGCCGTCGTCGGGATGGGCGCCGCACTGGCCCACCTGCGCACCGGCCACGGCCCGGCCCGGCCCGCCGCTCCCCCGGCCCCTGCCGCACCCGAGGCGTCCCCCGCCGAGCCTGTCCCGGCCCCGACGCCCGTCGTCGAGCTCGAGCCCGTCCCGGTCGTCTACTCCCCCACCGAGCCTGTCCCGGCCCCGACGCCCGTCGTCGAGCTCGAGCCCGTCCCGGTCGTCTACTCCCCCACCGAGCCCGTCCCGGCCCCGGTGCCCGTCCCGGTCATCGTCGACGAGGCCCCCGAGCTCGAGCCCGCCACGGTGGCCCGCCCGACCCGTCCCGCCGCGGCAGCCACCGACCCCGCCAGCCCGGCCCGCGTGACCCGCGTAGGCCGCACCCCCCGCACCCGCCAGGAGGCCATCGCAGCCCGCAACGCCCTCATCTACGAATGGGCCAAGAACCCGGCCATGTCCCACCGGGACATCGAGCGAGAGACCGGCATCCCCAAGGCGACCGTGACCCGCGTCCTGGCAGCCAAGAAGCGCGAGGACGAGGCCCAGGAGCCCCAGGCCCCCCAGGCGCTCGCAGAGCCCGCCGAGCGCGCCTTCACGGGCGAGCTTCTGACCGTCTGACGCGCCCCTCAGCGCCCCGGGCGCCCTGTCTCAGCACAGGGCGCCCGGGGCTTGTGCGTGCCCGAGGACTCGTGTAACTTCGTACTTGCTAGCAACACGCTAGCAACTTGCTAGCAGGACCGAAGGGGAATCATGAACACCACGACCACCACCCGGACGCACGTCCCGCGCGTCGCACGCTGGAGCGAGGACCGCGCCAAGTTCGCACAGCCCACCGACTTCCACGAGGGGGCCACCCCCAGCGGGCTCTACATCTGGGACGCCACCCGCCGCGTGGACCTCACCTCCACGGCCCCCGGCGCCCGCCAGGCCCGCACCCAGCGCTTCGAGCACGGCACGATCCTCGGCGCGCTGAGCGACCACATCGACCACCTGCCCGACAACGACCCGCGCACCCTGACCGCAGAAGCCGCCTACGAGCTCGTGCTCTCCGACCTCGAGACCGGCACGTCCCTCGCGGCCTGGCCCACGATGCGCCGCATCGTCGAGCACGCCCTGACCCAGATGCTCGGAGTCCCGGCTATCAGCACCGAGTGGCCCGAGTTCTAGCCGACCGCCCCAGGGGCTTCCCACGGGAGGCCCTGGGGCCCACACCCGGCGCCCAGCTCGCGCCCACGCCGACCACCCAGCGCCACCGAAGGGGACCCACATGTTCATGCTCGACGAGATGACCAGCGACACCCAGGCCGCAGCCCTGCACGGCGAGGCCCGCCACAGCGACCACGCGCACCAGCTCGCGCTCGCGGTCGGCGGCTACTCCCCCGGGCTCAGCGGCTCGCTCGTGGACGGCGACGAGGCCGTCAAGGTCTCCCACGCCTTCATGGCCACCGTCCAGCGCATCGGCGCCGACCTCATCGCCCAGCACCGCGCCGGGACCATCCACCTCCCCGACCACCCCGACGCCCTCCGGCTCGTCGCCTACCTCAGCGGCTCACTCGACCAGTACCTCTGAGCGACCAACCCCGACCCGCCCCGCGGCGCCCCCGCACCCACCAGGTGCAGGGGCGCCGTCGTCATGCCCGGACCACCACCACGCACGGATCGAGAGAACCGGCCCCGGCGCTCGCGGCCCGTGTTCGCATGTGCGCTGTCGACGCTCGAGCTCGAAGGCCAGCTAGAGGATCACCGCGACGTTCGCGCAGGTCAGCAAGGGGACGCAATGTGCGCGGCACACCGCCAAGCGCCAGAGGTTGCCAGTGCGACATCCCATCTATATAGTTGCTAGCAAGTGGCTAGCTATCGACTAGCAGAAACCGAAGGGGTACATCATGACCGCGAACCGCACCCGGCTCGAGGCAGGCGTCTACCGCGTGGACGCCGAACTCGTGACGCAGTGGATCGAGCGCGACGAGTTCGAGACCCCTGAGCGCCGGTGGGTCGTGCGCCCCGACGAGTTCCTGGGTGCGTCGACCGCCTGGCTCTCGTTCTTCCCGACGCTGGCCCGGGCCGTCGAGGCAGTCGAGGCGTTCAACGACGGTGCCACCGCCGCCACCAGCGACCACCACCACGACCGCCGCCACCCCGACGCCGACGTCCTCGCGTCGATGCCCGACGCGTTCCAGAGCGGCTACCGCGAGACCTGGGAAGCCCTGGAGGGCGACGAGATGGCCCAGCAGGCAGAGCGCAGCCGGGGCGCCTGAGCTCGCGACGTCGACCATCTACGGCGCCCCTGCACCCCACCGGGTGCAGGGGCGCCGTCGCCATTTCCGGCGCTCGAGCTCGTGTGTGGGCGCTGTCGAAGTTCGAAGCACGAAGGAGGATCGTCGAGACGTTTCCGCAGGTCAGCCAAGGGACACCATGCACGCGACAACCGAGACAGGTAGGAGGCGCGCGCAGTGTCACTTTGGGCCAGTTTGGCCAAGTGTGAGCCTCGGGCAACTGTGCTACGTTGGCCGCGTTGCGCACTGAGGCGCAACAACCACAAAGTATGGGGGGACCATGCAAGGTAAATCGCTCGCAGCCGCGCTGTCCGTAGCGCTTATCGCAGTTGCGCCCACAGCGGCAACTGCACTGCCAACAGGTTCATCTGACACAACGCCAGCAAGCGCATCTGGTGATGTGCTTAACACCAACCCTGACTACCTGGTTCTTTACCCAGAGGACGGTCTCGAGGAGGGTGGCGCCACCTTCTATCCCACGGGTGAACTCGACGAGGACACAGTCGTCGTGATCGCAGACGCAGATGGTAGCCTTCCCGGCGACATCTCGGAAGCGCAGCTCCAGAGCATGCTCTCGTCGCGTTCGCCGGCAGCCGTATCGGCGGCCCTGGGGATCCAGGGAGCAACCGAGAACGGCCAAGCACCTCTGGCGGCTCGGACATCAGACATCACCCCCTATGCTGCGCACACCTGGACCGCTGGCGTTTCGTGGTCGGGCGCCTTCACTGGAGGAAGCATCTGGGGGTACGACAGCTCGGCGAAGGTGTCCTACGTCTTCAACGTCACGCCGGGAACCAACCAGAAGGCTGCTGGACAGGGTCTCGGGTATTACAGCGGCTACAACGGTAGCGAATTCGGCATGTGGGCGAAGTGGTATGGCGTCGGAATTGCTTCCGATGGCTCCGCAGGTGGTGCGACCGTCCCGTGGGGTAAAGTGATTGCAACGGCTCAGTTCAAGGGAAAGTCGATGGCGCCCCCCCAGGGTGCCAATGGTCAGTTCTCGCCGTGATCGAGCGGCCCCCGCCGACCATATGCTAGTACCAACCGGGAGAAGTGGCTGATCGTGCATCCGACTTCGAAGAAGTGCATTAAGTGGGCGGTGATTCTGATTGCCCTCGGAGCCTTCATGATGGTCTTCGTACCAGATATCGTCGCTGCTATGTCCGAGTGGTGGGGATTGAACGCCGCCGCGGGAGTCGTCGTGGTCAATTACGTACTGACCGCTGCAAGATGGACCATGTATCCCACTGCCGCATCACTCATTGGCGCCGCCGTCATCATCGAGACCTTCAAGGAAAGCCTTGGTAGGTCATCAGAGACCAACCCGACAGCGAAGCGGATGAGCGAGCAGTAGCTCGTTTGTCGAGTTATTCTGACCGGCCCTCCGCGGCGCCCTTGCACCCCCTTCGGGGTGTGGGGGCGCCGTCGTCGTGCCCGGGGGAGCGGCGTCGGGGCCGCGTGGCGTCAGGCTAGGGCCGTTGTCGACCCCTGCGCCCCCGCGCGTGCCTGTGGGGTTGGTTGCGGGGCTTGTGGGGGCTGTTGTGGGGGTCGTGGGGCAGGGGCCGGCTGTGCCTGGGTTCGGCGACGGGGCGCGGGCTCGACGACGGGCGCGGGCCACGCTCGAGCTCGAGCGTGGTTCGGGTGCGGCGAGCTCGTGGGCGGGGTGGGCTCGGTGGGGTCGTGGTCGACGTCGGGGGCTCGAGCTCGGGCGCGGGGTGGGGGACGCCTTGGGTGCGTCATGGGT
>NZ_JACSQF010000029.1 GCF_014836755.1 Oerskovia merdavium
GACGGGCTCACCGACGCCCAGAAGGAGTACCTGAAGGACTCCAACCTGCGCAACGTGCTGCACGCCGGAGCGAGCGACGCCGAGGCGACGGTCAAGTGGGCGAACGCGATGCAGGCCTACACCGAGACCCTTGCGGCTGACGGCACCCCGTACGTCCCCGTGAACTTCGCCTCCGACCCGCGATCGACCGCGGGCTCCGGCGGCTACAACGCCGAGGGTGCGGACATCTCGCGCTGGCCGTCCAACCTCGGTCTCGCCGCGACGTTCAACCCGGAGCACACCAAGAACTTCGGCGAGATGTCCTCGGCCGAGTACCGTGCGCTGGGCCTGACGACGGCGCTGTCGCCGCAGATCGACCTCGCGACCGAGCCGCGCTGGCTGCGTGTCGGCGGCACGTTCGGCGAGGACGCCGACCAGAACACCGAGCTCGCCGCAGCCTACGTCGACGGCTACCAGGGCAGCGAGGGCACCGACGAGTGGGGGCCCGAGTCCGTCAACGCGATGATCAAGCACTGGTCCGGTGACGGCCCCGGTGAAGGTGGTCGCGAAGGGCACACCGACGCCGGCAAGTACGGCGTCTACCCGGGCGACAACATCGCGGCGCAGCAGCAGGCGTTCCTCGGCTCGCTCGACTCCGCCGCGGTCATGACCGCCTACTCGATCGCCCTCGACGCGAACGGCGAGCCGAAGTTCACCGACCGCATGGGGACTGCGTACGACCAGGACCGCATGGACCAGCTCCGCAAGGACGCCGGGTACGAGGGCGTCGTGGTGACCGACTGGGGCGTCATGAGCGGCGCCGACGACGAGGGTGAGATGTTCGGCATGGCCTGGGGCGCCGAGGCGCTCACCCCGGCCGAGCGCTACCTCAAGGTGCTGGGCACCGGCCACGACATGTTCGGTGGCGTCAACGACGCGACGCACATCCTCGAGGCCGCTGACCTGTGGCAGCAGAAGTTCGAGGCCGGAGAGCTCGAGGAGGACGCGCTGACCCGCTTCCAGGAGTCCGGTGCGCGCATCCTCACGATGTTCTTCAACCCGGGCCTGTACGAGAACCCGTTCCTCGACCTCGAGCAGTCGAAGGCGACCCTGGCGAGCGACGACAAGGTCGAGGCGGGCTACGCGGCCCAGCTCGACTCGGTCGTCATGCTGAAGAACGACGGCGAGACCATCTCGGCCTCCGACGCCGCGGCGTGGAAGGACAAGACCGTCTACATCCCGCGCAACTTCAACACGGGCTTCGCCAGCGCGTTCGGTCCCGGCGAGTACACCGAGGCCCCGAGCATCGACGTCGAGACCGCTGAGAAGTACTTCGGCAAGGTCGTCACCGACGAGGCCGTGACCGACGCCGAGGGCGTCGTGACGAGCTACACCGCTCCCGACCTCACCGACGTCGACCTCGTCCTCGTGGGCATGGACTCTCCTGACAACGGCGGCAACTTCTCCAACATCGGTCACGACCTGGAGAACGACACCTGGTACCCGCTGTCGCTGCAGTACCGCCCGTACACGGCCGACGGTGAGAACGTCCGCAAGGTCTCCCTCTCGGGCGACATCCTGGCCGACGGCACCAAGCAGAACCGCTCGTACTTCGGCAACACCTCGAAGATCGCGAACGAGTCCGACCTGGATGCGTTCGTCCGGGCCCAGGACGCCATCGCGGCCAGCGGCAAGGACATCCCGGTGATCACCGTCCTCAAGGCGATCAACCCGGTCGTCCCGGCAGAGTTCGAGGCCGCGTCCGACGCGATCGTCGTGGGCTTCGGCACCTCCGACGAGGCGCTCATCGAGGTCGCGCTCGGCCTCTACGAGCCGCAGGGCCGCCTGCCGATCCAGTTCCCGATCGACATGAACACGGTCGAGGCACAGCTCGAGGACGTCTCGAAGGACATGACGCCCTACACCGACGCCGACGGCAACGTCTACGACTACGGCTTCGGCCTGAACTACGCGGGGCCGATCACCGACTGACGGCACCGCACGGGCAGCCGGCGGTGAGTGCCGGCGGCTGCCCGCGTACCGGGGCGTCCTGTGGGCGCCCCGGTACACCCGTACGGCCGCGGGACGTGCTCGTGGCCAGAGAACATCAAGGAGCAGAAGTGAAGCAGAACAAGGTGCTGACCACCGGTCTCGGCGTCGTGCTGGGCCTGACGGGGCTCTTCGGGCTCACCGCCTGCGGGAGCGACGACGGCGCATCCGGGGCGAACACCTCCGCGGAGCAGTCCGCCGACGTCGACATCAAGGAAGACCTCGAGAACGCCAAGACGGCTGTCACGGACGCCCTGGCCGAGGACGACTCCTGGGCCCAGATTATGCTTGCCAGCGACGTCAAGGCGCCGACCGTCAAGTACGGCCTCCTCGTGGTGCCCTTCGTCCCCTCGGAGGCTGCCTCGCGCGTCCAGGGCACGGTCGACATCAAGGACGGCAAGTTCACGATCGAGGGCGACTCGGCCGCGACCGGCCAGACCTGGCAGATCGACCAGGACGGAAAGATCTCCGAGGTCTCGGAGTAGCTCTACGGAGCACCGCCCGGTCCCTGGCCAGACGACGTCCGCGGGACCGGGCTGTCGACCAATCACGACGAGACGCTGGCAGTGCGTCACGTCCGCGGCGCAAGCCGGCGACCCCATGACCTGATCGCTGCCCGCACTCGAGGAGGAATGCAGTGAACGCCAAGGCGAACAACGCCGACCGGCAGAAGAAGCCGATGTCGAACAAGAAGTACCTGTGGATCTGGGCCCCCGTGCTCGCCACGGTGACCGTCGTGACGGTCGTCGCGAACGTGGGCCTCAACGTCGCCGGCGGCTGGGTCTCGTCCCAGTTCGGGTCCGGGACGTACGAGTTCACGAACGCCGAGGAGTCGGCAGGCTGGGACACCGAGTACTACACGGCCGACTTCGACAGCATCGAGGACGTCGACGCAGCGGCCAAGACCCTCGTCGAGGAGATCGCGGCCGGCGGCATCGTCCTGGCGAAGAACGAGGCCGGCGCCCTGCCGATCGCTCCCAGCGCGCGGGTCACCATGCTCGGGCGCGCCGCGGCGGACCCCGTGTTCGGCGGCTCGGGCTCCGGGTCGGTCGACACGAACTCGGCCGTCACTGCGCGTGACGGGCTGGAGAACGCCGGGTTCGAGGTCAACGACCAGGTCTTCACCACGATCGAGGCGTTCGCCGCCGAGAACCCCCGCGGCTACATCGAGATGGACCGCCCCGACATCTCCAGCTACTACGTCGGCGAGCTGCCGGTGAGCGAGTACGAGGCACAGGCGGCGTCGTTCGAGCAGTACTCCGACGCGGCGATCGTCTACGTCGGCCGTCCGGGCGGCGAGGGCGGTGACCTCACGCAGGACATGGCGGACTGGGACGAGAACGCTGAGCCGGGCCAGCACCAGCTCGAGCTCAACAAGGACGAGCGCGACCTGATCGCCCTCGCCAAGGAGAGCTTCGAGACCGTGGTGGTCGTGGTCAACGCCTCCACGACGGTCGAGATGGGCGACCTCCAGGACGACCCCGGGGTCGACGCGATCCTGCTCGCCGGCTCGCCCGGCGCGACGGGCCTCGACGCGCTCGGCGACATCCTGGCCGGCGACGTGAACCCGTCCGGTCGCACCTCGGACCTGTGGGCCGCGGACTTCACGGCCGACCCGACGTTCGCGAACTTCGGCGGCTTCGTCTACGACAACATCGAGGCGTCGTTCCCCGTCCCCGCGATCGAGAAGGCCACGTCGAACGCCACGCTGACCTCTGACGCACCGTTCGTGAACTACGCCGAGGGCATCTACTTCGGGTACCGCTACTACGAGACCGCGGCGGCCGAGGGCTTCATCGACTACGACCAGGCCGTCGTCTACCCGTTCGGGTACGGCCTGAGCTACACGGACTTCTCCTGGAAGGTCGTCGCCACCGAGGCCGGTGCGGTCGACGGGAAGATCTCGGTCACGGTCGAGGTCACCAACACCGGGACGACCGCTGGCAAGGACGTCGTCGAGCTCTACTACAGCGCGCCGTACACGGCCGGCGGCATCGAGAAGTCGGAGGTCGTGCTCGGCGGCTTCACGAAGACCGGTCTGCTCGAGCCCGGCGCGAGCGAGACCGTCACGATCGACCTCGCGGTCGAGGAGATGGCCTCCTACGACCACCTCGACGAGGCCGCGTACGTCCTCGAGGCGGGCGACTACGCCATCACGCTGCGCACCGACTCCCACACGATCGCTCCGGGCACCGAGCCGATCACGTACACGGTCGACTCCGACGTCGTGTACTCCGGCGACAACCACCGCTCGACGGACCTCGCCGAGGTGACCAACCAGTTCGACGACGTCTCGGCGCAGTTCAGCTCCGAGCCGACCGACGGCAAGATCCTCATGATGTCCCGCGCGGACTTCGCAGGGACCTTCCCGAAGGCCCCGACCGCGGACATGCTCGTCGCGGACGAGGCCGTGCAGGCGGGCTTCCAGCCCTGGGACGCCGACGCCGCAGCGGCCGCGTTCGACGGCGAGATGCCCACGACCGGTGCGCAGACCGACCTGACCCTCGTCGACATGCGCGGCCTCGCGAAGGACGACCCGAAGTGGGACGAGCTGCTCGACTCGATCGCCGTCGGTGACATGACGAGCATGCTGCTCAACGGTGCCTACCAGACGGCCGCGATCGGTTCGATCGCCAAGCCCCAGACCGTCGAGCCCGACGGACCTGCCGGGTTCTCCTCGTTCATCAACTCCTCGATCAACGGCGTCGCCTACCCGTCGGAGTTCCTCATCGCGCAGACGTGGGACGTCGAGCTCGGTGCGGCGATGGGCGAGATGCTCGGCAACGAGGCGATGTTCAAGGACATCAACGGCTGGTACGCCCCGGCGATCAACCTGCACCGCTCGCCGTTCGGTGGTCGCAACTTCGAGTACTACTCGGAGGACCCGTTCCTCTCCGGCGCGATGGCGACCTCGGTGGCCAACGGGGCGGCGAGCAAGGGGATGTACACCACGCTCAAGCACTTCGCGCTCAACGAGCAGGAGACCAACCGCGTCAACAACGGCATCGCCACGTGGGCGACCGAGCAGACGATCCGCGAGATCTACCTCAAGCCGTTCGAGATGGCCGTCAAGAACATCTCCATGGACGTTCAGTACGTGTCGGACGCGGAGGGCACGATCTCGGAGACGACGATCGGCGCGGGCGGCATCATGAGCTCGTTCAACCGCATCGGTGCCACCTGGGCCGGCGGCTCGGAGGCGCTCATGACGGACGTGCTGCGCACCGAGTGGGGCTTCGAGGGCTTCGCGATCTCGGACTTCAACCTGTACCCGTACATGAGCCCGAACCAGGGCATCAGCGCGGGCACGGACCTCACGCTGACGTTCCAGCCGTCGAAGTCCTTCGTGGACACGACCTCGGCCAAGGCGGTCAGCGACATCCGTGAGGCGACGCACAACATCCTGTTCACGGTCGCGAACTCCAACGCCATGAACGGGCTCGCCCCCGGCGCGACCGTCAGCTACACGCCTCCGACCTGGGTCTACATCCAGATCGGCGCGACGGTGCTGATCGGTCTGCTCGTCCTGGCGGGCGGGTTCATGGTGACCCGCCGCGTGCTGCGGCACCGCAAGGCGGACTCGTCCGTCGCCACGTCGGAGCGGACGCCAGTCGGCGCTGACGTCTGACAGCCGACCTTCGCCCCCTTCCGAGCAGCCGACCCCCTCCAGCTGCTCGGGAGGGGGCGAAGGTCTTTCCGTCCCCGGTCACTCCCGTCCGCGACGCGGTGCGCGCGGGTGCTCGAGGAGCTCGCTGACCGATCGGCGGCAGTCCTCGGGCGGCGAGAGCTCCTCGGCCAGCGCCACGACCCAGCCCGAGAGCCGGCGCAGTGCCACGTTGTGGTCGTTCGACGCCGCGCGCAGCACGCTGAATGCCTCGTTCGCGCTGACGTCGCACGTGAGCGCCACGATGCCCTTCGCCTGCTCGATCGTGGCACGATTCTCGACGACCGCACGGACCTGATCCTGGGCCAGCGCCTCTGCCCGGCGCGCGAGCGGGGCGGTCAGGTCGGTCAGGTAGCCCATCACCTCGACGACCCGACGGGTCGCGCGATCCATGCGCCCCTGACCCACGAGGCACACGGTCCGCTCACGTCCACGAGCGGTCACGATGCGGTGCACGCTCGTGAAGGGAGCGCCGTCCTCGCCTGCGCGCCGAAGAGCCTTGGCGACGTCGGGACGGTCGTCCGGATGGCGGTGGGCCAGGAACAGCTCGGTGGTGGGCGTGACGTCGTCGGGCTCGAAGCCGTGCAGGGCGTACGTCTGGCGTGACCACCACCACCGACCGGACAGCAGGTCGTGGCGGAGCTGGCCGACCGGGGGAGCGTCGACAGGATCACCGGAGCGGGGTGCCGTGACCGGTTCGTGCCGGGAGGGGGCGATGGTCATGATGCGGGGCTCCTTCGGGTGCGGGCTCATCTCGGTGCTCGGCACCGCCTCGTGCCGATCACCTTCGACGATGCCGCGTCCGGCGGTCGCGCACCTCGGCCGGAGGTCGCGATCCTGTTCGGCCACGTACCGCACGTGCGGTACAGGCGCAGGTCTCGACCGGCGTGGCGCCCCGTGGGAGACTCACGCCATGGTTCGACGCGTTCTCGTCGACCGCACCACGAGGAGCACCATGAGCTTGCCGCATCCCGTTCCGCCGGCGGACGAGCCGGACGACGGCAGCCTCCTGGCGGCCGTGGCAGCATCGCTCGTTCTCGCCACCGGGTGCCTGATCCTCCTGGTGCACAGCTGGATCCTTGCGAGCTGGGCCGTCGTCGCTCTGGTGGTGGCGAGCATCGGCCTGGCCCCGAGAAGTCGTCGTCGAATGGTCGTCCTGACCGTGGCCGGTGGGCCGCTCGTCGTGCTCGTCGGGTGGTGGCTCGTCGCGGTCCTGGCCCCGGTCTTCGACTGAGCCGGCCGCTGCCGGGGGAGGCCCGCCGTCGCGCTCGTCCGGTTCGTTCGAGACGACGGGGCGAGCTGCGCTGCCCAGCGTCGGGAACGCGCCGACGGCGACGTCTGGGCGACGGGCAGGCGGGGGACACGGCCCGCCGTGGAAATACTGTGCCAAGCGGTCGCGGTGAAGTCCCGTCCTTCCTCGGTCGCGCGCATGCCTGGATGCAGTAGAGCCGACGGGCGCCGCGGTCGTGCCGGCACCGATCGGTTCTGGCCGCCCGCAGGGTCCCGTCAGTAGTCGGTCAGTGGCCCACCGGTCGCAGCGCCGTCTCTACCGCAGCGGTGACGGACGAGGTGATGGGCGCGTCGGGATCGACGGTGATTCGGTGAAGGAGCAGGCCGTCGCAGGACGCCATCAGGAGCAGGGTTCCGGCCTCGGCCCTTGGCCCGCCGATCCTCACCAGGAGCTGGCGTACCCAGTCCTCGAAGACTGCGCGCTGGTGCAGCAGAGGGGTGATGGCGTCCTCGTCGAGCGCGTCGAGGAACAGTGCGTATCGGGCGCGGGTGCGCGCCGCCAGTGGTCCGGACTGCACCTCGATCAGCCGAACGAGCATCCGAGAGGGATCCTCTGCCGTCCGGATCTCCTCGGGGGCGCCGCCGTCCTGGCGCTCGCTCTCCGCGATCCACTCGATGACTCCGGCGACCAGGGCGGCGCGGGTGCGGAAGTGATTCGACGTCGACCCCGGCGGGAGCCCGGCTGCCGCATCGACTCGGCCGTGCGTCAGGGCTCGTACGCCGTCGGTGCCGACGAGCCGCACCGCGGCATCAAGGGCCCGTCGCCGCGTCTCGTTCATGATTCCCAGCCTAGAGGACTATGAATCTAGTGGTCGACGATCCACAATGGAACTACGACCATAGTGGGTCGAGGTGGTGGAGGAGGCTCCTCATGGACACGCCGGGATCTCGGGACACGACGGCCGGGGACACCTGGTCTCCGCCGCTTCCTGAGGCGGCGGGGTTCGAGCACGTGATGGTCCAGACGACGGGCCTGCGCACGCACGTCGCCTCGATCGGTGCCGGTGACCCGGTCGTGATGCTGCACGGCTTTCCGGAGCGCTGGTGGCAGTGGCGCCTCATCGCGCCGACGATCGCTGCGCACGGCTACCGGGTGATCTGCCCGGATCTGCGGGGGTCGGGCTGGACCGAAGCGGCGGATCCGCGCTTCGGGCCGGAGTCGCAGCTCGACGTCGTCGTCGCCGTGCTCGATGCTCTCGGGCTCGCCCGGGCGCACTTCGTCTGCCACGACATGGGTGCCATCTCAGGCATGCAGCTCTCCTACCGCAGCCCGGAACGGGTGCGCACGATGCTGCAGCTCGCCGTCCCTCCGGGGTTCATGGAGTTCACTCCGCAGGTGGTGCCCGCGTTCGCGCACATGCCCGCGCTGCTGATGCATCGCACAGGCCGGTCGCTGCGCTACCTCTTCAGCCCGCGGTACGTGGCCCGGCCGTTGACGGAGGACACGATCGAGGCGTACCTGCGCGTGCACGAGCGACGTGAGGTCGAGCGAGCGGTCACTGCGCTGTACCGCGGCATGGTCATCCCGGTGTCGATGCGCCTCCTGCGTGGCGTGTACAAGCGGATGCGGCTGCAGCCGCCGACCCTGACCGCCTTCGGCCGTCGAGACGGACCGTTCGCCGAGCCGACCGTCCGGCGCATCTGCCGGGACCATGAACGGTGCGCCGACAGGTTCGAGCTCGCCTTCATCGATGACGCAGCCCACTTCGTCACGGACGACGCGCCAGACGCAGTCGTCGCGCTCGCGCTGGACTGGTTCGAGCGGGGCGCGGCCGAGCCCGCCAGCGTGGAGGGCCCGCGCTTCACGAACGGAAGCTGAAGCCGGTCTCGATCTGTCGATGCACCCCGGTGGCGCCGAAGGTCAGGGCTCGACACATCAGGTGCGCCGGCGCAGATGCCGGTCAGCGCGCGTGGCGTTCGATCTGTTGCCTGAGGTTGCTCGCGATCTCGCTGTCGTCGGTGATCGATCGGGACGGGAAGGAAACCTCGACGCCCGGGTGAGCCCTCGGGGTCTGGCGCCGCAAGGACAGGTCCCAGCTGGTTGCTGCCGAGCTGGTCGTGCGGATCGTCGTCGCAGCGCGGATCTGCGCCGGCCACAGCTGCAGGAGGTACTGCTCGCGCGGTTCGAAGTCGACACCGTCGCGGTTGTGCCCCCGGCCGCGGGCAAGGATCCGTACCCGCGACGGACCGTCGAGGGGTGGCAGATTCACAGGGTTCTCGTCCACGGGGCCCGAGAGCGTCAGGTCGGCGGCTTCCAGGCTGACCTCGACGCAGTCCTCCCAGTGCGGCTCAGGGGCGTCCGGGACGCAGTCGTGAGCCTCCACGTCGACCGTGACGACCCCGCTGGAGATGCCGGTCAAGATCGCCACGCCGGTGGGCGCGTACAGCGCCAGGCCCCCGACGTGATGGCGGTGCTCTGACCCGTCGAACGTGCCAGGTTCCGACAGCTCGAATCGTGAGAAGTCCACGTGGACCTGATGCCCGTCGACCAGCGTCCCTGCTGCCACCTGATTCCTCACTCACCCTGCTCGAACGTCACTGCCCAGGTCACGGATGTTCGAGAGCACGCTACCGTCCTGGGAAACGGGCTCGCCGGGCTCGCGCGCCCGTCGGGGGGATGGCGCGGGACTCGGTGGCGGTCTCAGGTGCCCGGCTCTGTGTGCTCACACTCATCGCCACTGCGGCGATGTGTCGTACAGCACCTGGCCGTTGCGGGGTGCATCTGGATGCCTACTTGAAACGGTACCCACATCGTTACCCACATTTGGCCCCTCTGAGAGGGGCAGACGGAGTGTTTCCGCAGGTCACGGGCCTGACGTAGAGGTGCCCCGGGTGGGATTCGAACTCCCACCCGAGTGGGTGGACCCACGATCGTCCTGACTCCAAAATCGGCGAGATTCCAACGACTTCGGGGTGGGTGCATGTGCCGATCGTGCATCCTGATACGTCCAGAATCAACTCCGTAGACGCATGGGTAGACGCATGGGCGCCGCACTACCTCACCTCGTGTGCGCCGACCGAGGCCTCCATGAGCGCGACCGCCTCGTCGAGCCTGGCGAGCAGCTCGTCGAGCTCACGCCCCACCTGCTCGCGGTCGAACGGGACCAGGGGCCGGGTGCGCGCGGCCGGTGCGTCCAAGGACATCCGGGCGGCGCACACACGGGCCACGGTGCGAGCCGAGATCGGAACCTGGCCCGGCAGACCGTGACGGTCCAGGGCGACCAGGAGCGGGGCGCCCGGCTCGACGGCGGGCACCGGTCCCTGGCACACGTGCCCCTCGCCGGCGTGACGCACCACGTGCTGCGCCCCACCCCGCGAACCGTGCGGGACGAGCTCGCGGTGGACGACCAGCCAGCGCGCGAGCACGCACCGGGGGCACACGTCCTGCCCGGACGTCAGGGGCGCCCCGGCCACCTCCCATGCAGCCGGGGGCGTGCGCGCCGAGGCGACCTGGCGGGCGGTCAGCCCGAGCATCTGGTGCGCCATCACGATCACCGCATCACGGCGGTCCCGGATCGAACCGGGGGAGCAGCGCGCGATGGCCTCGGCGGGGTCCAGCCACCCGGACCCCGCCCGCGAGGGGCCCGGCGGCGGGACGTCGTGGGTCGCACGTAGTGGTGGGACCAGCCCGGCGCGCTCGTGCTCCGCGCGGATCGCGCGCACCCGGGCCAGCGTCGTGCTGGGCGCGGAGGGGACCTGGGCAAGGAAGGCCGAGATGTCCGCGGGCCGGGCCGGGAGCGGACGGCGCCCGGTTGCGGTGCACCAGTCCACGAAAAGCGCCCAGGCGCCGGGGTCGGCCCGAGTCACAGGCCGAGCCTGGTCACGGCGTTGCCGGCCAGGGGGTCGTTGTCGCGCGAGTACACCGCGACGGTCGCCGGGTTCGTGTGCTGGGTCTGGCGCATGACCTCCAGCGAGGACGCGCCCGCACGGACCGCCTGCGTCACGAAGCCCGCCCGCATCGAGTGGCCCCCGAATCGGGAGGCGTCCAGCCCCGCGGCCATGGTCCGACGCTTGACCACCAGGTTCACGCCGTGCCCGCCCATGGCGTCCGGCTGCACTCGGCCCGACCGGTGCACGACGGGGAACAGGGGGCGGTCGCCGTCGAGCGAGTGCGCCTCGAACTCCGGGGCGCGGCACACGTGCCCCGCCCCGCCCGCGACCTCGAACACCGCGGCCATGACCTGCGCGCGTTCGTGCCCGGCGTCGAGCACGTGAACCCAGCGGACGAACGCGCACGGAGCGCACGTGATGGGCCGCTGGCCGTACGGCAGCGCCTTGACCGCACCGCGGCTCTCCTGGTCCGTCTTGGACCGGCGGACCTTGACGTGCAGCCCGTCGTCGCGGTGGCGCGTGACGTCAGCGACCCGCAGCCGGGACAGCTCCTCGCGGCGGAACGCCCCGACGAAGCCGAAGAGCAGCAGGCACGCGTCGCGGGCGGCGTGGACCCCGCCCGGGTAGGTGCCCTCGCGCGCCACCTGGAGCACGTGGGCCAGGTCGTCACGCATCAGGGGCGCCACGCGCCGGGTCGGGCGGGCCGCACCCGACAGGCGCCGCACCCCGGCCAGGACGACCTTCACCTGCGGGTGGGCACCGGGGGCAGCCATGCCTTCGCGAGCGTGCACGGCGTTGATCGAGGAGATCCAGCGGCTGATCGTGGCGGGGGAGTACGTCGGGCGCCCGTCGTCGTCGACGAGCTTGGCGTGCGAGGCGATGTACTCCACGAGCACGGCCGGACCGACCGGCAGCGGGTCCACGTCCTGGTCCTGGCACCAGCGGGTGAAGCGCGCCCAGTCCGCGGTGTACGCGGCCCACGTGCTCGGCGCCAAGGCCCCCTGGGCGTAGACGATCGCCTCGGGGCTCACGGCCATCGTCTCGACCGGCCGGTGCGCGCTGGGGTGGGCGATCAGTGCGCCGTCCTGGGGGTCCACACCTCGAATCTAGCCACCGCCTCCCACCCGGCATGAATCGCGGCTCGGCGGCCGACACCGGGCCCGACGCGCCGTTTCGGAGCGAACCGGGACAAGGTGCCCGGCGGCTACGACTCGTACTGCGCGCGCATCAGGCGCACTCCCTGCGACTCGGGGACCTGCTTCACGAAGTAGTGCAGGTGCGGCTCGGCGTTCAGGGCGACCACGTTGGGCTCCCGGCCGGGCACGGGCACCGGCCCCTGGGAGGCGATCACCCCGCCGAGGCCGGTCAGGGAGTAGCCGCACTTGCGCCAGAAGTCGGCGGAGGTCTCGTAGGACTGGCCGTACAGCGAGACGACCCCGACGTCGCGGGCCCGCTTCTCGACGGACGCCACCAAGCTCGCTCCGAGCCCCTGGTGCGCGTAGGGCTCGGCGACGGCCAGGGCGTTGATGCACCACCACGGCTCCTCGACGCCGTGGTCCGTCGCCATCGCCGGGTCGACCCACACGAACCCGACCAGCTCCTCGCGGCCGTCGTCGAGCACCGCGCGCAAGACCAGGAAGAGTTGGTCGCGAGGGTAGTTGCCCTGGCCGAAGCGTTGGGAGGTGAGGTGCCACGCCGGATCGTGCAGGTGGGTCATCTCCGGAAGCCGGTCGCGAGCGAGCGCCGCGATCTCCGGTACGTCGTGGCGGCAGGCAGGGGACAGTCGCAGGGCCGGTTCGTCGTTCATGGCGCTCAAGGTAGCGGACCCGTGGGCTCCGCGGCCCCCGAGATCGCCCCGCCGGCGCGAGATGGGCCTGCCCGGATTCTGGGTCGCATAACCTACATTGTCGGAGCCTTGCTGCTGACCCCCTGACACCAGGTCCGAAAACGCGATGGCCCGCGCGCACCGGGCAACCGGCCAGGTCAGCGCCCCTCCGGGCGGTCCCCGTCAACACACGGGTATGGACTACACCGAGGCCGACCACCCGCGCACCAGCTCAGAGCACCGCGCGGAGCGCGGCGCACTGAACGCCTCAACGGCACAGCCGAGGATGCGTGACGGCAAGTTCGCGACCAAGCCCGTCGACGAGGCGCCCGGGGGACTGAACTCCCTCGGCGGGTCGAACGTGGGGCGGTACGCGACGTTCGAGCTCTCGCCCGAGGACCGCGCCGGACGCGACATCGAGGACCTCGTGGAGGCCGTCGAGCTCGCCGCACCCGGTCAGGAGTGGAAGGCCCAGGCCCGCGAGCAGGTGCGCGCGCTGGCGCCCGACGTCGAGGAGCAGGCGTTCGGCGAGCACTGGGGCAAGGTCGAGCAGGCCTACGAGCTCGCGCGGCGCTTCGAGGACGACCCGGACCTGGCCAGCCAGGAGGAGGCCGTCGCGAACTCCCTCGTCGAGATCGAGGACTACTTCGGTGTCAACGCCGGCGACCGGCCCGGGGAGGGCGACTACGGCGGGTACGACTACTCGGCGATGAAAGACGACCTGGCCCAGGCGTGGCGCGAGGAACTGCGCGGGGCCGCGCGGGCCCTGGCGGTGGCGCAACGCGAGACGACGCGAACCACAACCGGTGCGTGAATCCCGGCGGTGATCCGCGTCGTGGTGGCTGGCGTCGTGGGCGGTCGCAGCAGAGGCGGCGCCCGCGGGTTGGGTCAGTCGATCTCGGGCTGGCCCATCATCGTCTCGCGGGTCGGGGCGTAGAACTCCTCGCGCAGGATCATGGCCGCGCCGATGCGGGTGGTGGCGTCCTGCGGCAGGGGCTTGATGTCCGGGGCGTCGGCCTCGGCGTCGAACCAGCCGTCGGCGGTGACCACGAGCACGGCCCGCAGGTTGTCCAGGCGCAGGCGGAGCATCTGGGCAGCCTGCGCCGCCCGGGCGGTGTCGTCGAGGTAGATCACGGCCAGGACCCCGTCAGCCTGCTCAGTCTCGGTTGCGGCCCAGCCCGCCAGGGACACCAGGTCCACGGTCGGGGGTAGGTCGATGCGGCGGATCGTGCCCGAGCTCGTGCGACCGCTCTCGTCGCTGGTCAGCGACATCACGACCATCGAGTGGTCGGGGGCGAACCCGAGCTGGTACGGGATCAGGGTCAGCACTTCGCGGGGGTCGATGACTGAGGTAGTGGTCACGATCGGAGCCTTCCGTCACGGCCGACCTCGGCCAGCCCGAGGTCGTTGCGCCCGGCTCGTGGGGCGGGTCGCGAGGAAAGTCCCCGACGGGTTCAGTGCGGCCCCGGACGACCGGGCGCTCGCACAAGGGTCAGGCGGCGGTCGGCGGCTCGGGGGTGGACTCGTGCCCGGCGAGGGTCAGCGACTTGGGGCACGGCCAGTGCACGGTGCTCCCGGCACGTGCCGAGCAGGTGGGGCAGATCCCGAACAGGTCCGCGGTGTGCGTCAGCGCCGAGTCGACGTCCGGGTCGTACATCGACGGGACGGACCGCAGGGTCGCTCGCTTGCGCGTGGTTCGGGCCATGCTTGCACCTATGCGCGCAGGCGCCCGAGAGCGTCAGGGAGCCCGCGAGGCTCCGTCGGCCGGCTCGTTGGGCCTCTGGCGGGCCAGGAGCGTCGCCTTGGCCCTGCGCAGGCTCGACACGCTCATGCCGGCGAAGCGGTTCGGCTCGCGCCCGATGCGCTCGATCTCGGTGTCGGCGAACCGGAGTCCGTCGTCGAGGCAGTCCTCGCAGATGCTCCGGTCGTACCAGCGGCCGGGACGGTTGTAGCTTCCGCCGCCGAACTTGGCCACGCGGACCAGGTGCTCGGTCCGCTTCTTGCACTCGGCGCAGCGCATCAGGCTCGGACCCCGACCTGCTCTTCGAGCCAGGTTGCGGCTTGCTCGGCCAGATCGACGAGCGCGAGCATCGCCGCCTTGTCCTTGATGCAGGCCGAGTACGAGCCGCGCCCCTTCTCCTGCTCCAGGATGATCTGGGTGGTGTTCTGGTCCATGTCGGTCCCGAGGGCGAACCGCACCCAGCGCGAGAGGTTGGCGGTCATGTAGGCCTCGTCGGAGACCTCCGTGCTGACGTCGTCGTCGTAGTCGCGGCGACCGCCGTCGAGGGCCAGGTGCTCGGCCGCGACGCGGGCAGCGTCCGCGTAGGCGCGAGCCTCGCGGGGGTCGATGAAGGCGCCCAGGTTCCCCATCCCGTTGGAGGTGGGGGAGGACGAGCCGTACAGGACGGCGACCGGGGCGCGGCCGTACGTCGTGCGCTCACCCTTGCCCAGGCGCAGCATGATGTGCCGGTGCCCGGAGGAGCCGTGCACCACGGCGGGGCCGACGGTGATGCGCTCGGAGACGGGGGACAGCTCGGGGTTCTGGGGGTCCATCGGCTCGATCATGACGCGCGCCTGGTCGTCGGGTGCGTGCACCTCGACGCGCAGCCCGTACCGGTCGAGCAACGCGATCACGGACCCGGGCTCGACGCCCAGGGCGCCGGGACCTGCGACCTCGACCGCGTAGACACCCAGTTCGTCGGGCGGCAGGGAGCCGATGTTGGACGGGACGAGGATCTGGTCGCCGGGGCGGACCTCGCTCCACGCCTTGGTCACCGTGCGCCCGTCCAGCTCGCGGGTCTTCTCAGCGACCCGCTCAGCCTGGGCGGCGGACGCCTGGGCGCGAGCCTCAGCGTCGCGCTCGACGAGGGAGGCGCCCTGCGGGTCGTAGTCCTCGACGCGGACGGTCTCGCCGTCGTGATCGGTGACGGCCTCGATCTCCTCGACGCCCCAACTAGGCCCTGTCCTGCGAATGTTCTTGGCATGTGTCCGGTAATGTCCGGGTTGTGGGTGTCGGGCGTGGTGAGCTGACTGACACGGCGTGGGCGCGGATCGAGCCGCTGCTGCCGGTCGCGACGGGGCGTGGTGGGCGCTGGCGTGATCACCGGCAGGTGATCAACGCGATCTTGTGGCGGCTGCGCACCGGGGCGCCGTGGCGCGACGTGCCGGCCAAGTACGGCCCATGGAAGACGGCGCACGAGCGGTTGCGGTTGTGGACCGCGGACGGTACCTGGGACAAGATCTTGGACCAGGTGCAGGTCAAGGACGACGCGGTCGGGAAGGTCGAGTGGGTGTTCTCGGTCGACTCCACGCACGTGCGGGCTCATCACCATGCGGCGGGAGCCCGCAAAAAGGGGGCTGTCAGACAGGGTGGGTCAACGATCTCGCCCTCGCGGGTGAGGCACTCGGCCGCTCGCGCGGCGGACTGACGACCAAGATCCACCTCGCCACGGACGGGCGCGGACTGCCGATGAGCGTGATCCTCACGCCCGGCCAGGCCGGGGACAACCCGCAGCTGGTGCCGTTGCTGGAGCAGGTCGCCGTGAAGCGTGACGGGCCGGGTCGGCCGCGCAAGCGTCCGGACCGGGTGCTCGCCGACAGGGCGTACTCCAGCCCCTCGACCCGACGAGCGATGCGCGCCCGGGGCATCGCGTTCACCAGTCCAGAGAAGGCCGACCACGCCGGCCACCGGCTACGTCGGGGCAGCCGAGGCGGGCGCCCGCCCGCGTTCGACACCGAGATCTACAAGGGCCGCAACGTCGTCGAGCGCTGCTTCAACCGGCTCAAGCAGTTCCGCGCGCTGGCCACCCGCTTCACCAAACGCGCCGCCTACTACCGCTCCGAACTCACCATCGCCGCGATCATCCTCTGGCTCCGCGATTCACCGGACACGCCCTAGTCCGACTATGCCCGGAAAGCACCACTCCAGAACTCCTCCCGGCCTGAGGTCGAGTGGATTGATATAGGTGCAGGTCAGGGCCCTATAATCATCTAACTCATGAGAATCACGTCGAGAGATAGATACACCTACTAGGGCTATAGATATCAACCCCTTCTCCCTTGTAGGGGAAGTTGATACCTCCCTCTCTCTATGGTGGTCCTACAGGCGCCGGAGTAACTGGATTTTCAGCGTTTCGCGCTCTGACCTGCGCAAACACCGATCTGAGGCCGTGATTGTGCCCGGAGTCGCAGGAGTGAGTCCAGGAGCCAAGGCCCCGAAACCGGCCCTGACCTGCGCAAACGCTGTTTCGCGTCGCCGGAGCTGCCCCGATCGGCCTCCCGAGCTCCCAGATTCGGGTCCACGGCTCCGGTCGAGCGGGCCCGCGCCCACGCACCCAGGAACCTACCCGCGAGCACACACCCACGCGCCCGCGTGAGCCGGTCGCGAGGTCTGCGCATAGGTCCAGGCATGACTGCTACCGCGATCGAGCCCCAGTGGACCGGCGGGGACTACTGTGCCCGCACCGAGATGGACGACCTGACCCAGGCCGGCGCGAGCACGGCAGGGGCAGCGACCAGCACCGGCACGGTCGAGATCGTCACCGGCATCACCGGCTCCGGCGCGGACAAGCTCGCCTCCTCCGCGGTGGCACCCCTGGTCGCGGCAGCCCGTGGCTACGCCAGCGTCACCCCCGCCGACGTGCGCGAGTACGTCCGCGACACGATGGGCGCCGACCTGCGCAGCACCCAGGCCAAGCAGCTCGGCGACCTTGCCGCCAGCGGCGACGCGCTCGTCATGCCGTGGCACTCCCTGACCTCCCACGCCCAGGGCTACGTCAGCGCCTACCAGGCCCGCCCCGCCGTGGCCCGCACCGACCCCAAGTCCGGCAACGTGCGCAAGTACGAGCAGCTGACCGGGTCCCAGACCGTCCTGGACGTGCACCCCGGCGTCCCGAACGAGTGGATGACCGGCACCCCCAAGGTCGCGTTCATCGAGGGCCTGCTCAAGGCCGACTCGGTCCTGACCGCGATGCTCCTCGAAACCGGCATCAGCCCCGAGGAACTCACCTGGCCCGAGGACGGCTCCACGACCACGGCGCGAGCACGCCTGAACGACCTCATGAGCCAGATCCAGGACGCGGACCAGGTGCTCGTCGTGGCGGTCGTGGGCGTCGGCAACTGGCACAACAACCCCGAGTGGGCGGCGCTGGACCTGCGCGGTCGCGACTCCCTGGTGTGCTTCGACGGCGACGTCGGGGACAAGTGGCAGGTCTGGGGTCAGGCCGACAGCCTGTGGGACCTGCTCTCCGGACCGAAGAAGTCCGCGCACGTGCACCTGCTCGACCTCTCGACCCAGGCCACCGACGACGGCGAGAAGGTCGGCATCGATGACTTCCTCGCGATGGGCAAGACGTGGTCCGACGCCCTCGACCTGCTCAAGGACCGCCTGCCCCCGCGCCCACCCAAGCCCCTGGAACTTCAGGTTGGGCAGTGGCGCGTGAACGACGAGGCGCACACCGTCGAGGAGTGCGTCCAGGACACCAACGACTACGGCGGCAAGTCCGGCGCGCACTGGGAGACCCGCTGCCGGGTCGCCGGGCGCGTCCTGATGGTCGAGACCGAGCGCACCCCCACCGACTCCGAGATGATCTCCGGGGTCTTCGACCCGCCCGTCGAAGGTGTCGGCCTCTCGCGTGCCCTGGTCGAGCTCTCGTGGAAGGACGAGGACTCCGGCGCGGTGCACACCGCCGTCGCCTCGGGCCCGGACGACATCCTCGAACTGGTCCCGCGCGAGTGGACCCGGCGTGGGGCGCACGTGCCCGCACCGGTCAAGCGTCGCCCCGACTGGCCTGCCCGCAAGGGCGAGGACTGGCTGACGGCCGTCAAGGAGCACCGCGCCGCCGAGACCGTCGAGCGCACCTCGTGGGCGCGCATGGGCTGGGTGCCGGTTCAGGGCGCGAGCCCGGTCTTCATCGTCGGCGAGCAGGTCGTGGGTCCGGACGGCCCCACCTTCGAGGCGGCGAGCATCGGCGTCAACGAGTCGGTCCTGTCCGGGGCCTCGCGCTTCGGCGTCCAGTTCCCCAGCCGTGACCTGAGCCCCGAGGCTCGTGCAGCCCAGGTGCAGGCCGACTTCCGCGCGGTCTACGCCGCGTACATCACCAACGGCGCCTGGACGTCCAAGGGGGTGGCCGCGGTCATCCTGGCTGCGATGATCCGCCCGTGCATCCCGCTGCGCACCCAGGTCTCGCTCTACATCACCGGCGCCCGAGGTGGCGGCAAGTCGTTCACCGCCTCGTTCGTGATGGCCGGGTGGCAGCCTCGCCCGGGGATCTGGTCGGAGAACCGACTGCCCGGCGCAGCCAAGGACACCATGGCCTCGACCGAGCACGCGGTAGCCCGCACCCCGATCTGGGTGATGGACGACCTCGCGCCCTCCGCCGACCAGCGCACCGCCGACATGGAGGCAGGTCGCATGGGCGACCTGATCCGCTCGATCTACAACGGCACATCCAAGCGACGCATGACCGCCGACATGACCAGCCGCCACGTCGCGGACCCGCACGCGCTGCTGGTCATCACCGCCGAGAACCAGCACACGGTGTCCTCGGTGCGTGACCGCCTGGTGACCCTGAGCCTGCACCGCGGGGCGCTGGGTCCAATGGACGCGACCGACGAGCTGGTGCGTCTGCGTGACGTGGACGGGGCGCCGGCGCGAGTCGTGGGCTACGTCCTTCAGCACCTGGCCAGTCAGTCAGCCGAGCTCGGCTGGGACAACGTCCGCGAGTACTACGAGGCGCAGCTCAACTCGCACACCGAGACGATCAAGGCCGAGTTGCTGTCCCGCGGCGCCGACCAGGGTGCAGCCTCGCGGCACGCCGCGCTGCTCGCCGACCTGTCCCTGGGCCTGTCGGTCATGGGCGACGCGGCCTCCGAGGCAGGAGTCCTGGGCATGAAGGGCGTGCTGGAGATGCTCAAGTCCGACATGGTCGACCTGATGATGGAAGCCCACTCGGACCGTGCAGAGTCCTCCCCGGGTGCCGCCGCCATCCAGGCGGTCTCGCGGCTGCTCGCCTCGGGCCGTGCCCACATCGCTGGCCTGGACCCGATGTCGCCGCCGCTGCGCGAAGAGCCGTACAGCGCCACCAACCGCAACCTGGGCTGGTCGATGGGCGGAGACGTCCTGCGACCCCAGGGCGTGTGCGTGGGAACCCTGGTCCGGCCCCGCCTCGGCGAAGAGGTCGTCATGCTCGACCCGCGGACCTCGTTCACCGAGGCCGCGCGCCACTACCGCGACCTGCTGCCCTCGGGCACGACCTCTGCCGGGGCATGGTCCGCGGCCCGTGACGAGAGACTGCTCTCCCCGGTGCGCACCCTGATCGGTGGCGGCTACCAGTCGCGGACCACGATCGCCGGGGTCGACGTGCGCGGGGTCCCGGTGCCGCTGTCGGTGCTGCTCAACGGTGGCCCGCTGCGCACTTCGGACGACGACCACGCCGACGAGCTCGGCGACGGCACGCACGTCCCCGACAGCCTCGCGGACACCGTCTCCGAGGAGCCCGTGAACGCCTAGAACCCCGCCGACCGGCCCGCGTGAGCGACCGGTCGGCGGGCCGGTCGGCACGACCTACGGGGAGAACCTCCGCATAGGTACCAGCACCCCACCGTGGGGCGAGCACGCGAGGCGGAAGGACACCGAAGATGGCTCGGCGCAGCATGGACCAGGACGCCTTCCTCGAAGCCGTCCGCGACGTCCAGCGCAGCTCTTCCAACCCGGACGTGTTCCGCCTGCCGTGTCAGGAGTCCGCCCCGGCCATGTGGTTCCCGATGGACGCCCAGACCGAGCGTGAGGCCAAGGCGCTGTGTGTGCCGTGCCCCGTGCGCGACGCGTGCCTGACCGAGGCGCTGCGACGCCGGGAGCCGGCGGGCGTGTGGGGCGGGTGCTCCCTGGAGGACGGGCGGATCGTGCGCTCGCGCACCTACCGCGAGGGCCCGACCCGGGCCGAGCTGAAGGAAGCCCGAGCCGCGGCCGACGCTGCTGCTGCTGCGGTGGACACCCTCCCGGCGGTGCCCGCGGTGATGTCCGCCGACCTGGAGCTCGCCAGCTCCACGACCCCGATCCGCACCGGCTCCGCACTCGCGAGCACGGCGCCAACCATGTTCGACGCGCTCGTGGCCATCGCCAGCGCGTCCTGACCAGACGATGGGACCGACCCGACATGAGCAGTGAACGCCACCACGACGCGTACATGCACGACGTCCTGGCCGAGGCCGGGGCGGACGCCGAGCAGCAGGCCACCAAGCCGCCCCGATCGCGCGTCCCGCTGATCCTGCTCGGGGTCGGGGTGGGCGTGGTGGCGATCACGGCCCTGGTCCTGGCGTGGCTGACGTTCGGCCCGGGCTCCGACGCGAAGGACGAGCCCGGGCCCCGCCCGAGCGCCGCGGCCACCCCGAGCACCGCACCGATCGTCGAGGCACCACCCTTGGCCCCGCCCGAGGCCGGCGCGCCCGAGACCCCGGAGACCGCGGACCCTGGCGCGACGCTGGAGCAGATGCGCGGGGTCACGTTCGACGAGATCGCCGCCGCCACCTCCGCCATCGCTGATGCGCCCAACGCCGACGCGCAGGTCCTGGCCCAGGCCAAGACGGCGCTGCGCAAGGTCGAGATCTTGGCGGATCTCGGCGAAGGGGTCACGGTCGCTGACCTCGCCGAGGCACGTGCCGAGCTCGCCACGTCCGTCGAGCAGGTCACCGCCTCCCAGGTCGCGTGGCAGGCCAACCACGACGCCGAGCAGGTCAAGGCGAAGCAGGCGGCGAGCGACCAGGCCGTCGCGGACCAGCGCGCCCAGAACATCGCCAACCCGCCCACGGTCTGCCTGAAGAACCCCAGCGGTGAGGTCGTCGACTTCGGCAACGGCACCATCGCCGAGGCGATCAACACCGCACGCCGTGGGGCCGGGCTGCCCGCCGTCCAGGTCGGGCACACCGCGGCCACCGCCGGGTCCGCCACGGACATGGCCACCGCCGGTGGGCTGTGGGTCGCGCCCGGTCAGTCCTTGGCCGGGTGCGCGCGCAGCGTCGACGCCCTGGTGGGGCAGTGGACCAGGGACCCGGCCTCGGCCGCGCAGATCCTGGCCCCGAACCTGACCCGGGTGGACGTGTCCGTCGCGACCTCCGCGGGGATGCTCTACGCCGCAGCGACCTTCACCCGCTGACCCGAGCCCGCTGACCCGAGCCCGCTGACCCGAGCCCGTTCGTTGACCGGACCCCACCGGTCCCGTCAACGAACGGGCATGAGCACCCACGACGAGTCCCTGCACCCGCGCGAGACCACGGGCAAGTTCGCGACCAAGCCAGTAGACGAGGTGGCTGGAGGATTCTCGGCCCTTGGGGCCTCTTCTACTGGGCGAGACGCACCGAGCGGAGCTCAGGACGTTCGACCGGTGGCCGAAGCCCCCGGCGGCATGGCCACCTTGGGCCCGGCCTCGATCGCACCGGCACGGTTCGTGCTGCGCAGCCACGGCATCGGGTCCGGGATCATGGCACGCCTGGACGACGCCGAGGCTGCCGCCGTGAGCGACGAGATCGCCGAGCGCACCGCCCTCGCACCGGCCTCCCAGCACCCGGCCATCGCCCGCCAGGCCTGCTACGAGCACCTCGACTTCCGCGCGACGACCGACGACGAGCCGCTGACCATCGACAAGAGCTCGCGCATCCTGCGCTCCGCGATCGACGTCCATCACCTCGCCCGCCAGGGGTACGACCGAGCCTGGGGACGCCTGGAGGAG
Organism: Oerskovia merdavium; assembly: GCF_014836755.1. GTDB lineage: Bacteria > Actinomycetota > Actinomycetes > Actinomycetales > Cellulomonadaceae > Oerskovia > Oerskovia merdavium. The sequence continues at coordinate 22,364 of NZ_JACSQF010000029.1, forward strand.
TCGCGCGAGCAGGGGGCCAGCGACGCCGACCTCGCCGCCGCGATGACCGACGTCGTGCACGCCGACCTGGACGTCACCGCCGCCGCGCACCGCCGCGAGCAGGCCATGTGGGACAACGTCTACCTGACTGACCCGGACGCGTTCTGGGGCGCGGTGCACGGCGAGCCCGCCCACGCCGCCGCCGCACTGTCCACCGCCGACCGGTTCGACTCCGTCGGCTACCCGGGCGCCGTCGGGGCATGCGTCGGCCCCACGTCCTGACCCGCCGAACCGTGCGCAGGTGCCAGGGTGACCCAGGCACCTGCGCATAGGTACCGGGCATGAGCGCGACACGAGCCAAGAGCAGGGGGCTGTCCTCCTGGGACCCCGACGCCGGGCCGGGGGAGGTCAAGGTGACTTCCCGGTCCACCGACCCGCGCTTCGAGGCGCTCGTCGAAGCGGCCAGCCACCTGCCTGCACCGGTCGCCGTCACGTTCGTGGCCCACCTGGAACACGACGGCCTGCGCTCCCAGGTCCAGTGCGGTTGGGGCACCTTCATCGTCGACCTGACCGTCACCGGCGCCAGCGCATGGCCTGCCGGGGGAGGACGCGGCTGGAAGATCCTCGACCCGATCTCACCCCCGGCCCACCACCTGGCCGAGCTCATCACCCAGGTCGCCCACGTGGCCCCGCCGCCTGAGGCTGCGCCCGTCAACGAACAGGCATGAGCACCCAGACGTTCGACGACCGGGCCCACCCGCGCGCCACAGACGGCAAGGTTGCGACCAAGGACGTGGCCGAGGCAGCCGGCGGGATGGTGGCGCTGGCCCCCGCCCCGGCCGACGACCTCACCGAGATCCTCGGCTCGTGCTCGCGCCGGGTCCAGGCGCGACTCGAATCGCCCGGCGGGCCCGGGGACACCATGACGCTGACGGCGCTACGCCTGCGCGGTGTCGCCGCCGCCGTGCGCATGGACCACCCCGAGGCGAAGTTCGTCCAGCTCGAAGTCTCCGACAGCGCCGACGACGTCCTGTGGGTCGCGGACCTCGCAGACGCCGACCGCCTGTCGCTGACCGACTACAGCGTCGAGCTCAGCCAGGACGAAGAGGTGTCCGACCTGCTCTGCGGCGTCGAGCCGCACCTGGTGGAGGCCAGCGCATCGGCCGTCGACGCCGACCGTCGCCGCGGCATCTTCATGGTCGACCTCGACGCGGCCCTGGCAGCCCCCGAGCCCGTGGACGCCGGCGTCGCTGCCACCGCCCGGGCCGAAGCCATGGTCGACGGGTACCGGACCGAGCACACCGACCTCGACAAGGACGAACAGGAGGTGGCGCGCGAGATGCTCGGCGACCTGAACCAGTGGGCGTCCGCGCGCGGGATCGACCTCACAGCCCTGCTCAACGACACCCCCGCCAGCAGCAACGGTCGCTGACCGCCCGCTCCGGCGCCCGTCAACGAACAGGCATGAGCACCCAGACGTTCGACGACCAGGCCCACCCGCGCGCCACCGACGGCAAGTTCGCGACCAAGGACGTGAGCGAGGCTCCTGGTGGACTGAGCGCGCTCAACCTCGCCCCCGAGCCCGCCGGACCGCTCGCCGAAGCGCGTACCGACGCGATCGAGCGTGCCATCGCCGACGGCCGGCTCAGCCCTGCCGCCCGCGACATGACCGCGCGCAACCTCGTCTACATGCACGCCGAGGCCGCGCACGACGGCAGCGAGCTCGCCGCGCTGGCCGACCTGGGCATCCCCGCCCTGGCCACCGTCCGCGAATCCTTCACCCCGTGCAGCCCGGGCGACCACGGGGACGACGCCGCGCTGGCCGACGAGTGCGAGTCGGGCGAGCACCTGTCCATGCTCGACACGGACGTCGTGATCGAGCTCGACTTCCCCGACGACCAGGACGAGGTCGTGTCCCTGATCGAGCGCACCGGGGCCCGGTTCTCCGCCTCGGGCGCCGAGTGGGCCTCGGACCCTGACGGGTCGCGGACCGTGGACTACGCGACCGGCAAGCGCGAGTCGGTCTCGGTGCACCTGTACGGCATGGACGAGGACACCGCCTCGATCGTCGACCGCGTCGGCTGAGGCGACGGTCGGTGCGCGCGGGTGGCGTGTGCCACGATCTCACGTCGCGCTGCGCGAGATGGCGTTCATCGGCGACGCCGTCGCGCACGCGGTGTTCCTCGGCCTGTCGGTCGCGTTCGTGCGGCGAGGGTCGCTCGTCCTCGGCGGGGCAGCCGACGGTGGCGTCCTGGCAGTCCTCGTGGCGCGTGTTCTTCGTCGCGCCGTTCGCGCTCGGGATCGTCGTGATCTCCACCGCACCTGGGTATGCAGGATCGCTAGCAGGTGATGCCAATACTCTCCGGCCCAAGCGGTGTCGGCCGAGTGGGGGGCATGAACGAGCACAGATAGTTGGCGCTCCACCAACTATCTGTGCTTCACTATGTGCATGAACCTGTCCGAGCCACCGCACCCAGGACACACTCTTCCCCTTGTGAGTCACCTAGCCCGCGCAGGGTGGCGGGCCCTTGATGCGACCGCGCAACCTGGAGACATTACTCACCGGCAACTTCTAATCCTGACGCTGCTCAACGACCGAGGATGGATGGCGCAGAAGGACATCAGGGGAGTGTTCGGGCTTGATGCGAGCAATGTTGTTGGGCTTCTGAACGAGCTGGAAGAGGAGGGGCTGACGGTTCGCCGCCGAAGTTCGACCGACCGTCGCCAGCACATTGTTGAACTAACCGACAGGGGTATCGCTGTGCTCGATAGTACCTATGAGCGTCTGGCGATCGTTGAGGACGATATCTTGCATCCTCTGACGATTGACGAGCGGCAGCAACTGCATCAACTCTTGCTGCGTGTGATGGCTTCCAGATCGCCAGATAGCAGACCCAGGCGACAGGCCGATAAGCAAAGCTGACGACCCTGCTGGACAACCTCAACACGTCCGCAGCGCTTTGAGCGTCGAAACTGTATGTCTGTTGCGTGTTCAATAATGTTGCTAGGCTCCTTGCTGGAGATGCTCCAAAGCGCCGAGATAGAAAGAGTTCAATGCTCCACAGTGATGAGGATAATGGTTCCCTCGACCCATTCGGCCCAATTGGGCTAACGTACGATGATGTCATGTTGCTTCCTGGGTACACGGATGTCATCCCGAGCGAAGCGGACACGAGGACTCAGCTAACTAAACGAATCTCTCTCGGCGTTCCCCTTATTTCTGCAGCGATGGACTCGGTTACCGAAGATCCGATGGCTATCGCCATGGCGCGTCAGGGGGGGCTCGGGGTTCTGCACCGCAATCTCTCGATCGCCGACCAGGCTGCGATGGTTGAGCGGGTAAAGCGCTCTGACGTGAATCACCCGCATGCCTCCACGGATGACCATGGTCGTCTACGAGTGGGCGCCGCAGTAGGCTTCTTCGGTGACGGATTGGCCCGGGCGGGGACTCTGGTCGAGGCGGGGGTTGACCTCCTTGTCGTGGATACCGCGAACGGAGAGAGTAGAGGCGTTCTCGATATGGTCCGCCGCATCAAGAGTGATCGGGCATTTGCAGATGTGGATGTAATTGGCGGGCAGGCTGCCACTCAATCCGCGGCGAAGGCTCTGATTGAGGCCGGAGTTGATGCAATCAAGGTCGGTGTTGGTCCGGGGTCAATCTGTACGACCCGGGTGGTCGCCGGAGTTGGTGTCCCGCAGATTACGGCCGTCCATGAGGCTTCCCTTGTTGCGCGCAGCGCAGGTGTTCCGACCATCGCCGATGGAGGTTTGCAATACTCCGGCGACATCGCGAAGGCGCTCGTCGCGGGCGCTAGCAGCGTCATGCTCGGTTCTCTATTGGCGGGAACGGACGAAAGCCCCGGGGGGCTTGTGTTTGTCGGAGATCGGCAGTTTAAGAACTATCGTGGAATGGGCTCCTTGGGGGCGATTCAGACGCGCGGCCAGCGCACGTCCTATTCGAAAGATCGTTACTTCCAGGCAGACGTCGCGTCAAATGATAAGCTCATACCGGAGGGAGTTGAGGGGCGAGTTCCCTATCGGGGCTCGGTCGATAGTGTGCTCCATCAACTTGTCGGTGGGTTGCGTCAGTCAATGTTCTATGTGGGCGCCCAGGGAATTCCAGAACTCAAGGCTCGTGGGCGGTTTATCCGGATGACACCTGCTGGACTTAGGGAGTCGCATCCGCACGACCTTGAAATGGTTGTTGAGGCGCCAAACTACTGGGCTTGATTTACTGCCTGGCCTGCTAGTGCTTTGACGGTTCGGCAGTCCGCAGCAGTTGCGCGCCAGATTCGAGGACCGCTAGGTGTCGGTGGAGTGCGTCGCGGGAGATGCTGATAGCGCGCGGGACTGTCCCTTGCCGTGTCCAGCGCGTGGTTGGTGGCCGGGACCGCCGACGTCCGGGCTGAGCACGCCGCCGCCACCGCGCGAGCGGCCCAGTGGGCGCAGGTCTCTGCCGCCGAGCAGGCGTGGATCGCCGAGCAGCAGGTCGCCGCCCAGGCGCAGGCCTCCCGCTGGATCCACGACCAGCGCGTCCAGGACATCCTGGCCCGCGCGAACCAGGCGATCACCGCCGCGCAGACCGCCCTCGACAGCAGCCCGAACGCTGACGCCGCGACCCGTGACGCCCTGGCTGCGGCCATCCCCGTCGTCCAGGAGCGCAGCGACCAGATCGACCGCGGCGTCCTGATCGAGGACGTCGCCCTCGCGCTGGACGACCTGACCCTCGTCGCGCAGGCCGTAACCGGCTCGCAGGCCACCTGGCAGGCCGAGCAGGACCGGATCGCCGCCGAGGCCGCGGAGGCTGAGCGCGTGCGAGCGGCCGAAGCCCAGCGCGCGAAGACGGCCACGACCCCGAAGAAGGCCCCCGCGACCACGAACGCCCCGGCCCCCGCCGCGTCCGCAGGCCAGTCCTTCGCGTGGAAGACGTCGGTGTCCAACTCCGGCGACCAGTCGGTTCTGGACAGGTGCGCTGGTGGCCTGACCCGGTGGTTCGAGGACATCGAGGGCAAGCCGTACTACCCGATCCACCGCCACTGCGGCGGCAGCCCCATCCTCAAGCTCTCCATGGGCGACCGGGTGCAGATCGACGGTCAGGCGTGGGTCGTGACCGACTCGCGCAACCTGCACGCGGGCGACGACAAGGACCTCGCCTTCGGCCTCAACGGCCAGATCCTCGTCCAGACCTGCTTCGTGGGCACCAACGGCGCCGTGCGCGTGGTGGCCCTGACCCGAGGCTGAGCTGGGCCTGACGGGCAGGCGCAGGACCAGGCCCCTGCCCGTCAACACCTGGGTATGGACACGTTCACGAGCGCAGAGCACCCCCGGGCGAACGACGGGAAGTTCACCACCAAGCCGGTCGACGAGGCCTCGGGTGGCCTGAGCGCGCTCGGCGCCTCGACGCCCTCGGGCGTAGACGCCCTGACCCGTCGCCAGTTCTCCGCGCCGCGTCAGAGCGTCTACGGCTTCACCGAGTGGGTCACCAAGGACGGAACCCTGCACCGCACCAACGGCCCCGCCGTCGAGCACGAGGACGGCGCCGAGACCTGGATGGTGCACGGCAAGACCGTCGTGGGACGCAACGCCCGCGGCGGGGAGACCTGGTACATGGACCACCCCCAGCTCGGCTTCCGCGAAGCCACCCGCGAGGACGCCGTCGAGGCGGCGCGCGAGGTCGGGAACGCGAACATCCTGTGGGCCATCGAGGCCTACGACGACATGCACCCCGCGAGCGATTCCGACGAGAAGGGCCAGACCTCATGACCACGTACGACGACAGCCAGCACCCCCGGGCCACCGACGGGAAGTTCGCGATCAAGGAGGTGACCGAAGCCTCCGGCGGGCTCACGGCCCTGGCCCCCGAGTCGTGGCGCTCCGAGAGCGACCGGGTGGGCGAGCTCGGGCACCTGATCTCGCGTGCCGACCGGCGGCGCGAGGGGATCGTCGCCCGCGACCTGGCAGCCCAGGTGCGTGCGGACGTCCCCGAAGCCGCCTACCTGACCCTCGACGAGAACTGCGACCAGCCCGAGTGCTACACGCTGCACCTCGCCAGCGTCCACGACAGCCAGGGGAACACCCTGTACGACGTGAACGAGAACCCGCGGTACACCGTCGAAGACGCGGTCGCGGGGGCAGGTCTGTCCGAGCCCGACCACGGGAGCGAGCCGGACTACATCACGACCAGCGGCACGCGGCGCGAGGGGTACTCCTACCGCTTCGACCTGGACGCGGCGCTCAAGGGCAGGCAGGGAGGGCTCGCGACCGCGGACCGAGGTCAGTCCGTCATCAACGACTACCGGGTGATGCACGACGACATGGACCTGAGCGACGAGACCGCCGCCCGCGACATGGTGACCGACCTCTACCACTGGGCGCAGCGCTCCGGCGTCGACTTCGACGACCTGGTCTCCCGTGCGGCCGAGGTCGGGCGCGACGAGTCCGCGCTCGGGATGGTGGCGGGGAGCAAGTCGTGAGCTACGACGAGCAGGCTCACCCGCGCGCCGGCGACGGGAGGTTCGCGACCAAGGACGTCGACGAGGCCGACGGCGGGTTCGGCGCCCTGCTGCCTGCCGCGCGACCGGCCGACCTGCCGCTGACCGTGGTCGAGGTCTCGGGCACCACCGGCCCCGGGACCGGCGCCCTCGTGCAGTGGCTGGAGCACTCGACCGGGCTCGGGCCCGTGCAGCTGAAGGTGGACCGCGACGAGCACTGCGTGCTGGCCCGGCTCGTCGAGAACGACGTCACGTACGCGGTGCGGTCCGCACGCGGCGGGTGCCAGGTCGTGGACACGAGCGTGCAGGGTGCCCGGCCAGCCGGGGGAGACGGGGGCCAGGACGACCTGGGTGCGACGATCCGTAGCGCCCGCGAGAACGCCATCAGCGCCGTCGCCCAGCGCCTCGCCACCCAGACCGTCGGCGAGGAGTTCGGTGCGACCAAGCACCTGCCCAACAGCGTGGAGGTCGACGACGAGTGGGGCCTGACCCGCTCGTCCCTGCCGCTGGTCGGGCGAGCGGTCACGGTGCGCCGGTTCCATGGTGAGCGCCGCGAGCTGTTCGCCACCTACTCCGACGACCAGCTCGGCAGCATCAGCGCCCGCCAGCGCACCAACAGGGTGAACGCCGCCCTGGGGGCGATCGACCCCAACGACGCCGAGCGGGGCCAGGCGGTCCTGCACCGCTACCTCGACGTCGCCGAGTCCACCGCCCGCGACATGCGAGCCGCGGACACCGCACGACGCGCGTGACCGCTCGTTCCCGTGTTTGTCGAGATCGGTGTGGCGCTAGCGTGGCCCCGTCAATGTCGAATCGTGCAGGGGAGTTCAGCGTGACATCTAACCTCAGACGGCCCGTCCTAGCGTTGTGCTGGATCGCGATCGTTGGCGGGGCGCTCTTGTTCCTCGCTGGCGTGTACACGGGCTACACCGAAGGGGTCAGTGCCGACGAAAACCAGACAGTCGGCCACCTGATGCCAGCAGAGGTCGCGGCGGCGGTCCTGGGGCCTATCTTGACGGTCGCCGGCCTGTTCGTCGTGGTAGCCGTGAGCCGCTCAGCGAAGACGCCTGGCGAGGTCCGCTAGGCCCGGTTTCAGCATAATCGCAGGTCCCGAAGGGGGCCGTCGTCGTAGCGGGGGAGGCTGGCAACAACACGCAGGGCGCTGACGTCGGCGTACCGCGTGACCGCTCGTTCGCATGCCCGTCAACAACAGGGCATGGGAACGACACGGTTCGACGAGCAGGCGCACCCGCGGGCAACCTCCGGGCAGTTCGCCACGAAGCCAGTCCAGGACGCCGCAGGCGGGTTCGACGCACTGAGCGCACCGACGCTCGCCGAGTCCACGACCCCCGACGTCCAGGCACAGATGGACGCCGCCTGGGACGAGTACGAGGGCGAGACGTTCTACGACGCTCGCTTCGACCCCAGCGCCGAGCTGGACGACCTCGCCGCCTACGGTCCGGGCTCCACAGCGGGTGCGCGATGAGCACCCCCACCTTCAACGAGTCCGCCCACCCCCGGTCCCGGTCGGGGAAGTGGACCGCCAAGACCGTCGACGAGGCCTTCGCCGGCATGGACGCCCTCTCGGTGAGCACGCAAGGAGCCCCGACCGCTGGCGGGACCCAGACCCAGGTCGGGGTCAAGGAGTCCGCCGCGGCCATGCGCCACGACCTGCGCGCGAAGTTCGACCACCCGTTCTCGGTGAAGATGAGCCGCGGCACCGGGTACGGCTGGGTGCACGTCGACTGGAACGACGGCCCCCGGGCCACGCCGGTGACCGCCATGACAGGCGCCTACTGCAACAAGCAGTTCGACGGCATGGACGACTCGTACCACCCGGTCAACGAGGACGCCCCCGTGCGGTACGGCCTGTGCGGGGTCCTGCACCAGCGCAACATCGGCCCCAAGGGGCAGGCGTACCTCGACTCCCTGTTCGACGAGGCCGAGATCTCCGGGTACCAGCGCATCGAGCCGCGCACCGGGGAGCGCTCGGACTACGACGGCGGCTACAGCTGGTCCGAGCCCATGTCGGACCAGGACATCCACAAGCTGGAGAAGCACCTCGGGGAGTTCCTGCCCCCGCGCCTGACCAACAACTGCCCGAGCATCGCCGAGGTCGCCCACTTCGTGCACGCGCGCACTGACTTCACGGGCGAGCACCCCCTGCTCGACCTCGACTCCTACTGACTCGCACCTGACTCACGACGCGAAGGACCATCGACCGATGCCCGGATTCGAGCACCAGCACCCACGCGCCAGCTCAGGGCACCGCGCGGAGCACGGCGCACTGAACGCCTCAACGGCGCAGCCGCGGATGCGTGACGGGAAGTTCACGGACAAACCGGTCGACGAAGCGGCCGGAGGGCTGAGCGCGCTCGGTGCTGACGACCAGGCGCAGGCCGAGGTCGCCGAGCTGCTGACCCCGTACGGGCTCGAACTCCAGGACGTGCCGCTGGGCGCCGACGGGGTCTCGCTGGCCGAGCACTGGGCACGGCTGCGCGAGCAGGCGGGCGCGCCGTTGCCTGACTCGGTGACCGACGTCGTCGAGGCCCACCTGGGGATCGAGGACTACGGGCGCCTGCGCGGGGAGCCGCGCCTGGTGTGGCTGGCCCCGGACGAGGACGGCTTGGACTGGCGCGACGCGGAGTGGGACGGCGTCGAGGTACAGGCCGGCGACGCCCGATGGGACGACCCGGACGCCGCGCTGGCGTGGCGGGTCCACACCCGCAACGGGGGCGGCAACCGCGAGTGCTGGGACGACGACCACGACCTGTTCCGGGGTGCAAGCTCGAAGGGTTCCAGAGCGACCAGGCCGCAGCCGCCGACCCGCTACCGCGCCGACCACATCGGCGCGCCCGACGGCGCCGACGCCCTCTCGGCCGTGACATGCGCGAGCCAAGCGGCGGACCGCGCCAGCGCCTAGGAGACCGCCGTGCGCGACCGTAGCGAGACCCTGCGAGCAGCAGCCGCTGCCAGAGTCGCGCCGTCGAGCGCGTGGTCGCAACCGGGCTCACGGCAGGCCGCATCTCGCAGATTCTCAAGAGCTCCTGACCGGTCTGACGGCCTGGCCACCCTCCGCCCACTTGACTGTTTGCGTACCGCTAGCACCGACAAGCAGGGATCGAAGAGCTGCGTCATGCGCGACCGCCAACCTCAACACCTCCCCTGAGCCGGCCGACTCAGGGGACCGCATTGCGCTCTTGTGGCCTTCCCCTTGCCGAACCCAGATCCGCACCATAGACTCACTGCACCTTCAACGAAGATAAGAGCAGGGGCACTGTGAGACCAATCAAGTTGGTAGTGGCAGGCGTTCTGTCCGTAGCGTTGCTAGCTGTGGGCAGTCCGGCGTTTGCCGAAGGGCCGAGTGACTCGGCAAAGGACGCCTGGATCGAAAAGGCTGAGCAGTTCGCGGACTACGATGCAGGAGTTCTCGAGAGCATCTATGAGGACGAAGATCGTCGCGACTTCGTCGTCACTGAGGTGAAAGAAACTCAGGGCGGAACAATGCCTGCTTCTGCACTCGCCCGCTTGGATTCTCCTTCAGGCGCGACAACCATGGCTGCATGCGGCACCCGCAAGGCTGGAAACGTCTGGGTGAAGCGTGAGCACATCGGCGGCGGCGTTCTGTTCAGCCTCAGAGTCCAGAAGAACTTCTCGTACGACGGGTGCCGGACCTGGCACGAAAGCACGCAGGTCACGCCGTACACGAGCAAGCTCGGCCAGCTCGGGGGGTACTCGTACAACTCCATCACCGCTTCCGTCGACGGCTACGAGTTTGCAAACTCGAATGCGAATGGCCGCACATACACGGAACGAACTGCTAAGTGGAATGACTCCATCACCAGCCGCGGCAACTTCATTTGGGTTCGCATGCACGCGAACTGGAACGGCACGCATGGTGGCGATTCTGGTATGTACCTGTGATGGAGTCTGCCGTGAAGAGTGCAGAGCCCACTACGCGCCGGAAGTTGAATCCACTTCTTCTTCCGCTCGTCTGGATAGTCCTCCTTGGGGCATTGTTCATCTTTCGAGTGCACCCGACCGTGATCTCCTTCGTGCTTGCCGCGTGGATACCGGTTTTTCTGACGGTGCATCAGAAACTGATGGCCTGGTCGTCTGGCATTGCAGCGATTCTCCTCATCATCTTCATCCTGGTTCGCTGACTAGTCCGGCCTCCCTCTGACGGCCCTCCACGGCGCCCTCGCACCCTTCGGGGTGTGGGGGCGCTGTTGTTGTGTCGGGAGAGCGCGACGGGGGACCCGTTGTCGGGTGGGTAGCCCGGGGCCAGGCGGCGCTTGGCGCCGTAGAACTTGAACACCTCAGCCCACCTCGTCGGTGGGCCCGCAGGCACGTCGGCTCGCATGGGCACGGGTCATGCACGCACCTATGCGAGCACGGCCCGGGGATCTTGCTCGGCCGGTGACCCACGCACAGGGCACCTGACCGACCTCAAGACAGGAGACCTCCGATGCAGAAGCTGATGCTGATCTGCTTCGCCGGCGCGCTCGCCCTGCTCGTGATGGTGTGCCTGCGGCCCGACCTGATGCTCACCGGCGCGGTCCTGGTGCCCTGGCTCGTGGTCGCCACGATCACCGTCGCGGTGGCCGTGAAGATCTCCCGCGGGCCCTCGCACTGACGCAGGCATGACCGCTGTCGCGTAGGCCCGTCAACGAGCGGGTATGAGCACCCAGACGTTCGACGACAGCGAGCACCCGCGGGCCACCGACGGGAAGTTCGCGGCCAAGCCCGTAGCGGAGGCCTCCGGCGGGCTCGACGCACTCAGCGCCACCACGGGCCCCGACACGCGCGAGGTCCGGGTCCAGGACATCGACGGCATGACCCGCACCTCCTACCTGGACGACGACGGCAAGGACCACTCGGTCGATGACCTGCCCGCCGTCGAGTGGTCCGACGGCACCCGCGAGTGGCGACGCCACGGCGAGCTGCACCGCGAGAACGGCCCCGCGATCGAGTACCCCAACGGCGGGTACCGCTGGATGAAGGACGGCAGCGGGCACCGTATCGACGGACCGGCGCTCTCCACCCCGGACGGCTCGCGAAGCTGGGTCGTCGACGGCAAGGACGTGCCCCCGCCGACCCCCGTGCGCACCGTGGACCTGCGCACCGACGACGTGCGTGCCGCGGACCTCGTCGGCTACCAGGCCATGGTCAACGACATCTCCGGTGGCCCGTACGTCGCGACCATCGAAGCCCCCAACCCGTTCACCGGCCACCTGCCCGTCCTGCGACTGGAGGGCGGCTCCTGGACGCGCGCGAACCACGAGATCGAGATCGTGGACTGGCCCCCGACCCGCCGCCACCCCCAGGGGACCTCGCCCGGCAACGCGACCGGCTTCGTCGGCCCCGAGGCCCGCACCACCACCGCCCAGGAGGCATGAGCATGAGCACCACGACCACGTTCGACGAGTCGCAGTTCCGCCGCGCCACCGACGGGAAGTTCGCGACCAAGCCGGTGGATGAGGCCGCTGCCGGGATGGGCGCCCTGATCTCGCCGGCCGCAGCCCCCGCCGTCGACATCGGCAGCCGCCCGGCCCCGGTCGACATGAGCGACCTCGCCCCGAACGGTGTGGGTCCCGCCAGCCAGGTCCGCACCGCCTCCTGCGTCGAGACGCGCCACCCGAACGGCCGCACGACCCGCACCTACTCCGACCGGACCGAGACCAGCGACGCCCAGGGGCGCCTGGACAGCGTCGACGACGTCCCCTCGCGGGTGTTCGTCAGCGGCGTGCGGGCGGGCGCGAGGGAGTGGCACAAGGCGGGCGAGCTGCACCGCGAGAACGGCCCCGCGATCGAGCGCACCGGCGGGGGAGAGGCCTGGTACCTCGACGGGAAGCTGCACCGCGAGGGCGGGCCCGCCAGCACCGACAGGCACGGCAACACCTGGTGGTCGCGACACGGCGAGCTGCACCGCGAGGACGGCCCCGCCGTCGACAACCGGCAGGACTTCGGGTTCCGCCAGTGGCGCCGCAACGACGAGCTCATCGCCCACGTCGACGACGCCGACGTCACGCTCCCCGAGGGCGCGCGCGTGGGTGACGCGACCGGCTTCGTCGGTCCCCGGCTTCCCGACCAGGACTGAGCCATGGCCCACGACACCATGTTCGACGAGCACCAGCACGTCCGCGCCACCGACGGGAAGTTCGCATCCAAGTCAGTAGACGAGGTGGCCGGAGGGCTCTCGGCGCTTGGGGCCTCTTCTGCTGATCGAAACGCACTGAGCTCCGCTCAGGACGTCCGAGCCGTCTCGGACCCGCCCGGTGGCACCAGTGCCCTGCCCACCGCGGGTGGCGAGGAGGACTCGACCTGGCCTGGGGTCACCGATGCGGACGTCGAGGCGTTCACGCTCTCGGGGTGCGACGTCCTGGCCAACGAGCTCCACTCGCGCACCGGGTGGCCGGTCGTGCTGGTCTGCGACGGGCCGGGCGGTGGGCTCGGGTGGGTCCACGCCGGGGTGCAGGCGCCCGACGGGCGCGTCATCGACGCTGCGGGCATCCACGACAGCGACAAGTGGCTCGACGACTGGGGTGAGGCCGCGGACGCCTTCGGTGAGGACGTCGAGGACTACGACGGGGACGACGTGACGGTTCTGCCCGCCGCCGACCTCGGATGGTCCAGGCCGTGGCACGGACCTCCGTCACCCGAGGACTCCGCGGCGGCGAGCCGGGTCGCTGACCTCATCACTGCGGCCCCCGACTTCCCGGCCGCGAGCACGCACGACGACGGCGACCGGTCCGAACTGTGTCAGGAGTGCGGGCACGAGCTGAACGACAACGAGGGCTACGACGGTATGTGCGGCTCGTGCGTGGATGCCAGAACCTGCCCAGAATGCGGGGAGATGAAGGATTCCCCGCGCGATGAGGAGTGCCCCGACTGCATGAAGGTCGAGACGGCGAACCTGCTCCACATGTGAGCCACGGCGGGGCCGGTACCCACCGGCCCCGTCAACGAACAGGCATGAGCACCCACGACGAAGCCCTGCACCCGCGCGAGACCACGGGCAGGTTCGCGACCAAGCCCGTCGACGAGGTGGCCGGCGGGCTCAGCGCCCTGACCGCTGACATCGACCCGGTCAAGGCCCAGTACGTCGAGGAAGCCGCAGCGGTGGGCGTGCCGGCTGGCATGACGTACGCCCTGGAGTCCGACGACATCGAACGCCTCCTGCCGGTCCTGAGCATCACCGACGACCGTCAGACCCGGCGCGAGCGCGTCGAGTCGTACTGCACCTGGCGCGAAGCGTGGCGCACCGCCACGCCGAACCGTGAGGGAGCCGCCGACCTGGTCGCCCACTCGCGCGGCCAGCTGAAGGCCGCGATCGAACGCCGGGGACGCCTGAGCATGGCCGACGGCGAGGCCCAGATCAGCGAAGCCGAGACGGACGTCTTCCGCTCCGCCCAGCGCTGGCTGATGGCCTGCGACGACGAGCGAGCCCTGACCCCCGGCGTCACGCCCCGCCACCCCTCGGCCACCGCACGGGTCACCGACCCTGCCTACCGAGGCCAGGCCATGGCCTACCCCGAGCGTTCAGACGCGGCCGGCTACGAGGTCCCGATGGTCTCCGAGCTGCGGGAACTGCTCGACTCCCAGACCTGAGCCGGGCCCCGGCGGGGCGCATAGGTACGGGTATGACAGGCGAACCGGGACCTTCCTTGACGAGCGACCCACGTCCCGGGGCGTCAGACGAACCGATCCCCACGCCCAAGGACCACCAGATGCTCCGACCTCCTCGCCCCGCCGCGACCGGGCTGGCCTGGGACGGCAACCGACTGAACATCACGTCCGACGACGTGATGGCTCGTGTCGACCGCCCGTACCTGTCCGTCTCGACGTCGCAGGCCATGGCCGGATGCCCGGCACGGTTCGTCGCGGACAAGTCGATGCCCGAAGGCGTGGACCTGTTCTCCCCGTCGTCGCTCGGCACTGCCGCGCACACGATCCTGGAACGCCTCTACCAGCTCGGCCCCAAGCGCCGCGACCGGCGCACGGCCACCTCGATCATGCTCGGCCTGGCCCGTGAGCTGACCGAGATCTACCCCGAGGTCATGTCCGACCCGGTGACCTATCACCGCTGGTGCGAGGAGGTGTCCCACCGCTACGGCGGCATCTTCGAGATGGAGGACCCCGCCGAGGTCCAGACCCTCTACACCGAGCGCAAGTTCGACGGCGTCGAGGTCGCAGGCGTGCCCGCCATGGGGTTCATCGACCGCCAGGAGGAGATCGAGGCCCGTAACAAGGTCGGCTCCCGCGTCGTGGACTACAAGTTCGGCAAGGCCAAGAAGGCCGGTGCGTACGGTCGCGACGACCACGGCGACCAGCTGCGGATCTACGCCGAGGCCGTGCGCATCAAGGACGGCGTCCTGCCGTTGGAGGCCAAGGTCCTGTACGTCACCCACCGCCAGGCGGTGCGCGTGCCGCTGGGCCCGAAGTACATGAAGCCGACGCTGGCGAAGTTCTCCCAGGCGTGGACGGACCTGCGCACCTACGTCGACCAGGCCTCGTTCCCGACCCGCACCTCGCCCCTGTGCGGGTGGTGCCCGCTGGTCAACGCCTGCCCCGTGGCTCGCGCCGAAGGCAAGGTGGACCGGGTCGGCAACGCCCCCACCGAGGTCGACCTCGGCATCCCGACCCTGCGCCCCATGACGAGCACGAGCATCGCGACCGGTGCTACCGGTGGCGGGTACGGCTCGACGAGCGCACCGGAGTACGCCCCGGACCCCTACGACGAGCCGCCGGCCGACCTGTACGACGAGGTTCCCCCGGACCCTCAGGACTTCGCCGTCGCACCGGAGGTCATCGCAGCCGCTGCGGCCTTCGCCCCCACCAGCCCCGGCGCCGGGGACATTGCCCCCGACCCGACCCACGACATGGGTGAGAGCGACGCAGGTCGCACCGCACAGCCCGATGACGATCACGACGAAGGAGAGACCATGTCCACCCAGCCCTGGCGCGAGGCCAAGCCTTGGGAGGGGTCCGTCGTCGACGGTCACCTGTCCCTGAACTCCTACGCGGCCACCGCGGTCTTCGGTACCACCGAGCTCGCGGTCGAGGCCCTGCACGACGCTGGGCAGCCGGTCAGTCCCGCCACGGTCGGCGCGCTGGCCTCCCTGTTCGCCCGCGTCATCTCCGAGGCCCAGTCCACCGTTACCGACGGCGACCGCGACTGGCAGTCCGGCGCGAACACCCGCATGCGCGGCGCGCTGCGCACCGTGATCGCGACCGTCCCCATCCCGTTCGGCGCGAGCAGCGACGACTGGAACCAGTGGTCGACCGTCGCGACCCGCCGCTGCGTGTCCATCGCGACCGTCGCGCTGAACCTGTTCAACAACGGCCCCAGTGCCGACGACGTCATGGTCCTCGCCGAGAAGACCACGCCCGTCGCGACGCCCGCCACCGTCCGGCGCATCGCCTGACCCACGACTCTCTCCCCGTCACCGGCAGGCCAAGAGTCCTGGCGGCGGGGGGAGCGCAACTTCCTCCGCCGCCAACCCATCACCACCCGAAGGAGAACCGCCATGGCAGGAATCGAGAACGCCACCCGTACCCAGGTGGTCATTGCCGCACTGACCGCAGCTGGCCCCCAGCGTGAGGACGAGACCGGACCTCAGTGGGAGGCGCGCCAGGCCGCGCTGGCCGCGAAGTTCGCCGCCGTCATCGGTAACGACCGCCACCCCGTCGTCAAGGCCGTCGAGCAGGTCGCGGGGGAGAACACCAAGATCTTCACGGCCTCGGTCGTCTCGATCGTCAAGGAGGAGTCGTCCAAGCGAGGGCTCGTCACCCTGCACACCGGCACCGAGCGTTCGGACGACGGCACCGAGACGGTCCGTACCGAGCGCACCGACAACCCGATCGGCCTGGCGATGGCCAAGCAGATCCGCACGCTCGTCGGTCACGACGTCGTGGTGTGGGTCGAGGTCGAGACCATGGCCAACGGCAACAAGGCCCGGGTCCTGCGCCACGTCGAGGACCGCGGGGAGACCAAGGCTGCCGCGTAGCCCACCACACGACCAACGACCCCGCCCCTATCTGCGTGACAGGTGGCGGGGTCGTTGCATTCCTGGGCGCTCGTGGCGCGTGGGAACGGGGGTGAGGGTGCGCTCTGGATCGCCCTATTCGACGGCGACCGGACGTGCTCGGGTAGAGCCGTTCAGCGCGAGGAACAGCAGTGGACCCACGACCGGTACCAAGAGAATGACGAGGAACCAGAAGATGCCGACGAGCGAGGAGGAGAACTTCTTCTTCCACCAGGCTCGCAGGGCGAAGCCCGTGAGGACGAGCACCCCAGTGGCGGCGATCATCCAGACGACGTCATACCAAGGGCCGAGCATGATGACCACTCCCTAGTAGCTCTGCTGCCAGTACTTCAGGCCGTCGGCGAAGATCCGGACGCCCTTGTTGATCTGTCCGACACCAGGGTAGAGGGTGTACGTCACGCGCATCTGGACGTGTGCCGGGTTGGCCGCGTTCCCGGTCTTGCGCGCGACAGTCAGGTTCCAGCTGTCCCTGAGGTGCCCGACCGAGTACTCGTGGAACATCTGGTTCGCGGTGCTGATCGTCG
>NZ_JACSQF010000002.1:0-84472 GCF_014836755.1 Oerskovia merdavium
TCAAGCGTGGGCCGGTCGGATTGATCGGGCACACCAAGTCCGACGCCTCCGAGACCGTCCGCCACCTCGTCGAGGACCTTGCCGACTCGCGCACGGCCACCCAGCCCGACCCCGACGCGATCATCGAGTTCCTGACCGAGCGCGGCGTGCACCTGGTCCAGTGGTCCGACTGGGAGGTCCTGGACGCCCACGAGCGCGCGCAGGGCGAACCGCACGGTCGCGAGCGCGTCAAGGTCGTGCCCCGTGAGGACATGATCCGCATCGCACGCCGCGAGGACGACGCCACGGCCTGAGGCGGACTCAGCCCCGGCGCCCCGCGAGGGCGAGGAGCCTCGTGAGCTCGGGCGCGTCGTCGGGCACGGGGAGCGGACCCGCGAACAGGCGGCTCGCCGCGAACATGCCCTTGCGGCGCTGGGCGTAGCCCAGCACGAACGCCACGAGCTGCGTGCCCAGGTCTGCGTCGACCCCCAGGCCCTGGGCCAGGTCCCACGCGTGGACCGTGAGGTCGAACGTCATCTGGTGCGCGTACTCGGTCGCCGGGGCGTCGCCGTACGACAGGTGCACCACGCGGTCCAGGGCGCCGGGAGCCAGGAACGCCTCGCGCGACTGCGTCGAGGCGTCGATCCACGCGTCGATCGGGTCGTCGCCCAGGACGTCGCCGTCGAACACCGACCCCACGTCGGCGACGGTCCGGCCCGCGAGCAGCTCGGGGGCCCAGAGCTGCTCCGAGACCAGGTGGTTGACGAGGTCACGGACGGTCCAGTCGTCGTCGGGCGTGGGCAGGTCCCACTGGTCGTCCTGGACCCGCCGGACCAGGTGGTCGAACGCCCCGATCGCGTCACCGTGCGCCGCCAGGAGGTGCTCGTGCGAGGCCACCGCGGTGCTCACGGGTTGCTCAGGATCGCGAGGACGTTGCGTGCCGGGTCCTTGAACCAGGCGATCGCCGGGCCCTCCGGACCGCGCGCGATGCCCTTGGCATCCTGGTCGAACCCCACGTAGCGCTCGAACTCCACGCCCTTGGCGACGAGCTCGTCGACCGCGGCGTCGACGTCGTCGACCCCGAAGTTGAGGAGCGTGAACGACGCCGCGACGTGGTTCGTCTTGGGGTAGACGAACACGTGGCCGCCCGACCCCAGGCGCAGGTCCAGGCCCATGGGGGTCTGGTCGACCTCGATGCCCACGACGTCCGCGTAGAACGTCCGTGCGGCGTCCAGGTCGTTCACCGAGAAGCTGCTGAATGCGTTCGTCGTCGAGACCATCGGGTGCTCCTTGTCCAGGTCGTGCGCAGTGGGGGGAGGCGCCGTGGGCGCCGCTTTCCACGATGGCACGGAACGAGGTCGCTGACGAGGGGAGCGTCAGGCCCGGTACGTGGTCGGGGCGGCCCGCTTGCCCCGCACCCCGCTCTCGCGCGAAGGTACCCGGGTGCCCCATGACCAGCTGATCCGCCATGTCCTGTTCCCGGGGCGCCACCACCTCGTGACCCGCTTCCAGGTGGACTACTTGCGCGCGCTGCGGGCCGGCCTCGTCAGCGACCTCGACGGCGAGCGCGTCCGGTGCTCGCCCGACGCCGTGGTCGTGTGGGCCGTGACGTCCGCGAACCACGCGGGCACGCGCCGCAACCCGGTGCCGGGGCACCGCCGCGAGGCGCTCATCGAGCACGTCACGGCGGTCGAGCACCTGCCGAGCCTCGTCGTGCCGGTCCCGGACGTGGCCCCGCACGCGCGGTTCGCCCACCTCGTGACGACCACGGTCCAGACCGCGACGGGGCACACCGTGACGCTCGACCCGCGTGAGACGGTCGTGGCCTGCTCGACCCCCGAGGTCATCGCGGCGTACCAGGACCTCGGCTACCGGGTCGTGGGCGTCGAGCTCGACGCGACCGACGCGGACGGAGACGTGCCCGCCCGCCCGTGGGACGCCGTCGGGCGCCTCGCTGCGGGCGACCCGACGTGGACCGACGTCGCCCACCCGGCCGTGCCGGGCTTCTTCCGGCGCTACGGCCTCGAGGCGCAGATCGTCCAGGTCTTCGCCGACCCCGTCGTCTCGGGCGACGGCGACCTGACCGCGACCCGCGACTACCGGACGTACGCCGCGGCGTTCGAGGACGCCTCGCGCCGCAAGTGGGAGCAGGTACGCCCGTACGTGCTCCCCGGCCGGATCGTCGACATCGGGTGCGCGACGGGAGGCCTGCTCGAGCTCGTCGCGGCCGAGCCCCGGCTGCACGAGTCGGACCTGTTCGGCGTCGACGTCGCGCGCCACCTCGTGGCCGAGGCCGAGCACAAGAAGACGCAGGGCGTGTTCGCGAACCCGAACGTGTGGTTCGTGCAGGCCAACATCCTGCGCGGCGAGGTCATGCCCGAGCGCAGCGTCGACACGACCGTCACGATCGCGCTCACGCACGAGATCAGTTCGTACGGCGACGGTGTGCCCGACGTCGAGCGGTTCGCTCGCCGCGTGCTCGTCCACACGCGTCCGGGCGGGGTGTGGATCAACAGCGACGTGTGCGGTCCCGCGGACGGTGACCGCCCCGTGCACCTCACGCTCCGCGACGACGACGGCACGCGGCCGGGCGTCGTGACGGATCTCGACGAGTGGGCACGGCCCGACGTCGCCGCGCACGTCCGCGGGCTGTCGACGGCTTCCCGGCTGCGCCAGTTCGCGCACGACTTCCCTCGGTTGTCGGGTGCGTCGTTCACGGTCGAGGAGGTCCTGCCCGGGACGTTCCGCCTCACGCTGCGCGACGCGATGGAGTTCCTCACGACCAAGGACTACGCCGACAACTGGCTGTCCGAGTGCCACGAGCGTTTCTGCGACCTGGACGGCGACGCGTGGACCGGGCTGCTGACGGGCGCGGGCTTCGAGCTGGGGCCCGAGAGCGGGGCGTGGCGCAACGAGTGGCTCGTCGAGCACTCGTTCGCACCGGTGGCGTCGCTGACCGACTCCGTGACGGGCGAGCACGTCGAGTGGCCCGACACGCACGTGCTGACGGTCGCGCGCCGACCGGTGCTCGGGGCGTAGGGACGCTCGATCCGTCGATCGGCACGCCGCCCCGCGCGGGGGACTACGATCCGTGCGTGGCAATGACGCGCACCGGGGCCCTGGGGGCCCGCACCTGGACGTCCCTCGTCCTCCTCGGCTTCGTCGGGCAGCTCGCCTGGACGGTCGAGAACATGTACCTCAACGTGTTCGTCTACGACACCATCACGGACGACCCGAACGTCATCGCGACCATGGTCGCCGTGAGCGCGGTCGCCGCGACGCTCGCGACGCTCCTGGTCGGCGCGCTCTCCGACAGGGTCGGGCGCCGCCGCGTGTTCATCGCGGCCGGGTACGTCCTGTGGGGCATCACCACGGCCGCGTTCGGGTTCCTGAGCCCCGAGTCCGTCTCGGGGTTGGTCCCCGCGGCGAGCGCCGTGGTCGTGGCCGCGGTCGCGGTCGTCGCGCTCGACGCGGTCATGTCGTTGTTCGGCTCGGGAGCCAACGACGCCGCGTTCCAGGCCTGGGTGACCGACTCGACCGAGCCGGCGAACCGGGGCCGGGTCGAGTCGGTGCTCGCGGTCATGCCGCTGCTGTCGATGCTCGTGGTGTTCGGGGCGTTCGACGGCATGACGCGAGCCGGGCAGTGGCGAGGGTTCTTCGTTCTCGTGGGGGCGATCATCGTGGTCGTGGGGGTCGTGTCGTGGTTCCTCGTCCGGGACCGCGAGCTCACGGTCCGCCAGGAGGACGGGTACCTGCGCTCGGTGGTCCACGGCCTGCGGCCCTCGGCGGTCCGCGAGAACCCGGGCTTGTACCTCGCGCTGTCGGCGTGGACGATCTGGGGGATCTCGACCCAGGTGTTCCTGCCGTACCTGATCATCTACCTCCAGCGGTACCTGCGGATCGACGGGTACGCGATCGTCCTGGCCGTGGTGCTGCTCGGCGCCTCGGTCGTGAGCGTGATCGGCGGGCGGATCGTCGACCGGGTCGGCAAGGTCCGCTTCCTCCTGCCTGCGGTCGCGGTCTACGGGACGGGACTGGTCCTCATGGCGTTCGCGCGAGGCATGGTGCCCGCGATCCTCGCCGGGCTCGTCATGATGTCGGGGTTCATGCTGGTCCTCACCCCGATCGGGGCGCTGGTTCGCGACTACTCGCCCCCGGACCGCGCGGGCCACGTCCAGGGGCTGCGCATGGTCTTCGCGATCCTCGTCCCCATGCTCGTGGGACCGTTCATCGGTGCGGCCGTGATCCGTGGGGCCGCCGAGACCTACGAGGAGCTGGGTGTCGTCAAGCAGGTCCCGAGCCCCCTGATCTTCGTCGCGGCCGCCGTCGTGCTACTCCTGATCCTCGTCCCCGTCACTCTTCTCCGTCGCAAGGAAACCGCTGCATGAGCACCCTCCGGCCCACCCGTTGGGCCGCCGCCCTCGACCGCCACGCCCCCCTGCCCGAGCACCCCCGTCCTCAGCTCGTGCGCGACAGCTACCTCAACCTCAACGGGCTGTGGGACTACGCGTTCACGGGCCAGGCGGCGGGCCCGGAGGGGTCGCTGGGTGGGTCCGCGCCCGCGGTCTTCGACGGCGAGATCGTCGTGCCGTTCTCGCCCGAGTCGGTGCTGTCGGGCGTGGGGCGCCAGCTCCAGCCGTACGAGGCGCTCTGGTACCGGCGCGAGGTGTCTCTCCCCGCGGGCTTCGTCCCGCGCGGCGGGCGGGTCCTGCTGCACTTCGGGGCGGTCGACCAGTCGTGCCGTGTCCTGGTCGACGGCGTCGAGGTGGGGCGCCACACGGGCGGCTTCCTGCCGTTCGCGTGCGACGTCACCGACGCGTTCGCCGGTTCCTCCGATGAGCCGCACGAGCTGCTCGTCGAGGTCACCGACGTGAGCGACATGGGCTACCACTCGCGCGGCAAGCAGAAGCTCGACCGGGGCGGCATCTGGTACACCGCGCAGTCGGGCATCTGGCAGACGGTGTGGGTCGAGGCCGTCCCGACGCTGCACGTCGACCGGCTCGTGCTCGTCCCGGACCTCCCGGGCGGCTGCCTCGAGGTGACCGTGCACGCGGGCGGCATGCCCGCGGGGGCGAGCGGCGCCGTCGGGCAGGACGCGCCCACGGCGCGCATCCAGGTGCACGACGGCGGAGCGCTCGTCGCGCAGGTCGACGCACCTGCGGGGACGGTCGCCCGCGTGCCGGTCCCGGACGCCCACCTGTGGACCCCCGAGGACCCGCACCTGTACGACGTGACCGTGACCCTCGGCGACGACGAGGTGCGCGGCTACGCCGGCATGCGGTCGTTCGGCGTCGGCCGGGACGAGCGGGGCGTGCCGCGCCTGCTGCTCAACGGCGAGCCCTACTTCCACGCGGGCGTCCTGGACCAGGGGTACTGGTCCGACGGGCTGCTCACGGCACCGACCGACGAGGCCATGGTCCACGACATCACGACCATGAAGGACCTCGGGTTCACGATGCTGCGCAAGCACATCAAGATCGAACCGCTGCGCTGGTACCACCACTGCGACCGGCTCGGGATCCTCGTGTGGCAGGACATGGTCAACGGCGGCGAGCGGTACCGATCGACGGTCATCACGGCGCCGGTGGCCGTGCCTCTCCGGATCAGCGACCGGTTCCACGGACTGTTCGGACGTGCCGACGTCGCGGGGCGCGCGGAGTTCCTTCGCGAGGTCGACGCGACCGTCGAGCACCTGCGCAGCATCGTGAGCATCGCGGTCTGGGTGCCGTTCAACGAGGGGTGGGGACAGTTCGACGCCGCTCGCGTCGCGGCCCGTGTCAAGGCGCTCGACCCGACGCGGACGGTTGACCACGCGAGCGGCTGGCACGACCAGCGCGCGGGCGACCTCCGGAGCCTCCACGTGTACTTCAAGCCGTTCCGGGTCCCGCGGCGGCGCGACCGGCGGGTGCTCGTGCTCTCGGAGTACGGGGGCTACAACCTGCGCGTCGAGGGGCGCGATTTCAGCGAGAAGGACTTCGGCTACAAGAAGCTCGACGACGCCGCCGCGCTCGGGGAGGCGTTCGCGGCGCTGCACCGCGACCAGATCGTGCCAGCGATCCCGCGCGGGCTCTCCGCGACGGTCTACACCCAGCTCTCGGACGTCGAGGACGAGCTCAACGGCCTGCTGACGTACGACCGCGAGGTCGCGAAGCTCCCGGCGGACCTGGTGCGGTCGGTCAACGCGGGGCTGCGGCTCGGGTGACCCGACGGCTCGGTGCCTGCCCGCTGCTCGACGTGATGCCGGTCCGTCCGGTGCTTCGTACGCTGAGGGCATGCTGCTGACCCGGCAGACGCTCAGCGGGCTCGAGGACGGCACGGTGTCGCTCGCGTTCCGCCGCTGGCTCGCGCCGCGCGTGCGCGCGGGCGGCCGGATGAGGACACGGATCGGGGTCGTGGAGGTCACCTCGATCGACCGGGTCCCGGACGTGGACGGGGTGCCCGTCCTGCCCGATGACGACGCCCGCGCCGCCGGGTTCCGCTCGACCGAGGCCGCGCTCGCCTGGGTGGCCGCGAAGGGCGAGGGGGACCTGTACCGGATCGGGCTGCGGCGCGTGGGGGAGGACCCGCGCATCGCGTTGCGCCAGGAAGCCGACCTGTCGGCCGAGGAGGTCGAGGGGCTGCGCACACGGCTCGCGCGCATGGACCGCGCGGCGCCAGAGCCGTGGACCCGGTCCTACCTGGACCTGATCGTCGCGCGGCCCGAGGTCGTGGCACGCGAGCTCGCGACCTCGATCGGGGTCGAGCGCGACTACTTCAAGGTCCGGGTGCGACGCCTCAAGGAGCTCGGGCTCACCGAGAGCCTGCCCGTGGGGTACCGCATCTCTCCGCGGGGGCGGGCGTACCTCGACGCGACGTGACGGTGCGCCCTGATGCTCTCGTCCCTGCGGGGCGCGTCCACCGGGTGGTCGCACCAGGCCGGGATGAGTACCTGAGCGCCCGCCGGGCTCCACCGGCACGGAGATACACTTCCGCGGACAGCAGGGTACGCCGCGACGAAATGAGCAGTCCGTGAAGATCGTCATCGTCGGTGGATCGAGGGGCACGGGGGCCCGCCTGGCTTCGCTCGCACAGGGAGAAGGACACGAGGTGACAGTCCTGTCGCGGAGCGGCGGCACCGTCACCCCGGGGGTCGAGACCCTGAAGGGGGACGCCGGCGATCCAGAAGTGGCAGCCCGAGCGGTCGCTGGGGCGGACGCCGTCGTGGTGACCGTGGGTGGCGCCAAGGGGACCTCTCGTCAACGGTCTGCGGTCACGCGGGTCGTCGTGGCGGCGATGCAGGAAGCGGGGGTGCGTCGGCTCGTCGTGCAGTCCTCCTTGGGGGCAGGTGGCTCGGCAGCGCAGATGCCCGCACTCGTCCGGGTCCTGACACGGGTCGTCCTTGCCTCGGCGCTGGCCGACCACGACGAGCAGGAGTCGGCCGTCGTGACGTCGGACCTCGACTGGACGATCGTCAGACCGGCCGGCCTGACGAACGGCCCGACGACCGGTGGCTGGACGGCGCGGGAGCTGACCAAGGGCGCCAAGGGATTCGGGTCGATCCCCCGCGGCGACCTCGCCGCCTGCCTGCTCCGCGTCCTGGAGGACGACTCGACCGTCGGCAGGGCGTTCGGGGTCAGCAACAGCTGAACCCTGGACCCAGGGACGTGCGTCGCCGGGGGCTCCAGCGTCCGGTGTGCTCAGGACAGCGGAGAGATGTCCACCCCGGGCAGCCCGTCGATGCTCGTCGCGTTCTTCTTCTGCCAGTACGCGTCGAAGAACTCCGGGTCCCGTCGTTCGTGGTCACGGTCCAGCACGTCGCGGTCGCCCACGAAGTCCATGAACGGCACCGAGTACCCGCACGAGTCCGAGACCCGGTCCACGTCGACCACGACGATGCCGCGCTGGCCGATCTCGCGCTCCTTGGCGAACAGCGGGCGCAGCTCGTCGAACTCGGGCGTCCGGGCGAGCACGTAACGGCCACGACCGTGGAAGCGCACGATGTTGGGCGGTCCCTCGAACGCGCAGAACATGACGATGCGCCCGTTCTCCTGGAGGTGGGCTGCGGCCTCGGCTCCCGAGCCCGTGTAGTCCAGGTACGCGACCCGGTGCGGGTCGAGCACCACGAACGTTCCGCCCATGCCCTTGGGGGAGACGTTGACGTGCCCGTCGCCCGCGAGAGGGGCCGTGCCCACGAAGAACACGGGCTGGGACAGCACGAAGCGGGAGAGCCGGGGAGTGATCTCGTCGTGGACGGTCGCCATGACGGCAGTCTG
The DNA here is from genome assembly GCF_014836755.1 of Oerskovia merdavium. Classification (GTDB taxonomy): domain Bacteria; phylum Actinomycetota; class Actinomycetes; order Actinomycetales; family Cellulomonadaceae; genus Oerskovia; species Oerskovia merdavium. The sequence goes on from NZ_JACSQF010000002.1 coordinate 8,232, forward strand.
GCACCGAGGCGGGCGACGCTCAGGTGACGTCCACGCCTCGAGGCGAGCGGCGCCGTCGGGCCTTGCGCCGTGGCTACCAGCGCTGCTGGGCCTCCTCGGCCCACCCGACCAGGCCGTCGAGGTCCACCCACGTGCCCTCGTCGGTGCGAGCGCGGCCCGACCACGTGCCGAAGCACTGGTGCGTCTCCGTGCCGACCACGAGCATCTCGGTGCGTGCGACCTTCTCGTGGAAGGGCGTGAACACGGCCTCGACCTCGTCTCCCGAGATGCGCCACGGGGCGAGCCAGTCGTCGCGGTCGTACTGCCAGTCGAGCTTCTGGCCGATCTTGTGGAGGCGGCCGTCGACGAGCAGGGCGTTCTCGGTCGAGCCCGTGCCGTCCGTCCACTTGTCGCCGAGCTGGATGCCGCGGCCGTGCGCGCTGCCCGCCGCCCAGTTCCACGTCATCGAGTACGGCCAGCGGCCGCGCCCGTGGTCGAGGACCGCGAAAGAGTCCTCGGCGCTGACCTCGTGCCGGGTGCCGTGGACCGTGAGCGAGCCGGAGACGGGCCGGGCCACGTCCTTGACCGTGTACTGGAAGAGCCGGTCGCTCCACGGGACCACGACGCCCAGCGACTCGTGCCCCGGCGGGAGCGGGATCGTCAGGTCGAGGCTCACGTCGTGGGACGCCGCACGGATCCGCGTACCGGCCGGGTCCTGGTCGATGAGGATCGCGAGCTTCTTCGCGCGGGCCTCGGCGCGGCCGGCACCGCTGGTCTCCGGCATCACGACACCGCGGGCCAGGGGCACGACGACGTCGGTCGCGGTCTCCTCGCCCGTCGCCCGGTCGAGGACGTACAGGCCGTGGACCCCCGCGTAGTCGATCGAGGACGCCACGACGCCGATCACGTGCGAGGGCGTCACGACTCCCCAGTACTCCCACCGCTTGGTCCGACCCCACCCGCTCAGGTTGGCGCGGTGCAGCGGGGCGCGCGTCCACCCGACCGCGTCCGGGTTCAGGCGCCCGTCCGGCAGGCACAGGTCGACCGGGGCAGTGATCTCGCGCTCGTGCGTCGTCATGTCAGGAGGCTACTGGTCGGTAGAGGGTCGGTGTGCCGCGGGTTCCTGCGGACGACACTGCGACGTTCGGTGTTCGCAACACGGACGAAACGAGGGAGTCCGAGCATAGGAGGGCAAGGCCCCGGCGACGGGGCCGCGACGACTGGAGGACGACCCGTGACCACACAACGCCCCTACTTCCTCGCCCCGACCAGCCCGCACCGGAGCAACCGCGCGACGCGCTCGGCCGGGGCCAACGGACGCCTGCCCCGTGTCGTCGAGGCGGCCGAGGCCGGCGGCAAGCCCGTCCGGCGCGCCAACCCCGGCGACGAGCGGACGATCGACCCCGCGGACCGCAAGCGGCGTGCACGCGCCGCGCTGGGCGACCTGACGCGCGGCCTCGGGATCTGAACCTCGTCCGGCTGCTGACGGCGGGTGTCAACGGAGACACCGCTGCATCCCGGCGCCCGTACGCCGGGACCTCGCCGTCGCCGACCGGTGATCCGACCTAGGCCGGCTTGCGGGCCTCGATGAGGAACCGCGTCGTCGTCGCGACGAACGGCCCCTCGGCCTGGATCTGCTCGTGCAGGGCCTCGAGCCGGGGGCGGTACGCCTCGACCGTGAACCCCGGGACCATCCAGATCACCTTGCGCAGGAAGTAGACGACCGCGCCGACGTCGAAGAACTCGGTCCGCAGCTCCTCGAAGCGCAGGTCCACGACCTCCAGACCTGCTGCTCGGGCTGCTGCCCGGTCGTCGTCGGGGTGGCGACCGTTGCGGACCTCGTCGGGCTGCGGGCCCAGGAAGAACTCCACGAGCTCGAACACGCTGTACGGGCCGACGTGCTGCGCGAAGTACGTCCCGCCCGGCGCGAGCACCCGGGCGATCTCTTCCCACCACGGCCGGACCGGGTGCCGGCTCACGACGAGGTCGAACGCCTCGTCCGCGAACGGCAGGGGAGGCTCGTCCGGGTCCGCGACGACCGCGACCCCCAAGGGGTGCAGGAGGCGGGTCGCCTTCGCGACGTTCGGAGGCCAGCCCTCGGTCGCGACCGTCAGGCGGGGCAGGCGCGGGACGCTCGCGAGGACCTCGCCGCCGCCCGTCTGCAGGTCGAGCGCCGCGCTCGCAGCGCGCATGCGTTCGCCCATCGAGCGGGCGTAGCCCCATGAGGGGCGCTGCTCGGTCGCGCGCCCGTCGAGCCACGAGAAGTCCCAGCCGTCGACCGGGACGGATGCCGCCTCGGAGACGAGGTCGTCGAAGGTGCGGGTCATGTGGCGAGTCTGACAGGCGGGGTGGCGGGGCCGTCAGTCCTTTCCGGCGTGGTCGGCGACGAGGGCGACGATCACCACGACGGATCCCCAGAACGCGAGGCCGGCACCGAGGGCGATCCCCATGCCGTGGGCGCCGTTGCTCGCGCGCCCGCGCTGCTCACCCGAGCGGACCGACCACGCGGCGCGAGCGGCGAGCGAGACGCCGAGCACCACGAGGACCAGACCGACCAGAACCCATACCATCGCACCACTCTGCACACAGGTCTGAGGCGCCCGCAATCGGAAGAAGAATCCGGTATGTAGTGGTTTACGACAGGCTGAGGCTGCCCCGCACCAGACCCTAGCCGGAGGGCGGAAACCGTGGACGCGGTGCTCACGGGGCGGGATTCCGGTCGGCCGGATCCGCGGCCCGAGGAGCGGACGGGGAGGGCTCGGCGGGGCTGATCCGCGGCGTGGGACGGCCGCTCGCCGAGCCCTCGAAAGAGGCTGCGCGAGGCGAGGACTGGTTGAAATCGGAAGGACTTTCTCCCTTCGCCCGTCAGGCGAGAGCGATTCGTCAACGCCCGGGAGGAGGGGGTAATGTCCTCCTCGGTGGCGCGAAGTACCCCCTGCATCGCGCCACCACCTAACGTTCCACGAAGCCCCCGTTCGGCCCCGGCCGACGGGGGCTTCGTCGTTCGCGGGCACCGGTGCCCGTGCGCAGCGCCCACGGACCGTGATCGCCCAGGACGGCCGTCCTCGCAGGTGAGAGGTCGGAACCGGGCTAGGATCACCGAGGAGTCTGGAAGTAGGCCCGCTCCTTTCCCATGCCTTGGGGGCCTACTTGACCACTTCGTACAACCCGGCTCGACGATTCGACCCCACGCTCGCCGAGGCGCTGCTGCGCGGCGCACCGCAGCCCGTCGGCCAGTTCGTCCTCGACGTGTCGGACCAGTCCTGGTGGTGGTCGGACGAGCTCTACGCCATGCACGGCTTCCGTCCCGGCGACGTCCTGCCCACCACGGCCCTGATGCTCGCGCACAAGCACCCCGAGGATCGAGCGCGCGTCGAGGAGGTGCTGCTCGTCGCCGCGACGACGGGCGAACCCTTCAGCTCGGTCCACCGGATCGTCGACGCGCAGGGACGCACGCGGACGCTCGGCGTGGTGGGGCGCGGGCGGGTCGACCGCCGGACGGGCGAGACGACGCACGTCTCGGGCTACTTCCTCGACCTCACGACGACGCAGCGCGAGCTCGCCCAGCGGGAGGCGACGGCGGCGATCCGGGCGTCGTCCGCGAGCCGTTCGACGATCGAGCAGGCCAAGGGGGCGGTCATGGCGATCTACGGGCTCCCCGCCGACGAGGCGTTCGACCTCATGTGCCACCACTCCAGCGTGACGAACGAGCCGTTGCGCGAGATGTCGCGCCGGCTCGTCGTCGAGCTCACAGCAGGAGGGACAGACGGGGTGCTGCGACGGGCCGACCTGGACCGGTTCTTCGAGGGGAAGAGGCCGGTGCGGTAGCGCGAGACGGTGGGCCCCGTGGGACTCGAACCCACAACCTACGGATTAAAAGTCCGCAGCTCTGCCATTGAGCTAGAGGCCCGGGCACCGTGCGTCACCTCGCAGGAGGCGGCGCCAAGGCCCGCGGAGAGTCTACGCGCCGAGCCCCCGCACGCGGTGACGTGCCCGTGCGTGGTGGGTGGCGCCGTCGGGCACGCTGCGTGACGGGCGCGGAGTCCCCCGGTCAGCGCGGCGCGCGGGCGATCACGTCGAAGACGTGCCAGTGCTTGGGGCCGCTGAACGACGGGCCGTCCTCGTCCTCCTCGCGGAAGGCGAGGACGTCGAGGCCGTCGAGCAGCGCCTCGGCCTCCTCGCGTGTCAGGAAGGTCCCGTCGATCGTCCCGGCGAACGAGTCGTTCGCGCCGAACAGGTTCACGGCCAACCACGCACCCGGCCGCAGGGAGCGGCGGACCGCGGCCCAGACGCGCGGGAAGTCCCGTGGCGACGCGTACGGGAGGGCGTACCCCGAGTACAGGAGGTCGGTGGGCGGCAGGTCGGTCAGCTCTGCGAACGGCACGACGGCGACGCTCAGCCTCGTCTCCTCCTCGCCGCCCGTGGTGGTGCGGACGAGCCGAGGAGTGGTGGGGTCGCCGTCGAGCGCGTGGACGCGCCACCCGGCGCCCAGCAGCGCGGCGGTCTCGACGCCCGCGCCGCAGCCGAGGTCGACCGCCTGCCGGCCCGCGCCCGGGCCCGCGAGGGACAGGACCTCCTGGCAGAGCTCGCGCGCGGCACGGCCGGGCTGGGCAGCGTTGTAGTCGGCCCAGTGGCCGGGGGAGTGGAGAGCGGTCACGGGGCCATGCTCCCACCGACCTCCGTGCTCACCGGTGGCGACCCCACGCCCCCGCGTGCGCGGACCCTAACGCGAGCCCGGCCCACCTGTCGCGCCCGATCCCACTGGGTGAGAGACACGCCGTGGATCGGCCCGCGACCTTGCGATCGCGGCCGATCCTTGTTTGGTTGGAGGCAACCGAAAGGCGCACGTCGGGGATCGTCGCAAGGCGTCCCGTGCGTCCCCAGGCAACCGAGAGGAGCTCTCATGCTCACCCTGACCGACAACGCCCGCGATGCAGTCCAGGACCTCACCACGCGGGCCGGAGTGCCCGACGGTGGCGGCCTCCGGATCGCCGAGTCGGCGCCGCAGTCCGGCGACTTCGAGCTGGCCCTCGTCCCGAGCCCGCTGCCCGACGACACGGTCGTCGAGAGCGGAGACGCACGCGTCTTCGTCGAGCCGACCACCTCGATCGCGCTCGCGAACCTCACCCTGGACACCGATCCTCGTGCGACCGAGGGACCCGGGTTCGTCCTCACGCCGCAGGCCTGACCGGCCCGGCACCACCTGCGGGGCCTGACCGCCCGCACCAGCACTCGACCGGCTGCGCGGCCCGCCCGTCCCGGGAGCCGACCCCCCTCCTCCTCGGAAAGTTCCCGGCCCGGCAGGGCTACGCACCCGATCACCTCGACGGGCCGTCCGCACGCAGCGGGCGGCCCGTCGTCGTGCGCCCGCCCGGGCCTCCCGGCGTCCCGTCACCCGTCGCGGCCGGCCGCCCCGTCCGGCTCGTCCAGAAAACCCGGGTGTTGCACCTCGCGCCCCGCGAGCCATGAGCAGGGTATGAGAACCACTGCTCGCCCCGTGCGACCTCGTGCACTGATCGCCGGGCTCCTCGTGACCGCTGCCCTCGCGGGCTGTTCCGCTGCCGGCGCGGCCGACGGGCCGGAGCAGGGAGGGGACACCTCGCGCTACGGCTACGACGAGTCGACGGCGACGCTCACCCCCGTGTACGAGCTGGTCCCCCAGTTCAACGACCCGCGGGACGGGTACGCCCGCGACCTCCTCGCCCAGGAGTGCCTGCAGGGCGTCGTCGAGTACCGCCCGGCGGAACCCGGGGGCGAGCCCACCCTGTTCGACGCGCGCACGGGCCAGGCGCGCTTCGACGAGCAGATCGCGCAGCAGTGGGGGTACCCGCACCTGAGGTCCGAGCCGGCACGGGGCAGCGGGGTACCGGACGGCGTCGAGGTCACCTCCGCGATGCAGGACGCGATGATCGCGTGCGGGCAGAGGACCGACGAACGGCTGGGGGCCGTCCCGGCCCGCTACCTGAGCACGGTCGAGGCAGCGGGCTGGGAGGCGGTCGACGGGGACGCGCGGGTCCAGGAGGCGATCCAGGCGTGGCGCACGTGCATGGAACCGGCAGGGGTCGTCGACCTGCCGGAGCGCCCGGTCGAGATGCCGTCGGAGTCGGTGACCGGTCCGATCGGCAACGCCGACGGGATGGTCGTGGACACGGAGGTCCCGTTGTCGGACCGTGAGCGCGAGGTGGCCGTCATCGATGCGCGCTGCCGGGCAGAGGGGTACGACGAGGCGGTGTTCCACGCCCGGGTCGAGGGCGAGCTCGCCGCGATCGGACGAGACGTCGAGGGGTTCGAGGCGACCCGGGACGACTACCTCGAGTACCAGAAGCGCATCGACGCCGTCATCAACGAGCTGGGCTGATCGGGCGATGGGACAGACGGTGCCCTCGGGCAGAACGGTGAGAGAAGCATGAAACGTCTCGTGCTCGCCGTCGCGGCGATCGTCATCGTCGGGGTCGGGGCGTGGCTGCTCGCGGTCAGGATGGAGTCGCCTCAGCAGGCGGCGGCCCGCGCCGAGCCCCCGGCCCCCGAGCCCGTGGTCGTCGCGCTGGACCGTGGGTACCTGAACGGTCCGGTGTCGATGACCGTCGAGGCCCAGAACCAGCAGAGCGTCGTCATCACACCTCCGGCCGCGCTGACCGGCGTGGTGACGTCCGTCGACCGGTCCGCCGGCGACACGCTGTCGCCGGGGTCGGTCCCGTTCCGCGTCAACGGGCGACCGGTCTTCGTCCTCGAAGGGGCCTTCGCGCTCTACCGCGACATTCGCCCCGGGGACGAGGGCGACGACGTCCTGGCCCTGCAGAAGGGGTTGCTGGCCGCAGGGTATGCACTGGGCCGGCCCGACGGGAAGTACGGCCCGCGGACCCAGGCGGCCGTGCGGTCCATGTACCGGTCGGCCGGCTACGCGGCGCCCGAGGTCGCCTTCGGGACTCTCGACGCTGCGGCTGCGCCCTCGCCCGGAGCGAGTGCTCCGGAGACGGCGGCCCCGGGCGCCGCGGCGCCGTCGGACGGGACGACGGTCCCGGCGGCCGGTCCGGGGGCTGCGGCCACCGCGAAGGGCCCCGGGGTCCTGCAGTCCGAGGTGCTGACGGTGCCTCGGCTGCCGGCCGTGGTCGAGGGGATCACGACGGTCGGCACCGGCATCGCCGCTGACACGGGCCTCCTCACCCTCGGGACGGGGCAGGTCGTGCTCACGTCGACGCTGCCCCAGGGATCGGTCGGAGCGCTCGCGGTGGATGCCGCCGCTCGGTTCACGGACGACTCGGGCGCGGAGGCCACGGCACGTGTGACGGCGCTGTCGCCGACGGAGACGGGTGAGGTCACCGTCAGCCTGCTCACCGAGGGCGCCGTCCGCGCGGGCTCCTCCTACGTCCTGACGATCGACAACCCGGCAGCGGAGGACGGGGAGAGGCTGCTCGCGCCCGTGGCGGCGGTCGTGACACGTGCCGGGCGGACGTACGTGTACGTGCGCGAGGGGCGGGCGGGGCGGGGGGTGGGGGGCGCGGGCGCGGCGCGGGTGGGGGGGGGGGGGGGGGCCCGCGGGGCCGCCGGGGCGGGCGCCGGCGCGGGCGACGGCGATGCCGGTGACGGTGTCACGCTGGGTGAGGGGACGGAGGTGCGGGTTGGTTGACGTCGTGCTCGAGAAGGATCTGCTCGGTCCGACCGAATCGGCGGGGCGCCCGCTGATCGAGCTGCGGGGGATCACCCGCAGGTATGCGAACGGGACCACTGCGCTGGCCGGTGTCGACCTCGTCATCGGACCCGGGGAGCGCGTGGCCGTCGTCGGACGCTCCGGCAGCGGGAAGAGCACGTTGCTGAACGTGCTGGGGCTGCTCGACGCCCCCGACGAGGGGGAGGTGCTCATCGATGGGCACCCCGTCGAGGCCGCGCAGGACCGGGTGCGGGCGGAGTGGCGGTCCTCGGAGCTGGGGTTCGTCTTCCAGCGGTCGCACCTGATCCCCGCGCTGAGCGTGCGCGAGAACGTCCTGCTCGGGCTGCGCTACTCGAACGCCTCGCTCGACGACGCCGACCAGGTCGTCACCGGCTCGCTGCGCGCGGTGGGGCTCGAGCACAAGGAGCAGGCGCTGGCCCGGACGTTGTCGGGCGGGGAGATGCAGCGGGTCGCGATCGCACGGACCCTCGCCCGCCCGGCCCGCCTGTGGCTGGCCGACGAGCCGACCGGGAACCTCGACTCGGCCCAGTCGCTCGAGATCATCGAGGAGCTCAAGCGTCGCGCCGCGGAGCGTGGGGCGGCTCTCGTCGTGGTCACGCACGAGCCCGACGTCGCTGCGCGGCTCGACCGTGTCGTCACCCTGCGTGACGGCCTCGTCGTGGCCGACAGCGCCCACGCCACGACTCCGGCCCACGGGCCGGACCAGGACCGGGGAGACCTGCCGACGCGTGATCGCAGGCCGCGGACCCGGCTCACCGCGCGCCTCGCGCGCACTCTGCGGTTCGTGGCGCAGGGCATCACGTCCAACGCCGGGCGGACCGCGAGCGGCACCCTCGCGTCCGCGGTCGCGGTCGCCCTGGCCGTCACGGCGCTGGGGCTCGCGCAGAGCGCGTCAGGACAGGTGACCGAGCTCTTCGACGCGCAACGGGCGACGCAGGTCACCGCGGCGCTGGCCGCGGACGGGACCTCCGACGCCCGATGGCCCGTCCGGGTCGGCACCGTCGCCGAGTTCCCCGGCGTGACCGGGGTCGAGCACTGGCGGTATCGCACGGGGGTCCCCGTCGCGAACGGAGCGCTCGCGGCCCTGACGGTCGATCTCGTGGAGGTCGACGAGGCCCCGGGGGCGATCACCGACACCGCCGTGACATGGGCTCCCGGGGAGGACCGCGTCCTTGCCGAGGACGAGGTGCTGCTGGGCACGGACCTCGCCCGACGGCTCGGCGTCGCACAGCTGGACGTGAGCCCCGAGATCACGGTCCAGGGCGCCCCGCTCCGGGTCGTCGGGTTGGTCACCGCGTCGAGGTCCGGCACGGCGACCGGATCGGCCTTCGTCGGCCCGGGAGCGACCGGCGACCTGGCGGCGTCGCTCTCGAGCGAGCTGTTCGTCGAGACGGTCCCGGGCGCGGCGCGGAACGTCGCAGACCGCCTTCACGACCTGGCCGACCCGTTCCAGACCACCCGGATGACCATCCACCCGGTGCTCGAGCCGAACGCGTTCCGCGGAGAGCTCCAGGACAGCGTTTCGGCCTCCCTGCAGGTGCTCGCCGTCGTGGCCGCGCTCGCAGGGCTGGTCGGTGTCGTCTTCGTCAATCTCCTGAGCGTGAGCTCTCGCACGGCCGAGCTCGGCGTGCGACGGGCGTTCGGCGCGCGACGGAGCGAGCTCGTCACGCTCGTCGTGGGCGAGTGCACCGCGCTCGCCGTCCTCGGCGCGGTCGTCGGCCTCGCCGTCGGTTTCGTGGCGATCATGGTGGTGACCGCGGCCGCCAGGTGGCAGCCGATGTTCGACGAGCGCCTCCTGCTCGTCCCCCTCGCCGGTGCGCTCGTCTTCGGGCTCCTCGGCGGACTACCACCAGCGATCGCCGCCGGAAGGATCGAGCCCGCCGATGCCGTACGGTCCTGACGTGAGCCGCGACAGCGCCGTCGAAGCGGCCTTCGCCGGCATGTACCGAGAGACGTACCCGCACGTCCTGGCCTACCTCCGCCGGCGGGTCGACGACGACGCGGAGGACCTCGCGTCGGAGGTCTACGCCGTGGCGTGGCGCAGCCGGGGTCGCGTCCCGGCCGAGGAGATGCGGCCGTGGCTGTTCGGGGTGGCCCGCAACATCCTGGCGAACGGGCACCGTGCCACGGTCCGGCGACGGCGCCTCGAGCTCCGGGTGAGCGGCGAGCGTGCGCCGGTGGCCGACGACGGGGCGCTCGCGGACATGTCGATCGACCTCCGCCGTGCCTGGGCGCTCCTCGACGACACGGACCGAGACGTCCTCTCGCTCGTCTCCTGGGACGGGCTCACTTCGGCCGAGGCCGCTCGGGTGCTGGGCTGCTCGCGCGCCGCGTTCTCGATGCGCCTCACCCGAGCACGCCGACGCCTGCGACGGTCGCTCGACGCCGTCGAGCACGAGCCCGCCTCGAGCTCGCGGTCCGCCACCGAGGTGCGGCCCGCCCCGGACGCGAGGTCGGACCCCGATCTGCGGCCTCGCCAGGACGGTCGCTCGATGCCCACGCTCACCGAAGGGAGCACGCCATGAAAGACCCCATGGACGACCCGGTCCTGCAGAAGCTCGCGGCCGCGAACCCGGTCCACGTCGTCCCCCTGACCCCGGAGGAGTTGGCTCGGTCGGAAGCGGCCCTGCACCGGATCGTGACGACCCCGCACCAGGACCAGCGACGTCGGCCCGCGTCGATGCTGCGCCGATGGGCGACGGTCGTCGCGGCCCTGCTCACGTCCGTCGCGGTGGCCCTGGTCGCCACGACACCGGCCTCTGCGGAGCAGGTGCTGCTGGAGGCGGCGGAGAACGCCGCCAAGCAGCCACCCCTCAGCGGGCAGTACCTGTACATGCGCTCTCAGGTGGAGGACCCGTACTCGTTCCCCTACGAACGCGAGATCTGGTTGTCGAGGGACGACACGGTGCTCCGTGACGAGGGGGGCGTCTCCTTCATGGCCTTCTACGACGGCAAGGACGGTTTCGACCCGAGCCTCACGCGGGTCATGGACCTCGACGACGAGGGCGAGATGTCCACGTTCGGGAACGGTGAGTCGATCACGTGGGACGAGCTGGCCGAGCTGCCCACCGAGCCCCGGGCGCTCGAGCGGCGCCTCTCCGAGGGGCTCTCGCCCTCGGGTCACGGAGACGAGTGGGACCTGTGGACGCAGGTGGTGGGTCTCCTGCGCGAGAGCCCGGCCTCTCCTGACCTCCGCCGAGCGCTCTGGCAGGTCCTCGCCGCCGCCCCGGGCACCGAGCTGCTCGGGGCGATGACGGACTCGGCCGGTCGTCCGGTGACGGGCATCGAAGCGGACTTCATGCAGGAGATCGGTCAGCGCGAGGTGCTGCTCATCGACCCGAGCGACGGCACGCTGCTCGAGGTGCGGACCATCGATGCCGACGGCACTCTCGCCTACCGCGCGACCATGCTCGAGCGGGGCTACCGGGACGTCGCCCCGGACGTCGAGCCCTACCACTGCGGGCCTGGCTCGGTCCCGTACGTCTCGTGCTGATGACGGCCCGGGGCCGCGCGTGCCCGACCGCTCACGCCCCGACGGGCGACACGATCCAGTAGCCGCCCAGCGCGGCGGCGCCGACCGTCACGAGCAGGAAGACCCCGACCCACACGATCCCCGGGATGCCGGTGAGGCGTGCGAGCATGTCGGCGTCGGACTGGCGGGCCTTGCCGCGGCTGCGCGAGACCTGCAGCTCGAGGACGGGGCGGACGGCCCCCAGCAGCAGGAACCACGTGACGGCGTACGCGACCGCGCTCTGCACGGGCGGGGTCGCGGCCCAGGACACGAGCACGAGCGCGACGCCGCTCACGAGCACGGACCACAGCCCGAACCAGTTGCGGATCTGCAGCAGCATGAGGGTCAGCAGCAGCACGAGGAGCCACAGCAGCCCGACGGCGTAGCCAGCCCTGAGCAGCGCGGCCGCCCCGAGGCCCACGAGGCCCGGGCCGACGTACCCCATGAAGGCCGTGAGGACCATGCCGAACCCGCGCGGCTTGCCGTACGAGACCGTGAGGCCCGACGTGTCGGAGTGCAGGCGGATGCCGCTCAGCCGCCGACCCGTGAGGAGTGCCGCCAGGGCGTGGGCGCCCTCGTGCGCGATCGTCACGACGTGCCGCGCGACGCGCCACACGGGCGTGAAGACCACGACGATCAGGGCCGCGAGCGACATCGACAGCACGATCGCGGAGGCCGGCGCGGGCACCGGCGTGGTGGCGGCCGACCAGATCTGACCGATGACGTCGCCCACTGAGCTCATGAAGTCCACGGGCGACATTCCACCACGGTCACATGTGCGGTGGGTGAGGGGTTCGGGCGGGCCACGGGGGAGGTGAGAGTCCGGTGAGGGATGTGGAGACGTCGATCACCATCGACGCACGCACGCCCCAGTCATGAGAGAGTGGGGACCGTGGCTGCGCATCTCTGCGCGCCCAGCGTCGTGGAGTTCCCTGGATTTCTTGCGGCGAACCCCGACCCTACGCCCGAGAGGCAAACCCTTGAACAACCCCATTCGTGCTGCCGTGCGCCCGAACGCCGCAGCCCCCCGCACCAACCAGTCGCAGGGACAGCAGTCCCGCGACACCAACCGCCCGGCTCGCGACGACCGGGCCCGCCCGGCCCGCGACGAGCGTGACGGCCGCGACTCGCGTCCCGCCAAGGTGACCCGCGACGGTCGCCCCGTCCGTGAGCGCGACTCGCGCGACGGCCGCGGCGCCGGCCAGGGCCGCCCCGCGGGCGCCAACCGTGAGCAGCGCGCTCCTCGTGAGCAGCGCGAGCAGCGTCCCGCCCCCGTCCGCTCGTCGGTCCCGACCGTCGTGCCCGAGGGCCTGACGTTCGCCGACTTCGCGATCCCCACCACGGTGGTCCGCGAGCTCAGCAGCCAGGGCATCGAGTCGCCCTTCCCCATCCAGGTCGCCTCGCTCCCGGACACGCTCAAGGGCCGCGACGTCCTGGGCCGTGGCCGCACGGGCTCGGGCAAGACCCTCGCGTTCTCGCTGCCGGTCGTCACGCGCCTGTCCCAGTCGGACACGCGTCGCGCCGCCCGTCGCCCCCGCGCACTGGTCCTGTGCCCCACGCGTGAGCTCGCGAACCAGATCAACGCCACGATGGAGCCGCTCGCGAAGGCCCTGGGCCTGAACACGACGACCATCTTCGGTGGCGTCGCGCAGAGCCGCCAGGTCAGCGCCCTCAACGCGGGCGTCGACATCGTCATCGCCTGCCCGGGCCGCCTCGAGGACCTGCTCAACCAGCGCGTCCTGTCGCTCGACGGCATCGAGATCACGGTCCTCGACGAGGCCGACCACATGGCCGACCTGGGCTTCCTGCCCGGCGTCAAGCGCATCATGGACAAGACCCCGACGCGCGGCCAGCGCCTGCTGTTCTCGGCGACGCTCGACAACGGCGTGGACCAGCTCGTCAAGCGCTACCTGAGCAACCCGGTGAGCCACTCGGTGGACTCGGCCGAGTCGCCCGTCTCCAACATGACGCACCACATCTTCGCGGTCCGTGACGCGGACGCGAAGAAGGACGTCGTGCAGCAGCTCGCGTCGGGCACGGGCCGTCGTGTCCTGTTCACGCGCACCAAGCACCAGGCCAAGAAGCTCGCGAAGCAGCTCACGGCGCAGGGCATCCCGTCGGTCGACCTGCACGGCAACCTCGGTCAGGGGGCGCGCGAGCGCAACCTCGAGGCGTTCTCGAACGGTTCGGTCCGCGTGCTCGTCGCGACGGACATCGCGGCGCGCGGCATCCACGTCGACGAGATCGAGCTGGTCGTCCACGTCGACCCGCCGGCCGAGCACAAGGCGTACCTCCACCGCTCGGGCCGTACGGCCCGCGCCGGTTCCGAGGGCGTCGTCGTGACCGTCATGCTCCCCGAGCAGCGCAGCGACGTGAAGGACCTGACCCGCAAGGCGAAGATCACGGCGCAGCCGCAGTCGGTCGCCCCGGGTGACGCGGCGATCACGTCGCTCGTCGGCGAGGTCGCCGAGTACGTGCGCCCCGCGGACATCACGCCGCCGCAGACGCAGGCCCGTCGTGGCACGCCGTCGCGCAACGGTGGGACGCGTGCGACGCGCACGGCGGCCCCGGCCAAGTCTGCAGGCCCGACGGCGCAGCGCGCCCAGGGTGGGCGCGGCCAGTCGGCGCAGGGCGGTGAGGGCGGCGCTGGTGCGCAGGCTCGTCGTCGTGGCGGCCGCGGTCGCGCGCAGCGCGGTGGCGGCTCGGCGACGGTGTACTCGTCGTCGTCGTACTGATCCTTCGTCAGCCGGCCCGACGGGAGCCTCCCGCCGGACGCAGGTGAACGACCCAGCAGGGCCCCGGCGGTGATCTTCGGATCGCCGCCGGGGCCTTCTGCGTCCGGGGACCGGGCTCGTCGCGCCACCGGGAACACCTGCAGTCCGGCGACGGTTGTCGCTGTCGGAGGTGGAGCATGACCAACGAGACCCACGACACGACCAGCAGCCTGTTCTCGCAGAAGGTGTACCCGGTCGCCAAGCCCGAGGCCAAGTGGCGCGAGGAGCTGGCCCCCGACGAGTACGCGGTGCTGCGACAGGCCGGCACCGAACGCCCCTGGACGGGTGAGCTCCTGGACGAGAAGCGCGAGGGCATCTACCGGTGCCGGGCGTGCGGCCACGAGCTGTTCCGTTCGGACACCAAGTTCGACTCGCACTGCGGGTGGCCGAGCTTCTACGCGCCCAAGGAGTCGGACGCGGTCGAGCTCATCCAGGACCGGAGCCACGGCATGGTCCGCACCGAGGTGAGGTGCGCGAACTGCGGTTCGCACCTGGGGCACGTGTTCGACGACGCGCCCCAGACCCCGACGGGCGACCGGTTCTGCATGAACAGCCTCAGCCTGACGTTCGAGGACGCCGAGGCCTGAGCCGTCCCGGCAGCCGCGTGTCAGAGCGGGCGTGACCTCGAGGTCACGCCCGCTCTGGCGTCCACGACCAGGTCGAGGCCGACCGCGAGCAGCACGCCCAGCAGGTAGAGCAGCAGGTCACGCGCGTTGAACGTGCTCCCGAGCACCCACGCCGCCGCGGGCACGACGTCGAGCACCGCGCCGACCGCGGGCGTCGCCTGGAGGGCCTCGACGAGCCAGCACCACGCGAGTGCCACGGCCCCCGCGACCCACGGCCTCAGCCGCGGGGCCACGAGCACGAGCGCCACGTAGACCGCGACCGCGTACAGCAGGTCCCCGACCACGTCACCGACGGGGTCGGGGACCTGCGTCGTCACCACGAGGCCCAGGACGACCACGGCCGCGAGGACGGCCAGGACGCGCGGGCGGCTGCGGCGTCGGGCACCGTGCCACCACGGCGCGGAACCCCGCCGCCCCGCGGGCACCGCGTCCGGCCGACCCGTCATCTCAGCGCGTCGCCTGCCAGCGCACGACGTCCTCCGAGTAGCGGTGCAGCAGGCCCGCGAGGGCTGCGACGTCGTCGGAGGACCAGTCGCTCAGGGCCTGCGAGATCGAGTCGACGCGCCGCTCGTGCGTGGTCCGCAGCAGCGTCGCGCCCTCCTCGGTGAGGGTGATGATCTGGCCG
This sequence comes from Oerskovia merdavium, assembly GCF_014836755.1. Classification (GTDB taxonomy): domain Bacteria; phylum Actinomycetota; class Actinomycetes; order Actinomycetales; family Cellulomonadaceae; genus Oerskovia; species Oerskovia merdavium. The sequence goes on from NZ_JACSQF010000002.1 coordinate 23,416, forward strand.
CGGGAGTCGTCGGGGTCCACCTCGCGGCACACCATCCCCACGGACTCGAGCCGTGCGAGCTGGCGCGAGATGGTCGCGCGCCCCACGCCGAACTGCTGCGCGAGGTCCGACCCCCGCACGCCGGGGTTCACGGCGATGTGCGCGAGCAGCGGGTAGGCGCTCGCGTCGAGGTCGGGGTGGATGCGCTTGGCCATCGCGTTCGCGGACGATCCCGCGCGGCGGGTCAGGACGCGCAGCTCGCGCTCGAGCGCGAACAGGGGCGACTCGTCGCTGGGCGAGGTGGTGGGTGTTGAGGACACAGTCGGCTCCGGCTGGTCGGTCGGCGAGGGCGAGGTCACGGCCCCATCATGGCGTGCAGCGGGGCCGCCGTGGAACAAGCATCCACGACGGCCCCGGGTGAGGTCCGGCAGGTGGGCGGTCAGCGCGACGCGCTGCGCCCGGACGGGGCGCCGTCGCCGGCCCCCGCGAGGACGGCCTGCTCGGCGTCGAAGTCGCCCTCGTGCTCCTGCTCGATCTCGTCGGTCAGGTCCGTCAGGCCGGCCGCGAGCTCGCGCTCGAGACGCTCGTCGAGGCCCGACTTGGTGCCGAGCGGCACCTCCTTGAGGAACAGGACGCAGATCAGACCGATGACGGCGAGCGGCACGGCCACGAGGAAGATGTCGGCGATGCCGTCGCCGTAGGAGCGCTCGACCAGGTCACGCAGGGGGGCGGGCAGGGTGCTGACGTCGGGCACGGTGCCACCCGTCGCGTCGGTCGGCACGCCCATCTTGGCCAGGCCGTCCTGGATCGAGGTCGTGACCTTGCTCGCGAGGATCGCCCCCAGGACCGAGACGCCGATCGCGCCGCCCAGGGTGCGGAAGAACGCGACCGTCGAGGTGCCGGCACCCATCTCGGAGACGTCCAGGGTGTTCTGGACCGCGAGCACGAGGTTCTGCATGAGCATGCCCATGCTGGCGCCCAGGAAGAACAGGTAGACGCTGATGAGCACGAAGCTCGTCTGGTAGTCGATCGTCGACAGCGCGTAGAGCGACGCGACGAGGAACACGCCACCGGCGACCATGAATGCCTTGTAGCGCCCGGTGCGCGTGATGAGCTGGCCGATGAGCGTCGAGGCGACGAACGTCCCGATGATCATGGGGATCGTCAGCAGGCCCGACTCGGTCGCGGTCTTGCCGCGGGCCACCTGCATGTACTGGCTCAGGAAGACGGCCGTGCCGAACATCGCGACACCGACCGCGACGCTCGCGAGGACCGCGAGGACGAACGTGCGGTTCTTGAACAGGTGCAGCGGGATGATGGGCTCGACCGCGCTCTTCTCGACCAGGACCGCCGCGACCAGCGCGAGGACCGAGCCGACGACCATGACGGCGCTCTGCCACGAGACCCACTCGAAGTTGTTGCCCGCGAACGTGACCCACAGCAGCAGGGTCGAGACACCCGCGCTGATGAGCAGCGCGCCCCAGTAGTCGATCTTGACGATGCGGCGGGGGACGGGCGGCAGGTGCAGCGTGCGCTGGAGCACGACGATCGCGGCGATCGCGAACGGCAGGCCCACGAAGAAGTTGAGGCGCCAGCTCACGGTGTCCGTGAGGACACCGCCGAGGAGAGGGCCGCCGATCTGGCTCACGGCCATGATCGCGCCCATGAGGCCCATGTACTTGCCGCGCTCGCGCGGGGAGATGATGTCCGAGATCAGGACCATGGCCAGGGCCATGAGGCCACCGGCGCCGATGCCCTGGAGGGCGCGGAACGCGATGAGCGTGCCGACGTTCTGCGAGAGGCCCGCGAGGGCGGCCGCGACCACGGAGATGACGAGCGCGACCTGGATGAGGACCTTGCGGTTCGTCAGGTCGGCGAGCTTGCCCCAGATGGGCGTGGAGATGGTGGTCGTCAGCAGGGTCGCGGTGACGACCCAGGTGAACGACGACTGCGACCCCTCGAGGTCGCTGATGATCTTGGGGAGCGAGCTCGAGACCACGGAGGTCGCGAGGATCGAGACGAACATCCCGAGCAGGATGCCGGACAACGACTCCAGCACCTGCTTCCGGGTCATGGTGGTGGTAGCGCTCATACAGGTCTCACATTCATAGGTCGTGCTTCTTCGTCGAAACGTCGTGGCAAGGCCCGACGGCGGAGGTTGGGCCGGGTGGGCGGGGTCGCCCGGGGAGTGGTCAGGTGTGCGAGAGCGCCTCGGTGAGGCGCTCCAGGTGGCGGATCGCCTCCCGGAGCTGTTCGGGGGTCCAGCCCACGAACGTCTCGGCGGTACGGCTGGTGAGGAGCGCGAAGGTCTCCTCGACCTTGGCGCGTCCCGCGGGCGTGAGGGTCACGCTGCGGGCGCGACGGTCGTCGTCGCACGCGGTGCGCTCGACGAGGCCGGCCTCGGCGAGATGGGTCACCTGGCGGCTCGCGACCGACAGGTCGACCCGCAGGTGGTGCGCGAGCTCGGTGACCTGGAGGGGGCCGCAGCGCTGGAGGAGCCGGAGCGCTCCGAGCGAGGCCCGGGGGAAGTCGAGCTCGCGCGACAGGCGGGCCGAGACCTCGCGCTGGGCGCGGTTGAGCTCCTCGAGCGCGACCGTGAGCTCCATGACGGGGACGTCGAGGGGCTGGGTCGGGGAGGGGGTGGGGGGTGCCGCGTCGTCGAGGGGGGCGTCGAGCGACGGGGTGGTGGAGAGGGACACGCGAGAAGGCTCCTTAGTTGCTGCAAGCAACGATACTCCGAATGGTTGCTGAGGGCAATGGTTGCAGGGGGCATCTTCTGCGATCCGGTTCACGTGCGTCGGGCTGCTCCGCCGCGCCCGCGCGAGCCCCGCCGTCGGGCCCCTGCGTACGATCGAGAGGTGAGCGAACAACCGACCCCCACCCACCGCCCGCGCCGCCCCGCGATGCTCGACCCGCGCGACGCCGAGGAGCTCCCCGGGGAGATCGACCCCGCGCTGCGCGACCAGATCGCCCACACGACCGCGGCCGCGATCGTGCACGGCGCCCGCGCGTCCGAGGACCCCGAGGTCGTCGACCGGCTCATCCGGCTCGTCGAGACCGAAGGGCTCGACGTCGTCTCGGGACTCTGGGCCGACTCCGCCCCCTCGACGCTGCCCGGAGCCCTCTGGCGCCTGTACGTCCTGCGCGAGTGGGTGCGCCGCGACCCCGAGACCGTGACGCTGCGCTACCGGCTCGGCGTCGACGCGGCCCCCGTCCACGAGGTCGTCGCGGGCGTCGCGAGCCCGCCCGGACCCCAGGACGTGCGCGAGCTCGCCGACGCCGTGCTCTCGGGTGTGTTCGCCGGAGACCTCGCCGTGGCCCTCGAGCGGGCCGCCGCGTTCTGCCGCATCCTCGCCACGGGGGCCGCGTTCGACGCCGACACGCGCGAGGTCGCCGACCCGGACTCGGCGCTGCGCATGACGCGCGGCGCCTCGTCGCTGCTGCGCACCGCCGAGGAGCTCGAGCACGCCGCCGCGCTCTGGCGGGCCGACAAGCTGGACTGACGCTCCGCCGTCGGGCGTGCGGGAGCGGGGCGCGGTGCTCGCACGGTGCCGTCACCAGCCGGTTCGGAGGCTCCCGCCGAGCGGGCGTAGGATGAACGACGACGTCGGGTCGCGGTAGCCCCGGGCTCCAACATCAGCCGCTTCGAGCGGCCTTCGCGCCGACAGGCGCTCCCGGCCCGGCGTCGCCCCCCACCATGACGTGAGCCCCGTTCCGCCCTGCCCTGGCAGGCGTTCTCGGTGCTGCCGTCGGGGTGCCCGAGCGATTGAACGTTCAGGCGACAGTTCGGTTACATTTGACGGGCGTTAGGGATGCGTTAACGCGCACCTCGAGCGCTTCTCACCACAGCGTCACCTTCCAACAGAACACCTGTGACATCCAGGTGGCGATCGCTCTGAGCGGTCGTCATCTCGCCTGTGAAACCCCACCAGCGTCCAGCCCTTCCGGAGCCTCCCGTGCGCTTGCGCCTCACCCCGCGCGATACCTCGTTCTTCGACCTTCTCGCTGACTCCGCGCAGCACCTGGTCACCGGGGCAAACCTTCTCGCCGAGCTGCTCGGCGCAGACCGGCCCACCCGCAAGGAGCTCGCCAAGAAGCTGGCCGAGACCGAGCACCTGGCTGACGACGCGACGCACACGATCATGCGGCGCCTCAACCAGACGTTCGTCACGCCGTTCGACCGCGACGACATCTACGGCCTCGCCTCCGCGCTCGACGACTGCATGGACTACATGGAAGAGGCCGCGGACCTCATCGTCCTGTACAAGATCGACGAGCTGCCCGCACGCGTCTCCGAGCAGGTCCAGGTCCTCCAGCGCGCGGCCGAGCTGACCGCAGAGGCCATGCCGCGCCTGCGCTCGCTCAACGACCTCGCCGAGTACTGGGTCGAGGTCAACCGCCTCGAGAACCAGGCCGACAAGATCCACCGCAAGCTCCTCGCCGAGCTCTTCGACAACGTCGCCGACCCGATCCTCCTCATCAAGCTCAAGGAGGTCGTCGAGATCCTCGAGCAGGCCGCCGACGCGTTCGAGAAGGTCGCGAACACCGTCGAGACCATCGCGCTCAAGGAGTCCTGAGCTCCGTGGAATTCGCTCTTGTCGTCCTCGTCGTCGCGCTCGCGCTGAGCTTCGACTACACGAACGGATTCCACGACGCGGCCAACGCGATCGCGACGTCCGTCTCGACGCGCGCGCTCACCCCGCGCGCTGCCCTGCTCATGGCCGCGGTCATGAACTTCACCGGCGCGCTGCTCGGCACGGAGGTCGCGGAGACCATCGCGACCTCGATCGTCGACCTCCAGGACGTGCCATCGCACACGGCCCTGGTCGTGGTGCTGTGCGCCCTGATCGGGGCCATCGTCTGGAATCTCATCACCTGGTGGTTCGGGCTGCCGTCGTCCTCGACGCACGCCCTCATCGGTGGCCTCGTGGGCGCCGGCCTCGCCGGCGGGCTCGCGATCTACGGCCAGTCGATCATCGACAAGGTCGTCCTGCCGATGGTCTTCTCCCCGATCGTGGGCTTCGGCCTCGCGTTCGCCGTCATGGTCGGTCTGCTGTGGCTCTTCCGCCGCGCGGCGCCCTCCAAGACCACGCGCCGCTTCCGCCTCGCGCAGACCGTGTCCGCCGCAGCCATGGCCCTGGGCCACGGCCTCCAGGACGCGCAGAAGACCATGGGCGTCATCTTCATGGCGCTCCTCACGGTCGGCTGGGCCAGCCCCGACGAGGGCATCCCGCTGTGGGTCAAGCTCGCCGCAGCGGCCGCGATCTCCGCCGGGACGTACTCGGGCGGCTGGCGCATCATGCGGACCCTGGGACGCAAGATCATCGAGCTCGACCCGGCGCGCGGGTTCGTCGCCGAGTCCGTCTCCGCGATCGTGCTCTACGTCAACGCGTTCGCGCTGCACGCACCGGTCTCCACGACGCACACCATCACGTCCGCGATCATGGGTGTCGGCGCCACCAAGCGGCTGTCCGCCGTCCGGTGGGGCGTGGCGAAGAACATCGGCATCGCCTGGGTCCTGACCATCCCGGCCGCCGCCCTCGTGGCCGCGATCATGTACTGGATCCTGCACCCGATCCTGCTCTGAGGCTCCGCCTCGTCCGCGCGTTGCCAGGACCAGCGTGACCTTGAGGTCACGCTGGTCCTGCTGTTTCCGGGGGATCAGTTGTCAGAACTGAGCCGGGGGATACCCGGGTGTGCTTCTGACAACTTTGCTGGTGATGTGGCCTGACCGACGTTGCACTGCTTGGTTGTCAGAACTGAGCCGGGGGATACCCCGGTGTGCTTCTGACAACTACGCGGAAGTCTCCTGCGCTGCCGACCCGAGATGGTGCCGGAGGATGTCGTAGACCCGGTCCGGCTCCAACCGGACGGCACCAGCAGGGACCCTGACGACGATGTCCCGCCTGCTCGCGTCGAGCTCGGCCGTGCGCAACAGGTCCTCGTACCAACGGTCCGGATCGCTGTGGCCGATCCCGTCGACCTCGACCACCAACCGACGCCCGTCGCGGAGCCGCCACTCGATGTCGAGGTAGCGCTGGCGTCCCTGCGAGTCCTTGCGTCGCGCCTGCCGTTCAGGGGCGGGCAGGTCGCGCTCGCGGCAGAACCTGATGAAGTCGATCTCGGCCAAGGACTGCGAACCGCCGGCGATGTCGACGAGCGAGGTGCGCATGACGCTCCGGAAGCGGACGGCGCCCACCCGATCGAGCTGTTCGAAGAGCTCGTCGGTCGTGGCCAGCCCCTGCTGGACGGTGGCGGCGAGCAGACCGACGGCGGTGCGGGGGTGTCGTTGCCACGCAGCTGCGTCGACCGCAGCGCGCGGCGCCGTGTGGACAGGGAGCCCGAGGAACGGACGGATGTCCTCGGGCGCCGGGCGGCGAGACTCGTGGACGACGACGGCGGAGACTCGTGGGGGCCTCGCCCCACGAGCGACGACGATGTGGATCCCCGGCCGGGTCCAGCCCGTCAGCCCGCGCATCGACAGTGCGGACCACGAGCCGATGGCGACCGTCCCCTGTGCGCTCAGCACCGCGATCCATCGCCGGGCCGGCTCGGTGACAGGGCCGTTGTGAAGCAGGACGACATCGCGGGTTGCGAGCGTCCACCGTCGCGCAGCCAGCTGTGCGCTCACGTGGTCCCAGGAGACGCCCAGCCCCCGCAGCTGCTTCCGGGTCACCACTCCTTCCTGGTAGTGGTTGATCCGGTGCAGGCCCGGGACTGACTCCAACGCGTCCGACGTTCCGCTCATGCCGGGGATTCTTGGCGGCCGCGACGTCGGGCGTCAGGGGGGACGCGGTCGTCTGTGGACGAAGGACGCAGTGAGTGCGCGGTGCACGCCGTCGAACGGTGCGATTCCACCGCCGCCGGTTGTCAGAGCTCGCCCGGGGTATGGCCCGGCTCAGTTCTGACAACTGGAGCGGGTGAGCTGGGGATCACTGGGGTGCTCCGCCTGGGCATGAGTTGTCAGAGCTCGCCCGGGGTATGGCCCGGCTCAGTTCTGACAACAAAGCGGTGGCCGTCCCAGGTGCTCGGATTCGCTCCGAGCTTCCGAGCTTCCGAGCTTCCGAGCCTCCGAGCCTCCGAGCCTCTGGGCTCCCGAGGCGTACGAGCGAGCCCACTCCCTGGCTTCGACACAGGGACCGAGCACACACCACCGGCCCACCTCAGTGCAGCGGCGGCGCGACCTTCTCTGCCGCGAGCACGCGCGGCCCCTTGGGGGTGTCCGCGACGTGCGCCACGAGCATCTCTCCCGGCTCCAGGAACGGGTCCCGTGTCGGCAGGGCGTTGGCCACGGGGCGGCGTGAGTGCTGACCCAGGACGTCGAGGACCGTGGGCAGGACGGGCCGGTGCGTGCAGAGCACGGTCGACCGCTGCGACTCGAGCAGCTCGCGCACGGTGCGCGCAACCCGCGAGGGGGACCGCTCGTGCTGCGCCTCGGTCAGGTGGTCGATCGAGAGGGTCTCGAGCCGGGCGGCCTGCGCGTAGGGCGCGATGGTCTGGGCACAGCGGTCCCACTGGCTCGTCACCACGGTGTTGACCCCGTAGGCCGCGAGCACGGGGACCAGTGCGACGGACTGCGCGTGCCCGGCGGGCGTGAGCGGCCGGTCCTGCTCGGCCCCGTGCCATGCGGCCCGGGTCACGGCCTTGCCGTGCCGGGCGATCACGACGACGCGGGTCGAGAGCCGTCCGTGCGTGTACTCCTCGACGAGCGCGGCGAGCGGACCGCGGTCTGCCTTGCGGGTCACCCGGCGTGCGGCCTCCTCGACGCCGAGCCACTCGGTCGCGTCGATCTCGTCGGGCGACACCGGGGGCACGGGGGCGCGCGCGGCGAGCGGGCCCGCGTCGCGCACGCGCTTGGCCTGCTGCGCAGCCCAGTAGTGCACGCGCTTCACGCGCCCCTCCGGGGTCAGGTACTGCAGCCCGGGCAGCGGGACGCCGAGGATCACGGGCTTGCCGGTCTCCTCGGCGACCTCGCGCACGGCGGCGGTCTGGAAGGTCTCGCCCGGGTCGAGCTTGCCCTTGGGCCACGACCAGTCGTCGTAGCGCGGCCGGTGGACGAGCCGTACCTGCAGCTCACCGTCGCGCACGCGCCACACGAGCCCTCCCGCCGACTCGATCACGGGGGCGTGCGGGACGTGGGTGGGGCCGAGGGTGTCCACGAGCGGTGCGAACGAGGACGGAGAGCTCATTGACCCATGCCCAGACGACGGCGTTGTCGGGTGATGAGGGTCGACTGGATGTCGGTCAGGGCCCCGTCGGGTCCGGTCGAGTGCCGCACCCAGGTCCCGTCCGCCTGCAGGTGCCACGACGCGGTCCCGCTGTCCATCGAGATGTCGATGAGGTCGAGCAGGTTCGTGATCTGGTCCGGGTCGACGAGCCGCACGAGCGTCTCGACGCGGCGGTCGAGGTTCCGGTGCATGAGGTCGGCCGACCCGATGAAGACCTCGGGGCCGGACTCTGGGCCGTCCGCGATGGCCGGGCCGCCCGAGTTGGCGAACGCGAAGATGCGCGAGTGCTCGAGGAACCGGCCCAGGATGGACCGCACGCGGATGTTCTCGCTGAGCCCGGGCACCCCGGGGCGGATCGCGCAGATGCCGCGGACCACGAGGTCCACCTTCACCCCGGCCTGCGAGGCTCGGTACAGGGCGTCGATGATGGTCTCGTCGACGACCGAGTTGACCTTGAACTTGACCCACGCGTCGCGGCCCTCGCGGGCTGCGACGGCCTCGCGCTCGATCCGTTCGACGAGGCCCGAGCGCACCGAGCGGGGCGCGACGAGCAGCCGGTGGAACCTCGACTGGGGTGCGTAGCCGCTCAGCTGGTTGAACAGGCGCGTGAGGTCCTGGCCGACCTCGGGGTCCGCGGTGAGCAGCCCGAGGTCCGTGTAGAGGCGCGCGGTCTTGGGGTTGTAGTTGCCCGTGCCCACGTGGCAGTAGCGCACGAGCCCCTCGGGCTCCTGGCGGACCACGAGCGAGAGCTTGCAGTGCGTCTTGAGGCCGACGATCCCGTACACGACGTGCACGCCCGCCTGCTCGAGCTTGCGTGCCCACGAGATGTTGGCCTGCTCGTCGAAGCGCGCCTTGATCTCGACCAGGGCGAGGACCTGCTTGCCGGCCTCGGCCGCGTCGATCAGGGCGTCGACGATCGGCGAGTCGCCCGACGTCCGGTACAGCGTCTGCTTGATCGCGAGCACGTTGGGGTCCGCGGCAGCCTGCTGGAGGAACGTCTGGACCGAGGTCGAGAACGAGTCGTACGGGTGGTGCAGCAGGATGTCGCGCTCACGGATCGCGGCGAACACGTCGGTCGGGTTGGCGCTCTCCACCTCGGCGAGGAAACGGTGCGTGGTCGGCACGAACCGCGGGTAGTGCAGGTCCGCGCGGTCCAGGTCGGCGATGAGGTTGAGGCCCGTGAAGTCGAGCGGCGCGGGCAGCTTGTAGACCTCGTCGTCCGCGACGTCGAGCTCGCGCACGAGCAGCTGGCGGATGCGCGGGCTGATCCCGTCGGCGATCTCGAGGCGCACGGGCGGGCCGAACCGGCGACGCAGCAGCTCCTTCTCCATGGCCTGGAGCAGGTTCTCCGCGTCGTCCTCCTCGACCTCGACGTCCTCGTTGCGGGTCACGCGGAACGTGTGGTGCTCGCGCACCTCCATGCCCGGGAAGAGGTGGTCGAGGTGCTGGGAGATGACGTCCTCGAGCGGCACGAACGACGTGGGGCCCTTGTCGGGGTCTGCGGCCTGCGTGCTGGGTGCCGACGGGCGGCCGCGCGAGTCGACCGCGATGAAGCGCGGCAGCAGCGGCGGCACCTTGACGCGCGCGAAGTGCTCCTTGCCCGTCGTCGGGTTCACCACGACGACCGCGAGGTTGAGCGAGAGCCCCGAGATGTACGGGAAGGGGTGCGCGGGGTCCACGGCCAGGGGCGTGAGCACGGGGAAGATCTGCTTGCGGAAGAACTTGTGCAGGCGCTCCTGCTCGCGCGTGTCGAGGTCCTCCCAGCGCAGCAGCGAGATGCCCTCGGTCGCCAGCGCGGGCTGCACCTGGTCGGCGAACACCGCGGCGTGGCGGGCCATGAGCTCGTGCGCACGCTCGCTGATCGCGTCGAGCACCTGGCGCGGCGTGAGACCGGAGGCGGCCGTCACGGCGAGCCCGGTCGCGATGCGTCGCTTGAGCCCTGCGACCCGGACCATGAAGAACTCGTCGAGGTTCGACGCGAAGATCGCGAGGTAGCGCACGCGCTCCAGCAGGGGCTGGTTCTCGTCCTCGGCGAGCTCGAGCACGCGCTGGTTGAACGCGAGCCAGCTCAGCTCGCGGTCCGCGAACCGGTCGGCGGGCAGGGGCTCGGCACTGAGCACCTCCTTGTCGACGGTCCCCGTGACGGGCTCCTCCTCGGCGATGTGCTCGGCGATGTGCGCCGCGAGCTCAGGGTCGAGGGCGGGCCGGGGACGGGCGTCGCGAGAAGCCTCCGGCTGCTGGTCCGGGCGCGCGGGGGTCCGGACGCCGGGACGGACGGTGGAGTCGGTCATGGCTTCATGGTGGCATCACTCGGTGAACTTTGGGTGACGGGATGCACAGCCGCCGGGCCGTACTGCACGTCCACGGTGTCCTTGCCGAAGCCCGCGCCGAGGTAGGTGCGGGTCGCTGCGGTGTTGTCGCCGTCGACGTAGAGGACCGCGCGGTCGAGGCCCTGGGCCGCGAGGTGCGCGAGCCCGACGGCGGTCAGCACCTTCCCGAGCCCCTCGCCCTGGGCGTCGGGGTCGACGCCGACGACGTAGATCTCACCCTCGCGCACGGGCGCGTCCGAGGACCCGGCCTGGTCCGTGGGCACCTTGGTCCACAGGAACCCGGCGAGCGACCCGTCCTCGCGCTCGAGCAGGAAGAACCCCTCGGGGTCGAACCAGTCCTCGGCGAGCCGGGCGTCGAGGTCGGCCTGGGTCAGGCGGCCCTGCTCGGGGTGGTGCGCGAAGGCGCGCGCGTTGACGCGGAGCCAGGCCGCGTCGTCGGGCCCGGGGCGGAACGTGCGCAGTCGCAGGCCCGCGGGGACCTCGGGACGCTCCCACGTCCCCGGGCGCAGGTCCAGGCCCATCTTCCACAGCTCGCGCACGACGACGAGCCCCGCGTCGGCCGCGAACGCGCGCGCCGCGGGGAGGTCGCCGTGCGCCCACACGTGCAGCGTGCGGCCGTGCTGGCCGGGCTCGCCCGAGCGGGCGGGCAGGGTCGCGTCGCGCTGCGCGGTGCGCAGCAGCATGCGGCCGGTCCGACGCCGGCGCGCGGCCGGGTGCACCACGAGCTCGGCGCTCGCGACGTCCCCGCCGCGGTCGATCTGTGCGTACCCCGTGACGGTGCCCGCACCGTCGTACGCGACCACGTGCGTGAGGTCCTCGTCGTCGACGCCGAGGCGCAGGAGCGGCTGCTCGGAGAGGGGGGCGACGCCGTCGGACTCGCGGGCGGCGGCGGCCAGAGCGCGGACCTCGTCCGCGGTGGCCGGGTCGAGCGGGCCGATCTCGAGAGGGGAGTGCATGGCTCCATCCCATCACAACCGGGCGGACGCACCGGCTCAGGGCTGGGCCAGGTGCTCCGAGACGAACTCCAGCCCGTAGGGCAGACCCGCGTGGACCATGGCCCACGTGTGCCCCTGGCCGGGCTCCTCGCGCAGCGCGACGGTCTGACCGCGTTCGGTGAGGGCGGCGGCCAGCCGGCGGTTCGCCTCGCGGTCGAACCGCGGGGCCTCGGAACCGCCGTCGAGGAAGACCGCGACGGGCGCCGTGAAGTCCATGGTCGGGATGTAGCGGCTGGGGGAGTTGGCGTCGAGCTCCTCCTGGGTCGCGAGCATCGCGCGCCCGCCGCCGCCCGGGTCGCCGTAGGGCTCGAGGGCCATGATCGCGCTGAACGTGTCGAGGTGACGCAGGCCCAGGTTGAGCGCGCAGAACCCGCCGGACGACGCCCCGCCGATCGCGCGGTGGTCCCGGTCCGGGACCGTCGGGAAGGTCTTGTCGACCCACGGGATCACGACGTCGGTCACGTAGGTCTCGACCTGCGCGCCGCCCGTCGTGGAGTCCAGGCACTCGGTGTCGCGCGGGGAGGGACCGGTGCCGTTGACGTCGACCGCGACGAGGATCATGGGCTGGACGAGCTGCGCCGCGAGCAGCGTGTCCATGACGTTGGCGCTGTCGGCCGCCGCGAACCAGTCGCTCGGCTGTCCGGGGCTGCCGTGGAAGAGGTAGACGACGGGGTAGCGGGTCGGGGCTGACGGGTCGAAGCCCGGCGGCGTGTAGACCCACGTGATGCCGTCGGCCATGCGCAGGTCCGGGGCCGGCAGCGGCGTCGAGCTCACCGATCCCGTCGCCGACGAGCCCGTGCGCTCCGCGGGCTTGTCGCGATGGCTCGGCGGTGGATCGACGATCCCCCAGCCCGCCATCGTGGTGCGGAACGCCGCGGCGTTGGGGACGTAGCCCGCGTACGCGTTGACCGCGACCGTCACCGACAGGACCACGAGGAGCCCCGAGGCGACCGTCCCGACCCAGGCGCGCCACACGCCGCGCGGTCTGCCCGGACCACCTGCGTGGCGTGCTGTCCGTCGCCGCCGGTCCCAGACCACGAGCCCGGCGACCAGGACGCCGGCGGCCGCGAGCAGACCGACCGTCCACCACGAGGACACCCAGTCGCTGCGCCCCGCGAGCTCGCGCAGCACGGCAGGGGGGAGGGTCGGTGCGGTGTCGGGCTCGGGCAGCGGGACTGCGCCGGGGAGGGCGTAGGACGGACTCACCCCTCCAGGGTGCCCGCCGTGCACAGGTTCCACCGGGCGAACGCCCAGGTGGCCGCCAAGGTCCACGGGACGTTCACGGGGTGTCCCCACGCGTGCCGTCGCGCTGTGCGGTGCGTCACGGCCGTGCCGTGGATGAGTCCCGCGGCCCGCGCGGTTGGTACGGGTGTGAGCACCTCTGCACCGGCACACCACCTCTCGACGACCAGGCACATCGACCGGTCCCAGCCCGTCGACGTCGACGTCCTCGTGGTGGGCGCGGGGCAGGCCGGGCTCTCGGCCGCCTACCACCTGCGGCGGCGCGCCGGAGAGCGTCGTGTCCGTCACGGGCCTGCCGCTCACGCCGGTCTACGAGGCGGGGATCGCCTCGGGCGTCCTGCGTCGCCTGCCCATGTTCTCGCGCGTCGTGCCCGACGGCGTCGCGTGGGACGAGGGGGTCCGTCCCGACGGCGTGACGCACCAGGGCGCCGACGTGATCCTGTGGGCCACGGGCTTCCGGGCCGCGCTCGACCACCTCGGGCCGCTGGGGCTGCGCGGGCCGGGCGGCGGGATCGTCATGGACGGGCCGACCGTGGTCGCCGACCCGCGCGTCCAGCTCGTCGGGTACGGGCCGAGCGCGTCGACGATCGGGGCGAACCGCGCCGGCCGCGAGGCCGTGCGGGCCGTCCTGCGGGTGCTCGAGGGTGCCGCGCCTCGCGACGGTGCGGTGCCGCACGACCGTGCCCGGCCGGTGGTGCCGGGACGGGCGTGAGCCCCGCGCCGATACGCTGCCCGGGTGACTCCTGATCCTCTTCCCGGACCTGACGGCCCCCCCGTCGACCGCATCCAGCGGCGGACCGTCTCGGTCCTGGCCGCGAGCCAGGTCTTCGGCGGGATCGGGGTCGCGACCGGGATCTCGGTGAGCTCTCTGATCGCGTCCGAGCTGTCCGGCTCCGACGCGATCGCCGGGCTGGCGCAGACGACGGCCGTGGTCGGCGCCGCGCTCGTCGCCCTGCCGCTCTCGCGCCTTGCCGAGCGCCACGGCCGACGCCGGTCGCTCACGACGGGCTACGTCGTCGCCCTCCTGGGGGCCGCCCTCGCGGCGACCGCGACCCTGCTCCAGACCTGGCCGCTGCTGCTCGCCGGGATGCTGCTGTTCGGGGCGGGCTCGGCGACGGGTCTCGCCTCGCGCTTCACCGCGACCGACCTGGCCCGGCCCGAGCGGCGGGCCACCGACCTGTCCGTGGTGATCTGGGCGACGACGATCGGTTCGGTGCTCGGCCCCAACCTCGCCGGGGCGACCGAGAAGCTCGGTCTCCTGCCCGGCCCGGCCGGGGAGCACGGCGCGCACGGCACGTCGGCCGCACCCCTCCTCGTCGCAGCCCTGGCGTTCGCCGCGGCCGCCGCGTCCGTCTGGGTCCTGCTCCGTCCCGACCCGCTGCACGTGGCGGCCGCGCGAGCAGCGGCCGGATCCGCCGAGACCGCCGAGTCGCGGCCCGGGACGAGCGGGACCGGTGCGGGCGCTGCCGAGGAGGCTGCGCCGTCGGGCGGCGAGGAAGCACCTCCCGAGGCGGACGTGGTCGCCGCCCCGACCCCCGCGCGCCCCGGCTTCCGCGCGGGCCTCGCGGCCGGGTGGGCCGTGATCCGCGCGTCGGCGACCGCGCAGCTCGCGCTCGCGGCGATCGTCGTGAGCCACCTCGTGATGGTCGGGCTCATGTCCATGACCCCGGTGCACATGGGGCACGGCGGTGCGAGCCTCCAGGTCATCGGGATCGTCATCAGCGCGCACATCGCGGGCATGTACGTGCTCAGCCCCGTGATCGGGTGGGCTGCCGACCGGGTGGGGCACGCGCGCGTCCTCGCGGTGGGCGGGGTGGTCCTGCTGGCGTCGGCCGTGGTCATCGCGGGCGCGCCCCGCGACGACTCGGGACGGCTCACGGTCGGGCTCGTGCTGCTGGGCGTGGGCTGGTCGTGCGGGCTCGTCGCCGGCTCGGCGCTGCTCATCGACGCGACGCCGGCCGGGGACCGGACCCAGGTCCAGGGGCTCTCGGACTTCGCGATGAACCTCGGCGGCGCGCTCGGCGGGGTGCTCGCGGGGATCGTCATCGCGGTCTCGTCGTACGGCGCGCTCGCGTGGGGCGCCGCGGTGCTGCTCGTCGCGTACCTCGTGCTGGTCGCGGGACGGCTGCTGCGCGCGCCGCGCATCGCGGTCTGAGGCGCTGCGCAGCTTTCGCGCCCGGCGCGTCCGTGCCCGTGGGGGCTCGGCAGTCGTCTGGGCGTGGCAGGGAGGTGCTCGGGGCGCCCTTGCCCCTGGCAGGAGCCGTCAGCGCGCGCCGAGCTGCTTGTAGAAGATCGTCGTCGACACCAGTGCGCCGCCCGCGACCTTGGCGAACCCCGGGACGGCGCCGACCTCGGACCAGCCCCACCGGCGGTACAGCGACTCGGCGAGGCTGCCCGTCTCGGTGTCGAGCGTCAGGAGCGAGAGCCGCTCGGCCTTCGCGAAGCGCTCGATCGTGGCCATGAGTCCCGGGGCGAACTTGTTGCCGCGCGCCTGACGGTGGACCAGGAGCTTGACGACCTCGGCGCGGTGCGTGCCGTTGGCCTTGGACGTCAGGGCGAGCGACGCGGTCGCGACGATCCGACCCGAGTCGTCGCGCCCGACCCACGTGCGGTGGTCCGGGTCTGCGAGGAACGCCGACCACCACGCGGTCGCCTGCTCCTTGGTCGGCGCCTTGACCCAGCCGACGCTCGCGCCGCCCTGCACGCAGTCGATCAGCACGTCGGCGAGGCACGACAGGTCGGCCGTCCGGGCGGCGAGGCTGTCGAGGAGCGAGAGGCCGGCCGCGGGGGCTGCCGCAGGGCCCGGCCTGCCGGGCGCGCCCGGGCGGCCCGACCGGACGGCGGTCCCGCCGCGGGCGTTCGAGGAGACGAGTGCGCCACCACCGGGCGCGGGGAAGGTGAGAGGTTCGATCCGCATGGCCGTCACGGTAGCCACGGAGCGTTTCGGCCCCGTGAACGGCAGGGACTGTCCCTGTGTCCGGACGACCGTGAGTCCGAGGTCACTGCGGACCTGACGGCTCGTCGCCGCGCGCGGCGCGCACCGCGCGGGAAGACTGGGGCTCAACCTTCAGGAGGTCCCGTGTTCCTCAGCCTGCTCGCCGCCATCACCGCCGCGATCGGTTACGGCGTCAGCACCGTCATGCAGGCCGTCGCGGCCCGCCGCGCCCAGGGGCTCGCGGTGGTGCGGCAACCCCTCGTGATCCTCGCGTTCACGGTCGACCTCGTCGCGTGGCTCTTCTCGCTCGTGGCGCTCGACCACCTGCCGCTCTTCGTGGTCCAGGCCGTGCTCGCGAGCTCGCTCGTCGTGACGGTCCTGCTCGCCAAGGTGTTCCTCTCGGTGCCCATGCGACGGATCGACGTCGCCGCGATGGCGGCCATCGTGGCCGCGCTCGTGGTGCTCGGGATCGCGGGCGGGGAGCAGCCCGCGCCCGTGCCGCCCGACTGGTTCACGCCCGTGCTCATCGGGGTGGCCGCGGGCCTCGCGGTCATCGCGCTGATCTTCTACAAGGCCGGGACACCCGTGCTGCTCGCCGTGATCGGGGCCCTCGGGTACTCCGGGGCGGCCGTCGCGGCTCGAGGCGCGCACGCCTCGGGGGACATCTGGGACACGATCTTCCAGCCGCTCGCGATCGCGATCGTGCTGTTCGGGGTCGTGGGGGCGCTCGCGTACCTGCGCTCGCTCGAGCGCGGCAAGGTTGGGACGAACGCCGCGATCCTCTCGGTGGTCGAGGTCGTCGTCCCCGGGGCCGTGGGCATCGCGGTGCTCGGCGACACGATCCGCTCGGGCTGGGACCCCGCGGTCGCCGTCGCGGCGCTCGTCGCGCTCGCGGGCTGCGTGGTCCTCGCGACGAGCCCCGCGAACGAGGCGGCCGAGTCCGGGGAGGCGAGCGACGGCGTCGGGCCGTCGAAGGACGCGGCGGCAGAGCCCGCGTAGGGCGCTCTCGTCGAGGCCGGCGGGGCGCCGCGGCCCGACGGCAGTGCGCCCCACGTGTAGTGGCGTCACCCGGGGTGCGTCGGGGCCCCGGTCCCGGTGTGCCCGGCGCGCCGCCCAGCTCGGCGCGCCGGGCCGGGCTCAGTCCTCCGAGCCTGCCGGCTTCGCGAGCCCCGACGCGATGAGCGTCATGACGGACGAGTCCGCGAGCGTCGTCGCGTCCCCGACCGTGCGGTTCTCCGCGACGTCGCGCAGCAGGCGGCGCATGATCTTGCCCGAGCGCGTCTTGGGCAGCTCGGGGACCACGAGGATCTTGCGGGGCTTGGCGATGGGCCCGATCTCCTTGGCCACGTGGTTGCGCAGCTCGAGCTCGACGGCCGCGGCACCCTCCGGGTCCGCCGCGCGGGCCGCGTGCTCGCTGCGCAGGATGACGAACGCGACGACGGCCTGGCCGGTCAGCTCGTCCGTGGCGCCCACGACCGCGGCCTCGGCCACGAGCGGGTTCGAGACCAGCGCGGACTCGATCTCCGTGGTCGACAGGCGGTGGCCCGAGACGTTCATGACGTCGTCGACGCGGCCGAGCAGCCAGATGTCGCCGTCCTCGTCCTTCTTGGCGCCGTCGCCCGCGAAGTAGATGCCAGGGAACCGGGACCAGTAGGTGTCCTTGAAGCGCTCGAGGTCTCCCCAGATGCCGCGCAGCATGGACGGCCACGGCTCGGAGAGGACGAGGTAGCCCCCGCCGCCGTCGGGCACCGGCCGCGCGTTGTCGTCGACGACGTCCGCGACGATGCCCGGAAGCGGGACCTGCGCCGAGCCCGGCTTGGTCGCCGTGACGCCCGGCAGCGGCGAGATCATGATCGCGCCCGTCTCGGTCTGCCACCAGGTGTCGACGATCGGGGCCTTGTCGCCACCGATGACGCGGCGGTACCACATCCACGCCTCGGGGTTGATGGACTCCCCGACCGAGCCCAGGACGCGCAGGCTCGTGAGGTCGAACTTGTTCGGGATCTCCTCGCCCCACTTCATGCAGGCGCGGATCGCGGTGGGGGCGGTGTAGAAGATCGAGACCTTGTACTTCTCGATGATCTCCCACCAGCGGCCCTGGTGCGGGGAGTCGGGCGTGCCCTCGTAGATGACCTGGGTCGCGCCGTTGAGCAGCGGGCCGTAGGTCACGTAGGAGTGGCCCGTGACCCAGCCGATGTCCGCGGTGCACCAGTAGACGTCGGACTCGGCCTTGAGGTCGAACACGTTCTTGTGCGTGTACGCGGCCTGCGTCAGGTAGCCGCCGGTCGTGTGCAGGATGCCCTTGGGCTTCCCGGTGGTGCCGGACGTGTAGAGGATGAACAGCGGGTGCTCGGCCTCGACCCACACCGGGGTGTGCTGGATGTCGGCCGCCTCGAGGGCGTCGTGCCACCAGACGTCGCGTCCCTGCGTCCACTCGACGTCCTGCTCGGTGCGGCGCACCACCAGGACGTGCTCGACCGTGGTGGGCTCGGCGCCGTCCTTGGCTGCGAGGGCCTCGTCGACCGCGGGCTTGAGGGCTGACGCGGACCCGCGGCGGTAGCCACCGTCCGCGGTGATGACGACCTTGGCCTCGGCGTCGGCGATGCGGCTGCGCAGCGCATCGGCAGAGAACCCGCCGAACACCACCGAGTGCGGGGCGCCGATGCGGGCGCAGGCCAGCATGGCGACGACGGCCTCGACGATCATGGGCAGGTAGATGACGACGCGGTCGCCCGTGGTGACGCCGAGCGCGCCCAGCGCGTTGGCCGCGCGCGAGACCTCGCGCTGCAGGTCTGCGTACGTGACGGTGCGGGTGTCGCCGGGCTCGCCCTCGAAGTGGATCGCGACGCGGTCGCCGTTGCCGGCCTCGACGTGGCGGTCCACCGCGTTGTAGGCGGCGTTGAGCGTGCCGTCGCCGAACCAGCGCGCGACGGGTGCGTTCGACCAGTCGAGCGTCTCGGTGAACGGCGTCTTCCACGACACGAGCTCGGTGGCCTGGCGTGCCCAGAATGCGAGACGGTCGGCCTTGGCCTCCTCGTACAGCGCCGGCCGGGCGTTGGCCTGGGCGGCGAACTCGGGGCTCGGCGGGAAGCTGCGCTCCTCGTGGAGGAGGTTCTCCAGTCCCGTGGACTCGGGCTGCCCGTCGACCTGGTTCTCGGTGGCGGTCACATTCTCAGGCACTCTTACCTCCGGTGCGCATCGACTCTGGTGCGGGGGCTCATGACGTGAGATCCCCTCGGCCTGCGAGCGGCGCGGAGGGGTGCGAGACACGTCGAGCGACGGGGCCTGTCCTGCCCCGACTGGGCGAGTCTAGACCCGATCGGGTGACCGGCGTCACTGCTTCTCGAAATGGGCGAGGGTGCTGACAAAAGGGTGAGCGGCGTCGTCCGGCGCGGGTTCCTCATACGACAACGTCGCAGGAGTGCCACGATGGCCGGAACCCGAACTACTGACCAGGTGAGCACCCTGTGCTCGCTGCGAAAGGAACGTCGTGGCGCGATCTCGAGCAGTACGTCCTGTTCTCCCGGTGATCGCCCTGACCGGCGTCCTGGTCCTCACGGCCTGCACCACACCGGGCGGGAGCGTCGACGGCGCGAGCGCGGCGGGGGCCGACGGCACCGACGGCATAGTGCTCGCCGACGGCTACGAGCTGGGCGGGTACAACCCCGTCGCAGGCTTCGGGGCCGCAGGCGAGGCCAAGATGTACGACGGCCTGGTCCGCCTCACGGGAGGCGAGGGGATGCCCGGGTTCGAGCCCGCGCTCGCCGCGGAGCTCCCCACGGCCAACGAGGACGCGACCGTCTGGACCGTGAAGATCCGCCCCGACGTGACGTTCTCCGACGGCAGCACGTTCGGCGCCGAGGACGTGGTCGCGACGTACGAGGCGATCCTCGACCCGGCGTCCGCGTCCGAGGCCCGGTCGTCGTTCGACATGATCGAGGAGGTCGTCCAGACCGGCGACGACACGGTCGAGTTCCACCTCGCATACCCCTACGCGCCGCTCCTGACGAAGATGCTCATCGGCGTCGTGCCCTCGGAGTCCGTCGCGACGCCGGGCCTCGCGGCCGAGTCCACGCTCAACACCGCACCGATCGGGACCGGGCCGTACACGCTCGTCGACCTGTCCCCGGACCGCGCGGTCCTCGAGGCCAACGAGGACTACTGGGACGGAGCACCCGAGGTCAAGAAGCTCACGCTCCTCTACGTCCCGGACGACAACACGCGCGCGCAGCGCATGGCCTCGGGCGAGATCGACGGCACCAACCTGCCGCCGCTGCTCGCCAACACGTTCGAGGGCAAGGACGGCATGACCGTCACGGCGCACACCTCGGCCGACTGGCGCGGCCTCTCGCTCCCCACCGACAACCCCGTCGCGGGCGACCCCGCGGTCCGCATGGCCCTCAACCTGGCCGCGAACCGGCAGTCGATGATCGACAACGTCCTGGGCGGGCACGGACGCGTCGCGGCGACCCCGATCCCCGAGGTCTACGGCGACGCCTACGAGCCCGGCGCGATCTTCACCTACGACCCCGCCCGGGCCGAGCAGATCCTCACGGACGCGGGCTGGATCGAGGGCCCGGACGGGATCCGGGTCAAGGACGGGCAGCGCGCGCAGATCGCGCTCATGTACAACTCGGTCGACACGGTCCGCCGGGACCTCGCGCAGGCCTTCGCGTCCGACGCGCTCGCGGTGGGCGTCGAGGTGAACCTCGAGGCGCTGTCCTGGGACCGGATCGACCCGCGCATCAACACCGACTCGACGCTCCTGGGCGGCGGCGACGAGCCGTTCGACCCGGACACGCAGGCCTACGGCGCCCTGAGCTCGGTGTTCGTCCAGCCCGACGTCGGCAGCATCTACGACAACCCGAGCGACTACCAGGACGCGACGGTCGACGCGGCCCTCGAGGTCGGGCGGCGCAGCCTCGACCAGGCCGAGCGCGACGCGGCCTACCGCGAGGTCCAGGACGCGTACATCGACGACCCGGGGTACGTGTACCTCGTGTTCCTCGACCACACGTACGTCTCGAAGGACGCGGGCTGGACCATGTCGGGACCCGTCCTCGAGCCGCACGCGCACGGCGTGACGTGGGGGCCGTGGTGGTCTCTGCAGTCCTGGACGCGGGACTGATGACCACGGTCCAGGCGGGGCGCGAGGAGCGCCCGGCCGGTACCGGTCAGGACGCGGGGCAGGCAGGCACGGTGCCCGACGACGCCCCCCGCCCCTCGGAGGGCCAGGCACCCTCGGTGCAGGACCTGCGCCGGGGGCGCCACCGCGACATCTGGGCCATGGTGGGGCGCCGCCTGCTCTTCATCGTGCCGGTCACGGCGGCCGTCTCGGCGGGACTGTTCGCGGCGGCCAAGTACTCGCCGTTCGACCCCCTGGTCGGGTACCTCGGCACCCGGTACATGACCACGAGCGACGCCGACAAGGCGATCATCTCGGAGCAGCTCGGGTTCGACCGGCCCTGGTACTCGACGTACTGGGGATGGGTGCAGGACCTGTTCGGCGGGGACCTGGGGCTGTCTCGGTCGTTCAACCAGCCCGTCGCTCAGGTCATCGGCGAGCGGCTGCCGTGGACGCTGCTGCTCGCGGGGACCGCGCTCGCGCTCGCGGTCGTGGTCGCGCTCGTGCTGGGGATCGCGGCGGGCGTGCGCAGCGGCGGGATCCTGGACCGGGGCGTCACGGCGCTGTGCGTCGTGGTGCAGGGGCTGCCGCCGTTCGTCATGTCGCTCGCGGCGATCGCGGTGTTCGCGCTCGCGCTGGGATGGTTGCCCGCGGCAGGGCTCACGGACGGGGGAGCGGACCCCACGGTCGGGGGCGTGCTGCGGCACCTGGTCCTGCCGGTCGTGGTCCTCGCGATCTCGCAGGTGCCGTGGCTGCTGCTCGCGGTGCGCGAGTCGGTCGTGACGTCGAAGGGCGAGGACTTCGTGGCCGGCGCGGTCTCGCGCGGCATCCCGACACCGACCATCACGCGCCGCCACATCGTGCCGACGTCGCTCGCGCCGTTCGTCAACATCGTCGGGGTGCGCCTGCCCGAGCTGGTCGTGGGAGCCGTCCTGGTCGAAGAGGTCTTCAGCTGGCCCGGCGTCGCGGGAGCGATCGTCACGTCGGCCCGCGACCTCGACATGGCGCTCCTGGCGTTCCTGACGATCGGGACGACGGTCGTGGTCATGGTCGGCTCGCTCCTCGCGGACGTCGTCGTGGCCCTGATGGACCCCCGGGTGAGCACCGATGGCTAGGCGCAACCTCGTGATCGCGGGCTCGGTCCTGGCGGTCGTGGTGCTCTACGCGGTCCTGGTCCCGTGGCTCGCGGGCGTCGACGACCGGGTCACGGACTTCGCGCAGGCCCGCCAGGCGCCGTCGGCGGACCACCTGTTCGGCACCGACTCCGCGGGACGCGACCTGTTCGTCCGCATCGCGTCGGGCATCCGGACCTCGCTCGTCGTGGCGCTCCTGTGCGCGCTGCTCGCGACCGTGATCGGGGTCGTGGTCGGTACCGCCGCGGGGTTCTGGGGCGGGTGGCCGGACCGGATCATCATGCGCAGCACCGACGCGGTCAACGCGCTGCCGCACCTGCTGCTCGGGATCGTGATCGTCGCGATGTTCCGCGGCAGCCTCCTCGCGATCGTCCTGTCGATCGCCCTGACGCACTGGACGCAGGTCGCGCGCATCATCCGCTCGGAGATCCTCAGCCTGCGCCAGCGCCCGTACATCGACGCGGCGGTCCTCGCGGGCGCGAGCCGCCGGCAGGTCGCGGTGCGCCACCTGGTCCCCGCGACCGCGCCGCAGGCCATGATCGCCGTGGTCCTGCTCCTGCCGCACGCGGTGTGGCACGAGTCGACGCTGTCCTTCCTGGGCTTCGGGCTGCCTCCGCACGAGCCGAGCCTCGGCACGCTCCTCGAGGAGGCGCGCAGCTCGCTGCTCCTGGGTGGCTGGTGGACGCTCGTCTTCCCCGCGGCCGTGCTCGTGATCGTCACGCTCGCCGTGGCGTTCGCGGGACAGGCGCTGCGCAAGGTCATCACCCCACCCCAACCCTCGGAGCTGAGACTGTGAGCCTGCGCGTCGAGAACCTGACCGTGCGCCTGCCCCTGCCGAACGGGTCGGTCGTGCACGCCGCGAGCGACGTGAGCCTCGACGTCCCGCGGGGCACGATCACGGCCCTCGTGGGCGAGTCGGGCTGCGGCAAGTCGATCCTCGCCTCGGCCGTCATGGACCAGCTCCCGGCAGGGGCGCGCCGGAGCGGGTCGATCACGGTCACGACCCCGCAGGGCGCTCTGGACGTGTTCGCCGGCGAGCCCTTCCGGGGTCTGCATGCCGCGCTCGTCCCGCAGTCCGCGGCCACGCACCTCACGCCCGTGCGCACCGCGCGCTCCCAGCTCGACGAGACGATCACGACGCTCGGCTCCCCGCGCACGAGCGACGAGCTGGCTGTGCGCGTGGGCCTCGACCCGTCGGCGCTGGACTGCTACCCGCACGAGCTCTCGGGCGGGATGGCCCAGCGGGTGGCCGTCGCGGGGGCGCTCGCGGGCGACCCCTCGGTGATCGTCGCGGACGAGCCCACGGCGAGCCTCGACCGGGCCCTGACGGACAGGGTCCTGGGGCTGTTGCGCGAGTGCGCCGACGACGGTGCGGCGGTCCTGCTCATCACGCACGACCTCGCGTCCCTGGTCCGCACGGGCGTGGCCGACCGGCTCGCCGTCATGTACGCCTCGCGCCTCATGGAGACCGGCCCGGCGGCCGAGGTGTTCGACGACCCCTGGCACGACTACACGCGCGACCTCCTGGGCGCGCTGCCTTCACGCGGGCTGCACCCGCTGCCGGGCTCGCCGCCGCAGCTCACCGACCTGCCCGACGACTGCGTGTACTTCCTGCGCCGCCCCGAGACGCGGCAGTCGGGAGGCCCGACAGCCCTGGTCCAGGTCGGCGACCGTTCCTACCGCACGTTGCGCGAGGTGGCCTGATGAGCCTCGAGGCGCGCGGCGTCGTGGCGGGATACCGCCGCAAGCCCCCGGTCCTGACCGACGTCTCGATCAGCGTCCCGGCGGGCACGATCGTGGGACTCTCGGGGCCCTCGGGCACGGGCAAGACCACGCTCGCCCGTGTCCTGGCGCTGCTCGACGCACCACGCGCCGGGACCGTGACCATCGACGACCAGGTCGCGACGGGCACGCGGTTCGCGGTCCAGGGGGACCTGCGCGGATCGGTCGCGATGCTCTTCCAGTCGCCGCGAGCCTCGACCGACCCTCGCCTGACGCTGCGCTCGATCATCGCCCAGCCCGCCGAGGTCGCCCGTCGCCCGGTCGACGTCGAGGGGGTCGCGGCGCGCGTCGGCCTGACCCCCGACCTGCTCACGCGCAGGCCCTACCAGGTCTCCGACGGGCAGCTCCAGCGGGCCTGCCTGGCCCGGGCGCTCGCGCAGGAGCCGCGCTACCTGATCTGCGACGAGGCGACCGCGATGCTCGACGCCGCGACGACCGCCACGCTCGTGCGCCTCGTCGAGGCCGAGGTCGCCGCGCAGGGCGTGGGGGTCCTGCTCATCAGCCACGACGAGGAGCTGCTCGCCGCGTGCTGCTCGCAGGTCAGCGCGCTCGCGGACCTGCGGCGGGCGCCGGTCCAGCGCTGAGCGGTCCGCGCCCGGGCGGGGCGGCCGGGCGAGAGGCGTCCTGCCCGACGGCGGTGCGCGGCGCCGTCGGGCACGTCGCCCCGACGAGAGGTCCAGCCGGGCCGGGTGTGGCTCAGACGACGGACGTGGCGGCCTCCTCCGCACGTGCCGCGGCCTCGACGGCCGCCGCGACGACCGTCGTGACCTCGGGGTTGAACACGCTCGGCACGATGTAGGTCGGGTTGAGCTGGTCCTCGTGGATCGTCGAGGCGAGCGCCCGGGCCGCCGCGAGCAGCATGGTGTCGGTGATCTTGTGCGACTGCGCGTCGAGCAGACCGCGGAACACCCCCGGGAACGCGAGCACGTTGTTGATCTGGTTCGCGAAGTCGCTGCGGCCCGTGCCGACGATCGCGGCGTGCTGCGCGGCGTCGACCGGGTCCACCTCGGGCTCGGGGTTGGCCATGGCGAACACGATCGAGTCGGGTGCCATGGTCGCGATGTCGTCGCCCGTGAGGATGCCCGGCGCGGAGACGCCGATGAAGACGTCGGCCCCCGCGAGGGCCTCGACGAGCGTCCCGCTCACGCGCCGCGGGTTGGTGCTGATCGCCGTCCAGGCGAGCGCGGGCGACAGGCCGGGCCGGTCGGGGTGGATCACGCCGTCGACGTCGGCGACCACGACGTCGTGCGCGCCCGCGGCCAGGAGCAGCTTGAGGACCGCCGTCCCCGCGGCCCCCGCCCCCGACAGCACGATCCGCACCTCGGCCAGGTCCTTGCCCACGACCTTGAGCGCGTTCGTCAGGGCCGCGAGCGCGACGATCGCGGTGCCGTGCTGGTCGTCGTGGAACACCGGGATGCTCAGCTCGGCGCGCAGGCGACGCTCGATCTCGAAGCAGCGCGGCGCCGAGATGTCCTCGAGGTTGATGCCCGCGAAGACCGGCGCGATGGCCTTGACCGTGCGCACGATCTCGTCGACGTCCTGCGTGTCCAGGGCGATGGGGAACGCGTCGATGTCCGCGAACCGCTTGAAGAGCGCGGCCTTGCCCTCCATGACGGGCAGCGACGCGAGCGGGCCGATGTCGCCCAGCCCCAGGACCGCCGACCCGTCCGTGACGACCGCGATCGTGTTGCGCTTGATCGTCAGGCGCCGCGCGTCCTCGGGGTGCGCCGCGATGGCCTCGCAGACCCGCGCGACGCCCGGCGTGTAGATCATCGACAGGTCGTCACGGTTGCGGATGGGGACCTTGGACTCGATCTGGAGCTTGCCGCCCAGGTGCAGCAGGAACGTGCGGTCCGAGACCCGGTCCACCGTCACGCCGTGCAGGGTACGCAGCGCCGCGACGATCTCCGCGGCGTGCGACTCGCCGCGCGTCGCGACCGTGACGTCCACGGTGATGCGCTCGTGCCCCGAGGCCGTGACGTCGAGGGCCGAGACGATCCCGCCCGACTGCTCGATCGCCGTCGTGAGCTCGCTGACCGCGGTGGGCCTGGCCTCGACCTGGAGGCGGACGGTGATGGACGAGGAAACGCTCGGCGCTGAGGTCATGTGGTCAGCGTATTCGCCTGTCGTGCGCAGCTGGTGCACCGAGCAGGTGAGCGGCGGACCCGGCGTGGCGATGGCGCCGGAAGAGGCCCCGGGCACGGGAACGGCGCCCCCGGAGGGGCGCCGTGCTCGCCAGCGGGACGGGGGTTAACAAGCGTGCTGCGAGGGTAGGTGCTGCAACGGGGCGAGCCCGGTCAGCCAGTCCTATGCGTGGACTTCTCGCGCGTGGGTTCCGCCCGTCCCTGATGCTGTTGTTCCTCAGTGATACGCCGCTCCGGGACGCCGCGCAAGGGGTGGCGGGGAGAACGGGAGAACCTCCACCGGGTGTTCGATCCCGAGCCGGGAGGAGCCGGACAACGGGGACCCCGCGGGTTCGAACAGGCCACGTTCCGGCCCGCTCGTGCGGACCGCCGGGAGAGCCCGGGGCATCGCTACCCGGCACGCCCCGAGCGCTTGCGCACCGCGCGCCACACGAGCCAGCCGACGACCGCGACCGCCACGGCCCCGCCGACCACGACCGCGCCCCGAGGCGGCGCGAGCTGGGTGCGCAGCGTGACGGGGCGTACGAAGGTGAGCGTGCCCCAGCCGCTCTCGCCCGCGAGGCGGCGCAGCGTCCGGTCGGGGTTGACCGCGAACCCGTGGCCGACCTCCGCGAGCATGGGAGCGTCGGTGATCGAGTCCGAGTAGGCGTAGGACGCGTCGAGGTCGTAGCCGTGGGTCTCCGCCAGCTCGCGGATCGCGAGGGCCTTGTTCTCGCCGTACGCGTAGAAGTCGATCTCGCCCGTGTAGCGGCCGTCGACGATCTCCATGCGCGTCGCGACGTAGTGGTCCGCGCCGAGCACCGCGGCGATGGGCTCGACGACCTCGGAGCCCGAGGCCGAGACGATCACGACGTCGTGCCCCCGGTCGTGGTGGCTCACGATGAGCTCGACGGCCTCGGCGTAGACGACCGGGTCGATGTACTCGTGCAGCGTCTCCTCGACGATCTGCGAGACCACGCGCACGTCCCAGCCCGTCACGAGCGAGCTGAGGTGTGCGCGCATGCGCTCGGTCTGGTCCGCGTCCGCGCCGCCGACCATGTAGAGGAAGTGCGCGTACGCGCTGCGCAGCACGTCGCCGCGGCTGATGAGCCCGCCCGCGTAGAACGGCTTGGAGAACGCGGCGGTCGACGAGGTCGCGATGATCGTCTTGTCCAGGTCGAAGAACGCGGCGACCTTGCGCGGGCGCGTCTCGCGGGCGCCTGGACGGGGAGGCGCGAGGGGCGCGCTGCGCGGACCGGTCTGCGGTGAGTCCTGGGGCTGGGTCACCCGGTGAGCCTAACCGGCGAGCGCACGAGATGTCCCGGTTCGGCAGCGTCGTCGTGCCGCGGGTGCCGTGCGGTCCCGGGCAGATCCACCCGACGGGATGTCGTCGTGCCGCCCGCGCGGTACGTTCGGCCGGACGGACCGTGGCCCAGCCCCGTGGGAGGCACGCATGATCACGCTCGACGAGCTCCGCGCCATCACGATCTTCGAGCCCCTTCCCCCCGAGCCGCTCGAGTTCCTCGTCGGGGCGGTCGAGGACATCCGGCTCCTGCCGGGCGAGTACTTCGCGCACGAGGGCGACGAGCGCGCGTTCTTCGTCGTGATCGAGGGGCGTGCGGAGATCACCAAGATGATCAACGGCGACGAGCGCGTGATCGGGGTCCGCACCCCGGGCATGTTCTTCGGCGAGGTGCCCATGACGCTCAGCACGAGCTTCCCGGCGAGCGGGCGCGCGACCGAGGCCACGCGCATCATGAAGCTCGACGCGACGGTCTTCTACGGTCTCGCGGCCATGGCGCCGGCGGTCCCGGCCCACGTCGCGACCCTGGCGCGCAGCTACCTCGATGCGCTCCAGGCGCACGCCTCGGAGAAGCCCGTGGCCGAGGCGCACGTGATCGGGCCCCGGCTCGACGCGGGCGTCCGGGACCTGGCGACGTTCCTCACGCGCAACCACGTGCCGTTCGACCGGGTCGTGGTGGAGGCACCGACCGAGGTCGCGGCGAGGGTCGCGCTGCCCGCGCACCCGGTCCTCGAGCTGCGCGACGGGTCGCGGCTCGTCGCGCCGACCATGCGTGAGGTCGCGCACACGGTCGGTCTGGCAGTGGAGCCCACCGCACCGGACTACGACGTCGTGATCCTCGGCGGAGGGCCCGCGGGGCTGACCGCAGCGGTCAACGCTGCGGCCGAGGGCTTGCGCACGCTCGTCGTCGAGAGCCTCGCGCCGGGCGGCCAGGCAGGGACCTCGACGCGGATCGAGAACTACACGGGGTTCCCCTACGGCATCTCGGGGGACGACCTCGCGAGCCGCGCGCTGACCCAGGCGCAGCGGTTGGGCGCCGAGATCGTCGTGACGCGCACGGTCGAGTCGATCGACCCGGGATCGCACCGGGTCGTGCTCGACGGCGAGGACGCGCTCGGGGCGCAGGTCGTGATCGTCGCGACCGGGGTCGAGTGGCGCACGTTCGCGCTGCCGGCCGTGGACCGCTACCTCGGCAACGGCCTGTACTACGGGGCCGCGCGCAGCGACGCGGCCCTCGCCCAGGGGCAGGACGTCTGCATCGTCGGCGCGGGGAACTCGGCAGGGCAGGCGGCGATCTTCTTCTCGCGGCACGCCCGGTCCGTCACGATGCTCGTGCGTGGCGAGTCGCTCGCTGCCAGCATGTCGCGCTACCTGATCGACCAGATCGCCGCCAACCCCGGGATCCAGGTCGAGACCCGGGCCCAGATCGTCGACCTGCACGGTGACGAGGGACTCGAGCACGTCGACGTGCTCGACGCGCGGACGGGGGAGACCGCTCGCCGTGCGCTCCCGGTCGTGTTCGTGATGATCGGCGCGGACGCCGTGACGGGCTGGCTGCCCGCGGAGGTCGCGCGCGACTCGCACGGGTTCGTGCTCACGGGGGCCGAGGCCGCGGCCGCACCGCAGTGGACCGCCGAGCGCCGGCCGTTCGCCCTGGAGACGAGCGCCCCGGGGGTCTTCGCGATCGGCGACGTGCGCTCCGGGTCGGTCAAGCGCGTCGCGGCCGGGGTGGGCGAGGGCGGGATGGCGATCGCGTACGCGCACCAGTACCTCGCACTGGCTCACTGACGTCGGGCTCGTCCACAGGGGCACGGCGGGCGCGGTCGTCCACAGGCCCGACGGCGCAGCCCCCGCCCTCGGTCGTCTCGCCCCAGGATGAGGGTCGGCCCGTGCGGACGGGCCGGTGCGGAGGAGGTCCGCGGCCCGCTCGTCGGGCCCACGGCTGCCCTGCGCGTCGCGACGAGAGGGGGAGCCGTGGGACGGGAAGAGGCCGACGTGGTGGGGGTCGTCGGGGCGTGCGGCGGGGCCGGGGCGAGCACCGTGGCAGCAGCGCTCGCGGACGGGCTGCGGCGGGCCGGTCGACGACCGGTCCTCGTGGACCTCGCGACCACGGGTGCAGGGATCGACGTGCTCCTCGGGATCGACCATCGGGACGGCCCGCGCTGGGCGGACCTCCGCGACGCCCGGGGCGAGGTGGACGGCCGAGCGCTCGTGGAGCTGCTGCCGACCTGGTCCACCGTGCCGGTCCTCAGCGCCCTCCGCGCCGACCCGGTGGCCCTCGACCCGGGCGTGGTCGTCGACGTGTGCTCGGCGCTCGCGGACGCGTGCGACGTCCTGGTGCTCGACCTGCCGCGCGCAGCGCTCGCTGCGGGGGCGGTCGCGTCCGCGCTGACCGGGGCCGGGGCCGGGGCGGGAGCCGGGCCCTGCGAGAGGGGGGACGCCGACCATGCTGCGCTCGTCGGGGCGTGCGACACGCTGTTCCTCGTGACCCCGCTCGAGGTGCCCGCGGTCGCGGGAGCCGTCGCGGCCGTCACGCTCGCGCGCCGCACCGGAGCCGACCGGTCGATGCGCCTGGTCGCACGGCGACCCGCGCCCGGGCGGCTGGACCCGTGGGAGGTGAGCGACGTCGTCGGGCTCCCGCTCGCGTGCGTCGCCGGATGGGACCGGACCCTCGCGGCGCGCGTCGACCGCGGGCAGGGCCCACCCGTCGGAGCACGTCGCCCCCTGGGACGCGCAGGACGCGAGCTCGCGGCGCTCGTCACCGCCCGGACGGTCACACGAAGCCCGGTCCTTGCGTGAGCCCGATCGACGACGGGCTCCTGGCCGAGGTGCGCGGCCGGCTCGTCGGGGGCACCACGGCCGACGACTCCGAGCTCCGGGCGGCGCTGCGCGGCACCGGGCGCGTGCTCGGCAGCGACGCCCTGACCGACCTGACCCGGCGCGCACGTGCCGAGCTGTACGGGGCCGGACCGCTCCAACCCTTGCTCGAGGACCCTGACGTCACCGACGTCCTGGTCAACTCGCCCGCCGAGGTCTGGGTCGACCGCGGGGCAGGCCTCGAACGTGCGCCCGTGCACCTTGGGAGCGTGGCCCAGGTCCGGGCGCTCGCGGTCCGGCTCGCTGCCGCGGGCGGACAGCGGCTCGACGACGCGAGCCCGCTCGTGGACGCGCGGCTGCCCGACGGCACCAGGCTGCACGCAGCGATCGCTCCCGTGTGCGAGTCGGGGGCCGTGATCTCGTTGCGCGTGCTGCGCTCGCGGGCTTTCACGCTCGACGAGCTCGTGGACTCGGGCGGGCTGCCCGCCCCGTGGGGCCCGGTGCTGCGGCGCCTCGTCGCGGCGCGCGCCAACATGCTCGTCTCGGGCGGCACGGGGACGGGCAAGACGACGCTGCTCGCCGCGCTGCTGTCCCTCGTGCCGGGGCACGAGCGCGTCGTGTGCGTCGAGGAGGCGCGCGAGCTCGTGCCCGACCACCCGCACGTCGTCCCCCTGACCGCGCGGCGCCCCAACGTCGAGGGTGCAGGGGCGGTCGACCTGGCGGACCTGGTTCGTAACGCCCTGCGCATGCGCCCGGACCGGATCGTCCTGGGCGAGTGCCGTGGTGCCGAGGTCCGCGAGGTCCTCATGGCCCTCAACACGGGTCACGACGGCGGGCTCGCCACGATCCACGCCAACTCCGCGTCGGTCGTCCCCGCGCGGCTCGAGGCCCTCGCTGCGTTGGCGGGGATGACGCGCGAGGCCGTGGCCGCCCAGGCAGCGGGGGCGCTCGACGTGGTGCTGCACCTGCGCCGGTCCGGGCGGGTCCGGTACCTGGCGGAGATCGGTGCCGTGCGCGACGTCCGGGGTGAGCTCGTGGTCGAGCCCGTCGCGACCTGGGACGGCGTGCGGGAACCGGTCGCGGCCGAGGGATGGGACGCGTTCGCCGACCGGTGGAGCGGGGTGTGAGCGGCGATCTCGCGGTCGCGGTCACGGTCGGGTGCGCGGTCTGGGTGGCCGTGGCTCCTGCGGGTCGGCGAGCCGCAGAGGTGACGGCCGGTCATCGGGTGCGGTCGGCGGGGTGGCGAGAGGGCTCCGGGGTGGTCGTGCGGGCTCTCGGTCGACGTCCGGTCGCCGGGCGTTCGGTGCGCGTGCTCGTCTCGCACGTCGCGTCGTTGGTGCGCTCGGGGAGCGCGCCCGGCCACGCGTGGGCGACCGCGGCCGGCGTGCGGGTGGACCCCCGGGGTGTCCCCGAGACCGCCGACCTGCGCGTGGTCGTGGGCGCACACGGCTCGGACGAGGCGTCGGGGCAGGTCGCGGCGGTCGTCGCGGCGAGCCGGTTGGCGGCCGACGTGGGGGCACCCCTCGGGGCGGTCCTCGAGTCGATCGCCCAGGCGCTGTCCGCAGAGTCGGAAGCGCGGGCCGACCGGGAGGCGTCGCTCGCCGGCCCTCAGGCGACGGCGCGCGTGCTGCTGTGGCTCCCGGCGGTCGGGGCGCTGCTCGGCGTGGTGCTGGGGGTCGATCCTGTGGCGACCGCGCTGGGTGGTGGGGTGGGATCTGCTGGGCTGCTGGCGGGCGGGGTGCTGCTCCTCGTGGGTCGCCGGTGGTCAGGTCGACTGGTCGCGAGGGCCAGGGCGGCAGGGGCACCGCCGTGAGCGCCGACTGGCCGCTCGCGGTGGCGTTGTCGTGCGGGTTCCTGGTCGCGGCGAGCCCGTGGTGCGTCGCCCGGGCGGGAGTGCGGGCTCGGCTCGGTGACCTCGTGGCCGTCGCGGCGGCTCCCGGCCGGACGCCGGCGACGGGCGGGCCGGTCGAGATCGGTGTCCTGCTCGAGCTGCTCGCGGCTGCGGTCCGCGCGGGGACGAGCGTCCCGCGTGCGCTCGAGGCGGTGGGCCAGGCGGTCGGAGGGCCCGACGGCGTCGCCCTCCACCGCGCCGGGGCGGCGGTCGTGCTCGGGGCCGGGTGGGCCGAGGCGTGGTCCGGGGCGCCGACGCGGCTGGACGTGGTGCGTTCGGCGCTGGCACCCGCCTGGGAGCAGGGAGCCGCTCCGGGGGAGTCGTTGCGCGTGGCGGGCGAGCAGCTCCGGCGAGACCAGCAGGCGGCCGCACGGCAGGCCGCAGCGAGGCTCGCGGTGCACCTGGTCCTGCCGCTGGGCGTGTGCTTCCTGCCGGCGTTCGTCCTCATCGGGCTGCTACCCGTGCTGCTGTCGTTGGGCGGTGGGGTGCTCGGTGGTGGGTGAGGGGTGGCTGGTGCTGGTGCTGGCCGAGCTCGGCGGCGGGGAACGGATGCCGCGTGATGGTGCGGACGGTCGTGCCGAGGACGCGGGACTGGCGGCGTGGTAGCCGAGGGTGGGGGTCAGCGGCGCCCACGCTGCGAGCCGTCGTCGAGGAGGTCGTCGACTGGACAGCCGAACGCTGCGGCGATGGTGCCGAGGTCGTCGAGCGACCAGGCGACCTTGCCCGTGAAGCGCTGCGAGATCGCGCTGCGCGACCGACCGAGCAGCTCGGCGAGGTCCTCCTGGCTGATGTCGCGCCGTGCGGACTCGAGCCGGATCGCGCCGGCAGCGACCCGGCTGAGCGGTACCCCGTACCCGGAGGTCAGGGGGAGATCGTCGAGCGGCCACGACGGGCCTTCCGGGATCATGTGGGCGAGTGGTCGGGGGAGCATGTGTGCCTCGCAGGGGTGTGTGGGAATCGGGAGTCGTGTTCGATGAGCGGGCCGTGGTTTCGCTGAGCGAACAGCGCTCGCCACAACCCTTGGGGGACTCGCCAGACGTTCCTGGACTGCTCGCCGCGGGGTCCTGAACCCGTGGAGTCTCTGAGGCAGCCAGCCACGTGGACGAGGTTCAGCGATGCTGCTGATCGGATGCCATTGATTCATGCTGGCCGGTCGGCGGGCCATGGGTCAGGCTTTCCACAGGTCCACAGGTCCACAGGTCCACAGGTCCACAGGTCCACAGGTCCACAGGTCCACAGGTCCACAGGTCCACAGGTCCAGTCCGCCCGAGCTAGCCGACCAAATCCTCACGGACCTCCGCGAGCCGCCGCGTCAGATGCTCTCGCTCGGCCGCGTTCCCGCACCGGCCGATCGCCTCCTCGAACGACGCCACGGCCTCGGCAGGTCGGCCCGCACGCGCCAGCAGCTCGGCACGGGTCGCGGGTAGCCGATGGTTGGTCCGGAGCGCCTCGTCGATCCCCTCGAAGTCGTCGATCAGCGCGAGCCCGGCGGTCGGCCCCTCGGCCTCCGCGACCGCGACCGACCTGGCGAGCCGGACCATGGGCGAGCCCGTGGCCGCCTCGAGCTCGGCGTACAGGTCGGCGATCCCGCCCCAGTCCGTGTCGGTAGCGCGTCCCGCGACAGCGTGTGCGGCGGCGATCGACGCCTGGAGGCGGTACTCGTGCGCGAGGCCAGTGACGCCGTCGGGCACGGAGGCCAGCAGCGCGAGACCCGACGCGATCTCGCCGCGGTGCCACCGCGCCCTGTCCTGGTCCGCCAGCAGCACCAGGGCCCCCTCGACGGAGACGCGTGCGTCACGCCGCGAGTGCTGGAGCACCATGAGGGCGAGCAGCGCCCGCACCACGGAGCGCCCCGGCAGGAGCTCGTCGAGCAGGCGTGCCAACCGGATCGCCTCGCCCGCCAGGGCCACCCGCAGCACGTCGGGCCCCGTGCCCGGCGCGTACCCCGCGGTGAAGGTCAGGTACAGGACCGAGGCGACGTCGTCGAGCCGGTCGTCCAGGCGCTCGGGCGCCGGCACCTCGAACGGGATGCCCGCCGCCACCAGACGCTTCTTCGCACGCGTCAGACGCGCCGCCATGGTCGCGTCCTGGACCAGGAAGAGCCGCGCGATGTCCGGCACGGGCAGGCCTGCGACGAACCGCAGCGTCAACGCCGCACGCGACTCGACCGACAACGCCGGGTGGCAGCACGAGAAGACGAGGCGCAGCCGGTCGTCGGGCAGGTGCGCGCCGTCGTCGATCATGCCCGGCGTGCCGTCCGCCGCCTCGGCCGCGGACTGCGCCTCCACGATCATGAGCGGCTCCTTCTGGGCCGCGACCGCCTCGGCGCGCAGACGGTCGAGGACGCGCCGCCCGGCCGCTGTCCGCAGCCAGGCGGCAGGAGAGTCCGGCACGCCGTCGACGGGCCACGTCCTCGCCGCGGCCGCGAACGCGTCCGCGAGCGCGTCCTCCGCGAGGTCCGGACGGCGGTAGCGCGCGACGAGCATCGCGAGCAACCGCGCCCAGTGGTCGCGCCACGCCGAGGCGAGCGCGTCGTCGACGAGCGTCACGGCTGCGCGACCGACGACGACGTCACAGGCCGTCCACGTCCACGACCGGACGCAGCTCGACCGTGTACTGCGGCAGGAGGGTGACGGCCTCGATCGCGGTGTCGATGCTCGGCAGCACGGCGACGTAGAAGCCCCCGAGCTGCTCGGCGAGCTCGGCGAACGGCCCCTCGGTCACGACCACCGCACCCTCGCGGCTGCGGACCGTCGTGGCCGCGGCGACCGTGCTCAGCGCCTCCGCGGCCACGATGCTCCCGTGGTTCCTGAGGAACGCGGCGAACTCGTCGTGCTGGGCCATGTACCGCGAACGTTCCTCCGCGGAGGCATCGGCCCAGACCCGCTCGTCCCCGTACAGCAGGAACATGACCTTCACGGCTCAGGCCTCCGCCCGTGCGCCGGCGGTCGCGGCGGCGTCGTCGACCCCGCCGTGATCCACCGTGGGGCGGATCTCGTACGTGCAGCCGTCGCCCGCGAAGACCTCGTCGATGATCGTCACGAGGCCCGGCAGGTCGTCGCTCACGACCAGGTAGATGCCGCCGATCTGCTCGGCCAGCTCGGTGAACGGGCCCTCGGTCGTCCCGACCCCCGGGCGGACGAGGGTCGCCGTCCCGGCTGCCTCGAGCTCGACACCGCCCGAGATCCGGTGACCCTCCGCCTCGACACGGCGCGAGAACTCCTCGTGCTGGGCCATGATCTCCTCGGCCAGGTCCGGGCGCATGGCGGGCGTGCCGTCTTCCGGGGCGTGGATGAGGACTGCGTACTCGGTGCTCATGATTCCTCCAGGTGGTGCGGATGGATGGTCCTTCATCACGATGACGCGCGACCACCGACGGAATCGACAGCCCCTCGCGACCAGTTTCGCGGGTGGTCGCGGCGGGCGCGAGAGACCGCGGGGCACGGGCGTGCGCAGTACCGGTCACAAGCTGACCTGTACTGGTCGCACGATGGCGGCATGAGCTCACCGACAAGTCCCGGTACCCGATGGAGAGAAACCCCGATGCCCGACCTCAGCGACTTCCCCGAACCCACCCTCGTTCCTGTCAACGGAGTGGAGCTCGAGGTCTTCGAAGCCGGCCGGCACAACGCAGGACGGCCCGTCGTGCTGTGCCACGGCTGGCCCGAGCATGCCTCTTCCTGGCGCCACCAGGTGCCCGCCCTCGTCGCGGCGGGCTATCACGTCATCGTGCCGAACCAGCGAGGTTACGGCGGCTCGTCCCGCCCGGCCGACGTGACGGCGTACGACATCGAACACCTGTCGGGCGATCTCGTCGCGCTTCTCGATCACTACGGGTACGACGACGCCACGTTCGTCGGTCACGACTGGGGTGCGTTCGTCGTCTGGGGGCTGACGCTGCTGCACCCGCACCGTGTCAACAGGGTGATCAACCTGAGCCTGC
The DNA here is from genome assembly GCF_014836755.1 of Oerskovia merdavium. Lineage (GTDB taxonomy): Bacteria > Actinomycetota > Actinomycetes > Actinomycetales > Cellulomonadaceae > Oerskovia > Oerskovia merdavium. Next base: position 59,242 of record NZ_JACSQF010000002.1, read on the forward strand.
CGTACCAGGAGCGCGGAGAGCGGCCCTGGGTCGAGCTCATGGAAGAGGTGCTGGGCGGCGACTTCTACTTCGTCCACTTCAACCGACAGCCAGGCGTCGCGGACGCCGTGCTCGACGAGAACACCTCCCAGTTCCTCCGCAACCTGTACCGGAAGAACGAGCCCCCCAGAGCACCAGAGCCCGGCATGGCGATGATGAACCTCGCCCGGGCGCAGACGCCGCTCGGCGAGCCCGTCATGAGCGAGAGCGAGCTGGCCGTCCTCGTGTCCGCGTTCGAGTCGACCGGTTTCACAGGAAGCATCAACTGGTACCGGAACCTGGACCGCAACTGGCGTCTCCTGGCGGGCGTGGACCCGATCATCCGGCAGCCGACACTCATGATCTACGGCGACCGGGACCAGGTCGCGCGGTCCGAGAGGCTGGCAGAGTTCGTCCCCCAGGTGGACGTGGTCACCCTGGACTGTGGTCATTGGATCCAGCAAGAGCTGCCGGGGGAGACCAACCGAGCGATCCTCACCTGGTTGGCGCAGCAGGAGGCCGTCAGAGGGTCATGACCGCGCCTCGCGGGAGCGCCTGGCCTCTGCGAGCGGGTTGTCCACAGGATCTCCCGCGGGGTGCCGCTCCACAGCGGCGACCCTCGGCCCAGCGCGCGAGGGCCGCCGTTCGCCACAGTGGGCGGCACGGCCCGCGACAGGCGGGCCACGAGAGCCAGGAGGCACCCATGAAGGCCATGCACCGAGCGAGAGCGACGGGAGCGGGGCTGCTCGTCCGCGTCCGCGGTGACGATCCGGAGTCCGGTCTCGCGACCGCCGAGTACGCGGTGGCGACCATCGCCGCCGTCGGGTTCGCGGGCCTGCTGATCGCGATCCTCAAGAGCGGCGAGGTGCGCGAGATGCTGCTCGGCATCATCCAGCGCGCCCTGTCGATCGGGTGAGCGTGACGGCCATCAGCACGTGGGCGCCGCGGTCGGCGACCTCGCGGCAGGGGACGTGGGGTCGGTCGCGGCGTCGGCAGGGGCGGGGACGGAGGTCACCGGACCGTGAGCGCGGCACCGTGACCGCCGAGCTCGCCCTCGCACTGCCCGCGGTCGTCCTCGTGCTGGTGGCCGTCCTCACGCTCGCCGCAGCGGCGAACGCGCAGCTCCAGGCCGCCGACGCCGCTCGCGCCGCAGCCCGGGCCGTCGCGATCGGTGAGGACGACGCGGTGGTGCGCGCCGTCGTCGTGCAGGTGGCCGGGGCCGACGCCACGGTCGCCGTCTCGCGCGGCGACCCGTGGGTCGAGGTGCGGGTCGCCAAGCCGGTGGTCGGTGGCTGGCTGTCGAGCTCGCCGCTCCAGGCACGCGGGGCCGCGGTCGCGTGGAACGAGCCGTGAGGCCCGGCGACCGGGGTTCGGGGACCGTGCTCGCACTCGGTCTGATCGCGGTCGCGCTCGTCCTGGGGCTCGCGCTCGCGGCCTTGTCGTCCGCGCAGGGCGCGCGGGGACAGGCTCAGACGGCAGCGGACCTCGCGGCCGTCGCCGGGGCGACCGCCCTCCAGGGGGGTTGGGACGCGTGCCCGACGGCGCGCGAGACCGCGGAGCGCAACGGCGCCGTGGTCGCGGCGTGCGTCGAGCAGGGCGACGGGGTGGTCAGGGTCGACGTCACGCGCGAGGCGACGGGATGGGCCGGGGCGCTGGGGACGGCGCGGGCCGCGGCACGGGCGGGACCGGTGTCGGCACGGTGACTCGTCGGGCCCGGGCCACGGTCACGCAGGCGCGTACGCGAGCACCGCGTCGAGCAGCCGGACCGCCGCGGCCTTGTCGAGCGGGTTGTTGAAGTTGCCGCACTTGGGCGACTGCACGCACGCGGGGCAGCCGTCCGTGCACGGGCAGCGCGAGATCGCGGCCCGGGTCGCGCGCAGCCACGTCGCCCCCAGGTGGAAGCCGCGCTCGGCGAAGCCCGCGCCGCCCGGGTAGGCGTCGTACACGAACACGGTCGCCTGCTCGGTGTCGACGTGCATCGCGGTCGACACCCCGCCCAGGTCCCAGCGGTCGCACGTCGCGAGCAGCGGCAGGAGGCCGATCGACGCGTGCTCGGCCGCGTGGAGCGCTCCCGGCGCCGTCTCGGCGTCGATGCCCGCGGCCTCGAGGACGTCGGCCGGGACGGTCCACCACACGGCGGTCGTCGGGAGCGTGTGCTCGGGCAGGTCGAGCGGTTCGACACCCAGGATCTGGAGGTCCGGCAGGCGTCGGCGCTGGAAGCTCACGACCTGGCTCGTGACCTCGACAGGCCCGAACCCCCAGCCGATCGGCCCCCACCAGCGCTGGATCGCAGGGTGTGCGGCGTCGTTCGGTGCCGAACCCTGCGGGACGGACGGCTCGTCGCCCGGGGCGGGCTCCGCCGTCGGGCCGTCGCCCGACGGAGCCGAACCGACCGAGGCCTGGGCCTCGCCCCGGCCCTCGTCGCGGATCCCGTGGATCGCGATCTCCGTGACGGATCGCGACCACGTCCCGAAGTCGACGTCCCGGCGTGCGACGAGCGCGACGCCGTCGCGCAGGTCGAGGGTCTCCACGACGTAGCTCACACCCTGGTGCACGTAGACCGCGCCGTCGTGGACCGACCCGTCGGCCGAGGCCGCGTCGACCGTGCCGAGCAGGCGGCCCGTGCCGGACTCGACCACGCGCACGGGCGAGCCGCCTGAGCCGCGCAGGTCGGTCATCGCGGCGGCGGACTGGGCGTGGGTCCAGTACCACCCGGACGCCCGACGGCGCAGCGCACCCCGCGCGACGAGCACGCCCAGGAGCTCGGTCACCGCGGCCGGGTCGCCGAACGTCGTGAGGTCCGACTGCCGGAGCGGGACCTCGGCGGCCGCCGCGCACAGGTGCGGTGCGAGGACGTACGGGTTGGCGGGGTCGAACACCGTGGCCTCGAGCGGGGCCGCGAAGATCGCCTCGGGGTGGTGCACGAGGTAGGTGTCGAGGGGGTCCTCGCGCGCGACGAACGCGACCAGGCCGTCGGCTCCTGCCCGCCCCGCGCGGCCCGCCTGCTGCCAGACCGACATGCGCGTGCCCGGCCAGCCCGCGATGAGGACCGCGTCGAGGCCCGAGATGTCGACACCGAGCTCGAGCGCGTTGGTCGTCGCGAGGCCGCGGACCGCGCCGCTGCGCAGCGCCTGCTCGAGCGCTCGGCGCTCCTCGGGCAGGTACCCGCCGCGGTACGCCGCGACGCGGCGCGCGAGCTGGGGCGAGACGACGCGCAGGTGGTCCTGGGTCTGGGTCGCGACGGCCTCGGCCCCGCGGCGAGACCGGGTGAAGGCGAGCGTGCGGGCGCCCGCGGCCGTGAGGTCGGCCAGGAGGTCCGCGGCCTCGGCGGTCGCGGACCGGCGCGGGCGCTCGGGCGGGTCGCCGGGGGTCGCGGGCTCGTCGGGGTCGCTCGTCAGGCCCAGCTCGTCGTGGGCCGTGGGGTCGATCAGCAGGGCCTCGGCGAGTGCCGCGTCGGCCGCCGGGTCGTTCGCCGCCGCGGCGCGGGCCTGCGCGGCCTCGTAACCCAGGACCTCCGGGGGCTGCCAGAGCGCGAACGTCTTGCGCCCCGCGGGGCTCGTGTCGGTGTCGACCGTGACGATCTGCTCGGGCGGGACCCCGATGAGCCGGCCGGCGCTCGCCGCGGGGTCGGCCGTGGTGGCCGAGGCGACGACGAAGGTGAGGCGGTTCCGGGGGGTGCCGGCCGGAGCGGACGACCCGGCTGGTGGCGCCGGCGCGTAGTGCGCCTGGAGCCGGGCGAGCCGCCGCAGCACGAGCGCCACGTGCGCCCCGAACACGCCCCGGTAGGAGTGCCCCTCGTCGACGACGACGTAGCGCAGGTTCCGCAGGAACCGCGCCCAGCGGCGGTGGTTGGGCATGAGCGCGAAGTGCAGGAAGTCGGGGTTGGTCAGCACGACGTCGGCGTACTCCTGGACCCACTTGCGCTCCTCGAACGAGGTGTCGCCGTCGCACGTCGAGACCTTGACGTCGTTCGCGCGCGACGCGTCGAGCAGGCGCTGGAGACCGTTGACCTGGTCGGCCGCGAGGGCCTTGGTCGGGCTCAGGTAGAGGACCGTGCCGCGCGACCGGGCGCTCTCGATCCGGCCGGGCGCCAGCGTCTCGGCCGCGCGGTCGGCGCGCACCGCGGTGAGCGCGGGCAGCCAGAACGCGAGCGACTTGCCCGAGCCGGTCGAGGTCGCGAGCGCGACGTGCCGACCCGACCAGGCGGCCTCGGCCGCCTCGACCTGGTGCGCCCACGGTCGCTCGACGCCCATCGAGCGGTAGCCCGCCACGAGCGAGGCGTCGGCCCAGCCGGGCCAGTCGGCGTGCTGACCGGGGCGCCCGGGCAGGTGCTCGACGTGCGTCAGCCGGTCGGCGCGGCGGCCGCCTGCGAGCAGGACGTCGAGCAGGGCGCCGGGACGGTCGGGCACGGTCGGCAGACCCGTGCTGGTGCGGTCGCGAGCGTCCGGGTCGCCGGTGGGCGAGGAGCCGCGCGACGGGCTGGTCGACGCGGCGTCCGGTTCCGGGGTTCGCGACGGGCTGGGCACGTCTTCGAGTCTCCCACCTGGGGCGTGCCGGGCCGAACCGTCGAGCGGACGCTGTCCCCCGGGACCGCGAGGTAGGACGTCCTGCGCGACGTAGTACGCGAGGGGTTCTACCTCGCGCAGGACGTTCTACCTCGGCAACTCAGGCAGTGCCGCAGTGACGCAGTGCCGCAGTGCCGCGGCGCGCGTCCGCCGCCCTCAGCCCGCGAACACCTGCCCGATCGCCCGCGACAGGTAGTACGGGTCCGCGACGGCCGTGAGCTCGCGCGCCGAGTGCATCGAGAGGATCGGCGCGCCCACGTCGACCGTCCGGATCCCGAGCCGGGTCGCGGTGAGCGGCCCGATCGTCGACCCGCACGGCACGGTGTTCTCCGAGACGAACTCCTGGCTCGGCACGCCCGCCGCGGCGCAGGCGGCGGCCCAGGCTGCCGCGCCGTGGGCGTCGGTCGCGTACCGCTGGTTGGCGTTGATCTTGAGGATGGGGCCGCCGCCGGCCAGCGGCCGGTTGGCCGGGTCGTGGCGCTCGGGGTAGTTGGGGTGGACCGAGTGGCCGACGTCGCTCGACACGCACAGCGACCCCGCGAGCGCACGGTGCCGGTCCTCCTCGCTCGCTCCGAACCCGGCGCTGATGCGCGAGAGCACGTCGGCGAGGAAGGGGCCGCTGGCCCCCGAGCGGGTCTCGCTGCCGATCTCCTCGTGGTCGAACGCCGCGAGCACGGCGACGGGCGTCTCGTGCCGCCCCCGGTGACCGGCCCCGGTGGACGCCCCGGGCGCCCCCGCCGCCACCTCGAGCAGCGCCGTGAGCCCGGCGTGCACCGACAGCAGGTTGTCGAGCCGCCCCGAGGCGAGCAGCTCCTCGTGCGCCCCGAAGATCCGCGGGGCCTGGGTGTCGGCCACGACCAGGTCGTACCCGCCGACGTCCGCGGCCCGCACGCCCGCGTGCTCGGCGAGGAGCGCGAGCAGGTCCGCGTCGGGGGCGCCGAGCGCGCCGAGACCCCACACCGGCTGGGTGTGGCGCTGCTTGTCGAGCGTCAGACCGTCGTTGGCGCCGCGGTCGAGGTGGATCGCGAGCTGCGGGATGCGCAGCAGGGGTCCGGTGCGGACCAGGTGGCTGCGGCCGTCGATCGTCACGAGGCGCCCGGCGAGCTCGAGCTCGCGGTCGAGCCACGAGTTGAGCAGGGGGCCGCCGTACACCTCGACGCCCGCCTGCCACCAGCCCTCGCGGCCCGTGGTGGGCTTGGGCTTGAGCTTGAAGCCGGGCGAGTCGGTGTGCGCGCCGAGGATCGCGAAGGGCGTCGTGGCGCTTGCCCCCGCGGGCGTCGCCCACGCGATGACGGCACCGTCGCGCACGACGACGTAGCGCCCCTCCGCGCCCGCGAGCGGCCAGGCGTCGGCCTCGTCGAGCAGCGTGAAGCCCGCCTCGACCGCGCGGCGGACGACCTCGTGGGCCGCGTGGAACGACGAGGGCGAGGCCTCGACGAACCGGGCGAGGTCCTCGGCGTGGGCGCGGGCCTGCGGGGACGGACCCTGTGGGGTGGCGACCACGGGAGTGGCGGGGCGGGCGGGGACGGGGGCTGCGGCGTCGGGCACGTGTCCATTATCCGCCCGCGCGTCCCTCCCACCGGGTAGTAGCGTGAGCCCCCCATGACCCCAGCAGAGATCGTGCTCACCCTCCGCGCCGCGGGCTGCGTGTTCGCCGAGGACGAGACGGACCTGCTCGTCGCCGCGGCGACCTCTCCTGCGGAGCTCGACGACATGGTCTCGCGCAGGGCCTCGGGGCTCCCGCTCGAGCAGGTCCTCGGCTGGGCCGAGTTCTGCGGCCTGCGCATCCTCGTCGAGCCCACGGTGTTCGTGCCGCGCAGGCGTTCGGAGCTCCTCGCAGGTTCGGCCCGGGACCTCACGGCCGAGCACGCGACGGTCGTGGACCTGTGCTGCGGCACGGGCGCGCTCGGCGCTGTCCTGCGTGCAGCCCGTCCCGGCATCGACCTGCACGCCGCGGACATCGACCCCGCGGCCGTTCGGTGCGCGCGCCGGAACCTTCACGGACAAGTCCACGAGGGCGACTTGTACGACGCGCTGCCCGAAGAGCTGCGAGGAACGGTCGACGTGCTCGTCGTCAACGCCCCGTACGTCCCGACCGACGCGATCGAGACCATGCCCCCCGAGGCCAGGCTCCACGAGGCCCGGGTCGCGCTCGACGGGGGTGCCGACGGGCTCGACGTGCACCGACGGGTCGCCGCCGACGCCGCGGCCTGGCTCGCCCCGGGTGGCCACCTGCTCATCGAGACGAGCGAGCGCCAGGCCCCCGTCGCGGTCGGGCTCTTCGAGCAGGCCGGGCTGGTCGCCCGGACGGTGACCGACGACGACCTCGGCGCGACCGTGGTGGTCGGCACGAACCCCGGGTAGCGGTCGACCGGCCCGGCCCGGCCTGGCCTGTACGTCCCGGCCCGCGCAGGTCCGAGGACCGCGTCCGGGGCCGGCCCGTGAGGCCCGCCCCGTAGACTCGGGGGAATGCAGTGCCCCCACTTCGACGCCCACGAGTGCCGTTCGTGCACCCTCATGGGGCAGGGCTACGCCGCGCAGCTCGCCGACAAGCAGCGGCACGCGGGCGACCTCCTCGCGGCGCACGGGGGACTGCGGTGGGACCGCCCGTTCCCGAGCCAGGAGTCCGGCTTCCGCAACAAGGCCAAGATGGTCGTCGGCGGCACGGTCGAGCACCCGACGCTCGGCATCCTCGACGCGGGCGGGCGCGGCGTCGACCTCCAGGACTGCGGCCTGTACCCGGCGGACCTCCAGGCCGTCTTCCCCGTCCTCGCAGCGTTCGTCACGCGCGCCGCCCTCACGCCGTACGACGTGACGACGCGACGCGGTGAGCTCAAGAACGTGCTGGTCACGCAGTCGCCCGACGGCGAGCTCATGGTGCGCTTCGTGCTGCGCTCCCAGGAGCCGGTCTCACGTCTGCGCAAGCACCTGCCAAGCCTGCTCGACGCGCTGCCGCGGGCGCGCGTGGTGTCGGCCAACATCCTGCCCGAGCACAAGGCCGCGCTCGAGGGGGACCAGGAGATCCTGCTCACCGAGGCCGACACCCTGACCATGCGCGTCAACGGCATCGAGATGCACCTGCGTCAGCAGAGCTTCTTCCAGACGAACACGGAGGTCGCCGCTGCGCTGTACCGGCAGGGGCGCGAGTGGGTCGACGAGGCCGCGCCGACGAGCGTGTGGGACCTGTACTGCGGGGTCGGCGGGTTCGCGCTGCACTGTGCGGCGCCGGGGCGCGAGGTGGTCGGGATCGAGTCCAGCCGCGAGGCGATCGTGAGTGCCGAGCGCAGCGCCGAGCAGGCAGGGTTCGACGACCTGACGTTCCGGGCGGGGGACGCGACCGCGTTCGCTCTCGCGGCCGAGCGGGTCCCTGACCTGGTGATCGTGAACCCGCCGCGGCGCGGGATCGGCGCGGAGCTCGCGGGGTGGCTCGAGACCTCGACCGTGCGGCAGGTCGTCTACTCGAGCTGCAACGCCGAGTCGCTGGCCCGCGATCTCGCGGCCATGCCGTCGCTGCGCCCGGTGCGTGGCCGGGTGCTCGACATGTTCCCGCAGACCTCGCACTACGAGGTCATGGTCCTGCTCGAGCGCGCCTGAGCGCCCGAGGCCCTCAGCGGTCCCGGGCCGTGAGCCGCTCGGCCGCGTCGAGGGCCGCCGCGGCGAGCGCGGCTCGCAGCCCTGCGACGTCGACGGGGGTCCCATCGGGGGTCCGGTCGGGGACGCCGACGAGCAGGTCCGCCGCGACGGGCGGTTCGGGGACGTCGGGCGGGGGAGGCAGCTCGCCGAGGACCCGCAGGCCCGACGGCGCCGCTCCCGTCCCGGCGCCCCTCGCCGAGATCCCCCGCAGCGCGTCGAGCACCTGCTCGCGCGACCGGCCGCGCAGGAGGAACAGCACGAACGGGTCGGCGTCGAGCAGCCAGCCCGCCTGGTAGCTGAGCGCTGCGGCGTGCAGGCAGGGCAGGTCCCAGGTGGGGCAGTCGCACTCGGGTTCGAGGTCCCCGATCCCGGGGAGCAGCGTGACGTCGGCGTCGAGGGCCGCAGCGACGACGTCGCGTGGCATCTCTCCGGCGAGCAGGGCAGCGAGTCGGCCGGACCGTGAGGCGAGGGCTTCGAGGAACCTGTCCCACTCGTCGTCGGTCAGCGGTTCGAGCGAGACGACCGTGTGGTACATCTCCCCATCGTCATCTTGTACGCGCGCCTGGACCGCGCCGGGGCTGACCGTGATCGGGCCGACCCGACCGGTCCGCGCGTAGGCGCGCCCCTTCTTGAGAGGGCCCGCGTCAAGCGCGAACTCTTCCATGGCGCGCACCCACGAGCGCGCCCACCAGGACTGCCCCCGACGGACGGCGCCCTTGGTCGCGGTACCGGTCGGCGGGAAGGCCGGGAAGCCCACGGCGCTCACGAGCGCCCCCTCTCCTCGGCGCGGAGCGCGTCGCTCTCCGCCGGGAGACGCTCACCCTCGGACGCCCGCAGCGACACGAGCTCGGCCAGGTCGTCCGTGCTGAGCTCGGAGATCGCGCCCTCGACCCCACCCGGTGCCAAGACCGCGTCGGCGAGCTCGCGCTTGGACTCGATCATGCGGGCGATGTGCTCCTCGATGGTTCCCTCGCTCGTCAGCCGGTGCACCTGGACGGGCCGGGTCTGACCGATCCGGTACGCCCGGTCGGTGGCCTGCTCCTCGACGGCCGGGTTCCACCAGCGGTCGTAGTGGATGACGTGGTCGGCCCGCGTGAGGTTGAGCCCGGTGCCTGCGGCCTTGAGCGAGAGCAGGAACACGGGCGGCATCTCCGTGGTGCTCTGGAACCGGGCGACCATCTGCTCGCGCTGGGCCACGGGCGTCCCACCGTGCAGCAGCATGGTCGGGACGCCGCGACGCGCGAGGCAGGACTCGAGGAGCCGGGCCATCGCGACGTACTGCGTGAACACGAGGATCGCGCCCTCCTCGGCCCGGACGGTCGCCACGAGCTCGGTGAACGCGTCGAGCTTGCCCGATCGTCCGGAGAGCCGGGGCTCGTCCTCGTGCAGGTACTGGGCCGGATGGTTGCAGATCTGCTTGAGGTGCGTGAGCAGGCCGCCGATCATGGCGCGGCGCCCCATGCCCTCGGCGCGGGCGATCTCGTCGAGCGCCGACCGCACGGCGCCCTCGTAGAGCCCCACCTGCTCGGCCGTGAGGGGCACGACCTGGTCGGTCACGGTCTTCGGCGGCAGCTCGGGCGCGATCCCCGGGTCGGACTTGCGTCGTCGGAGCAGGAAGGGGCGGACCAGACGGGACAGCTTCTCGGCCAGCACGGGGTCGCGGGTCTGCTCGATCGGGTCGGCCCACCGGCGCCGGAACTGCCCGCGCGAGCCCAGCAGGCCGGGGTTGAGCCAGTCCATGACGGCCCACAGCTCGGTGAGGTTGTTCTCGACGGGGGTCCCGGACAGGGCGACGCGCGCCTCGGCGGGGATCGTCCGCAGGGCCTTCGCGGTGCTCGAGCCCGGGTTCTTGACGTGCTGGGCCTCGTCCGCGACGACGAGCCCCCAGCCGTGCGCCGCGAGCACGGGGGCGGCCTGGGACGAGTCCGACAGGACGGTCCCGTAGGTCGTCAGCACGAACCCGTCGGCGACCCCGCGCAGGTCGCGCGACGCGCCGTGGAAGCGCCGCACCGCGACTCCCGGTGCGAACCGGCGGATCTCCTGCTCCCAGTTGCCCAGGAGCGAGGCCGGGCACACGACCAGGGTGGGTCCGGTGCCCGCGCGCTCCCCGGTGGGACCTGCGGCGTCGTCGGGCCGGGGGCGAGCGCGGTGCAGGTGCAGCGCGATGAGCGTGACGGTCTTTCCCAGGCCCATGTCGTCCGCGAGGCACGCGCCCAGGCCCAGCCCTGTCAGGCGTGCGAGCCAGCGCAGGCCGTCGAGCTGGTAGTCGCGCAGCGTCGCGCGGAGCCCCGGGGGGACGACGACGTCGCGCGCCGGGGCAGGGTCCTCGAGCTCGGCGCGCAGGCGGTCGAGCCAGGGTGTCGGGGTCACGGCGAGGTCCTGGTCGCCCACGCGGGCGACCCCGGTGAGCGCGGCCGCGACGGCGTCGAGCGCGGAGACGGGCTGGGGCGTGCGTCGCGTCGCGGCCGTGGCTGCGGCCGGGTCCGCGAGGACCCAGCGCCCCCGCAGCCGCACGACGGCGGAGCGCCCCTCCGCGTGGACGCGCGCCAGGTGCTCGCGCTCGGCCGCGGTGAGCCGTACACCGTCGAGCGTGAGCTCGTGCGTGAGAGTCATGGGCGACGACGGGACGGAACGATGACGGCTGAGGCCGGACGATCCGAGCAGAGCGGGCAGGGCCCGGCGCTCACCGGCCGGGTCGTCACCGGGGACCTCGGTCGGGGAGAAGACCGCGACCGACCGGACATGACCTGCGAGGCCTGCGGGCCACTCGACCGCGATCCCGGTCGCGGCCAGCGACGCGGAGCCCTCGGCGAGGAGCTCGCGGACGTCGGCCGGGGCGAGCACGAGCGCGCGGGGGACGGGTTGGTCGAGCAGCTCGTCGAGCGGAGGCCAGGCCGTCGCTCCCGCGCGCAGCCGGACCAGGACGTCGCCGACCTCTTCCTGCGCCTCGCGCGTTCGTGTGCCGGACCGGGCCGCGGCCCAGAGCTCGTCAGCGGTGCGGGACCCGGCGGGGCCGCGGACGACCACGGTCGCGCGCCAGTCGCACGTGGCCAGGTCCTCGTGACGGTCGTCTTCGGCAGGCAGCGGGTCGTCCTCAGCGGCCCGTGGACCGGCGGTGCGGAGCACGAGCGGCTCGAGCCGCAGGCTCACGGCCACGCGGGGGTCGAGGAGGGCCGTGGCATCGTGCACCCAGGCCACCAGCTGGTCGGGGACGGGGGCCGCGTCGGCGGCGACCCGCCGGCCGTCGACCGCGTCGGCGGCGAGCGCCTCGGCGGCACCCCGGCTCGTGCCGGCTCCCGGCCTCGCGACCAGGCCGCGCGCCACCCCGCGAGGTGCTCCGACGCTCGCCCCGACCTCCCGGACCAGGGTGTCGGCCACGGCATCCATGGCGCCACGGACCAGGGAAGTCCGGGTGCCCGTGCCGCTCGTCGCGCCCGGTCCTCGCCCGTCGGACGGCATGGCCTCGGCGAGCGCGTCCAGACGGTCGAGCGAGGGGCCGTCGAGCGGGCCGACCCGCCACCCCACCGAGGGCGGCGCACCGTCGGCCTCGGCCGGTCTCGCCGCTCCGGCCGAGGCAGCCGGCCCGCCGGTGCCCGTCGACCTCCCGGTGTCCTCCCGGACCACGGGAACCAGGCGCCCAGCCGCGACATGGCTCAGTGCCTCGGCGCACACCGCGCCCCAGAACACCTCGTCGGGTGACGCGTCGCCCGACGCCCACGCGTCGAGCAGGTCGTCGACCGTTCCCCGGTCCCAGTGCTCGGGCGAGGCGAGAGCGGCGGCGCCGGCGCCCCGTCGTGGCGCGGTCGGTCCCGTCGAGAGGGGGGCTGCTGGGGTCACGAGGCCTTCCTGGTACGCCGTCCGTCGACGTTTCCCGAGCCGATCAACGTACGATGTACGCAGATCATTCCCGACAGTTCGGGTGAACGTCGGGCACTCCTCGATGATCCCTGACCCCGACCGAGGAGGCAGCCCGTGCCGACCCCCACGCCCAGCCCAGCTCCCCCCGCGCCGCGCGACCCCGCGCGGACCCTCGCCCTTCTCTGGGGTCTGCACGCCGACCGTGGCGCGCGGGGCCCCCAGCAGTCCCGGACACCCGACGACGTGGCACGTGCCGCCGTCGGGCTCGCGGACCAGGACGGGGCGCTCACGGGGCTCTCGATGCGCAAGGTCGCGGCCGCGCTGGGCATCGGCACCATGTCGCTCTACACCTACGTGCAGAACAAGGACGACCTCGTGGACCTGGTGGTCGACCGTGCCTACGGCGAGCTCTATCCCCAGGGGCGTGCGACGGGGACGACGTGGCAGGACCGGCTGCGATCGGTGGCCCGCGCGAACTGGGACCTGTTCGCGGCCCACCCGTGGCTCCTCGACGTCGACCTCGCGCGCCCCGTCCTGGGACCGGGCGAGACCCGCAAGTACGACGTCGAGCTCCGAGCGATCGAGGGAGTCGGACTCGACGACGTCGCGATGGACGCGACCGTGACGCTCGTCGTGGGCCAGGCGACCACCGCTGCACGCCGCGCTCGCGCGGCCCGCGCCGCACACGAGGCCAGCGGCCAGACCGACGACGAGTGGTGGGCCGCGAACGCCCCGCTCCTCGAGCGCATCAGCGCGATGAGCACGTTCACGGTCGCGGGCCGCGTCGGCGCGACGGTCGGCGAGGCGCAGCAGTCGGCGTACTCGGCCGAAGCCGAGCTCGACTTCGGGATCGAGCGCATCGTCGCGGGCGTCGAGGCCCTGGTCGCATGAGCTCGAAGCCCTCACCCGATGGGTCGCGCGCGGGCCGTCCGGGCGCTCGGCTGGTCTCGGCTGCGCAGGTTCTGCTCGCCCTCGCCGGGATCCTCTACCTGGGGGTCGTCGTCGAGGCGGCGGCGGGCTGGCCCCTCGACCCCGCGCGGTCGTACCTGTCCGAGCTCGCGGCGCTCGACCAGGCCACCTCACCCCTCTTCCGGTCCACCGACGTGGCGTCGGGAGCCTTGGTGCTCGTGGGCCTCGCCCTCCTGGGGACGGCGTACGTGCGCGCCCGCCGGGCGGGCGCGCCGGCCGCGACCCTCGGGCAGAAGGTGACGTTCTGGGCGTTCGTCGCGTTCGGCCTCGCGACCGTGGCGGACGCCCTGCTGCCGCTCGACTGCGCGCTCTCGGTGGGCGACTGCCCGGCACGCGAGGCGGCCGGGGAGCTCAGCCTCGCTCACGAGGCGCACACCTTCTCGAGCGTGGCCTCGGGAGTCAGCTCGTTCGTCGCGAGCGCGGGGGTCGTGTGGCTCGCGCGTGCCCGACGGCGCACCCTCCTCGGCTTCTCGGCGCGCCTCGCGGGCGCGCTGGGACCGTTCCTGGGGGTCGTGACCGGCACGATCGGCCTGTTCGGCAGCCCGCTCCCCGTCGGGACCGGGATCGTGCAGCGCGTCCAGGTCGTCGCGTTCTCCGTGGTGCTCGTGCTGGCCGTGCAGGTCCTGACGCTGCGCCGGCCGCGCCGGCGCGCACCGGAGACAGATGCTCCCCAGGACGGCACAGCGCGCTCCCCGGTGGCGCACAGCGAGCCGTGATGGACTGTGCCGCATGGCTTCGGCGATCATCGCACCGGCACCCACGACCTGGGTGGTCCTCCCGGGTCTACTGCTCGCCCCCTCGGACATGGAGCCCGTCGCCCGCGTGGTGCGTGAGCAGTACCCGGACGCGACGGTCCTGGTGCTCGACTCCTGGGACACCGCCGTCACGGCCCCGGTCGGGGAGGTCCGTGCCCAGCTCGGGCTGGTCGAGGCCCAGGCGCCGGGCAGCGTCGGGCTCGTGGGGCACAGCGTGGGTGGCCTGGCCGCGATCGAGTGGGCGCTGACCCACCCCGAGGAGGTCGGCGCCGTGCTGCTGCTCGACCCCACGACCCCGTTCCTCCCGCGGCGTCCCGAGCGTCCGGCCCCCGTGGGACTGACGCTCCTCGCGGAACGGGTCGTCCACACGAGCGGCCTGCTGCTCTCTCGCTGCCCCGCGGTGACGAGGTGGGGGCCCGCGCTGCGTCGTCGGGCCTGGTACGACGCGACGCACCGCCCCGACCCGCTGCCCGACGACGAGGCCGTCCGCCGCTACGGCACGCCCGAGGCGTGGCGCCTGCTCACCGGGCAGTACGAGCAGAGCTGGGCGCAGGCAGAACGGGTCACCGAGCTCTTCGCGCGTGACGCGGGCGCGCTGCAGAGGCTCGCCGTGCGCCCGGTCCAGCTCGTCGGCTGGGGGCGGCGTGGCCAGGGGGCGTTCCTGCGCGAGGAGCGTGAGCTCGGCGCTCGGCTGGGCGCGAAGGTCTACGGCCTGCGCGGCGAGGGGCACATGTTCCCGCTCACCCGTCCGGACGTCGTCGCGCAGGTCCTGCGCGGAGAGGTTCCCGACGGGGCCGTGGCCCCCACGGTGGAGGCGGCGTTCGCCTGAGTGCCGGCTACCAGCCGGACGCGTACTCGAAGTGCCACGGCTCGGGCTTGGAACCGTTGGTCCGGGCCCAGGCCGGGTTGTCCCAGCCGTAGAGCGGGGCGTTGGCGCGCAGCCACTTGTACTGGGCCGAGCCGGGGTTCGACGCGGGAGAGGTCAGGTCGATCGCCAGGCCCCAGCCGTGGTTGGACGTGCCGGGCACTGCCGCGAGGCCGGGCTTGGCCGCGCGGGTCGCGACCTGGCTGGCGTAGGAGCGGTACGAGTCGGTCAGGCCGATCGGCTCGCCGAAGCGCTGCTGGTAGGCCGCGGACAGCTCCTCGAGCATCGCCGCCGCGTCGCAACGCAGCATGTGGCTGCGAGCGAACGAGAGCGTCGTCAGGGCGGAAGCCGGGATCTTGCCGTTCGCGTAGTTCGTGGACCCGCACTGGGCGAGCAGGTTCGCCGCGCGCACGCGGCGCTCGGCCGCGAGCTCGCCGGGGGTCGCCGGAGCCGGCGTGACGCCGGAAGCGCCCGTCTCGCCGAAGTCCTGGAGCAGGACCGCGACCCGGTTCGCCGCGCGGGCGACGTCCTCGCTGGTCGCCGGGGCGGCGGCCTCGGTGTCGACCTCTGCGGCGGTCTCCGTCGTCAGGGCTGTGCGCTCGCTCGAACGCGAGGCACGGTCCGTGCCCTGGGCGCGCTCGGCGATCAGGGACTCGGTGAGCGCGGCCAGCTCGGCCTTCGCGTCAGCGAGGTCCTGCGGGCTCGTGGCCCGGTCTGCGGCGGGGCCGTCGGCGCGGGTGAGGAGGTCCTGCGCCTGGCTGAGGAGCTGCTCCTCGGCGTCGACCTCTTGCTGGGCGAGCTCGGTCGTGGTGTCGCCGGCCTCGTCGTCCGCGAGGTCCGTCCGCATGCCGCCAGGGGCGAAGTCCCCCGAGGCCGTGCTGGGAAGCACCAGAGGGACGCAGGCCAGGGCACCCACGAAGGCTGCACCCGTCGCCGCGCGGGCCACGAACTTGGAGCCGAACAGAGGTCCGCGCGTCGGTGCTGCCGTGGCAACGACCGGGGTGGGACCCGTAGCCGGTCCGCCGGTCTTGCGCTCACGTCGTGTGAGAGGGGCGAAGGGGTGCTCGACCGTCGCCGCGTCGTACGACGCGGGTTCGACGACCGGGCTCTGCGGGGCCGCGACGACGGGCGTGGGGGTCGAGCGCAGAGGGGTCGGGGCGGGTACCAGGACGACCGGGATCTCACCTGAGGGTGTCTGCAGCGGCGCGACGGGCTCGGTGGCACGCTGGATGCCCGTGGGCGGGAAGGGCGAGACGCGGGGAGCCGCGGGCTGGGCTGCGACCGGAGCCTCGACGGGGGCCATGGCGCGGGCCGCGGCGGCCGGGGAGACGGCCGGGGAGACGGCCGGGCTGGCAGGGGCTGGTGCCTGGTGCGCGCCGGCGAAGTGGGCCGGGACGGAGAGCGACGGCTCGACGGGGGCAGGAGGAGCGGCGACCTGGGGCACCGCGAACGTCGCAGGACGGGGCGCGGTGTGGCGGTGCTCGACGTGCAGCGAGTCCGTGTGGGCGCGTCCCTCGAGGCCTGCTGCGGCGAGCTCGCGTGCTCGGAGCTCGGCCTGACGTTGACGCCGCGTGGGGGTCGGCGCGGCGCCGTGCGGGCGCTGCTGGACCGGTGCGGACGTTTCCACCTGAGGTGACTCCTGTGCTCTGGACGGCCTCCCGGGGGAGGACGCTGCTGACTGCCGTGGTGCGGGAGCCAGTGGTCGTTGCCGTCCGTGCTGCGCCCGATCGTCGCCTACGTTACCCGTTCGTTATCGCTCTGTGTGACGCCATCCACACCCCACGACGATCTCTCCGCACGGTGGTGCGGAAAACTCGTGCGGAGCATCTCTCGGCGGCACGTCGGACTGGCCAGGACCGGTCCGATACGCGAAGGTTGGCCGGATGCCGACGGGCGGCACGGGAGCGAGGACGACGATGCTGTACCTGTTCGCCGTGGTGTTCGGTGCGGGCACGGGGGCGGTCCTCGACCATCTCAAGAAGCAGCGCTCGCCCGAGGGTCGCGTCGCTGTCCCCATGACCGCGCTCGTGCTGGCTTTCGCGGCCGGAGGCGGGGCCTTCGCCGCTGCGGGCCCGGGGGAGCCCTTCCTCGTCGGGGTGGCCCTGGTCTCGATGGCGCTCGGGATGGTGCTCGCTTCGAGGCGCCGTCGGGCGTGACGTCCCAGGGACGCCGGACCGGGATCGGTCGGGCTCGCCGTCGATCTACCCCACCGATCTCGGTCCCGCCCCCGACGAGCTCTCGCTCAGCCGCGGCCCGACGGCCGCACGAACGGGAACGCGAGCGTCTCGCGGATGCTCGCACCGATGAGCATCATGTAGACGCGGTCGACCCCGATCCCGAGCCCACCCGTGGGCGGCATCGCGAACTCCAGGGCGGACAGGAACTCCTCGTCGACCTCCATGGCCTCGGGGTCGCCCGCTGCGGCCAGCAGGGACTGCTGCGTGAGGCGTTCGCGCTGGTCCACAGGGTCGATGAGCTCCGAGTACGCGGTGCCCAGCTCGGCGCCGAACGCCACGAGGTCCCACCGCTCGGCGAGCCGCGGGTCGCGGCGGTGCGTGCGGGTCAGCGGCGAGGTCTCGAGGGGAAAGTCCGTGTAGAACGTGGGCTCGACGGTCTGCCCTTCGACGAACGCGTCGTACAGCTCGGTGACGATCGCGCCGTGCGTCATGGTCGGGGTCCAGTGGACGCCCTTCTCCTCGCAGATCGCCTGGAGCGTCTCGAGGGGAGTGTCTGGCGTGACCTCCTGGCCCACCGCCCGGGACACGGCCCCGTGCACGGTGTGGACGGGCCACTCGCCGTCGAGCCGGACCACGGTCCCGTCGGCCCGGCGTGAGACCGGCTCGCCGTGCACCGCGATCGCGGCCTCGATGATGAGGTCACGGGTGAGGACGCGCATCGACGTGTAGTCGCCGTACGCCTGGTAGGCCTCGAGCGACGTGAACTCGGGGTTGTGGGTCGCGTCGGCGCCCTCGTTGCGGAAGTTGCGGCCCAGCTCGAACACCTTGCCGACCCCGCCGATCGCGAGCCGCTTGAGGAACAGCTCGGGCGCGATGCGCAGGTACAGGTCCACGTCGTAGGCGTTGATGTGCGTCGTGAAGGGGCGGGCGTTCGCGCCACCGTGCACGCGCTGCAGGATCGGGGTCTCGACCTCGATGAACTCGCGCGCCGCGAGCGAGTCGCGCAGCGACTTCACGGCCGCGCTGCGGCCCCGCAGGACCTGGGCCGTGCGGGTGTCGAGGGCGAGCTCCATGTGCTTGAGCCGGACCTTGGCCTCGGCGTCGGCGAGCCCCCGGTGCTTGTCGGGGGGTGAGGTCAGGGCCTTGGAGGCCATGCACCAGGCGGTGCCGTGGATCGAGAGCTCGCCGCGCCGGCTGCGGGTCAGGTCGCCCGTCACGCTCACCTGGTCGCCGAGGTCGACGGCTCGGCGCCACAGCGCGAGGTCCGGGCCCGGTCTGTCCGCGGTGAACATGACCTGGATCTCGTCGGTGCCCTCGCGCAGGTCGGCGAAGATCACGCCGCCGTGGTCGCGCAGCCGCACCACGCGCCCGACGACGGACAGGTCGCCCGAGGTGGGCACGTCGCCGGGTGAGGTGCTCGCCCCGGCCGGTGCGCCGACGTCGGGCACGTGGGCGCCCCGGCGCACGGCCTCGCCGATCGAGACGGTCCGGGGGACCGAGACGGGGTAGGGCTCCATGCCCGCGGCCCGCAGGACGCCGAGCTTGGCGTGGCGCGTGGCCTGCTGCTCGGTCAGGCGGCGCGTGGGAGCCGAGACCGTGAGCAGCGCGGTCTCCTGGGCGCGCACGGCATCGGCGAAGGCCGCGGAGACCTCGGGCCGGTGCAGGTCCGGAGAGCGGTCGCGGCGGTGGAGGAGGTTCGGGGTGTTCGGCAGGAAGCCCTCTGCCTGCCCGACCGCGAAGATGATCTGCGTGAGCTGGCCCGCGTTCTGGTAGCAGAGCAGGCGGGGCTTCCAGTCCGGCAGGTACTTCTCGTTCGACTTGTACAGCGAGTCGAGCTGCCAGAACCGCGACGCGATCAGCAGCACCCGGCGGTTGAAGCGCTGGACCGGGGTCGCTCCGATGCGGGCGCCCTGCTCGAACGACCCGCGGAACATCGCGAAGTTCATCGAGATGCGGTCGATCCCCGTGCCGCGGGCTGCGGCGACGAGCTCGGTGACCATGAACTCGGTGACGCCGCTGACGGCCTGCGGGTGGCGGCGCATGACGTCGAGCGACAGGCCGCGGCGCCCCCACGGTACGAACGACAGGAGGCCGCGCGGGTTCCCGTCGGCGTCGTGGGCCGAGACGATCATCTCGCGCGGGTCCGCGGGGTCCCCGAGGCGGCTCAACGACATCGAGAAGCCGCGCTCCTCGCCGTGCCGCCACTCGTCGGCCACAGCGACCAGCTTCGCGAGCTCGTCGGGGGCGATCTCCGACTGGCGGCGGACCAGGACGCGGTAGCCCTCGCGCTCGGGGCGCGCGACCGCGTGCCGGACGGACCGCATGGCCGGGCCGTCGAGGTTGAAGGTGCGCGTGTTGATGATGGCCTCGTCGCCCAGCGCGATCGGGTGCAGGTCGACCGCCTGGAAGGCCTTGGCGCCGAGCTCGCTCGTCGACAGCACCGCGGGGACCCAGCCGAACCGGCGGGCGTGCGCACGCCACTGCTCGATCGCGTCGGGCCAGCTCGCCTTGTCACCGATCGGGTCGCCTGCCGCGAGGCACACTCCCGAGATGACCCGGTAGGAGATCGCCGCCCGCTGGTCCTGCGAGAAGACGGCGCTGCGGTCCCAGCGGGTCGCGAAGTACTCGAGCGAGTCGTCGCTCGGGTGCTCGAGCAGGAGCTTGCGCACCGCGAGCTCGTCCGCGGCCTCGACCTTGGCGTCGTGCGGGGCAGAGCGCATGAACACCGCGATCGCCAGGACCAGCGCCAGGGCCGAGATGAGGCCTGCGAGCAGGGCGAGCCATGCGGGGCCCATGCCGTCGGCGTGCAACGGGTAGTCGCTGGGCGCGAGGCCCGTCGCGACCGACAGGCTCCAGTTCACCCGGTTGCGGATCCCGTGCAGCGTGTTCGGGACGACCTCCAGGAGGAGGAGGGTGACGAACGCGGAGAGCGCGACACCGATGACGAGCACGAGGATCGCCCGCCACCAGGCCCCCTTGCTGACCTTCGCCGGGAACGCCGAGCGGGCCGCGATCAGCAGGATCACGGCTGCGACCGCCACGATCCAGGACGCGACCTCGAGGGGAGTCAGGACCAGGCCGTCCGACCGCAGGGCCTGCTTGTCGTCGTCGAACACCCACAGGAGGCCGACGGCGAGCCCCAGCACCGCGACCGGGAGCTGCCACAGGAGGACCACGAACCACAGGGCCGCACGCTGCCTGCGCAGGAGACCGCTCGCGATCACCCCGACCAGGACCACCGAGAACACGCTCGGGAAGGTGGGGAGGTTCAGCACCGCGAGCCAGTCGCTCACGGTCCGCACGAAGCCCGGGGCGAACAGGAGCAGGATCAGCGCGAGCACGAGCCAGAACGCGACGGCCTGCACGATCCGGCCCGTCCAGGACGCGACCGCCTCCGCCCAGGGGGGAGCAGACGTGCGAGAGAGTGAGGTCGAGCGGGGCATGCGTGCTCCTTGAGGACGGCGGTGCACCCATTCAAGCGCAGGAGCTCTGGTTGCGAGAGGTGGAGCGAGTCCGGCCGTGGCACTGACCGTCGCCGGGAGCCGGGCGGCCCGCTCGCCGTCGGAGGTTTCTCCGGGGCGAGCGGGGCCGCTGCGTCCAGCGTCGGTCAGTGGCTCCAGTAGCCCCCGCAGGCTCCCATGATCGCGTCCCCACCGAGGTGCCAGTTCCGTATGGTCTCCGCGCTCGACTGGATCGCCCACCAGACACGCGGTGAGGCGATCCACCGAGCCTTGATCTCTCGGTAGACCGACGAGTCCACGGCTCGCGCCGGGTCGGCGGCGAGCGCAACGACGTCGGCTTGGGCGATGGCGCTGACCTCTCCCGTTCCGTTCAAGCTCGACTCGAAGGCGGAGCAGACGGCCCGGTCCTCGAGTGCCGGCGGTGGAGCCACCGGTGTCGCGCCGACGATCTCCTGGAGCGTGATGATCGGCTTGGCCCCCGAGCCGTCGAAGGTCGCGGTAAAGGTACCGAGCAGCCGGGAGAAGCTCTCCCAGTCCTGCAGGTCGTCGGGAACCAGGGCGCCGCCGTGAAGCTCCAGGCTCCACCCGTCGTCGCTCGTCGTACGAGGCCGTCCGCCGGTCTCCGTGTTCGGTTCGATCGTGAGAGTTCGCACGCCGGCAGGGCCGTCGGTCAGGGGCGTGTGCGCGAACAGGTCGAGCGAGACCGGGGCGCCCGTCGTGGCGGCCCTGCGCAAGGCCGCGAAGACCGCCGAGGTGTCGGCACCGATCGCGTCCCGGACGACGACCGGCTCCTGTGCGGGGGTGACCGGGTCCGGCTCGGGAGCGATCGTCAGCGGGACCGGTTCGGCGACGAGCCACCCGTCGAACAGGGCCCCGGTCGTCTCCTCGTCCCAGGTCCCGTCCGCTCGGAGGGCCGAGTAGCCCGTGAGCGGGAACCGGTGCAGCGCGAACACCTCGTAGTCACCCGCCGGGAGCGGCGACGGCTGCGTGGTGGTCGGGTCGCACGACGCGGACGAAGCGAGCTCGAGCTCCCAGGTCGCCGAGGAGCCTGGGGCAGGCGTGGCCTCACCCGTGGTCTCGGCAGCAGGGAGCGGCGAGCTGACGATGACCCCGCCCTGGGTGACGATGTACGCGCCCGTGGCCGAGTCGGCGTACCGGAGGCGCGCGTCGCCGTCGAACCGCAGGAGGACCGGTGCGGTCACGGAGCCGGCTGTCTGCGCCGTGAGGGCGGGCACCCCGACGCTCAGGTGGGCGGGCAGGTCGTCGCCCGTCGGGATCGGGGCAGGCTGCTGGCACGCGAGAGCCGTGGCGTCGATCCCTGCAGGGAAGGTCGGCGATGCGGACGTCTGCGTCGGGATCGCCGAGGGGGACGGGGACTCGGCCGGAGCGACGGGCGTGGGTCGGACTCCCTGCGGGAGCGTGATCGCCGCGACGCCCAGCGCCCCGGCGACGCACAGCGTGGTCGCCCCCAGGGCGACCTTCTTCGCTGCCCGACGGCGGCGCGTGCGTCCGCGGACGACGTCCAGGTGGGTGTCGAGCCCCGGGAGGGACGCGTCGTCGACCAGGTCGCGCAGGGCGCTGCGCAGCTCGTCGTCGTGGTTCGAGGGGCCGATGTGGGTGGCGTTCACTGGGTGTTCCTCCCGTTCGTCGCTGCGGGGGTCGGCAGGTCCTGTGCCGGTGTGGTGGG
This sequence comes from Oerskovia merdavium, assembly GCF_014836755.1. GTDB lineage: Bacteria > Actinomycetota > Actinomycetes > Actinomycetales > Cellulomonadaceae > Oerskovia > Oerskovia merdavium. The sequence goes on from NZ_JACSQF010000002.1 coordinate 81,230, forward strand.
TGGCTTCGCGCGGGACGGCGAGGCCGGTTCCGTCGTCCGTTCCGCCTTCCGGGCCGGGCCGGGCCGGGCCGGTGTCGTGGCGGCGACCGGCAGCGCCGGCACGGCCGGGGCAGCTGCCCCCAGCGTCTGCTGCATGACGGTCATCGCATCGGACAGGTGCCGCTTGACGGTCCCCTCGGCGCACCCGAGCTCCTCGGCGATGCGGGGGACGGTCAGGTCCTCGTAGTACCGGAGCACGACGCACGCGCGCTGGCGCGGCGTCAGCCCCGCGAGCGCCTTGGCCGTGTCGGCGCGGGCCGACGCAGGTGCCTCCGGGCCGGGGACGGGCTCCCGCTGCCCGACGAGGTGCCGCAGCCCGAGCCAGCTCCGTCGACGGCGGTAGCCGTCGAGGTAGAGCGTGAGGATCGCCCGTCGCACGTACCCCTCGAGGTGTGCGACGGGGCGCTCGGCCTCGCTGCGGGGGGCGTCGTCGAGCGTGAAGAGCCTCGTCCCGCCCGAGGGCGACGTCGGCGCGGGCTGTCGGGACGCCGTCGGGCCCCTTCCACGAAGCCGTGAGAACACCTTGACGAGTGCGTCCTGCACCACGTCCTCCGCATCGCGCCTGTTCCCGCAGAGCAGGTAGGCGTACCCCGTGAGCGCTTGCCCGCGCTGTGCTGTCAGCGCGGCGAGCTCGTCGTCCCAGGTGGCCACCGATCCCCCTTCGTCCTGTGCGTGACCACCCGTGGTGGGTGGTGTCACTGATCATGACGGTCGGCCGCGTCGGATCGTTGGGGTGCTCTCTCGTGAAGACCTGCACGACGTCGCGTGACGTGCGCCACACATGGCTAGACTCGGGCGCATCCTCCGGGGGTGCCGGAGGTCAGCCGGTGACCCCGGTCCAGCAGTCGTCAAGGAGGACGGATGCTCACGCTCAGCTCCACCAGTCTCACGATCGTCGCGGTGATCGGGGCCATCGGGCTCGCCGCGCTGGTCTTCGCCTTCGTGCTCAGACGTCAGGTCCTCGCGGCGCCCGAGGGGACCGCGAAGATGCAGGACATCGCGCAAGCGATCCAGGAAGGGGCGTCGGCCTACCTCAACCGGCAGTTCCGCACGCTCGCCCTGTTCGCGGTCATCGTGTTCGGTCTCCTGTTCCTGCTGCCGGGGGACGCCGGCATCAAGGTAGGGCGTTCGGTCGCGTTCCTCGTGGGCGCCGGGTTCTCGGCGTGCATCGGGTACCTGGGGATGTGGCTCGCGGTGCGCGCGAACGTGCGCGTCGCGTCGGCCGCGACCAGACCCGGCGGCCGTGCCGAGGGGGCCCGCGTGGCCTTCCGCACCGGAGGCGTGGTGGGGATGTCCGTCGTGGGTTTAGGGCTGCTCGGTGCGGCAGGGGTCGTCCTGCTGTACCGAGGGGACGCGCCGGCTGTGCTCGAGGGGTTCGGGTTCGGGGCTGCTCTGCTCGCGATGTTCATGCGCGTGGGCGGCGGGATCTTCACCAAGGCGGCGGACGTCGGTGCCGACCTGGTGGGCAAGGTCGAGCAGGGGATCCCCGAGGATGACCCGCGCAACGCGGCGACCATCGCGGACAACGTGGGCGACAACGTGGGCGACTGCGCGGGCATGGCCGCCGACCTGTTCGAGTCCTACGCCGTCATGCTCGTCGCGGCCCTCATCCTGGGCAAGGCCGCGATGGGTGAGCAGGGGCTCGTCTTCCCGCTGATCGTCACGGCGATCGGCGCGTTCGTCGCGGTGCTGGGCGTGTTCATCACGCGTATCCGCGGCGAGGAGAACGGCCTGCGGGCCATCTACCGCGGGTTCTACCTCTCGGCGCTGCTCGGCGCGGTCCTGGCCGGGGTCGCGGCGTTCGCGTACCTCCCGTCGTCGTTCTCCGAGCTGTCGGGCACCGCGGACCTGGGCGACGTCACGAGCGACCCGCGCGTGGTCGCGGCGCTCGCGGTCCTCATCGGCGTGGTCCTGGCGGGCATCATCCTGTGGGTCACGGGCTACTTCACGGGCACGACGTCGAAGCCCACCCTCCACGTCGCCGCCACCTCGCGCACGGGGGCGGCCACGGTCGTCCTGTCCGGCATCGGGGTCGGGTTCGAGTCCGCGGTCTACACCGCGGGCATCATCGCGGCTGCCATCTGCGGCGTCTTCCTCATCGCGGGCGGCTCGGTCTGGCTCTCGCTGTTCCTCATCGCGCTCGCAGGCTGCGGGCTCCTGACGACCGTGGGTGTGATCGTCGCGATGGACACGTTCGGTCCGGTGTCCGACAACGCGCAGGGCATCTACGAGATGTCCGTGGGCGAGGCGGGCGACGGCGACCCGGAGGCCGCGCAGATCCTCACCGACCTCGACGCCGTGGGCAACACGACCAAGGCCATCACCAAGGGCATCGCGATCGCGACCGCGGTCCTCGCGGCGACCGCGCTGTTCGGGTCCTACGCGGACGCGGTGGGCGGGGCGCTCGCGGACATCACGAACCCGGCCGGTGGGCTCGTGGTCTCGATGCTCGACTACTCGATCATCTCGCCCATCACCCTGGTCGGCGTGATCCTCGGGGCGGCGACCGTCTTCCTGTTCTCGGGCCTCGCGATCGACGCCGTGACCCGCGCGGCCGGTGCGATCGTCTACGAGGTGCGCCGCCAGTTCCGCGAGCACCCCGGGATCATGACGTACGACGAGCGCCCCGAGTACGGCAAGGTCGTCGACATCTGCACGCGCGACTCGTTGCGCGAGCTCGCGACGCCCGGCCTGCTGGCAGCGTTCGCGCCCATCGCGGTGGGCTTCGGCCTGGGGGTGGGCCCGCTCGCGGGCTTCCTCGCGGGGGCCATCGGCGCGGGCGTGCTCATGGCGGTCTTCCTGGCGAACTCCGGGGGCGCGTGGGACAACGCGAAGAAGATCGTCGAGGACGGCGCGTACGGCGGCAAGGGGTCCCCGGCGCACGAGGCGACCGTCGTCGGCGACACCGTGGGCGACCCGTTCAAGGACACGGCCGGTCCGGCGATCAACCCGCTGCTCAAGGTCATGAACCTGGTCTCGGTGCTCATCGCCCCCGCTGTCGTGCTCCTGAGCGTCCCCGAGGACGCCAACCACACCCTGCGCATCGGCATCGCGGTGGTCGCGGCGGGCATCGCGTTCGGGGCGGTCATCCTGTCGAGGCTGCGCGCGGCGCGCGTCGACCGCGAGCAGATGTCCGAGGAGCCGCAGGCGGTGCGCACGAGCTGAGGCTCGTCCGCCGACCAGCCGTCAGGAGCGGGGCCGGGG
>NZ_JACSQF010000002.1:84482-183404 GCF_014836755.1 Oerskovia merdavium
GCCCGGCGCGGCCGGGGCCCCCCCCGGGCCCGCTCCCTCAGCCCAGCACCGGCCACGTCGTACCCACCACGAACGCCGCGACCACGACGACGAGCGACGTCGCGAGCAGCGCGACGTCGCCCGCCCCGAACGCCAGGTGCGCGAGGCGGATGCGTCGGCCGGCGTCGTCACGCCGCTCGGTCGTGAAGCCCTTGGTCTCGAGGGCCTCGACCGTCGTCCGTGTCCGCTTGGCCGTGTTGAGCATGAGCGGGTAGAACGACTCGACGACGATGAGCGAGACCCGCCGTGCGGTGCGCCAGCCGAGCAGGCCGTGCCGGGTCGCGCGTGGTCCGCGCAGACGATGGCCGTCGATGATCGTGTGGAACTCGTCGATCAGCAGCGGCAGCATCCGGTAGCCGTAGCTGACCCCGAACCCCAGCATCGCGGGAGCGTGCAGCGCGAGGAGGGCGTCGGAGAGCTTCTCGGGGTCGAGAGAGACGAACGCGGCCATGCTCACGAGCGAGACCGTGCCGAGCTTGAGCGTGATGACCGCGAGCCCCTGGATCGCGGTCGCGTCGCCCTGGAGGAACCAGACGAGCGCCAGCAGGTAGAGGCACTGCCCCGCGATCCCGAGCGCGAACACCCCGAGCAGGAGGGGCCCGATCCTTGCCGCGAGCGCGGTGCCCGCCGCGATCACGAACAGGATCGCGAGCACCGTGAGGTCGTACGTGAACCACGGTGCCAGCCCGCACAGCGCGTACCAGAAGAGCACCGCGCGCGGGTCGCGCCGGGCGAGGAACCCGCCGCGCGTCGCGTAGGCGACACGCATGAGCTCGAGCTTGATCCACTCGAGCGACAGTCGTTCGCTGTCGGCCCGGCGGAGTCGCGAGGACCGCCCGCGCCCGGCACCGGTCGGAGGGGGAGCGTCGGTGCGTGGTGCCGGGCGCGGGGGGACCTGCGCGGACAGCGTGGTCGTGGCGCCGGTGGTGCTGCTCACGAGAGCCTCCCGTTGGTGCGTAGGGTCGCGTCGGGGGTCGTGGTCCGCAGGGACAGCCGGGCCACGAGCTCGGGCACCGACAGCGGGGCGGGCTCCAGCCCGAGGGCCGCCCCGAGCTGGACGACCTGTGGTGGGACGAGGCGGGCCTGGCGCAGGAGGTCCTGGCGCGAGAAGAGGGTCCGGGGGTCGGTGTCGGCGACGACCTGCCCCTGGTCGAGGACGATCACCCGGTCCGCCCACTCGGCGACCAGGTGCATGTCGTGGGTCGCGATCACGGTGCACCGGATGTGCGCCGCGAGGGCCGCGAGCATGTCGATCACGTCGTCGCGGCTGCGCAGGTCGAGGCTCGACGTGGGTTCGTCGAGCAGCAGCAGGCGGGGCCGCATCGCGAGCCCGACGGCGAGGGTCGCCCGCCGTTGCTGGCCGCCGGACAGCAGCCGCCCGTCACGGTCGGCGAGGGAGGTCAGGTCGACGCGGTCGAGGACCTCGGTCACGAGCGCCGCGGTCCCGGGCACGCGGCGTCCGGCGGGGTGCATCGCGACGTCGGCCCGGACGGAGTCCTTGAGGAACATCTCCTCGGGGCGCTGGCACAGGTAGCAGACCGTGTCGGCGAGCTCAGCGGCCGAGACGGTCCGGGTGTCGGTCCCGTCGACGCTCACGCTCCCTGCGTCCGGGACGTCGAGCCCGGACAGGAGCTTGAGGAGGGTCGACTTCCCGGCACCGTTCGAACCCACGAGCGCCACGCGCTCGCCCTCGTGCAGGTCGAGGTCGAGCCCGTCGATCACGACCGACCGGGGACCGGCGAGCGTGCGGTAGGCGCGGGTGACCCGCTCGACGCGGGCGATGACGGGGCCGCGGTGCGGGGCCGTCGCTCCCGGAGCGCCGGTGCCCTCGCCCGGAGCCTCCGCCGCCTGGTCGTCTGCCACGGGTCTGTCCGCTGCCGTGCCCCGGTCCGGACCCGACCCCGACGGCGTCGCCGGGGCCGGGGCCGGATCGGCGAGCTGCCGGTCCCGCAGCCACTCGATCGCCGCGGGGACGGTCGAGGGCACGGGGCCGTGCGGCTCGAAGGCCCGGGCGACCGCGGTGACCTGCGGGACCGGGATGTTCGCGGCCTCGAGGTCCTCGGTCCGGGCCAGGGCCTCGGCCACGGGCAGGTGCCAGCGGGGGAGCCCGTCGGCCATGAGGACCACCGACCGGGCGTAGCGGGCCACGAACTCGGCGTGGTGCTCGACCACGACGATCGTGATGCCGAGCTCCCGGTTGAGCCGCGACAGGTGCTCGTAGATCTCCTGGGCGCGGTGCGGGTCCACCTCGGCCACGGGCTCGTCGACCACGAGCACCGAGGGGGTCAGCGCGATCGCACCGGCGATGGCCGTGAGGTGCTGCTGGCCCCCCGAGAGCTGCCAGGTGAACCGGTCGGCCAGCGAGGTGATGTCGAGGGTCTCGAGCGCGGTCGTCGTCCGCTCCCGCCAGTCGGCCAGGCCGAAGTTGACGGGGGCGAACGAGACGTCGTCGCGCACCGTGGGGCGCACGAGCTGGTTGCCGAAGTCCTGGAAGACGTATCCGACGCTGTGCGAGAGCTCGGCGACCCCCACCTCGGCCGTGTCCTGGCCCAGGACGTGGACCGAGCCCTCGAGGTCGCCCGACCAGAAGTGCGGGACGAGGCCGTTGAACGTCTTGCACAGCGTCGTCTTGCCGGACCCGTTGCCGCCGACCACGGCGACGAAGTCGCCCGCCTCGATCCGCAGGTCGACCCCGCGCAGTGTGTCCTCCTCGGCGCCCGGGTAGCGGAACGTGAGCCCGCGGACCTCGATCGCCATGGCCGGCGCGGGCATCAGACCTCGCCCCGGTCCGCTGCGTGCTGCTGCGAGGCCGAGGTGAGCGGCGCACCTGCGTCGCGGCGCCGTCGGGCTCGCAGGACCGCGACCAGCACGCACGCCCCGGCGACCGCCAGCGCGGCCACCGTGAGGGCCACCCAGAGGTAGGCCGTGCCGTACTCGTCGACGAAGTCGGGCTGGAACGCGCCGAGCGTCATGAGGCCGCCCTCGCGGCCCACGAACTCCTCCCACTGCGAGACCACGCCGATCGCCACGGCCCCGAGCAGCGCCAGGACACCGATGAGCCAGAACGGCGTGCCGCGCGGCCCGACGAGCCGCGGCGGGTTCTGGGGGTCGCGCGGGCGCAGGCCCATGAGCGGCTCGATCTTCCCGTAGAGGCGCGGCGCGAGCCACATGGCCGGCAGGGCACCGAACAGGACGCCCGTGATGAGCAGCGCCATGACGAGCTCGATCGACTCGGACACCAGCACCGCCTGGAACAACCCGTTCGACTCCTCAAGCGTCTCCGGGTCGATCCCGATCCCGACCTTGGCGAGGTCGATGAGCCCCGAGGAGACTTTGTCGATCGAGACCAGGGCGAGCGCCGCGGCGAAGAGCTGACGACGGTTGCGCGGGTCGCGCACGATGCAGCCCGCGACGTAGATGCCCAGCAGGAGCTGGAGGAAGCCCTCGAGCTCGCCCAGACCGCCGAAGTCGCCGAGCAGCATGTCGGAGAAGACCATCTCGCCGAGCGGTGCGCCGATCGCGACCCACAGCGGGCAGAACAGGGCGGCGAGGACCACCGGGATGAACGCGAAGTACGCGACCTCGAGCTCGAACGGACCGACCTCGATGCTCGGCACGATCCCGGTGACGATGTCGGAGACCCCGAACAACGTCATCGACAGCACGAGGATCATGAGCTTCTGGGAGCTGCTGATGCCGTCCGGGTCGTGCAGGCGGCGGCGCAGGGCGCTCACGGGCGCGGCCGGCTTCCGGGCGGACGACGGGGGCGGGGACTGACGGGCCGGGGCGGTGGAGCTCGCGGAGCCGTTCATGGTGTGCCTTCCTGGGGCGGTAGGTGCTGCGGTGGGTGACGGGTGGTGCGTCAGGGGAAGGGCGTGGGCTGCCGGTCAGCCGTCGTGCCGCCGCGGGGGCGTCGGCGACGGCCGCGACGCGGGGGACCAGAGCGCCAGGAGGTCTCCGACCTCGGCGATCACGTGGTCGGGCCGGAGGGTGCCGTCGGCCGAGTCGAGGGTCGCGTCGCTGCTCGACCCACCGCGCACGAGCACGACGGTCCCGACGCCCGCGCCGCGCGCGGCCAGGACGTCACGGTGGGGCTTGTCCCCGACGAACCACGCGGACCGGGGGTCGGCGCCGAGCGCGGTCAGGGCCGTGCGGGCCGTGACCGGGTCGGGCTTGCGGTAGCCGAGCTCGTCCGAGTAGACGTGCACGCCCACGAGGTGGTCGATCCCGAACGCCTCGAGCTCCTCGCGGACCGCTCGTCCGCAGACCGTGTTGGACACGATCGCGACGGGGACCCCGCCGGCGCGCGCGGCCTCGAGCACGTCGCGCACCCCCGGGCGCAGGGTCGGCAGGCTCTTGGAGCGCGCGTACTCGAGGATCAGCGCGTACGCCTCGGCGCGAAGCCAGTCCTCGATCCCGTCCCCGAGGTGGGCAAGGGCCGGGCCGACCAGCTCGACCCAGAAGGTCGTCGCGTCGATCTCCTCGACGTCCTCGACGAGCCCGGCCGCGGGGTCCGCGGGAGTGCCCGCGGCGGGTGCCCCCTCGTGCCGGTCCTTCCAGGCGCGGTGGCGCACGCGCGCGCCGGCCACGGCCTCGACCGCCTCCTCGGGCGAGAGTGCGTACCCCGCGACGGCGAGCCGCTGCGAGAGGTGACGTCCGAACGCGAGGCGCGCCGCGTCGTCGGGCACCGAGGTCACGACGACGCCGCCGTGGTCCAGCAGGAGGGCCGACGGGCGTCCCGCGAGCGCGTCGGCCGCCGCCTCCGCCGCGGCGCCCGGCGCCGCGTCCGGCGTCCCCGCAGGGCGGGTCGACGCGCGCAGCAGGTCCGCGATCCCCTCGGGGGTGTCGAGCACGGCATCGGCCGTGTCGGTCACGGGGTAGGGCGGGACGTCGCTGTGGTGGCGCGTGAGGATCACGGCCCCGACGCCGGCGCGGCGTCCGGCGACCACGTCGCGGTCGAGCGTGTCGCCCACGTACCAGGTCCGCTCGGGGGTCGTGCCGAGCGCGCGCGCGGCCATCGCGATGATGCCCGGGTGGGGCTTGCGGAGGCCGACCTCGTCCGAGTAGACCTGCACGCCGAACGCCTCGTCGAGGCCGTGCGCGGCCAGCAGCGTGCGGTGCGCGCGGCCCGAGTGCGCGTTGGACACGATCCCGACCGTGACACCGAGCTCGGCTGCGGTCGCGAGCAGCTCGGGGATCCCGGGGCGCACGGTGTGCTCGCTCAGGGTCGCGGTCAGACGGGCCAGCAGCGTGCCCGCGCTGCCTGCGAGGACCTCTCGCGCGGCCAGGGGCAGGGGCGAGGCGAGGAAGTCGTGCCAGATGGTCCGGTGGTCCAGCTCGAGCGGCGCGAGGCGCCGGCTCGACGCGTTCTTCCAGTCCTTGAGAGCCTTGACGCCGCCGCGCAGGACGGGCTCGAGCGTCTCGGGCGACCAGCGGTGGCCCGCGCGGCCGAGCACCTCGCTGAGGTGGGTCGCGAGCTCGCCGTAGCCCTCGGGGCGCTTGGTCGTCTGGAAGATCACGCCGCCGAAGTCGAGGAGCAGCGCGTCGGGGCGCGCGCCCAGGCCGGGCGGCGTGCGGCGGGCTGCGACACGGGGCGCGACGCTCGCGAGCGTGAGGATCGCGCCGTCGTCGGCCGGGTCGGTGGCGCCGGGGAGCGGCGCGGGGCGGGTGAGGTCGGTCGTGGTCACAGTGGGACCGTAGGTACGGGAAGCGACGGCCCGGCGTCCGCCCGGTGTCCGGGAGGCAAACCACGCCCGAACTTCTGGAACGTTCCAGTTCCGAGCCGACGAGAGGGGACAATGGACCGGTGAACCCCCGCCCGACCCTCCTCGACGTCGCCGCTCACGCAGGCGTCTCCAAGTCGCTCGTCTCGCTCGCCCTGCGCGGCGACCGGGGCGTCAGCGAGCGCACCCGCGAACGCATCCGGCGCGCGGCCGACGACCTCGGCTACCGCTCCAACGCCCTCGCACGAAGCCTCAAGCAGGGCCGCACGATGCTCATCGGGGCCGTCCTGTCGAGCCTCGACAACCCGTACCACACCGAGATCGTCACGGGTGTGGAAGAGGCCGCGGGCACCGCAGGCTTCTCGGTGCTGCTCGTCCACGGGTCGCGCGACCGCGGGCACCTCGCGCGCCACCTCGACACGCTGCTGGGCCTCAACGTCGACGGGCTCGTCGTCATCAGCTCCTGGCTCGAGGAGGAGCACCTGCGTGCCGCCGCCCGCCGCGCACCCGTCGTCATGGTCGGGCGCCCGCTCGGCGCGGTCGACGGCGTCGACACCGTGACCAACGACGACGCCCGGGGCGCGGCGCTCGCGGTCGACCACCTCGTAGGCCTCGGGCGCTCGCGGATCGCGCACGTGAGCGCGAGCGCCCGCCCCGCCGGCCTCGCGCGCCGAGCGGGCTACGAGGCGGCCATGCGTCGCCACGGCCTGGCCGAGGCGATCCGGGTCGTCGGCCCCGACGTGCCGGTCGCGGACCTCGTCGCGGACGGCTACCAGGGCGTGTTCGCGCGCAACGACGTCGAGGCGTTCGACGTCGTGGACCACGCGCACGACCAGGGCCTGCGCGTTCCCGAGGACCTCGCGGTCGTCGGCTACGACGACTCGGCCCTCGCCCGGCGGGCCCGGCCCCGCCTCACGAGCGTCCACCAGCCGCGCGGGCGCATGGGGGCGCTCGCCGTCGAGCTGCTGCTCGAACGGCTGGGCGGTCGGGGCGAGGACCGGCACGAGGTGCTCGCCCCGCGCCTCGTGGTGCGCGGGTCGACGGTCGCGCCGCCTCCGGCGTGACGGCGTCCTGACCGGGGAGGCGGCCCCCGAGGGCGTGCTGCGCCCCGCCGGCGGACGGACGGCCGGGGCCCCGACCTCGACATCTACGTGAAACGTGAAGTACCTAGTATCCTGCCGAGCGGTCCAACGGCGGGCCAGGTACAGGCCGGTCCCACCCGGCCCTGCGGAGGCGAACATGTTGAGAGGCGTTCCAGGACGCGTGGACAGGGCCGGCAACGGCACGGCGCTCAAGGTCGGCGGGATCGCGGGCGGGATCGTCGGCTACCTGTTCTTCGTCGAGTTCACGAGCGGCATCCTCCAGGGCTTCTACACGCCGCTGCTGACCGACATCGCCCGGCACCTGAACATCCACGACGCCGACGTCAACTGGTTCGAGGCGGCCCAGCTGCTGCTCTCGGCCATGGTCGTGCCGGTCTTCGCCAAGCTCGGCGACATCCACGGCTACCGCCGGATGCTGCTCGTCACGACGGCTCTGACGGCCGCGGCCTCGTGGGCCGTGGCGTTCTCGCCGACCTTCTGGGTGTTCCTCGTGGCGTGGTCGCTCCAGGGGTTCTACGTGGTGTGGCTGCCGCTCCAGGTCGCGCTCGTCTACGCGCGCTCGCGCGGCCGTGCCGACGGCCCGTCGCTGACCCGCAGGGCGACCGGCGTGATCGTGGCCGCGCTCCAGGCGGGAGCGATCGTCGGGGCGCTGGCCGGCGGGCAGGCGGGCGCGCTGGCCCAGGACCGCCTCTGGCTGGCCCTGAGCATTCCCGCCATGGCCGTGACGGCCGTGTTCTTCGTGGTGTGGTTCCGCATCCCCGAGTCGCCCGAGAAGGGCGAGGGCACGCTCGACCGCGGCGGCGTGGTCCTGCTGAGCCTGACCCTGCTGCTCGTCAGCGCGGGGCTCACGTTCATGCGCACCAACGGCCTCGGCACGTGGTGGGCCTGGGGGCTCGTCGTGGTCGGGGTCGCGTCGCTGTGGCCCCTGGGGCGCTACGAGCTGCGCCAGGCCGACCCGCTCGTCGACCTGCGGGTCCTTCGCCGACCGACCATGTGGCCCATCATGGTCACCGCGGCCCTGTTCGGGGTCAGCATCCTGGGTGCCCAGGGGCCGCTGTCGACGTTCGCGCGCACCGACCCGGAGGTCTACGGCTACGGCCTGGGTGCGTCGTCCATGACGGTCTCGCTGCTCGTGGGCGGGTACGTGGTCTCGTGCCTGCTGGGGGCGCTCGCGTTCTCGCGCATCACCCGGCTGCTCACGCCCCGGCGAACGCTCATCCTCGCGGCCTCGCTCGTCGCGGTCGGCTACCTGCTGTTCCTGCCGTTCCACGAGACCACCGCGAACCTCCTGACGAACATGGTCGTCGCGGGGCTCGGGTCGGGAGCGCTCGTGGCGGCGCTCCCCGCGGCGGCCGCGGCCGCGGCCCCCGTGGGGCGCACGGCCGTCGCGACCGGCCTGACGAACACGACCAAGACCATCGGCGGCACGTTCGCGTCGTGCGTGTTCGCGCTGGCCCTGATCTCGGGCACGCACGCGACGCTCGACGGCTCCGAGGCCACGGCCGGTTCGCTCAGCGGCTACATGATCGTCTGGACGATCTGCGGGGTCACGGCGGTCGTGGCGGCCGTGGTGCTCGCGTTCGTCCCGCGGCTCGCTTTCGCGGACGCCGAGGCGGCGCCCGTCGAGCCCTTCGTCCCCCAGCGAGCACCCGTCGTCGTCAAGGAGGCGCAGCAGTGAGCAGCAGGAGCACAGGACAGGGCCCGACGGCGGCACGCGCCGTCGCGGGCGCCCTCACCGCAGGAGTGGTCGCCCTGGTCGGCGCCGGGGTCGCCCGGGCCGCGCGGTTCACGCCCCAGGGTGCGGACGTGCGCACGGGCCGGTTCGCGGGCAGCGGGACGCGCGCGACCCGACCCCAGGACGAGGCGGTGCGCGACGACCCGGCGAGCTACGCCGTCGGGACGGCCGAGCGGCTCAGTGCGCTGGTGCGCATCCCGACCGTGTCCTCGCGCGTGCCCGGCGAGGAGGACCCCGCGGTCTTCGAGGCGTTCGTCGAACGGCTCGCCGAGCTGTACCCGCGCGTGCACGAGCGGCTCACGCTCGAGCGCGTCGCGGGCCACGGCCTGCTCTTCCGGTGGCGCGGCCGGCAGGGCGCGGCACCGGCGGCGCCCGCGGTGCTCATGGCGCACTACGACGTCGTGCCCGTCGAGGCCGAGGACTGGTCGGGCGACCCGTTCTCCGGCGCGATCCGGGACGGCGCGGTGTGGGGGCGCGGCACGCTCGACGACAAGGGGTCGCTCGTGGTGCTCCTGGAGGCGGTCGAGTCGCTGCTCGCCCAGCGCTTCACGCCCGACCGTGACGTCTACCTGTCGTTCGGGCACAACGAGGAGACCGCGGGGGACGCCGCACGCTCGGCCGTGGCCGTGCTGCGCGAGCGCAAGATCAGCCCGTGGCTCGTGGTCGACGAGGGCGGGGCGGTGGTCGAGGGGGCGTTCCCGGGCGTGACCGCGCCCACGGCCGTCGTGGGCGTCGCGGAGAAGGGCATCCTCGACCTCGAGATCAGCACGCAGTCGCTCGGTGGGCACGCCTCGACGCCCGTGCGCGGAGGGGCCACGGCTCGGCTGGCGCGCGCGATCACGCGCATCGACGACCACCCGTTCCCCCCGCACCTGCCCGAGCCGACGCTCGAGATGATCGACACGCTCGGGCGCCACTCGCCGTTCGGGCTGCGGCTGCTGTTCGCGAGCGCCCGCCAGCTCCGCCCCGCGCTCGCCCGGGTCCTGGGGACGGTGAGCCCCGAGACGAACGCCATGGTCCGCACGACCGTCGCGATCACCCAGCTCCAGGGCAGCCCCGGGGCCAACCTCCTCGCGGCGTCCGCGAAGGCCAACGCGAACGTCCGGATCGCGACGGGCGAGACGGTCGAGACGGTCGTCGAGCGGCTCCGCCGCGTCGTCGACGACCCCACGATCGAGCTGCACGTGGTCTCGGGCGAGGACCCCTCGCCCGTGTCGCCGACCGACGGAGACCAGTTCGCGCTGGTCCGCGAGTCGATCGGCGCGGCGTACCCCGACGCGGTCGTGACGCCCTACGTCATGCTCGGCGCGTCCGACTCGCGCCACTTCTGCGAGATCTCCGAGCACGTCTACCGGTTCAGCCCGTTCGCGATGACGCGCGAGCAGCGCGAGTCGATCCACGGCGTCGACGAGCACGTGACGATCGACGCGCTGGGGCGCGGGGTCGTGTTCTACCGGGCGCTGCTGCGGGGGCTGTGAGGCGTCGCGCGGGGGCGGGCCACGGCCGGCGCCGGGCCCGAGCGGCGCTTCAGCGCCAGTGCTCGAGCAGCCGTGCCGTGGTCTCGGTCGCCCGGTCGAGGACCTGCTCGGCGCCGTCGGAGGCCGCGGACATGAGCGAGGCGTCGACGAAGTGGCCCAGGAGGTCGACGTCGGTCACGTGCTGGTACCCGCTCGCGTCCAGGACGGTCCGCAGCGCGGCCAGGAGGCGCGGGCGGGAGGCCCGCATGATGGGGCGGAGAGCGGGGTCGCGCATCGCGGTCAGCATGGGGTCGAGGCGCACGTCGACGACCGAGTCGTCGACCGACGGCGCGTAGAACGTCTCGATGAGCAGGCGGGCCGTGCGGGTCGTCGAGCGCTCGCGGCGCGCGAGGGCCGCAGCACGCTCGGTCGCTGCCGAGCCCCGCAGCTCCTCGGCGGCCTCGACCGCAGCGGTGACGAGCGACGAGCTCGACGGGAAGTAGTACGAGGCCGAACCTTGCGGCACCCCGGCGGCCTTCGCGACGCGGCGGTGGGTCACGGCGGGGAACCCCTCGGTGATGAGCAGGCGGGCCGCGGCCTCGACCATGGCGCGCTGGCGGAGGTTGCTCCGGTCCTGCACGGGCGTGCGGGCCTCGGTGTGCCGTCGGAGCGGCGGCTGGGAGGCGGCCGGGGTCGTCGGGGAACCCGAGGGGTGGCCTGCGCTGCCGGGGTCGTCGTCGGGCCGGTCGACCGGTCCCCGCTGTGTCGCACTCACCGGCCCATCCTAGGGAGAAAAGGCGCATTCCGGCGCGAGATGTCGCGCGGGCACCGCCCGGACGTGGGCTCGGACGTGCGGGCCCCGTCGAACCGGTGCGCCGCCGGGCTCCGCCGCTGCTGTGACCAGCGAGTTTCGGAGGAGGGCGCCGAGCAAGGATGATGGACGTATGAGTACCTCGTTCCTGCGCCCGACGACGGCGCTCGCCGTCGTCGCGCTCCTCGCCCTGGGGGCGTGCTCGGGAGGCGGCGACGCCGACTCGGCCGAGTCCTCGCCGAAGACCGCTGCGACCGGGTCCTCGACCGCCGAGGACAGCGCGGCCGTCGACGCGGCGACCGACGCCGCCTCGGCAGCCGACGCCGACGCAGAGGCCGCCGCCGCCGCGGGCGGAGAAGCGGACCCGGCGGTCGACACGTCGTTCTGCGCCGAGACGGAGGCGGCCTGGGCCGCGGCCAACACCGCCCAGGTGTCGATGAGCGTCGAGCACCCCCGCACCCTGGTGACCGGCTTCGAGAACGCGCGGGTCGCGCTCACGAGCGTCGAGCCGCCCGCGGAGGTCGCGGCCGACTGGAAGACCGTCACGTCCTACGTCACGACCGCGGCCGAAGCCCTGTCCAAGGCCGACATCGACTCCGCGAAGTCGATCGTCGGCGCGCTCGACGACGCGGGCAAGGACCTCGACACCGACGCCATGACGGCGGCCTCGGGACGCGTGACTGCCTACCTGGACGCGACCTGCACCGGGTGAATCCGATGGGGAGAAGTCCCCAGGGCGCGAATTCTCGCCGTGATCCTCACAGGAATGCTTCAGGATGGTGTGCATGACCAACCGAAAGAACCTGACCAAGACCGTCGGCGGCCTCGCGACTGCCGTCCTGCTGACCTTCTCCCTCGCCGCCTGCAGCGGCGACGCCGACGTCAAGGCGTTCTGCGAGACGGGTGAGGGCTTCGAGGACTCGATGAACGACGTCGACGCGAGCGACCCCGCGGCCGCGGGCGAGGCGTTCGACAAGCTCGTCACCGAGCTCAAGGCCGCCAAGGCCCCCGAGGCCATCGCGGCCGACTGGACCACGCTGACCGAGGGCTTCGAGAACATGGGGGAGACGCTCACGGCACTCTCCGAGCTCGACCCCACGGCCGACGACTACATGGAGAAGGCCACCGAGCTCTCCGACTCGCTCCAGTCGACCGACTTCCAGACGGCCGCGGACAACGTCGAGAAGTGGACGACCGAGAACTGCACGGCCTGACGTCCAGCCGTCCCGGAGGGGCGGGTCCGCAGCACGTGCTGCGGGCCCGCCCCTCTGTCGTCCTCGCGTGCGGTCGCGCGCGGCACCGGGTCACCGGGGGAGGATAGGCGCATGCCCCTCGGTGAACCCGCGATCGACCCACGCCTCCTGCCGCTCCTGCGGACCGACCTCGAAGGAGCCGGCTACACGGTCGACGGCGTCGAGGACTTCCTCGGTCCGCTCGCCGCAGCGGCCCTGCACCGCGAGCAGGCGGTGCCCGCGCTGCGTGTCGCCCGGGCCGCGCTCGACGACGCGACGGGCGCGACGTCGTCGGGCCGGAAGAAGGACCCCCGCGCCGTGCTCGCCGCGCTCTTCCTGCTGGGCCTCGAGGTCCGCCGCGCGGACCTCGACGCCGCCCTGCCCGGGGTCGGGACGGACGGCGCGGCGCGCCTCGGCCTCGTGGCCGCGGCAGGCAACGGGCCCGACGACGGCGTGCGCGCACTGGCCGACCTGCGCCCCTACGCCGCGGCCGACGCGGCGGGTCCGGTCACGTGGTGGCTGGCCTCCGACCTGGGCGAGCTCGCGACCGGGCGACGCCTCGCGGGAGACCACGTGCTGGGGGCGGGCGGGGCCTCGATCACGCTCGCACAGGTGACCATGCGGACTCCCGTGGGGCGGGTGCTCGACCTCGGGACCGGGTGCGGCATCCAGGCGCTGCACGCGTCGCGGCACGCGCAGTCCGTCGTCGCGACCGACATCTCCCGGCGCGCGCTGCGGTTCGCCGAGTTCAACGCGGCCCTCGACGGCGTGCGCCTCGACCTGCGCGAGGGCTCGATGCTCGACCCCGTCGCGGGCGAGCAGTTCGACCTCGTGGTCTCCAACCCGCCGTTCGTCATCACCCCCCGCGGTGCGTCGACCGCCGACGGTGCCATTCCCGAGTACGAGTACCGCGACGGCGGCCGCGCGGGAGACGACCTCGTGCGCGACCTGGTCCTGGGCGTCGGCGACGTGCTCGCGCCGGGCGGTGTCGCGCAGATGCTCGGCAACTGGGAGCACCGGCGGGGCGAGCCGTGGACCGAGCGCGTCGGGGCCTGGCTCGAAGAGGCCGGGCTCGACGGCTGGATCATCCAGCGCGAGGTCCTCGACCCGGCCGAGTACGCCGAGACGTGGATCCGTGACGGTGGCACCACGCCCGAGCGCGAGCCCGGGGCGTGGGCAGCGTCGTACGAGGCGTGGCTCGACGACTTCGCGACGCGCGACGTCGAGGCCGTGGGGTTCGGGATCGTGACGCTCCGCAAGCCGGGTGCGGGCCACGGCGTGAGCCTGCGCCGCCTCGAGGAGCACACGGGGTCGGTGCGCCAGCCGCTCGGCGGTCACCTCGCGGCCTCGCTCGCCGCCCACGACTGGCTCGAGGCCCGCGACGACGCCGCCCTCGCGTCGTCCCGGCTGTCCGTGGCGCCCGACGTGACCGAGGAACGCTACCTGACGCCCGGCGCCGAGGACCCGAACGTCGTGATCGTCCGGCAGGGCGACGGGCTGGGCCGCGGGATCCAGGCGTCGACAGGGCTCGCGGCGCTCGTGGGAGCGAGCGACGGCGAGCTCACCGTGGGGCAGCTGATCGGGGCGATCGCGTCGCTGTTCGAGGTGCCGGCCGGAGAGCTCGCGGGCGAGCTGCTGCCCGCGGTGCGGGGACTCGTGCGGGACGGCTTCCTGGTGCCGTGAGGGGGGCGTCCCGGTGCAGTGGCGGTGTGGGGTGCCGAGCATGCGGTTGGCGTCGTGAATCTGTCGATCTCGAACGGCCACCGCATGCTCGCCTGACGCCAACCGCATGCTCGTCGCGGGGGCCAGGGCCGGGACCCGAGCCCCTGACCCTGACGACGGTCGCGACCGGAATTCCTGCTGCGCCACGGACCCGCCGTCCTTAGGTTGAGCCCATGACCTCTCGCATCCAGCACACGACGATCGACGCCCGCGACGCCTACGCCCAGTCGGTCTGGTGGAGCGGGGTCCTCGGCTACGTCGAGGACCCCGACGACCCCAACCTGCCCGGCCACCAGGAGTGCATGATCTTCCCGCCGGCCGGCGGCGACGCACCCGCGGAGAGCCGTGGGCGCCTGCTGTTCATCGAGGTGCCCGAGGGCAAGGAGCTCAAGAACCGGCTCCACCTCGACCTGCGCCCCGTCGACGGGACCCGTGAGCAGGAGACCGAGAGGCTCCTCGGCCTGGGGGCCACGCAGCTCGCCGACCACCGCCGTCCCGACGGCTCGGGATGGTTCACGCTCGCGGACCCCGAGGGCAACGAGTTCTGCATCCTGCGCAGCGACGCCGAGGTCGCGGCCCAGGGAGGCTGAGCCCCGCGGTCTGTCGGGTGTGCAACCGGGTGCAGCTGGCGCCCCTGGGTGCCGGTGCCCGCCACCGGGTGCGCCGAGCACGAGGTTGCGGTCGTTCTCCCGGGGAATACGACCGTAACCTCGTGCTCGACCCCGGCGCGGTGTCGAGCGTGCGGTCGTCGTCATCCAGGCGGCGGACGGGAGCCGCCTCGCCGGCAGTGGACGTCGCCACCCGGACCGCCGTGGACATCGCCACCTGGACGACAACCACATGTTCGACTCCGTTCCGACGTTCGACCCCGTCCCGAAACATGACGGGCCTATCCTCGCGATCGTGCTGATCGCCATGGCTGGACTGCCCGGAACCGGTAAGAGCCGACTCGCGCGTCTGCTCGCGCGTGACCTGGGCGCGGTGATGCTCAGCGTCGACCCCGTCGAGGACGCGTTCCTGCGCGCCGGCGCGGTGCACGACGACGCCACGGGCCTGGGTGCGTACCTCGCCGTCGAGTCGGTCGCCCAGGAGAACCTGCTGCTGGGCAACGCGGTCATCGTCGACGCGGTCAACGACCACCCCGCGGCCCGGCAGCAGTGGATCGACCTCGCCGCGCGGACCGGCACCCGCCTCTGGTTCGTCGAGGTCTACCTCGCCGACGAGCGGCTGCACCGCGAGCGCCTCGTGACCAGGGGCTCGCGCTACCCCGCGCTGCCCGAGCCCGGCTGGGACTCGCTCGCCGCGCGAGCCCGGGCGCTCGCGGACTGGGCAGACCCACGGCTGAGGCTCGACGCCTCGCTCGACGACGCAGAGCTGCTGGCAGCGGCCAAGGACTGGCTGGACGGCTGACGTCGGGCTCGAGGGCCTCGAGCTCGGGGACCTGGCTCGCGGTTCGGGGCTCGGGTGTGCGCGACGAGTGGCTCGCGGTCCGCTGCCGAGCGTGCGGTTGCCGTCACGATCCGGGCCAGACCGGACGCCCACCGCATGCTCGGCATGGTGACCGATGGACTTCGCCTCGTGCGCACCGCACCCTCGTCCCATGAGACGAAGCCGACCCGGGGCGACGGGCGAGAGGCACTGGAGGGGAGGTTTCTACGAGCTGGCCCTGCTGATGGACGGTAGCGACCAGGGGAGACTCGGCGACGGCATCAAGGCGCTGGCCGCCGCCGCAGGACTCTCGGGGGCGACGATCGACACGGCAGCGGGACCGGTCGTCCCGGACCTGACGACCGCCGAGGGGCTGCGGCTCGCCGCCGAGGCGCTGGCCCAGGGACGACAGCTGCGAGGCAGGGTGCTCCTTCCCGCTGGGCGCGAGTCCGCCTGCGGAGTGCTGCTCCTGCGTGACGCCTTGGACGCGGTCGAGGACCCGGGGTCCGGTCCGGCCGGATGCTCGTTGGTCCTCTTCCTGCCGCTTGCCGGCCTGGCCTCCGCGGGCGTCGAAGTCGGCGGTTTCCCGTTCGGGGACCGGTCCGGGGTCGAGTCTCATGTCTGGCGGCGGCCACTCGACGAGTGGCTGGCCCGGATCGGCCGAGCGGTGCACGTCTCCGTCCCGTTCCGGCGCGCTGTGATCGGGTTCGACGTCGCAGGTGACGACGAGCTGTCGGTCGGGACGGAACTGTCGGTACCTGCTCCGCGCGACCGTGCGTTCCTGGTTCAGGAGCCCGACGGGCTGGTGTTCCTCGCGGCCGATCGTTGACGCGGGCCCCGTAGCCCGCTGCCGAGCATGCGGTTGCCGTCACGATCCGGGCCAGACCGGACGCCCACCGCATGCTCGACGGGTCCCCACCGCATGCTCGACCAGCGTCTCCTCGACCCCACATCGAGCCGCCGTCCCACCCGCGTTGACCAGGTCGGAAATCCGGTCCTGCATCAGAGACCTGGGGCGCTACGCTCCGGCCATGTCCCGTACCGTCTCGCTCGACGAGGCCCGCACGACCGGCGCCGTCGTCACGATCCACCGCCGCACCCTGGGCCCCGACACCGACCGGCTGGACGGCGTGGTGCTGGCGACGGGGGTGTGGACACTCGTCGGGTCGCTGGCGGACTGGGCTCACGCCGACGGCTACGAGGCGATCCGGACCGAGGACGTCACGAAGGTCCGCCGGTTGCGACGCGCGAACCAGCGTCTCGTCGAGCGCGCTGCTGCGGGGCTCGGGACCTGGCCGCTCCCGCACCCGGACCTCGCTGTCGACCTCGCGTCCGTCGAGGGCGTCGTGCGGTCGGTCGCCGGCACGAGCCGCCTGCTCGCGGTGCACGTCGAGGGCGAGTCTCCCGGCGAGTACTTCCCCGGAGCCGTGGGGGACCTGACGGACGAGGGTCTGGGGCTGCGGTTCATCGACACGGCCGGCCGTTGGGAGGCGGCGTCGAGGTGGTTCGGGCTCGACGAGATCACCCGTGTCTCGTGGGGGTCGCGCTACCTCGACATGTTCGACCGGTACGGGGACCGCCCCCCGTTCGAGCCGCGCGAGCTCTCCGACCGGTGACCGGCCCGGGGAGCGCCCGAGCTCGCCGAGGACATCGGCTCACCCGGATCGCCCGGCTCGCCCGCAGCGCGGCCCCGTCGGCACCGTCCGGTCGTCGTGCTCGTGCCGCGCACCCTGCGTCTCCCGCGACCTGCCTCCGGACCCGAGGAGCACCCAGACGGGGCCGAACACGACCCACGCACCGAGCACGATCGCGACGCGCAGCGCCCACCCCCACAGCGGGTCTCCCGGCCACTGGGCGGGAGGCACGAGCCCGGTCCCGGCGACGGTCGACAGGGTCGCGATCACCGCGAGCGCGATCACCGCGGCGACCGCTGCCCTCCCGAGCTCCTTGGTCTCGTGGAGCAGGCCCGCGAGGCCGTCCTTCGGCGGCTCGACGGGCTTCGGCCCGTCGCCGAAGCGGTACGCGGCGTGCGCGTCGGCCCAGCGGACGATCGAGTGCCCGAACGCCACCGTGAACCCCAGGTACACGGCCGCGAGCCCGTGCACGGCCTCGGGCGGTGACCCGCCCGCGACGCTCGCGATCGACACGCTCACGAGCACCAGGTCGATCAGGGGGACGCTGACCAGCAGGATCGTGCTCAGCCGGCGGCGGTGCAGCAGGTACCGAGCGATCAGCCCGGCGGCGAGCACGACCCAGAAGCCGACCTCGCACGCGAGGACCAGCAGGACCAGCGGGTTCTCCAGGAGGGTGCGCATGGTGTCCATGCTGGTCGGGAAGGTGCCCGACGGCGTCGCCCACCTCGCCGATCTTCGCTCGCCTCGCGTACATCGTTCGAGGGAGGGAAGGTCGGCGAGCACAGGGGGTCGGGTGGCCGTGCCGATCCCGGGATCGTGGGCCCCGGCGCCTAGGATGCTCGGTGCGGCAGGTGGGACGGACGGTCCTCGTGAGGAAGGGCGGCAGCTCGCCCAAGGGGCGTCGATCGGCGAGCACCGACCGACCAGCCGACCAGCACGACCGGCCGGCAGGACCACAGCCCGACCAGCACGACCGAGCACGCAGCACGAACCACAGACACACGCGAGAGGGCCTGAGTGCAGCACGACGACATCGACGCCCTGCGGCGCACCCCGGCCTGGCGCCTCCTGCGCTCGGACAACGCACCGCTCGCCCTGAGCTTCCTCGGCACGGTCTTCGTCGAGCAGAACGTCCGATCGATCGGCGAGGCCGAGCTGGTCTCGCTCCTCGACGACGCGCTCTACGCGATCGACGGACCGGACCGGCCCGCCCGCGCGCAGCCCCGACCCGTCGCGGAGGGGGACGAGCACGCCACCGGTGACGAGCCCGCGGTGGTGAGCGACGCCGTCGGGCCGGACGATGCCCACGCACGCGATGCCCACGCACCTGGGGTACCCGCGGACCACCCGACCGAGGCCCGTCGCTACCCCCGCTCGCCCAAGGCCTACCTCGACCACTGGTCCGCGCCCGAGCAGGGCTGGCTGCGCAAGTTCTACCCGACGGGCTCGGACGAGGCGCACTACGACGCGACCCCGGCCGTCGAGAAGGCCGTCGCGTGGGTAACGGCGCTGCGCGAGCGCAGCTTCGTGGGCACCGAGTCGCGCCTGAACACGGTCTTCGAGCTGCTGCGCCAGCTCACGGTCGGCACCGAGTCCGACGCCGACGCGCGCCTGCGCGAGCTCGAGGCGCGGCGGGCGCGGATCGACGAGGAGATCGAGCGTGTTCGCGCGGGCCAGCTCTCGCTGCTCGACGCGGCCGCCCAGCGCGACCGCTACCAGCAGCTCACGGGCACGGCCGCGGACCTGCTCGCGGACTTCCGCGAGGTCGAGGCGAACTTCCGGAACCTCGACCGCGACATGCGCGAGCGCATCACGGGCTGGGACGGGGCCAAGGGGGACCTGCTGGACGCGGTCGTCGGGAGCCGTTCGGCGATCGCGGACTCGGACCAGGGGCGCAGCTTCCACGCGTTCTACGACTTCCTCCTGGACCGCCAGCGTCAGGAGGAGTTCGCCGAGCTCGTCGAGAAGGTCCAGGCCCTGCCCGCGCTCGAGGAGCAGGTCGGGCCCGACGACGAGGCGGCCCCCGGGATCACGGGCCGTGCGGCCGGGCGACGCCTGCGCCGCATCCACTACGACTGGCTCGACGCGGGCGAGCGCACGCAGTCGACCGTGCGCGTCCTGTCCGAGCAGCTGCGCCGGTTCCTGGACGACCAGGTGTGGCTCGAGAACCGTCGCGTGATCGACATCCTGCGCAGCATCGAGGGCCATGCGCTCGCGCTGCGCGACGCTCCCGACCGCCTGCGCCTGGGCGCTGCGGACACCGGTCCGCTCGCGACGACCATGGACTCGACCTCGGTCGACGTGCACCTGCCGACCGAGCGCCCCCTCTACCGGCCCCAGCACCAGGAACCGCTCGCGAGCGAGGGGGTGACCGCGGGGGTCGCGGACTTCGACGCGTCGGCACTGTTCACGCAGGTCCACGTGGACCCCGAGCGCCTGAGCCGCACCGTCCGCGACGCTCTGCGCCGCCGCGGTCAGGTCTCGCTCGCGGAGCTCGTCGGGGAGAACCCGCTCGAGCAGGGCCTCGCGGAGCTCGTGACGTACCTGTCGCTCGACGACCCGCGCTTCGACGTCGTGCACGACCCCGCGCACACCGACGAGGTGCGGTGGGTCGTCGACGACCACGTGCCGGACCTGCCGGTGGCGGGCGCCGTCGAGGTCGCCGCGGTCGACGAGCGGCCCACCGGACCGCGCGTCCGGGTCGCGCGCGTGCCGCGCGTGACGTTCGCCCGCACGGGAGCCAGGGACCTCGCGGGGGCCGTGGCCCGGTCGCTCGCGCAGGCCCCGCCCGCTCCGCCCGGACCGTCCGCCCAGCAGTCTCCCCAGCCGTCTCCTCAGGAGGGAACCCCGTGAGCCAGCAGCCCGTCCGGACCGAACGCCCGGGGCAGACCGGCGGCCCGAGCCCCGAGCTGTCCCTCGTCGTGACCTCGCTCGTCAAGGGCGTCGTCTACCGCGAGGCCGGGACGCGCACGTGGCGCGACCTGCTCGCGCTCGAGGCGCAGGCGCGGGACTTCGTCGCGACGCTCGGCCTCGAGGTCGTGATCGACGAGTCCGAGGGGTACGCGTACCTGCGCGCGCAGCCCGAGGACGAGGGCGACGGCACGTTCATCCCGCGCCTCGTCGCGCGGCGCGAGCTGTCGTTCGACGTCAGCCTGCTGCTCGCGCTGCTGCGCAAGCGGCTCGCGCAGTTCGACTCCGAGGGCGGCGACACGCGCCTGGTCCTGACGCGCGACGAGATCGTGGACCTGGTCCGCGTGTTCCTGCCCGGGTCCAGCAACGAGGCCCGCGCACGCGACCGCGTCGAGGCCAACGTGCGCCGCGTGGTCGAGCTGGGCTTCCTGCGCCCCGTGCCGGACACCCCGGACACGTACGAGGTGCGCCGCATCCTCAAGGCGTTCGTCGACGGGCAGTGGCTCGCGGACTTCGACGCGCGCCTCGCGGAGTACGCGGCCGAGCTCGCGTCGCGCGACGGGGGAGCGCTCCTGCCCGATGGCGGAGCGCCCGCGGGCGTGCCGGCTGCGGCGGGTGCTGGCACGGGGGCCGCGCCGACCATGCGGTTGACGTCCGACGAGCATGCGGTCGGCGTCGAGAACGGGCCTGAATCGGACGACAACCGCATGCTCGGCACCGAGCGCCCGACCCACGAGGAGGCCTGATGGCCGAGGCACTGTTCAGCGCGGTCGAGCTGCACGACGCGGCAGCGGACCTGGACCAGCGGTCGGGCTACCGCCTCGACCGGCTCGAGGTCCTCAACTGGGGGACGTTCGACAAGTACGCGTGGAGCTTCGAGCTCGAGGGGCGTAACGCGCTCCTGACGGGGGACATCGGCTCGGGCAAGTCGACCATCGTCGACGCCATCACGACGCTCCTGCTCCCCGCGAACCGCATCAGCTACAACAAGGCGGCCGGCGCCGACACGCGCGAGCGCACGCTGCGCTCGTACGTGGCCGGGCACTACAAGTCCGAGCGCAACGAGGTCACGGGCGCCTCGCGGCACGTGGGCCTGCGGCGCGGCCACACCTACTCGGTCATCCTGGGCGAGTTCGCCAACCGCGGGTTCGACTCGCGCGCGGTGCTGGCGCAGGTGTTCTGGCTCAAGGACGGAGCGCAGGGGCAGCCCGAGCGCTTCTACGTCACGAGCACCTCGCCCATGACGATCGCCGACGACTTCGCGGGGTTCGACGGCGACATCAACGTCCTGCGCCGCCGCCTGCGCGAGTCGGGCGCCCAGATCCGCGACCACTTCCCGGAGTACGGGCGCGACTTCCGGCGCCTGCTCGGCATCGAGTCGGAGCAGGCCATGGAGCTGTTCCACCAGACGGTGTCCATGAAGTCGGTGGGTGACCTCAACGAGTTCGTGCGCGAGCACATGCTCGAGCCGTTCGACGCGGCCCGCTGGACCGAGAAGCTCGTCGCGCACTTCGACGACCTCACGAGCGCGCACGACGCCGTGGTCAAGGCCCGCGCGCAGATCGACCAGCTCGCGCCGCTGCTGGCCGACGCCGACGCGTACGACGCGGTGGGGGAACGGGCCCGCGGGCTGGTCGCCCAGCGCGAGGCGTTGCGCGGGTTCACCGCGGGGCGGCGCGTCGAGGCGCTCGACGCGCGCATCGCCGAGCTCGAGGCGTCGATCACGGCGCGCGCCGACGGCCTGGACCGCCTCAAGGAGGAGCTCGCGCTGCTCGACGCCGAGCGCCAGCGCCTCGAGGTCGAGCGGGCCGGGCACGGCGGCGACCGCCTCGCCCAGATCGAGGGCGAGGTCGCGCGCCGCGAGGTCGAGCGCGCAGAACGCCGGGCCAAGGCCGACGAGTACGCGCGCTACCTCGCCGCAGCAGGCCTGGAGCCCGTCGCGTCGCGCGACGAGTTCGCGGCGCTGCGCGAGCGCACGGCCGCCCTGCAGTCGGACGCGCAGGACGCCCTGGGCGAGATCGAGGGGCGCGCCGGGGAGGTCGCGGCCGAGCTGCGCGCGGTCGAGGCCGAGGCCCGCGAGATCAACGCCGAGCTCCGGTCGCTCGCCGACCGCGAGTCCAACCTGCCCCGCACGAGCCTGGACCTGCGCACCCGCCTGTGCTCCGACGTCGGGCTCACCGACGCCGACCTGCCCTTCGCGGGCGAGCTCATCGGCGTGCGCGCCGAGCACGCCGAGTGGGAGGGCGCGGCCGAGCGCGTGCTGCGCGGGTTCGCGCTCTCGCTGCTCGTGCCGGCCCAGCACTACGACGCCGTCGCGACGTGGATCAACTCGCAGGACCTGGGCACGCGGCTCGTCTACCACCGGGTCCCCGCGCCCGCCGCGGGCCGCTCGGGGAAGGCGCGCGGCGGCGTCGGGACCCCTCCGGCGAGCCGCGAGGACGGACCGCTGCTCGCGGACCTCCTCGAGGTCAAGGACGGCGACCTCGCCGCGTGGCTGAGCGACGAGCTCGAGCGCCGCGCGGACTACGTGTGCGCCGCGACGCTCGCCGACTTCCAGCGCGTGCCCCGCGCCGTGACGCGCGAGGGACAGGTCAAGCACTCGGCCAGCCACCACGAGAAGGACGACCGGCGCTCGGTCCGCGACCGCAGCGGCTACGTCCTCGGCTGGAGCAACCAGGCCAAGATCGACGCGCTGCTCGAGCAGGCGACCGACGTCGCCGGCCGTCGCACGGCGCTCGAGGAGAGGCGTGACGAGGTCGGTCGCGAGAAGAGCGCCGCGATCTCGCGCTCGGGCGCGCTCAACCGGCTCGACGTGTTCCGCGAGTGGCGCGAGCTCGACTGGGAGGAGCCCGTCCGGGCCGTCGCCGAGCTCCACGAGGAGAAGCGGCGCATCGAGGGCGCGTCGACCGAGCTGAGCCGCATCGCCGACCAGCTCCGCGACCTGTCCCGGAGGGCCGCAGGCCTCGCGAGCGACCGCGACGCGCTGCTCTCGGCCGCCGGGGCGGACCAGCACGCGCTGCAGACGGCACGCGACCAGCGTGGACGCTCGGCCCGCGTGCTGGCCGAGCAGGGGCCGGCCGACGCGGCGCTGGCCGAGGAGCTCGCCGGGCTCTTCGACGCCGAGACCGCGGCCCAGGCTGCCGCCCAGGCGGGCTCGCACCCCGGCTCGCGCGGCGACGTGGACCCCGACGCGGTCGAGAGCGCCCTGCGGACCCGGCTCACGAGCCAGGTCGAGGAGGCCCAGACCCGGCAGGGGCAGCTCGGTACGCGCATCGCCGCCCAGATGACGGCGTTCCGGGCCGCGTACCCGGTCGAGACCACGGAGCTCGACAACGACGTGCGCTCCGCCCCCGAGTACCGGGCGCTGCACGAGCGGCTCACGCGAGACGACCTGCCGCGCTTCGAGGGCGACTTCAAGACGTACCTCAACACCAACACGATCCGCGACATCGCGGGCTTCCACGCCGAGCTGTCCAAGCAGGCCGACCTCATCCGCGAGCGCGTCGAGATCATCAACGACTCCCTGCGCGCGATCGACTACAACCCCGGTCGGTACATCCGCCTCGAGATGGCGCCCACGCCCAACACCGAGGTGCGCGAGTTCCGGGCGGACCTGCGGGCGTGCACCGACGGCGTCCTGGGGCTCGACCTCGACGGGAGGCGCGACGAGGACACCGGTGAGGAGACCGTCGCGTACTACTCGGAGGAGCGGTTCCTGCGGGTCAAGGCGATCGTCGAGCGGTTCCGGGGGCGCGAGGGCCAGACCGAGGCCGACGAGGCGTGGAAGCGTCGCGTGACCGACGTGCGGAGCTGGTTCGTGCTCTCGGCCTCCGAGCGGTCGCGCGAGGACGACGTCGAGCACGAGCACTACTCGGACTCGGGCGGGAAGTCCGGTGGCCAGAAGGAGAAGCTCGCCTACACGATCCTCGCCGCCTCGCTCGCCTACCAGTTCAAGCTCGACTGGGGCGCGGTGCGGTCCAAGGCGTTCCGGTTCGTCGTGATCGACGAGGCGTTCGGCCGCGGGTCGGACGAGTCGACGCGGTTCGCGCTCGAGCTGTTCAAGAGCCTGGGTCTTCAGTTGCTCATCGTGACGCCGCTGCAGAAGATCCACGTGATCGAGCCCTACATCTCGGCCGTGGGGTACGTCGACAACCCGACGGGCCGCAACTCGCGGCTGCGGACGCTGACGATCGAGGAGTACCAGGCCGAGAAGGAGGCGCACGCGGCGCTCTGATCCGTCGTCCGGGGTGCCGTGGACGCTGCGCTCCGGTGCCGAGCACGAGGTTGCGGTCGTTGTCGGGCTGACAACGAACGCAACCTCGTGCTCGACCGGCCGCAACGCGACCATCAGCAGGCCGAGGCCGCCCCGCACCGGCTCAGCCTCGCGGCAGCCGGACCTCGAACGTCGTGCCCGACGCCGGAGCGCGCCCCGCGTCGTCGGCCTCCGGTCCGTCGTCGCGCCGCGGTCCCGTGGCTCCTGGCCGCGCGAGGTCGCTCGCGGTCGCGTCGCGCACCGAGATCTCCCCGCCGTGCGCCTGGACCACGGCCTGCGCGATCGCGAGGCCCAGCCCGGTCGACCCGCCGACCCGGTTGCGCGCCGAGTCGCCGCGGCTGAACCGCTGGAACAGCGACGGCAGCAGGGCGGGCGGGATGCCGGGGCCGTCGTCGGTCACGGACAGGACCACGTGGTCCTCGCCGTCGGGCCGGATGCTCACGACGACGCGCGTGCCGGGCGGCGTGTGGACGCGGGCGTTGCCGAGCAGGTTGGTGAAGACCTGCCGCAGCCGCGCCTCGTCGCCCACGACCGTGACGTCGGGGATGTCGAACGTGTCGTCGCCGTCGGCCCAGAGGGCGTCGCCCTCGGCGAGGATCCCGTCGCCGTCGAGCGTCAGCGTGTCGACCTCGGCAGGGTCGCGGTCGCCCGTGGTCGAGCCCTCGTCCCCCTCGACGACCGGCCCCTCGCCCCCTGCGAGCGGCAGGTCGAGCTCCCACACGTGGTCGCGGCTCGCGGCGTGCGCGTCGGCCACCGCGTCGATCGCGAGGGCCGCGAGGTCGACGGGATCGCGGTCGAGCGGCCGCCCCGCGTCGAGCCGGGCGAGGAGCAGGAGGTCCTCGACCAGGTCGCCCATGCGCAGGGCCTCGGACTCGATACGGTCGAGGGCGCGCAGCGTGTCGGGCGGGACCTGGTCGGGGGAGCGGCGGACGAGCTCGGAGTACCCGCGGATCGAGGCGAGCGGCGTGCGCAGCTCGTGGCTCGCGTCGGCGACGAACTGTCGGACCTGGGTCTCGGACTCGTGCCGCGCGGTCAGGGAGGCCTCGACGTGGTCGAGCATGCGGTTGAGCGCCGCGCCCACCTGCCCGACCTCGGTCCGTTCGTCGGTGAACTGCTCGTCGACGCGGGGGATCTCCTCGACCTCACCGCGGTCGAGCGGTAGCTCGGACACGTGCACGGCCGCGTCGGCGAGCGAGTCCAGGGGTCGCAGCGAGCGGCGGACGAGCCACGTCCCGAGCACCGACGCGAGCACGATCCCGGCGGCGACGAGCCCCGCCTCGACGAGCAGGTAGCCCTCGAGCGTCTCGGTCACGGCGGCCGTGCTCATCGCGGTGATGCTGGGCTCGCCCCGCTCGGTCGTGGTCGAGACGGCCCGGAACGAGCCGAGGCCGCTCACCTCGACCGTGTGGGGCCGGTCGTCGGAGGGCACGGTCTCGAGCTCGGCGACCTGCTCGTCCGTGAGCTGCTGGAGGTTGCCCGACGCGTCGATGTACCCCGCGAACCGCACCGACCCGTTCTCGTAGACCACGTTGATGGTCCCGGCGCCCTGCCCGGGGGGCAGGGGGCTCTGGTTCTCCGTGCCCGACGACGGAGCCTCGCCCGGGAGCGTCCCGGCACCCGGGTCCTGGGCCGAGCCGTCCGACGTCGCGCCGGGCTCCGTGGGTGCGGTCGAACCGTCGGCGCCGCCCGTCGTGGTGTCCTCCGGAGCGCTCCCGGTCGTGCCGGCAGTGCCCTCGGTGGGAGGCGCGTCAGCGCCGAACCGGTCGAACGGGCCGCGCTCGGCGCGCTGGCTCGCCTGGACCAGCTCCAGGTCGAGGCGGTCGACCAGGCTCGCGCGGAGCGCGAGCGTCGAGCTGGTGGCGAGCGCGACGCTCAGGACGAGCAGGATCGCGACGAGGACCATGACGAGCTGTCGGCGCAGGGTGCGCGGTCGGGCGGTGAGCGACGCCCGGGGTGAGGTCACGCGTCAGGCCTTCGTGGCGCCGTCGGGCGCGGTGCTCGCGGTGGCCGCTGCGGCGCCCGCGGCGCCCGCTGTGCTCGACGTGCCCTCGGCGGGCTTGATGACGTACCCGACCCCGCGCAGCGTGTGGATCATGGGCTCGCGGCCCTTGTCGATCTTGCGGCGCAGGTAGGAGATGTAGAGCTCGACGATGTTGGCCTGCCCACGGAAGTCGTAGTTCCACACGCGGTCGAGGATCTGGGGCTTGGACATGACGCGGCGCGCGTTGCGCATGAGGTACCGCAGGAGCTCGAACTCGGTCGCCGACAGGTGGATGGGGTCGCCGCCGCGGAACACCTCGTGCGAGTCCTCGTCGAGGACCAGGTCGCCCACGACGACGGTCGAGTCCTCGCGGGCTGCGGTCGCCCCGCCGCGGCGCATGAGGCCGCGCAGCCGGGCCACGACCTCCTCGAGGCTGAAGGGCTTGGTCACGTAGTCGTCGCCGCCCGCGGTCAGTCCTGCGACGCGGTCCTCGACCGTGTCGCGCGCCGTGAGGAACAGGACCGGGACGTCGGGCGAGGTCGCGCGGATGCGGCGCAGCACCGAGAGCCCGTCGAGGTCGGGGAGCATGACGTCGAGCACGATCACGTCGGGACCCACGTCGCGGGCCGTGCGGATCGCGGACTGCCCGTCGAGGGCGGTCGAGACCTCCCAGCCCTCGTAGCGCAGCGCCGACGTGAGGAGCTCGGCGAGGTTGGGCTCGTCGTCGACCACGAGGACGCGCACGGGGGAGCCGTCGGCCCGGGTCAGGCGCTCGGGGGCGCGAGGCGAGACGAGGGGTTCCGTGGGCGCGGGCGTCGTGGTCATGCGTCCATGGTGCGCGCGGTGTCTCGGCGGCGCCTGTGGTGTTCCTATGAATCGACTGTGAGGCCCCGGGGGTCCCGCGCGCGGGTCAGTCGAGCGGCCGCTCCCTGCGTGACGCGGCGAGCGTCGAGGACAGGATCGCCTCGATCGCGAAGGCCGTGGCGCCGGCGAGGTCGACCGCCTCGGGGTCGAGCAGCCACTGGGTCTGGAGGCCGTCCATGACGGCGATGATCGTGCTGGCTGCGCGGTCGAGCGCGACGGGGTCGAGCTCGACGTCGTCCTCGGGCGTCAGGAGCCCGGCCTCGCGGCGCTCGGCGATCACGGTGTCGAGCGCGCTCGTGATGTCCCCGCGCAGGCCCGCGAAGCGGCGCGCGGCCCAGTCGCGCGCGGGGTGCTGGTCGGTCACGGACTCGCCGGTCAGGACGGTGTACGCCTGGACGATGCCGGGGCGCTCGGCGTTCATGCGGGCGGTCGTGACGAGGTGGCGGAACAGGTCGAGCCCGCCGGGGATGTGCTTGCCCTCGAGGTGCTCGACGTCGACGACGTCTCGGAACTCGAGGACCTCGATGAGGAGCTGGTTCTTGGAGCCGAAGTGGTGGAGCACCCCGGCGTGGGTGATCCCGACCTGCTCGGCGACCTCGGCGAGCGAGCCCTGGTGGTACCCCTTGGACCCGAAGACGCGCATGGCTGCGCGCAGGATCTCTTCGCGCCGGGCGGCGGTGCCCTTGCGCGGTCGGCGCGTGCGCGCCGGTGTGGTGGCCTCTGTCATGACCGCAACCATACTGTGATCTTCGTTGACTTACTGACTAGTCAGTAAGTGTGGTTGTATATCGGCCAGCAGACAACGCCGTCCGAACGGAGCACCTGGTGTCACTGAAGACCCACGACGTCACGACCGACGTCACCCCCGACGTCGTCGACGTCGGTGCCGACGTCGACGGGACCGAGGAACGCCTCGCGCGCCTCACCGCAGACCTCACGGTCGAGGAGAAGGTCTCCCTCCTCGTCGGCGCAGGCATGTGGACCACGACCCCGATCGAGCGCATCGGCCTGCGGGCCGTCGCGATGTCGGACGGCCCGGTGGGCGTCCGTGGCACGGGCGGCGAGTCCACCCTGGCCGACGGCTCCCCGGTGACCGCGCAGACCTCCGCGATGTTCCCCGCGCCCAGCGCGCTCTCGGCGACCTGGGACCGCGGCCTCGCGGCCCGCGCCGGCGCGCTGTTCGCGTCCGAGGCGCGCCGCCACGGCGTCGACGTGGTCCTCGCCCCGCAGATCAACCTCCAGCGCACGCCCGTGGGCGGCCGGCACTTCGAGTGCTACTCCGAGGACCCGCACCTGACCGCGGAGATCGCGGTCGAGCTCGTGCGCTCCTCGCAGGCCCACGGCGTGGGCATGAGCGTCAAGCACTACGTCGCGAACGACTCCGAGACCGAGCGCACGCGCTACCTCGCGCGCCTCGACGAGCGCACGCTGCGCGAGGTCTACCTCCCGCCGTTCGAGCGCGTCGTGCACGAGGCCCAGGCCTGGAGCGTCATGGGTGCCTACTCGGGCGTCGACGACGGCGAGACCGCGGCCCCGGTGCTCGAGCACCGCCCGCTGCTCACGGGGGTCCTCAAGGAGGAGTGGGGCTTCGACGGCGTCGTCGTGAGCGACTGGGTCGCGACCAAGACGGTCCGCGGCGCGGTCGAGGGAGGCCTCGACCTGCAGATGCCCGGCCCCGACGGCCCGTGGGGCGACGGCCTGCTCGCCGCCGTCCGCTCGGGCGAGGTCGCCGAGGGCGAGCTCGACGACAAGGTCCTGCGCCTCCTGCGCCTGGCCCACCGGGTCGGCGCGCTCGACCTCGGGGCACCCCACGCTCCCGGCACCGCGCAGGTGACCGGGTTCCAGCCCGACGACGCACCCTCCTCCGCGTCGTCGGCCCGCGACGGGCTCACGGGCCAGGAAGCGTCGGCCGCGTTCCTCCGTGAGCTCGTCGCACGCTCGATCGTCGTGCTCAAGAACGAGGCCGTGGCGGCCCCTGGTGCCGACCGGGCGGGCGGTGCCCGCGGCGCGGACGCCGGGCTCGTGCCCCTCGACCCCGCGGCCCTGGCCCCCGCCGGCCGTCCCCTGACCGTCGCGCTGCTCGGCCCCGCCGCGACCACCCCGTTCCTCCAGGGCGGCGGCTCGTCGTTCGTGGTCCCCGACCGCGTGACCACCCCCGAGGACGAGCTCCGCGCGGGCCTGCCCGAGGGCACGCGCATCCTGGTCCACGACGGTGCCCGCTCGCGCTCCAACCCGCCCGCGCTCGACGTCTCGGGCCGCTGCAGCGACCCGGTCACGGGCGCGCCCGGCCTGCGCGTCGAGCTCCTCGACGCGCACGGCGAGGCCCTCGACTCCCGCACGGCCCCGACGTGGGACGGGTGGCTCCAGGACGTCCGGGCCGACGCCGTGGCCGTGCGGGTCCGCGCGGACGTCGACCTCGAGGAGCCCGGCACGCACGAGCTCGGCATCGGCACGGTCGGCGTCCACACCGTGACGGTCGACGCACGGCTCGTCTCGACGGGCGACGTCGTCGTCAACGAGGACGTCGTCCTGAGCTCGGGTCACAACCACCCCGTGGCCCGCACCGTGGACGTCGAGGTCACCGAGCCGCGCACCGCGCGGCTCGACGCGACCCTCCAGGTGGTCCACGCCGTCGGGTACGCGTCGTTCGTCCGGGGCGAGCTCGTCCACCGGCTCCCCGGCGCGACCGCTCAGGAGCTGCTCGACGAGGCCGTCGCCGCGGCGACCGAGGCCGACGTCGTGGTCCTCGTCGTCGGCACGACCGAGGAGGTCGAGTCCGAGGGCTACGACCGCCCCGACCTCGATCTCCCGGGCAACCAGGACCGGCTCGCCGAGCTCGTCCTGGCGGCCAACCCCCGCACGGTCGTGGTCGTCAACGCGGGCGCCCCGGTCCTGCTGCCCTGGCTCGACGACGCCCCGGCCGTCCTGTGGGCGTGGCTCGGCGGCCAGGAGGCCGGTTCGGGCCTCGCCGACGCGCTGCTCGGCGTGACCGAGCCCTCGGGCCGGCTGCCCTGGACGCTGCCCGCGCGCTTCGAGGACGTCCCTGTCCCGCACGCGATCCCGCAGGACGGGGTCGTCGAGTACTCCGAGGGGCTCGACGTCGGCTACCGCGCCTGGGAGCGTACGGGCGCCACGCCCGCGGCCCCGTTCGGGCACGGTCTCGGCTGGTCCACGTGGGAGTACCTGGGCGCGACGGTCGTCGAGGACCCCGCCGGGTCCGACCCCGCCCCGTCCGGCGACGTCCTGCTCGACGTCTCCGTCCGCAACACGGGCGAGCGCACGAGCCGCGAGGTCGTCCAGGTCTACGTCGAGCCCGATGCGGCGTCGACCCCGCCCGGAGCCCCCTCCCGCCCCGTGCGCTGGCTCGGCGGCTTCGCCGTCGTCGATGCCGCCCCGGGCGAGCTCACCACGGCGCGCGTGCGCATCCCCGCACGCGCCCTCCAGATCTGGGACGTCCCCTCGCAGCAGTGGGTCATCGCTGCCGGCGGGCACGTCCTGCGAGCCGGCCGGTCGATCCGCGACCTCCGGCTCCGGGCACCACTGCCCGCCTGACCCGGGGAGCGGCGGCGTTCCCCCGCCGCAGCTCCTCGACAGCACCACCGCACGACCCGCACCACCCGCTCGGCCCCGCAGCACAGCGCACGACCCAGCCCCACCCAGCAGATGTCAGGTTCACCGCGGACCGCACGTACGGTTCGTTCAGATTTTCAGTGCAAGGAGGCACTCATGAACAAGCGCAGGATCAGCACGGCGATCGTCGGACTCACGTCTCTCGCCCTCATCGCCACCGCATGCAGCGGCGGCGGCAGCGGAGAGGGCGGCACCTCGTCGGCAGGAGGCTCGAGCGTCCTGACCATCGGGATGCCGAACGGTCCCCAGACCGACAACTCCAACCCGTTCGCCAACACGTCCTCGGCGATGTCGCTGGGCTACGCGTTCGCGATCTACGAGCCGCTGGCCCAGGTCAACACGGTGCGTCCGTCCGAGGACCCCACGCCGTGGCTCGCGAGCGAGTGGGAGTGGAACGCGGACTACACGCAGCTGACCCTCACGGCCCGTGACGGCGTCAAGTGGTCGGACGGCGAGGACTTCACGGCCGAGGACATCGCCTACTCGTTCCAGATCCGCAAGGACAACGAGGGCCTCAACACGTTCGCGCTGCCGTTCGGCGACATCACGGTCGACGGCAACAAGGTCACCGTCTCGTTCACCTCGGGGCAGTTCGTCAAGCAGGGCCAGATCCTCCAGCTCTTCGTGGTCCCCGAGCACGTCTGGAAGGACGTGGAGGACCTCACGACCTGGACCAACGAGGAGCCCGTCGGCACGGGCCCGTACACCCTCAAGTCCTGGACCGCGCAGGCCGCGACCCTCACGGCCCGTGACGACTACTGGGGCGGCGAGCTCGGCGTCAAGGAGCTGCGCTACAGCTCCTACAACGACAACAACGCACTCACCAATGCCCTGGTCTCGGGCGAGGCGCAGTGGGGATGGACCTTCATCCCCGACTACGAGAAGGTCTACATCGACGCCAACCCCGAGGTGAACAACCAGTGGGCGCCCACGGGTCTGGGCATCGACACGCTGTTCCTCAACACCGAGACCGCGCCGTTCGACGACGTCGCCGTCCGCAAGGCCGTGCAGCTCGTGCTCGACCGGGAGCAGATCTCCGAGCTCGCGTCCTCGGGCGTGTTCCCGCCCCTGACCAACGTCGCGGGGCTGCCCGAGCCCGCAGGCACCGACTTCATCACCGCGCCCTTCCAGGGCAAGGACTACACGGTCGACGAGGCCGGTGCCAAGCAGGTCCTGGCCGACGCGGGCTACACGCTCGACGGCACGACGCTCAAGGACCCCGAGGGCAACGCCGTGACGTTCACGCTGACCAACCCCACGGGATGGTCGGACTACCTGACCGAGCTCCAGATGATCGCCGACGCGGTCAAGCCCCTGGGGATCACGGCCACGGTCGAGGGCCAGAACGCCGACGCCTGGTTCACCGCGATCGCCGAGGGCGACTTCCAGGCCTCGATGCACTGGACCGACGGCGGTGCGACCCCCTGGGACACCTACTCCAACCAGATGGACGGCGCCCAGTACCTGCCGCTCGGTGAGCGCGCCATCTGGAACTTCGGCCGCTTCAAGAACGACGAGGCGACCGCTGCCCTGGCCACGTACGCCAACGCCACGGACGAGGCGGCCCGCACGGCCGCGCTCGAGACCGTCCAGCAGGTCTTCGTCGACGAGGTCCCGGCCATCGCGCTCCTCGGACGCCCGGCCGCGGCCCAGTACTCGACCAAGAACTTCGTGGGCTGGCCCTCGGACGAGGACCCGTACGCGAACCCGCAGCCGACGACGGCCAACGCGTCGCTCATCCTCACGAAGCTGAAGCCGGCT
Source organism: Oerskovia merdavium (assembly GCF_014836755.1). Classification (GTDB taxonomy): domain Bacteria; phylum Actinomycetota; class Actinomycetes; order Actinomycetales; family Cellulomonadaceae; genus Oerskovia; species Oerskovia merdavium. The sequence goes on from NZ_JACSQF010000002.1 coordinate 116,786, forward strand.
TCCTGATCGCGTGACTGCTCGTGAGTGAGGGGGCGGGGCCGTCGCCGGGCCTACCATCCGGCCTCGTTCCTCGGCCTCCCGCCAGGCCCGACCACGGCCCGGCGGCGGCCCCGCCCCCTCACGAGCAGCTGGTCAGCGCTGACTCCACCCCGTTCCCCCCAGCAGTCAGGTTCACCATGAGTTCCGACACGCACACCGCCCCGGCCGCGCCCCCGCCCGACGCGCCCGTCCTCGAGGCCCGCGGGCTCACCAAGCACTTCCCCGTCCGGGGCCTGCGCTCGAACGCCGTGGTGCACGCGGTCGACGGCGTGGACGTCTCGTTGCGCAGCGGCCAGGTCGTCGCGCTCGTGGGGGAGTCCGGGTCCGGCAAGTCGACCATCGCCCGCCTCCTGGCCCGCCTGTACACGCAGACGTCGGGCGAGATCCTGCTGCACGGCGAGCCCGTGACCGCGCACCGCGGCCGAGCCTTCCGCCGGTACTGCCGGCGCGTGCAGATGATCTTCCAGGACCCGTTCGGGTCGCTCAACCCGGTCCACACGATCCGCTACACGCTCACGCGCTCGCTGCGGATCCACCAGCCGAGGCTGCGCGGGCAGGCCCTCGAGGACGCCCTCGCGGCGCTGCTCAACCGGGTCCAGCTCCAGCCCGAGCGGTACGTCGACAAGTACCCCCACGAGCTCTCGGGCGGCCAGCGCCAGCGTGTCGCGATCGCCCGCGCCCTCGCCGCGGACCCCGAGGTCCTGCTCGCGGACGAGCCCATCTCGATGCTCGACGTGTCGATCCGCATCGGGATCCTCAACCTCCTCAAGGACCTGCGCGACCGGCTCGGCATCGCGATCCTCTACATCACGCACGACATCGCCTCGGCCCGGTACTTCGCCGACGAGACCCGGGTCATGTACGCGGGCCGCATCGTCGAGCACGGCGAGAGCGAGCTCGTCACGCAGGAGCCCGCGCACCCCTACACCCAGCTCCTGGTGCGCTCGGCCCCCGACCCGGAGAACCTCGCGGCGCAGGACCGCACGGGAGCGAACGGCGAGCCGCCGTCGATGGTCCGCCCGCCCGCGGGCTGCCGCTTCAGCCCGCGCTGCCCGTTCGCGACCGACCTGTGCCGGAGCACCGTCCCCGACCTCGTGGACGTGGGCGACGGCCGCAAGGTCGCCTGCTGGGGCTACGTGGGAGCGTCCGACGTCGAACCTGCCGAGCGGGACCTGCTCCCCGAGCTCGGCTCCGCACGAGTGGGGGTGTCGGCATGAAGTACTTCCTGCGACGCATCGTCTTCTACGTGATCACCGCGTGGGCGGCCATCACGATCAACTTCTTCATCCCGCGCATGATGGACGGCGACCCGGTGTCGTCCTTCATCAACAAGAACCAGGGCCGCATCAGCTCCGAGGCCCGCGAGTCGCTCTACGTCCTGTTCGGGCTCGACAGCGGGGCCTCGCTCTGGGAGCAGTACGTCGACTACTGGAAGATGCTGTTCTCGGGCGACCTGGGGCTCTCGATCATGCTCTTCCCGAGCACCGTGAGCGAGGTCATCGCCCAGGCGCTGCCGTGGACCATCGGGCTCGTCGGCATCGCGACGGTCATCAGCTTCCTGCTCGGCTCGTTCCTGGGCGTCGTCATCGGCTGGCGTCGTGGGTCCTGGGCCGACGGCCTCCTCCCGATCACGACGTTCTTCTCGTCGGTGCCGTACTTCTGGCTGGGCCTGGTCGCGATCATGCTCTTCTCGGTGACGTGGTCGATCTTCCCGTCGTCGGGCGCCTACCAGCCCGGGCTGGTGCCCGGGTGGAGCTGGGAGTTCATCGGCTCGGTGATCCAGCACGGCACGCTGCCCGCGATCACGATCGTGCTGTCCTCGGTCGCGGGCTGGATCCTCGGTATGCGGAACATGACCGTCACGGTCACCTCGGAGGACTACGTCACGGTCGCGCAGGCCAAGGGCCTCTCGGAGCGCCGCGTGATGTTCGGGTACGCGGCCCGCAACGCGATCCTGCCGCAGGTCTCGGGCTTCGCGCTCTCGCTCGGCTTCATCGTGTCCGGGACGCTCGTCATGGAGAAGGTCTTCTCCTACCAGGGCGTGGGCTTCACGCTCCTGCAGGCGATCGGCGCGCACGACTACCCCCTCATGCAGGGCATCTTCCTCATGATCACGCTGTCCGTCCTCGTGGCGAACATCCTCGCCGACCTCGCGTACGTGGTCCTCGACCCGCGCACCCGACAGGAGGGCTGACCGATGACCGGCATCCCCGTCCAGATGGACCACGCCCAGCTCGACAACGGGGCAGAGCCCCTCGCCCCGGAGGTGCCCAAGCGCCGCAAGGGCTCTCCCAAGAAGCAGAAGCTCCTGTTCCTGCGCAACGGCAAGTCCTTCACGGGGCTCGCGATCCTGGGCTTCTTCGCGATCCTCGCGGTGATCGGCCCGTGGATCGCGCCCTACGACCCGAGCGCGATGTCCTCGGACATCCTCCAGCCGCCGAGCGGTGCGCACTGGCTCGGCACCACGCACGTGGGCCAGGACGTGTTCTCCCAGATCCTCGTGGGCACGCGTGGCGTCATGATCGTCGGCTTCATCGCGGGCATCGGTGCGACGCTCCTGTCGATCCTCGTCGGCGTGAGCGCGGGCTTCCTGGGGGGCGTGAGCGACGAGCTGCTCTCGTCGCTGTCCAACATCTTCCTCGTCATCCCGGCGCTGCCGCTGATCATCATCGTCGCGGGCCAGCTCCCCGACGCGGGCGGTCTGACGGTCGCGCTCATCCTGGCGGCGACGAGCTGGGCGTGGGGCGCACGCATCCTGCGTGCGCAGACCTTGTCCCTGCGCCGTCGCGACTTCGTCGAGGCCGCGCGCGCCAACGGCGAGTCGACGTGGCGCATCGTGTGGTTCGAGACGCTGCCGAACCTCACGGCCATCATGGCGTCGAGCTTCGTGGGCACCGTGACGTTCGCGATCCTCATGCAGACGACGCTGGCCTTCATCGGCGTGACGTCCATCTCGGACTGGAACTGGGGCACCATCCTCTTCTGGGCCGAGCAGCAGCAGGCCCTCTCGCGAGGTGCGTGGTGGTGGTTCGTCCCGGCGGGCCTGTGCATCGCGATGCTCGGCATGGCGCTGACGCTCATCAACTTCGGGATCGACGAGTTCGTCAACCCGCGCCTGCGCTCGACGGGCGCGAGCCCGCGCGCCCTGCGCAAGCGCCGCATCTCGCCGCGCATCGGCTTCACGGCCGTGGTCCGCGAGGGGGCTCCGGCGTCGTCCGGGGGGAGCGCCACGACCACCAGCAGGCCCGACGGCGCCACGCGCCCGGGTGCGTCTCCCGCCTCGACCGGTGCGACGTCGTCGGGCACGGGGACGAGCGCGACCACCACGGGCGGGCCGGGCACCCCCCGGCCCGGGACCTCGCACGACGACCGTGACAACGACGGCACGACCACACGCAAGGAGAGCGTCCGATGACGGTCACCGACCTTTCCCCCGCCGGCGCTCCCACCGGGACCGGCAAGCCCGTGCTCGAGATCCGCGACCTGCACGTCGCCTACGGCTACGGCCCCGAGCCCGTGCGTGCCCTGCGCGGTGTGAACCTCACGCTGCACGAGGGCGAGGTCCTCGGCATCGCGGGCGAGTCGGGCTGCGGCAAGTCGACTCTCGTCTACGCCGCTACCCGCCTCCTGCCCCCGCCCGGCCTCATCACGGGCGGCGAGGTCCTGTTCCACGGAGGAACAGGGGCCACGGGCGACGAGCCCGTCGACATCCTGCGCATGAGCGACAAGGAGCTGCGGCGCTCGCGCTGGCAGGACACGGCCATCGTGTTCCAGGGCGCCATGAACTCGCTCAACCCGGTCTACCGGGTCGGCAAGCAGCTCACCGACGCGATCGCGGCCCACCGCCCCGGGATGTCGCGCTTCGACCGCAACGAGCGGGCCGGCGAGCTGCTGTCCATGGTCGGGATCGCGAAGGACCGCATCTCGGCGTACCCGCACCAGCTCTCGGGCGGCATGCGCCAGCGCGTCATGATCGCGATGGCGCTCGCGCTCGAGCCCAAGGTGCTCATCATGGACGAGCCCACGACCGCGCTCGACGTCGTGATGCAGCGCCAGATCGTCGAGCAGATCATCGAGCTGCGCGACCGCCTGGGGTTCTCGGTCGTGTTCATCACGCACGACGTGTCGCTGCTCATCGAGGTCGCTGACCGGATCGCGATCATGTACGCGGGCGAGATCGTCGAGCAGGCCTCGGCGAGCGACGTGTACCGGCGCCCGCGCCACCCGTACACGCACGGGCTGCTCAACTCGTTCCCGCCCCTGCACGGTCCCAAGCGCCCGCTCGTCGGGATCCCCGGCTCGCCGCCCGACCTCCAGGCGCTCCCGAGCGGGTGCCCGTTCCGGCCCCGCTGCGCGCACGTCATGGACGCGTGCGCCGAGGTCCATCCCGCACTGGGCCCCACGTCGCTGGGGCTGCCCGGCGTCGGGGAGCCGGGCCGCTCGGTCGCCTGCCTGCTGCACGAGGGCCAGGGCGAGCTGCCCGCCGAGCTGCGGGTCTGAAGCCGCCAGGGTCGGTGATCCCCTGGCCGCGGGGGCGCCCAGTCGTCCCCGTGCGCAGAGCCGGCCGGTACCCCGCGTCGGGTGCCGGCCGGCTCTCGGTCGTCGCGGCGGAGCGGGACGCGGCTCTGCTCCTCGTCCGGTCCGGCTGCCGTGACCTGCCCCTTCTCTTCGCCAGATCCCCACACCCGGTGACCTACCGTTGACGGGTGACCTCCCCCCTCCCGACGCCGTCCAGGCCGTACCCCGCCCAGGGGTACGCCCCGCCGCCCGCTCCTTCGCGGGTCGTCGCGCCGAACCCCGCCCGCGCGCCGCGGTCGGCAGCGACCAACGTCGGGGCGCGGGCCGTGGCCGGCCTGGTCGCGGTCGCGGCGGTCGTCGCGTACGCGGTGGTCTGGCGCTACTTCGTCCTGTCGGCCGCGGGCCAGCACCTCGACCAGGCAGCGCTCCGCGGTTCGGACTACGGCCAGGGTCGGCTCTGGGAGCTGGCCGAACCCGTGCTCGACGTGGTCTCGGTGAGCTTCGTGGTGCTGGGCCTCGGCACGGCCATGGGCATCGCGTTGCTGCGCCGCCGGTGGGGACTGGCGGTCCAGGTCGCGTTCGTCGTGGTCGGCGCCAACGTCTCGACCCAGATCCTCAAGAAGGTGCTGCTCGAGCGGCCCAACCTGATCGGCGACTGGGGCGTGGGCAACACGTTGCCCAGCGGGCACACCACGGTCGCGGCCTCGGTCGCCGTGGCCCTGCTTCTCGTCGTCCCTCGAGCGGCGCGTCCGATGATCGCGGTCCTCGGCGCGACCTACACGGCAGCGACCGGGGTCTCGACCCTCATCGGCCAGTGGCACCGCCCGAGCGACGTCGTGGCCGCGGTGCTCGTCGTGACGGCCTGGACTGCGCTCACGCTCGCGTTCACGCCGACGAGCGCTCTCGACCGTGTGCCGCCCGGACGCAGCAGCTCCTATCCCGGATCGGTCGTCGTCGGGGTGCTCATGCTGGTCGGTGCCGCGTTCGCGGCCGTCGCTGCGGCCTGGTGCCTGCGTGAGGTGGCCCCGGCGAGCTGGGACATGACGGACCTCGCGGAGACCACGGCCTACGTCGGGGGTGCGTTCGGGGTGGTCGCCGCCACGGCGGGCGCCTTCGCGGTGCTCCTCCTGCTCCGGCAGGCGACGTCGCGCCCCGCCCGGCCCTGAGGGGGCGTCCGCAGGACGTGGCCGCGATGGTGGTCCACAGTCGATAAGGTGCCGCCTGGCGTCGGTGGCGTAACGTCATAGGCTGCCGGTGGGAGCCGCGCAGCGGTTCGGGCACACGAGACGTGCCCGACGCCGGAGCTCACCCCAGCACGTCGGCCCACCTGGAGATCGCTCCAGGCGTGGGCCTCGATCAGCAGCTACGGAAAGCAGGAACGGATGTCCTCAGGTCGCAAGCTCGTCATCGTGGAGTCCCCCACGAAGGCACGCAAGATCCAGGGCTACCTCGGTGACGACTTCGAGGTGGAGTCGAGCGTCGGGCACATCCGCGACCTCCCGCAGCCCTCCGAGCTGCCCGCCGACATGAAGAAGGGGCCGTTCGGCAAGTTCGCGGTCAACGTCGACGACGGGTTCGAGCCGTACTACGAGGTCTACGCGGACAAGAAGAAGAAGGTCGCGGAGCTCAAGCGCGCGCTCAAGAACGCCGACGAGCTCTACCTCGCGACCGACGAGGACCGCGAGGGCGAGGCCATCGCGTGGCACCTGCTCGAGGAGCTCAAGCCCAAGGTGCCCGTGCACCGCATGGTGTTCCACGAGATCACCCGCGAGGCGATCGAGCGCGCGCTGGAGAACACGCGCGACCTCGACGTGCACCTCGTCGACGCCCAGGAGACGCGCCGCATCCTCGACCGCCTGTACGGCTACGAGGTCTCGCCGGTCCTGTGGCGCAAGGTCCGCCAGGGGCTGTCCGCGGGGCGTGTGCAGTCCGTGGCCACGCGCCTGGTCGTCGAGCGCGAGCGTGAGCGCATGGCGTTCGTCGCGGCCGAGTACTGGGACGTGTCGGGTACCTTCTCGCTCGCGGACAAGGGGGCTGCGGACGCCGACAAGAGCTTCGACGCGCGCCTGGTCCAGCTCGGCGGCGCACGCGTCGCCTCGGGCCGCGACTTCGACGACCGCGGGCAGCTCAAGCCCGCCTCGGCGCGTGACGGCGTGGTCCAGCTCGCCGAGCAGACCGCCTCGCTCGTCGTCGGTGGGCTCGCGGACGCCGACTTCGCGGTCCGCAGCCTCGAGACCAAGCCCTACACGCGTCGTCCGGCCGCGCCGTTCACCACCTCGACCCTCCAGCAGGAGGCGAGCCGCAAGCTCCGCTTCAACTCGCGGCAGACCATGCGCACCGCGCAGGCGCTGTACGAGAACGGCTACATCACCTACATGCGTACGGACTCGCCGTCGCTGTCGGCCGAGGCCACCGACGCCGCGCGCCGTCAGGCGGCCGAGCTCTACGGTCCCGAGTTCGTGCCCGGCTCGCCGCGCGTCTACGCGTCGAAGGCCAAGGGAGCCCAGGAGGCCCACGAGGCCATCCGTCCCGCCGGTGACTCGTTCCGCACGCCGGCCCAGGTGGCCCGGGAGATCAGCGGCGACCAGTTCAAGCTGTACGAGCTCATCTGGAAGCGCACGGTCGCCTCGCAGATGGCGGACGCCAAGGGATCGACCGCCTCGGTGCGGCTCGCCGCGCCCGTCGCGGGCACGGACGCCCAGGTCGCCGGCAAGGAGGCCGTGTTCGCGGCCTCCGGCACCGTCATCACCTTCCGCGGCTTCCTCGCGGCGTACGAGGAGGGCACGGACGACTCCGCGGAGTCGGCCGAGGGCGCCGCGGCGAAGTCCGGCCGCCGGGGCGACGAGGACGCACGCCTGCCGCAGATGGGCGAGGGCGACCTGCTCGACGGGCGGGACCTCACGGCCGACGGGCACTCGACGTCCGCACCCCCGCGCTACACCGAGGCGAGCCTCATCAAGGCCCTCGAGGAGCGCGGCATCGGCCGCCCGTCCACGTACGCGTCGACCATCTCCACGGTCCAGGACCGCGGCTACGTGCTGCCGCGCGGCCAGGCCCTGGTCCCGAGCTGGCTCGCGTTCGCCGTGATCCGTCTGCTCGAGGAGCACTTCGAGTGGCTCATCGACTACGACTTCACCGCGGAGATGGAGGCCGATCTCGACGCGATCGCGGCCGGCGACAAGGACCGCGTGGCGTGGCTGACCCGGTTCTACTTCGGCGACGGCACGGGTCGCGAGGAGGGCGAGGGGCTGCGTCAGCTCGTCGACGACCTGGGCGAGATCGACGCCCGCGACATCAACTCGGTCCCGATCGGCGAGGGCATCCAGCTGCGCGTCGGTCGGTACGGGCCGTACATCGAGGACCTCAGCCAGCCCGTCGCCGAGGGCGTGACCCCGCCGCGCGCCTCGGTACCGGACGACCTGGCCCCCGACGAGCTCACGGTCGAGAAGGCGCGCGAGCTCCTCGCCGCCGGTGCAGACGACGGCCGGATCCTCGGCACCGACCCGGTGTCGGGGAACCCGATCGTGGCGCGCGCAGGACGCTACGGCCCCTACGTGACCGAGCAGCTCCCCGAGCCCAAGTTCGACGAGGGGCTGTCCGCGGCCGCGCTCAAGAAGGCCAAGGCCGCGCTGCCCAAGCCGCGCACGGCGTCTCTCCTCAAGGACATGAGCCTCGACACGGTGACGCTCGAGGACGCCCTCCGGCTGCTCTCGCTGCCGCGCGTCGTGGGCACGGACCCGGAGACGGGCGTCGAGATCACCGCGCAGAACGGCCGCTACGGCCCGTACCTCAAGAAGGGCACGGACTCGCGCACCCTCCCCTCGGAGGAGGCCATGTTCACGGTCACGCTCGAGGAGGCGCTCGAGCTCTACAAGCTGCCCAAGCGCGGTCGTGGGGCCACGGCCACACCGCCGTTGCGCGAGCTCGGTGACGACCCGACGTCGGGCAAGCCGATCGTGGTCAAGGACGGCCGCTTCGGTGCCTACGTGACCGACGGCGAGACCAACCGGACGCTGCCGCGCGACGTGACGCCCGAGTCGATCACGCCCGAGCGAGCCATCGAGCTCCTGGCCGAGAAGCGCGCGGCGGGCCCGGCCAAGAAGAAGGCGCCTGCCAAGAAGGCTCCTGCCAAGAAGCCGGCCGCGAAGAAGGCCCCGGCCAAGAAGGCGCCCGCCGAGAAGAAGTAGGTGTCCCGGACACGGCGGTCGCGTCCGACGGCCGCCGAGCCGGCGCCAGGCACGACGAAGGCCCCGGACCCGCCCCCGTGAGGGAGCGGGCCGGGGCCTTCGTGCGTGCGGGCCTGGCCCTCGAGGTAGAACGTTCTGCGCGAGGTAGAACGCGGCGCGCACTACCTCGCGCACCACGTTCTACCTCGGCGGCTACCTCGTTGGTGGGAGGGCCGGGTGGGAGGGCCGGCCGGAGGGCCGCGGGTGGTCGACCGCGCCTCAGTGCCCCGTGTACCTCACGGGCTCGGGCAGGCCCGCGTCCGCACGGATCGCGCGCGACAGCCCCTCGATCGAGCGCAGCGCGTCGACCAGCTCGGGGACCCGGACCTCGAACGGCATCGCGTGGATGGTCTCGCCCGGTGCCGTCGCGGCCTCGGCGACGCGGCGCAGGTCGCCCACGTCGGCCGTCGTGAGCCCGATCTCCGTCAGCGTGTTGGGCAGCCCGACGCGCGTCGTGAACTCGACGAAGTCCCGGATCTCCTGGGACGGGGCCCCTTCGAGCACGAGCTGGGTGAGCGAGCCGATGTTGACCTTCTGGCCGTGCGTGAGCCCGTGGGTCTGGGGAGCGGCCGTGAGCCCGTTGTGGATCGCGTGGGCCGCCGCGAGGCCGCCCGACTCGAAGCCGAGCCCGGAGAGCAGGGTGTTGGCCTCGACCACGGCGTCGACCGCGGGCGTGACGAGGTGCTCCTTGACGGCCTCGATCGCCGCGAGCGAGTTCTCCCACAGGATCTTCCACGAGAGCTCGGCGAGCGCCGTCCCGGTGATGAGAGGCAGGCCGCCCGCCATGGTCGTCGCGTTGGCCTTGGCCACGGCGCGGGCCTCGATCCACGTCGCGAGGGCGTCGCCGATGCCCGCGACGAGGAACTTCACCGGGGCGTTGGCCACGAGCTGGGTGTCGACCAGGACCAGGTCCGGGTTGTGCGGGAAGAACCGGTACTCCTCGAACGCCCCGTCCTCGGTGTAGATGACGGACAGCGCGGAGCACGGTGCGTCGGTCGAGGCGACGGTCGGGACCGAGACCCACCGGATCCCTTCGAGGTGCCCGGCGGCCTTGACCGCGTCGATCGTGCTGCCGCCGCCGATCCCGACGATCACGTCCGACCCGGTCTCCCGGATGCGGCGTGCCAGCCGGTCGACCTCCGCGGCGGTCGCGTACGTGCCGAAGCCCTCACGCGCTCGCGGCAGGTTCGCGGCCTGGAACGACTCGGCGACGGTGTCCTGGACGATCTCCCAGACGACGTCGTCGGCGACCAGCAGCGGCTTGGTGCCGATCGGTGCGACGAACTCGCCGAGCCGCGACAGCGCGCCGCGCGACTGCACGTAGCGCAGCGGGCTGATGAGGGTGCGGATCGGGACCTCGGACATGTGGACCTCCTCGGGTGGGGACAGGGAATCGCGCGGCCGTGCGCTGGAGGGTCTCTCCCGCGGGACCGCGGCACCTCGACGCTACGTCGGGGCGGGGTCGACCGCCTGTCGAAGCACTGGCTCGACCTACTTGTATGAGTGCTGTTATAACAGTGCTGTGACATCCTCCGACCCAACCGCCGTCCCCGGACGCTGGGACTCCCTGCACGCCCTGCTGCGCCGGCTCGACGACGAGATCGGCACCGTCTACACCGACCGCGGGGTCGACGGCGTGCGCCCGCGCTTCGTCTACCCGCTCATCCGTCTCGCCCACACCGGGCCGCTGACCATCCGTGAGCTCGCCACGTCGCTCGGCCGCACGCACTCGGCCATGAGCCAGACCGTGACCGCGATGCGCAGCGAGGGGCTCGTCCGGACGGAGTCGGGCGAGGACGCCCGCACGCGCCGGGTCGCGCTCACCGACAAGGCCCGCGCGCTCGTCCCCCTCCTCGAGGCCGAGTGGCGTGCGACCGAGGAGTCGATCGCGGAGATCGACGACGAGCTGCCCTACGCGCTGAGCGCCGTGGTCACCGACCTCGAGCGTGTCCTCGCGAGCAGGTCCCTGCGCGAGCGCCTCGTCGAGCGGCTCGACGCCGCCGGCCACCCCGCGCAGGCGCCCGGCGCCCCGGCACCCGAGAGGTCCTGACGTGCGGGGCACCGTCCTCGACCTGCGCCCGCTGCGCACCAGCGCTGCCTACCGCGACCTGTGGGCGGGGTCGGCGGTCGGCGGTCTCGGGTACCAGGTAGCCACCGTCGCGGTCCTGCTGCAGGTGTGGGAGCTCACGCACAGCCCGGTGTGGACCGGCACGATCGGCCTCGCGACCGCCGTGCCACTCCTCACGCTCGGCCTCGTCGGCGGGCACCTGGCCGACGTGCACGACCGCCGCACGATCATGCGCCTCGCGTCGACCGGCCAGGCGCTCGCCGCGGTGGGGCTCGCCGCCCAGGCGGTCGTGGGCAACCGGTCCGTGTGGGTGCTGCTCGCCCTCGTGAGCCTCGGCGCCGCGTGCAACGCGCTGGGCGCACCCGCGCGGCGGACCGTGCCGCCTCGTCTCCTGCCCGCCGACCAGGTCGCGGCAGGGCTCGCGCTGCAGAACCTCGCGTTCCAGGTCGCGATGCTCGTCGGTCCGGCACTGGCCGGGCTCGTCGTCGCGCGCTGGGACCTCCCGGCCGCCTACGGGCTGCAGGTGGCGGCGGCCGTGGTCGCCCTGCTCGGGCTGGTGCGGCTGCCGCCGCTCCCGCCGGCGCCCACGCCTGTCCCGGCGCCTGCGTGGCACGGCGGCCCCGCACCCGCACCCGCACCTGCCCCGGTGCCCGTGCCGGACGGCGGTCCGGCGGCCAACCGCGGACGACCCGTGCGCCGGCGGGCCGCGGCGGGCGGGTGGTCGATCGTCTGGAGGAGGCCGACCCTGCGGGGGTCGTTCGCGACCGACGTCGCGGCGACCGTGCTCGCGATGCCCGTCTCGCTGTTCCCGCTCGTCAACGAGATCCGGTTCGACGGCGACCCGCGCACCCTCGGGCTGTTCCTCTCGGCGGTCGCGGTGGGCGGGATCGGCGCCGGGTTGCTGTCCGGCGCGGTCACGCGGGCGCCGCGGTCGGGCGCGCTGCAGCTCGCCGCCGCGGCGACGTGGGGGGTCGCGCTCGCGGGCTTCGGGCTGGCCGGACCGCTGTGGCTCGCGCTCGCGTGCCTCGCGGTCGCGGGGGCGGCCGACACGGTGTCGGTCGTGACGCGCGGGGCGCTCGTCCAGCTCGAGACGCCCGACGAGTTCCGGGGCCGCGTGTCCTCGGTCGAGCACGTCGTGGGGGTCGCGGGCCCCGAGGTGGGCAACTTCCGCGGTGGGGTCCTCGCGTCGTTGACCTCGGCGCCCGTCGCCCTGGTCGCGGGCGGTCTCGCGGCGAGCGCCGTCGTCGGGCTGGTCGCCTGGCGCAACGCACCCTTGCGTCGCTACCGGACCCCGGCCGCGGCGGCCAGGGTGGTGTCCGCCGAGACGACGTAGACGTGTCGCCCCGGCGCGAGGTAGTACGTTCTGCGCGAGGTAGGACGCGCCGCGCACTACCTCGCGCAGAACGTACTACCTCGACGGCAGGCACGACGTGTCAGTCGACCGTGACCGCCTCCAGGACCGGCAGGCGCGAGGCCCGGATGCCCGGCCACACGCTCGCGACCAGGCCGATCACGACTGCCAGGCCCAGGACCGCGAGCACCTGCCCCCAGGGGACCGCTAGGCTCGTGAGCCCCTGCTCGGCGAGCACCCCCGGCAGCGCCGCGGCGATCGCGATGCCCGTGATCACGCCCAGCACGGTGCCGTAGACCGCGGTCAGGACGGACTCGATCGTGATGATGCCCGCGAGCTGGAGGCGCCCGAGGCCCACGGCGCGCAGCAGCCCGATCTCGCGCGTGCGCTCGATGATCGACAGCGCGAGCGTGTTGACGATGCCCAGCAGCGCGATGACGATCGACAGACCGAGCAGCGCGTAGAGGATCACGAGGACCTGGTCCACCTGGGCGGCTGCCGCGTTGGCGAGCTCCTCACGGTCCAGGACCGAGACCACGAGGAAGGGCTTGACCGCCTCGGTGAGCGCGTCACGCAGCTCCGCGCCGGACGTCCCGGAGGCGGCGGTGACGTAGATCGCGTACGTCGGGATCTCGGGCACACCCACGCTCGCGTACGTCGCGTCGGCGAGGACCACGTCGGACGAGATCACCTGGGTGTCGACGATCGCCCCGACGCGCACGTCCTGCGTGCGGGCGCCGTCGTCGCTCGTGAGGGTCAGGGTGTCGCCGACCTCCCACGCGTCGTCCCGCGCCGCGGTCCGGCTGACCACGGCCTCGCCGTCGGCGAGCGCCCCGTCGGGGTCGCCCTCGACCACGGGGGCGTCGAGCGCCTCGGCGAAGAACCCGGGCGGCACGACCGTGGCACCGCTTGGCTCGCCGTCGACGTCGAGGGTCCCGAGCCGTAGCGCGAGCGCCTGCCCGACGGTGGGGAGGCCGGTCACGGCATCGGTGACACCCGGGGGGAGCGCGCCCGTGGCGGCGGCGGCCTGGACCACGTAGTCGGCCCGCACCTGCTCGTCGACGATCGACCGCACCGAGGCCTGCGTCGAGGCCGCGATGACTCCGGTCGCGCTCACGAGGGCCATCCCGATCAGGAGCGCGCCGGCCGTGTTCGACGTGCGGCGCGGGCTGCGCGTGACGTTGCCGCGGGCCAGGCGGCCGAGCGGCCGGATCGCGGCGACCGCCGGGGCGGCGAGGACCGTGATGACGGGGCCGGCGATCGCGGGCGACAGGACCAGGACGCCCACGAGAGCCGCGCTCGCGCCCACCGCGAGCAGGACCCGCGGGTTGAGGTCGTCGACCAGGGCCCACCCGGTCGGGTCGGCCGAGGCCGAGCTCCCGAGGCGCGAGGCCAGCACCAGCAGCCCGGCACCGACCACGGTGAGCACCAGCCCGACCACCGCCCGGGTGCCCGTGCCGCGGTCCGGTGCGACGTCGTCGTGCATGGCCTGGACCGGAGGCGTGAGGGCCGCGTGGCGGCCCGGGACCGCGGCTGCGACCACGCTCACCAGGACCCCCAGCGAGATCGCGACCACGACCGACGTGACGCTCAGCGGAACACGTCCCGAGAGCTCCATGCCCGTCGAGCCGAACGCCGCCCGCAACCCGCTGACCAGGACCCTGCCCAGGACCACGCCCGCTGCCGCCCCCAGCAGCCCCACCGCGACGGCCTGCGCGAGGATCGACGCGAAGACCTGCGCGGGCGAGGCCCCGAGCGCGCGCAGCAGCGCGAACTCGCGCTGGCGCTCGCGGACCGACATAGCGAACGTGTTGGCGATGATGAACGCCCCCACGAACAGCGCGATGGCCGCGAAGACCAGCAGGAACGTCTCGATGAAGCCGAGGATCTGCTCGACGCCCTCGCGGGCCTCGTCGCGCATGGCCTCGCCCGTGAGGGACTCGGTTCCCGCGGGCAGGACCTCGGCGACCCGGTCGGCGAGCACCTGCTCGGACACGTCCCCCGCGGCGTAGACGGAGATCGTGGGGACCGTGCCGTCGGGCGCGTAGGTCGCGAGCGCGGTCGAGGGGTCGAGCCCTACCAGGATGGTGCCCGCCGCAGCGGCCTCGATCGCGAAGATCCCCGTGACGGTGACGGGCTGCGGTGCGCCCGCGAGGACCACGGTCGTCGTGTCGCCCGTGGTCAGTCCCGCAGCCGCGGCCGCGCTCTCCTCGAGCGCGATCTGCGTGCCGCCCACGGGCCACGCCCCGTCCGCGAGCGTCACGGTCGGCTCGTCGGGCCCCACCGCGATCCCGATGCTCGGTGGGCCCGACGTCGTGACGGCCGTGCCGTCGGCCGCGACCAGGACGATCGGGCCCGAGGTGTCGGGCACCGCGCGCGCGACGCCGTCGACCCCCGCGACCGTGTCCGCGAGCGAGACCGGGACCGGGGCGTGAGGTGTCCCGAACGAGCTGCCCGCACTCGTGGTGGCGTCGATCTCCTCGGCTCCGCGCACGTACACGTCGGCGACGAGGGTCGTCGCGATGATCTCGTCGAACGTCGACGACAGCATCGCGCGGAACGTGAAGGTCCCCACGACGAACGCGACGCCGAGCATCACGGCGAGGGTCGACAGCAGGAAGCGGACCAGGTGGGCCCGGACCCCGCGCAGCGCGACCCGCAGCATCAGTCCTCCTCCGCCTGGCCGAGCGCGTCGAGGATGTCGCGCCTGGTCGGGGCCGCGAGGTCGGCAGTGATCCGCCCGTCGGTCAGGAACAGGACCCGGTGCGCGTACGAGGCCGCGCGCGGGTCGTGCGTGACCATGACGACCGTCTGCCCCAGCTCGTCGACCGAGCGGCGCAGGAAGCCCAGGACCTCCGCGGACGAGCGCGAGTCCAGGTTCCCCGTGGGCTCGTCGGCGAACACGACCGACGGTCGCGACACCAGGGCGCGTGCGCACGCGACCCGCTGCTGCTGGCCGCCCGAGAGCTCGGACGGACGGTGGTGCAGGCGGTCGCCCAGGCCCACCGCGGCCACGACCTCGTCGAACCAGGCCCGGTCGACGGGCGCGCGCGCGATGTCGAGCGGGAGCGTGATGTTCTCCGCGGCGGTGAGCGTCGGGACCAGGTTGTACGACTGGAAGACGAATCCGATCCGGGTCCGCCGCAGGGCCGTCAGGCGCCGCTGCGAGAGGCGACTCACCTCGGTCCCGCCGATCACGACGCTGCCCGACGTCGGGGTGTCCAGGCCGGCCAGGCAGTGCATGAGCGTCGACTTGCCCGAGCCCGAGGGCCCCATGATGGCCGTGAGCTCGGCCGCGCGGAAGTCGACGTCGACGCCGTCGAGGGCGCGGACCGTCGTCTCGCCCTGGCCGTAGGTCTTGACCAGGCCGCGGGCACTGGCGGCGCTGCCGGGGGCGCCCGCGTTGTCGGCGGCGCCGGCTCGGTCGGCCGGGGCGCCGGGCCGCGCTCCGGGCGGCGGGCTCGCCGAGGGGCGTGGGGAAGTCGGGTGCGCCATCGGGGTTCCGTTCGTTCGGGTGGATCCATCGTGTCCCGGCACGGGGTGACGTGCGACACATCGGCAGTTCTCGCGTCAAGCGGCACGGCGCCCGGCGTCTTGCCAGTTACCACGGATCACCCGTCCGTGCGACCCGACGGTCCTCCCCGACCCGCCGGGCACCACCCGAGGAGCCATCATGACGAACAACCGACCGGCCGGCTCGCCCCGGCACGCGGCGACGGTCGCCGCACCCCCCTCCACCGCAGCCCTGCCGTGGCGCGTGCTGACGGCCGCGCTCGCGGCTCTGCTCGCCCTCGTCGGCGTGCTCGCGATGCCGCGCACGGCGGCCGCGGCCGAGCTCGACGCCATCAAGACGGTCACGATCACCGAGCCGGTCGACGAGGTCCACCTGTGGCAGTCCCTGCGGATCGAGGCCACGTGGGCCGTGCCCGACGGGTCGCACGCCGGCGACACCTTCACCCTGGCCTTCCCGCAGTCTCCCCGCGTGACCGGCTTCGCGACGACGTTCGACCTCAAGACTCCCGAGGGAGCGGTCGTCGGGACCTGCGACGTCACGCAGGACGGGTTCGCGTGCACGCTCAGCCCCTATGTCGAGACCGCGACCAACGTGCACGGCACGCTGTACTTCTGGGCGCAGGTGGACGACGTGGGCGAGGGCGGCACGTTCTCGTTCGTGACGGGCGACGACATGGTGATCCAGGTACCGGTGCCGGGTGGCGAGGTGATCCCAGGGGCGGGGTGGTCGGCCCCCGAGCAGCCTCTCAAGAACGGCTGGGTCAGCACCGACGGCAGGACCGCGGTCTGGGACGTCTACGTGCCGAGCGAGTTCCTGGCAGCATCGGCAGGTGGCCCGGTCGTCGTGACCGACACGTACGACTCACGGCTGACCATGAGGGACGACTCGCTCGTGGTCGGCTACGTCCCGCTGGCCGACTGGAACGACGGCGACTTCTCCGGCGACGCCGTGTGGCTCGAACGTGGCACGGGGTACGTCTACACCCCGGACGTCGCAGGGTCCTCGTTCGACCTCACGTTCGTCGATCCCGTCACCGACGGCTCGCGCATGTACATGGTCCGCTACGAGATGACGCTCCCCGCAGGCGTGCGGGACGGGGACACGTTCGGCAACCAGATCGCGGGCAGCACAGGCTGGGACGACCAGCGGGTCCTCGAGTACGCGGGCGCGGGCGGTGACGGCGACGGGGACGGCAACGGCGAGCTCCGGCTGACCAAGCGTGTCACCGGCGAAGGTGCCGCCGGGGTCCCGGCGGGGACCGAGTTCACCGTGGAGTACACGACCGAGCGGGACGGGCGGACCGCGTCGGGGAGCCTGACTGTGACCGACGGTGCCACGGTGTCGCTGCCGGGTCTCGCGGCCGGGACGGTGGTCACGCTGAGCGAGGTCTCGCCCACCGCCGTCGACGGCGTGACCTGGGGGGCGCCGGTGTTCTCGGGCGAGGGCGTCACGCCGGTCGACGGCGGTGCGCAGGTGACGGTCGGAGAGGAGGGTCTGGTCGAGGTGGCGCTCGACAACCCGGCGACCCCGGTCGTCCCGCCTGCGACGGTGCCACCCGTGACCGAGCTCCCCGGCGAGACGCCGCCGGCCGCCGTCGTGCCGCCGACCGAGCCGCCTTCCGCCCGGCCGACGGCGACGGGCGGGGCCCTCGCCACGACGGGCGCGACGGTCGGCGTGCTCGCCGGCGTGGCTGCCCTGCTGCTCGGGACGGGGCTGGCTCTCGTGGCGCTCCGGCGTCGCGGAGCGGCGTCCTGAACCTGTCCTGAGGGCTGCGGCCCCGGGGGAGACCGGTCCGTCGACCGGTCTCCCCCGGGGCCGCAGTAGCGTGGAGGCATGGTCTCCCACGCCGTGGTCAACGTGCTCGACGCCGTCCCCGACCCGGGCACGGCCCCGCCCGTGCGGTGGGGGATCCTCGGCGCGGGGAACATCGCCGGCTCGTTCGCCGACGAGGTGCGGACGTTCACGCAGGGTCACGTGGCGGCCGTGGGCTCGCGCGACGAGCACCGGGCGCGGGACTTCGCGCAGCGGCACGCGCCGTCGGCGACGGTGCACGGCTCGTACGAGGCGCTCGTCGCGGACCCCGACGTGGACGTCGTGTACGTCGCGACCCCGCACTCGCACCACCGCGACCACGGGCTGCTCGCGATCGCGGCGGGCAAGCCCGTCCTCATGGAGAAGGCGTTCACGCGCAACGAGGCCGAGGCCCGCGAGGTGCTGGACGCGGCGCGGGCGGCCGGGGTGTTCGTCATGGAGGCCATGCTCACGCGGCACCTGCCGCACGTCGCCGCGATCCGCGCGCTGATCGCGCAGGGCGAGATCGGGGACGTCCGGTCGGTCACGGCGAGCTACGGGTCGAACGCCGCGTACGACCCGGCGAGCCGGCTCTTCGCGCCCGAGCTCGCGGGCGGCGCCCTGCTGGACATCGGGATCTACCCGCTCGCGTTCGCGACGGACCTCCTGGGCATGCCCGACGACGTCACGGCCGTGGGTCTCCCGGCTCCCACCGGGGTGGACGCCCAGTCGACCGTGGTGCTGCGGTACGGCGACCGGGCGACCGCGACGCTCGCGTCGTCGGTCCTGGCGCAGTCGGCGACGTCGCTCGTGGTCGCGGGCTCGGGCGGGTGGATCGAGGTCGTCGACCGCTTCATGGTGCCCACGGCGTTCAGCGTGGTCTGGGCCGACGGTGCCCGCCGCGACTACGACGGGTACACCCCGGGCGCCAAGCAGTACGAGGCGGCCGAGGTCGCGCGCTGCCTCGCGGCGGGACTCACGGAGAGCCC
Source organism: Oerskovia merdavium (assembly GCF_014836755.1). GTDB lineage: Bacteria > Actinomycetota > Actinomycetes > Actinomycetales > Cellulomonadaceae > Oerskovia > Oerskovia merdavium. Next base: position 135,282 of record NZ_JACSQF010000002.1, read on the forward strand.
GCGCATGACGTGGCAGGACACGCTCGACCTGATGCGGGTCATGGACGCGGCGCGTTCTCAGCTGGGGGTCGTGTACCCGGGCGAGTGAGTGGGGGCGCCGGGGGCCGGTGCCGGGCGCCGGGTGCCGAGTGCCGAGAACGGGGTTGCGGTCGTTCTGACGGCCGGGACGGACGAGATCGCGGGGTTCGACCGCGCGCAACCTCGTGCTCGTCGCCGACGTGCCTGGGCGCCGCACGACCACACCTCGGGCAATGACCCGTGGCCGCGCTCCCACGGGGTTAGCGTGAACCCATGAGCAACGACGCCCGCACCGCGGCACCGACCGACCTGAAGCCAACCTCCCTGCCTCACCTCGCCGCGACCGCTGCCGACCTCCCCGAGGTGATCTCCGGCGTCGTGCCCGATCCCCGGACCGCGCCGACCGTCCGCTGGGGGATCCTGGGCGCCGGGAACATCGCCGGGTCGTTCGCCGAGGCCGTGCGCGACCACACGCGCGCCCGCGTCGTGGCGGTGGGGTCGCGCGACCGCGTCCGCGCCGAGCGCTTCGCGACCGAGCACGGCATCCACACGACCCACGCCGACTACACCGAGCTCGTCGAGGACCCGCAGGTCGACGTCGTGTACGTCGCCACGCCCCACTCGCACCACCGCGACCACGCGCTGCTGGCCATCGCCGCGGGCAAGCACGTCCTGGTCGAGAAGGCGTTCACGCGCAACGAGGCCGAGGCGCGCGAGATCCTCGACGCCGCCCGGGCCGCGGGCGTGTTCGTCATGGAGGCCATGTGGACGCGGTTCCTGCCGCACGTCGCGGCGCTGCGCGGAGTGATCGCGCGCGGTGAGATCGGCGAGATCGTCAACGTGACGGCCGACCACGGCCAGTTCTTCCCGTTCGACTCCGCGCACCGGCTCTACGCGCCCGAGCTCGCGGGCGGCGCGCTGCTGGACCTCGGCGTCTACCCCGTGTCGTTCGCGCACGACGTGCTGGGCGCGCCGTCGTCGGTCACGGCGGTCGGTGCGCTGACCGAGACGGGCGTCGACGGCCAGCTCGGCATCACGCTGGGCTACGGCCGTGCGATGGCCACGCTCTCGACGACGCTGTGGTCGCAGACGCCCAACGTGGCGTCGATCTCCGGCACCGCGGGGCGCATCGAGGTCGAGGGCACGTTCTACGCCCCGACGTCGTTCCGCGTGGTCCGCCACGACGGCGCCGAGTGGCGCTACGAGGGCTTCCGCGGCGAGGGCAAGCAGTACCAGGCGGCCGAGGTCGCGCGCTGCCTCGAGGCCGGGCTGACCGAGAGCCCCCGGATGACGTGGCAGGACACGCTCGACGTCATGCGGACCATGGACGAGGTCCGTCGCCAGACGGGCGTGGTCTACCCGGGCGAGTGAGCCGGGTGGCCTGACCGGGGGCCGCCTCGGACCGCGTTGCCGACTCCGACCGGTGCCGAGAACGGGGTTGCGGTCGTTCTGACGTGCAGAACGACCACAACCCCGTCCTCGGCAGGGCGAGAGCTCAGCCCGCGGTCGGCTCGTCCGTGTGCTCGACGACGTAGCTGCGGCCGTCGGGACCCGTCACGTACTCGAAGCGCGTCTTGAGCTCGCGGTCGCGCTCGGCCTCGGCCGCGGAGACGCCGCGACCGGGCGAGCCCTGCTTCCCGACCTGGGCGGGGCCGAAGATCGGCAGGAACGTCTCGGTCATGCGCAGGCCCAGGGGGCGTCGTCGCTGCTTGTCGGCCATGCGCCTCTCCTCACGAGAACGGTGCAGTTGCATTGTGCACCAATGATTGGTGTACCAAGCATAGGCGAAGCCTGGCTACCATGGCGACATGACCACCTCGACCGAGAGCGCCGGACGCGCAGCCCAGGCACCCTCGACCGCTCCCCGCGAGGAGACTCCCGCCACGGGCCGCGAGGGCTCCCGCGCTCCGCGCGACGGCTACGACCCCCTCGCGCTCGAGTCCCAGGTCTGCTTCGCGCTCTCCGCGGGGGCGCGCGCCATGGTCGCCATGTACAAGCCGCTGCTCGAGCCCTTGCGTCTGACCCACCCGCAGTACCTCGTGATGCTGGCGCTGTGGCAGGACGCGGCCGCGGGCGAGCCCACCACGGCGACCTCGCTCGCGGACCGGCTCCACCTGGACCCGGGCACGCTCTCGCCGCTCGTCCGCCGCCTCGAGGCCACGGGGTACCTCACCCGGTCGCGCAACGAGCACGACGGCCGCGTCGTCGACGTCACGCTGACCCCGGCCGGTCGCGAGCTGCGCGACCAGGCCGAGCACATCCCGCCCGCGATCACCGCGGCGACGGGCCTGAGCCTCGACGAGCTCGTCGAGGTCCACGCGGCGGCGTCGAAGGTCGTGGCTGCGGCGCTGCGGGCGGGTGTGATCTAGCTCCGGCCCCCGCGGCCGTCCCTGGCGACATGTCGTACGTGCCCCACGGGGTCGCGGTCGCGAAGGAGTCGTCGAGCCAGCAGCCGAGCGAGCCGTCGAACCGCCGCAGCACCACGAAGCCCCCAGACGCGTCCCAGTCGTGCCTAGGGTGGCGCGATGAGTACTCCCACCGCCTCCCACCCGCGAACGGCCCGTGCGCGCGGACTGGCTGCCGCCGCGCTCCGGCAGTGGCACCTGCACCCCCGGTGGGCCATGGCGCTGCGCGGCGCTGTGGCCGCCGCGGTCGCGTGGGTCGTCGGGATCGTGCTGCCCGAGCCCTTCTCCGACTATCCGTACTACGCGCCGCTCGGCGCCGTCGTCGCGACCACGAGCACCGTGGCCCGGTCCGTCCGGGAATCCTTCCAGGCGGTCGGTGCGATCGTCGTCGGGGCGCTCGTCGCGCGCGGCGTGGACGTCGTGCTCGCGCCCAGCGCGCTGTCGATCGCGCTCGTCGTCGCGATCGCGATCCTCGTCGCGGGGTGGGGGCTCCTGGGTGACATGGGGTCGTGGGCCGTGACCTCGGCGCTGTTCGTCCTCATCATCGGGAACGCGGACAAGGTCGGGTACATGGGGGCGTACATCGGCCTCGTCCTGGTCGGGTCGCTCGTGGGGATCGGGATCAACCTGCTCTTCCCGCCGCTGCCCCTCGCGGCGTCCGACGTCGACCTCGACCGGCTCAAGGACGCGCTCGCGGACCAGCTCGACCACCTCGCGGACGGGCTCGACAGCGACGTCGCGCCCTCACCCGAGGAGTGGGACGACCGGCGTCTGCTCCTCGGTCCGGTGGTCGACCGGTCGCAGCGGTCGGCCGAGCAGGCGCGCGAGGCGGCGCACATCAACCGCCGGGCCCGCCGGTACGCCGAGGCGACCCGAGCCCAAGGCTCCCAGGCGAGCGCGCTGGGGGTGACGTCGTCGGTCGTCGGGGACCTGACCCGGCTCGTCACCGGGTGGGAGCGGCAGGACCTCGACGACCTCGCGTTCGGCCAGTCCCTGAGGCCCCTCGTGCGCGACGCCCTGCGCGCGTACGCGGGAGCCGTGCGCTCCACGGCCGGGGCGCTCGCGGACCCCGAGGCGCTCGCCCGCGTCCGGGACGCGACCGAGCGGCTGCGGCGGGCCGTGCGCGAGGTGCGCAGCGGGTCGGACGAGGACTATTTCGTCGCCGGGGCGACCGTGCTGGCGATCCGGCGCGGGGTCGCAGCGCTGGGCGGGGAGTAGGGCTCGCGCAGCCCTGCGGACCGGGCGCGGCGAGAGGCCGCGCGGCTACCCTGGTCCGGGACGCCTTCCGGGAGCCCACGATCAGGAGGTCGTCCGATGAGCACGTCCGCCTCGGTCGCCGTGCAGGAGATCCTCGCGCGGTGGCACGGCTTCCAGGAGTGCTACCTCGAGGAGGTCCGCGTCGAGGAGTTCGGCTACAGCCTCCGCCTGACCTTCGACCACGTGTGGCAGTCCGAGGGCGTCCTGCGGGACGACCTTGATGTGCCGTCGCTCGTCTCGCTCCGGTGCGTGGGGGTCCGCAGGCTCGAGTACGTCGCAGATGCTCCCGCGCGCACCGTCGCCAACCGGGCGCAGCTCGCACCCGGCTGCACCGAGGTCTCGCTCGTCGTCGCGATCCCTTCGGACGATCCCGTCGCGATCCGTCTCGGGTGGGAGTGGGACGGGCGCGAGCTGGAGATCCACTGTGTGGCCGTCGAGGAGGTGCCGCCCGAGGCCACTGGGGCACCGTGAGCGCGCGTCAGGCGTCGGTCACGCTGATCGACCCGTCCTGCCCGACGGCGAAGCGCACCTCGTCGAGCCCGCTCGCTCCCGCGTCGGGGGCCACGGAGGCTCCGGCGAGCTGCGCGAGCGTGTGCGTGCCCTCGACGACGAGCACCGCGCACCCGGCCGCTCGACCCGCGGTCACGCCGGCAGGGGCGTCCTCGACCACGAGGCACCGCGACGGGTCGACGCCGAGCCGCTCGGCACCGAGCAGGAACGGGTCGGGGTCGGGCTTGCCGTGCGCGACGTCGTCGGCCGTGACGACGACCGCGGGCGGCACGAGGCCCGAGGCCGCGATGCGTGCCGCGGCGAGCGGACGCGTGCACGAGGTGACGATCGCCTGCCGGGTCGCGGGCAGCGACGCGAACGCGTCGACCGTGCCGGGCAGGATCCGCACGCCCTCGTTGTCGTTCAGCTCGAGGTCGTGGATCCGCTCGTACGCCTCCTCGACCTGGTCGACCGGCAGGAGGCGCGCGATGAAGGTGCGGGCGGGGGTGCCGTGCTCGATCTGGAACGAGTCGGCGTCCGGCAGCCCGTACTCGTGCGCCCACCGGCGCCAGTTGCGGTCGACGGCCGGCACGGAGTCGATCAGCGTGCCGTCCATGTCGAACAGGATCGCGTCGAACGTGCGCCCGGCGAACGCGGCGCCCGGCGTGGGGAGCACGGGAGGCTCGGGGAGGTCGGGGCCGGGTACGGGGAGGACGGACATGCCCCGAGGCTACCGGCCGTGCCGGGTCGCCCGACGTGTGTCAGGCGGCCCGACTATCGTGGGCGCGTGAGCACACCCGGTTACTTCATCTCGTTCGAGGGCGGCGACGCCGTCGGCAAGTCCACCCAGTCCCGCCTCCTGGGGGAGTGGCTGGGGGACCTGACCGGCCGCGAGGTCGTGCTGACGCGCGAGCCCGGGGGCACCGAGCTGGGCGTCGAGCTGCGCCAGGCCGTGCTGCACGGCCGGGACATGGACGCTCGCACCGAGGCCCTCATCTACGCCGCGGACCGCGCGCACCACGTCGCCCACCTGGTCCGCCCCGCGCTCGAGCGCGGCGCGGTCGTCGTGACGGACCGCTACCTCGACTCGTCGGTCGCCTACCAGGCGGGCGGCCGGGAGCTCGGCGTCGACGAGGTCGAGCTCATCTCGCTGTGGGCCGTCCAGGGGCTCATGCCGCACGTGACCGTCCTGCTGGACCTGGACCCGGCCGTCGCCGCCGAGCGTCTCCAGGGGAAGCCGGACCGTCTCGAGAGCGCCGGGCTCGACTTCCACCGCCGCACGCGCGAGGCGTTCTTGTCGCGCGCTGCCGCGGACCCCGAGCGGTGGGTCGTGATCGACGCGACCGCCTCGATCGAGGACATCCAGGCCCAGATCCGGGTGGACCTCGCGGTCCGGCTCGAGCTCACGCCCGTGGTCGAGGAGGCCGAGGACACGGTCGAGGCGCTGCCCGACGACGGGTTCGACGACTCCGACTCGGCGATCGGCTACGTCCCTGACCTCGCGGACCTGCCGGTCACGTCCCCCGTGACGCACCCCGCGCCGGGGCCGGCCGAGCGGACGAGCGCCCCGTGACGGTCTGGGACGACGTCGTCGGGCAGGAGCACGCGGTCGAGCTGCTCTCGGCCGCGGCCACCGACCCCGCGGCCATGACGCACGGCTGGCTCCTGACGGGACCGCCCGGCTCGGGGCGGTCGAACGCCGCTCGGGCCTTCGCGGCCGCGCTGCAGTGCGAGCTGGGTGGGTGCGGGGTGTGCCAGGCGTGCACCACGACCCTCGCGGGCACCCACGCGGACGTGACGATCGTCGCGACCGAGAAGGTGACCATCGCGATCAGCGAGGTGCGTGACCTGGTGGGCGTCGCCAGCCGCCGTCCCTCGCAGGGGCGCTGGCGCGTCATCATCGTGGAGGACGCCGACCGCATGGCCGAGCGCACCACCAACGTTCTCCTCAAGGCCATCGAGGAGCCGCCGCCCCGCACGGTCTGGATCCTGTGCGCCCCCAGCCCGCAGGACGTCCTGGTGACGATCCGCTCGCGGTGCCGTGGCGTGGCGCTCCGGGTGCCGCCGGTCGAGGCCGTCGCCCGTCTGCTCGTCGCCCGTGACGGCGTGGACCCTGTCGTGGCCGAGGCCGCGGCGCGCGCCGCGCAGAGCCACATCGGCCTGGCGCGCCGTCTGGCCCGGGACGGCAAGGCGCGCGAGCGCCGGTCCTCGGTCCTGTCGATCGCGCGCCGCATCCGTGGCGTCGGGGACGCCGTGGTCGCCGCGGGCGAGCTGGTCGAGGTCGCTCAGGCCGAGGCCAAGGCCGCGACCGAGGAACGCGACGCGGTCGAGAAGGCTGAGCTCCTGCGTGCGCTGGGCGTCGAGGCGGGCGGCGTGATGCCGCCCAAGCTGCGCTCGCAGCTCACGGACCTCGAGAAGGACCAGAAGCGCCGCGCGACCCGTCACCAGCGCGACGTCCTGGACCGCGCGATGCTGGACCTGCTCTCGCTCTACCGCGACGTGCTCGTGGTGCAGCTCGGTGCCCACGTGGACCTCGTGAACACCGAGCTCGCCGAGACCGTGCAGGCCCTGGCCGAGGACTCGACCCCCGAGCAGACCGTGCGCCGCATGGACGCGATCGGGGTGGCTCGGGAGCGCCTCGACGGCAACGTGGCGCCGCTGCTCGCGCTCGAGGCCATGGCGATCGCCCTGCGCCCGCAGGGCTGAGCGCCCGCCGCTCAGACCGTCGACGCCTCGCGCGCGGCGACGATCCGCTCGCCGTTGGCCTCGGACCAGGCACGGATCGCGTCGACCGGGCCCAGGAGCGAGCGGCCCAGGTCCGTGAGCGAGTACTCGACGCGCGGGGGGACCTCGGCGTAGACGGTCCTCGTGACGATCCCGTCGCGCTCGAGAGAGCGCAGCGTCTGCGTGAGGACCTTGGGGGTCACGGCGCCGATCTTCTCGCGCAGCTCCCCGAACCGCAGCACGCCCGTCCGCAGCGCCATGAGGACGAGCAGCGTCCACTTGTCCCCGAGGCGTTCGACCACGAGCCGCGACGGGCAGGTGGGGGAGAAGACGTCGGGCACCTCGTCGACCGTTCCCACAGTATCCACAAGGTAATAATGGCACGTTGAAGTCATTGGTACCTGTTGGATACCGTCAGGATCCTCACGGCGCACCGGGCGTCGTCGGCGCCCCGTGGGGGCGGGTTCGAGGAGGCTCACATGAAGGTTCTGCTGACGGGCGGCACGGGATACATCGGGTCCGCGGTGCTCGCCGCGCTCGTGGCTCGCGGTCACGAGGTGACGGCCCTGGTCCGCAGCGAGGGGTCTGCACGCACGGTCGAGGCCGCGGGAGCGACGCCGGCCGTCGTCGACCTCACGGACACCACGGTGGTCGCCACGCTCCTCGCGGACGCCGACGCCGCGGTCCACGCCGCGGCTGCGAGCGACGGCTCGAGCCCCACGATCGACGCCTCGGTCGTCGACGCGGTCCTCGCCACGTTCGACGGCACGGCCAGGCCGTTCGTCCACACGAGCGGGATCTGGGTCTACGGGAGCGGGGACGCGATCGACGAGGGCTCGCCCCTGGACCCGCCCGCGATCGTCGCATGGCGCCTCCCGATCGAGGAGCGGCTCCTCGCGGCCACGGCCCAGGGGCGCGTGGTCGGGTCGGTCGTGGTCCCCGGCGTCGTCTACGGCCACGGTGCGGGTATCCCGGGGATCGTCGCGGGTGCGCCGCGCCGCGAGGGGCCCGACGGCGCATCCCTCACCCTCGTGGGCAGCGGCACCCAGCACTGGGCGACGGTCCACGTCGACGACCTCGCCGAGCTCTACGTGCTCGCGGTCGAGCGAGGCCTGACCGGCCGCCTCCTCGGCACGACCGACGAGCCTGCCTCCGTCACCGACCTCACGCGTGCGGCGAGCCGGGCCGCGGGGCTGGGCGGCGCCGTCGGGCCGGAGAGCGACGACGCGACCCGCGAGCGCCTCGGCGCCCCCTTCGCCGACGCGCTGCTCCTCGACCAGCGGGTCGCGCCCGAGACGCGTGCGCGCTCCCTGGGCTGGAGCCCGCGCCGCCCGTCCCTCGTCGAGGAGCTCGAGACAGGGAGCTACGCGCCTGCAGCGTCTCCGCGCTGAGCGCGGGCGTCCACGCGGCGTTCATCCGATCGTCGCGCGGACGCCCGGCCGGGGACACCGTGACGCTGGACGCCGGGGCTAGTGTCGCGAGCGACAAGACACCGGACCACCGGAAAGGGCACCACGACGATGACCCTCACCCTCACGCTCGTCCGCCACGGGCAGACCGTCCTCAACGCACGCCGACACCTCCAGGGGGCGTGCGACTCCCCGCTCACGCGCACCGGGCGAGCCGGGGTGCGCGTGACCGCGCAGCACCTCGCACGCCACGACTTCGACACCGCGTACTCCTCGCCCCAGGGCCGTGCGGTCCTCACGGCCATGGAGATCCTGCGCCACCACCCCGACCTGCCCATCACGGTCGACGCCGACCTGCGCGAGCTGTCGTTCGGCTCGTTCGAGCGGCGACCCGAGCACGAGCTCGACGGGGTCGTGCCGTGGTCGGTGCTCGTGCCCGCGGTGCTCGCGGGCACGCACCCCGGGGTCGGCGGGGGAGAGCCGGGAGCCGAGTTCATGGCACGGGTGCGCGGGGTGTTCGGGCGCATCGTCGCCGCGCACGACGACGCCTCAGGGCCGGGGGCGGGCCGAGACCGGAACGTGCTCGTCGTCGGGCACGGGCTGACGCTCGGTGCCTACCTCGCGACGATCGACCCGACCGGGCTGGCGGCGCTGCCGAACGCCTCGGTCTCGACCGTCGAGGTCACCGACGGCGTCGCGCGCGTCGTGGCCGTGGGCGTCGACGTCGCGGGGCACGGCGCGGTCGCGGCGCGTCCCGCGCCCGTCTCGGCCTGAGGCCCACGCCCGGCGGCACCGTTCAGCCGGGTGAAGTGCTTGCGCGCAGTCGGTCGGATCCAGCCCCTCGTGGCACCCTGGAGTATTCGGCTCATCGCGACGCACTGGGGGAGTGGTGCTGTGACGACAAGAAACGAGACCGACGGAGATCTCGAGGCGGTGCTCGACGCCGTCCTGCGCGGCGACGGGCCACAGCCCGTCGGTCGCTACGCGCTCGACGTCCCGGCGGGGAAGTGGTGGTGGTCGGACGAGCTGTTCGCGATGCACGGGTTCGTCCCGGGCGAGGTCGTCCCGACGACCGAGCTCATGCTCGCGCACAAGCACCCGGACGACCTGTCGCGCGTGCAGGGGGTGCTCGCCGAGGTGACCAGCCGTGGGACGCCGTTCAGCTGTACCCACCGGATCATCGACGCCCACGGCCGCACCAGGACCCTGGGCGTGGTGGGGCAGGGCGACCTCGACCCCGGTACGGGAGCCGTCACCCGGGTCACGGGGTACTTCATGGACCTGACGGAGACTCACGGTGCGCGCGTCCGGGAGGAGGCCTCGGCGGCGATCCGGGCGTCGGCCTCGCACCGGGCCGCGATCGAGCAGGCCAAGGGCGCGGTCATGGTCCTCTACGGCCTGAGCGAGGACGAGGCGTTCGCGCTGCTGCGCGACCACTCGAGCATCACGAACGAGCCCGTGCGGTCGATCGCTGCTCGACTGATCGCGAGCATGGCGGATCTCGGGGGGAGCACCGCGACGCGGGAGGACCTCGACGCGTTCTTCGCGCCGCCGACTCCGACGCTGCCTCCCGACGTCAGGCTCCCGACGGCGCCGCTCGCCGGGAGCGCGCCACGTCACCGAGGATCACGGCGAGCAGGACACCGTTCGAGATCCAGTTGATCGCGAGCGGGGAGAGCACCGGGTAGGTCGCGTAGAGCAGCCCGAGGGCGCCGACGCCTGCGACGTGAGGCAACGACCAGGATCCGCCGGTCGCGCGACGGAACAGGGTGTTGCCCGCCAGGTAGACCATGCCCGCGCCGCAGATCAGCCCGGCCGTCCACGGGTCGGCGTGGCCCGAACCCTCGTGACCGAGCGGGTGCAGCAGGACCAGCTCGTCGGCCACGGCCGTGAGCACGATCCCGACCACGAGCAGGTACGGCACGTAGGTGTACGCGGTCTGGGCGATCATCCCGGTCGACGCCGACCCGGCGAAGTACGCGGTCGCGCGCCGTTCCGAACGGTCGAAGTACAGCAACCACATGAGCACGGTCGAGGCGAACGCCGCGAGGAACGCGAGGACCACGGTCGCGGTCAGCTCCAGGTCGCCGAACCCGGTGCCCGTGACGATGATCGACTCGCCCAGGCTGATGATGATGAACAGGCCGACGCGCTCGGCCATGTGCTCGCCGCGCACGACCCACGTCGAGGGGTCGGTGGGGCCCAGCACGGGTACCCGGAAGAGCGCTCGCGGCCCCGAGTAGTCGACGAGCACCGCGACGATCCACAGGATCAGGCGCCACGAGTCGTCGGGCACCAGGGCGCCCGCGACCCAGAAGACGCCCGAGGTGACCTGCCACACCGTGATGCGCACGAAGTTCGTGCCGTTCTCGGGCCAGTGCCGGTGGAGCGCGTAGGTCGTCCAGGCCGAGCGCCCCACCTGGATCGCGACGAACGTCAGTGCGAACAGCAGGGCCTTGTCGCCGAACGCCTCCGGGATGGCGCTCGACATGAGCAGACCCAGCAGCATGAGCACGAGGAGCATGGTCCGCACCGGAAGGCGCTCGGGGTCGAGCCAGTTGGTGACCCACGTGGTGTCGATCCACAGGTACCAGACCGCGGCCCCCAGGATGAGCGTCTGGACCAGGGTGGTGCCGTCGGGGTGGGCGATGAGCGAGTGCGAGAGCTGGGTGACGGCGAACACGAACACGAGGTCGAAGAACAGCTCGATGTAGCCGACCTTGTCCGAGTCGTGCCCGTGCCCGTGACGCAGGACGTCGGTGCGCATGCCCCACGTGCCCGGCCTGCGGGCGTCGGGCCGGCGGGTGCTGGGAGCGCTCATGGGCGCGATCCTCGCACGCCGGGCGAGCGGCGGCGCGCGCTCACTCGACGGTGAACGCCTTGCCCGGCCAGTAGGCCCACTCCTCGAAGTCCGCGACGCGGCCGTCGTCCGCGAAGCGCAGGATCCACAGGTCCCGGTACTCCTGAGGTGAGGGGCCGCCGTAGCGGACCTCGAGCCGCACCACGGCCGTCGTGCCCTCGACCGCGACGGGCGCGGCCGTCAGGGTGAACGTCTCCCCGGAGTCGACGAGCCAGAAGTCCCGGATCTCGCCGTGACCGTGCAGGGGCTCGTCGTAGGGCGAGCGAGCGTAGCGGGCGTCCTCGGTGAACAGGGTCTCGACGGCGCGCAGGTCCTCCTCGCGCCAGGCCGCCTCGTACGCGGCGACCCAGGTCATGACGGCCTCGTGGTCCATGCGTGCCTCCGCTCGTCGGTCCCTCGACCGTAGTCCGGGCCGCGCGCGCCCGCATTCGCCTGGTCGTGCGGGCTCCGCCCCCGGCACAATGGCTCTCGGCGGGCACGATCGTCGCGACGCACGCACGCCACCCGACGACAAGGAGGCCCGGCATGGTCGGCACGGCAGCGGTCCTGGGCATGACGGCGGTCGCCCTGGGCATGGTCCTGACCCCCGGACCCAACATGGTCTACCTGGTCTCGCGCAGCATCAGCCAGGGGTGGCAGGCGGGCATGGTCTCGCTCGCGGGGACCGCGGCCGGGTTCGTGGTCTACATGACCCTGGCGAACGTGGGCCTCGCAGCGGTCTTCGTCGTGGTGCCGTGGCTGTACGTCGGCCTGAAGGTCGCGGGCGCGTGCTACCTCCTCTATCTCGCGTGGAGGACGCTGCGCCCGGGTGGGCGCTCTCCGTTCGAGGCGCAGGACCTCCCGCGCGACTCGCGCGCGACCCTCTTCCGCATGGGCCTGCTCACGAACCTGCTCAACCCCAAGGCCGCGATCATGTACCTCGCGCTCATCCCGCAGTTCATCGACCCGACCGCAGGCAGCGTCATGGGGCAGGGGTTCGTGCTGGGCGGCGTGCAGATCGGGGTGAGCGTGCTCGTCAACGCGGGGATCGTGCTGGCCGCGGGCAGCATCGCGGTGTTCTTGCGCTCGCGCCCCACGTGGATGCGCTGGCAGCGGCGCGCGACCGGCACGCTGCTGGGCGCGGTGGGGGTCAAGCTCGCGATGGACGCGCCTGCCCCGGCGACGGCATGAGGACGCGCCGCGACCGCTCCGTCCTCGTACTCCGCGGACCTCTACGGCCCGTAGGGCGGCGCGCCGATCGTCTCGCTCGCCCACGAGGCGACGTCGTCGGGCGTCCGGGCGACAGAGGGGCGGGTCGCCCAGGTCGAGCGGGTCGGCGGCAGGGACCGGTTGGTCCCCTCACGGAGTGGCACGCCCGCCGCGAGGCCCGACGGCGCCGCTCACCGCACAGGTCGGCCTCACCCGGGTCCTGACCGGGGGAGAGGCGTGGTGACGTGCGGGTGGTGCGCTCCGCCGTCGGGCCGAGGCCCGTGCCCTGACGACGATCCGCGGGCGCTGGTACGGTCGGCGCGCAGCCGGCACCGTCGCGGGCTCGGGGGCTGGAGGGGCACGAGATGGAAGAGGCCGATCGGGGGATGTGGACCCGGCTCGCGGTCCTTGCGGTCGTGGTGCTGGGGGCGGCCGTGTGGTGGACGACCTCCGACGCTGCGCTCGTGGCCCGCGGAGGTGAGGAGCTCGATCTGATGTACGACTACTCGTCGCTCGAGGAGCTGGCGGTCGAGACCACGGACGTCGCCGTCGTCGAACCGACCGGGGAGACCTGGACCGAGCACGTCAGCGAGGCTCCCTTCGTCGTGACCGAGCTCAGGGTCGTGAGCTCGGACGACGGCCCGCTGGTCGCCGACGACCTCATCACGATCCGTCAGGACGACGGGCGCTATGTCAACGCCGCGCCCGTCCCGCGCGCGGGGGAGCGCTACGTGATCTTCCTCGACCGGTCCGAGAGCGATCCGGGCGGGACGAGGTACGGGATCGTCGGCGCTCAGGCGGTATGGCACCTCGACGGTGCGCGGGGCAAGCTCACGACGCCGAAGAGCTCCTTGCCGCGACGGGTGACGGTGTCAGGTTCTGAGGGTGGGCTGCGCGTCTCGTCGCGGTAGCGGTTCGCGCAGGGACCGCGACCCCAGAGCGAGCAGCGGTGCCGCGAGCGTCGCCCCGGCGACGAAGAGAGCGACGCCCGTCCACCCCGCGTGCACCCATGCGACGCCCCCGAGCCAGCCGAGCAGGCTCGACGCCGTGTAGTAGAAGACGTTGTAGAGCGACGTCGCCTGCGCCCGCCCCACGACTGCCCGGTGCCCCACCCACCCCGACGCGACCGCGTGCGCCCCGAAGAAGGCCGCGGTCAGGACCACGAGGCCCAGCAGGATCACGGGCAGCTGCGGGGCGAGAGTCAGGAGCGCGCCTGCGCTCATCGTGGCCCCCGCCGCGACCAGGACGCGGCGGCGCCCCCACCGGACCGTGAGGCTTCCCGCGAGCCTCGACGACACCGTCCCGCCCAGGTAGGCGAAGAACACGAGCGACGTGACCGCGGGCGACAGCAGGTACGGCAGGGCCTCGAGGCGGAACCCGAGGTAGTTGTAGGTCGTCACGAACCCTCCGATGACCAGGGCGCCGTTGGCGTACAGGACGAGCAGGCCGCGGTCGCGCAGGTTCGCGATCACCAGCGCGCCCACCTCGCGCAGGCTCGCTCCGCCCGGCGAGAAGCCCCGTGCGCGGGGCACGAGCAGCACGAACGCCACGGTCGCGACCGCGCACAGCGCCGACACGGCTGCCAGGCCCGGTCGCCAGCCCGCCGCCTCGGCGACCGCGACCGCGATCACCCGCCCACCGAGCCCGCCCACCGACGCCCCACCGACGAACAGCCCCGCGACCACGGCCGTGTGCGCGGCGTGGACCTCCTCGTGCAGGAGCGTGACGGCCAGCGCGGGCACCCCGCCCAGCGCGACCCCCTCGAGGAAGCGGCCCGCGACGAGCAGCTCGGTCGTGGGCGCGAACGGGACCAGGACACCCAGGGCGCTCGCGGCCACGAGCGCGGCCCGCACGGCGCGCACGCGTCCGACGCGGTCGGCGACCACGGACCAGGGCAGGACCGCGAGCGCGAGGCCGAGCGTCGCGGCGGAGACCGTGAGCGAGGCCGTCGGGGCCGAGACCCCGAGGCCCGCCGCGACCGCTGGGAGGATGCCCTGCGGCGAGTAGAGCTGCGCGAACGTCGCGACCCCTGCGCACACGAGCGCCACGACCGTCCGGCGGTATCCCCGGGAGCCGCGCCGGTGGCCTGCCCACGCTGCGGGCGGGAGAAGGGCGGGCGCCAGGGTCGTGGTCATGCGCCCGACGCTAGGAAGCGCCGACTCTTGCGTCCAATGCATGTGTGGCCGTCAACGCATACGCTCAGCGCATGGATGCCGCCCTGGACGAGCAGACCCGCCGCCTCCTGCCCCTGCTGCCCGCGTTCGTCGCGGTCGCCGAGGTCGAGCAGGTGACCCTCGCCGCCGCGATGCTGCGGGCCCCGCAACCCACCGTGTCCCGGGCGGTCGCCCGGGTCGGAGAGGTGCTGGGCGTCCCCGTCGTCGAGCGGCACGGACGCGGCATCCGCCTGACCGACGCGGGCCGCGCCCTGCTGCCCCACGCACGCCAGGCGCTCGCGGCCCTCGGTGCGGGCGTCGACGCGGTCCGATCGTCCGAGGCGCTCGCGCGCGGCACCCTGTCGGTCGCGTTCCAGACGTCCCTGGGCGAGTCCGTGGTCCCCGCGCTCATCAAGGAGTTCCTCACGGGGCACCCTGCGGTCCGCTTCACCATGAACCAGGGCGCGCGCCGGACGTGCCTCGATGCGCTCGCCGCGGGCGAGGCGGACATCGCCCTGGTCTCGCGCCTCGTGCCGGCCCCGACCGGTCTCGACACCCTCACGCTCTTCCAGGAGCCGCTGGTCCTCATGGTCCCGGCGGGGCACGAGCTCGCGGGGAGGACGGGGGCCACGCTGCGTGACGCGGCGCGCTCGACGTTCATCACGCTCAAGCACGGGTACGGCCTGCGCGGGACGGTCGACGCGCTGTGCGCCGCAGCGGGCGTGCGCCCGACCATCGGGTTCGAGGGCGAGGACCTGCACACCGTCCGGGGGCTCGTGGCCGCGGGACTGGGAGTGAGCGTCCTGCCGCCCGCGCGTCACCCCGTGCACGAGGGCGTCGAGCTCCGCCTCGACGAGCCCGTCACGACGCGCGACATCGGCGCGGCGTGGTCGCCGCAGAACACGTCGCCCACGCTGGCCGCGTTCGTCGCGATGCTCCGCGCGGGGACGCCGGTCGCAGGGGTGGGGGTCGTGGGGGCGCGGGCGGTCGGGGCGCCCGACGGCGGAGCGCCCTCGCGCTGAGGCCTCGCCGTGGTCCCCGGCCGCGGAGGTCGTTCCCGGGTGAACTGCCGGGTGTGATCCGCGTCGCTCCCAGTGTCGGAGGGCAAGAACGACGGGCCGCGCGACATGATGTGGGTGACGGGTGACGCCACCGCGGGCCCGCGACGATGCCTCGAAGGAGTACCGCCCATGACTTCCCTGCGCCGCCTCGCCCCCGCCGTCTCGCTCGTCGCGCTCCTCGCGCTCACCGCGTGCGGCACCGACACCGACTCGGGCGGCACGACGCCCACCGAGGAGAGCAGCAGCGCCGAGGAGACCACGCCGGCCGAGGAGACGCCCGAGGCTCTGCCCGACGCAGCCGACCTGACGATCGAGGCGGGGGCCAACGGCGTCGACCTGCCCGACGGGATCGACGCGCCCTCGAACGGTGGCACGGGGGCGGCCTGGACCGCCGAGGACGGCTACCTGTACGTCGTGACGTTCGGGTCGAGCACGTGCCCGACCGTCGCCGAGGGCGAGGCGACCCTCGAGGGGAGCGACGTCGTCGTGACCTTCGAGAAGGTCGAGGACAACAAGCCCTGCACCATGGACATGCGCGCCTGGACCACGGTCGTCAAGGCGCCCGAGGGCGTCGACGAGTCGGCCGACGTGACCGTGAAGCTGGACGAGGCCGGGTCGGTCGTGCTGACCCCGCGCGCCGCAGCGGGCCAGGTCGGCGAGGCCGCGTGGGTCGAGCAGTCCTGACCTCCTGACGGCGCCGGCGGGCGGCACGGGCCGCCGCCCGTGAAGTTCGCGTGAAAGGGCTGGGCGCGGGGCCTCGAACGAGGTCCCGGCCCAGCCCGACCCGTTACCGTTGCCGGGTGAAGACGCCCTCCCGCCGCACGTCAGCGCTGTCCGCTGCGACGCTCGCCCTCGCCCTGCTGCTCGGCGCGTGCGCCCCCTCGCCCAAGGTGCAGAGCCCCGCACAGACTGCGTCGTCGGGTTCGACGGGAACCGGGGAGGAGGTGCCCGCAGAGCTCGCCGAGTTCTACGGCCAGACCCTCCAGTGGGAGGACTGCGGTGGCGGGTTCGAGTGCACGACCGCGATCGCACCGCTGAGCTGGAAGGACCCCGAGCAGGGCACGATCGAGCTCGCGCTCAAGCGGCTGCCGGCCGAGGGCGAGAAGATCGGGTCGCTGCTGACGAACCCCGGGGGGCCGGGCGGCTCGGGCGTCGAGTACATCACGAGCGCCGCCGCCGGGATCGGGGAGCCCGTGCGCGAGGCCTACGACCTGATCGGGTTCGACCCGCGCGGCGTCGGGTCCTCGACGCCCGTGGTCTGCCTCGACGACGCGGCCAAGGACGAGTCGCTCTCTCGCTCGTTCGAGGACAGCGACGAGGGGCGCGCCGCGATGGCCGCCGACCTCAAGGCATGGGCCGATGCGTGCGCCCAGAACACCGGAGACCTCCTGGGCAACGTCGACACCCAGAGCGCCGCGCGCGACATGGACATGCTGCGCGCGGTCCTGGGGGACTCGACGCTCAACTACCTCGGCTTCTCCTACGGGACCCAGCTCGGCGCCACCTACGCGGGCCTGTACCCGGAGAAGGTCGGGCGCATGGTGCTCGACGGCGCGATCGACACCACGCTGTCCTCCGACGAGATCGGGGCGCAGCAGGCCGTCGGCTTCGAGAACGCCCTGCGCGCCTACGTCGAGGACTGCCAGGGCGGCAAGGACTGCCCGCTCACGGGGACCGTCGACGACGGCATGGCGCAGATCCGCGCGTTCCTGGACCAGGTCGGCGAGCGGCCCCTCAAGACGAGCAGCGACCGACGCCTGACGCAGACGCTCGCGTTCTACGGGATCGCGCTGCCGCTCTACAACAACGAGAACTGGTACGCGCTGACGGCCGCCCTCGACGCCGCGATCAACGGCAACGACGGCACCATGCTGCTGAGCTTCGCGGACCTCTACAACAGCCGCAACACCGACGGGACCTTCAGCGACAACTCGGCCGAGGCCTTCCGGGCCGTCAACTGCCTCGACGCGCGCGGCAACCCCGACCCCGAGTTCATGAAGGAGCAGGCCGCCCAGATCGAGGAGGCCGCCCCGACCATGGGCTCGTTCTTCACCTACGGCGGCATGGCGTGCGTCGACTGGGCCTACCCGGTCGCGGACCAGGAGTTCGACCTGCACGCCGAAGGTGCTGCGCCCATCGTCGTGATCGGGACCACGAACGACCCCGCGACCCCCTACGTCTGGGCCGAGGGCCTGGCCAAGGCGCTCGACTCGGGCGTGCTGCTCACGTGGGAGGGCGAGGGGCACACGGCCTACGGCCGCTCGAACGCGTGCCTCGAGGACGCGGTGGACGCGTACCTGGTCGACGGGAAGGTCCCCGAGGACGGGAAGGTCTGCTGAGTGCTGGCGGCGTCCGGCGGCGGGTACGACGGGCTCGGGGGGCGTCCCCTGCGGCTCCGGCGGGCTCTGACGGGCGCCGGGAGGAGCCTGCCCGACGCCGTCGCGGAGGTCGGTTTGTCTCGACGCCCTCGCGTTGGGTACAGTAGCGACGCTTGCTGAAACGGAGCGCCGCAAGGCGAGACGTCCGGTACGCGCCGCCTTAGCTCAGTCGGTAGAGCGTCTCACTCGTAATGAGAAGGTCAACAGTTCGATTCTGTTAGGCGGCTCAGACAGGAAGGCCCGGAACCTCAACGGTTCCGGGCCTTCTGCGTTGTCCGGACAGGTGCTCTGGACCTGCTCGGGGCTACAGGCAGCCGCCCGCGACCCGGGTGACCGCAGCAGTACCTGGCGACGCCTGCCTGGCGACGTCTCGCCGGAGATCTCTCGACGCCGAGGTCCGTGAGGCCGCCGAAGCCTGGACGGAGGCGTCGCGCTGACGGACAGGGCGGCCCCGGCCCGACCCTCGCGAGCCACCACCTAGGCTTGTCCCATGTTCACCTTCGGCCGTCGTCGCCCCGTCACCTACGTCCTGGGCCAGCCGGTCAAGAGCTTCCCGGAGATCGCTCCCCAGGTCGAGCGCGGCAACATCCTGCGCATCACAGAGATCGGCGAGCCGGTCCTGCACACCCCGTGCCGTGAGGTGACCGAGTTCGGCACGCCCGAGCTCGCGCAGCTCGTCGACGACATGTTCACGACGATGTTCGTCGCGGAGGGGGTGGGCCTCGCGGGGCCGCAGGTCGGGGTGGACCTCCGGATCTTCGTCTACGACGTCGAGGACGAGAACGAGGACCGCCACGTCGGGCACGTCGTCAACCCCGTGCTCGAGGTCTTCGACGGCCCGGGTGACGAGATCGAGGAGAGCGACGAGGGCTGCCTCTCGATCCCCGGCGCCTACTCGCCGCTGGCCCGCCCCGTGAAGGCGACCGTCCGCGGGTTCGACCAGCACGGCAACCCCGTCGAGCTCACGGGCACGCACTTCTTCGGCCGTGCCCTCCAGCACGAGGCCCAGCACCTCGACGGCACCCTCTACTTCGACCACCTGGCGCCCGCCGCCCAGGAGGCCGTGATCGCCGAGATGCACCAGGAACGCCCCGGCATCCTGGAGGAGCGCCGCGAGCTGTCCGACGCCCTGGGCAAGGCTCCCGCCGAGTACCCGGCCGAGCCTCTGCGCTGAGAGCTGCCCGTCCGGGCGGGCCTCCGCCCAGGTCGCTCGGCCGGCCGGACCGGGCCGGTCGAACCCGAACGCACGGGAGCCCCCGCCCGGGGCCGCAGCAGAGGGCTCTGCGGACGGCTCCCAGGCGGGGGCTCCCGTGCGTTCGGTGGGTCAGCCGCGCTGCACGCGACGGCCGACGAGCACCGCGCCGACGCCGGCGGCGAGCAGGGCTGCGGCACCGGCGGCGATCAGCATCGCGTTCGAGCCGGTGGCGGCCAGGCCGTCCTCCTTCTCCGCGGAGACCGAGTTCGACACGAGCGCGGCACCCTCGAGGTTCACCGGGTCGGCGGCGTCGGACACGGGGACCTCGGTCGTCTCGCGGGGGACGGTGATGGGCTCGTCGGGCTCGCCGTCTGCGGCCGGGGGCGTGGTGACCTCGTCCGGGCCCTTGGGGGTCCCAGGGACGGCGGGGCTCTCCTCGTCGGTCGGGAGCTCGGCGCCCGGGACCACGGGGACCAGCGGGGTGCCAGGCGTCTCGGGAGTCGTCTTGTCGGTCGTGCAGACGGGCTTCTGCCCGCCCTCTCCGAAGTGCTCGTCGTACTCGGCGACCTGGACCCAGGTCACGCAGTAGCCGTCGGGGAACGCGGTGGCGGCACCGTTGAAGTCGTAGAAGCTCGTGCCGATGTACTTGCCGGACGGCCGGTTGTTGAGCGACTCGAAGTGGGTGCCGAAGCTCCGGGACCCGGTCCCGTCGAGTGCCGTCGCTCGGTAGTTCACGTGACCGCCGTCGACGTAGGTCGTGCCCGTCGGCAGCGTCACGCCCGCGGCGGTCACGGTGTACGGGGTCGGGGCGTCGGAGCCGCCGGCGAACGCGATCGCGGGGGTGGCCGCGAGGATCGCTGTCGTCAGGAGTGCGACGGGTACTGCGCGCATCAAGGAGGACCTTTCCGGGGGGTGGGGTGCCCTCGGCTCAGGGGGTTCGAGCGGGGCTGGCCAGATACTGAACTGGACGGTTGTTCAGTTCACCGTACTCTTCCGACATGCCTGTCTCCACTACCCAAACCGGACATGTGAGCGTTAAAGGTACCGCTCACCCGGGTGAATGTGGAAGCGCTGCCAAACTGTTGGCAACCCTTCTGGTCCGGGGGCTTCCTGGCCCTCGACACGGCGCTCGCCGCTCCCGCGCTGCCGCCTCGTCCGGGGCCCGCGCTCCGACGTCGGGCTCGGTGTCCGTGGGCCTTGCCCGGTTCAGGTGGACGCCGCTCTAGGGCAGGGGGGACCGGCCTGCGCGCACGAGCGTCGAGGCGGTCGTGCGCCCCACGCGCGACGCGTCAGAGCGTCGCCAACCACTGCACGACGGCGGCGCTCACCGCCGCGTGGTCGTTCCGCACGTCGTGCGCCCCGGGCAGGCGCACCTGCGTGACAGGGCCGGGGATCGCCGCGACGTGCTCGTCGAACTCCTCGGGCGAGCCGAACGGGTCGGTCGTGCCCGACACGAACAGCACGGGCACCGTGAGCTGCGCGAAGTGGTCGACGCGCAGCTTGTCAGGCTTGCCCGGCGGGTGCAGGGGATAGCTCAGCAGCACGAGCCCGGCCGCGGGCAGGCCCTCGGCCACGGCGATCGAGCACATGCGCCCGCCGTATGACCGGCCGCCGAGCACGAGCCGGTCCGGCGCGAAGCCCTCCTCGGCAGCGAAGCGCCCGGCCTCCTCGACCAGGTGCGCGACGGCGACCGGCGCGCGGTCGGGCATGCGCTTCCCGGCGATCCGGTACGGGAAGTCGACCCGTCGAACGGGCAGCGGCGCGACGGCCTCCTCGACCGCGACGAGCGTCGGGTGGTCGCGACCGGCTCCGGCCCCCGGGGTGAGGAGGAGCCCGCCGACCGCTGGAGCTGGTGATCGCGTCATGGGTCCAGTCTCGCAGCGGCGGACAGGCCGGCGCCGAGCATGCGGTTGCCGTTCCTCGACCATGCGGTTGTCGTCCGGTTCCTGGGGATTCCGGACGACAACCGCATGCTCGGCCAGAAGGGCGGGGTCCGGGCGACCTTGAGGTGCCGACGAGCACGAGGTTCCGTGCCATCGAGCACGAAGTTGCGGTCGCTGACGTGCTCATTTCGACCGCAACCTCGTGCTCGGCACCGGAGAGGGCGCGCAACCTCGTGCTCGGCACCCGGCAGGCGGCTACAGCCCCGCGAGGAGCTCCTGCATCTCCGCGATCTCGGCCTCCTGCGCGTCGATGATGGCCTGCGCCAGCTCGCGCGCCTCGGGGTTCTCACCGTCGGCGAGCTCGGCCTCGGCCATGTCGACCGCGCCCTGGTGGTGCGCGATCATGCCCTCGAGGAACAGCCGCGAGACGGTCGCAGCGTCGGCGTCCTCGAGCGCCTGGATCTCCTCGTCGGTGAGCATCCCGTCCATGGAGTGGCCCGAGTGGTCGCCCGACGCCTCGGCGCCCCACTCCTCGAGGAACCCGTTCATGCGCTCGATCTCCGGCGCCTGTGCGCCCTCGATGCGCGTCGCGAGGTCGACGACCGCGGGGTCGACGCCGTCGGTGCCGAGCACGATCCGCGACATCACGAGCGCCTGCTCGTGGTGCGGGCTCATCATCTGCGCGAACATCACGTCCGCGTCGTTCGCCGATGCGCCGGCGTCCGCGCCCGGTGTGCCCTGCGAGGTGTTCTCGCCCATGTCGTGGCCCTCCATGTCTCCTGCCGTGCCGTCGCGGGCGTCGGAGCAGCCCGCGAGGAGCAGCGTCGAGCCGAGCGTCAGGCCGATCGTGGCCCTGGTCAGGATGTGCTTGTTCATCGTTCGTCCCTCAGGTGTGTCGGTGTGCCGCGAGTCCTCGCGGCGGTGATGGCGTGCTGCGGCCCGCGAGGGGCCGAGCTCCTATCTCCGACTGATCCCGAGCGCGACGAGCGACGGCGGGCGCAGCGCCCACCCGAGCCGCCACCAGGGCACGACGACGCGCGCGAGGTGCGTGGCGCCGTCGGGCATGCGGCGCCACAGCGCAGGGCCTGCGAGCGACACGAGCGCGACGAGCACCATGAGGCACATCGCCTCGAGCTCGCCGTGCCCCGTGCCCGACGGCGTGCCCTCCTCCGCGTCGACGTCGCCCGCTGCGTGGCTCATCGCGCGGTCGGCGGTGTGGCTCGCCGGGCCCGCCACGCCTGCCGCGACGGAGGGCGTCGTGCCGTGCGCCACGGGGCTGCCCGACATCTGGTGCATCCCGACGAACCCGCCGAGCAGCACCAGCATCCCGAGCAGCACCGCGGACCGCCGGACGGGGCCGGAGGTTCGCGGTGGCCGCAGGGCGGAGGGCAGGACGGGCACGAGGATCAGGACGCTGCCACGCGAGCCGGGTCGAGGTCCAACCTGCGCAGGAGCTGCGCGTTGAGGGCCACGATCACGGTCGACAGGGACATGAGCAGTGCACCCACGGCCATGGGCATGACGAACCCGACCGGGGCCAGGACGCCCGCCGCGAGCGGCACGGACACCAGGTTGTACCCCGCGGCCCACCACAGGTTCTGCTTCATCTTGCGGTAGCTCGCCCGGGACAGCTCGATCACGGACAGGACCGAGCGGGGGTCGTCGCTCGCGAGGACGACCCCGGCCGACGCGATGGCCACGTCGGTGCCCGCGCCGATCGCGATCCCCACGTCCGCCTGGGCGAGCGCCGGGGCGTCGTTGACGCCGTCGCCCACCATCGCGACCTTGTGCCCACGGTCCTGGAGCTCGGAGACCTTGGCCCCCTTGTCGCCCGGGCGGACCCCGGCGAAGACCTCGTCGATACCGAGCTCGTCCGCGACCGACTGCGCCACGGCCTGTGCGTCACCCGTGATCATGACGACGCGGATGCCGCGCCGGTGCAGCGCGTCGATCGCCTCGCGGGACTCGGGCCGGATCTCGTCGGCCAGGGCGAACGCGCCCAGGATCTCGGCACCGTCCGCAGACCCGGCGGCTGCCTCGTCCGAGAGGGCGAGCGCGTGCAGGACCGTCGCGCCCTCGCTCTCCCACGCGGCGGCGTCGGGCAGGGGAGACAGGCCGTGCTCGCGCAGGAGCGAGGGGCCGCCGACCGCGATGCGACGACCGTCCACCAGGCCCGAGACACCCACGGCCGTCGAGGACCTGAAGTCCTCGGCGCGCGGGACCCGCACCCCCCTGTCCGCGGCGGCGCCCACGATCGCACGCGCCAGCGGGTGCTGCGAGTCGGCCTCCACGGCCGCGGCCAGCGCGAGCAGGTCGTCCTCGCTGCCCGACGCGGCCCTCAGGTGCGTCACGACGGGCTCGCCCCTGGTCAGGGTGCCGGTCTTGTCGAACAGGACGGCGTCGACCGTGCGCATCTGCTCGAGCGCCATGCGGTCCTTGACGAGCACGCCCGCCTTGGCCGCGCGCTCGGTCGAGATGGACACCACGAGCGGGATCGCGAGGCCCAGCGCGTGGGGGCACGCGATGACCAGGACCGTGATCGTCCGGATCAGGGCGTTCTCCGGGGTGCCCCAGATGCTCCACGCGACCAGGGTCAGCACCGCGGCGCCGAGCGCGAACCAGAAGAGCCAGCCCGCGGCGCGGTCGGCGAGGCGCTGGGCGTGCGAGGACGAGGCCTGGGCCTCGGCCACGAGGCGCTGGATGCCCGCGAGGGCCGTGTCGTCGCCGACCGCGTCGACCTTGACGCGCAGCGCCTGGTCGGTCGCGACCGTGCCGGCCACGACGTGGTCGCCGACCGTCCGGCGCACCGGGCGCGACTCGCCCGTGATCATGGACTCGTCGACGTCCGCGGTGCCCTCGGAGACCACGCCGTCGGCGGGCACGCGCCCGCCAGGGCGCACGACGACGACGTCGCCCACCGCGAGGTCCGTCGGGGACACCGTGGTCACCTGGCCGTCGTCGCCCACGCGCTCGGCCTCGTCGGGCAGCAGGGCCGCGAGCGACTCGAGGGCCGACGACGACTGCGCGAGCGAGCGCATCTCGATCCAGTGGCCCAGCAGCATGATGACGACCAGGAGCGCGAGCTCCCACCAGAAGTCGAGCTCGTGCGACAGGATCCCCAGGCTCGCGCCCCACGACGACACGAACGCGACCGTGATCGCGAGCGCGATGAGCAGCATCATCCCGGGCTTGCGGGCCTTGAGCTCGTCGACCGCGCCCGTGAGGAACGGCCTGCCGCCCCAGACGAACATGATCGTGCCGAGGACCGGCGAGACCCAGGCGATACCCGGGACGTCGGGCAGCGAGTAGCCGATGATCGACGCGAACATCTCGCTCGCGAGGACCGTGGGGACCGCGAGGGCCAGCATGATCCAGAACAGGCGGCGGAACATCGCGACGTGGCCCGAGTGGCCGCCGTGTCCCGCGTGGTCGCCGTGTCCCGCGTGGGCCGAGTGGTCCATGCCGGGCATCGCGGCCATGTCGTGGCCGGCGTGGTTCGCGTGGGCCGAGTGGTCGCCGTGGCTCGCGTGCGCCATGTCGTGGTCGGAGTGCGCGTCGTGGTGCTCGTGCCCCGGCGCCGTGACCGCCGCGGTGTGCGCGGTGTGGCCGACCTGGGGTGCCTGGCCCGGGCGGGCCCGGTCCGGTCGGCCGTCCCCTGGGTGGTCGTGACCGGAGTGGCCACCGTGCTCGTCGTGGTCCATGGGATTCATCGTCCCGTCCTTCCTCGTATCGCGCCGGGCGAGCCTTCGCTCGGCTATACCCCCCTGGGGTATCGACAACTCACGATCTTGCCGCAGCATTCCCGGTCCGTCAAGAGGGGACGGCGCGTCGTCCGCGCGCGACGCTCGCGGGGGCGTCCTAGCCTGGACGGACCGACGACGGGCGGAGCCGCCATGACCCTGGTCCTTCACGACGAGCTCTTCGACGCACAGCTCGTCCGCGCGCTCGCCTACGTCGCGCAGGGCGGCGCGGAGGTCGGCGAGTGCATCGAGACGGCCCGGCGCATCTCGCACAGCGACGGCGACCGGTGGTACGACGAGTGGTCGGCGACCGCTGCCCGGGTCGAGAAGACGGCTGAGGAGAGCGACATCGCGGGCCACACCGCGAGCGCCCGCCGGGCCTACCTCCGCGCTTCGAACTACTACCGGACGGCCGGCCTCTTCCTCATGGGGGCACCCGTCGACGACAGGTTCCGGGAGAGCGCGCGCCGGCAGACCGACACGTTCCGCAAGGGGGCCGCGCTGCTCGACCTGCCCCCCCGACGTGCTCGAGATCCCGTTCGAGGACGGCACGCTGCCCGGGTACTTCTACCGGGCGTCCGACGACGGGCGTCGACGCCCCACGGTCCTCCTCGTCGACGGCTACGACGGCACGGCCGAGGAGCTCTACTTCGCGAACGCGGTCGCGGCGCTCGAGCGAGGGTACGACGTCCTCGCGTTCGACGGTCCGGGGCAGGGCAGCGTGATCCTCGACCAGGGGATCCCGTTCCGGCCGGACTGGGAGACCGTGGTCACCGCGGTGGTCGACCACGCGCTGACCCTGGCCGAGGTGGACCCGCAGCGGATCGTCGTGCACGGTTGGAGCTTCGGCGGGTACCTCGCGCCGCGGGCCGCGTCGGGAGAGCACCGGCTCGCGGCCTGCATCGCCGACAGCGGACCGTACGACCTGTACGACACGGTCACCTCGAGGTTCCCGGCGCTCCTCGCCGGACACCTCGAGGACGACCACGGGGCTGCCCTCAAGGTCGTCGAGGCCACGTTGCACCAGCTCCTGAAGAAGACCTCGGCAGGGTGGGCGCTGCGCCGGAACCTGTGGGTGCACGGCGTCGACGACCCCATGGAGCTCATCAGGATGACGCGCGACTACACGATGCGCGGGCGCGAGCACCTGATCGAGTGCCCGACGCTGGTCTGCCGCACGGTCGGCGACGACCTCTCCGTGTCCGCGCGGACCCTGGCCGAGAACCTCGGCTGCCCCACCGAGTACGTCGAGCTCGGCCCCGAGGAGGACGTCACGGGTCACTGCGAGATGACGGGCCGGGCCGTGTTCCACCAGCGCGCGTACGACTGGCTCGACGAGACGCTCGGGTACGACGGCGAGCCGTCCGCCCCATGACGGCGCTCGACGACCGGGACCCTCTTCGTCGCGACCACCGGGGCGGCATCCAGCAGATCCTGCGCTGACCTCCTGCCGGTTGCCCGCTGCCGACTGCCGGTGGCCGGTTGCCCGCTGCCGACCACCGACCACCGACTGCCGACTGCCGAGCACGAGGTTGCGGCCGCTACCCGCCCGAGAACGACCGCAACCTCGTGCTCGGCACCCAGATGACCGGAGCGCACGAGCCATCACCCCACGATTCATAGCCTCCGCATAGGTTCGTGACAGCACGACCCCAGAGCCGCTCCCTACCGTCGCCCTCATTGACCGTCGCGCCCTCGTGCGCGCAGGACGTGAGGGAGAACATGGGCAAGCTGCTCAGACGCACGAGCACCAGGACGCGGGTGATCGCCGGGGCGCTCGCGCTGGCGCTCGTGGCCGGTGCCGTCTACTGGTTCGTGCTCCGCCAACCCTCGTCGGCCGCCGCCGCACCCGAGGCGACCACGCAGTCGGTCGCCGCGAGCCTCAGCACGGTCCAGCAGAGCGTCACGACGACCGCGACCCTGACCCCGAGCGTCCAGGAGGAGGTGTCGTTCGCCGGGTCGGGCACCGTGACGGCCGTCGACGTGCAGGCAGGCGACACGGTCGAGGCGGGCCAGGCGCTCGCGACGATCGACACCCTGCAGCTCGACGCCGCGGTCCTGTCCGCGAAGGCCGACCTCGCCGAGGCGCAGGCGACGCTCGCCGACAGCCAGGACTCGTCCGACGGCTCGGCCGCCGACCTCGCGCGCATCAGCGCGGACCAGGCGCAGGTCGAGGTCGCGCAGTCAGCGGTCACCGCGGCCGAGGCGGCGCTCGCGGGCGCGACGCTCACGGCCCCTGCCGCGGGTCTCGTGACCGAGGTCAACGTGTCGGTGGGGCAGGCCGTCACGGGCTCGACGACGTCGAGCACGTCCGGTTCCGGTGCGGACTCCGGCACCACGGGCGGAGCCGGCGGGTCCGCCCCGGGGGCGACGAGCAGCACCACGACCACCTCGTCGGGCGCGGCCTTCGTGATCGTGGGCACCGACGCCTGGGAGGCGACGGCCACGGTGGGCGACTCCGACCTGCCCCACCTCGCGGTCGGCAACCAGGTCGAGCTCACGGTCGACGGGCTCGAGGACACGGTCTTCGGCACGGTCGCGACGATCGGTCTGCTGCCCTCGACGTCGTCGGGCACCGCGACGTACCCGGTCACGATCTCCGTGACGGGCTCGCCCGAGGGCCTGCACGACGGTGTGACCGCAGACGCCGAGATCATCTACGAGCGCCGCACCGACGTGCTCACGGTCCCGAGCGCCGCGGTGCGCACGGTCGACGGCGAGTCGGTCGTCACGCAGGCGGGCGAGGACGGCGAGGAGGTCACGACGGTCGTGACGGTCGGCGAGACGACCGGGAGCCTGGTCGAGATCACGAGCGGCCTCGAGGAGGGCGACGAGGTCCTGGTCCAGGTCGTGCAGCGCACCGAGACCGGCACGGGCGGCGAGTCGGGCCAGACCGGGCAGATGCCCGGCGGCGGGGACTTCGACCCGAGCCAGGTCCCCGAGGGCTTCGACCCCAGCCAGATGGGTGGCCCGGGCGGCCAGGGCGGGGGACAGCGCAATGGCTGACCTCGCAGGCCCGACGACGGCGCCCACCCTGGGCGCCCCGGCCCACGCCCGCGAGGGCGAGCCTCGGGCGGCCGGGCGTGCCGCCGACGAGCGGGGCCCGGTCATCGAGCTGCACGCCGCGGGCAAGACGTACCGCACGGGCACGGTCGAGTTCGAGGCGCTGCGCGGCGTGGACCTCGCGATCCACCAGGGGGAGTACGTCGCGATCATGGGCCCCTCGGGGTCCGGCAAGTCGACGCTCATGAACATCCTGGGCTGTCTCGACGTCCTCACGACCGGGCAGTACCGCCTCGCGGGCGACGACGTGGGCGACCTGGACGAGGAGGACCTGGCCGCGATCCGCAACCATCAGATCGGCTTCGTGTTCCAGCAGTTCCACCTGCTGCCTTCGCTGTCGGCGTGGCGCAACGTCGAGCTGCCGCTGACCTACCGGCGCGTCGCGCCCGACGAGCGTCGCGCGCGGGCGACCGCCGCGCTCGAACGCGTGGGCCTGGGCGACCGGCTCGCGAACCGGCCCGGCGAGCTCTCGGGCGGCCAGCAGCAGCGCGTCGCCGTGGCCCGCGCGCTCGTGGGCGAACCGGCGATGATCCTCGCGGACGAGCCGACCGGGAACCTCGACTCGGCCTCGACCGAGGACGTCCTGGGGCTGTTCGACGACCTGCACGCGCAGGGCCGCACGATCGTCCTCATCACGCACGAGCTCGAGGTCGCCGAGCGGGCGCGCCGGATCGTGCGCGTCCGCGACGGGCTCATCCAGAGCGACACCCTGACGTCGGGGGTGGCCGCATGACCTGGCGCGAGACCCTCCTCACGGGCTGGACCGCGGTCCGGTCGCACGCGATGCGTTCGCTCCTGACGATCCTGGGGATCCTCATCGGGATCGCCGCGGTGATCCTCACGATCGGGCTCGGGCTCGGGACGCAGAAGGACGTGAGCGAGCAGATCAGCGCGCTCGGTTCGAACCTCCTGATCGTCACGCCCGGGTCCAGCACGGACAGCGAGGGGATGCGCGGCGGCTTCGGTTCCGGCGCGACCCTCACGCGCTCCGACGCCGAGGCGCTCGCCTCGGACGTCAACGCGCCCGACGTCGCCGGGGTCGCCCCCGAGAAGATGTCGTCGCTCTCGGTCGAGACGAGCGAGACCAACTGGACCACCCAGGTCATCGGCACGACCGAGGACTGGACCGACGTCCGGGCGCGCGAGCTCGCCCTGGGTGAGTTCTTCACCGCGGAGGACGAGGCCGACCAGGCCGCGGTCGTGGTGCTGGGCGCCGAGACCGCGACCGAGCTGTTCGGGTCGCCCGACGCCGTCGGGCGCAGCGTCACGATCGAGGGCACGGTCTTCTCGGTCGTCGGTGTCCTGGCCGAGGCCGGGGCCGACTCGTCGAGCGACCTCGACGACATGGCCGTCATCCCGCTGAGCACCGCGGCGAACCAGGTCATGGGTGGCACCACGCGGTCGTCGGTCTCGACCATCTACCTCAAGGCGGCCTCCGAGGACGTCCTGTCCGCGGCCTACCAGGAGGCCGAGGCCGTGCTGCTCAACCTGCACGGCATCACCGACGCCGACTCGGCGGACTTCTCGATCAACAGCCAGGACGCCCTGGTGTCCACGGCGACGTCGGTCTACCGGACGCTCACGGTCCTGCTCACGGGGATCGCGGCGCTCTCGCTGCTCGTCGGCGGGATCGGCGTCATGAACATCATGCTCGTGTCCGTCACCGAGCGGACCCGGGAGATCGGGCTCCGCAAGGCGTTGGGCGCGCCACCGTGGGCGATCCGCCGTCAGTTCCTGGTCGAGGCCTCGATCCTCGGGCTCGCGGGAGGCGTGATCGGCGCGGCCCTGGGCATCGTCGCGGCCAAGGTCCTGCCGGGGGTGCTGGGCACCTCGATCGTGGTGCTGCCCGCCGCGGTCGTCGGGTCCATCGCGATCGCCCTCGTGATCGGCGTCGTGTTCGGCGTGTACCCCGCGGTCCGGGCTGCGCGGCTCGCGCCCATCGACGCGCTGCGCTCGGAGTGACCGTGCTCCCGCCCGCGCGACGACCGTCCGTCCCCCATCCCGGTGCCCGACAGGCACCACCCTGTCCGTCCGTCCCGCGCACCGTCGCGGAGCCGTCGAGGAGAGACTCATGACCACCACCGCACCCGTCCGCCCGAGCCCCGCGTCCCGGCCGGCGCGCGCGCGCCGCCTGCTCGCCGTCCCCGCGGCCCTCCTGGGCGCGAGCCTGCTGCTGAGCGCCTGCTCGAGCGGCGACACGGAAGGGGCCTCGGACGCCGAGAGCACCGCCACCGACAGCGCCCAGAGCGGAGCGGGCCGGGGAGGCCAGGGCAGCCAGAGCGGTCCTCGGGGCGTCTCGGGGGAGATCGCGGCGATCTCCGACGGCGTGCTCCAGGTCCAGTCCTCCGACTCACAGACCGCGGTCGCGTACTCCGCCGACACGACGGTCTCGCGGACCACGACCACGTCGCTCGACGCCGTGACCGAGGGGTCGTGCGTGGTCGTGGTCACGGGGAGCGCCGACGGCTCGGCAGCGGCCGCTGCCACGAGCGTGGCCGTGACCGCGCCGGTCGACGGTGAGTGCTCGGGCGGGTTCGGCGGGGGCGGTCAACGCCCCTCGGGCGATGCTCCGGTAGGGGAGGACGCTGCGGGCGACGCGGGGGATCGCCCCGAGCGCCCGGAGGGCGCCCCGACCGACCTGCCCACGGACATGCCCGACGGCGCCGATCGCCCGAGCGGAGGCGGGTTCGGCGGGATCGTGGTCGGGAAGGTCACGGCCGTGGCCGGCACCGAGATCACGGTCGAGTCGAGCGGCTCGTCCGGGCCGGGCGCGGGCGACGGGGCGAACGACGCGTCGACCGCCGAGCCGACGAGCTCGACCGTGACCGTGGACGCCTCGACCACCTACACGACGACCGCGGCGGCGGACGCATCGGCGCTCGCCGTCGGGCTGTGCGTGAGCGTCGGGACGCAACCGGGCACGTCCGACGGATCGTCCGACGAGTCCACGTCCGGGACGGCGACCGACACGTCGGGCACCGTGACCGCGGCGACCCTGACCCTGTCCGACCCCGTCGACGGCGAGTGCTCGACGGGCTTCGGCGGCATGGGCCAGGGCGGCCCCGGGCAGGGCGGCGGCCGCGGCGGGCAGGACACGTCGAGCGAGAACGGGAGCGACGATGCGTGAGAGGGAGCGGCGTACCCGCCGGGCCGACCGGGGCGCGACGGAGCAGGGCATGACCGACCAGGACACGACGGCCGCGACGTCGGCGACCGCGACGGCCGGTGAGCCGGTGCGGACCCCGGCCTCGGTGCGCCGTGCGGCCAGGCGTCGCCGCAAGCTCGTCGTGTCGGGGGTCTCGGCCGTCGTGGTCGTGAGCCTCGTCGGCGCGGGGGCGGCGTTCGCCGCGAACCGCGGGAGCGAGGGGACCTATCGGACCGCGACCGCGACCACGGGCGAGGTCACCCAGACCGTCGACGCCGCCGGGACGGTCGCGTCGGCCGCGCGGGCCGACGCCGCGTTCTCGGTCGCCGGCACCGTCGCGACGGTGGCCGTCGGCGTGGGGGACACCGTGAGTGCGGGCGACGTGCTCGCGACCCTCGACCTCACCGAGCTCGAGGACGCGGTCGAGTCCGCGCAGGAGACCCTCGCGCGGGCCGAGCAGACGCTCGAGGACGACCTGGCGTCGCAGACGTCGTCGAGCAGCACGTCGGCCACCTCGACCGGTGCGACCGCTTCCTCGGGTGCCGCCGCCTCGACCACCCCGTCCTCGAGTGCGTCCACGTCCACCGGTACGCCCGGGGTGACGCAGGCCGTCGCGAGGACGTCGGGGGCGTCGACGGTGACGCAGGTCGTCGCGACCACGACACCGTCGGCGACGTCGCCCTCGGCGGGCAGCACGTCGACCTCGGCCGAGGTGGCGCAGGCGCTCGAGGCCGTCGAGCTCGCTCAGCAGGCGCTGCTCGACGGTTACGACGCCGCGACCGCGGCGCTCGAGACGAGCTCGACGAGCGTCGTCGGCTCGCAGGAGGCGTGCGCCGCGTTCCTCGCCGCGACCGCCGAGGACCTCGCGTCCGCGGCCGCCGACCCCGAGGACGACGCGCCCGACGGTGTCGACCTCGCCGCCGCGCTCACCACGTGCCAGGACGCCATCACGGCGACCCTCGGCGCGCAGAGCGACGTCGACGGCGCGCAGCACTCTCTGCTCGAGCTCGCTGCCCAGCTCGACGCCGCGATCCAGAAGGCGCAGGACGCCCTGGCGGCGGACCAGTCGGGCGGCTCCGGGGAGCAGACCCCGGGTGGCAGCGGCAGCGGGACCGGTGACGGCAGCGGAGGAACCGCGGGCACGCCGTCGGGCCCCTCCGGCAGCGACGGGTCGGCGGGCGGCAGCAGCGGTGCCGGCGGCGCGACGGGTCCGAGCGGCACGGGAAGCAGCGGGACGGGCAGCACCACGGGCCCCACGACGGGGGGCAGCTCGACCGGCGGGTCGAAGGTCGCGTCGGCCCAGCAGGTCCTGGCAGACCGTGCCGCGATCGACCTCGCCGAGGCCCAGGTCGCGATCGCCCAGGCCGACGCGCAGCGCTCGACCCTGACGAGCCCGATCGCGGGCACGGTCGCGCAGGTCGCGCTCGCGGTGGGTGACGAGGTCGAGGCGTCGTCGACCTCCGCGGTCGTCACGGTCCTGGGGGTCGACGGTTACGTCGTCGAGACCACGGTGCCGCTGACCGCGGTGGCGAGCCTCGCCGTCGGGCAGGAGACGGTCGTGACCGTGTCCGACGACCCGACCGTGCGCACGGGCACGGTCAGCAGCATCGGGGTGCTCAGCACGAGCACGTCCTCGACCCCCGAGTACCCAGTGACGATCGCGCTCGACCCGCAGGACGACACCCTCTACGAGGGGTCGTCGGCGCAGGCGTCGATCACGGTCGCGGGCGGCACGGACGTGCTCGTCGTCCCGACGTCGGCCGTGCGGGCGACGGGGACCGCGCGCACCGTCGCGGTCCTGCGCGACGGGAAGGTGACGGACGTGACCGTGGAGGTCGGCGCCGTCGGGCAGGAGACCACCGAGATCACCTCGGGGCTCGAGGCGGGCGACGAGGTGGTCCTCGCGGACCTGTCCCAGGAGATCGTGACCGACGAGGAGACCTCGACCGGACTCTCGGGCCTCGGGGACAGCGGTACCACGCAGCAGCGCGGCCAGATGCCGAGCGGCGGCGGAGGTCAGTTCCCCGCCGGGGGGACGGGAGGCCCGCCGAGCCGGGGCTAGGTGGCGGTCACTGCGCCGGGGGGCACGGGTGTCACTGCGCCGCAGGCGCGGTTGTCACTGCGCCGAGGGCACGCTCGTCACTGCGCCGCAGGCACGCTCGTCACAGTGGTCAGGAGGAATGCCGAGTCCTCGAGCGCGGTGACGGCGTGCCGCTCGTGCGTGAGCACGCGCAGCTCGCCCGTCCCGACCTCCTCGTCGCCACCCAGCGCGGTGACCCGCACGCGCCCGCGCAGGACCTGGATGCTCGCGGCCGGGGGAGCGTTGTGCTCGCCCAGCTCGATGCCCGCGAGGATCGCGATGATGGTCTGGCGCAGGACGCCGTCGTGCAGCACGACCTCCGCGCTGCGGCCGTTGTCGCCGTCGCGGGCGCGCGTGAGGTGCGCGTCGGTGAGCAGCTCGAGGTTCGTCATGGGGGCTTCCGATCGGGTGGGGGACGGGTGGCGGGGGCTCTCCCATCATGGCCGCAGGGCGTCCGGTTCGCCCGGTGTGCGCGCGTGCCCGACGGCGCCGCGCACCTCGCGCGCACACCGCACCAGGACGTCCATCGAGCCGTGCTCAGCACTGCCGACCAGGTTGTGACGGCGGTCACTCGACGCACTACCGGCGTGCGCCCGGGCGGCGGGTACCTGAAACTGGGTGGATGCACGCTCCCACCTTCGTCGACGTCTGGCAGCTCCTCGACGACGCCGACCGAGCACGACTGGCCGAGATCGACGAGACGCAGAGCGAGATCCTGACCTTCCTGCGGACGACGCCCATCGAGGACGTCGACGCGCCCATGTTCTCCGAGCTCCAGGTCGAGCGGCTGCGGGTCTACCGGGGCGCGCTCGAGCGCTCGGGAGCCGCGGAGGAGGACACCGAGGACGCTGCGTCGGCCTAGCCGACCGCGAACCGGCGACCCCGCTGACCGCGGTCAGAACCCGAGCGGTCGGTCGTAGTACACGTTCAACCGCACCTCGTCCCCCGTCACGGTGACGTCGGAGCAGACGCGGCGCGCGGTGATCCAGCTGCGTCCGGTGCACGTCTGGCCCGCGGGGGCTGCACTCGCGGCGAGGTCGGCGGGTGACTGCCCCGGCGGGCCGGACAGGGTCAGCTCGCGCCAGCAGCCACCCGAACCGCACCCCATCCCGTCGGTCGTGATCGTGACACCCTGCGGGAGCGCGGGGACCGCGGAGGCGGGCGGGATCCCTCCCTCGTCGGACTCGGCCAGGAGGATCGCCCCTGCCTCGTAGGTCAGCGCGAGGCCCACGAGCGTGACGCACGCGACGACGACGGCCTTGGTCCGGGACACCTGAGCAGCGTAGGGCGCGGTCCCCGACGACTGCGTGAGGGCCGGCTCGGTCAGGCGGTCGAGGCGCCGGGCCAATGGGGCGAGCGCCCCCGCCCGCGGCGAGCGTGTCCGCCTGCGCCCGCTCCTGGTGCGCGGGAGAGTAGGGGGCATGCAGATCCTCTCCTCGATCGCGACGGCGCTGTTCACGGCCGTCGCGACGATCGTCATGGTCCTCCTGCTCGCGGCCACGGCCCGCAGGGTCCTGGGCGTTCCGGTCGGGTGGATCCGGTCGATCCTCATGACGATCTTCGTGGTCTCGATCGGGTCGTGGGGGCTCACCGAGGGGTTCCAGCAGCTCGGGGTGCAGGAGGCCGACGGGTCGCTCACGGTCCATCCCGGGGTCGTGCTCGTGATCATCGTCCTCGCGTGGGCGTGGTCGTTCGTGATCGGCCTCGGGCTGCTGCTCGTCCTGGAGCTCCTGGTGCCCACGGGCAGCATCCCGACGCCCTGGCGCGCGGTCGTCGAGCTGCGCCGCGGGTCCAGGGACATGTGGCGGTACGCCCAGATCATGGGGATCATGCTCCGGCACGGGCTCGGCGGGTTCTTCGGCCGCGGGGCGCGCCGACGCAGCCACCAGCGGACCACGGACTCCGAGGAACGGGCCGTGGCGCGCGAGCTGCGGGCAGCGCTGAGCGACGCGGGCGTGACGTTCGTGAAGCTCGGCCAGATGCTCTCGACGCGTGCCGACCTGCTGCCCGCGGTGTACGTCGAGGAGCTGGCCCGGCTCCAGAGCCAGGTCCCGCCCGCCCCCTGGGCGCAGATCGAGGCCATGGTCGCGCGGTCGATCGGCGCCCCCGTCGACACGGTGTTCGCGCACTTCGACCCCGACCCGATCGCGTCGGCCTCGGTCGGTCAGGTGCACTGCGCGACGCTCCTCGACGGCCGGGAGGTGGTCGTCAAGGTCCAGCGGCCCGGGGCGCGGTCTCAGGTCCTGGGCGACCTGCGGATCGTGCTGCGGATCGCCCGCCGGCTCCAGCGCGACACGTCGTGGGGTCCGTCGCTGGGCATCATGGACCTCGCCGAGGGCTTCGCGGCCTCGTTGCGCGAGGAGCTCGACTACACGACCGAGCTCGAGAACACGCTCAACGTGCAGGGCGCTCTCGCGACGATCAGGCGTTCGCGGCGGCACCCGCTGCCGGGCGTGCACCAGGTCGAGGACCCCGACGCGAACGTGCCCCTCGTCGAGATCCCTCGCGTCTACCCCGAGCTGTCGAGCTCGACGCTCCTCGTCATGGACCGCCTCGACGGGGTCCCGGTGGGGGACGCGGCCGAGCTGCTCACGACGTTCGACGACGACACGCGCCACGACATCGCGGCCCGCCTCCTGCGCGTCACGCTCGACCAGATCGTCGTGACCGGCGTCTTCCACGCCGACCTGCACCCCGGCAACGTCCTGCTGCGCGACGACGGCTCGCTCGGCCTGCTCGACTTCGGCTCGGTGGGCCGGCTCGACGAGGCCGAGCGTGTCGCGCTCGCTGCCGTGCTGCTCGCGGTCGAGGCCGACGACTCGATCGCGGCGACCGACGCGCTCATCGAGCTCCTCGACCAGCCCGAGAGCTTCGACGAACGCCGCTTCGAGCGTGCGGTCGGCCAGCTCATCCTGCGGTTCCGCGGCGGAGGGACGGCGAACAGCGGCTCGCTGTTCGCGTCGATGGTGCGTCTCGTGAACGACGCCGGCATGGGTGTGCCGCCACAGGTCGCCGCGGCGTTCCGCACCATCGCGTCGCTCGACGGGACGCTGCACCTGCTCTCGCCCTCGTTCGAGCTGGTGTCCTCGGCCCGCGACGAGGGTGAGGAGCTGCTGCGCAACATGGTGAGCCTGCGCAAGATCCGGGCCAAGGCCGGGTCGCAGCTCCTGGCCTTCGCCCCCTCGATCGAACGCCTGCCCCGGCGCCTCAACAAGATCACGTCGGACCTCGAGTCGGGGAAGTTCACGGTCAACGTCCGGGCCTTCTCCGACCCCGGTGACCGGAAGTTCGTCACGAGCCTCGTGCAGCAGGTCATCTCGACCATCATCGCTGCGGCGAGCGTCGTCGGCGGGGTGTTCCTCCTGATCGCCGAGAACGGGCCTCAGCTCACGAACGACCTGAGCTGGTACTCGGTCTTCGGCGCCGTGATGCTGTTCGTCGGGGCGGTGCTCAGCATCCGGGTCCTGATCTACGCGTTCCGCGGTGCGCCGGGGGACCGGGGCTGGTAGCGGTGCCGCTCCCAGGGCTCTGCCGGAGGCGAGAAACCGTGCCGACAGGTCCCCGGGCCGCTACCGTGCGCTCATGTCCCGCCGCGAGCTCGTCGTCCTCGGCACCGCCAGCCAGGTACCCACCCGGACGCGCAACCACAACGGCTACGTCCTGTTCTGGGACGACGAGGCCGTCCTGTTCGATCCGGGCGAGGGGACGCAGCGGCAGATGCTCCGTGCAGGGGTGTCGGCGACGGACCTGACGCGGATCGCGATCACGCACCTGCACGGCGACCACAGCCTGGGGCTGGCCGGCGTCGTGCAGCGGATCAGCCTGGACGGCGTGCCGCACACGATCCCGGTGTCGTTCCCGGCGTCGGGCGCGGCGTGGGTCGACCACCTGATCGACGCGACGTCGTACCACCACCGCGCGGACCTGGAGCTCCAGCCGCTGGCCGAGGACGGGGTCGTCTGGCCCGTGCGACCGGAGCAGGGCTTCACGCTGCGCGCCGAGCGGCTCGAGCACGGTGTCGAGGCGTTCGGCTACCGGCTCGACGAGCCCGACGGCCGGCGCATGGTGCCCGCGCTCCTCGCCGCGGCCGGCGTCGCGGGCCCCACGATCGGGGTGCTCCAGCGCGAGGGGACGGTGGTCACGGGCGACGGGCGGACCGTCCGGCTCGAGGACGTGAGCGCCCGGCGCCGGGGGCAGTCGTTCGCGTTCGTCATGGACACGCGACTGTGCGACGCGGTGTTCTCGCTCGCGCGCGGGGTCGACCTGCTCGTGATCGAGTCGACCTTCCTCGACCGGGACCGCGAGCTCGCGCACGCGTTCGGTCACCTGACAGCGCTGCAGGCCGCCACGGTCGCGGCCGAGTGCGGCGTCCGGTCGCTCGTCCTCACGCACTTCTCGCAGCGCTACCAGGACGCGGGGGAGTTCTGGGCCGAGGCCAGGACCGTGTTCGACGGCGAGCTCACGGTCGCCGAGGACCTCGACCGGGTGCAGGTCCCGCCGCGCGTGCACTGAACGGTGGCGCGGTGCCCAGGTCGGACGCGGGGTGCCTCCCGTGGCACCCGCTACCCTCGGACGGTGCCCGACCAGCCTGGAGCCCCCGACGACGACCGCACGCCCCGCCGTATCGGCTGGGGGTGGTTGGCCCTGTCGGTGCTGGCCGCGGTCGCGGCGTTCCTGGCCGTCGCGGTCCAGGTGCGGCGGTGCGTCGAGGACCCGTCCGGTGGCGAGGCCCTCTGCACGACGGGCCCGGCGCTCGGGACCGGCGGCTGGATGGTCGGTCTCGCGGGGGCGTGCCTGGCGGTCTACGCGTTCCGCCGGGCGTTCGCCCGCCGCTAGCCCCGAGCGCCGCTGCCTGTCGTGCGTCGAGCACGAGGTTGCGGTCGCCCTGTCCGTTCTCACGACCGCGACCTCGTGCTCGACCGCGCGGAACCTCGTGCTCGGCACCCGGTCCCCGAGCGACCCGTCAGTGCCTCCCGCTACCGTCGCTCGCATGGCTGATCGCGCGCACGGCAACCCCACCCCGCCCACCGACTCGTCGG
Organism: Oerskovia merdavium; assembly: GCF_014836755.1. Classification (GTDB taxonomy): domain Bacteria; phylum Actinomycetota; class Actinomycetes; order Actinomycetales; family Cellulomonadaceae; genus Oerskovia; species Oerskovia merdavium. The sequence continues at coordinate 173,369 of NZ_JACSQF010000002.1, forward strand.
TCGACCGGGAGGACTGGTACGGACGCGACCTCGACGGCGAGGTGTTCGAGCGAGTGGCGTTCGGCGACTGCGACTTCTCGGAGATCACGACGACCGGCGCCACGTTCACGGAGTGCACGTTCCGCAAAGTGCGCTTCAACGCGTCGACCCACACGGACTCGGCCTTCGCGAACTGCACGTTCTCGCGCTGCTCGTTCTTCGACACCACGTTCACGCGCTGCAAGACGGTCGGTTCGGTCTTCACCGAGTGCGGCTTCGACCTCATGAAGGTCGTGGGCGGCAACTGGTCGTTCGTGGGCCTCCCCGGTGCGGACCTGCGCAGCGCGACGCTGACCGGCGCGCGGTTCCGCGAGGCAGACCTGACGGGCGCGCGCTGCCAGGGCGCCGTCCTGCGGGACCTCGACCTGTCCGGCGCCTGGCTGCACAAGGCCGACTTCACGGGGACGGACCTGCGAGGCAGCGACCTCCGTTCGCTCGACCCCCTGTCGAGCACGGTGCAGGGCGCGATCGTCGATCCTGCTCAGGCGCTCGTCCTCGCCGAGTCCCTGGGGCTGGACGTCCGGACGCACTGAGCGATCGCCCCCAGGTCGCAGAGGCGTACTGAGAGTCACGTCACGGTCACGTCATGATCGCGTCCGAGGCGTGTCTCTCTTCGTGACGGGCACCTCGTGGCAGGCACGGGGCGCCCCCGATCGTGCGCCCGGCGTCACCGGGACGCCGGAGGGACACCCATGGCGACGACGAGCGAGAAGAACCTCGAGGCACTGGCCGACGAGGAGCTCGTCGACGCCGTGCGCCGGGGCTCGCGGGACGCCTACGGGGTGCTGTGGACCCGGCACGCGGGTGCCGGTCGCGGTGCTGCCCGTCGGGTCACGTCGTCGTTCGACCCGGACGACCTGGTCCAGGAGTCGTTCGCGCGCATCCTGAAGGCGATCCAGGGCGGGCACGGGCCGACCGGCCCGTTCCGGCCCTACCTCTACCAGACGGTCCGCAGCGTCGCGATCTCCTGGTCGCACGCGCCGAACCCGATCGCGGTGGACGAGGTCCCGGAGGTCGTCGACCCGGTCGACATCGCCGACGGCGTGATCGAGGGCTCGGTCACCGTCACGGCGTTCAAGGCGCTTCCCGAGCGGTGGCAGGCCGTGCTCTGGTACACCGAGGTCGAGGGTATGGACCCGCGGGAGGTCGCACCGTTGCTCGGCCTGAGCGCGGGGTCGGTCTCCGCGCTCGCGTACCGCGCGCGCGAGGGCCTGCGCCGGTCCTGGCTCCAGGCGCACGTCAACACGGCCGGCGTCCCCGCCGAGTGCCGGTGGGCCGTCGAGCAGATGGGCGACTACAACCGGGGTGCCTTGAGCGCGCGCCAGAAGGACCGGTTCGAGGAGCACCTGACGGGGTGCCTGTCGTGCTCGATCCTCGTCGAGGAGGTCGACCAGGTCGCCTCCCGCCTGGGCCTGCTCCTGGTCCCGCTGGTCCTGGGGGTCCCGGCGGTCCTGGGCGGAGGCTCGTTCGCGCTGGGCGGCGCGGCGAGCGCCGCGCCGGTGGGGGCGTTCGTCGGCCCGACGGCGGAGCTCGCCTCCCCGGCTCCCGCCGGCTCGGGCGGAGCGTCGGGTGGACCCGGCCCGCTCGGCGCGGCGACGTCCGGAGCCGGTGCGACCGGCGGTGGCTTCTCGAGCGGGCTCGTCCTCGCACTGGTCGGTGCGGGCGTCGCGGTCGCGACCGGTGTGCTGGTCGTCGCGCAGCCGTGGGCAGCAGCGCCACCAGCGGTCGCCGAACAGCTCGCCGCCCAGGGCGACTCGCCAGGATCGGCCGACGGGGCGACCACCGTCATCCCTGGGACGACCGACCCCGCGGACATCCCGGACAGCGGGGCGGCCGAGCCCCCCGCGACGGGCACGCCGGAGGCGGGCGCCGGCCCGTCCGGCGGGGCAGCGTCGTCGGGGTCCTCGGGGACGAACCTCTCGCCTCCGCCGGGCACCCAGGTCGGGCCCGAGGCACCTGTCGTCCCGGCACCGCCCGTCGTCACCGAGCCGCCCGACCCCGTCGAGCCGGTGGACCCCGTCGACCCGGTGGACCCGGTGGACCCCGCCGACGTCCCGCCCGTCGCGCCGACCCTCGTCGCCCCGGCGCCGGGCGAGCTGGTCTTCCTGCCCGAGCTCTCGGGCACCGGGGAGGCCGGCGCGACCGTCACCCTGAGCGGTACCGACCTGTCCGGGGCGTCCTCGGTCCTGGCCACCGCGGACGTCTCGCCGGCCGGGACGTGGCGCGCGACGCCGTCGGGCAGCGGAGGAGGCTGGGACAGCCTCACCGTGACCCAGGAGCGTGGCGGGCTGACCTCTGAGCCGACCACCGTCCAGGGCCCGTTCACGTTCGCGCTGCCGTCGATCCTCACGCCCGCCGACGGGTCCGTCCTGTCCTGGGCGCCGTCGGTCGACGTCCGGATCGAGGGGCGTGCCGGGCTGACCCTGCAGGTCTTCGTGGACGGTGACGCCACGGGCAACCTGCACGGCGCGACCGGCCGCCCGCTCGACCGCGTGGTGTCGGGGCTCGAGCCCGGCGAGCACTCGATCGGGCTGCGCTACGTCCGGGCGGCCGGCGGCAGCGTGGTCGAGGCGGGGCCGACCGTGACGTCGAGGTTCACGATCACCGGTTGACCCGCCTCAGGACTCCCCGGCGGGGCGACGCACGACCGTCACGGGGCACGACGCGTACTCGACGACCTGTCGGCTGACCGAGCCGAGCAGCAGCCGGTCGAACCCGCCCGTGCCACGGTTGCCCACGACCAGGCGCTCCGCACCGTGGGACGCCTCGATCAGGCCCTTGGCCGGGTGCGCGTGCACCACGCTGCGGCGCAAGCGGTCCTCCGGGAGGTCCGCGCCCGCGGCCTCGAGGGCACGGTCGAGCTGCTCGCCCGCGAACTTCTCGTAGTCGTCGATCGGCGGGGTCCAGCCCCACGAGTCCGGCAACGGGGCGAGCGTGACGATCTGCCAGCAGAACACGGCGTCGAGCACGGCGCCCGTACGGCGGGCGACCTCGAGCCCGTGGCGCAGCGCGTGCACCGAGGTGCGCGAGCCGTCCACGCCCACGACGACGCGCGGCACGTCGCCGTCCGCCTCGGGAGCATCGCCGTCCTCGCTCGACCGCACGACCGTGACCGGGACCTCGATGGCGCCCTGCACGACGGCCGAGGACACCGATCCCAGCACCAGTCGCCCCAGGCGTCCCAGCCCTCGGCTGCCGACCACGAGCATCTCGGCGTGCTCGGCCCGGGCCAGCAGAGTGGCTGCGGGCGAACCCTGGACCTGCTCGGCGTGCGTGATCGCCTCGATGCCGGTCCGGTGCCGGGCCTCGTCCAGGAGGGTCAGGACCTGCTCCTGCTTGAGGTCCGCGAGGTGGCTGAAGTCTGAGGGCTCCGACGGGCGCGGACCGTCCTGCCACGAGGGCTCCCACGCGAGGACCGCGGTGAGCGGCACCCCTCGTGAGCCTGCCTCGGCGAGGGCCCAGTCGAGGGCCTCCTGCGACTGGACCGACCCGTCCACACCGACGACCACGTCACGCATCGACGTCACCTGCTCTCTTGCTCGACGACCGTCCAGTGCGACTGTGCACCGTCCGCACCACCCATCTTGGTCGTTCCCGGCAGCCACGTCACGCCTGGGCGTGTCTGCTTGATCACGCCACGGCGTCAGTACCGCGCGACGGGCTCGGACGAGTCAGAACCGCGGCCCGTCGTCACCGTGGAGGAGGTTGCGGATCGGTGCCGTGGAGATGTCCAGGCGGTCCACGAGGTCGGTCGGGCCGGACACGATCACGGCCCGGTCGCCGATCGGCACGTACACCGCGACCGTCCCCCGGACCGCGACCCGCACGCACGGGTGCGAGACGTCGTCGAGCACGAAGGCCGTGCGCTGCAGCGCGGCGAGGTCTACCTCCTCGACGATCGCTCGCATGGCCGAGCGGTAGTCCTGGTAGGCGTCGGCGAAGTCCGCGCCGGTCGGGCCCTCGGCCCCCTCGGGGACGTCGTTGTGCAGGGGCGAGGCCAGCGCCCCGCTGAGCGCGGCGCGCACGATGTCGTCGATCTGCTCGGGGTCCTCCGTGCCGACGCGGAGGGTCTCGACGTCGACCGCCTCGCCCACGAACGACACGTAGGCGCGCAGGAACCGCTCCTCGGTGGGGTCGCGGTCGTCGCCCGTCCCGGTGACGGTCTCCTCCTCGAGGTCCAGCCCCCACGTGAGCGGGTCGGAGATCTCGCCCACCACGCCGCTGAAGCGCGCGAAACGGGCGACGATCTGCTCCCACGACTCATGGGCGCCTGCTGGTTCGTCCGGCTTGTGCATCGTCCTCCCTCGGACTGGCGGGTGCCCCTGCCACGAGACTGCCCTCGCGGTGCTCCCGGGTCAACGATGCTGTCGGCGCGCCGGGAGCGCACGTCGGGGACCGGGTGAGTCCACCGGCCGGGACGCGTGGTCCGCCCGCCGGGACGTCCTCGTGGGCTGCGCGGACGCGTGCCAGTCTCGGGGGCATGACCCAGCGGAGCACGCGACCTGAGCGGCGTCCGGCAGGACGTCGACGACGCCGCGGCCCCGGCTGGGTCCCCGACCAGCACGGCGCGTGGGCGATGCTCGCGGTGCCGCTGCTGGTCGGCGTCGTGCTCGGCGGTCCGGCCTGGGTGCACGTGCCGCTCGCCGTCCTGTGGTTCGTGGGGTACTTCGCGTTCTTCGCCGCGGGCCTGTGGCTCAAGTCGCGCTTCAAGGCGCGCTACCTGCCGCCCGTGCGGGCGTACGGGATCGCGACGGTCGTCCCAGCCGTCGCGGTCCTGGTCCTGCGGCCCGACCTCCTGGTCTGGGTACCGCTGTTCCTCCCCCTGCTCGGGGTGAGCCTGTGGAGCTCGTACCGGCGGCGCGAGCGCTCGCTCCTCAACGACGGGGCCACGGTGCTCGCGGCATGCCTCATGCTGCCGGTCGCGTTCGCGGCGGGGACGGGTCCGGCGCCGGACCTGTGGCCGGGGATCTCCCTGCCCGACGGCGTCACGGGCCTCGGCGGGATCGGCTGGCCCCAGGTGTGGGGCGTCTTCGTCCTCGTGCTGGCGTACTTCGCGGGGACGATCCTCTACGTGAAGACGCTCATCCGGGAGCGAGGCGAGCGCTCCTACCTGGTCGCGTCGGCCGTCTACCACGTGGCCGCCGGGGTCGTCGTGAGCGTGGCGCTCGCAGCGGCCGGGCTCGCGTGGTGGCCCGCGGCGCTGCTGTTCGCCGGCCTGACGGTCCGGTCGGTGTGGGTGCCGAGGACCGACGCCAAGCCGTTGCAGTTCGGGATGGGAGAGGTCGCCGCGAGCGTTCTCGTCCTGGTGGTCGCGCTCTGGCTGCCCTCGACCCTCTCGGTCGCGGGGGCCGCCTGACCTCGTCCGACGCCCCCGGGAGACGAGGGCACCCGGGGCGCGGCGCCGTCGGGCAGGGGGCTCGGAAGAGCCTCCTCGGCCGCCCGCCGGCGCTCGGCCGAAAGGTCACGGAGCGACCCCCTCGTCACGCCCCTGGCGAACAAGGGCATATCCGTGGGGTCGGCCCCGTTGGTCACGGATAGAGTCGTTGCGGTCAGGCCTGAGCACCACCGGTGCGGGTGTACGCCGCTCGTGAGGAGCAGCACATGTTCGAGAGATTTACCGACCGAGCCCGTCGGGTCGTCGTCCTTGCCCAAGAAGAGGCACGGATGCTCAACCACAACTACATCGGCACCGAGCACATCCTGCTCGGCCTCATCCACGAGGGAGAGGGAGTCGCAGCCAAGGCGCTGGAGTCCCTGAACATCTCCCTCGACGGTGTGCGCTCGCAGGTCACCGAGATCATCGGCGAGGGCCAGCAGGCCCCCAGCGGGCACATCCCGTTCACGCCGCGCGCCAAGAAGGTCCTGGAGCTCTCGCTCCGCGAGGCCCTTCAGCTCGGCCACAACTACATCGGCACCGAGCACATCCTGCTCGGGCTCATCCGTGAGGGAGAGGGTGTCGCAGCCCAGGTCCTCACCAAGATGGGCGCCGACCTCAACCGCGTGCGCCAGCAGGTCATCCAGCTGTTGTCCGGGTACCAGGGCAAGGAGCCCGTCGCTGCGGGCGGCCCCGCCGAGGGCCAGCCGTCCGGCTCGGCCGTGCTCGACCAGTTCGGCCGCAACCTCACGCAGGCCGCACGCGAGGGCAAGCTCGACCCGGTCATCGGACGCACCTCGGAGATCGAGCGCGTCATGCAGGTCCTGTCGCGCCGTACCAAGAACAACCCTGTCCTCATCGGCGAGCCCGGTGTCGGCAAGACCGCCGTCGTCGAGGGCCTCGCCCAGGACATCGTCCGCGGCGACGTGCCGGAGACGCTCAAGGACAAGCAGCTCTACACGCTGGACCTCGGCGCCCTGGTCGCCGGTTCCCGCTACCGCGGTGACTTCGAGGAGCGCCTGAAGAAGGTCCTCAAGGAGATCCGCACGCGCGGCGACATCATCCTGTTCATCGACGAGATCCACACGCTCGTCGGTGCGGGTGCCGCCGAGGGCGCGATCGACGCGGCGAGCATCCTCAAGCCGATGCTGGCCCGCGGCGAGCTGCAGACCATCGGTGCGACCACGCTCGACGAGTACCGCAAGCACATCGAGAAGGACCCGGCCCTGGAGCGTCGCTTCCAGCCGATCCTCGTCTCGGAGCCGAGCCTGCCGCACGCGATCGAGATCCTCAAGGGTCTGCGCGACCGCTACGAGGCGCACCACCGCGTGTCCATCACGGACGCCGCACTGGTGGCCGCCGCGACGCTGGCCGACCGCTACATCAACGACCGGTACCTGCCGGACAAGGCGATCGACCTGGTCGACGAGGCCGGTGCGCGCCTGCGCATCCGTCGCATGACCGCCCCGCCCGAGCTCAAGGAGCTCGACGAGAAGATCGGCGAGGCGCGTCGCGACAAGGAGTCCGCGATCGACGAGCAGGACTTCGAGAAGGCCGCGCGTCTGCGCGACACCGAGAAGCAGCTCACGCAGCAGCGCGCGGACAAGGAGAAGGCCTGGAAGGCCGGAGACCTGGACACCGTCGCCGAGGTGGACGAGGACCTGATCGCCGAGGTCCTGGCCATGTCGACCGGCATCCCGGTCCTCAAGCTGACCGAGCAGGAGTCCGCTCGCCTGCTGAAGATGGAGGACGAGCTGCACAAGCGCGTCGTCGGCCAGGAGACCGCCATCAAGGCGCTCTCCCAGGCGATCCGCCGCACGCGTGCAGGCCTCAAGGACCCCAAGCGTCCGGGTGGCTCGTTCATCTTCGCCGGCCCCACGGGTGTCGGTAAGACCGAGCTGGCCAAGGCGCTCGCCGAGTTCCTCTTCGGGGACGAGGACGCGCTCATCCAGCTCGACATGTCCGAGTTCTCGGAGAAGCACACGGTCTCGCGTCTCTTCGGCTCGCCCCCCGGCTACGTCGGTTACGACGAGGGTGGCCAGCTGACGGAGAAGGTCCGTCGCCGTCCGTTCTCCGTGGTCCTGTTCGACGAGGTGGAGAAGGCGCACGCCGACATCTTCAACTCGCTCCTGCAGATCCTCGAGGACGGTCGCCTGACCGACTCGCAGGGCCGCGTGGTCGACTTCAAGAACACCGTCATCATCATGACCACGAACCTCGGTACGCGGGACATCGCCAAGGGTCTCCAGACCGGCTTCAACGCCGGCGGCGACCTGGTGACGAGCTACGACCGCATGAAGGCCAAGGTCAACGACGAGCTGAAGCAGCACTTCCGCCCGGAGTTCCTCAACCGCGTCGACGACGTGGTGGTCTTCCCGCAGCTCTCGCAGAAGGAGATCGTCCAGATCGTCGACCTCATGGTCGCCAAGCTGGACAAGCGCCTGCAGGACAAGGACATGGGCATCGAGCTCACGGACGCAGCCAAGGCGCTGCTCGCCGAGAAGGGCTACGACCCGGTCCTGGGTGCTCGTCCGCTGCGTCGCGCGATCCAGCGCGACATCGAGGACGTGCTCTCCGAGAAGATCCTGTTCGGCGAGCTCAAGGCTGGCCAGGTCGTCCTGGTCGACGCCGAGGGCGAAGGCCTGCTGGGCGAGTTCACGTTCCGGGGCGTCTCCAAGGACGACCACGAGCGTGGCCCGGTGAGCGTGGCCGCGACCGCGGCGCTCAACGCGCCGACGGGCATCTCCACGGCAGACCTCCCGCCGACCGGCGAGCTGCGAGCCGGCGCCGAGTGATCCTCCCGGCAGCCACCGGCTGTCGATCCCCGGTCGTCTGACGCCGACCGGACGAAGGGCCCTGATCCACACGGATCGGGGCCCTTCGTCGTCCCGGTGGCCGGTCGGCCGTGCCCCGAGCCCCGGGTGCGCGACGGGATCTAGTCGTGCCCCGCGAGCGAGGCGAGCGCGGTGCGCCAGAGCTCCTCGGAGTGCTCGACCGCCTCGGGGGTGTCGTTGTTGTCCTGCCGGATCGTCACGCGTGTGCCCTTGGGGTCCGGAGCGAGCGTGATCGCGACCTCGTGGTGGTTCTCCGGGACGTCGGGTGCGCCGCTCGCGGGGGAGAAGTGCGTGAAGCGCAGCGTCCTGGGGCGGTCGACCTCGAGGACCGTGCCGTGGTCCTCGAAGTGCTTGCCCTGGTACTGGCCCTCGAACGTGATGGTGCTGCCCGGCTGGTAGTCCGTCTCCACGTTCGCGCCCAGCATCCAGGTCGCGGACGGGTGGACCAGCTCGGCCCACACCCTCTCGGGGCGGGCGGCGATGTGGATCGAGGCGGTGGCGACGAGTCCGGTCATGGGACCTCTCCTCCTTGAGCGGTTTCCCTCGACCGTAGCGCCCTGCCCGGCGGTCGGCGCGGGCGGCGTGGCAGAAACCGAACGGGCGGATGGTCACCGAGCGTGCAGTTCGGGCTGTGAGTGGCTGCTGGGAACGACCCGAACTGCACGTTCGGCGTGGCTCAGAGGGCACTCGGGAACGGCCCCGCCAGGACGTCGCGGACCAGGGCGACGACTTCGGCTGGTCGACGGAGCTGCGCCCGGTCGACGACGAGAACCGTCCACCCGCACCGACGGAGCGCGTTGAGGCGAGCACGGTCCCGACGGATGCGGTCGGGAGAGTCGTGGTGCGCGCCGTCGTACTCGAGGGCGACCCTCAGGTGCGGCCACGCGAGGTCGACGCGCGCAACGAACCGACCGGTCGCGTCGCGCACCACGTACTGGGTCACGGGCCGCGGCAACCCTGCGAGGACGAGAGTCAGCCGGAGCGTGCTCTCTCGCGGAGATTCCGCTCCCGCGTCGCACAACGCGAGCACGTGCGGTACGCGGCGGACTCCCCGTGCCCCACGGTGCTCGACCGCCGCCGTGCGGACCTCCTCGGCCGAGACCCGGGAGAGTCTGAGCAGCGCGTCGATCAGCGGTACCGCCACGTCGAGCGGTTCGAGCCGGGCCAGGTCGATCATCGTCCGCACGGGGGACGTGACCCGTCCGAACCCGTTCCGGCGCCACACGTCGTCCGGCCCGAAGGTGGCTGAACGCATCGCCACCTGGGGGCGTGACCTGACCCGACGGGGGGTCGGGACCGCCATCTCGACCGGGTCGTCGGCGTCAGCCTGACGAGCGCCCCAGCACCACGCCGCGCTGCGACCACAGACGACGGTGTCGCTTCCCAGGGCCGCCCGGGCGCCGAGGATCATCGTGCCGTGGTCGAGGGGCTCGGTGGCGGCGATGTGAACACCGCGCAGGAGGCGGCGGTAGCCCGGCCCGCGGAGCTTCGCGGGTGTCGTCAGCGACAGGGCGGTGTCCCGCCGGAACGGATCGCTGCGCAAAGGTCGAGGAAGTGGAGAGGTAGGCATCGCGCAGTCTTGCGCGTACGGCGACTCGGGCCGGCAGGTCTGCTCCTAGCCCTGTGGGGAGCGGGGCACGGGCGTGTCCTGTGGACGGTGCAAGCGGGGGCCGCCGAGGGGTCTTCCCTCCGAGCGTGCAGTTCGGGCTGTGCGTGAACTCCCGGTGCAGCCCGAACTGCACGCTCGACGAGTCTCGGCCCCGCCCCGGCCCCCGCAGCGCCGGCACCC
>NZ_JACSQF010000002.1:183414-217759 GCF_014836755.1 Oerskovia merdavium
CCCCCCCCCCCCCCCCCCCACGAGCCCCGCCTCGCCGGGCCCCGGCGAGGCGAGCGACGCCATCGGGCTCGTTCCGCGGCACACCTCCACGGATGTGCACGATTCCCGGTGGCCGTGTCCCGAGCGCCGTGTCGACCGTCCTGCCTGCCGGCTCCTCGTCACATGTGTCAGCGCACCCCGAGCGGGACCCGCTGCCCCCGGTGGAGACGTTCGATCACGGTCGAGTACGCCGCGATCATCCGGGTGTGGCTGAACCGCGGACGGCTGCGCAGGAGCGCGAGGCTCAGCTCGTCCCGTCGTCGGGCCGCCTCCTCCCACGCCGCGCAGACCGCGGCCGGGTCCCTGGGGGTCACGAAACCGATCCCGTCGACGATCGACGCGGCGTCGCCCACGTCGGTCGTGACGGGGACGGCCCCGCTCATGGCCCCCTCGATGAGGCACAGCGGTGCCGCCTCGCCGAACGACGAGGTGAGCGCGATGACGTCGGCCACGCCGTACACCGACTCCATGTCGCGGCGAACGCCCAGGAGATGGACCCGTACGAGCAGGTCCGGGCGATCCGCGAACGAGGCCCGCAGGTCCTCCCTCAGCGCCGGGTTCGTCGGGCTCATCCCCGCGCCGCACATCAGCACGTGCCCCGACGGGTTTCGTGCGAGGAACGCCCGGGCAGAGCGGACGAACAGGCCCACGTCCTTCATCTCGTCGTAGCGCGCCGCGAACGCGACGACCGTCGCGTCGGGCGGGACGCCGAGCATCCCGCGTCGGGCTGCGCGACGGCGCGGGGCCAGCGGGCGGAACCGCGCCAGGTCCACGCCGTTCGGGATCACGTGGAGGAGCGACGCAGGCACCCCGGCGGCGCGGTAGGCGTCCCGGGTCGACTCCGCGCAGCAGACGGCGCCGGCCAGGCGGCCGCCGGCGACCGTCGCGAGCAGGTCGTCGAGCGCCGGACCCTGGTGCTCCGGGTCCGACCGGTGCAGGCACGCGATCACCGGGCGTTCCGGGAACCCGTCCTGGTTGACGAGCCGCAGGGGCTGCTCCTTGAGCGACAGGACGACGTCGGACCGCGAAGCGAGTGCTGCTGCCGTGGCCAGCTCCGCCTCGGTGAATCCCCGCGAGGTGGGGGCGTCCCCGGACTCCGGGTGCCGACCCAGCGAGGCGACCTGGATCCCCGCGGCGCGGAGCGCCTGGTACCGCGGGTCCTCGGTCATGGGTTGGAGCAGCCCCTCGCGCAGGACCTCGTGGTGGATGCTCAGGACCGAGTGCGCCTGTCGGCCCCCGCCGTGCAACCCGGTGATGACCGCGCTGTGCAGCACTCGTGCCCCGCCGCTGAAGAAGCCCTCGTAGATCGACTGGACCCGCAGTCCGTCACCTGCTGACATGGCGTCACCTCCGTCGCCAGGATCGGGCACCTCGATGTCCGACGCGTGGCGATCCTGTGACATCGGCATGACGTGTGCGGCCAGGTCCGGCCTCGACGAGGCGTCCGCGCGTCGCCGCGCCCTCAGCGGACTGCCGCGTACGCCGCCGCGAACCGCGGGAGGCTGGCCTCGAGCGTACTCAGGCTCGCGGTGAGCGAGATGCGGAAGCGGCCGGGCGTCTCGAAGTACTTGCCGCCCAGGACCAGGACGTCGTGCTCGGCGAGCAGGGCCTCGAACGCCCGGTCGTCGGGCACGGGCGAGCGGGGGAAGAGGTAGAACGTGCCCTCGGGGCTGTGGACGTCGTAGCCGATCTCGCGCAGGCCGGCGACCATGAGGTCCCGCTTGCGCTCGTAGAGCGCGACGTCGAACGGGATCTGCTCGAGCAGGGGCAGCGCGTGCTGCAGCACCGCGTTGGGGAACGCGTACCCGATCGCGATCTGGAGCGCCTCGATCGCGGGCCGCAGGTCCTCCCGGCGGGGCAGGGTCGGTGGGACCGCGAGGTACCCGATGCGCTGGCCGGGCGCGAGCAGCGTCTTGCCGTAGCTGTAGGCAAGCAGCGACCACGGGTACACCTCGGTGGGGCTGTGGAACGGCGTGCCGTCATAGACGATGCGGTGGTACGGCTCGTCGGAGACCACGAAGATGCGGCGCCCGTTCCGGTGGGAGGCCTCGTCGAGCAGCGCCGCGAGGCGCCGCAGCTGCTCGACGGGGTAGACCCGCCCGGTCGGGTTGTTGGGCGTGTTGACCAGGACGACCCGGGTCCGGGACGTGATCGCGCCCGCGATCGCGTCGAGGTCCAGGTCGAAGGTCTCGGGCAGGATCGGGACCTTCACGGGGGTCAGCCCGGCCTCGCGCACGATCACCTCGTACGCGAACCACGGCGGGACGCTGTAGACGACCTCGTCGCCCGGGTCGGTGACGAGCTTGAGCGCGAGCGCGAGGGCGGTGAAGCCTCCCGTCGTGAGGTGGACGTCGTCGGGCTCGAACGGGACGCCCACGACGCCTCGCAGTGCCGCGGCCGCCGCCGCGCGGGCCTCGGGCTCGCTGACCTTGTAGCCGAACCAGTGCTCGTCGCGCGGGACGGCGCTCGCGCGCAGCGCGTCGACGTACCCGGCCGGGGCCGGGTCGTGCGGGTTGCCGAACGTGAGGTCGAGGACCCCGGGCCGTGCGCGCCGCTCGGGGTAGACGTGCGCGAAGAACCCGAGCAGGTGGTCGAACGGGGTGGACCGCGCGAGGTCCGCCGCGCGTCGGGAGATCGTCTCGTCGGCCATGGGAGCTCCTCGCTCGGGCGACGGAAGTGCCGGGAGGTGGGTCGCCGGGGCGGTGGTCGGCTGGCGACAGGGTGGCCGGAGGCCACGTGGAACAGGCGATTCCACGCTAGCACCGGGTGCTCAGGCTGGGCCCGCGGACCGGCCGGGGGGAAAGGCAGGCCCGACGGCGCCGCCCGCTCTCGTCAGGCAGGTCACCTCGCGGGGACCGCGCCCAGGCGGGAAGCCGGTCGCGCGGACGCCGTCGTCGGGTCCTCGTGGGGGAACTCACACCCTGACATGACGCCCCGACACGATAAGATAGTTCGTCTGTCCGACTTCGTAGTTGGGGCGGTCGAACGGTCTGCGACATCTCGCGACGCGTCTCGATCCGGGCTGGAAACCCCACGATCCCCCCGTTGCGTCCCCGAAGGTCGGTCATGCCCGCTTCTCCTCCCTCCACCACTGCGCCCTCGGCTCAGGTGGTCCCTCCCTCGGCCGAGCCCCATGGTTCGGCCTCGGCAGAGCACGATGCCCCCGGCGCGTCCGGGCCCCGCCGCTGGTGGATCCTCATCATCCTCGCGCTCACGCAGCTGCTCGTCGTGCTCGACGGGACGATCGTGAACATCGCCCTCCCGCAGGCCCAGCTCGAGCTCGGCCTCACGGACACGCAGAGGCAGTGGGTCGTCACGGCCTACGCGCTCGCGTTCGGCGCCCTCCTGCTGCTCGGTGGACGCATCGCCGACTACTGGGGGCGCAAGCGCACCTACCTGCTCGGGATGGTCGGCTTCGGCGTCGCGTCGCTGCTCGCGGGCCTCGCGCGCAACGGCACCGAGCTCATCGCGATGCGAGGTCTCCAGGGCGTCTTCGCGGCGCTCCTCGCCCCCGCGGCGCTCGCGCTCCTCACGGTCTCGTTCCCTCGCGGCAAGGACCGCAACACGGCGTTCGCCGTCTTCGGCTCGGTCGCGGGCGTCGGTGCAGCGGTCGGCCTGGTCCTCGGTGGCGCGCTCACCGAGTTCGCGGACTGGCGCTGGTGCCTGTGGGTCAACGTCCCGGTCGTCGTGGTCGCGCTCGTCGCGGGTGCGCTCCTGATCGGGGAGAGCAAGGCCGAGGGCGACAACAAGTACGACGTGCTGGGCACCGTCGTGGTGGTCCTCGGGCTCGGGTCGCTCGTCTACGGATTCACGCTCGCCGAGCACAGCTGGGTCGCGCCCGAGACCATCGCGTGCCTGGCGGCAGGCGTCGTGCTCATCGCGCTGTTCGTGTGGATCGAGTCCCGTGTCGCGCAGCCGCTCCTCCCGCTGCGCGTGCTGACGAACAAGGTCCGTGCCGGCGCGTTCCTGGTGCAGGCCATCTTCGGTGCGCTGATGATCGGTGCGCTGCTGTACCTGGCGCTCCACCTGCAGATCGTCCTGGGCCTCTCGCCGCTGCACGCGGGCCTGGGCACGCTCCCCATGACGATCATGACGCTCCTCCTGGCCCCGGCGATCACCAAGTTCCTCCCGCGGTTCGGTCCCCGTCCGCTGATGATCGGCGGGCCCCTGGTCGCGGCCGTCGCGCTGCTCTACCTGAGCCGCATCACGGTCGGCGGGTCGTACGCGACCGAGGTCCTGCCCGCACTCGTCGTGCTGGGCGTGGGCATGGCCATGGTCCTCGTGCCGCTCCAGAACGTCGCCCTCTCGGGGGTCGAGCCCCACGACGCGGGCGCCGCGAGCGCGACCGTCAACGCCTCGATGCAGATCGGCGGCTCGATCGGCCTCTCGGTCTTCACGACGATCTACGCGAGCGTCGTCGCGGGAGCCGTCGTGACCGACGAGGCGTCGCAGCTCGCCGCGTTCGTCGACGGGTACTCGGCGGCCTTCGTCGCGACGGCCGTCACGATGGTCGTGGGTGCCGTCATCGCCGCGGTGCTGATCCGCGGCCCCAAGGAACAGCTGCTGCCGCAGGGCGACCAGGTCGCGGTGCACCTGGGCTGAGCGCGTCCCCGGAGCCGGGGACGCGGTTCCGGAGCACGTCCAGGCCGCTCGACGACGCCCCGCGCGTCGTCGAGCGGCCTCTCGGGTCTCCGGCGTCTGCCGGTGTCACGCGCCTCGGCGGCGCGTCGCGCGGGTCGTCCCGTGCCCGACGGCGGCGCGCGCCTCGGGCGGTCGCGGAGCCCTGGGCCCGGTGCAGCCGGTCAGCCCGCGAGCAGCGCGCGGACGTCCTTCTCGGCCTGCCCGGGAGACGCGGTCCGGCAGCCCTTGTCGACCCAGCCCTGGACGAGCCGCGGCTCGTCGCGCAGCAGCCCCCAGCCGCGGCGCAGCAGCGTGAGCGGCGGCTTGCGCGACTCACCGAGGTCCCGGAGGAGCCGGAACCAGAACGTCATGAGCCGCGGCCGGCGCAGGCAGATCGCGTCCGCGAGGATGCCCTCGGCCCGGCAGGCGTCGACCAGCTCGGCAGCGAAGATCCCCTCCGCGATGACGATCCGTGACCCCGTGACGTCGAGGTGGGTCGTGCCCGTCCGGCGCGAGGTCGGGATGTCGTAGACCGGGACGTCCGAGTGACCCGTCGTGACGAGCGAGAGCAGCGCCTCGAGGGCACCGGCACCGTCCCAGCTCCCGGGCGAGTCCCAGTCGACGATGCCGAACCGGTGGGGCATGTCCGGGTGGTCGACGTCGCGGTAGAAGTCGTCGAGCGCGACGACCGGCAGGCCCAGGCGACGGGTCAACGACGTCTTCCCCGAGCCGGACGGGCCCGTCAGCAGGACGATCCGTCGGGGTGGGACACGCGTGCCCTCGGGCAGGTCGAAGAGGCCGTTCGTCACCCGACCATTCTCCCAGCCTCCGGGGCGCACCCGGACGCGTGGCGCCGTCGGGCCGTGTGAGGAACCCCCTTCACTGCGCGCGTGCGGCGGACCTGTCCCGGTGGCTGCCCGGCAGCGAGCGTGTGACCGTGGAGGACACCCTCGCGACAGGAGATGCTCGTGGCTGCTCAGGAGAACGTCCCGATCGACCCGGCGCTCGTCGACCTCTACAAGGACCTCCACCGTCATCCGGAGCTCGGGTTCCAGGAGCATCGCACGTCCGGGATCGTGGCCGAACGCCTCCGTGCGCTCGGGTACGAGGTCACCACGGGCATCGGCCGGACCGGCGTCGTGGGCCTCCTCGAGAACGGCACGGGCCCCACCGCGCTGCTCCGGGCGGACATGGACGCGCTGCCCGTCAAGGAGGACACCGGTCTCGACTACGCGAGCACCGCGACCGCGACCGACGCGAACGGCAAGACCGTCCCCGTCGACCACGCGTGCGGCCACGACCTGCACACCACGTGCCTGCTCGGGGCGGCCGAGGTCCTCGCGAACGACAAGACGAGCTGGTCCGGGACGCTCGTGCTCGTGTTCCAGCCCGCCGAGGAGCTCGGCGCCGGGGCGCAGGCACTGGTCGACGACGGCCTCTTCGACAGGTTCCCGAAGCCCGACGTCGTGCTCGGGCAGCACGTCGCCCCCCTGCCCGCCGGGAAGATCGCCGGGCACGCCGGCGCGTCGTACGCGGGCTCGGACTCGCTGCGCATCCGCATCGTCGGCAAGGGCGCGCACGGGTCGATGCCGCAGTCCTCGGTCGACCCGGTCGTGATCGCCGCGTCGACCGTCCTGCGCCTGCAGACGATCATCTCGCGCGAGATCCCGAGCACCTCGATCGCGGTCCTGACCGTCGGGTCCGTGCACGCCGGGAGCGCCGCGAACGTCATCCCCGGCGAGGCCGAGCTCCAGCTCAACATCCGCAGCTACGACGAGGCCACGCGCCAGCACATCCTCGACAGCGTCGAGCGGATCGTCCGCGGGGAGGCGGCGACGTCCGGGGCGCCCGAGGAGCCGACGATCACCGAGATCGAGCGCTTCCCCGTCGTCGTGAACGACGCGGACGCCCTCGCGAAGACGCTCGACGCGTTCGCTGCCTGGCTCGGCCCGGACAAGATCATGGACCCCGGGGCCGGTGCGGGCAGCGAGGACGTCGGCATCCTCGCGACGAGCTCGGGCGCCAAGCTGTCCTACTGGCTCCTGGGCGGCACCGACCCCTCGCTCTTCACGACCGGGGACATGAACGACCCCGCACTCCTCAAGGTGCCCTCCAACCACTCGCCCCACTACGCCCCGGTCATCGACCCGACCCTCGGGATCGGCGTGACCGCGCTGGTCACCGCCGCCCGCACCTGGTTGCCCGCGGGATAGCACCGCTCCTGCGCGACGTCGACCCGCAGGTGGGCCGCCGTCGCGACTCCAGACGGCGGCCCGGCCGCCTCTCCGGGGCGGCCGTTCGGGGGCCCGGCCACCGTTCGTGCGGGGGACCACGTACGTAGCGATCGTGTGGCAGACCCTGATGTGGACCCTCGAGCACCCGCCCTAGCGTGGCCCCACACGATGCTGCGGCAACGGTGCCGCAGCCGTGCTGGGGAGGGTCGATCATGCAACGAAGCAGACGGTCCGTGAGGCGATGGCTCGCAGCAGCCGCCGCCACGGCAGTCGTCGCAGTACCCCTGACGGTGCAGGTACCCGTGGCGCTCGCGGCCGAGGCGTGCGCGCCCGCCTGGGTGGCGTCGTCGGCGTACACGGGCGGTGCGACCGCGTCGTACGCCAGCTCGAACTACAAGGCGTCGTGGTGGACCCAGGGCGAGGTTCCCGGGACGCAGCAGTGGGGCGCGTGGAAGGTCGTCGGGCCGTGCGGGACGGGCGACCCGACGGGGACGGACCCGACGGGGACGGACCCGACCGGCACCGACCCGACGGGGACGGACCCCACGGGCGACCCGACCGGTGGCGACCCCGGCACGCCCATCTCGACGAACCCGCAGGAGAAGTGCCGTCCCGACGGGCTCGCCGTCAACAAGACCGTCGACGTCCCCTACTGCGACGTGTACGACGAGGCCGGTCGCGAGAAGCTCCCCAACGGGCTCGATCGCCGCGTGATCGGGTACTTCACGTCGTGGCGCACGGGGGCGAACGGCACCCCCGCGTACCTCGCGAGCGACATCCCCTGGACCAAGCTCTCGCACATCAACTACGCGTTCGCGCACGTCGGCCCGGACTCGAAGATCTCGGTCAACGCCGAGTCGGCGACGAGCGAGGCGACCGGCCTGACGTTCGCGGGGGCCGAGAACGCGCTCGACCCGACGGTTCCCTACAAGGGCCACTTCAACCAGCTCACCAAGTTCAAGAAGCAGCACCCCGGCGTGCGGACGCTCGTGTCGGTCGGCGGCTGGGCCGAGACGGGCGGCTACTTCGGGGCCGACGGCAACCGGGTCGCCTCGGGCGGCTTCTACGCCCTGGACACGCAGGCCGAGTACGACGCGTTCGCGGCCTCGGCCGTCGCGATGGTGCGGACCTACGGGTTCGACGGGATCGACATCGACTACGAGTACCCGACCTCGAACGTCAAGGCCGGGAACCCCGACGACTTCGCGATCGCCGACGCCAAGCGCGGGCAGCTCTGGAAGAACTACGAGCAGCTCATGAAGACCACGCGCGAGGCGCTCGACAAGGCCGCGGCGCAGGACGGCGAGTACTACATGCTGACCATCGCAGCCCCCGCCTCGGGGTGGCTGCTGCGCGGTATGGAGGTCTTCCAGATCATGCCGTACCTCGACTACGTCAACGTGATGTCGTACGACCTGCACGGGACGTGGAACGACTTCGTGGGCGGCAACGGCGCCCTGTTCGACGACGGCAAGGACGGCGAGCTCGCGGCGGCCGGGGTGTACGGGGCCTACGACGGGATCGGGTACCTCAACGCCGACTGGGCTGCGCACTACTTCCGGGGAGCCGTGCAGGCCGGGCGCATCAACATCGGCGTCCCGTTCTACACGCGAGGCTGGACCAACGTGCAGGGCGGGACCAACGGCCTGTGGGGCAAGGCGGCGCTGCCCGACCAGACCAAGTGCCCGCCGGGCACCGGGCCCTCGCTGGGTGGCACGTCCAATTGTGGCAACGGTGCGGGCGGGATCGACAACATCTGGTACGACGTCGACAAGGCCGGGGCCAAGATCCCTGCGGGCGGCAACCCGATCTGGCACATGCTCAACCTGCAGAACGGCAAGGTGGGCTCGTACGCCTCGGCGTACGGCGCCCCGACGGGTCCGCTGACGGGGACCTACCAGCACAACTTCGACCCGGTCACCAAGACCGAGTGGTGGTGGAACGCGCAGACGAAGTCGTTCATCTCGGGCGACTCCGACCAGGCGATCCAGGCCAAGGCCGACTACGTGGTCGCGGGCGGCTACGGCGGCCTGATGATCTGGGAGCTGGCGGGCGACTACGACCTGGACGCGGCGAGCGGCGAGTACGGCATGGGCGACAGCCTCGTGACGCGCATGCACTCGACGTTCTCGACCGCGGCTCCCTACGGCGCGGCCAAGTCCAAGACCGCGACGCCCGCCGAGGCGATCGACCTCGGGGTCTCGTTCTCGGAGTTCGCGCTCGGCGACAACAACTACCCGATCAACCCCCGGGTGACGTTCGCCAACAGGTCCTCGGTCGCGATCCCGGCCGGGGCCACGATCTCGTTCGACTTCGCGACGACCACGTCCGCGACGATCGGCGAGCAGAACGGCTGGGGCATCACGACGGTCGCGGGCCACACGGGCAACAACGTGGGCGGGCTCAAGGGGGACCTGCACTCGGCGACGCTCAAGGTCCCGTCGGGGGGCATCCCGGCGGGTGGCTCGGCGTCCACGAAGCTGTCGTGGCGCCTGCCCATGGCGCAGATCTCGAACGTGCGCGTGACGATCGGGGCCACCACGTACGCCACGACCTACGACCACCCGCGCGGAGTCAAGGTCGTGAACCCCGTGGTCTCCGGTGGGACGACGGGCGGGACTCCCGGCGGCACCCCGGGCGGGAGCACCGGTGGTGCCGGGTGCACGGCGGCCGCGTGGCTCGCCGGGACGGCCTACAACGGTGGTGCGCAGGTCACGCACGCGGGCCACAGGTGGTCTGCCCGGTACTGGACGCAGGGCAACGCCCCCGTGGTCAGCGACTGGGGTCCGTGGAAGGACGAGGGGGCCTGCTGACCTGACAAGTGCGCCCCTGACGTCGGCGCCGAGGTAGAGGGCTCTGGCCCTCTACCTCGCGCCACGTCCGGGCGGTCGTAGGCTTCCCGGGTGACCTCCGCCGAAGACCTCGCCGCCTCAGCCCTCGACTCGATCCGTGCCTGGGCGCCGCTCAGTCCTGCCCAGGCCGCGCTGCGCCAGGAGTACGTCGCGTTCGTCGAGGAGGGCCGGGGCGACGTGATCTTCCGCGGCGGCCCCGAGCACCTGACCGGGAGCTGCTTCGTGCTGACCCCGGACCTGCTGCACGTGCTGCTGTGCTTCCACCGCAAGGGCCAGTTCTGGGTCCAGGTCGGCGGGCACGTCGAGCCGGGGGACCGGAGCCTCGCGGCGGGGGCGTTCCGTGAGGCGCGCGAGGAGAGCGGCATCGAGACGCTCGAGCCCTTCGAGCCCGACGGCGCCCCCGTGGACCTGCACCGGCACGCGCTGTCCTCGCGCTTCGGCACGTGCCTGGTCCACTGGGACGTGGGCTACGTCGCGTTCGCGGACCTCGAGGCGCTGCCCGTCGTGAGCGACGAGAGCGAGGCCGTCGCGTGGTTCCGCGTGGACCGGCTCCCGCCCGACACCCCCGAGGACTTCCCCGTGCGGCTCCGCACGGTCCTCGAGGAGATGACGCACCGCCGTCGGGCCTCTGCCTGACGAGGCGCGCTGCGCTCATGTGTACGCTTGTACACATGACCTTTCCCGACCCCTCCGACCAGCGCCCCATGCGCGAGCGCATGCTCGCCGGCGACCTCTACCTCGCCGACGACCCGCAGATCGCCGCCGACTCCGAGCGCGCCATGTCGCTCAGCCACCGCGTCAACACCCTCGACCCGAACGACGGCGCGACCCGCCGCGAGCTGCTGACCGAGCTGCTCGGCGCGTTCGGCGAGGGCAGCGAGATCCGCCCCCCGTTCCGCTGCGACCTGGGCTACCGGACCACGATCGGCGCACGCGTGTTCGTCAACTTCAACCTCGTGTGCCTCGACGTCGCACCCGTCACGATCGGTGACGACGTGCTGATCGGCCCCAACGTCCAGCTCCTCACCCCCACGCACCCCGTCGAGCCCGGCCCCCGCCGCGACAAGTGGGAGGCCGCGCAGCCCATCACGATCGGCGACAACGTGTGGCTCGGCGGCGGCGTGACCGTGTGCCCAGGGGTCACGATCGGCGAGAACACCGTGGTGGGGGCAGGTTCTGTCGTGACCCGCGACCTGCCTGCGAACGTCGTGGCCGTGGGCAACCCCGCGCGGGTCCTGCGCCACATCGGTGCCGAGGACGCTCAGGGTCCCGAGGGCACGGACGGCGCAGCTGCCGGAGGCGAGCCCGCGTGACCTCGCCGCGCCGCGTCGACCCCGACCGCAAGGACCGGATCGTCGACGCGGCCCTCGACGTCATCGCCGAGCACGGGGTCGCGGGCACCACGCACCGCGTGGTCGCAGCGGCGGCCGACGTGCCGCTCGGGTCCATGACGTACCACTTCGAGAACCTCGACGAGGTGCTGCGGCTCGCGTTCGAACGGCACGCGGTCCAGGCCGCGGCGCGCTTCGAGGCGGCCATGGCCGAGGTGCCCGACGGCGGCGACCCGGTCGAGGCGATCGTCGCGCTCGTGTGCGCCGAGTCGGGGGACTACCAGCGCGACCTGCTCGTCGCGCTCGAGCTCTACGTCCTCGCGGCCCGCAAGCCGGCCTTCCGCACGGTCACGCAGCGCTGGATGGCTGCGAGCAGCGCCGCCCTGCGCCGGCACGTCGACCCGGAGGTCGCGCCCGACGTCGACGCGCTCATCGAAGGCCTCGTGCTGCACGCGGCCCTCTCGACCGGGCCCGACGGTCGCCCGCCCGCCCGCCCGCTCGACCCCGGGCGCGTGCGCCGCGCGGTGCGGCGCCAGCTGGGCTGAGCGCACCTCCGCCGGTGCCGAGCATGCGGTTGTCGTCCGCCGAGCATGCGGTGGTGGCCGGTCTGCGGCGCAGAACGAGCGCCAACCGCATGCTCGGCAGCCAGCGTGCGTTCAGCCGAGCAGGATCACGTGCAGCGTGCGCGGCCCGTGCACGCCCTCGACGCGCGACAGCTCGATGTCGCTCGTCGCGCTCGGCCCCGAGATCCACGTCTGGGGCCGGGTGGGGTGCGCGGCGAGGATCGTCACGGCCTCGGGCAGGGTGTGCACGACGTGCTCGGTCCGCACGACGCACACGTGCAGGTCGGGGACCAGGGTGATCGCGCGGCGCCCCTGGTCGTCCGCGCCGTCCAGGACGATCGTCCCGGTGTCCGCGACGGCCAGCCGCGACGCGGTCAGGACGGCGTCGACCTGGTCGAGCTCGGCCGCGGTCCGGCGGTCGTCGCGCGAGTCGTGCACGACGGCGGTCCCGGCCGTGAGCGCGCTCGTCCAGGCCGCGGGCAGCGCAGGGGGCACGACGACGGAGCGAGCGTCCGCGAGCAGCTCGCCCACGGTGCGGGCCAGGTCCGCGGTGGTCGCGGCCCGGTGCACGATCGCCCGGTAGTCGACGAGCCGGTCGACGAGGATCTCGATCGCCTCGGCAGACCCGGGGGAGTGCTCGCCCGTGGTCCGGTACCCGCGCGAGACGGGGGCCTGCTCGGCCACGGCGTCACCGAGGTGCGCGCCGTCGTTGATGACTGCCGCGCGCACGCGGGCCAGGATGTCGTCGCGCGCGCTCATCGGGCGTCTCCGGTGGTCTCGGTGTCGGTGCGGTCCGCTGAGGGCGACCCGCCGCCGTCGGGCGCCTCGCTCGATCGTCGCTCGCCGCGGGGGTCGGTCTCGGTGGCGGCGTGCTCATCAGCCCACCACTCGCGGAAGCTCTGCTTCGGCAGCACGGGCAGGTCGCGGGCGTCGGTCCACTTCGAGCCCGGGAACGGCAACGACGTGATGCGCCCCTTGCTGCCCCCCAGCACACGGGTCACGCCGCCGGCCTTCTCGGCGAGCTCGAACCGGCCGGGCCTGGCCATGACGAACGACGCGGCCTTCATGGCGGCTCCCCAGGCCGTGGGGCGCCCCCGGTCCTGGTCGACCTCGCGCGCCCGCAGGTGCACGAGCAGCGAGGGGATGTCGATCTTCACGGGGCACACGTCGTAGCACGCGCCGCACAGCGTCGAGGCGTACGGCAGCGAGTTGTTGGGGTCGGACCTCCCCGTCGACCCCGTGAGCTGAGGTGTGAGGACCGCGCCGATGGGTCCGGGGTAGACGGACCCGTACGCGTGCCCGCCCACGCGCTCGTAGACCGGGCACACGTTGAGGCAGGCCGAGCACCGGATGCAGTGCAGGGCCGCGCGGCCCACGTCGTCGGCCAGGGCCTTGCTGCGCCCGTTGTCGAGCAGGACCAGGTGGAACTCCTGCGGCCCGTCGCCCGGCGTGACGCCCGTCCACAGGGACGTGTACGGGTTCATCCGCTCGCCGGTCGAGGACCGGGGCAGGAGCGCCATGAAGACCTCGAGGTCCTGGTACGTGGGGATGAGCTTCTCGATGCCCATCACGGTGATGAGGGTCTCGGGGAGCGTGAGGCACATGCGTCCGTTGCCCTCGGACTCGACGACCGCGAGCGTGCCGGTGTCCGCGACCGCGAAGTTCGCGCCGCTGATCGCGACCTTCGCGGAGAGGAACTTGCGGCGCAGGTGCGCGCGCGCCGCCATGGCGAGCTCGCGCGGCGCGTCGGTCAGGTCGGGCGGTGCGTCGCCCATGCGCTCGAGGAAGATCTCGCGGATCTCCGAGCGGTTGCGGTGGATCGCGGGCACCAGGATGTGCGAGGGCATGTCGTCCGCGAGCTGCACGATGAGCTCGGCGAGGTCGGTCTCGAACGCCGCGATGCCCTCCTCGGCGAGCGCCTCGTTGAGCCCGATCTCCTGGGTGACCATCGACTTGACCTTGACGACCTCGGTCTCGCCCGTGGCCTTGACCAGGTCGGTCACGATCTGGTTGGCCTCGGCCGCGTCCCTGGCCCAGTGGACGACACCACCGCGTGCGGTCACGTTGCGCTCGAGCTCTTCGAGGAGGCGCGGGAGGTCGCTCATGACGTGGGCCTTGATGGTCGAGCCCGCGTCGCGCAGCTCCTCCCAGTCGGGCACCTCGCCGACGACGGCCGCACGCTTGGCGCGGATGGTCGAGGTCGCGTGGGCCAGGTTGCGCCGCAGCTGCGTGTTGCCCAGGGCCTGCTTGGCGGCCTCGGGGAACGTCGCGCCCCAGCGCAGGGGAGCCTCGGGGTGGGGCACGTCGTCGGCCCAACCGGGACCCGCGCTGGTGCCGGGCGCTCCCGGGTGCGCGCCGTCGTCGGGCAGGGTCTTGGCGCCGCGGCGGGTGGGGAAACCGAGGAAGGTGCTCATCGCGCGGCCTCCGCCTCGCTGTCGCGACCGGGGGCGGCCTCGACGTCCACGGGCGTCGGGGCCGACTGCGTCGAGGCGAGGATCTCCGCGAGGTGCATGGTGCGCACCCCGGAGCGCAGCTTCGAGAGCCCGCCGCCGATGTGCATGAGGCACGAGTAGTCGCCCGCCGTGACGACCTCGGCGCCCGTCGACTTCACGTTCGACATCTTGTCGCTGAGCATCGCTGTCGACGTCTCGGAGTTCTTGAGCGCGAACGTCCCGCCGAACCCGCAGCAGCTCTCGGCCCCGGGGAGCTCGACGAGGTCGATCCCGTCGACGGCCCGCAGGAGCTGGAGCGGCTTGTCGCCCACGCGGATCATGCGCAGCGAGTGGCACGTGGGGTGGTAGGTGACGCGGTGCGGGAAGTGCGCGCCGACGTCGGTCACGCCGAGCACGTCGACGAGCAGCTCGGACAGCTCGTAGGTCTTGGCCGCGAGGGCCTCGGCCGTCGCTCCGAGCTTCTCCTGCCCCGCGCGGCGGCACACCATGGCCTGCTGGTGGCGGATCGACCCGGTGCACGAGCCCGACGGGACGACGATCGCGTCCCACTCGCCGTCGAGCGCGGGCGCGAACGTCTCGACGTGGTTCCTGATGACGGGCACGGCCTCGTCGAAGTAGCCCGTGTTGACGTGCATCTGTCCGCAGCACGTCTGCTGCTCGGGGAAGTACACCTCGTGACCGAGGCGTTCGAGGAGCTGGACGGTGGCCCGGGGGGCCTGGGGGAACATCGCGTCGGCGATGCAGGTGGCGGCGAGGGCGATGCGCACTGGGGACTCCAGCCAGGCAGGGGGCGGTGGGACTCAGTCTGGTCCCGGCGGGCGGCGAGTGCCCGTCGAGGTACCGCGTGGCCCTCCCGGCCCCTGCTCGACGGCGAGCAGGCTGTGGTCTGACCACACGATGTCCGAGTCACTGTAGACCATCGCGAGGCTGTGGTCAGACCACATGTCGACGGGCTGTCAGAACGAGCGGGGTCTTGCGGGCGCGCTCGTACCGTCCGTCCCGCCCGGCACTACGCTGACCACGTGCGCACCCACGAGATCGTCCTCGCCCGCATCGAGGCAGACCTGGCGGCGGGTCGCTGGGGCCTCGGCGAACGCCTCCCGGCCGAGCGTGCGCTCGCCGAGGAGCTCGGCGTCTCGCGCCCCTCGGTCCGCGAGGCGCTGCGCGTCCTGGAGGCCATGGGCATCGTCCGTACCGCGGTCGGCTCTGGGCCCGACGCCGGCGCCACCGTGATCGACCGGCCCGCCGCGGGCCTGGGCGCGGCCGTGCGACTGCACGTCGCGTCCGGGACGCTCGTGGTCCGCGACGTCGTGGAGACCCGGGTGCTCCTGGAGACCTGGGCGGTCGGGCAGGCCGCCGCGACTGCCGGCGGCGCGGGACTGTCCGAGGCCGTCGCGCTGCTCGACACCATGGACGACCCCTCGCTCGACCCGGCCCGCTTCCGCGAGCTCGACGCGGCCTTCCACGTGGCCCTCGTCCGGCTCGCCGGCAACGTCCTGGTCGAGGCCGTCATGACGGGCCTGCGGGGTGCGATCGAGTCCTACGTCGAGGCCGGTACCGAGCGGTTGGAGGACTGGCCCCGCACCGCGGTGCGGCTGCGCGCCGAGCACCGTGCGGTCCTCGACGCGGTCGCACGCGGCGACGGTGCCGGGGCGGCAGACGCGGTGCGTGAGCACATCGAGGGCTTCTACCGCGAGGCGGGGCTGTGAGCTGCGCCCCGCGGCCCGCGAGGTAGAGGGGAACCGTCGAGGTAGAGGTCTGTGGCCTTCTACCTCGACGGTCCCCCTCTACCTCGGGGACGACCCTCCACCTCGACGAGGCCCTGGCCGGGGAGCCCCGACGTAGGGTTCCCTTGGGCCTACCGGCCGGGCTCGCTCGCCCCGCCAGGTGGACTCCGTTCGACCTCTCGCCGCACGACCAGTCCCGGAGGACCCCATGACCATCGACCACCTGGACGTCCTCGCCGCGGCCCAGCGCATCGCGGGCCAGGTCCGGCCCGTCGCGCTCGCGCCCATGGACCCGGGTGCGCTCGGCGCGGCGACGGGGGTGTTCGCGCTCGAGCTCATGCAGCACACGGGCTCGTTCAAGGCGCGCGGTGCCCTGAACTTCGTGGGTGCCCACCTCGAGGCGGGCACGTTGCCCGACGCCGGGATCGTGATCGCGTCGGGCGGGAACGCGGGCATGGCGAACGCGTGGGCCGCGCGGGCCCACGGGGTCCGTGCGACCGTGTTCGTGCCCCGGACCGCGCCGCCGGTCAAGGTCGCACGCCTGCGCACGCTCGGTGCCGAGGTCCACCAGGTGGGGGCCGAGTACGCCGAGGCGCTCGACGCCGCGCAGGCCTTCGCGGCGGAGACGGGCGCGCTCGCCTCGCACGCCTACGACAACCCGCTGATCGCGGCGGGCGCGGGCACCCTTCTGGAGGAGATCGTCGCTGCCCGGACCGACGTCGACACCGTGGTCGTCGCGGTCGGGGGCGGGGGGCTGTTCAGCGGCGTGGCCGCCGCGGCGCACCCGCGCGGGATCAGGGTCGCGGCCGTCGAGCCCCACGGGGCGCAGGCCCTGCACGCGGCGCTCGAGGCCGGCACCGTCGTGGACGTCCCCGTCGCGTCGGTCGCGGCGGACTCGCTCGGCGCCCGCCGTACCTCCGAGACGGCGCTGGCTCTCGCGCAGCGCGACGGCGTGCGGTCGGTCCTGGTCACCGACGAGGCGATCGTCGCCGCTCGCCGGCACCTGTGGGACGAGCGGCGGCTCGTCGTCGAGCACGGGGCCGCCGCGGCCCTCGCCGCGCTCGAGTCGCGCGCCTACGTGCCCGAGCCGGGCGAGACCGTCGTGGTCGTGCTGTGCGGGGCGAACACGGACCCCTCGGACCTCGCGCGCTGACCTTCCACCGGGCACCGTTCGCGGCCCGCCCCTTCACCCGCGAGGGCACGCTCCCGCCGGGTCCGTCTCGACCTGGCCCCGCGTTCCGCCAGGCTCTGCTCCGCCAGGTCCACCCCGCGGCAGGACGCGAGGCCGCTCGGTCCCGCCGCGTCGCGCCAGGACGCGCGCGATCGGCCACGTGTTGCGCCCCAGGAGGCCCCGTCCCACCCTGGAGGGACGCGACGCACCGCCCGGACGAGCCCCGTCCGAGCGGCTGCCCGCCGACGTTCCCCCTGGAACCGGGCGGTTCTCACGCGTTCAGGTCACGTTCCCGCCGACCGTCGGCCGTCAGCGCCCGACGGTCCCCAGCGCCTGCCGGCCGCCAGGAAGGACTCTGCGATGAGTGATACCGCGCGATCCACGACACAGGCGCCGGGCGAACCCGAGCTGGTGCTCTCCAAGGGCACCGTCTACGTGATCTTCAGCGCCCTGCTGGCCGCGATGTTCCTGTCCGCGCTGGACCAGTCCGTCGTCGGGACGGCCCTGCCCACCATCGTGGGAGACCTCGGGGCGGCCCAGGACGAGGGCTGGATCATCACGGCCTACCTCCTCGCGATCGCGATCGTGATGCCGATCTACGGCAAGATCGGCGACCTGCGGGGACGTCGGCTGCCGTTCCTCGTCGCGATCGCGATCTTCGTGGTCGGCTCGACGGGGTCGGCGCTTTCATCGTCGTTCGTGGACCTCGTGGTGTGGCGCTCGATCCAGGGGCTGGGGGCCGGTGGCCTGGTCATCCTGAGCCAGGCGATCATCGCCGACATCGTCTCGGCCAGGGACCGTGGCCGGTACATGGGTCCCATGGGGGCGGTCTTCGGGATCGCCACGGTCGCGGGCCCGCTGCTGGGCGGCTGGTTCACCGACGGGCCGGGGTGGCGCTGGTGCTTCTGGCTCAACGTGCCGATCGGCCTCATCGCGTTCGGGATCGCGTGGTTCAAGCTCCGGCTCCCGTCGCGGACGCCGAGCAAGCGGTTCGACGTCGGCGGCGCGCTGCTGATGGCGGTCACGACCGCGGGCATCGTGCTCCTCACGAGCTGGAGCTCGATCTCGAGCGACAAGAAGTACGACTGGAGCAGCCCGGCCCTGCTCACGGTGCTGGTCGTGACGGTGCTCGCGCTGATCGCGTTCCTGGTCGTCGAGACCAAGGTGGCCGACCCGCTCATCCCGCTCCACCTGTTCAGGAGCAGGACCTTCTCGGTCTCGGTCTCGATCGCCCTGATCCTGGGCATGACGATGTTCGCGGCGCTGTCGTTCCTGCCGACCTTCCTGCAGATGGCGCACGGCTACGGCGCGACCGAGTCCGGGCTGCTCATGCTGCCCATGACGGTCGGCCTGATGATCACGGCGATCGGGTCGGGTCTGCTCATCGCGCGCAGCGGGAGGTACAAGATCTACCCGATCCTCGGGATGGGGATCGCGACGATCGGGCTGGTCCTGCTCACGCAGCTGACGTCCGACATCTCGATGCTGACGTTCGGCGCGATGATCTTCGTGCTCGGGTTCGGGCTGGGACTCGTGCTGCAGACCATCGTGATCGCGGTGCAGAACTCGGTCGCCCCCGAGATGGTGGGTGTGGCGACGTCCACGAACAACTTCCTGCGCGAGATCGGTTCCGCGGTCGGCACGAGCGTGTTCTCGACCGTGTTCACGTCGAAGCTGACGTCCAACCTGGCCGACGCGACCAAGGGCCTGCCGGCGAGCGAGATGCCCAAGGACTTCGGGCCGGACAGCCTCACGCCGGACGCCGTCAAGGAGCTGCCGGCGGCGCTGCACGACCTGGTCGTCAACGCCTACACCGACGCTCTCGCGCCCGCGTTCTGGTACCTGGTCCCGCTCGGCGCGCTGGGCTTCGTCATCGCGTTCTTCATGAAGGAGCTCAAGCTCTCCGACCAGGCCGGCCTGGTCGCGCGGGGCGCCGCGGTCGAGCGGTGAGGTGGGCGGGCCACCGGCCCGCACCTGCCCGCTGATGCCCGACGGCGGAGCGCGCCTAGGTACATGGGTGCGCTCCGCCGTCGGGCATCAGGGCAGGAGGGTCAGCCGAAGATCTCGTCCTCGAGCAGGACCACGCCCTCGAGGCGGTTGCGCACCGATGTCACGCGCCAGCGGTCGGGGAAGAGCGCCAGGTACTCGCCGTCCTCGCGCTGGAGGACCTCGACGCCGGGCTGCGCGTTGAGCTGCACGACCCAGTCCTTCGTGGTCCGCAGCGCCATGGAGTAGCCCAGGCGGTCGAGCGACACGGGGGCGTTGAACTCGGTCGCCATGCGGTGCTCGGCGACCTCGAACTGCATGGGGCCCACCACGGCCAGGACCGGGGCCTGGTCACCGCGCAGGTCGGAGCGCAGGACCTGGACCACGCCCTCGGCGCCGAGCTGCATGACGCCGCGCTGGAACTGCTTGTAGCGCGAGACGTCCTTGGCGCGCATGACCGCGAAGTGCTCGGGGGCGAACGTCGGCAGGGGCGGGAACTCGACCTTCTTGTCCAGGTAGAGCGTGTCGCCCACGCGCAGGCCCGCCGCGTTGACGAGACCCACGACGTCGCCCGGGTAGGCGGTGTCGACGATCGTGCGCTCGCGGCCGAAGACCTGCTGCGCGTACTTGGTCGCGAACGGCTTGCCCGTGCGGGCCGAGCTGACGACCATGCCACGCTCGAACACGCCCGAGCAGATGCGCGCGAACGCGAGCCGGTCGCGGTGCGCGGTGTCCATGCCGGCCTGCATCTTGAAGACGAACGCGCTGAAGGGCGCCTCGACCGGGCGCGTGTCCTCGGTGACCGTGACGCGCGGCGACGGCGACGGCGCGACGTCGACCAGGACGTCGAGCAGCGCGTGGACGCCGAAGTTCTGCACCGCGGACCCGAACAGGACGGGCGTCGTCTGCCCGGCCAGGAAGCTCTCCTGGTCGTGGTCGCCGTTGGTGTCGGCGAGCAACTCGGCCTCCTCCACGGCGGTGGTCCACGCGTCGCCCTCACGGTCCAGGGCCGCGTCGGGGTCCATGACCTCCTCGGGGGCGATCGTGGTGCCGCCGGCCGTGCGCGTGTAGTGCACGTACTGCCCCGTGCGGCGGTCCAGCACACCACGGAAGTCGCCCCCGACGCCCACGGGCCAGGTGAGGGGAGTGGGGACCAGGCCCGTGCGCTCCTGGATCTCGTCCATGAGCTCGAGCGCGTCCTTGCCCGGACGGTCCCACTTGTTGATGACCGTGATGAGCGGGATGCCGCGGTGCTTGCAGACCGCGAAGAGCTTCATGGTCTGGACCTCGAGGCCCTTGGCCGCGTCGACCAGCATGACGGCCGCGTCGACCGCGGACAGCACGCGGTACGTGTCCTCCGAGAAGTCCGCGTGCCCCGGGGTGTCGACCAGGTTGATCATGGCGTCGCGGTACGTGAACTGGAGGGCCGCCGAGGTGATCGAGATGCCGCGGTCCTGCTCCATGTCCATCCAGTCGGACACCGTGCGACGGCCCGCCTTGCCGTCGGCGCGGCCCGCTTCGCGGATCGCGTTGGCGTGCAGCGCGAGCGCCTCGGTGAGCGTCGACTTGCCGGCGTCCGGGTGGCTGATGACCGCGAACGAGCGGCGGCGCGAGGCCTCCGCGAGGACGGTCGCCTGCTCCTTCGCCGGGGAGGCCTGGGGGGTGGTGCTGGGCGTGGTGGGCTGGTCCGCTGAGGGCACTGGAACGTCCTGTGGCTTCCTGCAGTTTCCTGCGCGATCGAGGGCAAAGGGGGCGGGGCGCATCCGCGCGGGACGCAGCACCCAGCTCTCCATTCTCCCGCGAGATCGAACCGGCCGTGACCACGTCGGCGACCGCTCACTCCGGGGCGGGGTCGCCGCGGCTCAGCCGGATCTCCTCGAGGTCGAGCCGGGCCTGCACCTGGCGCAGCACGGTGTCGTCGATCTCGCGCTGGTCGCGCAGGCGCACGACCGTCGCGCGCTTGCGGGCCAGCAGCACGAGGCGCAGCTCGGTGTACTCGTCGTCGAGGAGCACCGCGGGGTCCGGGTCGTCGGCCCCGCCGTCGCGTGCCCGGAGCAGGGTCAGGTGCTCCTCGTACTCCCCGCGCAGCCGGTCGACGACCGAGGGGTCCGTCCCGAGCGCCGCCGCGACGTCGGGGAGCGCGTCGAGGGCCTCCTGGGCGGCCGTCTCGTCGGCGAGCCGACGCTCGCGGGCGACCCCGTCGTCGTCGGGCAGGCGGGCCCACCGGACCGTGGGCGCGAGCAGGAGGCCCTGGACGACGAGCGTCGTCGCGACCACGCCGCACGTGATGAAGACGATGAGGTCGCGGTCCGGGAAGGGCGCGCCCGAGCTCAGGTGCGCGGGCACGGCGAGGGCTGCGGCCAGCGAGACCGCGCCCCGGAAGCCCGCGACCGTGCTGACCGCTCGCGCCCGGTTCGTGACGCGCCGTCCCCGCTGGGAGGGGCGTCGGTCGACGAGCCGGATCGTGTAGGCCGAGAGGACGAGGAACCCGAACCGCACCACGAGGATCACCGCGCACACGACCGCGACGCCGACGATCGCGGTCACGAGGTCCTCGGAGACCAGGTTGCGCACCGCGGACTGGGCCTCCAGCCCCACCAGGACGAACAGCGACGCGTTGATCAGGTAGGTCGAGATCGACCAGAACGCGACGGTCTGCTGCCGCGTCGCAGCGCGCCCGATCCGCGGCCCGACCTGGCTCATGACGAGCCCGCACACGACCACGGCCAGCACCCCGGAGGCCTCGATGAGCTCGGCCACCAGGAAGGCCACGAACGGGAGGAGCAGGATGACGACGTTGCCCAGCATCGGGTCGTCGATGCGAGGTCTGACGAGGACCGCGAGGCGTGCGACGAGCAGCCCCACCGCGATCCCGCCGCCGTACGCGAGCACGAACAGCCACGTCACGTGCCCCGCGCCCAGCGTCTCCTCGCCCACGGTCACCCCCACCGCGACGCCGTAGAGCACGAGCGCGGTGCCGTCGTTGACGAGGCTCTCGGCGCGCAGCACCGTCACGGTCCGCCGGGGCAGGGCCCGCGCGAGGACGCCGACGGCGGTCGCGTCGGTCGGCGCGACCGCCGCGCCCAGCACCCAGGCGGGACCCCAGGGTATGCCCAGGACGTGGGCCGCGGTCGCGACCGCAGCCGCCGTCGCGACCACGAGCAGCGTGCTCGTCAGGACGATCCCGCGCAGGGTCGCCCGGATCTCCCGCAACGACGTCGTGATGGCCTCCCAGTAGAGGAGCGCCGGGAGGAACACGAGGAGCATGAGCTCGGGAGGCAGGTGCACCTGCCGCAGGGCGGGCACGAACCCCAGCACGATCCCCGCGACGAGCAGCAGGATCGGGTCCGCGACCCGGGTACGGCGAGCGAGCACCCCGCACACCACGATGACCACGCCGAGGACGACGACGAGCTCGAGACCGATCATGGCTGCCTCCTCGGGGATCTCGGGTGCCCGCGGGCCCGGCCGCCCGGGGCCAGGGTGCTGGAGCCGTGCGTCGGGCCCGCCGCCGCGCTACTTCGCCGTCGGGATCGGGTGGCCCTCGGAGGCCTGGACGACGACGATGCCGCGACCCGTGAGACCGAGCTGGTACGCCTCGCCCGACCCGCGGCCGATCGCGGCCGAGAGCTTCGCGGTCTTGCGGATCGTGGACGTGAGCGAGCTCGACCACAGGACGGCGGCCTGCATGTCGACGTATGTGGGCTCGTCGACGTCGAGGACCACGGGCGTCCCGTACGCCGTCACGGCGAGAGAGCCCGTCCCCGTGAACGTCGTGTTGAAGAGCCCGCCGCTCATCATGGACGCTCCCTCGACGCGGTTGATGTCCCATGTGAGGGTGCTCTCGAACGCGAGGACGTTCGAGCCGTTGACCGTGACGGACTCGTCCTCCAGGTGCAGGACGAACACCTGGTCCGCGTCCTGAGCGAGGAACACGTCGCCGCTGCCCGAGACCTTCATGAGGGACATGCCCTCACCCGTGAAGGCCTTCTTGAACATCTTGGCGACGCCGCCCGAGCCCTCGTACGCGAAGTCGACGTCGCCCTGGTACGCGACCATCGAGCCCTGCCGGGCGTAGAAGAAGCCGCCCGTGCCCGCGAGGTCGACCTTGAGCATGCGGTCGTTCTGCAGCTGGAAGCTCCCCGGCTCGCCGGGCTGTTCGGTGTGGTGCATGAGTGTGCTGCGCATGGCACCGATCATCCGGCACACGCGTGGCCGGTGCACTCGCGAGGACGCCGGCCACGACCTAGATCGCCGCGACGAACCCCGTCGCGCCCATCGCCCTGACGACGGCCACGACCGCCAGGACCACGAAGGTCACGAACAGGGCTCGTTCCGCCCGTGCCGGACGGACCCACGCCCTGCGCCGGAGGACCAGCAGCACGCCGAGGCCGAGGAGGACCACGCCCGCCCCCACGGCGGCGGCGCTCGTCCGGACGCTCTGGGAGGGGCAGGGCGGTACGACGACGTTCACGGGGTCCGCGGGCGCGAGCCCGCCCAGGGCGCACGCGACCTCGAGCGTCGTGCTCCACGCGAGCAGTGCCAGTGCGGCGACGGCCACCACGACGGCGCGCCGGACCGGGTGGGGCCGGGCCTGTCGACGCCGCGTCTCGTGCGGGCTCGTCGTGACCTCGTCGTCGGGCATCGCAGCAGTCTGGCAACTGTCCCGCCCTCCCGCCAGCCCCGCCGGCCCAGCGAGCCTGCCGGGCCCGGTCCCCGGGACGACCTGCGACCGGCTCCGTCTCGCGGGGGGGCCCCCCCCCCCCGCCGTGCGAGGACTCAGCGGGGCGACACCCACCGCTCGTGCAGCTGGTAGGCGCTGACGTCGGTGAGCGACGCGACCTGGTCGACGACCACGCGGAGGCGAGCGGCGTCGTCGGGCGCCTCGAGCCAGTCCGCCGCGAACGGCGCCTCGAGGGCGTCGGGCGCCTTGTCGCTGAAGACCTCGACCAGGTCCGCGAGGACCTGGCGCTGCTGGTGGTGCAGCGGCTCCTGCTCGCGCGGGGCCATGACGTACGCCACGGCCATGCCCTTGAGCACCAGGATCTCCGCGGACGTCGTCGCGGGAACCACGAGGCGGGCCGAGTAGCGCGTGAGCATCCCGTCGCCGTACTCCTCGCGCGTCGCGGCCTGGGCAGACCCGCTGAAGCGCCCGATGAGCTGGCTCGTCGAGTCCTTGAGCGCCGCGAGCGCCCGGCGCGACCCGTCGAAGCCCCGCATCAGGTGCCCGGTCGCCTCGAGGCGGGAGATCGCGGCGTCGAGCTCGGCCTCGTCGTAGGCGTCGCCGTACCAGGCGCGGACGGCGGCCACGACGCGCCCGCGCTCGTCCGGGTCGGCCAGCACCGCGAGGTCGAGCTTGCCGCCCACGATCGCGTCCTCGACGTCGTGCACCGAGTAGGAGATGTCGTCGGCCAGGTCCATGACCTGGGCCTCCATGCACTTGACGTGCTCGGGGGCGCCCTCGCGCAGCCACGCGTAGACGGGCACGTCGTCGGGGTAGACGCCGAACTTGTGGGTCGTGGTCCCGTCGGGGCGCCGCGGGCCCTCGCCACGGCGCCAGGGGTACTTGACGCTCGCGTCGAGGCTCGCGCGGGTCAGGTTGAGGCCGACGGGCGTGCCGTCCGCAGCGAAGACCTTGGGCTCGAGGCGGGTCAGCAGGCGCAGCGTCTGGGCGTTGCCCTCGAACCCGCCGTGGTCGGCCATGATCCCGGCGAGCGCGCGCTCGCCGTTGTGCCCGAACGGCGGGTGCCCCAGGTCGTGGGCCAGGCACGCGGTGTCGACGACGTCGGGGTCGCAGCCCAGGGCACGGCCCATCTCCCGACCCACCTGGGCGACCTCGAGGCTGTGCGTGAGACGCGTGCGCACGAAGTCGTCGGAGCCCGGGCCCAGGACCTGGGTCTTGGCGCCGAGCCTGCGCAGCGCGGACGAGTGGACGACACGCGCCCGGTCGCGCTCGAAGGGCGTGCGGGACTTGCTCTTGGGCGGCTCGGGGACCCAGCGCTCGACGTCGGCGGCCGAGTACCCGAGGGCGTTTCCTGGCGTGGTGTGCGGCACGTGTCCCACCCTATCGACGCGGACGGTCCGCGATGGCGCGCCGCCCCCGCGCCGAGAAGTGAGCAGATGCCCCTGATCCGTGCGGATCAGGGGCATCTGCTCACTTCTCGGTGGAGGTCCCGCGTGCGGGCCGGCTCAGCCGATCCGCCAGACCCCGACTCCCGGTCCGTCCCCGCCCAGGTCCAGGCCGTCGGCCGTGACCTCGAGGCCCAGCCCGCCGTACAGCTTCTCGGGCTCGGAGCCCGCGAGCAGGTGCCGGGGCAGGCGCGCACCGGCCCACGCGTCGCGCGCGACGACCACGAGCACACGCTCGTCGGTCGTCTCGCGCAGGTACGCGACGGCGTCGTCGTCGACCAGGAGCCAGCGCAGACCGCCCTCACGCAGCGCACGGCTCGCCCGGCGCATCGCGACCAGTCGCCGGTAGACCTCGAACGTGTCGCTGTCCCAGCGCTCGGAGCGGCCCCACGGCATGGGCACGCGCGCGTGCTCGCCGTTGGTTCCCGTGAGGCCCACCTCGTCGCCCGCGAACATCACGGGCGTGCCGGGGTAGGTCAGCAGGAGCGTCGCGGCGACCTCGACCATCTCGGCCGAGCCCACGATCGAGCGCAGGCGAGGGGTGTCGTGCGAGCCGAGCATGTTCCACTGGCGCGACGTCACGGCCCACGGCAGCACGGCGTCGAAGTCGCGCATGGTCTCGACCATGCTGCGACCGCCGCGCCGCGGGGTCGTGACGGGCAGCCCGAGGAACGGGACGGTCGAGTCGTGCGGGGCGAGCCACGTCCAGATCGGTCGTGTGAACGCCGAGTAGTTCATGTTGGCGTGCCAGCCGTCGCCGGCCAGGTCGAGCGACGCGTCGTGGAAGTGCTCGCTGACCAGGACCGAGTCCGGGTTGATCTCGGTCATGGTGGCCCGGATGCGACGCGCGATCTCGAGCGTGCGGTCCTCGTCGGCGTAGCGACCCGTCATGTTGGCGACGTCGATGCGCCAGCCGTCGAGAGAGAAGGGCTCCCCCAGGTAGCGCCCGACGACGGATCCCGGCCCGTCGATCATCCTCGCCCCGAGCGTGGGCGAGCCGTAGTTGAGCTTGGGCAACGACGCGTGCTCGAGCCAGCCCACGTAGCCGGGCTCGCCCGGCGTCCAGTAGAACCAGTCACGCTCTGCGCTCGACGCGTCGGCGTGCGCACGCTCGAACCACTCGTGACCCGCGCCCGTGTGGTTGGTCGTCAGGTCGCCGAGCAGGCGCATACCGCGCGCGTGCACGGCGCGCGAGAGCGAGGCGTAGGCCTCGTCGCCGCCCAGGAGCGGGTCGACGTGGTCGAACGTGCTCGCGTCGTAGCGGTGGTTGGAGCGTCCGGGGAAGACCGGGGTCAGGTAGACCGTCCCCACCCCGAGCGCCTGGAGGTGGTCGAGGTGCTCCTCGATGCCACGCAGGTCGCCGCCGTAGTACTGGGTCCCGACACCGGGGCCGCTCGCGAGGGGCTCGTCGTCCCAGTCCGCGGGCTGGGCCCAGTCCGGGACCGGCCGGTCGTCTGCCTCGGCCGAGCGTGCGAACCGGTCCGGGAAGACCTGGTAGACGACGCCGTCGCTCATCCAGGACGGTGCCGGCGGGTGGACCGTGAGACGGAAGTCCGCGGCGTCCGGCACGTCGCGGTCGAAGACCCCGCGACCGTTGAGCCACTGGTACCCGCCCGGGACGTCCAGGAAGAAGCGGTAGCTCGTGACCGGGTTGTGGACCAGGACGTCGGCGACGTACCAGGACTCGTGCTCGTCCTCACGATCGAGCCGGGCCTGGGACAGGCGGGGCTCACCGTCGCGGACGGTCCGCACCCACACGGACCGGACCTGGGCGGCGGGACCGCCCGGCACCCGGGGCACGCGGACCCGGACGGGGACCACGTCCCCGAGAGCGGGTGTGCCCTCGGGGACGTAGACCTCGGAACCGTCGTGGTGCGCGGCCAGGGCGACCACCTCGCGGGGCGAGGTGGCCGACCCGGCGGCCGTGACGTCGTCGGGCAGGGAGGGGCTCATGCTCAGCCCTTGACCGAGCCGGCCGTCAGGCCGCCCACGATGTACTTCTGCAGGTAGAGGAACAGCGCCAGCACCGGCAGCGCCGAGACCACGGCGCCGGCCGTGAACAGGCCCCAGTTCGCCTCGCGCAGCGACGAGACCCAGCCGTACAGGCCCACCGCGAGCGTCCAGTTGGACTCCGACGTCAGCACGATGCGGGCGATGATGAACTCGCCGTACGTGCTGATGAAGGACAGCAGCGCGACCACCGCGAGGATCGGGGCGACCAGGCGCAGGATGATCGTCCAGTAGATCTGCGCGTGCGTGGCGCCGTCGAGCTTGGCGGCCTCGTCGAGCTCGCGCGGGACCGTGTTGAAGAACCCGTACATGAGGAACGTGTTCACGCCCAGCGCGCCACCGAGGTAGACGCAGATCAGCGACAGCTTGCTGTCCAGGCCCAGGGCCGGGACCACGTCTCCGAGGCTCAGCAGCAGCAGGAAGATCGCGATGAACGCGAGCATCTGCGGGAACATCTGGATGATGAGCAGCGACGTCAGGCCGGCGCGACGCCCCGAGAAGCGGAAGCGCGAGAACGCGTAGGCCGCCGCGGCCCCCATGAGGACCGTGCCGATCGAGGTCACTACGGCGATCACGAGCGTGTTGAGCATCCACGTCCAGAACAGCGACTCGCTCAGCTGCGCGTAGTTCGCGGTGCTCACGTCGCTGAAGAGCGTGTTCGAGCCGGTCAGCGTGCCGTTCTCCGAGAGCGAGGCCGACAGGACGTAGACCAGCGGGAACGCCGCGAACACGACCGCGACGACGCCCACGAGGTGGCGCCAGCCGAGCTCGCTGAACCAGCGGCCGGGCTTCATGCGCTGACGGCCGACACCCGAGCCGGACGGGGTGCCCGACGAGCTGCCCGAGGACGAGCCGGCGGAAGGGGAGACAGAGGTGGTCGCCATGTCAGTTGATCTCCTCGAACTTGCGGGTGCTCCGGAAGGCCAGGGCCGAGATGGTGCCGACGATCACGAAGATGACGATCGACAGCGCGCTCGCGAGCCCGAAGTTCTTGGGGGCCGAGCCGTCGACGCCGGAGATCTGGTAGACCATCGAGATCAGGATGTCCGTGTGGCCGAGCGGCACCGAGGCGTCCGCGAACCGTGGACCACCCCCGGTGAGCATGTAGATGAGCGTGAAGTTGTTGAAGTTGAACGCGAACGACGAGATCAGCAGCGGCGCCGTCGAGATGAGCAGCAGCGGCAGCGTGACCGAGCGCCACGTGCGCCAGCGCCCGGCGCCGTCGATCTTCGCGGCCTCCATGACGTCGGACGGCAGCGACTGGAGCGCGCCCGTGCAGATGAGGAACATGTACGGGAAGCCCAGCCACAGGTTCACGAACAGGACCGAGAGCTTCGCGAGGACCGGGTCCGTGAGCCACGGG
This sequence comes from Oerskovia merdavium, assembly GCF_014836755.1. Classification (GTDB taxonomy): domain Bacteria; phylum Actinomycetota; class Actinomycetes; order Actinomycetales; family Cellulomonadaceae; genus Oerskovia; species Oerskovia merdavium. Next base: position 211,893 of record NZ_JACSQF010000002.1, read on the forward strand.
ATCTCCGCTCCCCCGAAGATGACCTCGTTGATGAAGCCGAACCGTGTGTTGAGCAGGCCCGACCACAGCAGGGCCGCGAGGAACCCTGGGATCGCGTACGGCAGGATCATGAGCACGCGGTAGATCTTGCGACCGCGCATGCGGACGTCGTTGAACGTGATCGCGAGGAACAGGCCGAGCAGGAACGTGGTCGCCACGGACCCGATCGCGAAGACGAACGTCCAGGCGAGGATCTTGACGAACGGCTGCGCGTAGCGCCCGTCCGAGAACGCGGTGACGAAGTTGTCGAACCCGACCGCGACGCGCCAGCCCACGGCCAGGGTCGAGCCGTCCTCGGCCTCGAACTGCCCGTCGTCGTTGGGCGTGTAGACGGTCCCGGTGGTCGTGTCCGTCATGGTGTCGCTCGCGGCGTCCCACTCGAGCGTCGAGGTGTAGACGTAGCCCGTCATGGCGTCGGGCGTGCGGATCGACCCGTCCTCGGGGTCGTCCGACACCGGCACGCGGAGGTTCGTGACCTCCTCCTGGCGCTCGAGCACCTGGCCGCGCTCGAGGACGTCGTAGCCCGGGACCTCGGCGGCGCGGCCGCCCACGACCTCGGCGCCGTCGACCACCGTGAGGGGCTGCTCGGCCGTGCCGACCTCGACGTCCCCGTCCGGGGTGACGATCGCGAAGGCGAGCTCGTCGCCGTCCACGAGGACCGTGAGCGGCGCGGACTCGGAGCCCTCGACGCGGCGCTCGTTCTGCACGAGCAGCGCCTCGACCGCCTGGTCCTTGGTCGTGTTGTGGCCCGTGCCGTAGTTGGTGAAGGCGATGTAGCCCGTGTAGGCCACGACGAAGATCTGGTAGGCCAGCAGGAACAGCAGGCCCGGCAGGATGTACTTGAGCGGCAGCGCCCGCTTGGAGAAGTAGACCCAGTTGGCGGCGACGAGCATGGCCAGCATCGCCGCGAGGATCCCGTACGACTCCGCGCTCCACGCGGACCAGACCACGTACACGCCGAGCGCGTCGATGACGGCCATGAGGGCGAGCTTGACGAAGAACCCGGGGCTGTAGTTCCGGGCGTGCGAACCGTCACGGTCCCGACGGGGGCGCTGTGCGCGGGGCCCCTGGGGCGGCCCGGAGTCCTCCGGAGCGCCGACTTCGCTGTCGGTGGGCGTGATCTGTGGGGCGGACATCGAGCCTCCGTAGTCGTGCGACACGGGGGTACGGCCCGCGTCATGGGGCTGGCGCAGCACCGCTGGTGCGGTCCGCGCCGACGGCTCGTGGCCGTGGCGCCAGGCGCCACGGCCACGAGGTCAGGTGATCAGGAACCGATCGCTGCCTGGATGTCGGCGATCATCTTGTCCCAGGTGGGGATCGGGTCTGCGCCACCGACGATGGCGGCCTCGGTCACGCCCCAGAAGCTCCACACGGAAGCCATCTCGGGGATCGAGGGCATCGGGACGGCGTCGGCACCGACGGCGCGGAAGCCCGCGATGATCGGGTCCTCGGCAGCGGCCTTGTCGGCCGAGACGGTGAGCGCCGGCGAACGGTTGCCCGCCTTGTAGAGGGCCGTCTGGGCCTCCTCGGTCGAGAGGAAGTTGACGAGGAAGTCGTTGGCGACGAGAGCGTTCTTGCTCTGGTTGCTCAGGTAGAAGCCCTGCACGCCCACGAACGGCTGGGCGGGCTGGCCACCGGCGCTGGGGACCGGGTCGATCGAGAGGTCCAGGCCCTCGAAGGACTCGATCATCCACGGGCCACCGACGATGAAGGGCGACTCGCCGTTCTTGAAGGCCTCGACCGCGATGTCGTACGTCGTGTCCTGGCTGAGGTTGCCCGCGGCACCCTGTGCGCCGAGCCACGTCGCGAACGCCTGGCCCTCGGGGCCGCCCATGGCGAGCTCGGAGCTGTAGGAGCCGTCAGCGTTCTGCGAGAACACCGGGGCGCCGAACGACGTCTGGAAGGGGTAGTGCGTGTACGGGTCGCCCTTGGCGCCGTCCGACTGGACGAGGATCGGGAACTTGGTCCCGGCGGCCTGTCCGGCGGCGATGGCCTCGTCCCACGTGGCGGGAGCCGCGGGGGCGAGCGCGGTGTTGCGGATGAGCGCGATGTTCTCGATCGCGTAGGGCAGGCCGTAAACCTGGCCGTCCTGCGTGAAGGCCTCGATCGAGACCTTCTCGAACTCGGACGCCTTGTCGCCCAGCTCGAGGGGGGCGACGACACCGTTGGTGGTGAACTCGCCCAACCAGTCGTGCGCGCCGACCGTGATGTCGGGACCCTTGCCGGTCGGGACCTGCGCGAGGAAGTCCGCGCGGATGTCGTCGAAGTTCTTGAGGACGACCTCGACCTTGGTGCCGTTCTCGGCCTCGAAGGCCTTCGCGGCGTCCGTGACCGCGGCCTGGCGGGTCTCGTCGACCCAGACCGTCAGCGCACCGGTCGAGCCGGTCGAATCGCCGGACCCCGAGGTGGTCTCGTCGTCTCCGCTGCCGCCGCCGGAGCAGGCAGTGAGCGCCAGCGTGGTGCTGAGCGCTGCGGCTAGAAGGATGCTCCGTCGCATCTGAGTCACTCCAAGCATTCGAGATGTCAGCCAAGGGTGGCGAACCTGCCCTCCTTGGCCCTGATGTGGACGACCGTACGACGTCGGGTAGCCATCGTGCAAGCGCTTGCGGTAACTTTCATGCAACGCTTTACACACAACGGCGAAACAGCTCGTCGCACACAGTCGCCCGTCCAGAACCATCCGACCGGCGAGCAACCAGGACGAGGAGGTCCGGTGTCACCTACACTGCCCCACGTGCGTACCCGTCTCACAGATCTCGCCGAACAAGCCGGCGTCAGTACTGCGACGGTCTCGCGCGTCCTGAACGGGAAGGCCGGTGTCGCCAGCGAGACGCGCCAAGCAGTGCTCGCAGCGCTGGACCTCCTCGGCTACGAACGTCCCGAGAAGCTCCGCAACCGGTCCGCAGGCCTGGTCGGCCTGATCGTCCCGGAGCTGACGAACCCCGTCTTCCCCGCGTTCGCGCAGATCATCGAGTCGCTGCTCTCCGAGCACGGGTACACCCCTCTACTGTGCACGCAGTCCCCGGGGGGCACCACCGAGGACGAGTACGTCGAGATGCTCCTCGACCACGCGGTCGACGGCATCGTCTTCATCTCGGGCCTGCACGCCGACACGCAGGCGAGCCACGACCGCTACGAGCGCCTGCGCAGCCGCGGCATGCCGATCGTCCTGGTCAACGGCTACGCGCCGGGCGTGGACGCCCCGTTCGTCTCTCCCGACGACGTCGCGAGCGTCGAGCTCTCGGTGCGTCACCTCGAGTCGCTCGGCCACCGGAGGATCGGCCTCGCGATCGGGCCCGGCCGGTTCGTCCCCGCGCAGCGCAAGCTCGCCGGCTTCGCCGACGCGCTCGTGCGCCACGGGCTGGTCTCGGACGTCGCTGAGGCGGACGAGCACATCGTCGTGACCCTCTTCACGGTCGAGGGCGGGCAGGCCGCGGCCGGCGAGCTCATCGACTCGGGGCACACCGCGATCGTCTGCGGCTCGGACCTCATGGCGCTCGGCGCCATCCGGGCAGCACGTGCGCGGGGCCTGCGGGTCCCGGAGGACGTGTCGGTCGTCGGCTACGACGACTCGCCGCTCATCGCCTTCACCGACCCACCCCTGACCACGGTGCGCCAGCCCGTGGCCGCGATGGGGCAGGCGGCGATCAGCGCGCTGCTCACCGAGATCTCGGGCGACAGGGCTCCGCGTTCCGAGCTGCTGTTCCAGCCCGAGCTCATCGTGCGCGGCTCGACGGGCGCGGCACCGAGCCACCGACTCGACAACCCCCAGCCGTAAGCGCTTACACTCGGACGACGGCTCGTCGGGCCAGCCTCCTTCGACGGTCGCGCCCACGGTCCCCGTACCGGTGATCCTCCGGGCAACGACACGCCCGGTTTCAGCACGGACCGCCTCGCAGCACCAGGCGCCCCGGTCCGTCGATCGCCATCCCCAGAACGAGCTCCACCACGCCACACCCCGCACACAGTGAGGACCTGTACTCCATGTCTCGTATCGATTCGATCCCGGCTGCCGAGGTCGACTCCGCACCTGCACTGACCGCCACCCGGCTCGTCCACGCGGCCCACGAGGGCCCGGGCGAGTGGTGGCGCGACGCGGTCATCTACCAGGTGTACCCGCGCTCCTTCGCCGACGGGAACGGCGACGGGATCGGCGACCTGCCCGGCGTGACCGCCCGCCTGCCGCACCTCAAGGCGCTGGGGATCGACGCGGTCTGGCTCTCGCCGTTCTACCGCTCGCCGCAGAAGGACGCCGGCTACGACGTCTCCGACTACCGCGACGTGGACCCGCTGTTCGGCACGCTCGCCGACTTCGACGAGATGCTCGCCGCCGCCCACGAGATGGGCATCCGCGTCATCGTCGACGTCGTCCCGAACCACACCTCGGACCAGCACGCCTGGTTCCAGGAGGCGCTCGCCGCGCCCGAGGGCTCGCCCGAGCGCGCCCGCTACCTGTTCCGCGAGGGCAAGGGCGAGAACGGCGAGCTGCCCCCCAACAACTGGCAGTCGATCTTCGGCGGACCGGCATGGACCCGCGTGACCGCAGGCGCCGGCGCGCACGTCGTGACCGGTGCCGAGGGCGAGGTCCCGGGTCAGTGGTACCTGCACATGTTCGACTCGACCCAGCCCGACCTCGACTGGAACAACCCCGAGGTCCGCGCCGAGTTCGAGGACGTCCTGCGCTTCTGGCTCGACAAGGGCGTCGACGGCTTCCGCATCGACGTCGCGCACGGCATGGTCAAGCAGGACGGGCTGCCCGACTGGGACGGCTCGGTCTCGATGGTCGACGGCACCGACGCGGGCGCGCCCGAGGACGGCTCCACGGGTGCCGGCAACTCTGGCCCCATGTTCGACCAGGAGGGTGTGCACGACATCTACCGCGCCTGGCACAAGGTCCTGGCCGAGTACGACGGCGACCGTGCCCTCGTGGCCGAGGCCTGGGTCGAGCCGCTCTCGCGCCTGGCCCGCTACGTGCGCCCGGACGAGATGCACCAGGCCTTCAACTTCTCGTTCCTGACCACGGCCTGGGACGCCGCACCCCTGCGCGCCGTCGTCGCCGCGTCGCTGCACGCTTCCGACGAGGTCGGCGCACCCACCACCTGGGTGCTGTCCAACCACGACGTGGTGCGTCACCCCTCGCGCCTGGGTCTGGCCGAGCCCGGCCTCCGGCCGAACGGGATCTTCGCGCACGAGCCCCAGCCCGACGAGGAGCTCGGCCTGCGCCGCGCCCGCGCCGCGAGCCTGCTCATGCTCGGCCTGCCGGGCAGCTCGTACCTGTACCAGGGCGAGGAGCTCGGGCTGCCCGAGCACACCTCGCTGCCGAACGACGTCCGCGAGGACCCCGCGTTCTTCCGCACCGAGGGCGCCGAGGCAGGCCGCGACGGCTGCCGCGTGCCGATCCCCTGGTCCGCCGAGGCCCCCGGCCTCGGGTTCGGCGCGACGGACAAGACCTGGCTCCCCCAGCCCGAGTCGTACAAGGCCCTCGCGGCCGACGCCCAGTACGGCGTGGCCGGCTCGACGTTCGAGATGTACAAGGCTGCGCTCGAGATCCGCAAGGCCGAGCACCTCGGGGCGGGCTCGCTCGCCTGGGTCGACGCCTACGCGGACTCCTCGGACGTCATCGCGTTCCGCAACGGCGACGTGGTGGTCCTGGCGAACCTGGGTTCCGAGCCCGTCGTCCTGCCGCACGGCGCGCAGGTGCTGGTCGAGAGCGGACCCACGTTCTCCGACCGCAGCGTCGACCCGCAGGTGCGCGTGCCCTCGGACACCACGGTGTGGTTCCGCGCGTGACCTGCGGCTCCCGCTAGCCCTGGTCGCGGGGGGGGGGG
>NZ_JACSQF010000002.1:217769-366962 GCF_014836755.1 Oerskovia merdavium
CCCCCCCCGGGGCCAGGGCGCTCGACGAGCCCACGCATACGGCGACGGCCCGGTGCCGGAGGAGATCCTCCAGCACCGGGCCGTCGTCGTCGGGCGGGCGGGCCTCAGCCCCCGGAGACGCTCAGCTCGGCCTCGCGCAGCTTCTCCTCGAACTCCTCGGAGAGCTCGCGCGAGTCCAACCACCCGTAGGGCAGGTGCGGCTTCTTGGGCGAGCCCGCACGACCGCGCTGGCCCTCTGCGGCCTCGCCCGGGTACGGCTGGTCGAGGTCGAGCGCGTCGAGCTTGCCGCGCAGCTCCTCGAGCGTGGAGACCATCGCGAGCCCCTGCCGGGCCTCACCGCCCACGGCGTACCCCTTGAGGTACCAGGCCATGTGCTTGCGCAGGTCACGCATGCCCTTGCCCTCGTCGCCCCCGAAGTACTCGATCATGAGCTCGCCGTGGCGGTAGATGGTCTCGGCGACCTCGCGCAGCCCTGGCGTCACGCGTGCGTCCGAGCCCGCGAAGGCCGCCGCCAGGTCGGCGAAGAGCCACGGGCGCCCCTGGCACCCGCGCCCGACGACGACGCCGTCGCAGCCCGTCTCACGCACCATGCGCACGGCGTCCTCGGCCGACCAGATGTCACCGTTGCCGAGCACCGGGATGTCGGTCACGGTCTCCTTGAGGCGCGCGATGGCCGACCAGTCCGCGGTGCCGCTGTAGTAGTCGGCCGCGGTCCGGGCGTGCAGCGCGACGGCCGCGACGCCCTCGGCCTGGGCGATGAGCCCGGCCTCGAGGTACGTCAGGTGGTCCTCGTCGATGCCCTTGCGCATCTTGATCGTCACGGGCACGCCGTACGGCTCGGCAGCCTTGACCGCTGCTCGGACGATCGAGGTGAACAGGTCCCGCTTCCACGGCAGCGCCGAGCCGCCGCCCTTGCGCGTCACCTTGGGCACCGGGCACCCGAAGTTGAGGTCGACGTGGTCCGCCCTGTCCTCGCCCGCGATGATCCTGACCGCGGCACCGACCGTGGCCGGGTCGACGCCGTAGACCTGGGCCGAGCGCGTCGTCTCGTCGTCCTCGAACGTGACGATCCGCAGCGACTCCTCGTTGCGCTCGACGAGCGCCCGGCTGGTCACCATCTCGGCGACGTACAGCCCGGCACCGTGCTCGCGGCACAGCCGGCGGAAGGCCGCGTTGGTCACGCCCGCCATGGGGGCCAGGACCACGGGGGTCTCGACGACGTGGGGCCCGATCCGCAGGGGCGGCAGCACGTGTCCGGTTGCGGGCGCCGGGGTCTCGGGCGCGCGCGAGGCGTCGGAAAGGGTGGGGAGGGTCACCGGGCCATTCTCCCACCATCCCCCCGGCAGACGAAAAGGGCCGCCGTCCACGGCTGGACGGCGGCCCTCACGCCCCGGAGGGCGGGCGTGCTAGGCGCCGAGCAGGCGTGCCGCCAGGTAGGCGGTCACCTGGTCGAGCGCGACGCGCTCCTGCTCCATGGAGTCGCGGTGACGGATCGTCACGGCCTGGTCCTCGAGCGTGTCGAAGTCGACCGTGATGCAGAACGGCGTGCCGATCTCGTCCTGGCGGCGGTAGCGACGACCGATCGCGCCCGCGTCGTCGAAGTCGACGTTCCAGTACTTGCGCAGCTCGGCGGCCAGGTCGCGCGCCTTGGGCGAGAGCTGCTCGTTGCGGCTGAGCGGCAGCACGGCGGCCTTGACGGGCGCGAGGCGCGGGTCGAGGCGGAGCACCGTGCGGACGTCGGTGCCGCCCTTCGCGTTGGGTGCCTCCTCCTCGTGGTACGACTCGACGAGGAACGCCATGAGCGAGCGCGTCAGGCCCGCGGCAGGCTCGATCACGTACGGGACGTACTTCTCGTTCGTGACCGGGTCACGGTAGGTGAGGTCCTTGCCGGAGTGCTCCGAGTGGGTCTTGAGGTCGAAGTCGGTGCGGTTCGCGACGCCCTCGAGCTCGCCCCACTCGGACCCCTTGAAGCCGAAGCGGTACTCGATGTCGACCGTGCGGGTCGAGTAGTGCGACAGCTTCTCCTTGGGGTGCTCGTAGAGACGCAGGTTGTCGCGCGAGATACCGAGGTCGACGTACCAGTTGGTGCGCAGGTCGATCCAGTACTGGTGCCACTCCTCGTCCGTCCCGGGCTCGACGAAGAACTCCATCTCCATCTGCTCGAACTCGCGCGTGCGGAAGATGAAGTTCCCGGGCGTGATCTCGTTGCGGAACGACTTGCCGATCTGGCCGATGCCGAACGGCGGCTTCTTGCGTGCCGCGCCCACGACGTTCTGGAAGTTCACGAAGATGCCCTGCGCGGTCTCGGGGCGCAGGTAGTGCATCCCGGACTCGTCCTCGACCGGGCCGAGATACGTCTTGAGCATCATGTTGAAGTCGCGGGGCTCGGTCCACTGGCCGCGCGTGCCGCAGTTGGGGCAGGCGATCTCGGCGAGGCCGCCCTCGGGGGCGCGGCCCTTCTTCTCCTCGAACTCCTCGATCATCTGGTCCTCGCGGAACCGCTTGTGGCACGAGAGGCACTCGGTGAGCGGGTCGGTGAAGACGCCGACGTGGCCCGAGGCGACCCAGACCTCGCGCGGGAGGATCACCGAGGAGTCGAGGCCCACCACGTCGTCACGGCTCGTGACCATGGTGCGCCACCACTGCTTCTTGATGTTCTCCTTGAGCTCGGTACCCAGGGGCCCGTAGTCCCAGGCGGACCGGGTACCGCCGTAGATCTCGCCCGAGGGGAAGACGAACCCGCGCCGCTTGGCGAGGGAGACGACGGCATCGAGTCGAGAGGGCGCAGTGGCCACGGGCGATCACTCCAGGAAATCGTGTGTACCCCGCACGTGGCTTCGTGCGGGACGGTGCAGGACAGGCGCCCCGGTCGCCGCGACGAGGCGGGCGAGGGTCCGTGGGCGCCAACGTCCCAGGCTACTCGGTCTTTCCCGGCGAGGTGAGTCCGGGGTGACCCGCAGGCCCGACGGCGCGGGCGCCGTCGGGCGGTCGCGTCACCCTGGGTGCGGTGTCACCCAGGCCACACCACCTCTTGTTGACATCCGTTATCAATATCAACGAACATGGAGCCATGCCACTCCTCTCCCGATCGCACCGTGCCGCCCTCGTCAGCTCCGTCGCCCTCGCGACCACGCTCACCCTGGCGGCCTGCGGCTCCGGAGGGACGTCGGGCGGCGGCGGGTCCGGGGGCGACGGCTCGGTCGAGGTGCTCGCGTCGTTCTATCCCCTGCAGTTCGTCGCCGAGCGCGTGGGCGGTGACCGCGTCGAGGTCTCCAACCTCACCCCGCCCGCGGCCGAGCCCCACGACCTGGAGCTCTCGCCCGCCCAGGCACGCACGGTCGGCACGGCCGACCTCGTGGTCTACCAGTCCGGCTTCCAGGCGGCCGTCGACGAGGCCGTCGAGGGCCGTCAGCCGGCTCACGTGGTCGACGCGTCCGAGGCAGCAGGCCTCGAGGCGCACCCGGGCGAGGCGTCCGCCGACGCGAGCGAGGCCAGCGAGGGCACGGCCGACGAGCACGCCGACGAGGAGGGCGCCGACGACGGGCACGACCACTCGTCGGAGAGCGGCCTCGACCCCCACTTCTGGCTCGACCCGACACGACTGGTCCCGGTCGCCGAGCAGGTCGCGGCCGAGCTCACCGCGATCGACCCCGACGGCGCGGACGAGTACGCGGCCAACCTGGCCGACCTCACGGCCGACCTGACCGCACTCGACACCGAGTACGCCGAGGGCCTCGCGAGCTGCGCGAGCCCCTACCTCGTGACCTCGCACGAGGCGTTCGGGTACCTCGCGGAGCGCTACGGCCTCGAGCAGATCGGCATCACCGGGATCGACCCGGAGGCCGAGCCGTCACCCGCCCGCCTGCGCGAGGTCGCCGACATCATCCGCGACCACGGCATCACGACGATCTTCTTCGAGACCCTCACGAGCCCCAAGGTGACCCAGACCCTGGCCCAGGACGTCGGGGTGCAGGCCGCGGTCCTCGACCCGCTCGAGGGCCTGAGCGACACCGGCAGCGACTACCTTGACGTCATGCGGAACAACCTGGAGGCGCTGCGCACCGGCCTGACCTGCGCATGAGCACCTCACCTCAGACCCCACCGGCGATCGAGGGCCGCGGGATCCACGTGACCCTCGGCAACAGCGACATCCTGCGCGGCGTCGACCTCACGGTCGAGCGCGGCGAGGTCGTCGCCCTGCTCGGCGCGAACGGCTCGGGCAAGTCGACGCTCGTGAAGTCCCTCGTGGGGATCGTGCCGCTCGCGGCGGGCCACGTGCGCCTCCTGGGCGCCGACCTGGGCCCGCAGGTCCCGTGGGCCGAGCTCGGCTACGTCCCCCAGCGCGTCTCGGCACAGGCCGGCGTGCCCTCGACGGCCGAGGAGGTCGTCGCGTCGGGCCTCCTTCACGGCCGACGCATCCGGCTGCCCCGCGGCTGGCGCGCGACGGCCCGCGAGGCCCTGGACCGCGTCGGCCTCGCCGACCGCGCGCAGAGCGCCGTGCACGAGCTCTCCGGCGGCCAGCAGCAGCGCGTCCTCATCGCCCGGGCGCTCGCCCGCGACCCCCGGCTCCTCATCCTCGACGAGCCCGTCGCGGGCGTCGACCAGCCCAGCCAGGAGGCGTTCGCCGCGACGCTGACCGAGCTCACGCGCGGCGGCATGACGGTGCTCGTCGTCCTGCACGAGCTGGGCGCGCTCGCGCCGCTCATCCAGCGCTGCGTGGTCCTGCGCCACGGCCTGGTCGTCCACGACGGCGCCCCGCCTCAGGTCACCTCGGCGCACGCCGGACCCGACCACGAGCACCTGCACCCGCACGGCGACGACCCCGAGCGCAGCGCGTCTCCCGGGTCCGACATGGGCCTGACCGACGCCCCGCTCAGCCGCCACTCCCCCACCCCCGCCCGTATCGACCGTGGAGCCGCCTCGTGAACGCCCTGGACGAGCTCGTCGGGATGCTCTCCGACCCCTTCATGCAGCGCGCCCTGATCGCGGCCGTGCTCGTCGGGGTGACCGCGCCCGTCATGGGGACGTACCTCGTGCAGCGCAAGCTGTCCCTGCTCGGCGACGGGATCGGGCACGTGGCCCTGACCGGCGTCGCGCTCGGCTGGCTCGTGGGCGGAGCCATGGGGGTGGTCCCCAACGACGCCCTGGCTATCCCCGGTGCCGTTGTCGCGGCCGTGATCGGCTCCGTGGTCATCGAGCTCGTGCGCGAGCGCGGCCGCACGAGCGGCGACGTCGCGCTGGCCCTGATGTTCTACGGCGGGATCGCGGGTGGCGTGCTCCTCATCGGGGTCGCCGGCGGCAGCTCGGGCAACCTGATGCAGTACCTGTTCGGCTCGATCTCGAGCGTCTCGCCCACCGACCTGTGGCTCACGCTCTTCCTCGGTGCGCTGATCCTCGCGGTCGGGATGGGGCTGCGTGCCGCGTTGTTCGCGGTGAACTACGACGAGGAGTTCTCCCGTGCGTCGGGCCTGCCCGTGCGCGCGCTCAACATCGCGATCGCGGTCATCGCGGCGCTGACCGTGACCGTGGCCATGCGGGTCGTGGGTCTGCTGCTCGTGAGCGCGCTCATGATCGTGCCCGTCGCGATCGCTCAGCTCGTGACCGTCTCGTTCCGGCGGACCATGGCGCTGGCCATGGCCATCGGGGTCGTGGTCTGCGTGGTCGGACTCTCCGTCACGTACTGGCAGACTCTGTCCCCGGGGGCCACGATCGTCGTCCTGGCGATCGCCCTGTACGCGGTCGTGGCGATCCTGCGGCCGGTGCTCCTGCGGCGCAAGCCGCGCGTGTCCCACGACCCGCACCCCGACATCCCCGACGACGTCCACGTGGAAGGTGGCGAGCGATGCAGCGCATGACCCGTCAGCGGGCAGCAGTCTCCGACGCACTCGAGGACCTGCCCGACTTCCGCAGCGCGCAACAGCTCCACGAGCTGCTGCGCGCTCGCGGCGATGCGGTGGGTCTGGCCACGGTCTACCGCACGCTGCAGACGCTGGCCGACGGCGGGTACGTCGACGTCCTGCGCACCGAGGACGGTGAGAGCCTCTACCGCAAGTGCGAGCGCAGCGAGCACCACCACCACCTGGTGTGCCGTGAGTGCGGCACCGCGGTCGAGATCGACGGCCCGACCGTGGAGACCTGGGCCTCGCAGGTCGGGGCAGCCCACGGCTTCACGGACATCCAGCACACCATCGAGCTCTTCGGCACGTGCGCGGCGTGCCGGGCGAAGCAGGACGCGTGAGCGCGGTGCCGGCACTCGTCGGGGCGCTCGCGGACGTGCTCGCCGGCCCGACGGCGTCGCTCACCTCCTCGGGACCTGTCACCTCGGTCGTCTCGGCGGCAGGTGACGAGTCGTCCGGGATCTTCTCGATCGACGGCGTGCCGTACTGGATCATCTACGCCGCGGCGTTCGCGATCGTGTTCGTCCGCGCCCAGGCCACCTACTGGGCCGGCCGCGGCGTCGCCCGAGGGACCGTCAACACGTCGTGGTCGCGGCGCCTCGAGAGCGAGCGCGCCCAGCGCGCGATCTCCACGATCAACACGTGGGGCCCCATCGCCGTCACGCTGTCCTTCTTCACCGTGGGTGTGCAGACCGTCATCAACCTGACGGCGGGCTACACCCGCATGAGGTTCTCCCGCTACCTCGCGGCCCTGCTGCCGGGCTGCGCCATCTGGGCGGCGATCTGGACCACGATCGGCATCGCCACGTTCAACACGGCCGTGCTGCTCGCGGCCCGCAGCCCGGTCGGGCTGGCGGTGATCGTGCTGCTCGTCGTCGGGCTCGTGGCATGGATCGTCGTCGCCTCGCGGCGTCGACGCCGCGCCCGGGCGGCCGACGCCTCCCGGGGGCAGGACGACTCGCCCGAGGGCGACGGCGGCGCGGCGGGCGACCAGCCTGCAGCGCAGGGGGCGGCAGGCACGCAGCCGCACGGAGCCAACCCGTTCGGCGACGTGGCCGACCTGCTGCTCGACTCCACGGACGATGCGCACGACCCCGCCCGCGGCGCGGGCGGGCAGGACCCGAAGCCCTCGCAGGCCGACCGCTCGCGCGACTGACGGAAGCCGACCGTCACGGTCGATCAGGCCGGGGCCCGCCGTGGTCGGCTCGGGAGAGCCGGCCCGTTCAGGAGATCTCGGTGGCCGTCTCGTCGGGCTCGCCCAGGCAGAACTGGTTGCCCTGCGGGTCGGTGAGCACCGACCACCTGTAGCCCGGGATGGTGTGCTCTGCCACGAGGCCCGCGCCGTCGGCGACCAGGCGCTCGACCTCGGCCGCGCGGTCCGGCGCGGACAGGTCCAGGTGGATCTTGTTCTTGCCCGGCGTCGGGTCCTCGACCTTCTGGAAGCCGAGCACGGGGCCCTGGCCGTCGCCCGCAGGCGCGACCTCGAGGAACCAGCCGTCGGCCTCGTCGACGAGACGCCCGCCTGTCTGCCGTGCCCACCACTGCGCCAACGGACGCGGGTCGGTCGAGTCCACCGTGACCATGCCGATCGAGAGTGTCATACCCGGCAGGCTAGCGAGAGGTACCGACACGCGCAGCACGTGCCCCACCAGGGCGCCGGCCGCGACCACCGGGCACACGTTCCTCGGTGAAGGGCTGCCGCCTCGGGAGAGGAACCCTGCGTCTCCCGCGGCGACAGCGCTCCTCCGCGCGTCAGGGGAGGTCGGCCGACTTGTCGATCGCGCCGCCGTAGCGCCGGTCACGGCTCGCGTACTCCTCGACCGCACGCCACAGGCTGCGGCGGTCCACGTCCGGCCAGTGCTCGGGCAGGAAGACCATCTCCGCGTACGCGGCCTGCCAGATCATGAAGTTGGACGTGCGCTGCTCACCCGAGGACCTCAGGAACAGGTCCACGTCCGGCAGGTCCGGCTCGTCGAGGTACTTGGCGACGGTCTTCTCGGTGACCTTCCTGGGGTCCAGGCGACCGGCCGCGACCTCCTGCGCGATCGCCTGCGCCGCGTCCGCGATCTCGGCCCGGCCCCCGTAGTTCACGCACATCGTCAGGGTGCAGGTGTCGTTGCCCGCGGTGATCCGCTCGGCGTCCTCGAGCTCCTTGATGACCGAGCCCCACAGGCGCGGGCGTCGCCCCGCCCAACGCATCCGGACGCCCCAGCTGCTCATCTCGTCGCGTCGACGACGGATCACGTCGCGGTTGAACTGCATGAGGAAGCGCACCTCCTCGGGTGAACGCTTCCAGTTCTCGGTCGAGAACGCGTAGGCCGAGACGTGCTTGACGCCGATCTCGATGGCTCCCGCCACGACGTCCAGCAGCGCGGCCTCACCGGCCTTGTGACCCTCGGTCCGCGGCAGCCCGCGCTCGTTGGCCCAGCGGCCGTTGCCGTCCATGACGATCGCGACGTGGTTGGGCACGAACCGGGCCGGGATGTTGGGCGCGACGGCCCCCGACGGGTGCGGCGGGGGCGGCTGGATCGGTCGGGCCATCAGGCCTCTCCTCCGGCCCGCGGCGTGACCGCTCCGTCTCGTTCCACCATCCGCAGTGATCGCAACGTTCTCTCCAGGTGATATTGGCTGTAGGCGGCCACGAGGCCGCTGGCTTCCTTGCGGTGGCGCGCGTCGGACGCGTCCGCCACGTCCCACTCGCCCGCGAGCAGCGCGGCGAGCAGCGTGAAGGTCTCGGGGGCGGGGGCCGTGGACCCCGGGGGGCGGCACCGACCGCACACCGCCCCGCCCATGGCGACCGCGAACGAGCGGTGCGGGCCGGGCTCACCGCAGCGCGAGCAGTCCGTGAAGCTGGGCGCCCACCCTGCGATCGCGAAGGCGCGCAGCAGGTAGGAGTCCAGGACCAGGCCGGGGGCGTGGGCGTTGACCGCGAGCGAGCGGACGGCCCCCGCGAGCAGCCAGAACTGCTGCACCGCAGGTTCCTTCTCGGCCTCGACCAGGCGGTCGGCGGTCTCCAGCATCGCGGTTCCCGCGGTGTAGAGGCCGTAGTCCTCGCAGATCGCCCGAGCGTAGGGCCCCACGGTCTCCGCCTGGGTCACGACGTCGAGGCTGCGTCCGACGTGCAGCTGCACGTCGACGAACATGAAGGGCTCGAGACGCGCGCCGAAGCGCGACGACGTGCGCCGCACCCCCTTGCCCACGGCCCGGACCTTGCCGTTCTCCCGCGTCAGCAGGGTGACGATGCGGTCGGCTTCGCCCAGCTTCTGGGTGCGGAGCACGATCGCTTCGTCTCGGTAGAGGACCACTCCCCTATTGTCCGCCATGCCACCCACGTCGCGGTGCACGCACCCGGCTCGTGGGCCCATGTGCACAGGTCCCTCACGGATCCGTACCCGTGGGCACGGAGCCACCGCGGGACACGCGAGGCGTGTCGCGCCCGAGCTCCGCACCCACCGGAAGCCGACAGGATCCGCGGTCAGACCGCGGCGCGCTCCGCGCGGTTGACGGCCGAGACGATCGCCTTGAGCGAGGCCGTGGTGATCGACGGGTCGATACCGACGCCCCACAGCACCTCGTCGCCCACCTGGCACTCGACGTAGGCCGCCGCGTTGGCGTCCCCGCCCTCCGACAGAGCGTGCTCGGCGTAGTCCAGGACCCGCACCTCGACCCCGACGTGCGCGATCGCGTCGACGAACGCCGCGACCGGCCCGTTGCCCGAGCCGTCGAGCGTCAGCTCGTCACCACGGTCGAGGACGTCGACGGCCAGGGTGTCCGGCCCGTCCTCGGTCGACGACGCCCGGGTGCCGCGCAGCTTCAGACGACCCCAGGGCTCGAGCCCCGAGCCCGGGTCGACCGGCAGGTACTCGTCCGAGAAGATCCGCCAGATGTCGTCACCCGTGACCTCCTGGCCGCCAGCGTCCGTGAACGCCTGGACGACACGCGAGAACTCGATCTGCAGCCGACGCGGCAGGTCCAGGTGGCGCTCGGACTTGAGCAGGTAGGAGATGCCGCCCTTGCCCGACTGCGAGTTGACCCGGATGACGGCCTCGTACGAGCGCCCGACGTCCTTGGGGTCGATCGGCAGGTACGGCACGCCCCAGACCAGGTCGTCGACGCCCTTGCCCGCGGCCTCGGCCTGCGCGGCCATGGCGTCCAGGCCCTTCTTGATCGCGTCCTGGTGCGAGCCCGAGAACGCCGTGAACACCAGGTCGCCCGCGTACGGGTGACGCTCGTGGACCGCGATCTGGTTGCAGTACTCGACCGTGCGGCGCACGCGGTCCATGTCGGTGAAGTCGATCTGGGGGTCGATCCCCTGGCTGAACAGGTTCATGCCCAGGGTCACCAGGCAGACGTTGCCCGTGCGCTCCCCGTTGCCGAACAGGCAGCCCTCGATGCGGTCCGCACCGGCCTGGTAGCCCAGCTCGGCCGCCGCGACCGCCGTGCCGCGGTCGTTGTGCGGGTGCAGCGACAGGACCACGTTCTCGCGGTGAGCGAGGTGGCGGTTCATCCACTCGATCGAGTCGGCGTAGACGTTGGGCGTGGCCATCTCGACCGTCGCGGGCAGGTTGATGATGACCTTGCGGTCCGCCGTCGGCTCGAAGACCTCGATGACCTCGTTGCAGATCCGCACCGCGAACTCGAGCTCGGTGCCCGTGTACGACTCGGGCGAGTACTCGTAGAAGACGGCCGTCTCGGGGATGGTCTCCTCGAACTTGCGGCAGAGCTTGGCACCCTCCACCGCGATGTCGACGATGCCGTCCTCGTCGGTGCGGAACACGACGTCGCGCTGCAGGCGCGACGTCGAGTTGTACAGGTGCACGATCGCCTGCTTGGCACCGCGCAGCGACTCGTACGTCCGGGCGATCAGGTGCTCACGGGACTGGGTCAGGACCTGGATCACGACGTCGTCCGGGATGTGCCCGTCCTCGATGAGCAGGCGCACGAAGTCGAAGTCGGTCTGGGAGGCCGACGGGAAGCCGACCTCGATCTCCTTGTAGCCCATCTCGACGAGCAGCTGGAACATCTTCAGCTTGCGCTCGGCGTTCATGGGCTCGATCAGTGCCTGGTTGCCGTCCCGCAGGTCCACCGCGCACCAGCGCGGGGCCTTCTCGATGCGCTTGTCCGGCCAGGTCCGGTCCGGCAGCGACACGTCGAACTGCCGGTGGAACGGCTCGTACTTGTGCACGGGCATGCCGGACGGCTGCTGTGCGGAGCGGGAGCTGGTCTGGGGGGTCTGCGCCGTGGTGCTCATCATGTCCTTCGCGATCTCTTCGTCGGTGCTGTTCAGCCGGCACACCAACCACCGCGACGAGGTTGCGGCCTAGAGGGCCTCGTCGCGGCAACGAAGGAGGAGCAGCTGCGTCAGGTGCACGTTGTCACCATACCCCCGTCGGGGACGATGCTCGCGGACGTCCCGCTGGATGACATGCGAGAGGCGGACCCGACGACTCGCCGGAGCGACGTCGTCGGGCCCGCCTCAGCGTGTCCCGTCCGGGTCAGCGACCGCGCGAACGCAGCGCCGCGTCGACCGCAGGGTCTCCCAGGTTGCCGAGCCACTCGAGCAGCGCCGGGTACGTCGACGGGTTCGCCGCGACCTGAGGCCGGAGGTGAGGAGCCTCCTGGACGATCTGCGCGAGGACCTCGAGCGGCGTCGACGGGTCGAGCGCCTGCGCGGCGCTGAAGCCGACCGGCTGCGGGTCCTGGTAGGCCGGCAGGACCGCGGTCTCCCCGGCGGCCTGGGCCGCGTAGCCCGGCCGGGCCGCGTAGCCCGAGCGCTCCTGGACGGCAGGCTGCACGGGGCGTGCGGACTGGACCCCCTGAGCAGGCAGCACCTGCGTCGGCTGGTACTGCTCGACCGGGCGCACGGGCTGGGACTGAGGTTGGGCCGGGCTGTACGGCTGCTGGTTCTGCGCGACCGGCTGCGCCGGCTGCTGGGTCTGTGCAGGACGGTACGGCTCCTGCGCGACGGGCTGCGTCGGCTGCTGGGTCGGCTGGGCCGAGCGGTACGGCTCCTGAGAGACCGGCTGCGCCGGCTGCTGGGCCGGGCTGTAGGGCTGCGCCGAGGTCGGTCGCGACGCGGGGGCGACCGGGTCCTGCTCGTACGCGCCGGCCACCGGACCGTGTCCGTCAGGACCGGTCGCGTAACTCCCGTCGCCGTGCGGTCCGGCGACCGGCTCCTGGGCGGGCTGGGGACGCGCCGGACGAGGCGCCGGCGGCTGCCACACGTAGGCGCTCGGCGCCGCGTCGGCCCCGACGAGGGACGCGGGACGGTTCTCGGCGAAGTGCGTGCGGACCTCGGCGGGCACCATGAGCGCGAACGCCGTGATGGCCGGCAGGCCGAAGGCCAGCAGCAGCAGGTCGATCCCGACCCCGATCCCCAGACCGGCCTGGTTCGCGACGACGATCAGGAGCACGATGGCGAGGACCGCCACGACGCCCGCACCGCCGAGCGCCAACGTCCTGCCCGACACCGCGTCCCGGGCGAGCGCACGACGCGCGACGAGGGTCACGCCCACCATGAGGAGCCCCAGGACGAGCGCGAGGATCACGACGACCCCGCTCAGCCCGGCCGCGAGCCACAGGATCGCCCGGACCACCAGCACCGCGGCGACGAGCAGGACCAGGTCCAGGGTGTTGACCGCCACGGCGACCCACGTCCGGACGGGAGACTCCGACGTCGTGCTGCGGGCGACCGCGGGCGAGGCGGCGACCGCGGCGACCGCCGGGACCAGCAGCAGACCGAACTGTCCACCGCGCAGGCTCTCGTAGCTCACGAGAAGGCTTCCCGTGTTGAGGACGAAGAGCACCGCGAGCGCGATCCCGAGACCGACGAGCACCAGACGCCAGGACTCCTGCTTGCGCAGCACTCCCCACACGGGCAGGCCGACGAGGCCGATCGCGAGCACGGCGACGACCAGGCGCGCGAAGATCCCGACGACGCCGAGCCCCAGCGTCAGGCTGAAGACGAACGCGACGACCGCACCCACGACCGCGAGCGCACCGAGACCGATCAGGACCTTGACCCAGGTCTGGGTCACCGCGCGGTCCTGGTCGACCGGGCCGAGCTCCGCCTGGCGGGGCTGTGCGGCCAGCACGGCCCCCGCGAGACCGAGCGCGAGCCCGGTACCGAGACCGCCCCACCCGTTGCCGGCCGTACCGTTCACCAGGTCCAGCACGAGGTAGACGCCGACCAGCAGCCCGTAGGGCGCGTTCGCCAGGAGGCGGGCCCTGCGGGTCGTGTGCACGGTCCACGTCGTGGGCAGGACACCTGTGCGCGCCAGGTAGGGCAGGGCGAGCGAGAGCAGAGAGAGGACCGAGACGAGGATGACCTCGACCTTGTCCGACGCAGGGTGCCCGAGGTCCCACGGCATGGTCAACGAGACGAACAGCAGGAGCGCCGCGACGCCGTCGCGCACGTAGTCGCTCACCGGGATACCGGCGAAGGGGTTCGCCGGAGCGGCCGGTGACGCGGCGGCGGGCTCGGACGCCTTCTCCTCGGGCTTCCCGGACGGCTTCTCGGACGACGTCGCCGCAGCGTCCGTCGACGAGGCCGTGACGACCTCGGGCGACGACTCGTCGGGTTCCCGGACCGAGGCCCGGGCGAGCGGACCCGTCCCCCCGTTCGATACCTGCTGATCGGGGCCGGGCCCCGGGTCGGTCTCGTTGGTCATCGTGCTCTCCCTACAGGTCGCCCCGGCCTCGGGATCGGTCGAGCACCGGATTCAGGCCATGACGGCCCCGTCAGTTTCTACCGGTTGATCACCGATGGCTCAAGTCTCCCACCAGGAGACCGGTCGACCCCTCAACCTATCCGGACCACTTCCGTGTCCGTGACCGCGAAGAGCTGCCCCTGTGCCGAGACGACTTCTCGGTACGTGGGATCGAGGACGTCTCGCCACTCGAGACCGCCGTCGAACAGGTTCAGCGAGACGAGCTCGGACGACCCCTCGTCCGGGTCGTCCGAGCGACCAGAGATCGTGCTCGTCAGGAGCAAGGAGTCTCCGTCGGTGAACGCCCGGTGCACCTCGCTCGGCAGCCAGCGCCGCCACAGGTCTCGACCCGTGCGCGTCTCGATCGCGATCAGCCGTGACCCCGACTCGACGACCAGGACGTCGTCGGTCTGGAGCCAGATCATCTCGGGCCACTCCTCCCGGTGCCACAGGCGACGCCCCGAGAGCGTGTCGTACCCCGTGAAGCCGGGTGACCGGACGACCAGGACGTGCGGCACCGTCCCGTCGGTCACCGCGGGCACGAACGGCTCACCCGGCAGGACGTACCGCTCGCCGCCGTCGGCCTCGAGCACGTGCACCTCCTCGACCCGACCCGAACGAGGGTCGATCGCGGCCCGGACGCGCAGGTCGTCCGGCAAGGGCCCGCCGGCGGCCCAGCCACCGGGCACGGACCGAGGGCGCGCGTAGCCGGTCGCGTACTCTCCGGACGCGTCGAAGGTCTCACGCAGGTCGGACGCACGGACGTGGAGCAGCCCACGCAGCCCGTAGAGGTCGATCGTCCCGACGTCGTCCTGGCCCGTCGAGCCGACGGCGTCGACCGGATAGCCGGCGGCGTGCAGGACGCGCGTGCGCACGAGCGTCCCGTCGAGGGCCTCCTCCCAGCTCACGACGGCGCGGTCGCCGTCACGCCGCGCGGTCGCCACGAGCCCGCCTGCGAGGGGCGCTGCGGCGGCGGTCGTGCCCGCGAGCTCTCGCGCCCCCACGACCTGCCCCGCAGGGTCCAGGACGGTCACGACGAACGCGGGGCGCGAGGTCGACGGCTCGGCGGGGTCGGCCGGGCCGCCCACGCTGCCCGCCGGCTCCCCTCCCGGGGCCGGGTCGACCTCCGTCACGCACACGAGCGGCGAACCCACGCTCCCCGGGTCGAGCAGGTCCGGCCCGCACGCGCTCTTCCCCCGGGGCAACGAGGCCGACCACAGCGGTTCGCCCGTCGCGACGTCGAGGCCCTGCAGGTCGCCGTCGGCCTCGAGCACGACCTGCCCTTCCACGGCCGCGGGCCATCCACCGCCGGTCGACGCCCGCCAGACGACGTCGGGGTCAGGGGGGACCGACCACAGGCCGCCCGGCTGGGTCGCGACGAGCACCGCCTGATGTCGGTCGGAGAGGCCCCCGACGACCAACGACGCGCCCGTGCCCGCGACGGCGACCGCCACCGCGGCGACGACTAGGGCGCGTACCGGGACCCGGCGAGCACGGGAGGGCAGCGCCTCCCCGCCCGGCGTCGGCGACCCGGAGAGCACCACGGTGCCCGGCGCGCCGGCGCCTTCTCGCACACGACGTCGAGCCCTGCCCGGACCATCCGTGCGGCCCGTACCCGGTCCCGGCGGCGACGGCACGCCACGACCCCCGCCCGTCGCGCTGGGCCCACCAGGTGATCGTCCCCAGACCGCGTCGAAGTCGTCGTCGAGCTCGGCCACTTCGACCAGCTCGACGGCGTGGGCGGAGTGCTCACGACGGCGTGGGGCCACCCTTTCCACGGTAGACCTGATCCGACCGGATGGGGCCGCCGGGCCCCGGTCGTCTCAGCCCAGCCCCAGGAGTCCCCCCTCGTCGGTCACGAGCACGAGCCTTCCCCGGGCGCTGAACGTCCAGGTCGAGAGCTCCGGGACGTCGGCCTCCCAGAGCTCCTGGCCCGAGTCGACCGAGATCGCGGTGACCCGTGTCGCGCCGGTCCCGCTCTGCCCGACCAGGTAGAGGTCCGTGCCGTCCGTGAAGGACTGGCCGTACGCCAGGGTTCCCTCGGCCTCCCAGACCCGTTCGCCGGTCGCCAGGTCGACCCCCCACAACCGGCCGGCACCTGACAGGACGCCGACGTCCCCGACCTGGGCGACCGCACGCTCGAGGGTCCCGTCTGCGGTCCAGAGCGTCCGCCCGGTCCGGCGGTCCAGGGCCGAGAACGTGGGCCGAGCGATCGTCCCGGCCGCGTCCATGACGTCGCCCCCTGCCGAGACGAGCAGAGGTACGTCCGCCGACCCGTCGGTCACGTCGAACAGGACGAGGTTCCCCTCGACGCTGAACGCCCCGTGACCGTCCGGGGCGAAGACCGTCCAGGTCCCGTCGCCCCCCGTCGAGACCCTGCCACCGTCGGGCAGCGTCGAGTCCCACGACATCCCTTCCCGCGCACCGACGGAGCTGCCGTCCGCGTCCAGCGTCGCACTGAGGCCGGTCGCCTCGACACGGAGCTCGTCACCGTCGGGCCACCCCTGCAGGTAGCGCGGGCTCTCCACCCCCTCCCCCGGTTCGGGGACGAGCTCCCGTGACCAGCGCAGCTCCCCCGTGGCCAGGTCCTCGAGCGTCACCACGACCTGACCACCAGAACCCCACGCGAACGTGGCCAGGCCGTCCGTGAAGGCGACGGTCGCCGCAGTGGTCTCCTCGTCCACGGATCGCGCGGTCAGCACGTCTCCCGTCACCGGGTCGACGACCTCGATGCGACGCAGGTGCGCCTCCTCGGAGGTCTCGCCGAAGATCGTCACCGGGCGGTAGCTGGACGTCGTGCAGACGACGGGTCCGGAGTCCGAGCGGGGCCCGCTGCCGATGCACCTCGTCTGGTCCCCGCTGCGGGCTCTCTCCGACGCCGCCGACGACTCCGACGCGCTCCACAGCCGTTCCCCCGTCGTCGGGTCGTAGCCCGCTACGGGATCCCCTGGGACCACGAGCACCCCGTCCACCACGGTGGGCTGGCTCCAGCGGCCCAGGTCCGGCGCGTTGCCGCCCGCGACGGGGTCGATGCGCCAGACCACCGCGACGTCCGGCCCCAGGCTCCGGACACCGCCCGACGACGCAAGGACCCGCTCGATGCGCGCGGCCTCGTTCCGTTCTCCGACCACGAGCCCGCCCACGACGAGCACGATCACGGTGGCGATCGCGGCGCCCAGCAGCGCCCGGGTCCTGCGCGACGGACGACGACCCGACCGCGCTCGACCGGGCACGTCGCGCGACGCCGGACCGTGCGAGACGGACGGGAGGCGAGCTCCGTCGTCGGGCACGCCGCCACGACCGGCTCCCGTCGCCTGCGTCCCACGGGCAGGCAGAGGCCCTGGAGGCTCGTCGACGTCCTCCTCGGCCTCCTCGAGCGCGAACGAACGCATCCGCCCCTCGGAGCCGTCCTTCGTACGTCGTCGCATGACTCGACCCTAGGCGTCCGTCACGTCCGGCGTCAGATGCCCAGCTGGTAGACGCCCCAGTAGGCGAGCGTCACGAGCAGGATCGTGGACCCCGCGACCGTGGCCCACAGCGTCGTGCGCGCACCCACCCCCGTCGCCGGGCGCACCACGACCCCACCGCCCTCGGGGGAAGCCACGACCGCCTTGCGCGCCTGGCGCAGGTCCGACAACCGGTTGATGATGAACGCCGCCGCGACGACCGTCGCCAGGCCGAGCAGGCGGACAGCGATCCACCCTCCCTGGACCACCCAGGAGTCCGTCTTGTAGTCGAGCGCGAGCCGCGCGACCGCGACCAGGTACACGACCAGCCCCACCATCGTGGCGACCGACCCCACGGCCAGCCCCGCGAGCGGCCACCGCAGCCCGGGCGCGAGACGGCCGGCGGCGTGCGGGGCGCGCCGGACCCGGCGCACCGCCCCCGCGACCAGCCACACCAGCGGGCCGACCACGAGCAGCACCCCGCCCACGATCACGAACCCGATGACGATGTCGCCGTTGCCGTACCAGCGAGGGTTGGGCACGGCCGAGGCCAGGTACAGCTGGTTGGGCTGCCCGCCCGCGACCGTCGGCGGGGCGCCCGCGGTCCCCGGCAGACCCTGCACCCAGGCGCTGACGTCCCGCGGGAACTCCGGGACCATGACGTCGTCGATCTTGATGCCGTGGTTGGCACCCTCGTAGTAGCGGACCGTGACGTCGTGGTTACCGTTGGCGCCGGCGTCGGCGATGATGCGCAGCGCGCCCTGCTCGACCGGCATCGACGGGTCGGCCGTGCCGTACGCCACGAGCGTCGGCACCGAGAGCCGCGCGAGGTAGGGCGTGACGTCGAAGTCCGCGTACTCGAACCCGCCGCCAGGCATCTCCATGCCCACCGCGCGCGGGATCGCCCGGAAGACCCCCTGCGGCACCCCCGTGTTGCGCAGGTAGGAGTCGACCGCGAACCCCGCCTGCTGGCGCGGCGGCACGACCGGGGCCGAGACCAGGACGACGAACGAGACGTCCTGGTCCTGGTCCGCGAGCACGGGCGCGACCCAGGTGCCCTCGGACTCGGCGTAGAGCCCCACCCGCTCGGGATCGACCGAGGGCCTGGCGCGCAGGAGGTCGACCGAGCGCTGGTAGTCGTCGGCCATGTCGACGTAGTCCCGGTGCCGCGTCGTGTAGGTGTCGAGCCGCTTGGACGGCACGAGCGTGACCACGCCCGCGCTCGCCAGGTCCGTCGCGACGTCGACGAACGCCTCGTCGGCCGACCCCGTGCCCGCTCCGTGGAGGAAGACCACCCCCGGCAGCCCCTCGGGCGCGTCGACGGGCTCGCGCACGATCCCGTCGACGCTCACCCCGTCGAGCTGGACGACCACGGGGGTCTCCTGCACGGCATAGGTCCCGACCGGCTGGACGTCGGGGCCCTGCCCGCCGATCGTCGTGTCGGGCGTCGAGGGCTCGAGGTGGTCGGTGACGGGCACGGGATCCCACTGGGGGCCCGTGACCGCACCGACCAGTGCGAGGCCGATCGCGAGGGCGGCGCTCGTGGCGGCTGTCCGGAAGATCACCTCAGGATCGTATCGAGGTGTGCTGCAGCGCCGCCTGCGTTCGAGCAGACAGGCGGGGCGTCCCGAGAGCCGACCGGGGGCCCACCCTAGAAGCCGAGCCTGCGCAACTGCTTGGGGTCGCGCTGCCAGTCCTTGGCGACCTTGACGTGCAGGTCGAGGTAGACCCGCGCGCCGAGCAGCGCCTCGATCCCCTTGCGCGCCTCGGTCCCGACGTGCCGCAGCCGCGACCCGCCGCGCCCGATGATGATGGCCTTCTGGCTGTCGCGCTCGACGAACAGGTTGACGCGCACGTCCAGGAGCGGGGGCCTGCCCGCCGCCGGGTTGCCCGAGCCCTCGCGGGGCGTGATCTCGTCGACCACGACCGCGAGGCTGTGCGGCAGCTCGTCGCGCACGCCCTCCAGGGCGGCCTCGCGCACGAGCTCGGCCACCATGACGGCCTCGGGCTCGTCGGTCAGCTCGCCGCCGGGGTAGAGCTCGGGGCCCTTCGGCAGGTGCTTGACGAGGACCTGCTCGAGGACCTCGACCTGGAATCCGTCCACGGCCGAGACCGGGACGATGTCCTGCCACTCGCCCAGCTGGTCGACCGCGAGCAGGTGCTTGGTCAACGTCTCGCGGTCCACGAGGTCCGCCTTGGTCACGACCGCGACGACCGGGGTGGGACGCCGGCCCTTCATCAGGTCCGCGAGCTGGGCCGCGATGTACTTGTCGCCCGGGCCGACCTTCTGGTCTGCGGGCAGGCAGAAGGCGATCACGTCGACCTGCGCGAGCGTCTCACGGACCAGGTCGTTGAGCCGCTCGCCGAGGAGCGTGCGAGGGCGGTGCAGCCCGGGCGTGTCCACGAGGATGAGCTGGGCGTCGGGTCGGTGCACGATGCCGCGGATCGTGTGCCGGGTCGTCTGCGGGCGCCCGGAGGTGATCGCGACCTTCTGCCCGACCAGTGCGTTCGTCAGCGTGGACTTGCCCGCGTTGGGCCGTCCGACGAAGCACGCGAAGCCGGACTTGTGCTCGGGTGCTGCAAGGTCGTTCTGGGTCACCGGTGTGCTTCTCTCTCGTTCGTCTGGCCCGCGCGGCGCGGGTCCTCGCTCGTCCTCCCGGCACGCTCGGCGCGCTCGGGGTGTGTCTGGTGGTCGCGCTCGGAGCGCTCACGGTGGTCGTGGCGCTCCTGGCGATCGGTACGGCCCGACGGCGTCTCGTCCGCCCCGTCCGCCTCGTGCTCCGGGGCGACGGCGCGCACGAGGACCGTCGCGAGCTGCTTGCGCCGTCCCTCGACCCGTTCGCCGACCATGTGCACGCCCTGCGCCTCGGCGACCGATCCCGGGAGCGGGACCTTGCCCAGCGCCTTGGCGAGCAGACCGCCCACGGTGTCGACGTCGTCGTCCTCGATGTCGAGGTCGAACAGCTCGCCGAGCTCGTCGAGCGGCAGCCGCGCCGGGATGCGGAACTCACCGTCGCCCAGGTCCTCGATCTCGGGCCCGGACTTGTCGTGCTCGTCGGTCAGCTCGCCCACGATCTCCTCGAGCGCGTCCTCGATCGTGACGAGCCCCGCGACACCGCCGTACTCGTCGACGACCATCGCGATGTGCGAGGCCGAGGCCTGCATCTCGCGCAGCAGGTCGTCGACGGGCTTGGACTCGGGCACGAAGATCGCAGGACGGGCGACGTCCGCCACCCGTCGCGAGCCGGCCTCTGGCGAGGCGGTGACGACCTTGACGACGTCCTTGAAGTAGACGACGCCCACCAGGTCGTCGACCGACGTGCCCGTGACGGGCAGGCGCGAGAACCCGGAACGCAGGAACAGCGACAACGCCTTGGACAGCGGGGTCGTCGCCGGGGTCGTGATCATGTCGGTCCGCGGGACCATGACCTCGCGGGTCAGGGTGTCGCCCAGCTCGAAGACGGAGCGGATCATCTCCCGCTCCTCCTCCTCGATGATCTCGGACTCGTTCACGCGGTCCACCATGTCGCGCAGCTCGCGCTCGTGCGGGCCGTCGGAGTCGTCCTTCGGGCCCGTGACGCGTGCGACCCAGCCCGTGAGCGCGACCGCCGGCGCCAGCACGCCCGAGAGCAGCAGCAGGACCTGCACGGGGTGCCGACGCCCCAGCGCGCGCGGCGCGATGCGCGCGAACACGAGCGCGACGACGACCGCGAAGACCAGCGCCGCGAGCAGCGCCTGCCACCAGTCCTCGAGCCACACCGAGACCAGGAGCGTGACGCACGCGGCGGCGACCATCTCCGCGACGACGCGCAGGAACGCGAGCGCGGCCGCGGTGTGCGGCGGGTCCTCGGTCAGCGAACGGACACGACGCGCGCGGGCGACGCGCGGCGGAACGGGTCCGCCTGCCCCGCCGCCGGACGTTCCCGCGGTCCCCGTGCCGGCCTCGGCCTCCGCAGCCGCCTCGGCGACCGCGGCACGCGTGACCCGCATGACCGCGCTCTCGCCCGCGCCGAGCGCGCCCGCGAGGACCACGCCGAGCACGGCGAGGACGAGGAGCAGCGCGACGGGGACCTCGGTCATCGGCTGGCGAGGAAGGTCAGCAGGAGCTTGCGCTGGAGCGCGAACATCTCCTTCTCCTCCTCGGGCTCGGCGTGGTCGTACCCGAGCAGGTGCAGGATCCCGTGCGTGGTGAGCAGGAGCATCTCCTCGGCCGTGGAGTGCCCGGCCGTGACGGCCTGCTGGGCCGCGACCTCGGGGCACAGGACGATGTCGCCCAGCTCGCCCGCGGGGGTCACGTCGCCGTCGCGACCGGGGCGCAGCTCGTCCATGGGGAACGACAGGACGTCGGTGGGGCCCGGCTCGTCCATCCAGCGCACGTGCAGCTCGGTCATGACGTCGGTCTCGACGAAGCGGATGCCGAGCTCGCTCTGCGGGTGGACGTGCATGGCGTCCAGGACGTAGCGGGCGAGGGCCGCGAACTCTGCCTCGTCGACCTCGTAGCCGGACTCGTTGTTGATCTCGACGCTCATCAGCGTGCCCCTTGCTCTCGTTGGTCTCGCGGTCTGCCCTGGCGGGAGGTGCCTCCGCGCGCCGAGCCGTGCTGGTGGTTGCCGCCGTCGCGTGCGGGCGGTGCGCTGCTGACGTCCCAGCGGGCGTAGGCGTCGATGATCTCGCTCACGAGGCGGTGGCGGACGACGTCGGTCGACGTGAGCCGGCAGAACTCGACGTCGTCGACCCCGGTCAGGACGTCCTCGATGACACGGAGCCCCGAGGTGGTGCCCCCGGGCAGGTCGACCTGCGTCACGTCGCCCGTGATGACCATCTTGGAGCCGAACCCGAGGCGCGTGAGGAACATCTTCATCTGCTCGGTCGAGGTGTTCTGGGCCTCGTCGAGGATGATGAACGCGTCGTTCAGGGTGCGGCCACGCATGTAGGCCAGCGGGGCCACCTCGATGGTGCCCGCCTCGATCAGCTTGGGGATCGACTCGGGGTCGATCATGTCGTGCAGCGCGTCGTACAGCGGACGCAGGTACGGGTCGATCTTCTCCGAGAGCGAGCCCGGCAGGAACCCGAGCCGCTCGCCGGCCTCGACCGCGGGGCGCGTCAGGACGATCCTGCTGACCTGCTTGGCCTGCAGCGCCTGGACGGCCTTGGCCATCGCGAGGTAGGTCTTGCCGGTCCCTGCGGGACCGATCCCGAACGTCACGGTGCTCGCGTCGATCGCGTCGACGTAGCGCTTCTGCCCGACCGTCTTGGGCCGGATGGTCCGCCCGCGGTTCGAGAGGATGTTGAACGTCAGGACCTCGGCGGGGCGCGACGCCGTCGCGGCCGTGAGCATCGCGATCGAGCGCGTGACGACGTCGGCCGAGAGCTGCGTGCCCGACTCGACGACCTCGACGAGCTCGTCGAGCAGCCGCGAAGCGAGCGCCACGTCGCCGACCGGCCCCTTGACGACGATCTCGTTGCCCCGCGCGTGGACGTCGACCGAGGGGAACCCTGCCTCGACGGCGCGCAGGACGGAGTCACCGCTGCCGAGCAGCGCCGCCATGGAGACGTGGGACGGGACGACGATCCGGTGCTCGACCCGTGTGCTGGGGTGCTGGGCGCCCGGGGCTCCCCGGTCGTCCGTGCCGTTCGTCCTCTGCTCGGTGCGCGCGCGCCCCGGGTCGCGGGAGGAGCCTCCGGGGCCGGGCGTCGACGAGCCGTGCGGCAAGGATGGTGTCGAGGATGGCATGAGCCGGCTTGCGCCGAGGCACTCCTTCTGCAGGTCGGGGAGATTTCGTGGTGCATCCATGGTAACGAGCGCAGCGCCCTGGGTCAGGGCGAATAACGCCCTGACGGGTGTGTCCTGCGCCCGGGACCTCCGTGGGCCGCGACGCGGGTCAGGCGGGGCTCCAGCCCAGCTCCTTGCCGCCGATCACGTGGCCGTGGACGTGGAAGACGCTCTGGCCTGCCCGCGGGCCCGAGTTGAAGATGAGCCGGAACTGGCCGTCGGCCTGCTCGCTCGCCACGGCGTCCGCGAGCGCCACGACGCCCGAGAGCAGCTCGGGGTCGGCGGCCGCGAGCTGTGCGATGTCGCCGTGGTGCGCCCGGGGCACGACCAGGACGTGCAGCGGGGCCTGCGGGTTGATGTCCTTGAACGCGACGGCCTGGTCCGTCGAGGCGACGACCGTCGCGGGGATCTCCCCTGCGACGATCTTGCAGAACAGGCAGTCCGGGTCGGTGGGCCGGGAGGTGTCGTTGCTCGTCATGTCGGCAGGCTACCCCCGGTCACCGGGCCGCAGCCCGGTGACCGCCGGTGCGGTGCGGCGTGCGCTCACGCGGGCGTGCCGTCCCAGCGGCCGAGCCGCTGGACCAGCAGGGCGATCGCGACGGGTCCGGCGGTCGAGGTCCGCAGCACGTGCGGGCCCAGGCGCGCCGTGAGGGCGCCGGCCTCGGTGAGCGCGTCGACCTCCCGCTCGGAGATCCCGCCCTCGGGCCCGACGACGACGAGGACCTCGGGTGCTCGGCCCTCCGCGGCGTCGGCCGGGGACGCGGGGACGGGCAGCGGCACCTCGGCGAGCGGGGCGCTGGCTTCCTCGTGCAGGACGATCACGGCGCCGCCTGCCGCGACGACCTCGCGCGTGCGCTCGACGAGCCCGCGCGTGTCGATCGCGACGTCGACGCGGGGCAGGCGCGCACGGCGGGCCTGCTTGGTCGCGGCGCGCACGGTCGCGAGCCAGCGCGCGCGCGACTTGGCGGCACGGTCCCCGCGCCACACGACGATCGAGCGCTCGGCCTGCCACGGCACGACGGCGTCGGCCCCGACCTCGGTCGCGGCCTCGATCGCCATCTCGTCGCGGTCGCCCTTGGCGAGGGCCTGGACGAGGGTCACCACGACGTCGGGCGCAGGTTCGTGCACGACCTCGTCGACGCGCAGGCCGACCTGGGCGGCCTCGACGGTCTCGATGACGCACCGCAGCCGCAGCCCGTCGCCGTCGACGACGTCGACGTGCTCACCGACCCCCCGCCGCTGGACGACGCCCGCATGGCGCCCCTCGGCGCCGTCGAGCACGTAGAGCGACCCCGCGGGGTACTGCGCGAGCCCCTGGGGCTCTGCGCCGCTCGGCTCGGCGAGGAAGACCGGTGCGCTCATGCCTCAGCGCCCCGAGAGCTTGTCGCGCAGGCGGGAGAAGACTCCCGGGTGCGCGGCCGACAGGCGCGGGTCCGGGCGCTCCTCGCCGCGGGCCTTGGCGAGCGAGCGCAGCAGCTCCTGCTGCTCGTCGTCGAGCCCCGTGGGGACCTGGACCTCGACGTGCACGTTGAGGTCGCCGCGGCCACCCGTGTGCAGGTGGCCGACGCCCAGGTTCTTGAGCGTGACGATCTGACCGGGCTGGGTGCCGGGACGCAGGTCGATCTCCTGCGGGCCGTCGAGCGTCTCGAGCTCGAGGACCGTGCCGAGCGCGGCGGCGGTCATGGGGACCTGGAGCGTGCAGTGCAGGTCGTCGCCGCGGCGCACGAAGATCTCGTGGTTGCGCTCGCGGATCTCGACGTACAGGTCGCCCGCGGGTCCGCCGGCCGGGCCGACCTCTCCCTGCGACGTGAGCTTGATGCGCGTGCCCGTGTCCACTCCCGCGGGCACGTTCACGGTCAGGGTGCGGCGGCTGCGCACGCGTCCCTCGCCCGCGCACTCGGCGCAGGGCTCGGGGATGACGGTGCCGAAGCCCTGGCACGCCGCGCAGGGAGCGGTCGTCATGACCTGCCCGAGGAACGAGCGGGCCACGCGCTGGACCGTGCCGCGCCCGTTGCAGACGTCACAGGTACGGGGCGAGGTGCCGGGGCGACAGCACGAGCCGCTGCACGTCCCGCACACGACCGCGGTGTCGACCTGGAGCTCGCGGCGGGCACCGAACGTGGCCTCCGAGAGGTCGATGTCGAGGCGGACCAGGGAGTCCTGGCCGCGGCGGGCGCGCGGGATGGGGCCGGACTGCGCCTGTCCCCCGCCGAAGAACGTCTCGAAGATGTCCTGGAAGCCGAAGCCCCCGCCCATGCCGCCACCGGCGGCGGACGGGTCCGAGCCGAGGTCGTACTGCTGGCGCTTGTCCGGGTTGGACAGGACCTCGTACGCGCGGGACACGTCCTTGAACTTGTCCTCGGCGGCCTCGCCCGCGACGTCAGGGTGCAGCTCACGGGCCAGCTTGCGGTAGGCCTTCTTGATCTGGTCCTGGCTCGCGTCCCGGGGCACGCCCAGGATCTCGTAGTAGTCGCTCACAGGTCACTCTCTACTAGCGCACGCCGACGGTGGATCGGCGACTTCCGACAACGCCCCGCAGCACGCGCCGGGCCCGAGGGCCCGGTCGCCGCACCCGGTGGCGCAAGAACCATGCTCATGCTGTCAGGACGCGCGACAGGTACCGCGCCACGGCGCGGACCGAGGCGATCGTCCCGGGATAGTCCATGCGGGTCGGTCCGATCGAACCGATCAGCGCGACCGAGTCGCCCTCGTTACCGTATCCGCTCGTCACGACAGAGGTCTCCGCGAGGCCCTCGAGCTGCGTCTCGTGACCGATCCGCACGCTCACCCCGGACTCCGCGGCCATCTCGGTCAACAACCCGAGCAGCACGACTTGTTCCTCGAGCGCCTCGAGGACCGGGCGCAGCGCGTGCTCGAACCTCATCCCGACCCGGGCGAGGTTGGCGGTGCCGGCCAGCACGATGCGTTCCTCGGACTCCTCGGAGAGGGTCTCCTCGACCAGCAGCGCGAGCGAGCGGGCCAGGTCCTGGTGCTCGGGGCGGAACTGCTCGGCGACCTCGGCGAAGCCCTGCCCGAGCTCCGCGAGACGCTTGCCCGCCGCGACCGCGTTGAGCCGCGAGCGCAGCTCGGCGAGCGTCGCCTCGTCCGGGGCCGCGGCGACCTCGAGCGTGCGCTGCTCGACCCGGCCCGTGTCCGTGATGATGACCACGAGCAGGCGGCGGTCGCCGACCGGCACGAGCTCGAGGTGGCGCAGGCCCGACCGACGCAGCGACGGGTACTGGACCACGGCCACCTGGCCCGTGAGCTGGGCGAGCAGCCGCCCCGCCCGCGTCACGACGTCGTCGAGGTCGACCGCCTCGGACAAGAAGGTCTCGATGGCCCGACGCTCGGGCGACGACAAGGGCTTGACCGTCGAGAGCTTGTCCACGAACAGGCGGTAGCCCTTGTCCGTGGGGATGCGCCCGGCAGACGTGTGCGGCTGGGCGATGTAGCCGTCCTCCTCGAGGGCGGCCATGTCGTTACGGATCGTGGCCGGGGACACGCCCAATCGATGCCGCTCGGCGAGGACCCGCGACCCCACCGGTTCCCTGGTGAGGACGTAGTCCTCGACGATCGCACGCAGCACATCGAGCCGTCGTTCCTCGCTCATGACCACCTCCTGCCGATCGTCGCGCGTTCGCACTCTCTACCGTCGAGTGCTAATTCTACGCGGTCGCGAGGAGGTCGCGGGCGACGTGCACATCCTTCTCACGCTCTCTCCGGGAGGTGGCCCGAGAGGGAGGCGCGGCCGACCACGCGCCCCCCGCTCCGCCGTCGGGCCCGACTCCCCCGCCAGGTCTCACCGCGCTGCCCAGGCCGCACCGCGCCCGACGGCGGCGCTCACGTCGCGGACGTCACCTTGCCCTGGGGTGCGGCGTGCGCTCGCGCCCGCAGGTCCACGATCGCGACCACGAGCGAGACCGCGACGAGCGCGACCGTGATGAGCATCGCGGTGCTCGCCGCGACCGCGCCCGTCGAACCACCCGCCTTGAGCGAGTAGTACGTCGAGAGGACCACCGCGATGCCCATGGCCGAGCCCACGCGCTGCCCGAGCTGGAGCATGCTGCCCGCGACCCCCGCGAGCTCGACGGGGACCCGCGCGAGGGTCAGCGTCTGGTTCGGGGAGATGACGGTGCCGCTCCCGATCCCCGCGACCATCATGGTCAGGGCGATGGCCCACCCTCCGGCCGACGCGTCGTCGCCCGTGCCACGGATCGCGAGGATCACGCCCGCGAGCCCGACGAGCACCACGACCAGCCCCGCGACCACGAGCGGACGCCCCCAGCGTGCGACCCCGCGCCCCGCGAGCCACGACGCGACGCCCGACGCGATCGCGAACGGCATGCCGATGAGCCCGGCGTGCAGGGGCGTGAAGTGCAGGTCGTTCTGGAGGTACAGCGTCGCGACGAGGAAGATGCCCGTGAAGCCCGCGAAGTACGTGATCCCCAGCAGCGTGCCGTTGCGGAAGGAGGTGAGCGACAGCACGCGGGGGTCCAGGACCGGCGCACCCGTGGTGCGCTGGTAGCGCCGCTCCCAGAGCACGGTCGCGGCCACCGCGACCGCCCCGACCGCGAGCCACCACCACCGTCCGGGGTCGTCGTCCTGCCCGGACGTCGTGACGAACGGGAGCATGACCGCCACGGTCGCGACCGCGATGAGGACCAGGCCGACCGGGTCGAGCTTGCGCGGGCCGGCCTTGCGCGTCGCCGCGGGCAGGAAGCGGATCGCGAGCGGCAGGACGACCGCGATGATCGGCACGTTGATCCCGAAGATCCACCGCCACCCGTTCTCCTCGCCCGCCGCCTGGATGATCAGCCCGCCGAGCAACGGCCCCAGGGCCGTCGAGATGCCGATCGTGGCGCCGAACATGCCGAACGCCTTGCCGCGCTCGTACCCCGAGAACATCTGCTGGATCAGACCGATGACCTGCGGGTTGAGCAGGCCCGCGCTCGCGCCCTGCAGGAGCCGCGCGATCGCGAGCCACTCGTCGCTCGGCGCCAGGCCCGCGGCGAGGCTCGTGAGCGCGAAGCCCACGAGCCCGACGATGAACAGCGCCCGGCGCCCGCCCGCGTCGCCCAGACGGCCCGCGGGGACGAGCGCGAGACCGAACGCGAGGGTGTAGCCCGCGACGATGAGCTGCAGCTCGGTGGGTCCCGCGTCGAGCGCCTTCTCGATCGAGGGGAGCGCGACGTTGACGATCGACACGTCGAGCATGGTGATGAACCCGACCGCGAGACACAGCCCCAGGACGCGCCAGCGCTGGGGGTCGGGCGCGGCCTGACCGCTCGAAGTGCTCACCGGCCAGTCGTACCACGCCCCGCGCCACGGCACCCGGCGAGCCGCGGAGAGGTTCGCGGGTCGCCGCGCGCCCCTTCCAGGCGCGGGGCCGACCACCGCCTAGGGTGAGGCGGGTGAGCTTCGATCGCTACGGTGCCGACGTCCTGTCCAGCGCGACCCCCGCCCCGGTCCCCCACCGCAGGCGCCCCGTCTCGCGACCCCAGGCCGCCGAGCGCGGCCTGGTCGTCGAGGACGTCGAGACCGGCTGGGTCGGTGCGG
This sequence comes from Oerskovia merdavium, assembly GCF_014836755.1. GTDB lineage: Bacteria > Actinomycetota > Actinomycetes > Actinomycetales > Cellulomonadaceae > Oerskovia > Oerskovia merdavium. Next base: position 246,151 of record NZ_JACSQF010000002.1, read on the forward strand.
TGGTGCGGGTCGAGAAGTCGGGCGGCATGCACATCGTCGTCCTCGAGGACCGCGCCGGTCGCACCCGCACCTTCCCGCTCGGCCCCGGCTTCTGGGTCGACGGCGAACCCGTCGAGCTGACCGCGCCCGTGACCACGCGCGCACCGGCGGCGCCCACGCGCACCGCCTCGGGCTCGCGCGCGGTCGCGGACGTCCGGGCCCGCGTCGCCCGCGGTTCGCGCATCTGGGTCGAGGGCAAGCACGACGCCGAGCTCGTCGAGAAGGTCTGGGGCGACGACCTGCGCATCGAGGGCGTCGTGGTCGAGCTCCTCGACGGCGTGGACAACCTCGCGGAAGCCCTCGAGGACTTCAGCCCGACGGCGGAGCGCAAGGTGGGCGTCCTGGTCGACCACCTGGTCCCGGGCAGCAAGGAGACGCGCCTCGTCGCCGAGGCGCTGCGGGGCGTGCGCCCCGGCACGGTCAAGGTGCTGGGCCACCCCTACGTCGACGTGTGGCAGGCCGTGCGACCAGAGCGCTTGGGCCTGACCACCTGGCCCGTGATCGAGCGCGGCACCGAGTGGAAGCGCGGGATCCTGCGCGAGCTCGGGTGGCCCGCTGCCGAGCAGGCCGACGTCGCCCGAGGCTGGCAGCGCATCCTGGGCACCGTGCGGACCTACGCCGACCTCGAGCCGTCCCTGCTGGGCCGGGTCGAGGAGCTCATCGACTTCGTGACGGCCGACTGAGCTACTTCACGATCCGCACGTCGACCGGGTACCGGGTCGTCTGTCCCTTGCCGACCGTCTGGAAGTTCAGGACGCCGAACACGAGCGACGTGACCCAGACGCCGAAGACCACGAGGCCCTCGATGAAACCGGGGAGCACGAGGTTCGCGCCGACCAGCACGATCGCCACGAGGATCTGGAAGTTGAGCGCCTTCTTGGCCTCGCCGTCCACGACGTAGCTGCGCTCCCGGAAGACCAGCCAGATCACGAGGGGCGCGAGGAAGCCGAGGATGCCGCCCAAGAGGTGCGACAGGCTCGCCCACGTCCTGGTGTCCGCCGGAGAGAGCGGCTGGGCCGGTCCCGGCCGGCCCTGCGGCGGGTACTGCCCCTGCGCGGGGTACTGCCCCTGCTGTCCCGGCTGGGAGTACTGGCCGGCGGGCGGCCCGTAGCCGCCGGCCTGCCCGGGGTAGCCGTTCTGGCCCGGCTGCCCCTGGGGGCCCGGGGCGCCGCCCTGGCCGGCCGGTGGGACGTACTGCCCGTAGTCCGGGACCTGGTCGGAGGAGTGCTGGTCGCTCATCGTGGCCTCTCTGCGGTCGAACCGGACCCTTCGTGACGGACCGGGCGCCCCAAACTAGCCGGTCGCGATCATCGAGGGCCAGCCCGACCAGGTGGTGGTCGGGCTCGTCCTGCGAGCACGGCTCGGGCAGCGGCCGGCCCCGCACGGGGCGACCAGCTCGAACGCCACCGGGCCTCGCCGCCGCTCCTGGGAGCGGCGGCGAGGCCCGGTGGCTTCGTGCGACGTGCTCGGGTCAGACCGGCTGCTCGCCGATCAGACGACGGTAGGCGTAGGCCACCGCGATGTAGGACAGCGGGATCGTGACCAGGAGCCCGATGAAGCAGGCGATGAAGCCCACGATGTTGATGCCGAAGAGCGCCAGGAGCAGCAGGAAGACCGACCCGAAGTTCTTCGCCACGAGCGACCAGCTCGACTTGATCGCGGTGATCGCGTCCTGCTCCTTGTCGAGCGTGAAGTAGTAGACGAAGGTCGAGAAGAGCAGGACCGCGAGACCCGGCAGGACGCAGAGGATCGTGCCGACGGCAGCCATGATCCCGACCAGGAAGGCCGCGAGGATGACGTTCACCACGTTGCCGATCCGGAAGAACGCCGCGACGTCGGGCTTGCGTGCCTGCGACTCGTCGAGAGCACCGCGGGTGAAGAAGGCCGTGATCAGGTAGCCGATGATCGCGCCCACGATCGACAGCACCACGCTGCCGAAGCTCAGGCCGACGGCCTCGAGCATGTTGGTGTCCGTGAACCCGTCGGTGCGGTAGTCCGTGAACCGCTCGAACCCACCGGTGATCCAGTTGAAGACGGCGTTGATGAGGACGAAGATCAGGGCCGCGAGGATCCACGGCAGCGGGTTGGCCCAGAACTTCTTCCACCCGAACCCGATCGCGTCACCGACCGCGAACGGCGCGGCGCCCACGTAGGCGGGCTGCGCCGGGGGCGGGTACGCGCCGCCGGCAGGCGGGTAGCCGCCACCCGGGGGTGGGTAGCCGCCCCCCGGGGGCGGGTAGCCACCGCCAGGGGGCGGGGCGACCGGCGGCTGGCCTCCGGCCGGAGCGCCGTAAGGGGGCGCGGCAGGCGCACCGTACGGAGGCGCCGCGGGCGGCGGGGTCGGCGCACCGTAGGGGGGCGGGGCGACCGGCGGTGCGGTCGGCGGCGTGACCGGCGGTGCGGTCGGGGGCGTCGGCTGAGCGGGCGGCGTCACCGGAGGGGTGGCGGGCTGAGCGGGCGGCGTCACCGGCGGAGTGACGGGCTGCTCGGGCTCGGAGGGAGGCGGCGCGGCGCCCGGCTCGGGCGTGCTCGCGTACGGGTTCTGCGGCGTGGGCTCGTTCTCTTCCGGCGGCGGCCCGCCTGCGGTGTTGTCGCTCATCGGGATCCCTCGGTCGTCGGGGTGCGGCAAGCCACACTGTGAACAGACTGTGACGATCGAACATTTCACAGATCGCTATCAACGATGACGGTTCGGGACGTTTCCCGCCACAGGAGCAGCGGGTGACGACGGCACCCGTCGATGCCGTCTTGCGTCCCGGCGCGGGAGCCTGCGCAGGCACCGCGCGCACCGCGCATGACCAGGGCCGAGCCGGGCGAGGCGCTCAGCCGCGGAGCGCGACCGCCTGCGCGAGCCCGGCCGCGACCACGCTCGCGTAGAGCGTGGTCCCCTCCCCTGCCGGGTGCACGCCGTCGGGTCCCAGGAGCGTCGGCTGGGCCGCGATCGCCGAGCTCCAGTCCGCGACGACGACGTTGCCGAAGCGCTGGGACGCACCGACCATCTCGGCGTTGGCGGCGGGTACCCAGGACCGGTCGGCGTACCCCGTCACGAGCACCACGGTGTGGTCCGGTCCGATCGTCGCGAGGACCTGGTCCATCATCGCGGCGTCGATCGTGCTGTTCGTGCCCAGCGAGACCACGACGTAGGGCCGCAGGCTCCCGGCCGCGCGCACCGCCTCCACGAGCCCGGCGGCGTCCTTCATCTGCCGAGAGACGGCGCCGTCGATGAACACCCCGGGCAGGGCCGCCGTGAGCGCCGGAGCGCTCGCGAGGGTGACCGAGTCGCCGATGATCGTCACCTGGTCACCGGGCGGGGGCGCCGGGGGCGCGGGGTCCTGGGGCGCCGGGGCCGGTGCCTGCGCGTCAGGAGCCGCAGCGTCCGGCGCTGCCTCAGGAGCCGGCGCCTCCCCGGCCGTTGCCGCCCCCGGCTGCTGCGTCCCGGCGGCGACCTCCTGCCCCGCGAGGATCTGCGACTCGACCGAGGACACGGCAGGGGCCCGGACGAACCCGGTGACGGCCAGCCCCACGACGAGCACCGTCGCGGCGAGGGTGACCCACCCGTGCACGGGCAGCGGGTTGCGGCCCGTGGCCCCCCTCCGCGCCCAGGCGACGACGGTACGGACGTAGCCACCGAGCCCTCGTCCCATGACAGGCCGCTCGACGAACCGGTACGACAGCGCCGCGACGACCACGGTCACGACCGTCGCGGTCAGCGCGACCCACGGACCGGGGGTCGCGTACAGGCCACCTCCGCCCGCGACCGCGGCGACCAGGATGAGCACGGGCCAGTGCCACAGGTAGAGCCCGTAGGACCGGGCACCGATCCAGCCCGCGGGGCCCTTGTCGAGCAACCGACCGAGACGGGGTGCGTGCAGGACGAGGTTGACGACCCCGGCGGTGGCCAACGACACGACGAAGAGCCCGCCGCGGTAGGTCGCGGCCCCGTCCCACGGCATCCGGAACATCGCGAGCAGCAGCACGAGGGCCCCCACGGTCCCCGCGCCGAGCACGAACGCCGCGCCTCGCGTGGTCGCGGTCCGCGGGGACTCGCGCACGAGCGTCGGCCTGCCGGTGCGCAGGTGCCAGAAGGCCAGGAACGCGCCGATCATGAGCCCGAACAGGTGCGTGTCGGTGCCGAAGTACACCCGCGTGGGGTCCGTCCCCGGCGCGTACAGCAGCGCCATGGCCACGGCCGAGACCACGGCGAGAGACCCTGCCAGGACCAGGGCCCTGCGTCGGGTGATCCGCAGCGCGAGCACCCCGAGGACCGCGAGGGGCCAGAGCAGGTAGAACTGCTCCTCGACCGCGAGCGACCACAGGTTGGCGAAGAGCTGCGGGGCGAGCCCGCCCGAGTACGTGCTGCCCTGCGCGACGTAGACCCAGTTGCTCGTGAAGGTGGCGGCCCCGGCGACCTGCGCACCGATCCCGACCAGGACGTCACCGCCCACGAGCCCGGCGACCGCCGTGCACGTGAGCACGACGAGCGCGAGCGCGGAGAGCAGGCGGCGCGCCCTGCGGACCCAGAACCGGGTCAACGAGACCGTGCGACGCTCCCGGAACTCGCGGACCAGGAGCGTCGTGATGAGGAAGCCGGAGAGCACGAAGAAGACGTCGACCCCGACATACCCACCCGGGAGCAGCTGCGGCGCGAAGTGGAAGAGCATGACCGAGACGACGGCCAGAGCCCTCAGCCCGTCCAGGCCGGCGATCCGCCGGTACCGGACCGTGGGACGGGCAGGGCGCGAGGGACGCTCGGGCCCGCGTCCGTGAATATCCTCGCGGCCCGACGGCGGAGCGACGGGCTCGGCGGTCGGGTCCGCGAGCGCTCCGGGATCGAGCACGTCGGCTGGTCGCAGTCGTTGCCACACGTCGACGCGTTCCGTCGACGTCCTGGCCTCCCCGGTCTGCACCGAGGCCGACTGTCCGACCATCGTCACCCGTCCGTCAGCTCCCGCACGACCGTGTCTGCCAGCAACCTGCCGCGCAGGGTCAGGACCCCGCGACCGCGGATGGCCGCCTTACCGTCGAGGAGGCCCGCCGCGACCATCCCGGCCACGTTGCGCCGGCCCACCTCGGTAAGGACGCTCAGGTCCAGTCCCTCTCGCAGCCGCACCCCCAGCATGACGCGTTCGAGGTGCGCCTCCTCGAGCGTTAGGAGCTCGCGTCCGGCCGCAGGGCTGTTGCCCGCCTCGAGCAGCGCCGCGTAGCGCCGCGGGTGCTTCACGTTCCACCATCGCACGCCCTCGCGGCCGCCCTGGACAGGCTCGCCCGACGCGTCGACGAGCGACCCCGAGGCCGCGGTCGACACCTCGCCAGCGTCCGTACGGTTCGCCGCTCCACCGATGTACGAGTGAGCTCCGGGGCCGATGCCCCACCAGTCCTCGCCCCGCCAGTAGGCCAGGTTGTGGCGGCAGGCGAAAGCGGGATCCGGTCCCGCCTGCCCGCTCTCCCCCGTGGCCCGCCGCGCCCAGTTGCTCACCTCGTACCACTCGAGCCCGGCAGCGGTCAGCAGCTCGTCCGCGAGCTCGTACTTCTCGGCCTGGTCGTCCTCGCTCGGCAGCGCGATCTCTCCGCGGCGGACCTGAGCCGCCATCTTGGTCCCCTGCTCCACGACGAGCGCGTACGCCGAGACGTGGTCGACCCCGGTCGCCAGGGCAGCCTCGAGGCTCGTGCGCCAGTCGTCGAGCGTCTCGCCCGGCGTCCCGTAGATGAGGTCGAGCGAGACCGCGAGCCCCGCTTCGCGGGCCCAGCGCACCACGTCGGGGATGCGCCGCGGGTCGTGGGTCCGCTCGAGGGTCGCGAGCACGCGCGGCACGGCCGACTGCATCCCGAACGAGACGCGCGTGAACCCCGACTCGGCAAGCTGCGCGAGCGACTCAGGGGTCACCGAGTCCGGGTTGGCCTCGGTCGTGACCTCGGCGCCGGGAACCAGCCCCCACGCGGCGCGCACGCCCGCGAGCATCCTGCCCAGGTCTCCCGCGGGCAGCAGCGTCGGGGTGCCACCGCCGACGAACACGGTCGAGACCGGACGCGACGCCAGGCCGGCCTGGTCCATGACGCGCGCGGCGAGCTCGATCTCCCGCAGGGCCGTGTCGGCGTACGAGGCCTGGCTCGCGCCACCGCCCAGCTCCGAGGCCGTGTAGGTGTTGAAGTCGCAGTACCCGCAGCGCACGGTGCAGAACGGCACGTGCAGGTACACCCCGAACGCGCGACCCGCGTGGTCGTCCGACCCGTCCCCGCCGGGACCGGGCCCCACCCACGCGGGGAGAGCGCCGTCGTCGGGCACGGGGATCCCGTCCGGGAGCGCCGGGCTCATGCCCGCACCCCGGACGCCGCAGAGCGCGCGGTCCCCGAGACGACGAGGACCACGCGCTCACCAGGCAAGCAGCACATCACTTCTTGGACTTGTCCTTCGCGTCCTTGCCGCCGCTGCTGCCCGCACCGTCGGAGGACAGCGCCGCGATGAACGCGTCCTTGGGGACCTCGACCGTACCGATCGTCTTCATGCGCTTCTTGCCCTCCTTCTGCTTCTCGAGCAGCTTGCGCTTACGGCTGATGTCGCCGCCGTAGCACTTGGCGAGCACGTCCTTACGGATCGCACGGATGGTCTCGCGGGCGATCACGCGCGCGCCCACGGCCGCCTGGATGGGGACCTCGAACTGCTGGCGCGGGATCAGCTCCTTGAGCTTCTCCGTCATCATGACGCCGTACGAGTACGCCTTGTCCTTGTGCACGATCGCGCTGAAGGCGTCGACGGTCTGGCCCTGGAGCAGGATGTCGACCTTCACCAGGTCCGCCGCCTGCTCGCCCGAGAGCTCGTAGTCGAGCGACGCGTAGCCGCGCGTCTTGGACTTGAGCTGGTCGAAGAAGTCGAACACGATCTCCGCGAGCGGCAGCGTGTACCGCAGCTCGACCCGCTCCTGGGAGAGGTGGTCCATGCCGCCCAGCACGCCGCGCTTGCCCTGGCACAGCTCCATGACCGCACCGATGAACTCGGTGGGGCACAGGATCGTGGCCTTGACGATCGGCTCACGGATCTCGCCGATCTTGCCGCCCGGGAACTCGCTCGGGTTGGTGACCGTGACGACCGAGCGGTCCTCGAGGGTCACCTCGTAGACGACGTTCGGGGCGGTCGAGATGAGCTCGAGGTCGAACTCGCGCTCGAGGCGCTCGCGCACGATCTCCAGGTGCAGCAGGCCCAGGAAGCCCACGCGGAACCCGAAGCCGAGCGCGACCGAGGTCTCGGGCTCGTAGTTGAGCGCCGCGTCGTTGAGCTTGAGCTTGTCCAGGGCATCGCGCAGGACCGGGTAGTCCGAGCCGTCGATCGGGTACAGGCCCGAGAACACCATGGGCTTGGGGTCGCTGTAGCCGCCGAGCGCGTCCTCCGCGGGCTTGGCCGCGTTGGTCACGGTGTCACCGACCTTGGACTGGCGCACGTCCTTGACGCCCGTGATGAGGTAGCCGACCTCGCCCACGCCGAGCCCCTTGGTGGGGTGCGGCTCGGGCGCGCTCACGCCGATCTCGAGGAGCTCGTGCGTCGCCTTGGTCGACATCATGACGATCTTCTCGCGCGGGTTCAGGCTGCCGTCGACCACACGAACGTACGTCACGACACCGCGGTAGGTGTCGTACACCGAGTCGAAGATCATGGCGCGCGCCGGGGCGTCGGCGTCACCCTGCGGGGCCGGCACCTCCTGGACGATGCGGTCGAGCAGGTCGGTCACGCCCATGCCCGTCTTGCCCGAGACCTTCAGGACGGTCGAGGGGTCGACGCCCACGAGGCCCGCGATCTCCTCGGCGTACTTCTCGGGCTGCGCGGCCGGCAGGTCGATCTTGTTGAGCACCGGGATGATCGCGAGGTCGTTCTCCATCGCGAGGTACAGGTTCGCGAGGGTCTGCGCCTCGATGCCCTGCGCGGCGTCGACGAGCAGCACGGCCCCCTCGCACGCGGCGAGCGAACGCGAGACCTCGTACGTGAAGTCCACGTGCCCGGGCGTGTCGATCATGTTCAGGGCGTAGGGCACGAGCGGCGCCGACGTGTCGTCAGGGTCGTCGCCCTCCCGCACGGCCCACGGCATGCGCACGGCCTGCGACTTGATCGTGATGCCGCGCTCGCGCTCGATGTCCATGCGGTCGAGGTACTGCGCACGCATGGCTCGCGCGTCGACGACGCCGGTCAGCTGCAGCATGCGGTCGGCCAGCGTGGACTTGCCGTGGTCGATGTGCGCGATGATGCAGAAGTTGCGCAGCAGCTCGGGCGGCGTCGCCGCGGGCTGGATGCGGGTGCTCAGCTGGGCGCTGGGGATCGGGGACAACGGGGGTGCGCTCCTGTGGTGGGTCAAGACGGGGCGGCGGACGGCGCCCGGACCTGCGGCTCGGTGCTCGACGACGGAGCGTGAGCCGCCGGGTTCTGCCCGGCAGGTCGCTGGTCGCCGCGCGCAGGGTCGGACAGCAACCATCATTGTCCCACGAGCCCGCACCCGGCAGGCACGGGCGGGCGGGCGCCTGCCCGCGCCGCCCGGCCGTCACGCGGTGCGCGTGATCTCGACCGTGACCTCCAGGTCGCTGGCCGCCGCTCCCGCGTACACGCCCTTGAGGGGCGCGACGTCCTCGTACTCGCGTCCGCGCCCGAGCACCACGTGGTCGAGGCCAGCGCGGCGGCGGTTGGTCGGGTCGTAGCCGCGCCACGCGCCCGTCCACCACTCGATCCAGGCGTGCGACTCCCCCGTGACCGTCTCCCCGACCACCCCGTCCGTGACCGGGTACAGGTACCCGGAGACGTAGCGGGCCGGGATGCCGACGCTGCGCAGCGCGCCCGCGCACAGGTGCGCCATGTCCTGGCACACGCCCTTGCGGGCCAGCCAGGCCTCGGCCGCGGGCGTGTGCGCCGTGGTCACCCCTGGCACGTAGTCGAGCCGGTCGCGCAGCGCGAGGCAGATGGCCTCGGCCGCCGACTCGGGGTCCAGCCCGGCGGCGACGTCGAGCGCGAGGGCCGCGACGTCGTCGGGCACCGCGGTGGTCGCGCTGTCCGTGAGGTACGCCGCCTGGGCGTCCACGACGTCCTCCCCGCCCAGCTCCTCCCACGTGACCTGCGCCCCGCCGGTGGCCGGCGGGGCGACCTCGACCGTGGCGGTCGCCACGATCGTCAGGCGCCGGTGCGGCTCGAGGACCTCGAACGCGGTCACCGTCGTGCCCCAGTAGTCGACGTACTCGTGCGACCACGTGGTCGGCTGGACCGCGACGGCGGCGTCGCGCACGTCCTGCGCCGGGCCCCCCGCAGGCGTCATGCGTGCCTCGTTGTACGACGCCGTCACGGGCGCCTCGTAGTCGAACGTCGTCGTGTGGACCACGCGCAGGGTCCGCCGGCCGGCGTCGCCGACCACCTCGGTGCTCACAGTGCTTCTCCTACCCAGGTCGTGGCGGCCGCGGACGGGAAGTACCGCGCCTTGATCGCGTCGCTCGCGCGCGAGCAGGCGCGCTGGACGCGCTCCATCGCCGCGGGCAGGTCGTCGAGGACCTCCTCGAGCGGGGCGAACTCGAGGCTCGCCCGCACGCTCCCGAGCTCGCGCCGCGCGTCGTCGCTCACCCCGTGACGCCCCTCGGGCTCGAGCTCGCGCAGGCACGCCTCGGCGCTCTCGAGCGCGCACACGATCGACCGCGGGAACAGGCGGTCGAGCAGCAGGAAGCCCGCGGCCCGCTCGTCCGACGCGATCCCGCGATAGACCCGCAGGTACGACTCGTAGGCGCCGCACGAGCGAAGCAGCGTCGTCCACCCGGGGCCCGCGTGCCCGAGCCGCGTCTGGGTCGTCACGAGCCGGGCCGTCATGTCGGCCCGCTCGATCGACCGGCCCAGGAGCATGAAGTGCCACGTCGCGTCGCGGCTCGTGGCCGAGTCCATGAGTCCCGCGACGATCGCCGCCCGCTCGCGCACCCACGAGAAGTAGTCGTGCGGGCGGGCCAGGCGGATGCTGCCCGAGACCTGGTTGCGGGTCGTGTTGAGGCACTCCCACAGCTCGGTCGAGATGATCTCGCGCGCACGCCGGGCGTTCTCGCGCGACGCGACGAGCGACCCCGCGATCGACGACGGGTTGAGCTGGTCGTGGGCCAGCACCCGCAGGACGTGGGCCCGGTCCACGAGCCCCGTGCCGGGCTCGACGGGGTGGTCCATGACCGTCAGGAGCGACCGGCAGGCCAGGTCCTCCGCGGCCCACGGGTCCTCGCTGAGCATCTGGACGTGCACGTCGAGGATGCGGGCGGTGTCGTCCGCGCGCTCGACGTACCGACCGATCCAGAAGAGAGACTCCGCGATCCGGCTCAGCATGGTCGTTCCCCGTCCGTCGCCACGTGCCCCCGGGCCGGTACGGCCCCGGGCTCGCGAGGGACCGCACGCTGGCGGTCGCTCGCCTGCTGCTGTTGCTGCTGCTGGTGCCGGCTCCCGGCACCCTGGGCGGCGTCCGCGGGATTGGTCGCGATCGGGACCCCGGCAGCCACCGCGCCGGACGCCGCGAGCGTGACGGGGGCGACGTCGTCGACCACCTGCCGGGGTCCCTCGCCCAGGACCCACGTGTCCTTGGAGCCGCCCCCTTGCGAGCTGTTCACGACGAGCTGCCCCTCGGGCAGCGCCACGCGCGTGAGCCCTCCGGGCAGGACCCAGACGTCCGTGCCGTCGTTGACCGCGAACGGCCGCAGGTCCACGTGACGGGGCCGGAAGCGCCCGTCGACGAACGTCGGAGCCGTCGAGAGCTGCACCACGGGCTGCGCGACCCACCCGCGCGGGTCCGCCTGGAGCCGCCGGCGCATCGCGTCGAGCTCGGCACGGGAGGCCGCCGGACCCACGAGGATCCCCTTGCCACCCGATCCGTCGACGGGCTTGACGACCAGCTCGTCGAGGCGGTCGAGCACCTCCGCGAGCGCCTCGGGCTCCTGCAGGCGCCACGTGTCGACGTTGGGCAGGAGCGGCTCCTCCGACAGGTAGTAGCGGATGAGGTCGGGGACGTAGGTGTAGACGAGCTTGTCGTCCGCGACCCCGTTGCCCACCGCGTTCGCGAGCGTCACGGTGCCGAGCCGCGCGCACCCGAGCAGCCCCGGGACACCCAGGATCGAGTCGGCGCGGAACTGCACCGGGTCGAGGAACGCGTCGTCGACGCGCCGGTAGATGACGTCGACCCGGCGACGGCCCTTGGTGGTCCGCATGTAGACGCGACCGCCCGCGCAGAACAGGTCGCGCCCCTCGACGAGCTCGACACCCATGAGCCGGGCGAGCAACGAGTGCTCGTAGTAGGCCGAGTTGAAGACGCCAGGGGTGAGCACCACGACCGTCGGGTCGGGGACCCCGTCCGGGGCTGCGGCGAGCAGCGCGGCCAGGAGCCGGCGCGGATAGTCGATCACGCGCCGGATGCGCAGGCTCGAGAACAGCTCGGGGAACGTCTGCACCATGGCCTGCCGGTTGGAGATCACGTAGCTGACGCCGCTCGGGACGCGCACGTTGTCCTCGAGCACCCGGAAGTCGCCCGCCTCGTCCCGGATCAGGTCGATCCCCGAGACGTGCGCCCGCACGCCGTTGGGCGGCTCGATCCCGTACGCGGCCCGGTGGAAGTCGGCCGAGGACAGGATGAGCCGTTGCGGGACCACCCCGTCCGTCACGCAGCGCTGCGGGCCGTAGACGTCCGCGAGGAACGCCTCGAGCGCGCGGACCCGTTGGGCCACGCCCGCGGAGATCCGGTCCCACTCGTCGGCCTCGATGACCCGCGGGACCACGTCGAGCGGGAAGGGACGCTCCTCGCCTGCGACGTCGAACGTCACGCCCTGCGCGAGGTACGAGCGGGCCAGGGCCTCCGCCCGCGAGGAGACCTCGGCCGCGGTGAGGCGGGTCATGGTCGTGTGCACACGCTCGAACCGGGGACGCAGCCCGCCGTCCTCGTCGAGCATCTCGTCCCAGGCCCGTGAGCGGGGATAGTCGTCGAAGAGGTCTGCCATGACGGGGACCGTAGTCACCCGGTGTTCCCGCGGCGTGTCCCCCGTGTTACCGGTCGCGTCCGGGTGTGACGGGCGGTCGACGCGGGGGCCCGACGGCCGGTCCGACGGCCGGTGCGGGACCGCTCGGACCGCCGTGCCGGATACGGGTAGATTGCGGGCGTGGCTCAGAACAAGTGGATCTCCCTGCTCACGGACGCGGCCCGCGCGATCCTCGGCGCGCTCGGCGGGTCGTCGCGATCGGGTGGCTCGGGCGCGGGTGGCTCGTCCTCCGGCCCGACGACGTCGGGCACCCCGCGCGGCATCGCTCCCCGCCCCGGGTCCGGTGCGCCGTCGTCGGGCACCGCGGGCCCCAAGCCGGGACCGCGCACCAAGCCGGGCACCCCGAAGGGCTCCGCGAGCACGCGGCCGGCGGGCCGGAAGCCCGCACCCCAGGGACAGGCTCGCGGGCCGCAGCCCGGTGCCGGCACCTACCCCGGCGACTACACGGGCGCGGTGCGCGCCGAGTACGCACCCCAGCTCGACGGCGACCCGGACCCCGGCGAGATCGTGTGGACCTGGGTCCCCTACGAGGAGGACTTCACCCAGGGCAAGGACCGTCCCGTGCTGCTCGTGGGTCGCGACGGCGGCTGGCTGCTCGCGATCATGCTCACGAGCAAGGACCACTCGCGCGACGCCGCGGACGAGGCCCGCTGGGGCCGGTACTGGCTCGACATCGGCTCGGGCCCCTGGGACGCGCAAGGGCGCGACTCGGAGGTCCGCCTCGACCGCGTGATCCGCGTGGACCCCGGCGCCGTGCGTCGCGAGGGGGCCGTCATGGGCCGCTCGACGTTCGACACGATCATCCGCGAGATGGGCAAGGTCTGAGGCCTCGCACCTGGGCTGCGCCCCTGCCGGGCGCTCCGGCACGAGACCCCGTCACAGGGTCCGCAGGACCCGGCACAGGGCGCGTGCGGACCGTGCGCGAGGGGCGAGGAGGGCGCCGTTCCAGCGTTCTGGCCGATCCTGCGGTCGGCTGGTAGTCTTGGTGGTCGCGTGTCCGCCCAGGTCGGCGGGCACAGTTCCAGCTCCTCTCCAAGGGTTCCCCACCCCCAGTCCCGGAGCTGGAATCGCCCTCTACGACCTATTCGATCGCTTCGGCGAACACACCAGAAAGTCCACACGTGGCTAACATCAAGTCTCAGATCAAGCGCATCAAGACGAACGAGAAGGCTCGTCTGCGCAACAAGGCTGTCAAGTCGGAGCTCCGGACGAACGTTCGCCGCGTTCGCGAGGCCGTCGCCGCCGGTGACAAGGAGGCCGCAACCAGCGCCCTCGTCGTCGCGTCGAAGAAGCTCGACAAGGCAGTCTCCAAGGGTGTCATTCACGAGAACCAGGCTGCTAACCGCAAGTCGGCACTCGCGAAGGCCGTCAACGCTCTCTGAGCCTGACACTCCCTTCCACGCGTGACCTTGTGCGCCCCTGATCCACCTCGGGCAGCACGGTGAACGTCGAGAGGCGCTGCTCCCTCCACGGAGCGGCGCCTCTCGTGCGTCCGGGGGCGGGCGCGGAGAGCTCGTCCTGACCGGCGTGCCCCGGCCGCTGCGATCCTGGCCGGCTCACGGGGTCACCGTCCGCCCGGCCTGCCGAGATCAGCGGCCCGTGCCGTGCGCCCCCGCGATCACCAGGACCGCACGCTCGACCGCGAACACCGGGTCGCGCCCGCCGCCCTTGACCTCGGCATCCGCCTGGGCGACCGCCGTGATCGCGGCCGCGAGGCCTTCCGGGGTCCAGCTCGAGAGGTCCTTGCGCGCCCGGTCGATCTGCCAGGGGGCCAGCCCCAGGTCCTTGGCCGACGCTCCACCACGCCCGCGCATGGCCGCGACCTTGGCGAGCGTGCGGAGCTTCATCGCGAGCACCGCGACGAGCGGCACGGGGTCCGCTCCCGTCGCCAGGGCGTGGCGCAGCAGGGACACGGCCTCGCCCGCCTTGCCCGCCACGGCGGCGTCGGCCACGCGGAAGCCGCTCGCCTCGACGCGCCCGCCGTAGTACCTGTCGACCGTCGCGGCGTTGATGGTGCCCGTCGTGTCCGCGACGAGCTGCGCGCACGCGCTCGCGAGCTCGCGCAGGTCGTTCCCGAGCGCCTCGACGAGCGCCTTGACAGCCCCCGCGTCGGCTCGGCGGCCTGCCGCCTTGAACTCCGCGGCGACGAACGAGAGCTTGTCGGCGTCCTTCTTGATGGCCTCGCACGCCACGACCGGCGCGCCGCTCGCACGGATCGCGTCGAGCATCTTCTTGCCCCGGACGCCGCCGCCGTGCACGACCACGACGGTCGTCTCCGGGTCCGGCGAGGCGACGTAGTCCACCACGTCGGGGATGAGCGCGTCGGCTGCGGCCTCCGCGCCACGCACCACCACGAACTTGGGCTCGCCGAAGAGAGACGGGCTCGCCGCGACCGTCAGCATGCCCGACTGGTAGGTCACGGCTTCGATCTCGGACTTCTCCGCCTCCGTGTCGCGGGCCCGCGCGAGCTCGAACAACGAGTCGACGGCCCTCTCCGCGAGCAGGCCCTCGGGCCCTTGCACCAGCACCACGGGAGCGAGCTCGACCGCGTTCCACGGGAGCGTCGCGGACGGGCGGGCGGAGGTGCGGGAGGGAGCGGGAGCCATGGGCACAACGATCCCACGGGCCACCCACCGGGGGCACATCGCCGACCCCTGACGGAGGCACGGCGTGCCGACGCGGAAAGCTCGCCGGAGGCACGGACCCGTGACCTCGGCGGTCGTCCGCCGGTCCACGGGTCCGGCTCGGACGTCCCGGTCGCGTGGCACATCACCCGTCCTCGCACCCCGCGACCGCGAGCGCCCCGTCGCGCACGACGAGCGCGAAGGTCCCGCACCGGTCGGTGCGCAGCACCGCGGCCCCGACGCCCGCATAGAGGTCGAGGGCTTCCTCGGTCGGGTGCCCGTACGTGTTCTCGCCCGAGCTGACGATCGCGACCGCGGGGCTGAGCGTCGCGGCGAGTCGTGGGGACTGGACGCGTGAGCCGTGGTGCGCGACCTTGACGACGTCGACCGACGCGTCGGGGCCGTCCGCCCGCAGCGTCCGGTCCAGGGCCTCCTGTCCCGCGTCCTCCAGGTCGCCGAGCGCCACGAGCGTCAGCTGCGGGGTGACGACACGCAACGCGATGCTCGCGTCGTTGGCTCCCCCGTCGGCCTCGGCGAGGACGGGCCCTCCGCCTCCGGAGCCGGGCCCGGCGGAGCCACCCGCCTGCAGCACCTCCCACGACACGTCGCCGAGCGTGCCGCCCGCGCCGGGTTCGGCCACCTCCACGGGAACACCTCGGTCGGCGAGGTCGTCGAGCACCCACTCAGCCTGCTCGGCAGGGTCACCGAGCCCGGTCACGAGCGCTCGTCCCACCTGCCGCCCGTCCAGCACGGCGTCGAGCCCTCCGACGTGGTCGGCGTGGAAGTGGGTCAGCACGAGCAGGTCGAGGCGCTCGATCCCCAGGTCGTCGAGGCACCGCCCTGCGGCGTCGCCTGCCGGACCGACGTCGATCATGAGTCCGCGCCCGTCGCCGGTCCGGACCACGAGCCCGTCCCCCTGGCCGACGTCGCACGCGGCCACGACCCAGTCCGGCGGGACGTCTTGACCGGCGGGGGCGATCCAACGGGGCCACGCGATCACCACGCAACCGGCCACTCCCACGGCAACCACGGCCCAGGCCGCGACGAGTTGCAGCGTGGCGCGTCGTCGTCGGGCTGCGAACGCCTCCCGGACACCCGCGCGTACCGCCGTGCGCCACGTGTGCGGCCAGCCGCTCCCCCGGCTCCACGGGACCCGCACGCCCAGCAGGCCCGCCACCCGCCGCCATCGCCACACCAGCACCAGTGCTGCGAGGGTCAGCAGGGCGAGTGCCGACGCGCCCAGCGGACCACCGGGCCACGGCACCTTCGCCCCGGGCAGCCCGGCGAAGGACCGGGCGACCGCCGCGATCCACCAGGACGCGAGGCCCGCAGGCCACGCGAGCACGACCCCGCCGAGCGGGAACCAGGGGGCCACGAGCGTCGCGAGCACCCCGAGCACCGTCGCGGGCACGAGCGCGGGCGCCGCGACCAGGTTCGCCGGCACGGCGTACGTCGCGATCGACGGGTCGAGCAGGACCAGGACCGGCGCGCACGCGAGCTGGGCCGTCAGCGGGACCGCGAGCGCGAACGCCGGCCCTTTGCCGATCCACGGTGCGAGACGTCGTGCCACGGGCTGGGTACCCAGCACGAGCGCGGCGGTCGCGACGCTCGACAGCACGAACCCGTACGAGCGCGCGAGCCACGGGTCCAGCACGAGGAGCACCACGACGATGCACGCGAGCGCGGGGACGGCGCGCGAGGGGCGTCCCAGCCCGATCCCGACCAGCCCGACCACCCCCATGGCCGCGGCACGCAACACGCTCGGGTCGGGATGGACGAGCAGCACGAACCCCGCCATGACGAGGCCCGTCACCCCCATGCGCACACCGCGCGGCGCCCGGGCCAGCGCGCACAGCGCGGTCACGGCCGCCACGACGATCGCGAAGTGCCCGCCCGAGACCGCGGTGACGTGCGTGAGGCCGGTGGTCCTGAGAGCCGCGTCGAGCTCGTCGTCGATGCGCGAGGTGTCACCGACCGCGACGCCCGGGAGCAGCGCACGGGCGTCCGCGGGCAGCCCGTCCGAGGCCGTCAGCAGGTCGGTCCGGAGCGTGTTGACGACTCGCAGCGCGGGCAGGGGCTCGGCCGTCTCGACCGGCGGCCCGCTCGCGACGAGCGTGGCTGCCGCCCGGTCGCCAGGTTCGGCGCGCAGGAGCCGGCCCGACGCGCGGACCTCGGCCCCGTAGTCGACGTCGGCCCAGGACGGGTCGCCCAGCACGCCGACCTGCCCTCCCCCCGGTGCTGTGACACCTCGCCCCTGGACCGTCGTCAGCTCGAGCGTCGTGCGCACGCTGTCCGAGGACCCCGACCACGGGTTGGTGACCTCGACGGCCTCCTTGACGACCCGGCCGACGACCTCGACCGACGCGCCTTCGGCCGCGAGGTCCGCGGCTCCCCCACGTTCCCGCGCGACGAGGTCTGCTGCCCCGCCCAGCAGGACCGCGAGCACGCACGCCGTCACGAGGAGGCACTGACCGAGCCCTCGGGGCGGGTTCGCGCGCCGCACGAGCAGCAGCGCGCCGAGCAGCGCGAGCAGTCCCGCCGCGGCCGCCGCGCCCGCAAGGGCCACCCCGGGCCGCGACGCAGCGAGCCACCACGCGACACCCCAGGCCGCGAGCGCCCCCGGGACCAGTCGAAGGTCGGTCGCCGAGACCTGGCGCGGGGTGAGCACTGGGGCCGCGCCCGGGGCGGGGTGGGGGGGCGGGGGGCCGGGCCGCGGCGCGGCGGGGCGCCGCGGACCTGTGTCCGAGCCTCCGAGGTCGCGGGACCCTGGGGGCGGGAGGCTCAGACGCCCGCTGTGACGAAGCCCTTGAGCCAGTCGAGCAGCTCGGTGGCCTTCTCCGGGGAGTCGGCCTCGACGAACATGCGCAGCACCGGCTCGGTCCCGGAGAACCGCAGGAGCGCCCAGTTGTCGTTCTCGAGGACGATCTTGGTGCCGTCGAGGTGGGAGATGCTCACGACCGGGTAGGGCCCGACGTGCGTGAGCGGGTCCGCCTCGAGGCGACGCGGCACGGCGACGCGCATCTCCGGCGTCGAGTCGACGCCCGCCTCGAGGGTGTAGAGGCGACCCGTGATCTCGTAGATCATCTCGCGCAGCTCGGAGATCTTCTTGCCCGTGCGGGCGAGCATCTCGACGACCAGGGCGCACGCGAAGATGCCGTCCTTGCCGAGGATCCAGCCGCGGACCGTGAGGCCGCCCGAGGACTCGCCGCCGAGGACCGCGCCGATCTCCTCCATGCCGGCCGTCACGTGCTTGAAGCCGACCTTGACCTCGCGCGACTCCTCGCCGAAGTGCGCGGCCAGCCGGTCGAGCAGGTGCGTCGTCGCGAGGTTGCGCACGACGCCGCCCTTCTCGCCGCGGAACTCGTGCAGGTACCAGTAGAGGAGGAGCAGGAGGTCGTTGGTCGAGATGTACTCGCCGGTCTCGTCGACGATGCCGATCCGGTCGGAGTCGCCGTCGGTGGCCATGCCCAGGTCGTAGCGGCCGTCGCCCTGCTTGATCATCGAGATCAGGGTCGACAGACGCTGCAGGTCCGGCGCGGGCGCGATCCCGCCGAACAACGGGTTGTGCGAGGCGTGGATGAACTCGGAGCGCACACGCATGTCGTTGAGGATCGTGCCGAGCGTGAGCTGGCTCGTGCCGTACATGGGGTCGACGATGACCCGCAGGTCCGAGCCGCGGACGGCGTCGACGTCGACGATCTTCTCGATCGCGTCGACGTAGGGCTCGGTGAGGACCTTGTCCACGACCAGGCCCGCCTTGCGGGCGACCGCGAGGTCGAGCGTGATGACGTCGTCGACGCTCAGTGCGTTGGCCTCGTCCTGGTAGCGGTCGGTCTCGTCGTCGAGGGGCAGCGATCCGTCCTGGCGGAAGACCTTCATGCCGTTCCACTCGGGCGGGTTGTGGCTCGAGGTGACGATGATGCCGTAGGCCGCGCCGAGGTACGGGGCCGCGAACGTCACGAGGGGTGTGGGGACGTCGTCGGGCAGGAGGGTGACCGGGATGTTGTTGCCCGCGAAGACCTCGGCCGCCGCGACGGCGGACTCGCGCGAGAGGAAGCGGCGGTCCCCGCCGATCACGACGCCCAGCCCGTCGATGCCCTTGCGGACCGTCTCGTTCGCGATCGCCTGGCACAGACGGCGCACGTTCGCGAGCGTGTATCCCTCACCGATGATGGCGCGCCACCCGCCGGTGCCGAACACGATCTTGGTGTCGGTGTTCTTCTTGGGCATGAAGAGCCGCTTGAGAAGGATGTCCGCGGCCTCCTGGAGCTCCTCGGGGGTGTTGATGCCCCGGACCTCGTCGGTGTCGTAGATCCGGTACGAGGAGATGCTCTTCTGCTTGGCGATGACGCGGCGGGCGAGCTCGGTCAGGCGGTGCTCGCCCTCGGCGAGCATGGCCTCGAGCTCGGCGAACAGCAGGCCGGGGGACGCGACGTAGGCGCCCACGTTGACCTCGGTGGGGGTGCCGCCGCTCCCGGCGTCGGCCGGGCGGTCCTCCTCCTCGAGGATCGCGGTGATCTCACCGTCCTCACGGACGATCCGCCCGTAGGTGGGCAGGTCCTCGGTCACGACGGCCGCGAGCAGCGACAGGTCCGCGCCCTTGAGCGTGTGGCGGGTCAGGAGGCCCAGCAAGGACTCGGAGCGCAGGAGCGGGGTGTCGGCGTAGGCGACGAGGACCTCGCGCGCGGGGATCGCGAAGGCCTCGATCTCGGCACGCGCCGCGAGCACCGCACCGCCGGTCCCCGGCAGGTCCTGCTGCTCGACGTACGTGAGGTCGTCGCCCAGGAGCCCTCGGACCGTGGTGTCGCCGGGGGCGACGACGACCACGATGCGGTCGTCGGCGACGACCTTGCGGACGTTGGCGACGGCGAGCTCGACCACGGTCGCTTCGCCGAGCGGTCGGGTGATGAGCTCGCGCGACGCGTCGTCGTGACCGGCAGCGAGAACCACCGCCGCTCGATCGTTCGTGGTGGCGGGAGCCTGTGCGGCCTGTGGCAGGGTCATGACGTCCTCACTGCTCGGTGATGCGTCGTGCGCGACCTGTGCCGGCCGCGCTCGGTAGGGCACCGGAGAGCCGAGCGAAAAAAGCACGACTCCTTCCAAATCCCTCGTACGAGAGACCGCGGATGCCCGGTACCACCACGATCATAGACACGCGGAGGGCCGTGTCGAGGGGCTGAGGGCGGTTTGGGGTGGAATCCTCACAAAATAATCGCGAGCGCCCTGCCGCGGCCCCGACAGGCCACCGCGGGGCGAGTCCTGTGGGGAGTTCCACCGAGGTCCGCGCCGCGTCGCTACGGTTCTCCCATGACCTCCTACCCGCCGCAGGGTCCCGGCGCGCCGGACCAGGATCCGACGCCCCCGCCGAACCCCTACCTCGCCCCCGGCGGACCCACGCGCCAGCCTCCGCTCGTCCCGTACCAGCCGCCCGTAGCGGGTATCGAGGACGCCCCCGTCGAGCCCGACCCGTACTTCCCTCCCGCGGGCCCCGCGGGGGCCGGGTTCCCGACGGCGCCTCCGCCGGTGGGCAGCCCGCCCCACCCTCCGTACGGTGCGCCGGGGACACCGGTCCACGGGAGCCCCTACGAATCTCCCTACCCGCCCGCACCCGGACATGCGCCCGGGCCGTACCCCCAGGGGCAGTGGCCACCTGGGGCGAACGCTCCGTACCCCGGCGCCCCTCAGGGCCAGCCCCCGGCATGGCAGCAGGGGCCGGCGTGGACGGCGTCGTTCGCTCCTCCTCCCCGACAGAACGGCCTGGCCCTCGCGTCGATGATCACGTCGCTCGCCGGACTGGCGCTGTGCTTCTTCCCCGGGGTCGTCGGCCTGGTCCTGGGCATCGTGGCCCTCCAGCAGATCTCGCGCGACGGGACGACGGGACGCGGGTACGCGATCACCGGGATCGCGGTGGGAGCGGTCATGACGGCACTCCTCGCACTCTGGTTCATCGGCGTCGCGGCGAGCTCCGCATGAGCACCCCGCCCCCCGGGTACGACCCGGACGTCTACTACGCGCCGGGCTGGCAGCCGGCCGCCGCCCGGACCGAGCCCCTCGCCGTGGCCGCGATCCCCACGGGCCTGCTGCTCGGGCCGGTCGGGGTGGGCGTCGGAGCGGCGGCGCTCGCCCGGATCCGGCGGGACGGCACGCGAGGCGTGGGCCTCGCGTGGGCGGGCATCGCCCTGGGCCTGGCCACGTCGCTGACGGCCATCGCCGTGACGGTCGCCCTGCTGCTGGGCGGCGCGGCGACGCGCGCGCTGCCCGCCGACGTGAGCGCACCGCAGGACGCGCACGCGCGGCAGCTCGTCCTGGGGAACTGCCTCGCCGAGCTGCCCGACGACGGCGCCGTCACCACGGTGCGCGTCGTCCCGTGCGGGGACCCGCACGAGGCGCAGGTCGTGGCACGCACGGACTTCTCGACCGACTCCGTGTGGCCGGGCCAGGACGGCGCGGACGCAAAGGTCTCGCGCGTGTGCGTGCCCGCGGTCCTGGCGGACGACGTCGACCCTGCGGGGATCGAGCTCTCGGTCTGGACCCCCTCCGAGGACTCCTGGGCCGAGGGCGACCGGACCGGTCTCTGCCTGGCCGCGACGCCCGTGCTGACCGAGGGATCGCTCATCGACTGAGCCGTCGATCGGCACACCCCGGACCACATGCCTACCAGGTGGTAGGTTTCTCGGATAGTCTCGGACGAACAAGCAGAGCGGCTTGGCCGCGAACCCTGAGGAAGTGCACCGTGAGCAACGAGAACCCCGCCAGCCCCACCACGGCACGTGCCGCCGGACCGCTCGACGTCGAGCGGCTCATCCAGGAGCTCACGCTCGAGGAGAAGGCGTCGTTGACGTCGGGACTGGACTTCTGGCACACGCAGCCCGTCGACCGCGCCGGCGCAGAGGTTCCTGCGGTCATGGTCACCGACGGTCCGCACGGGCTGCGCAAGCAGAGCGGCTCCGCGGACCACCTGGGCCTCGCGAACTCGGTCCCCGCGACGTGCTTCCCCACGGCCGCGGCGCTCGGTTCCACGTGGAACGTCGAGCTGCTCGAGCGCGTCGGACGGGCTCTCGGCCGCGAGACCCGCGCGAACGACGTCGCGGTGCTCCTCGGCCCGGGCATCAACATTAAGCGCTCACCGCTGTGCGGTCGCAACTTCGAGTACTTCTCCGAGGACCCCGTGGTCTCGGGCGACCTGGGCGCCGCGCTCATCAACGGCGTGCAGAGCCAGGGCGTGGGCACCTCGCTCAAGCACTTCGCGGCCAACAACCAGGAGACCGACCGCATGCGCGTCTCGGCCGACGTCGACGAGCGCACGCTCCGCGAGATCTACCTGACCGGGTTCGAGCGGGCCGTCACCAAGGCCTCGCCCTGGACCGTCATGTGCTCGTACAACAAGATCAACGGCACGTACGCGTCCGAGGACCACTGGCTCCTCACCGAGGTCCTGCGCGACGAGTGGGGCTACGACGGCGTCGTGGTCTCCGACTGGGGAGCGGTCTCGAACCGCGTGCCCGCGCTCGCCGCGGGGCTCGACCTCGAGATGCCTGCGACCGGCGGGCGCACCGACGCCGAGGTCGTCGCGGCGGTCCGCGCGGGCGAGCTCGACGAGGCGATCCTCGACCAGGCCGTCCGCCGCCACCTCACGCTCCTGAACCGGGCTCTGCCCGCGCTCGCCGAGCCCGGGACCTACGACGTCGCCGAGCACCACGCCCTCGCCCGCGAGGCCGCCGCCGAGGGCGCGGTCCTCCTGCGCAACGAGCCCGTGGACGGCGCCCCCGTCCTCCCGCTCGACCCGGCCGCCGCGTCCTCGATCGCCGTCATCGGCGAGTTCGCACGCACCCCGCGCTACCAGGGTGCCGGGTCGAGCCAGGTCCAGCCGACCCGCCTCGACGACGCCCTGACGCAGATCAACGCGATCACCGGCTCCGAGGTCTCCTTCGCGGCCGGCTTCGGCATCACGGCCGAGGTGTCCGACGCCGACGACGCGGCCCTCCGCGAGGAGGCCGTCGCACTGGCCCGGGACGCCGGGACGGTCGTCCTCTTCCTGGGGCTGCCCGCGAGCCACGAGTCCGAGGGCTTCGACCGCGACGACATGGACCTGCCCGCGAACCAGATCGCGCTCCTCGAGGCCGTCTCGGCCGTGTGCGCGCGCGTCGTCGTGGTCCTCGCGAACGGCTCGGCCGTCGCGATCGCGCCCTGGCAGGACCGCGCCGCGGCGATCCTCGAAGGCTGGCTCGGCGGCCAGGCCGGTGGCGGGGCGATCGCCGACCTGCTGTTCGGCGTCCGCAACCCGTCGGGCAAGCTCACCGAGACCGTCCCGGTCCGCCTCGAGGACAACGCGTCGTACGGGAACTTCCCGGGCGAGCTCGGGCACGTCCGCTACGGCGAGGGAGTGCTGGTCGGGTACCGCTACTACGACGCCAAGCGCATGGACGTCGCGTTCCCGTTCGGCCACGGCCTGTCGTACACGACGTTCGCGTACGACGACCTGTCGGTCGCGGTCTCGGGCGAGGGCACGACGGCGTCGCTCACCGTGGACGTGACCGTCACCAACACGGGGGACGTCGCGGGCGCCGAGGTCGTCCAGGTCTACGTGGGCGACCCGCAGTCCGCGGTCGAGCGCCCCGAGCGCGAGCTCAAGGCGTTCGGGAAGGTCTCGCTCGCACCCGGCGGGACGCGCACGCTCACGTTCGAGCTCGACGCACGCGACCTGTCGTACTGGCACCCGGTGCTGCGGCGCTGGGTCGTCGAGGGCGGCGAGTTCGTGGTGTCCGTGGGCGCCTCGTCGCGCGACCTGCGCGGTTCGGCCACCGTCACGGTGGTCGGCGAGGACGTCACCCTGCCCCTGACGCCGTCGTCGACGCTGAGCGAGGCCCTGGCCCACCCGGTGGCCGGGGCGATCCTGCGCGACGCCATGGCGGCGGGCGACGACGGGTCGTCGGCCATGGCGATCGACGAGAGCATGCTGGCCATGGCCGGCGACATGCCGCTCCGGGTCATCGCGGCCTTCGACGGCATGATGTTCGACCAGTCGCAGCTCGAGCAGCTCCTCGCGGCAGCCGACGCGGGCTGACCTGCCCACCGCGGGGCGCCTCCGGACCGATCGGTCCGGAGGCGCCCCGCGTCACACCTGGGGTGCTTCCGGTCCGGGAGCCGTGGCACGCGCCGTCGTGCCGTCGTCGGCCAGGACCAGCGCGACGTAGGACCGCAGGCCGGCCGCCATGTCCACGGGCGGGCGGGTACCCCCGCGCTCGAGCAGGAACTGGACCTGGAGGCCGTCCATGAGCGCGATCAGGGCGCGAGCCGTCGACGGGATGTCGGTCCCCGGCCGCAGCCGCCCCTCGGCGGCCCGCTGCGCGAGCTCGCGACGGCTGCGCGCGAGCACCTCGTCGTACCGGTGCTGGAAGAACTCGTGCGCGGGGTGCTCGGGAGACGTCGCCTCGGCCGACAGGATGCAGTAGAGCTCGATGATCCCGGGCCGGGCCGCGTTGCGCTCGACCAGCCGGATCAGCGACTCGAAGTAGTCCCCACCCTCCTCGAGGTCGGCGTAGAAGACCGCGAGATCGACCTCGTCACGGTGCTCGAGCACCGCCTGGAGGAGGCCCGACTTGGTCGGGAAGTGGTGGAGGAGGCCCGGGTGGGAGATCCCGACGCGCGAGGAGATCTCGCGCAACGACGCCGAGTGGTAGCCGACCTCACCGAAGAGCCGCATCGCGGCCTCGAGGATCTCGTCGCGCTTGGCGCGACCCTTCGCGTACCCGCGCGGGGCGATGTCGGACGCCTGGGCGGGTGCTGCCCTGCCGGGCGTCCCTGGCCGGGTTCGCTCCGCCGTCGGGCCGTCGGTGTGCGCGGTGCCTGCCGCTGTACTGGGCATGAGCCCTCCCCTGTCTGTCGGTCGTCACCGGTGCGACACGTGGTCGTGCGCCGATCACGTGACCCTATCGCCCGCAGGTGGGCACGCGTCCGGAGGATGGCCTCCGCGGGACGCCCCGGCGACCGCCCTCGGCGCAGAGGGGCCGCTGTCGGGGACAGGACGCGGCCCACCTCCCACCGACGGACGCCGGGCCCTCCGCCGCAAGTCGCAACCCACCTTCCTCCCTCCGCCAGAAGCGCCCGCCACGGCCCGGAAGACAGGCTGGAGGCACGGCGCGCGGCACCTCGGCAGCGTGGCCGGAGGAGAAGGGATCCCCGATGCCAGCCATCGAGATCGTGGGCCTGCGCAAGTCCTACGGGACGTTCGACGCCGTCCGCGACGTGAGCTTCGCCGTCGAGCCCGGGAGGGTCGTGGGGCTGCTCGGCCCCAACGGCGCGGGCAAGACCACCACGCTCGACGTCCTGCTGGGGCTCGCGTCCGCGAGCGCCGGCACCGCGACGATCCAGGGCAGCCCGTACGCGGCCCTGGAGAACCCCGGCCGGGTCGTCGGCGCGCTGCTCGACGCGGGCGGCCTGCACCCGGGCCGCAGCGGTCGCGACCACCTGCGGGTCCTCGCGACCGCTGCCGGGATCGAGGGCCGCCGGGTCGACGAGGTGCTCGCGCTCGTCGGGATGGACCGGGCGGCCGACCGGCGCGTCCGCACGTACTCGCTCGGCATGCGCCAGCGCGTCGGGCTGGCAGCGGCGCTCCTGGGAGACCCGCAGGTCCTGGTGCTCGACGAGCCGGCGAACGGCCTGGACCCTGCGGGCATGCGGTGGATGCGCGAGGTCCTGCGCTCGTTCGCGGACGGCGGCGGGGCGGTGCTGCTCGCGAGCCACGTCCTGGCCGAGGTCACGCAGGTGGCCGACGACCTGGTCGTGATCGGCCAGGGCCAGGTCATCGCCGACGGCCCGCTCGAGGACCTCGTCCGGGGCGAGTCGCTCGAGGACTTCTACCTGAACCTGACCGCCGAGACCGAAGGAGTGCGCTGATGTTCCGCGCCGAGCTGCTCAAGCTACGCACGACCCGCACGCCCTGGATCCTCGGAATCGTCGCCCTCGCGGGCATGGTCCTGGTCCAGGTCCTGACGATCGCCCTGCCGCGCATCCTGGCGGGGCTCGAGGGCATGGGCGGTGGGGCCACCGTGGGCCTCCAGGCCTCGCCCGAGCTGACCGCCGACCTCGCTCCCGACCTCACGGGCCTCACCGACCTGGGTTCGGCCGCCGTCCAGCGCGCCATGCTGGACCTGCTGGGCAACGGCCCCGCGGGCTCGGGCTCGGCGGGGGTCTCGGTCATCTGCATGCTGCTGCTGGGCGTCCTCGCGATCACGACCGACTTCCGCACCGGCGGGATCGTCCCCACGGCCCTCGTGGTCCCGTCCCGCCTACGCATCCTCGCCGGCAAGGCGGGCGCGACCGCGGTCGTCGCGCTCGTGATCGGCGCCGCGCTCGCGGTGCTCACGGCCCTGGGCCTGTTCGTGGCCGTCGCGTCGTCGCCGGGCGCGCAGCTCATGGTCGGCGCGGGTGACGTCCTGGGCGTGTGGGGGCGCGGGCTCGTGGTCCTGGTGCTGTTCGCGTGGCTGGGGCTGGGCATCGGGACGCTGATCCGGGGTCAGGTCGCCGCGATCCTGGTCGTCGTGGGGCTCGTGGTGGTCGAGCCGTTGATCCAGGCCGCGGTCGTGCTGCTCTCGGGCGGCACGTCGAGCGCGGCGGCGTGGCTGCCGCTGGGGCTGGGGTCGCTCGCGTCGACCGGCCAGAGCGCGACGTCGGTCCTGGGCGGCCTCGCCCCCCTGGGCGTCGGGGCCGCGATCCTGGGCCTGGTCGCGTGGGTCGCGGTCGCGCTCGGGTCGGGCGCGGTGACGTTCCGTCGCCGCGACCTCGTCTGACGGTCCTCTCGCGGCGGCGCCGTCGGGGGCCACGGCCACGTACCGTGGTGCCCGACGGCGCTGCTCACCCGCGTGGGCGTGTCGCCCGGGGTCGGGGCACCCGAGCCCGGGCTCGCCCGCGGCGGTGACCTCACGCACGCACCTGCCCGCCCGACCGACTACCGCACATCGACCGCTCGACCCGAGAGGAGCCTCGTGCTCGACGCACTGCACCGCCGTCTCGCCGCGATCGGCATCCGCACCGCGACGGGTCGCGACGCCCTGCTCGGCGCGGTCGTCGCGGTCCTCACGGTCGGCTTCCTGCTGGCCGTCGAGCGGGTCGCGCTGACGGACCTCGGCATCGTGGTCGACGGCGCGCCCGACTCCCTGCAGTTCTCGACCGGGGGACGGGTCGCAGCGATCGTGATCGTCGTCGCGCAGGCCATGGCGCTCACGCTGCGCCGTCGGGCACCGCTGCTCGCGCTCGCCCTGACCGTGGTGGGCCAGGTCGCGCTCGTGCCGGTGCTCCCCGCGTTCGTCTCGTTCCAGGCGCCCGCGACGCTCGTCGCGGCCTACTCGGTCGGCGCGTACGCACCGCGCCGCACGGCCCTGTGGGCGGCCGGGGCAGCAGCGGGCGTGCAGGTCCTGCTGGGCTTCGTGCTCGGCGGCCCCGTGCCGATCACGTCGACGGGTCCCACGCCCGTCGCGGTCCAGGTCTGGGGCGGGCTGGCGTCCGCGCTCCTGACGTACGTGGCCTCGGCGCTCGTGGGCGCGTACGTCGGCACGCGCCGTGAGCTGTTCGCCCAGCTCCAGGGTCGCGTGGCCCAGGCCGAGCGCGAGCGCGACATGCTCGCGGCGCAGGCCGTCCTGGAGGAGCGCGGTCGCATGGCCCGCGAGCTGCACGACGTCGCCGCGCACCACCTGTCGGGGATCGTCGTCCAGGCGGCCGCGGCCGAGCGCCTGGTCGACCGCGACCCCGAGCGCGCCAAGGAGTCGATGCGCTGGATCCGCACCCAGGGACGCGAGACGCTCGACAACCTCCGCCTGGTCGTCGGCATCCTGCGCAGCTCGTCGCAGGCCGGGCCCGGCGAGCCGGACGAGGAGGCACCGGCCGCGCCGCAACCCACGCTCGACGACGCGGACGAGCTGATCGACCTCGCACGCAGCGCGGGCGCCGAGGTGCGCGACGCGCGGCTGGGCGAGCCGTTCCTCCTGTCCCCCGCGGCGCAGCTCACGGTGTACCGCGTGCTCCAGGAGGCGCTGACCAACGCGCGCCGCCACGCGCCGGGGCGCGCGATCGAGGTCGTGACCGACTACCAGCAGGCCGCGCTCGTCCTCACGGTGACCAACCGGTTGCCGGTCGCGGCGATCAGCACCATGGGGCCGGCCAGGCCTTCCGACCCGTCCAGCGACCCGACCCCTCCCGGTCACGGCCTCATCGGCATGACCGAACGAGCGGCCCTCGTCGGCGGGACCCTCAGCGCGGGACCGGTCCCCGGAGACGGCTGGCGGGTCCGGCTCACGGTCCCCCGGCCGGCCGACGCCGTGTCCCCCACCATCCCCGTGCGCTCGGCGACGTCCGCGGACGAGCCGGGCTCCGCCGTCGGGCAGGAGGCCCCATGACCAGAGTGGTGCTGGTCGACGACCAGGCCGTCGTCCGCGCAGGCTTCACCGTGATCCTCGAGAGCGAAGGCTTCGAGGTCGTGGGCGAGGCGGCGAACGGCACGGACGCCGTGCGCGTCGCGCGCCGGGAGCGTCCCGATGTCGTGTGCATGGACGTCCGCATGCCCGGCGGGGACGGCATCACGGCGACGCGCGCGCTCGCGGGACCGGGCGTCGTCGACCCCGTGCCGGTGCTCGTGGTGAGCACGTTCGACCTGGACGACTACGTGTTCGGCGCCCTGGAGGCCGGGGCGAGCGGGTTCCTGCTCAAGGACGCCGAGCCCGACGTGCTGGTCGACGCGGTGCGGCGCGTGGCGTCGGGCGAGGGTCTCGTCGACCAGACGCTCACGCGCCGCGTGATCGACGAGTTCGCCCGACGACGGTCCCCCGCCGCGCCGGACGAGACCGCCTCGGGACTGCTCACCGCGCGCGAGCACGACATCTTGGCGCTGCTGTGCCGCGGGCAGTCGAACGCCGAGATCGCCGCGACGCTGTTCCTCGAGGCGAGCACCGTGAAGTCGCACCTGAGCCGGATCATGACCAAGACGGGCATGCGCGACCGTGTCCAGCTCGTGGTGTGGGCGTACGAGCACGGGATCGCGGCGCCGTCGGCACGGTGACCCGGCCGAGGTAGAACGTCCTGCGCGAGGTAGTGCGCGCTGCGTCCTATCTCGCGCAGAACGTTCTACCTCGGCGCCACGGGCTCGCTCGGCGCCACGGGCTGGGCGGGAGTCACGGGGAGGTACACCCGGCCGCCCGCGTCCGCGAACTCGCTCGACTTCTCCGCCATGCCGGCCTCGATCGCCTCGACCGACGTCAGCCCGTTCTTCTCGGCGTACTCGCGCACGTCCGCCGAGATCCGCATCGAGCAGAACTTGGGCCCGCACATCGAGCAGAAGTGCGCGGTCTTGGCGGGCTCGGCCGGCAGGGTCTCGTCGTGGAACGCGCGGGCCGTGTCCGGGTCGAGCGAGAGCGCGAACTGGTCGTGCCAGCGGAACTCGAACCGGGCACGGGACAGCGCGTCGTCCCGGAGCTGCGCGCGCGGGTGGCCCTTCGCGAGGTCGGCTGAGTGCGCCGCGATCCTGTACGTGATGACCCCCGTCTTGACGTCGTCGCGGTCGGGCAGCCCCAGATGCTCCTTGGGCGTGACGTAGCAGAGCATCGCGGTCCCGGCCTGGGCGATGATCGCGGCCCCGATCGCGGACGTGATGTGGTCGTACGCGGGCGCGATGTCGGTCGCGAGCGGGCCGAGCGTGTAGAACGGCGCCTCCTCGCACAGCTCCTCCTCGAGGCGCACGTTCTCGACGATCTTGTGCATGGGGACGTGCCCCGGGCCCTCGATCATGACCTGCACGCCGTAGGACTTCGCGACCTTGGTCAGCTCGCCCAGCGTGCGCAGCTCGGCGAACTGGGCCGCGTCGTTGGCGTCCGCGATCGAGCCCGGGCGCAGGCCGTCTCCCAGCGAGAACGTCACGTCGTAGTCGCGCAGGATCTCGCACAGCTCCGCGAAGTGCGTGTACAGGAACGACTCCTGGTGGTGCGCGAGGCACCAGGCAGCCATGATCGAGCCGCCGCGGGACACGATGCCCGTGACGCGGCGGGCGGTCAGCGGGACGTAGCGCAGGAGGACGCCCGCGTGCACGGTCATGTAGTCGACGCCCTGCTCGGCCTGCTCGATCACGGTGTCGCGGTAGATCTCCCACGTGAGCTGCGCGGGATCGCCCTTGACCTTCTCGAGCGCCTGGTAGAGCGGCACGGTCCCCACGGGGATCGGGGAGTTGCGCAGCACCCACTCGCGGGTCTCGTGGATGTCCTTGCCCGTCGAGAGGTCCATGAGGGTGTCCGCGCCCCAGCGGGCGGCCCACACCATCTTCTCGACCTCCTCCTCGATCGAGGACGTCACGGCCGAGTTGCCGATGTTCGCGTTGATCTTCACGCCGAAGGCCTTGCCGATGATCATGGGCTCGATCTCGGGGTGGCGGCGGTTGGCCGGGATCACGGCCCTGCCCCGCGCGACCTCGTCGCGCACGAGCTCGACGTCGACACCCTCGCGGGCCGCGACGAAGCGCATCTCGTCGGTCACGACCCCGGCCCGCGCCCAGGCGAGCTGCGTCCGGGCGCCACCCGTGCCGCGCTCGGTGGGGGCGGCGTCGGGCCGGAGCCAGGACGCACGCAGGGCGGGCAGGCCGCCCGCGAGGTCGAACGCCGCGGGGTCGTCCGACGCGGTGTACGGGCCCGAGGTGTCGTACAGGTCCAGGTGCTCGCCGTTGCTCAGGTGCACGCGGCGCTCGGGGACGCGCAGGTGCTCCGCACCCGGGACCGGGTGGTGGACCTTGACGGACCCCGCGATGGGTCCGGTCGTGATGGTGTGCGCGGACGACCCGGTGGTCACAGCGGGTGCAGCGGTGGCGGGCCCGGTGGTTGCGGGCACAGCGGTCTCAGAGCTCATGGCTCTCTCCCTACGTCGGCATGATCCGAACAGGTTCGAACGGTCGGCGGCGCTGAGCCGCCCTCTCAGCTCGCTGCTGCGAGCTCCCGTGGGTGTGTGGAGTTGTGGGTCGTGCTGGTGGTGCGGTGTGCTGGGTGGTGCGCGGCCACCGTAGCGCACGGCGCTGGGCGCCGGCGCGCGCGTCCCACGACCGCCCCTCTCCCCGTGAGTGCGGAGCTCTTGCGAGAAACGCCGGGCGTGTCGCACAAGAGCTCCGCACTCGGCGACTGGCCTGGATCACCCGTCCGTCGGTGCCCCCTCCGCGATGTCGTCGGACGTGTCGGGCTGGTAGACGCACACCCACAGCGCGCCGGCGCGCACGCTGACCTCGAGCTTCTTCGACGGCTCGATCACGTCGCCGTCGAGCTGGCGCGGCTGCGGCCGGTCGGAGATCACCGAGATCCGTGACCCGCGCAGCACCTCCATGTTGGGGACGCGCCTGCGACCACGCAGCACCCCGACGAGGAGCTGGACCCAGTGGCCCAGGTTGCGGGGCGCGAGGATCGCGACGTCCATCTGCCCGTTGTCGGGCACGGCGTCGGGCAGCAGGTTGACGCCTGCCTGGAGCTTGCCGACGTTCCCCACGAGCACGCTGCGCGCCCGACGGCGCAGCGCCGGCCGGTCGTCGACGCGCACCTCGACCTTCATCTCGTCGTCGGCGAGGTGCTTGAACGCCGAGACGACGTAGGCGAGCGCACCCGCCTTGGCCTTGAGCGCGGTCGGTGCGTCCTCCATCATCGCGGCGTCGAGCCCCATGCCCGCCATGACGGCGAACGCCTGTCCGTCGACCTCGCCGATGTCCACGGCGCGGCGCCCTCGGTCGAGCGCGAGGCGGATGCCGTCCTCCGGGTTCGGCGGGATGCCGAGGTTGGTCGCGAGGAGGTTGCCCGTGCCGCCGGGAAGGACCGCGAGGGCCGCCTCGGTCCCGACGAGCCCTTCGATGCAGGCGCGCACGGTGCCGTCGCCGCCGCTCACGAACACGACCTCGGCGCCGTCGTCGACGGCCTGCCGGGCCTGGCCGGTGCCGGGGTCCTCGGCGGTCGTCTCGAGCCAGGCCGGGGCGGGCCAGCCCGCGTCGGCGAGCTGGGCCTCGATGGTCCGGCGGAGCTCGTCGAGCCCCTCGACCCGGTTCGGGTTGACGATGACCGCTGAACGGAGCGGAGCGTGGTCGAGACGTTGCTGGGCGGCGGGCTCGGGCGTTGCTTCGTGGGACGGGTTCACACCTGAGTATGTCGCGACGGGCACCGGCTCGCCCGACAAGCGGACACCTCGGACCTTCCGGACGCCCCTCAGTACCCGAAGACCTGCACCCAGGTGTTTCCCGCGCGCCCCAGTCCCATCGCCGTGAAGTCGCAGTTGAGGATGTTCGCACGGTGCCCCTCGGACGCCATCCACGCGTCGACCACGGCCTGGGCCGTCTGCTGACCGGCCGCGATGTTCTCGCCGCCGGGCCGCGCGTACCCCTGGGCGGTCACGCGGTCGCCGAACGTCCGCCCGTCGAGGCGCGTGTGGCTGAAGTACCCCTGGTCGACCATGTCCTGCGCGTGCAGGGTCGCGGCGCGGGCGAGCTGGTCGTCGGCCCGCAGGGCCGGGCAGCTCGCGGCCGCACGGTGCGCGTTGACGAGGTTCAGCACGGCAGCCATGTCTCCCGTGCCCGACGACGGAGCTCCCCCGGTCGAACCGGTTCCGCCCGTCGAGGGGGCAGGGTCCGCGAGCAGCGCGGCCTGGGTCGCGGCACCCGCCACACCGTCGGGCGCGAGGCCTCGTGCCGCCTGGAACGTGCGCAGCGCGCGGTCGGTCCCCGCACCGAACTCGCCGTCGGCCAGGACCGTGGCCCCGTGCACCTGCAGCCGCTCCTGGATCGCCTGGACCTCGGGTCCGGTCGCGCCGAGTTGCGGCGGGCCCGCGGGAGCGGTCGCCTCGGGCGCGGGCTCGGGAGCCGGCTCCGGGGGCGCGTCGGGCGCCGGGACGGCCACCTGTGTTTCCGGCTGGGTCCTCGGGGACTCCGACGGCTGCGCCGTACCGCCCTCGGCGAGGACCGGCCCGCGCGGGGCGTCGCTCCGGCTCGCGCGGTCGACGTCGCGGCCGAGCGCGGCGTCCCAGCGCGCGCCGATCGGCTCGAGGCCCGGCCCCTGGCCGCCGACCTCCTGGACGGCCGGGACCGCGAGCAGGCCGCCCACGAGGCCGAGCGTGACGACCATGACCTGGGGCAGCGCGGTCACGCGACGCACCTCGCTCCCCGCGCGGGCGTGGCGGACGGCCTCGGCCCGGCGTCGGCGCCGGGCGGCGCGGGACGGCGGGGACGCGATCTGCTCGGCGCGACGACGCTCGGCCCGGGTCTGCGGAAGGTGGTCGGGCACGGGGGAATCCAGCGGCACGAGGGACCTTCCGTCAGCGGAACGTGGGCTGATCGTCCAGTATGCCCGTTCCGTGGGAGCGAGACCAGGCTGCGCACGCACGAAGGCCCGGCCCCTTCCGGGACCGGGCCTTCCGCGCACGGGGTGAGCGCCGTCGTCGGGCAGGAGGATCCCCCTGCCCGACGGCACGCACCTCACCGGGGCGTCACTGCTGGACGCGGAGCTCGAGCCCTTCGCCCTCGACCTGCGAGCGGTCGACCACGATCGTGTCGCCGTCCGCGATCTCGCCCGCGAGCAGCTTGCGCGCGAGGCGGTCGCCGATCTCGCGCTGCACCAGGCGGCGCAGCGGGCGTGCTCCATATGCGGGGTCGAAGCCCTCGAGCGCGAGCCACTCGCGTGCCCCGGCCGTGACCTCGAGCGTCAGACGACGGTCCGCGAGCCGCTCGCCGAGCCGGTCGACCGCGATGTCCACGATCCGTCCCAGCTCGTCGAGGTTGAGCGGGTCGAAGATCACGACGTCGTCGAGCCGGTTGATGAACTCGGGCTTGAAGCTCGCCCGCACTGCCGACATGACGCCCTCACGCTTGGCCGCGTCGTCGAGCAGCGGGTCCACGAGGAACTGCGAGCCCAGGTTCGACGTCAGCACCAGGATGACGTTGCGGAAGTCGACCGTGCGGCCCTGGCCGTCGGTCAGGCGACCGTCGTCGAGCACCTGGAGCAGGATGTCGAACACCTCGGGGTGCGCCTTCTCGACCTCGTCGAGCAGCACGACCGAGTACGGCCTGCGCCGCACGGCCTCGGTGAGCTGGCCGCCCTCCTCGTAGCCGACGTACCCCGGAGGGGCACCGACCAGGCGCGAGACGCTGTGCTTCTCGCTGTACTCCGACATGTCGATGCGCACCATGGCGCGCTCGTCGTCGAACAGGAAGTCCGCGAGCGCCTTCGCGAGCTCGGTCTTGCCGACGCCCGTGGGGCCGAGGAACAGGAACGAGCCCGTGGGGCGGTCGGGGTCCGCCACTCCCGCGCGCGAACGCCGCACGGCGTCCGACACCGCGGCCACCGCGGCCTTCTGCCCGATCAGGCGCTTGCCGATCACGTCCTCCATGTGGAGGAGCTTCTCGGACTCGCCCTGGAGCATGCGGCCCGCGGGGATGCCGGTCCACGCGGACACGACCTCGGCGATCTCGTCCGCGCCGACCTTGTCGGCGATCATCGGCGCCTGCTGCGCCGTGGCGGACTCGTCGCTGTCGATCGACGCCTCCTCCTGCTCGGCGGCCTGGAGCTGCTCCTGGAGCTGCGGGATCTCGCCGTACTGGATACGACCCGCGGTCTCGAGGTCGCCCTCGCGGATGGCCCGCTCGACCTGGACGCGCAGCTCGTCGAGCTTGGCGCGCAGGTCGCCGACGCGGTTGTGGCCCGCCTTCTCGGCGTCCCAGCGTGCGGTCAGCGCGGACAGCTCCTCGCGGCGGTCGGCCAGGTCGGCGCGCAGCTTCTCGAGGCGCTCGCGCGACGCGGGGTCGTCGGACTCGGAGAGCACGACCTCCTCCATCTCGAGGCGCGTGACGGCACGCTGGAGCTCGTCGATCTCGACGGGCGAGGAGTCGAGCTCCATGCGCAGGCGCGACGCGGCCTCGTCGACCAGGTCGATCGCCTTGTCGGGGAGCTGGCGGCCCGTGATGTAGCGGTCGGACAGCGCGGCGGCGGCCACGAGCGCCGAGTCCGCGATCGTCACCTTGTGGTGCGCCTCGTAGCGCTCCTTGAGCCCGCGCAGGATCGCGACCGTGTCCTCGACCGAGGGCTCGCCCACGAAGACCTGCTGGAAGCGGCGCTCGAGGGCCGGGTCCTTCTCGATGTGCTCGCGGTACTCGTCGAGGGTCGTGGCGCCGACCAGGCGCAGCTCGCCGCGGGCGAGCATGGGCTTGAGCATGTTGCCCGCGTCCATGGCGCCCTCGCCGCCGGCCCCCGCACCGACCACGGTGTGGAGCTCGTCGATGAAGGTCACGACCTCGCCGTCGGAGGACTTGATCTCCTCCAGGACGGCCTTGAGCCGCTCCTCGAACTCACCGCGGTACTTGGCTCCCGCGACCATGGCCGCGAGGTCGAGCGAGATGAGCTTCTTGCCCTTGAGCGAGTCGGGGACGTCGCCCGCGACGATGCGCTGGGCGAGGCCTTCGACGACCGCCGTCTTGCCGACACCGGGCTCGCCGATCAGGACAGGGTTGTTCTTGGTGCGCCGCGACAGCACCTGCACGACGCGGCGGATCTCCGAGTCACGCCCGATCACGGGGTCGAGCTTGCCCTCGGCCGCGGCAGCGGTGAGGTCCTGGCCGTACTGCTCGAGGGCCTTGTAGGTGCCCTCGGGGTTGGGGCTGGTGACGCGGCCCGAGCCGCGGACCGCGGGCAGGGCCGAGCGCAGCGCGTCCGCGCTCGCCCCGGCGTCCGTGAGGATCTGCGCGGCGGGCGAGGAACCTGCGGCGATCCCGATGAGCAGGTGCTCGGTCGAGACGTACTCGTCCCCCATGCCCTGGGCCTCCTTCGAGGCCAGGTCGAGGGCGGTCGACGTCGCGCGCGACGCCGTCGGCTGCGCGACGGCCGAGCCGCTCGCGGTGGGCAGCGCGACGAGCGCCGCGCGCACCTTCTGGCCGATGGCCTGGGCGTTCGCGCCCACGGCGTCGAGGAGCCCGACGGCGACGCCACCCTCCTGCGTGAGCAGTGCGGCGAGCAGGTGGACGGGTTCGAGCTGGGGGTTGCCGGCGGCCGAGGCGGTCTGGATCGCCTCGCCGATGGCCTGCTGGGACATGGTGGTGAACTTGGTGTCCATGGGGTCTCCGGTACTTCTGGGGTCTGGGTCTACCTGGATCAACGCGACCAAACTTGAGCCTATTCCACTCAAGTCTGTCCGTCATGTCGGCAGCCGGGCACGACGGCTGCCGTCCCAACGGGTGGTTCCCCTTTTCTCGTCCCGTGATCCACGGGATGCTGGGGGCGT
Organism: Oerskovia merdavium; assembly: GCF_014836755.1. Lineage (GTDB taxonomy): Bacteria > Actinomycetota > Actinomycetes > Actinomycetales > Cellulomonadaceae > Oerskovia > Oerskovia merdavium. Next base: position 282,090 of record NZ_JACSQF010000002.1, read on the forward strand.
GACTACACGACGGCTCGAACCTTCTGCCACCCTCGCACCGGACCGCGGCGACCGCACCACGGCACCGGCGCGCACGGGTGGCCAGCGTCCCTCCGACCTCACCGCCGGGGGTGCCCTGTGAACCTCGTCCTCGTCGCGATCGTGGTGATCGTGCTCCTCGGGCTCGTCGTCATCGGGCTCGTCACCTGGCTGCTCCTGCGCCCCCGCAAGGCGCCGGTCGCCCAGCCGTACGGGTACGGCGCGCCCGTCGAGGGCTATCCGGCACAGCCTCCGTACCCTGGGCAGCCTGCGTACCCGGCGCAGCCGCCGTACCCGGCGCAGCCCCCGCACGAGGTCGGGACCCAGGCCGTCCCGGTCGACCAGTACGCACCGCAGCAGACCCCGCCGGCACCTCCGGCGCCGCCCGCACCGGCTGCCGGTCAGCAGTTCGCCCCGCCGCACGCACCCGCTCCGCAGGTTCCCGACGCGCCCGCGCAGCACGCACCTCCGGCCGCCTCTCCGCAGCCCGCGCAGACCTGGACGGCAGAGGTCACCGAGCCCGGGACCGAGCAGGCCGACGACTCCGAGCTCGACGAGACCACGCGCCTGCGCGAGGACCTGCGTCCGGCCCCGGCCGCGGCACCCCCGGCCCCCGCCGGCCCTCCCGCTCCTCCCGCGAGCCCTGCACCTCCCGCCTGATCGGCGGTCCTCGCCCGCTCGGCAGGGTGAGCGAGCCGACGGGGCCCCGCGCGCGACGGCGCGGTGACCACCCGGCCGTGCCGGGACGAGCGGGACCTCGAGGTCCCGCTCGTCCTGACAGGCCTCCCCGCGGGGGGCACAATGGCGGCACCGCGATACCGCCCGAGTACGCGGGCGAAGGGCTGCACCATGACGAACGGCTGGCACCAGGACGTCCTCGGCCCCGAGTGGGTCGCCCGCACGCTCGACCTCCCCGACGGCGACACCGCGACGCTCGTCCGCAAGGCGACGCCCCCCGCGGGAGGCGAGCGACGCCGTCGGGCCGTGCTGTACGTCCACGGGTTCGTCGACTACTTCTTCCAGGCCCATCTCGGGGACGCGTTCGAGGACCACGGCTACGCGTTCTACGCGATCGACCTGCGGGGCTACGGCCGCTCGCTCGCGCACTGGACCGAGGCGGGCAAGGACCCCAACATGGTCGACGACCTGAGCGTCTACGCACAGGACCTCGACGCCGCGGCCGCCACGATCCGGGCCGAGGGGCACGACGAGCTCGTCGTGGTGGGGCACTCGACGGGAGGCCTCGTCACGAGCCTGTGGGCCAACGCACGGCCGGGTAAGGTCGCCGCCCTCGTCCTCAACAGCCCGTGGTTCGACCTCAACTCGAGCTGGTTCGACCGCGTGGTCTCGACCCGGGTGATCGACGTCGTCGGGCGCTTCGCCCCTCGCCTGAAGGTCGGGTCGCTCGACGACGCCTACGGGCAGGCGCTGCACGCCGGGACCGGGGGCGAGTGGGACTACGAGCTCGGCTGGAAGCCCCACGAGGGCTTCCCCGTCCGGGCCGGCTGGCTGCGCGAGATCCGTCGCGGGCACGCGCAGGTCGCGCGCGGTCTGCACATCGAGTGCCCCGTGCTCGTCCTGACCTCGACGCGGTCCGGACCGAACAAGGGCTGGCACCCCGAGGTCATCACGACGGACAGCGTCCTGGACGTCCAGCACATCAAGGACCGCGCCCCCGGGCTCGGTGACGACGTGACGCTCGTGGAGATCGAGGGCGGCGCGCACGACCTGGTGCTGTCTCCCGAGCCCGCGCGCAGCGTGTTCCTCGACGAGGTGCTCGGCTGGCTGGACGCGCGGCTGCCCGCCTGACGAGGCGCGCCGCGCGCCACCCGCGCTATCTCGGCTCGTCCGACGGCACGAGCGACGGCTCGCTCGCCGGGGACACCGAGATCACGGCCCCGGCGATCACCGGGGCCGCGGTCGCACGACGCTCGAGCGCGTCGATGCGCTCGGCGACCACGTGCTCGTCGGCGTCACCCACGAGGTCGACGCTCGCGACCAGGTAGAGCGAGCGCGGACCCACGTACTCCAGACGCAGGTAGGTCACCCGTTCGACCTCGGGGTCGGCGAGCAGCTCGCGCAGCGCCGCGTCGCGCGTCGCGGCCCCCGCAGGCTCGCCCACGAGGAAGCGGCGGTTGCGGTCGATGAGGATCCACGAGATGACACCGAGGATCAGCCCGACGACGATCGAGCCGATCGCGTCCGGGACGGGCGACCCCGTGACCTGATGGAGGAAGATCCCGACGAACGCCACGACGAGCCCCATGAGCGCCGCGGCGTCCTCGGCGAACACGGCCCGCAACGTCGGGTCGGACGTGACCAGGACGTGCTGGAGCAGGTCGCGCTCGGCCGCCTTGGCCTCCTTGCGCGCCTGACGGTTCGCCTGGAGGAACGACGTCCCCTCGAGCACGAACGCGAGCGCCAGGACCGCGTAGGCGACCCCGAAGTCGTCGGCGGGCTCCGGGTGGACGAGCTCCTGGATGCCGTGCGTGATCGAGACTCCCGCGCCCACGGCGAACAGCCCGAGCGCCGCGAACATCGACCACACGTACGCCTCGCGCCCGAACCCCAGCGGGTGGTCGTGGTCCGCGGGCTTGCGCGAGCGCTTGTTCGCGAGGAGCAGGAACACCTCGTTGCCCGTGTCGGCCCACGAGTGCACCGCCTCGGCGACCATCGACGCCGAGCCCGTGATGACCGCAGCCCCCGACTTGGCCACCGCGATGAGCAGGTTCGCCCCGAACGCGACGATCACCGTGAGTGCGCTCTCGGCGTGCTCCTCGGTCTTGACGACGCGGGGACTGTCGGCGACGGGGGACGACGAGGGCGGCTGAGGCGACGAGGTCATGTAGCGGGTCTATCACCGGACCCCGAGCAGCGCGCGGGGACGCCTCCCCTCGGCGGGCCGGTGCGTCACTCCCGGGGAGCGTTCCCCCCGGCGGGCGGGTCCGACGCGGCCCGGGCCGCGTCCCGGTCGGCCTCGTCCTTCTCGCGGTCGGCGGCCTCCTGGTCGGCCGTGAGGTCGTCGAGCACCAGCAGGTCCGGACGCACCTTCCCGGTCCGGTAGCCCGCGCGACCGACCATGTGCGCGGCGACGGGCGACGTCATGAGCTGGAAGATCACGACGAGCACGAGCATGCCCACGGCCGACCAGCTGCGCAGCCGCAGCGCGAGCGCGATGAGGACCAGGATCAGGCCCAGGACCTGGGGCTTGGTCGCGGCGTGCATGCGCGCCAGCAGGTCTGGGAACCGCACGACGCCGACTCCTGCGGCGAACGCCAGGAACGCCCCGCACAGGAGGAAGATCGCCGCCACGACGTCGGCCACCACGGTCCAGCTCATGAGCGTGCCTCCTCGGGTCCGGTCGTGCCGTCGACCTCGGGGGCCGCGGCGGCATCTGCCTCCGCGGGATCGTCGGGCTCGTGCTCCGCGCCGTGCTCGGGGTCGGCGGCCTTGTCCCGCTCGTCGTCCTCGGCAGCGAGCCGCTCGGCCTCCTCGGCCGCGATCTCCTCGCGGGTCTTGATGCGCCGCTCGCCCTCGGGCTCGACGGACGCGAAGCGCGCGATGGTCACGGACCCGACGAAGCCCACGAGCGAGAGCACGACGAGGATCGGGATGGTCTCGGTGCGCCGGGACCAGGCGGCCTCGAGCGCGATGGTCCCGACGAGCGTGGTCGTGAAGACGTCGAGCGCGATGGTGCGGTCGAGCATCGACGGGCCCTTCTCGGCCCGGACGACGGCGAGCGTCGCGGCGGCGGCGAGGAGCACTGCGCAGATCAGGACGACGACGATCATCGCTTCCCCTCCCGTCGGTCGGTGCGTCGGTCGGCTCGGCGCTCCCCGGGTCCCCCCGTGGTCGAGGTGCCCGACGGCGCCGCTCCCGCGGGCACGGGCGCCTCGCCCGGGAGGTGGTACAGCCCCGCGGACTGGAGCTCCTCGTTGGACGCGAACGCGCGCAGCACGCGCGCCTCGAGGTCGAGCGTGTCCTGACGCACCTTGTCGGCGCCTCCCGCGGCGTCGAGGTCGAGCACGTGCAGGTAGAGCATGCCCGTGAGCCGGTGCGCCTCGATGACGAGCGAGCCGGGCACGAGCGAGCTGAGCTCGGCCGTGATGGTCATGTAGATGTCCGAGGGGTTGCGGAGCCTGACCCCGACCACGGCCCCGTGCGGGGTGTGGTGGAACCGGAAGGCCTGCATGCTCACCTGGAACGAGGCGACCACGAGGTCGGCGACGAACCGGGACATCAGCACGAGCAGGGGCCAGGGACGGACCGTCCCGCTCGTCGCGATGGACGGCAGCGGCATGAAGGTGATGAGCAGGCTCGCGATGATGACGCCCGCGATGACGTTGCCCCAGGACAGGTCGCCCCAGAGCATGACCCAGACGACGGTCAACCAGAGGACGGTGCGCCACTGCGCGGTGAGGCGGCCGAACCAGCCGCCCGCGAGCGGTCCTCTCCGACGGTGCAGGCTCATGAGTCGTCACCTCCCTGCTGCTGCTCCTCTTCGACGAGGTCGCTCGACACTCCCTGCCCGCGCCCCGAGTCGTCCGGGAAGACGGCGTCGACGTACGTCGAGGGTTGCATGAGGTTCCCTGCGGCCCGTTCGGCGTACGAGTAGAGCGGGCCCGCGGCGAACGTGAGGGCCAGACCGAACGCGACGAGCGCCGTCGTGGGCCCGACCATGCCGCGCGGTGTGCCCGTCGACGGGAGCTCGACCGGGGCCGTCTGCCAGAACGCCTTGTTCCACGCCTTGACGATCGCGTAGAGCGTCAGGAGCGAGGTCACGACGCTGCCCACCACGAGCGCCCACGTGAGCGGCGTGCCCTGGGCCACGCCCTCCTGGAGCAGACCGACCTTGCCGAGGAAGCCCGACAACGGCGGGATGCCCGCGAGGTTCATCGCGGGGACGAAGAACAGGATCGCGAGCCCCGGCGCGATCTTCGCGAGGCCGCCCAGCTTGTCGAGCGACGTGGACCCGCCCCGCCGCTCGATGAGCCCGACGACGAGGAACAGCGTCGTCTGGACGGTGATGTGGTGCACGACGTAGAAGATCGACGCCGCCATCCCGGCCTCCGAGGCCATCGCGATGCCGAAGATCATGTACCCGATGTGGCTGACCAGGGTGAACGACAGCAGACGTTTGATGTCGTTCTGCGCCACGGCGCCCAGGATCCCGATCACCATGGTCGCCAGCGCGAGCCACATGAGCACGGTGTCGAGCCGGTTGTCCGGGAACAGGAGCGTCTGGGTGCGGATGATCGCGTAGACGCCCACCTTGGTGAGCAGCCCCGCGAACACCGCGGTGACCGGGGCCGGCGCGGTCGGGTAGGAGTCGGGGAGCCAGGCCGAGAGCGGGAAGATCGCCGCCTTGATCCCGAACGCGAGCAGCAGCAGGAGCTGCAGCGTCATGCGGACCCCGGGGTCCACGTCGGGGAGCCGCTCGGCGAGCTGCGCCAGGTTGACCGTGCCCGTCGCGGCGTAGGTGAGCGCGATCGCCACGAGGAAGATGACCGACGACAGCAGCGCGACGACCACGTAGATGGACCCCGCGCGGATGCGTTCCCCCGTCCCGCCCAGCGTCAGCAGGACGTAGGACGCGGCGAGCAGGATCTCGAAGCCCACGTACAGGTTGAAGAGGTCGCCCGACAGGAACGCGTTGGCGACGCCCGCGGCCAGGACCAGGTAGGTCGGGTGGTAGATCGAGACGGGAGCCTTGTCGTGCCCGTCGGCCACGCCCTGCCCCAACGAGTAGAGCAGGACGCACAGCAGCACGAAGCTCGAGACCGTGAGCATGAGCGCCGAGAGCCGGTCCGCGACCAGGTCGATGCCGACGGGCGCCGCCCACTCCCCGACGTCGACCACGATGGGGCCGCTGTCGGCGCCGATGAGCAGGCCGATCGACGCGGCCAGCACCAGGGCCAGCGCGGCGACCGAGATGATGTGCTGGGCGCGCGGGTGGCGCCACAGCGCCAGGGCGAGGCCTGCCGCGAAGAGCGGCAGGACGACCGGCAGCGGGACGAGGGTCGCGAAGCTGTAGGGGAAGCTCATCTGCCCTCACCTCCTCCGGTGCCGGGTCTGCGTGGTCTGCGTGCCTTGTCCGGCGCGGGTCGGTTCCCGTCGCGCGCGTCGGTCTCCCCGTCGCCGTCGCCGTCGGTCTCGTCGTAGACCTCGGCGGCCTCGTCGTCCAGGGTTGCTCCGCTCTCCTCGGTGTCGCTGTCCTCGAACGCCGGGGCGTTGCGCGCGGCATGGCGCGCGACGCGGCGGTCCTCGAGGTCGTCCTGCACCTCGTCGTGGCCGTGCAGCTGCCACGACCGGTAGGCCATGGCGAGCACGAAGGCCGTGAGGCCCAGGGTGATGACGATCGCGGTCAGGACCATGGCCTGGACGAGCGGGTCGCTCATCTGGGCCGGCGCGGTCTGCCCGATGATCGGTGCGCCACCGGCGCGTCCCCCCGCGACGAGGAACATGAGGTTCGCGCCGTTGCCGATCAGGATGAAGCCGATGAGCACGCGCGTCAGGCTGCGCTCGAGGAGCAGGTAGACGCCCGTCGCGAACAGGACGCCGATCGCCAGGACCAGGATGAGGCTGGGGGTCATGTCGATGCTGTCGGTGGTCCGTGCGACCTCTGCCGGGTCGATGTCGGCAGCCGGCAGCAGGAGCGGCGCGAGCAGGTGGTTCGTCGAGCTCATCGTCGCCCCCCTCCGATCTGGTCCGGTTCCATCGCTTCCATGGGCCCCGCGTCCTCCCGGGCCGCGGCCTCGCCGTGGCGGTCGATCTCGGCACCGAGCGTGCGCAGGATGTCGAGGACCAGGCCGACGACCACGAGGAACACCCCGATGTCGAAGAACAGCGACGTGACCAGGTGGATCGTCCCGACGAGCGGGAGCGTCAGGTCGATCGCGACGCTCTGCAGCACGCTCCCGCCCATGATCAGGCCGATCAGCCCCACCCCCACGGACAGGAACAGCCCCGTGCCCAGCAGCAGGCCCGGGTGGACCGGTGCGGCCTCGCCCAGCTCGTAGCGTCCGCCCGCGAGGTAGCGCACGATGAGCGCGATCCCGACCACGAGGCCGGCCGCGAACCCGCCACCGGGGGCGTTGTGCCCCGAGAAGAGCAGGAAGATCGCGAACACGATCATCGAGTGGAAGAGCACGCGCGTGACGACCTCGAAGATGACCGAGCGTCGCTGCGGAGCGAGCGTGCGCCCTGCGCTCAGCCACACGAGCATGCGTGGCTGCTTGCCCTCGGCGGCCGCCTCGTCGACGCCGCGGCGGCGCAGCGCGGCGCCCGGGTCCTCCTCGTTGGCCCAGATGCCGGGGGTCGCGGCGCCCGACGACGTCGCGTTGCGCTCGCGCAGGATCTCGCCGCTGCGGGTCCGCAGGAAGACCAGGGACGCGACACCGGTCGCCGCGACGAGCAGCACCGAGATCTCGCCCATGGTGTCCCAGGCGCGGATGTCCACGAGGGTCACGTTGACGATGTTCTTGCCGTAGCCGTGGATGAACGCCTCGGCCGGGAAGTCGAGCGAGATGGGGCTCGCCACGCGGGCGAGCGGGACCGTGAGGGCGAAGCCCATCATGACCACGCCCACCGCGACGCCCAGGACCAGCCGCACCCAGCGCGACGTCGCGAGCGGCCGGTTGGAGAAGTACGGGGGGAGCCTGCGGAGCACCAGGACCATGACCACGAGGGTGATGGTCTCGACGAGCACCTGCGTGAGCGCGAGGTCGGGGGCACCGTGCAGCAGGAACAGCATGGCGTTGCCGTAGCCCGCGATGCCCACGAGGATCACAGCCTTGAGGCGACGGCGCGAGCGCGCCGCGAGGATGGACGCGACGCAGATGGCCGCGACCGCGGCGACCTGGGCCGGGCGGTCCCACGCCTTGACCTGCTCGGGCCACTGCCCGCCGATGAACATCAGGAGGCCGGGCCCGACGACGAGCACGACGAGGATCGCGCCGAGGTAGAACGGCAGCGAACCACGCTGCGTGACCGCGGTGACGTCGGCCGCCACCTCGTCGAGGCGGCGCATGATCCGCCGGTAGGTGCGGTCGGCCTCCGGGCCGGTCCAGAGCGATGCCTGGAACCGCTCGACGGCCTTGCGCTGCCAGAACAGCAGGGCACCGACCGCGAGGATGAGGACCGTGAGCCCCAGCGCCGGCGTGAACCCGGCCCACAGGGTCAGGTGCCCCGGCTCACCCGCGGGATAGGTGTCGGCGTAGGGCGCGAGGAGGTTCTCCCCGAAGTGCGGGACGAGCGCGGCCGCGAGGCCGAGCAGCGCCAGCACGAGGGCGGGCCACACGAGGAGCGCGGGCTGGCGGTGGATGCGTGCGGGGTCGATCGGGGCTTCGTCCGGCAGCGGCAACCCCGCGCCGCGTTGGGCGACGAGCTGCTTGCCGGTCGCGTTGAGGCGGACGTGCTCGTTGGCGCGGGCCACTGCCGCGGCGACGTGCTTCTTGGTCGCGAACGCTCCCCAGAAGAACCGGATGCCGTAGGCGACCGTGAACATCGAGCCCACGACCACACCGATCAGGACGACGGCGTCGACCCACGTGGGTCCCTCGCCGTGCAGGAGGGCCTCGAGCGCGGCCTCCTTGGCGACGTAGCCCGCGAGCGGCGGCAGCCCGATCATGGAGGCCGTCGCGAGGGCGCCGGCGAGCGCGGTCAGGGGCAGCGCTCGCCCGACGCCCGTCAACCGGCGCAGGTCACGGGTTCCCGTCGCGGCGTCGACCACGCCGACCACGAGGAAGAGCGAGGCCTTGAACATGGCGTGCGCGCCGATCATGGCCAGGCCGGCGAGCGCGGCGGACCGCGTCCCGAGCCCCACGAGCAGGACGATCAGGCCGAGCTGGCTCACGGTGCCGAACGCCAGGACGAGCTTGAGGTCGTGCTGGCGCAGCGCCCGGTAACCGCCCACGAGCAGCGTGCCCACGCCCAGGACGATGACGATCGTGCGCCAGACCGTGGTGTCGGAGTACGCGGGGGCGAAGCGCGCGACGAGGTAGACGCCGGCCTTGACCATGGCTGCGGCGTGCAGGTAGGCGCTGACCGGGGTGGGCGCGGCCATGGCCGCGGGGAGCCAGAAGTGCAGCGGGATGAGCGCGGCCTTGCTCGCCGCGCCTGCCAGGAGGCACACGATCGCGGCGGTCACCGCTCCGCCCGTCGGGGGGTCCGCGATGATCTCCGAGAGCCGGAAGGTGCCGCCCTGGACGCCCAGGATCACGACGCCCACGAGCATCGCCAGGCCGCCTGCGGTCGTGACGATGATGGCCTGCATCGCGGCTCTTCGACTCGCCTTGCGGTCGGCGTAGTGGCCGATCAGCAGGTACGAGAAGACCGTCGTGAGCTCCCAGAAGATGAACAGGAGCAGCATGTCGTCGGCCGTGACGAGACCGACCATGGCCCCCGCGAACGCCGTGAGCACGGCGCCGAAGCGCCCGAGGCCCGAGGCGGTGGGAGAGAAGTAGGCCGAGCAGTAGACGAGGACCAGGGCGCCCACGCCGCCCACGAGCAGCAGCATGAGCCAGGACAGGGTGTCCATGCGGAAGGCGAGCTCGAGCCCCAGCCCGGGCACCCACTGGGTGACCTCGGTGGGGTGCACGCCGTCCATGACGCGCGTGGTCCAGCTGAGGGCGTAGACAGCGGCGGAGGCGGGCGCGAGGGCCATCACCAAGAACGCCTTGCGGCCCAGCACCGAGACGAGTGCGGGCGCGCCGAGTGCCATTGCCAGATGCGCAACGAGCAGATAGAGCACGTCCGCTCCGTCCTGGTCGGGGGCGGGTGGGCGAGAACGTGGACCAGGGACTGTCGCCAGGACCGACCAGGACGACGCGACAGCGCGCATGCAGAGGACGGCCCGGAGACACACCGGGTCCGGTAAGTATTTTACCGTTCAACGAGGCCTTGGTGACCACTCGGCGCCCCGAGGATCGGTGGGTGATGTCACAGGTTCAGCGGGAACACACGAGCGGACCACGACGCGGCGAGCCGCCGAACCCCTGCGGAGCGGCGGTCAGCGGGCCGCCGACCGCCACGCGTCGATCCCTCCGAGGGTCCCGTCGGTGATGCGCCGCACGAGCACCTCGGTGTACGCGAGCTCGGCGCGCAGGATCGCCAGCTCGTAGCGCGAGTCTGCGACGGCGAGCTCGGACACCTCGGGCCGGTCCGTGCCGGAGATGTCCAGGTCCTCCAGGTCGTCCTCGATCCTGCGGACCTTGACCCGCAGCGCGACGAGACGGGTGCGCAGGAGGTCCGCGACGTCGTCGGGCCCCAGGAGCGGGAGGAAGCTGAGCGCCGCCATGAACTGCGGGTACTCCTTGACGGGCGCACCCAGCAGGGCGCGCATCCAGTCGTCTACCTCGGTGCGGCCCGCGCCGGTCAGCCGGTAGACGGTGCGCTGCGGACGGTTCCCGTCCTGCTCGGTGCCGGCGGGCTCGATGAACCCGTCACGGACGAGCGCCGTGATGACCGAGTAGAGCGAGCCGTAGTTGAGCCGCACGGACTCGTCCTTGCGACGGTCCTTGAGCGTGCGCGCGATCTCGTACGGGTGCATGGGGCGCTCCGCGAGCTGCGCGAGGACCGCGAGCGCCAGGGCGTTCGCACGGCGCCGTGCGGTGGCGCCGTCGCCGGACGCTGCGTCGTCTGCCATGTCCGCCTCGCCCGTTCTCGCCCGTCTTCGACTACTCGGCACAGAGTATTCGCGGCCCCTCTGGGAGCGCAACCACGCTCCGGGCCGGGGAGCGGGCGGGTCGGTGGCGGGGTGCGGGCCCGCCCGGCCCGCACCCCCTGCTCAGATGTCCTGCGGGTCCACGAGGAAGTCGGCCTCGTCGGCGATCTCGCCACCGACCGCGGCGTAGAGCGCACGCGTCACGTTCGCGATCAGCTCGGCCGCGCGCTTGCGCGCGATCTTCAGCTCGAACGACGGCGACTCCGTCTGCGCCTCGACCAGGTCGCGCGGCTCCCAGCGCAACCGGTAGGCCACCGCGCCCTGCGAGGCCCACGGGAGGTTGCGCAGCAGGAGCGGGAGCTGCTCCTCGCCGCCGATCTCCACGGCCACCAGGCCGTCGACCCCCATGTCGATGATCAGGCCGTAGCCGTCGAGCACCTTGCCGCTCGTCAGCGCCGCGATGTCGATGTCATCGGCCTGGGCGTGCAGCGCGCGCCGCAGCTCGGGGTCCATCTTCTCGCCCCGGTACAGCGGCAGCTCGCCGATGCCCTGGGGCGGGCCCCCGTACGCGCGCCCCTCGGTCGCGAGCACCACGCGCGGGTGGACGTTCGAGACGACCGCGAGCGCGGCCTCAGGGTCGAGCCACACGTCCGAGAACACGGACATGTCGACAGCGACCCCCGGGTCCGGGGTCAGCACGACCGCGGGCGCCGCCGGGTTGCCCGCGTCCACCCGGATCGAGCCGCCCAGGCGGCGTGCGACCTCGACGAGCCACGCGATGACGCGCTCCTCCTCGCGGGTGGGCAGGCCCGCGGGGAAAGCGCGCCCGACGCCGTCGCGGTCCCCACCACCGGGGAACGGGACGTCGCCCCGCTCGCGCGGGCACACGACGTCGTACACCTGCTCCGTGCCGGGCGGCAGACCCGGGTTGCTCCCGTCCGCCGACCACGGCGAGTAGGGCCCCGTGAGCGTCGAGTGCCGCGAGGTGCGCAGGACACCGGGCTCCCCCGGCCTGGCCGTGCGGGGCGCCGGCGTCAGGGGATCCGTGCCCGACGGCGCCACGTCCCACCGCGCCCCGGCGAACCTGGACACGGCAAGGGTCTCGACCTCGTCGATCTCGACGTCCCCCGGCAGCGCGAGCAGGTGCCGCGCCTGGTGGCCCTGCGCCGACGACGCGGGGAACGGTTGGAGGGTCGAGCTGGGCGCCTGGGACACGGTGGTGTCAGCCTCTCTGCGGTGAGAACGTCCGATCTGGCGGGCTCGGGTGAGCCGGCTGGGGATCACACGTCGGTGCGGTGGAAGTTCTGCCAGGAACGCGAGGCCGTGGGGCCCCGCTGACCCTGGTACCGAGAACCATAGATCGACGAGCCGTAGGGGTGCTCCGACGCCGACGACAGCCGGAAGAAGCACAGCTGGCCGATCTTCATGCCCGGCCACAACGTGATGGGGAGCGTCGCGACGTTGCTCAGCTCGAGCGTCACGTGACCGCTGAAACCAGGGTCGATGAAACCGGCCGTGGAGTGCGTGAGGAGCCCGAGGCGGCCCAGGGAGGACTTGCCCTCGAGGCGGGCCGCGACGTCGTCGGGCAGGGACACCTGCTCGTAGGTCGCGCCCAGGACGAACTCGCCCGGGTGCAGGATGAACGGCTCGCCCGGCTCGACCTCGACGAGGCGCGTCAGGTCCGGCTGGTCCGTCGACGGGTCGATGAACGGGTACTTGTGGTTGTCGAACAGCCGGAAGAACTTGTCCAGCCGCACGTCGATGCTCGACGGCTGGAGCATCGCGGGGTCGTAGGGGTCGAGGCGGACCCGCTGGGCGTCGATCTCGGCAGTGATGTCGCGGTCGGAGAGGAGCACGGGGCAACGGTACTCCGCGCCGGGCGGGCGCCGGGAGGCGGTCCGGGGAGGTCTTCGGGGACGCGGTCGAGGGTCGGGCGGGCATGGGCCGGTACCCCGGAGGCCGGACCCGAGGCCGGTCGGTCAGACGTGCTGAGCCTGACCGACCTCGGGTGGGCACGGCATCAGCTCCGCAGCGGTCGGCCTGTCGAGTCGACCGAGTACTGCCCCGACTTGGACGTCAGGTAGAGGATGCCCTCGACGAGCCCCCAGATCGCGACGGCCCAGCTGAGGAAGCCCAGCGACAGCACCGAGATGAGCAGCATGGCCACGCCGACTCCCGTGTACCCGAGGTAGAAGCGGTGGATCCCGAGGCTGCCCAGGAAGATCCCGAGCAGACCCGCCGCGAGACGCGACTTGGCGTTCGGGTCCTCGTAGTAGCCGGTCTGCTGGGCACCGTACGCGCCGTAGGGCTGCTGGTAGCCGGGCTGCTGGCCGTACGGGTCCGTCGGGGCCCCGTAGCCGTAGCCGGGCTGCGTCTGCTGACCGTACGGGTCCGCGGGGGTGCCGTAACCAGGCTGGGCAGGCTGGCCGTAGCCGGGCTGCGCCTGGCCGTACGGGTCCGCGGGCGCGCCGTAGCCGTAGCCGCCCTGCTGGCCCGCGGCCGGGTCGACCGGCGGGTAGCCCTGCGCACCGGCTCCATCCGGTGTGCCGTAGCCCGGCTGGGCAGGCTGGCCGTACGCGGGCTGCTGCGCCGCGTACGGGTCCGCTCCAGCCGCAGGATCAGTGGGCTGCTGCTGGTACGGGTTCTCGGACAAGGCGCCTCCTCAGGCGTAGCGCGGGCATCGATGCTGGCATCATGGCCCGTGTTGGGTATGATCGTGGACGCACACCGGTTCCTGACCGGTTCGCACCGGCCGGGGACGGCCTGCGAGCTGCAGGGTTCCACGTCATGCGGATGTAGTTCAATGGTAGAACTTCAGCTTCCCAAGCTGATAGCGCGGGTTCGATTCCCGTCATCCGCTCCAGCCGAGAGGCCCCGCACCAGCTGGTGTGGGGCCTCTCGCGTTTCCCTGATGTGCGGGACCGTCAGGCGTCCCGTCGCGACCGCACCACGTAGCTCGCGACGCCCGCGACGACCGCGACCAGGCCGAGCACGACCCAGAGCATCGGCGATCCGGGTTCTTCGCCCCCCGCGATCGCCGTGACGGCTCCTCCGACGGCCCAGATCGCACCGATCACGACCAGCCCCAGCGAGCTCCAGTAGCGACTCACCACGAGTTCTCCTCCCGCGTCCCCGACGTGCGCGCCGCACGCCTCTCGGAGCATGCCACGCCCGCACCGCGGAATCAGTCATATCGCCGCCAAACGGCCCGTATCGTGACACCGTGTCGCAACAGCTCCGCATCTGCGGCACTATGCTCGCTCTCATGCCGCACTATCGGATACGCGAAGCCGCCGACCTGCTCGGCGTCAGTGACGACACCGTCCGCCGCTGGGTCGACGCGGGCGACCTCGACGTCGCCCTCGACGACTCGGGCCGCAAGGTCGTCGACGGCGCGCAGCTCGCGCGCTTCGCGACCCAGAACGCCCAGTCCCCCACGACCGACCCGTCCGGTGTGGCCCGCTCGGCGCGGAACCGGTTCGTCGGGATCGTGACCCACGTCGTGAGCGACACGGTCATGTCCCAGGTCGAGATGCTGTGCGGCGGCCAGCGCGTCGTGTCGCTCATGAGCACCGAGGCGGTCCGGGAGCTCGGGCTCGAGCCCGGCAGCCTCGCCGTCGCCGTCGTCAAGGCCACCACCGTGATCGTCGAGACGCCAGGAGGCATCGCGTGAACAGCACCACCCCCGCTCCCAGGACCGCGCCGTCGACCGCCGCTCCCCGCACCCGAGCCGCGAGGCGCACGGTCGCCGTGATGACCACGGCCCTGCTGACGGTCGCCCTCGCGGCGTGCGGGACGTCGTCGGGCAGCGAGACCCCCGCCGCCGCCTCCTCACCGGACGTCGCCGTCGAGGAGCAGACCCTCACGGTCCTCGCCGCCGCGTCGCTGCGCGACGTGTTCGCCGAGCTCGCCGAGGGCTTCGAGGCAGAGCACGACGGCGTGACCGTCGCCCTGTCGTTCGCCGGGTCGGCCGACCTCGCCGACCAGCTCCTCGCCGGGAGCCCCGGCGACGTGTTCGCGTCGGCCGACACCAAGAACATGGACCGCGTCGTCGAGGGCGGCGACGCGACCGACCCCGTGGTCTTCGCGACCAACACGCTCACCGTCGTCGTCCCCGCCGGGAACCCCGGTGGCGTCACGTCGTTCGCCGACCTCTCGCGCGAGGACCTCAAGGTCGTCGTGTGCGCGGCCGAGGTGCCCTGCGGCTCCGCGACCGCCAAGGTCGAGGCCGCCGCCGGCACCACCGTCCACCGCGTGAGCGAGGAGGCGAGCGTGACCGACGTCCTCGCCAAGGTCACCGCCGGAGAGGCCGACGCCGGGCTCGTCTACGTGACCGACGCGACCCTCGCGGGCGACGACGTCGAGGTGATCGACGTCCCCGAGACCAAGACCGTCGTGAACACCTACCCGATCGCGGTCACGTCGGGAGCCGCGGACACCGCGCTGGCCCAGGAGTGGCTCGATCTCGTGACCGGACCCGTCGGCCAGGCAGCGCTCGCGAAGGCGGGCTTCGGGGCACCGTGAGGCCGGGACGCGGGGGCGGGACCGTTCTCGGGTCGGTCCTCGACCGCGCCCGGGGCCGGAACCCCGTCGCGCCCCGGAAGACCGTCTGATGCGCGGCCTCCCCCGCTGGGTGCTCGCGCCCGCGCTGCTCGGCGCCCTGTTCGTCGTCGTGCCCGTGGTCGCGATGGTCGCGCGACTCGACGTGTCCGGAGGGCTCGGCGGGATCTGGGACCTGCTCACCTCGCCCACCGCGACCGACGCCCTGTGGCTCTCGGTGCGGACCTCGCTCGTCGCGACCGTGTGCTGCGTGCTGCTCGGCGCGCCCATGGCCCTGGTCCTCGCACGGACCACGTTCCCCGGGCAGCGCGTGGCCCGTGCGCTCGTGCTGCTGCCGCTCGTCCTGCCGCCCGTCGTGGGGGGCATCGCGCTGCTCTACACGTTCGGGCGGCGCGGGCTGATCGGCCAGCACCTGTCCGTCCTGGGGATCGAGGTCGCGTTCACGACCACCGCGGTGGTCATGGCGCAGACCTTCGTCGCGCTGCCCTTCCTCGTGCTGAGCCTCGAGGGGTCGCTGCGGACGCACGACGCGCGCTACGAGGAGGTCGCCGCGACGCTCGGCGCCTCCCCCACGACCGTGCTGCGTCGCGTGACCCTGCCGCTCGTCCTGCCCGGGCTCGTGTCCGGTGCGGTGCTCGCGTTCGCGCGCGCCCTCGGGGAGTTCGGCGCGACCATCACGTTCGCCGGGGCGCTCCAGGGCGTCACGCAGACCCTGCCGCTCGAGATCTACCTGCAGCGCAGCGCCGACCCCGACGCCGCGGTCGCGCTCTCTCTCCTGCTGGTGGTCGTGGCCGTGATCGTCACGGCGGCCGTGCACGGGGGGCCGTTCGGGCGCACGGACCCCCAGGTCCGGGGTGCGGGGTCGTCGGCCGAGGGCGACCGGGGGCTCGGGGGCGTCCGAGGACTCGCAGCGGGCGACCAGGTTCCCGCCGAGAGCGACCGGGGCGGTCCCCCTCGGACACCGCGTGCCTCGCCCTCGGCGAGCGAGCCCGTCACGCTCGGCGTGCGCGTGCGCCTCGCCGAGCGCGGCGTCGACCTCGACCTCACGGTCGAGCCCGGCCAGGTCGTCGCGATCCTCGGGCCCAACGGCGCCGGGAAGTCGACCGTCCTCCAGGCCGTCACGGGCCTGCTCCCCCACCGCGCGCACCCCCCGCGTCGCGCGAGGTCCCGCCGCGACGCAGGGAGCCCCGGACCCGACGGCGCCGCTCCCGGTCCGCGGACGGGCGCGCCCGTGCCCGCGCGGGACGAGCTCCGTGTCACGGTCGGCGGCGAGATCCTGACCGACACGTCGCGCGGCCTCTCGGTCCCTCCGCGCCGACGCGGGGTCGGTTGGCTGACCCAACGTCCGCTGCTGTTCGGGCACCTCGACGCGGCGGACAACGTCGCGTTCGGCCTGCGCGCCCGTGGCGTGCCCCGCCGCGCGGCCCGGTCCGAGGCACGCGAGCGCCTCGACGAGCTCGGTGCCGGCCCGCTCACGGCGCGGCGGCCCGGCGCGCTCTCCGGCGGCCAGGCCCAACGGGTCTCGATCACCCGTGCCCTCGCGACCGACCCGCGCGTCCTGCTGCTCGACGAGCCGCTCGCCTCGCTCGACGTCGGGGTCGCGCAGCAGGTGCGCCGGGTCCTGCACGACGCCCAGCGCGACCGCCCCCGCACGACCCTGCTCGTGACGCACGACCTGCTCGACGTCCTCCTGCTCGCCGACCGGGCGGTCGTGCTCGAGGGCGGCCGGGTCGTGGAGGACGGGCCCGCGCGCGAGGTCCTGACCCGCCCCCGGTCCCGCTTCGCGGCACGGCTCGCGGGCATCAACCTCCTCGCGGGCGTCGCTACCGAGGACGGTGGGTTGCTGCTCGACGGACCGGGGCTCGCCGTCGCGGGCGTCGTCGCCGACGCGACGAGCCTCGTCGCCGGCGATCCCGCGGTCGCGGTGTTCGCACCCCGTGCGGTCGCGATCCACCGCGACGCGCCGTCGGGCAGCCCGCGGAACGCGTTCGCGGTGACCATCACCTCGATCGAGCCGCACGGCCAGCTCTTCCGGGCCTGGGGAGAGGTGACGGGTCCGCGCGAGGTGCGGGACGCCGTCGGGCACCTGGCCGCCGACCTGACCCCCCGCTCTGTCGCCGACCTGCGCCTCGCCCCGGACGAGCACGTGTGGTTCGCCGTCAAGGCGGCCGAGGTGCAGGTCTACGGCACCCGCTGAGCGCGGGGCCCTCGTGCGACGCGCCGGGCATGTCGCACGAGGGTCCGCACTCAGCGGGACGTCACTGCCTCGACCGACTCCGCGAGGCTCCCCGTCACGGGCACGTCGGCCAGGAGCAGCGCCTGACCCGCGTGGTAGATGTCGGGCTTGCCGTCCCACACGGCCCCCGAGGGGCGGTTGTGGACGTCGAGCTCGTGGTGCCACGAGCCGTGCTCGACGTCGACCAGGTGAGCCTGCGCGTACGCCCACCACTCCTGGGCGAGCCGCGCGTACCGCTCCTCGCCCGTGACCTTGGCGAGGACCTCCGCGGCCCCGATCGCCTCGGCCGCGACCCAGTGGAAACGGCGCTGCTCGATCGGTCGGCCGTGCCAGTTGACCGTGTAGACGAAGCCGCCCTCGACCGGGTCCCAGCCGTCGTCGAGCGCCCGGTCGAACAGGTGACGTGCCGCGTCGAGCCGCGGCCCCGGGATGCCCGCGGACGCCCCCGACCCCGAGGAGTCGCTCGCGGCGTCGAGCTGCAGCAGGAGCCGCGCCCACTCGAACCCGTGCCCCGGGGTCGAGCCGTACGGCTTGAACTGGTCGTTGGGGCGCTCGGCGTTGAGCTCGGGCTCCGGGTTCCAGGACGCGTCGAAGTGCTCGACGACGCGCCACTCGCGCTCGGCCGCCCCCGCCACGACCCGGTCGGCGACGGCCGTCGCGCGTTCGAGCCAGAGCGGGTCGCCGGTCGCCGAGTGCGCGGCGAGCATCGCCTCGACGCCGTGCATGTTCGCGTTCGCACCGCGGTAGCGGACGCACCTCGTCCAGGCGCGGTCCCACTCGTCGCACAGCATCTGCTGGTCGGCCTCCCAGAACTCCTGGTCCAGGACCCGCAGCGCCTCGTCGAGCAGCTCGCGCGCTCCGGGCCGTCCGGCCACGGTCCCGCTCGACGCGGCGAGGACGACGAACGCGTGCGCGTAGGCGCTCTTGGTGTCGTCGACCGCGTCCCCCGGCCCTCGCGACGCGAACCAGCCGCCGTCAGCGGGGTCGGCGAGGTAGGTCCGCAGCCCCTCGAGCGCCAGGTCGGCGTGCTCGTCCGCGCCCGGGACGCCCAGCAGCGAACCGAGCGAGTACATGTGCGCCATGCGCGCCGTGATCCACGTGTGCACGGGCTCGCGGGGGTCCGGCGCGCCCTTGTCGTCGAGCCAGCGAGCCCCGCCGTCCGCTCCCAGCGACGCCTCCGCGAAGGTGAGCAGCCCGTCGAGCTGGCTCCGGCGCCACGTGGCAGCGTCCGGTGCTCCGGCTGCGTCGTCCCTGGTGGTCATGGTTCCCCGTTCCTCGTACCTGTCAATGATGCTCCCCTGGGCGGGTGCCCCGCGGCCGGTCGTCCGACGGCGGGGCACCCGATCAGGTACCTCTGGCGGCTAGCCGCAGGTGGCGGCCCCGTACGCGACCTCGCTGGTCACGACGACCTCCTCACCGTCGACCGTCGCCGTGGCGGTCACCGTCGTGGTGCCGGCCTCGATCGAGCCCGCACGCGTCGCGAACGACTGGTGCGCGCTCTTGCCCGGCCCGACGTTCGTGAACGTCTTGGTGCCGAACGGGGTGACGACCTTGATCGTCACGGGGAAGGACTCCCCGTTGACCGCCGTGACGGACAGCGTGACCTTCTTGGCCGTGCACTGCGTCTTGACGGTCGTGGCGACGTCGAGAGCCGGAGCGGCCTCGGTGACCGTGACGGTCACGGGGACGCTCGTGCTCGCGTACCCGTCGTCGACCGTCACGTGCGCGGTGTAGGTCCCGGGCTGCGCGTAGGTGTGCGCCCCCTCGACCGTGACCGAGGTTCCACCGGGGACGACCGTCCCCGGGGCCACGTCGCTGCCGTCGCCCCACGTGATCGCCGCCCGCAGCGGCGCCTCGGCCGTCGCGCGTCCACCGGTCACGGTGGCGAGCGTGGCCTCGAGCGAGGTCCCGGCGGCGACGCTCACGCCCGCTGCCGCCTCGGCGGCCAGCGGAGCGTGCTCCACCGGGGTGCCGTCGGAGGCGATCACGAAGACGTGGATGCGCCCGTCGCTCGCGAGGGAGCCCGGCTGGTCCGGGAGCGTGATGCTCACGGGTCGCTTGCCCTCGGGGAGCGTGACCGGCGCCGTCGCGAAGACCGCGGCGGGGGTGCCGGTCTGCGGGCTGCCGCCGCGCAGACGGTGGTCGGTCACCGCGACCGCGATGTTGCCGGACACCGGGTTGCGGGCCGCGCCCGACCAGTCGCCGAAGCTCAGGTCGATGGGCTGCGACGAGCCGTCGTCGAACGTCAGCGTCCCGGAGGCCACCTGGTTCTTCTCCGTGCCCGTGCCGATCACCGAGAGCTGCTGCGCGTCCGCGGGGACGTCGACCTCGATGGTCTGGCCGTCGCCCGTCGCGTTGTCGGGCTGCCCGGCGGGGATCGCCGGGACGTCGAACCCGAGGTCCGTGCCCGGCACCGTGCCGCGCTGGCCCTGCACGAAGCCCTTGGCCGCGAGCTGTGCCCGGTCGAAGAACACGCCCTGGCCGTCACAGCTCCCGGACGTGGTCCCGACGTCGCCGATGCACACGTTGTCGTAGGCCGCGACGAGCGAACCCTCGCGGACCAGCTCGACGGACACGTCGAGCGAGGCCGTGACCGTCTTGTCGCCGCGCGTGACCGTGACCGTGACCGGGTAGACGCCCGGTGCGGCGAAGGTGTGCGGCGCGGTGACGGTGTACCCGCCGAGCTGGACCTTGGTGAGGGTCCCGGCGGCGGGCCCGCTGCCGTCCCCGAAGGTCACGGTCGCGCTGACGTCGCCTGCCGCGACCTCCTCGGGCGTGACCCCGACGAGCGTCGCGAGCGACGCCTTGACCTCGGTGCCGGTCGTGGTCGCCACGTCCTGACCGGCCGTGAGCGTGAGCTCGGCGCCGGTCGAGGCCTTGGGGTCGGCGAGCAGCTCGAGCTCGGCGAGCGCGAGCGCCCCCTCGCCCGAGGTCGCCGTGACCGCCACGCGGTACTGCGAGTACGCGGCGGGCTCGGCGAGCGTGAACGGCCGGGTCTGGACGGCCCAGCGGAACTGCTGGTCGGTGCGCTCGTCGAGCGTCGTCCAGGTCTGTCCGTCGTTCGACCCCTCGACCTTCCAGGCCTTGGGTGCTGCCGTGCCGGTCGCGCCCGAGGTCAGCGTGTAGGACGTGACCGTCGGCTGGAGGCCTGCGGCCTTCCAGGTGACGACGGGCGTGCCCGTCGTGAAGGTGGTGCGGGTCTGCGACGTGTTGTCGGTGAGCGACGCGAGCTGGGCGGCCGGCGTGCCGTCGGAGACGGTCACCGTCCCCAGGCCCGACGTCGTCACGTCCGTGTCGGACTCGGGCGCCTCGTCACCGGTGGTCAGGGACGGCGGTGCGTCGTCCTCGCCCGTGCCCCACGCGGAGGGCTCGGGGCCCATCTCGAAGTCGAGCGTGGTGCCGCCGACCAGGTCGGAGTGCTTGATCGACGTCGAGGTGTGCGCCTCGCCGTCGACCGTGAGCGACTGGACGTAGACGTTGTCGACGCTGTTCTGCGGGGCGTTGACGACCAGGTCGCCGCTCTCGAGGTGCACGGTCGCCTTGCTGAACTGCGGCGAGCCGATCGCGTACTCCTCCGAGCCGACCTGCAGGGGGTAGATGCCGAGCGAGGACAGGATCCACCACGACGACATCTCGCCGTTGTCCTCGTCACCGGGGTAGCCCTGGCCGATGTCGCTGCCCACGAACAGGCGGCGCAGCGACTCGCGGACCTTCTCCTGCGTCTTGGACGGGGCACCGGCCGCGTCGTAGAGGTAGGGGATGTGGTGCGAGACCTGGTTGCTCATGCCCCACTGGCCCATGCGGACGTCACGTGCTTCGAGACGCTCGTGGATGCCGCCGTTGGGTGCCTTCTCCGGGGTGCTGAAGAACAGGTCGAGCTTGGCCTCGAGTCCGTCCTGCCCGCCGTAGAGGTTGGCGAGGCCCTGACCGTCCTGGGGGGCGTGGAACGCGAAGTTCCAGCCGCTGGTCTCGGTGTAGGGACCGCCCCAGTCCTCGGGGTTGAACGTCTCGGGCGACTTCTCGAACGTCCCGTCCGCGTTGCGGCCCTGGAAGAAGCCCGTGGCCGGGTCGAACAGGTTGACGTAGTGCGTCGCGCGCTCGAGGAAGTACTCGGACTCCTCGCGCAGCTGCTCGCGGCGCTCGTCGGGCGTGGCGGGGTCCTCGGCGAGGGCCGCAGCCATGTTGCCGATGCCGAAGTCGTTGATGAGCCCCTCGAGGCCCCACGACACGGACTCGTGCGTGGACGCCTGGGTGTAGCCGAGGAACTGCGACGTGTCGAGGCCCTTGCGGCCCACGGCGTTGTTCGGCGGCAGGACGGTCGCGTTCTTGAGCGCGGCGTCGTACGTCGCGAGCGGGTCCGCGAGCGGGACGCCCTTGAGGTACGCGTCGGCGAAGGCCACGTCCGAGCTGGTGCCGGTCATGAGGTCCGCGTAGCCCGGGGAGGACCAGCGGGCGACCCAGCCGCCGTCACGGTACTGCTGGACGAACCCGTCGACGAGCTCGGCCGCCAGCTCCGGGTAGAGGAGCGAGTAGGCGGGCCAGGCCGTGCGGTAGGTGTCCCAGAAGCCGTTGTTGACGTAGATCTTGCCGTCGACGATCTTGGCGTTCGTCGTGGTGTCGCTCGCGCTGCCGGTCTTGGCCGCGACGGGGCTCGCGTACTGGAACTTCGGCGCCTCGGCCGTGCCCGTGTTCTCGAACTGCGAGTTGGGGTACAGGTTGAGGCGGTAGAGGTTGGAGTAGAGCGTCGTGAGCTTGTCCTCGTTGGCGCCCTCGACCTCGATGACCTTCAGGCGGTCGTTCCAGGAGGACTGCGCCGCGGAGCGCACGTCCTCGAAGGACCTGCCCGTGACCTCGAGGTCGAGGTTCTTGCGGGCCTGCGCCTGGCTGATGAAGGACGTGGCCACGCGGAGCTCGACGGTCTTGTCCGACGAGGTGTCGAACGTCGCGAACCGGGCGTTGGCGCGGTTGCCCGCGGCGGTCCCGACCGCGCTGGGCAGGCGGTCGAACGTCCCGGAGATGAACATGCGCGACCGTCCGGCCGAGAGGCCGCTGCCGCCGTCGACCCAGCCGGAGAGCGTGCCGCTCGCGGCGTCGTAGGCCAGCTTGGCGTCGCCGCTCACGCTGTCGACGAGGACCTGGCCCTGGTCGGTCGCGTAGGAGAAGCGGAGCACCGCGCCGTGGTCGGTCGGGGTGACCTCGGCCTGGATGCCGTTGGTGAACCGCACCCCGTAGTAGTCGGGCTGCGCGGTCTCGTCGTCGTGCGTGAACTCGAGCGCGCGCGTGCCGAGCGTGGCGTTGGGCGTGCCGCCGCCCGCCGCGGGCAGGAACGCGAGCTGGTTGCGGTCGCCCATCCAGGGGCTGGGCTCGTGCGAGACGCCGATGCCCTGGAGCTGGGGCTTGTTGTTCGCGTTGTTCTGCTGCTGGTACGCGTAGAGCCAGCTCTGGGACGCCGCGTCGGTCATGGGCGTCCAGAAGTTGAAGCCGTTGGGCACCGCGGACGCGGGGATGTTGTTGCCGCGCGAGAACCCGCCGGTCGCGAACGTGCCACGGCGGGTGTCGACGTAGTTGGTCAGGCTCGACCCGTCGATCCGCTCGGGGCTCGCGGTGAGCGCGATGTCGTCGACCCAGCCCTGGAAGCGCGTCCCGGTCTTGCCCGTGGGGTTGTCGTAGCCGAGCAGGACCTCGTCGACCGTCTTGCCGGTCGCGACGCCGCCCAGGTCCACCTGGATCGAGTTCCACTGGTTGGCGTAGAGGATCTTGCCCGTGCCCTGGCCCTCGGGCGAGAACGGGGTGTCGTGCTGGTCGCGCGCGCCCAGCTCGGACAGGTAGGTCCCGTCGGTGAACTTCACGTCGACCGACGCGTACGTCGAGGGGTACGCGAGGTCGTTGAGGAGCTCGGGGAAGATCGTGTAGCTCAGGCGCGTGTCCTCGCCCACGGTGACGTCGACGTCGTCGTACAGGAGGTTGGTCGCGCTCGACGGCCCGTCGGCGAGCTGGCTGCCCGCGTAGCGCAGGGCCTTGGTGCCCGTGAAGCCGACGTTGGTCTTGATGGTCGGGCCGCTCGACGGGCCGGCGCCGACCTTGGTGACCATGGGCGTCTGCGCGGGGGCGGCGTTCAGGTCGGTCGAGAGGTTCCAGTCCGCGAGCTGGGTGAGCGGCTCGCCCGAGTTCGCGGTGACGTTGAGGCGGTAGTGCTGGTAGGTGCCGGGCGTCGTGACCTCGAAGACCCGTGCCTGCTTGCGCTGGGGGAAGTCCTCGTTGGTCCGCTGGTCGAGCGGGACCCACGTGGTGCCGTCCGTGGACCCTTCCAGGGTCCAGCTCTTGGGGTCGCGTCCCTCGGCGTCGTCGCCCGACGTCATCGAGTAGCCCGTGATCCGTACGGGCTCGGTGAACGCGTAGGCGACCCAGCCGGTCGTGGTCCGGGTGAGCCACTTGGTGCCCGAGTTGTCGTCGGCGAGCTTGGCCGCGCCCTCGTTGGGGAGGTTCTCGCCGCTCGCGGTCACTCCCGCGAGCTTGCCGAGCGCGCTGCCGGGCAGCGTGGAGACGGGTCCGGTGACGTTGGACTGCCAGGGCGCGCCGTCGCGCTGGGCGACGGTCGTGTCGAGGGCTGCGGCGTCACCGGTCTCGAACGACGTCGAGAAGTCGCCGGGCTCGGGTGCGGCCGAGGCCGTCCCGACGCCCAGCGGGAGCATGGGCAGGGCGAGGCCGGCCGCGAGGACGCCCGCGATGCGGCGTCGGCCCTTGCCCGCGGGTGTGCCGGGAGAGGTGGGCTTGCTGCCCGACGGCGCATCCGCCGTCGGGCGTTCGTGCGTGGGTGGGTACCAGCTCATGTCGTGCGATCTCCTTCGATCGTTCCGGCCACAGTTGGTGCAGCGGGGTCTTCTTCCGTGCGGTGCGGGCCGCCGGGTGGCGGTCCGCGGGTCTCGGTCTCCCGTCCCCCCGGGAAACCGACAGCGCTGTCAGGTTGGTGCAAGCAACTCCCTCGTCGACCCTTCTCAGAGGGTCGACGAGGGAGCGCCGTTCCCCGGTGCACAGCGTCGGACACCGGAAGTCTGGGGCTCGGCGCGGCTGCCGGCCCGCCCCGGGGGTACCCGGGGCGGGCCGGCAGCCGGACGTCAGCCCTTCACGGAGCCGGACATGAGCCCGCCCATGAAGTACTTGCCGAGCAGGATGTAGACGATGAGCGTCGGGAGCGAGGCGAACAGGGCCCCCGCCATCGAGACGCCGTAGTTCTGCAGCAGGGCGCCGTTCGCGAGGTTGTTGAGCGCGAGCGTGACCGGGCCGTTCTGGCTCGAGGAGAAGAACACCGCGAAGAGGAAGTCGTTCCACGCCGAGGTGAACTGCCAGATGAGCACGACCACGAAGCTCGGGATCGAGATCGGCAGGACGATCGACCAGTACGTGCGGAGCATGCCCGCGCCGTCGACGCGCGCGGCCTCGATGAGCTCGTTCGGCACGGTCTGGTAGTAGTTGCGGAAGATCAGGGTCGTGATCGGCAGGCCGTAGATCACGTGCAGCAGGATCAGCGTCGGGATGCCGCTCGGCAGGTTGAGGTCCTGGACCAGCTGGTTGAGCGGGATGATCACCGCCTGGTACGGGATGAACATGCCGAACAGGATGAGCGTGAAGACGAGGTTCGCCCCGCGGAAGGTCCAGCGCGAGAGCACGAACCCGTTGAGCGACCCGAGGAACGCCGCGATGATCGCCGAGGGGATCACCATCTGCAGCGTGCGCAGGATCGCCGGCGACAGCGCGGTCCAGGCCGCCTGCCAGTTCTCCGTGGTCCACACCTGGGGCAGGTTCCACGCGCGGCTCGGGGCCGCGTCACCGGCCCCCTTGAAGCTCGTCACGAACAGGACGTAGACGGGCACGAGGACGATCAGCACGAACAGGATGAGGATCGCGTAGCGCAGCGTGCGCCCCAGGGAGAAGCGCTGGACGGGCTTCTTCTGCCGGCGCGAGCCTGCCGCACCGGAGCCCGATCCCGAGCCGGGGGTCTGCGCCTCGACGGGCGTGGCGACGGCGGTCATCGGATCTTCTCCTTGCGGTTCAGGGAGATCAGGTAGGGCACGATCACGAAGGCCACGATGACCAGCAGGATCGCGCCGACGGCCGCAGCGTTCGCGTAGTCGAAGCTGGACTTGAAGACGTACATGTCGACGGCCGGAACCTTGGTCTGGTAGTTCGAGGGCTTGGAGATCGACATGATGAGGTCGAACGCCTTGAGGGACATGTGGCCCACGATGATGAGGGCCGAGAGGGCGATCGGCGTGAGCTGCGGGAACAGCACGTGGCGGTAGAGCTTCCACTCGTTGGCGCCGTCCATGCGGGCCGCCTCGCGCAGCTCGTCCGGGATCCCGCGGAAGCCCGCGAGGAACAGTGCCATGACATAGCCGGAGAGCTGCCAGATCGCGGGGATCGCGATGGCGGCGATACCGAACGTGACGTTGTTCCACCAGTTGTTCTGGAGGGCGTCCAGACCGATCATCTGGAACAGCCGGTTGAGGCCGCTCGCGTTCTCCCCCTGGTTGGAGTTGAGGAGCCAGCGCCACACGACGCCCGAGGCGACGAACGAGACCGCCATGGGGAACAGGTAGACGGCGCGGAAGAACCCCTCGCCCTTGATGGGCTTGTCGAGGAGCCAGGCCCAGACGAAGCCGACGACCATGGTGCCGACCAGGAAGACCACGGTGTAGATCAGGAGGTTCATCAGCGAGTGCTGGAACTCCGGGCTCGCGAGCAGGTCGAGGTAGTTCTGGAAGCCGACCCGCGAGACGGGGGCCTGCCCCGTGGACTGCGCGGCCTTGTGCATGTCCGTGGTCGAGGTGGAGAAGTTGATCCCGATGAGGCCGTAGACGAAGACCCCCACCAAGATCAGTGACGGGGCGACGAGGAGCAGTGGCGGGCCCCATCGTCGAGCGGACTGGATCACCGGTGATCCTCCCAAGGTGTGGGCACCTCCCGACGGCTCTCACGGCGCACAGAGGTGCGACGGGGCCCTGCCGGTGACGGTGCGTAGGAAACGAGCTGCGGGTACGGCGGGGTGGGGCGGGCCGTCCGGGGCCCGTCGCGGAGCTGCGCGAGCAGCACCGCGACGGACGACCCCGGTCGACCGGTCAGGCGTCCTTACTCGGCGGCAGCGGCGGCCAGGTCGGCCTGGTACTGCGCGAGGTCGGAAGCACCCGAGGTGAACTTGCTCGTCGCGTCCGAGATGCCGTTCAGGACGGCGATCGAGGCAGCCGCACCGTGAGCGAGCGAGGGGACGATCGTGTCCTCCGCGAAGGACGTGATGGCGGTCTGCTGGTACTCCGAGAAGTCAGCAGGGTTCGCGTCGGTACGGGCCGGGATGGAGCCCTTGGCCTTGTTGAACGCCGTCTGGCCCTCGAGGCTGGACACGGTCTCGATCCAGGCCTTGGCGCCGTCGGGGTTCTTGGCACCCACGGGGAGCGTGAACGAGTCGGCGAGGAAGCCGAACATGCCGTCCGTCCCGGGGACCGGGAAGTACGTGAAGTCGGCACCGGCGGTCTTGCCGGCCTCTTCGAACGCGGCCACGGCCCAGTCACCCATGACGTTGAACGCTGCCTGGCCGTCCATGACGAGCTGCGTCGCCTCGGGCCAGTCCAGACCGTCACGGTCGGTGTTGGTGTAGCTCATGAGCTTCTGGAAGTCCTCGAGAGCTGCCGTGACCTCGGGGCTCTCCCAGTCGGTCGAACCGTCCCACAGGCCGTTGTAGGCCTCGGCACCCAGGTCGGCCATGAGGACCGTCTCGAGCAGGTTGACCTGGGTCCACGTCGTGGCGACCGAGAGCGGGGTCTTGCCCGTGGCCTTGACGGCGTCGAGGGCGACGAACCAGTCGTCCATGGTCTCGTACGTGGCCGCCGGGTCGAGGCCGGCCTCGGTCAGCACGGCCGGGTTGGCCCAGACCATGTTGGAGCGGTGGATGTTGGAGGGCATCGAGTAGATCTTGCCGTCCACCGTGAGGAGGTCGATCAGGTCTGCGGGGAAGACGTCCTTGACGCCGTACTGGTCGTACAGGTCCGAGATGTCCTCGAGCTGCGCGGCGTCGATGTAGTCCGTGAGCTCCTTGCCGGCGTGGGCCTGGAACGTGTCCGGCGGGTCGTTGGCCTGGAGCCGGGTCTGGAGGAGGTCCTTCGCGGCCGAGCCGGCACCACCGGCGACCGCGCCGTTCTCGAAGGTGAAGTCGGGGTGCTGCTCGTCGAAGACCGTGACGAGGGCGTCGAGCCCTGCCTTCTCCGAACCGGCTGCCCACCAGGTGAAGACCTCGACGTTGCCGCCCGAGGCGGCGTCGGTGCCGCCCCCGGTCGAGTCGTTGCCGGAGTCTCCGCTGCAAGCTGCGAGGGCCAGGAGGGCAGCGGTGCCCACCAGTGCCCCAGCGACGCGCAATCCGTTACGCATGGGATCCTACTTTCGTGTTGACAGCGCTGTCAGGAACAGGACGAACGTACGGCCGCTCAGCGGCACTTGTCAAAGAAGTGCGCCGAATCGTTACCTGGGGGAGACCTCAGGTCGCCCCGAAGAGGACGACGACGACAAAGCGACCACTCGTGCGAGGCGCAGGATCGTGCGGATCCTCACGGCCGGACGACGCGCGGGCACGGACACGGGGAACGCGGGGGGCAGGCGGACGCGGGGGCGGGACGGGGGGGTCGCGCCTCAGCCGACCGCCGGCACGCCCTCGAGAGGCGTCGCGAGCGCGATCTCGCCCGACCCGCGCGGGATCAGGACGGTGGGCACGACGCGCAGGTGCGCGGGCTCCCCGGGGGACTCGATGCGCGCCACGGCGAGCCGTGCGGCCTCCTGGCCCATCGCGGAGACCTCGTAGCCGACGACGCTGACCTCGAGGATGTCGGCGAGCTCGAAGTCGTCGAACCCGACGAGCGCGACGTCTCGCCGTGCGCCGCGCGCCGCGGGGTGCAACGCCCGGAGCGCCCCCTGGGTGATCTTGTTGTTCGCCGTGAGTATCGCGGTGGGCGGCTCGTCGAGCGCGAGCAGCTCCTCGACCGCGAGGCGGGCCGTCTCGGCGTCGTGCAGCCCGTCGCGCACATAGCGTTCGGGATCCTCGATGCCCGCGTCCCGCAGGGCGTTGACGAAGCCCTCACGACGTTCCCGAAACGTCCAGAGCCGGGGCAGGTCCCCCGCGAGCGCGATCCTGCGGTGCCCTTGGTCGACGAGGTGGCGGGCGGCGGCCGCGGCCCCGGCCCGGTTGTCGAGCACCACGGTGTCCGCGTCGATCCCGCCCGGCGGGCGGTCGAGGAAGACGATCGGCACGCCGTCGGCGAGCTCGGAACGTAGGTACGAGTGATCGTCGGCCGTCGGGGCGATGAAGAGCGCGGCGACCCGCCGCTCGATGAGCGCGTCGATCAGCTCGCGCTCACGATCCGCGTCCTCGTCGGAGCTCGCGGTGATGAGCTGGAGCCCGTGCTTGCGCAGCTCGCGCTCGATCCCGCTCGCGAGGTCCGAGTAGAACGGGTTGGCGATGTCACCGGTGACGAAGCCGACGAGCCGGGAGACGCCTCCGCGCGCGAGGTCCGCGGCCACGGCGTTGCGACGGAAGCCGAGCGCGTCGGCTGCCGCCCGGACCTTGAGCCGGGTGGGCTCGGAGACGCTCGGTTCGTTGTTGAGCACGCGAGAAGCGGTCTTGAGACTCACTCCTGCGGACTCGGCCACCGCCGCGAGGGTCGGGCGACCTCCACCGCGTGCAGCTCGGCCGTCCTTGGCCACCACATCCACCCCCGCACGATCGACTGGCGGGATTCTTCCACACCCCAGCGCGTCCCGGCCCGGAGTGCCACCTGACCCACTCGTTGCGACGAGGGGCTGGTCAGGACGACTCCGGTGTGTATAGGGTGAGTACACCCGACCATGACAGCGCTGTCAAGTCGAGACGAGCACACAGACCGGACAGCGGACCCTCCTGCCGCTCACCTGCGGCGACCGACACGACACCCGCCCGACCCTCGCACCACCTGCCTCACTCCCGAACCTGCCCGACGGCGCCGCGCACCCCCGCGCGACGCCGCTCCCGGGCGTGCACCGGGGGCGGGCAGCACCCCCGAGAGGACACGTCCCTTGCCCGTCCCAGCCTCCCCCTCCCGCATCCGCGGCCGTCTGCCCGCGCTGGTCGCGGCGACGGCCCTCGTCACAGGCCTCGGCCTCACCGCGCCGAGCGCCGCCACGGCCCAGCCCGTCGCCGGCGCCGACCTCGTGAACCTCGACCCCTTCGCTGCCGTCGATCCCTGGATCGGAACCGCCGAGGACTTCGCCCAGAACAAGGGGAACGCGGCCTACGGCAACACCTGGCCGGGCGCGACGGTGCCCTTCGGCATGGTGCAGTCGAGCCCCACGACCTTCCGCAGCAGCGACGGCGACATGCGAGGCGGCTACGAGTACAGCGCCGACAAGATCCGCGGGTTCGGCATGAACCGCCTGTCCGGGACCGGGTGCGCCAACCGCAACGGCGCGTTCGACTTCCCCGTCCTGCCCTACGCGGGCAGCCTCACCGACCAGGGTGCTCTTCCGTCCTCCCCCGGCACCGACATCAAGCCCTACTACCTCGCGTTCGACCACGCGGACGAGGTCGGCGCGCCCGGGTACTACGCGGTCGACCTCGCGAACGGCGTGACCACCGAGCTCACCGCGACCAACCGCACCGCGATCAGCCGCTTCGACTTCCCCGCGGACGCCGACTCGTCGACCCTGATCTTCAACACCACGGGGTCGAACAACAGCGTGTTCGGCAGCGGCGTGACCATCGAGGGCAGCACGATCTCCGGCTGGGTCGAGACGGCGCCGGTCTGCGAGGGCGGCGGACGCTACAAGGCCTACTACTCGGCGACGTTCGACCAGCCGATCGTCTCGTCAGGCACCTGGACCGGCGGGGACGTCACGGTCGGCTCGACCGGCGCGTCCGCCCAGAAGCGGCACGGCGCGGGCGTCTTCGTGACCTTCCCCGACGGGGCCGAGGTCACGGTCAAGGCAGGCCTGTCCTACGTGAGCATCGAGAACGCCGCGGAGAATGCAGCCTCCGAGTCCGCCGACGTGACGTTCGACGAGGCGCGCGCAGCGGCGGAGACCACCTGGCGCGACGCACTGAGCACGATCGACGTCGCGGGGGGCACGGAGGCCGAGCAGGTCACTCTCTACACGGCGCTCTACCACTCGCTGCTGCACCCGAACACCTACGACGACGTCAACGGCGAGTACCTCGGCTACGACGGCGCGGTCCACCGGGTCGAGCCGGGGCGCCACCACTACGCGACGTACTCCGGCTGGGACATGTACCGCGGACAGGCGCAGCTCGTCGCGCTGCTCTTCCCGGACGTCGCGTCCGACATCAACCAGTCGATCGTCGACCTGGTCGACCAGTCGGGCTACTGGCCCAACTGGCCGCACCTCGGCGTCGCCCAGCAGAAGATGAGCGGCGACTCGCTGCCCACCGTCCTCTCGGTCATCGACGCGTTCGGCAGCACCGACTACGACCGCGAGGCCGCGCTCGCGCACCTCGTGTCCTCGCAGGCGCTGCCCCAGGACAAGGCACAGAACAAGCGCGAGAACGGATACCAGTTCGCGGGCCTCGGGTTCGTCGAGAACGCGAAGAACGCCGTCTCGACCTCGACGACGCTCGAGTACGCGACCAACGACTTCTCGATCGCCCAGCTCGCCCAGCGTCTGGGTGACGACGCGGCGTACGGCCGGTTCATGCAGCGCGCACAGAACTGGCAGAACGTGTTCGACCCGGTCACGCGCGAGATCCGACCGCGCGGTCGCAACGGGTTCGACCGCGGGTTCAACCTCGGCGAGCGGGGCAACCAGTTCGACCAGGCGACCGGCTACCAGTACGGCTGGGCCGTCCCGCAGAACATGAGCACGCTCATCGCCAAGCGTGGCGGGGTCGAGAAGGTCACGGCCGACCTCGACACGCACCTCACGCGGCTCGACGCAGGCGTCTACAACACTCCGTACGCCTACATGAGCAACCAGCCCAGCACCTCGACGCCCTGGGTCTACCACTGGCTCCAGCAGCCTGCGAAGACCACGGACACCCTGGACCGGGCTCGGGCCGAGCTCTTCACGACCGCTCCCACGGGCGTTCCCGGGAACGACGACCTGGGCTCGCTCTCGTCCTGGTTCGTCTGGTCCAACCTTGGCCTCTACCCGGCGATCTTCGGCCGCGCCGAGCTGCTCGTGTCCTCGCCCGCGTTCGACCAGGTCACCATCACGAGCCGGGTCGCCGACGGAGCGCCCCGGGTCATCTCGCTCACGGCGCCCGGCGCGTCGAGCGGATCGCGCTACGTGGACTCGCTCCGGGTCGACGGCGTCCCGTCCTCGGCCACGTGGCTCCCGGAGTCCTTCACCCAGCAGGGCGGCACGCTCGACCTCACCATGCGCTCGACCCCGGGCACCTGGGGCACCGGGGAAGCAGACGTCCCGCCGTCGTTCACCGACGGGAGCGACGTCTTCAACAACATCGGCACGACGATGGACGGCAAGGGCGCGACCGGGTCGATCGACGCGTCCGACAACACCCTGTCCCGCGCCGACCTTGCCGCGGCCGGCGCGACTCCTGGCGCTCGCCTCCCCCTGGGGGCGACGGGAGTCACGTACACCTGGCCGGATGCCGCTCCGGGTGCACCCGACAACTGGATCCCCCACGGCCAGAGCGTCCCGATGGGCGTCCGGGTCGAGAAGATCTCGTTCCTCGGCCTGGCCACCAACGGGCCGGCCAAGGGCACGGCGACGGTCGTCTACACCGACGGCACCCGGCAGGACGTCCAGGTCGAGCTGACGGACTGGACCCCGGGGACCACCTACCAGTTCGGCAACGTCCCGGTCGTGACCACGACGGGTCGCAACAAGGCCAACGGCACCAAGGACACGACCCAGGCCAAGGTCTTCGGGACGGTGCCGGTGTCGGTCGACCCGACCCGCACCATCGCGTCGGTGATCCTGCCGCAGGGCACCGACAAGGGCGTGATGCACCTGTTCGCGGTCGGCACCTCGGAGCCGATCGTCGACCGGGGAGTCGAGGTCGTCGCGAGCACCAGGTCGCAGTGCACCGGCCGGACCGGCGCCGTCGTGGTCCGCGTGGTCAACGACGACACCGTCCCCCTCGACGTCGTCGTGGCGACGGCGTGGGGCACCAAGACCTTCTCGCAGGTCGCCCCCGGCAAGTCTGCCGCGCAGACCTTCTCGACCCGGTCCTCCGAGATCGAGGCCGGGAGGGCCACGGTGACCGCGCGTCCGAGCGATGCGCAGGACGTGCGGCAGACAGTCACCGACGTCGAGTACCCCGCGGTGACCTGCGGACAGTGAGCACGGCCCTGGGGGCGGGAGCGTCCTTCCGCCCCCAGGACTCCACCCCTCCGATGCGTCGACGACGACGCAGGAAGCAGCCGACCATGCATCGCACGTCCTTCCGCCCCCGGGCGGACCGCGCTCCCGAGCCCCGGGCCTCGCACCGGCCCGGTCGGCGCGCGCTCCGAACCGCCGTCGTGGCCCTGACCTCGGGTTCGCTCCTTCTCGCCGGTCTCACGACCACGGCGTCGGCGACCGGGGTGCCCGCGACCACCGACCCGAGCGCAGCGTCCGTCGCGACCACCCCGGCCTACGGTGCCCCCGACGAGACGGCCGCCAAGTACTACGAGGCACTGCTCCGCCACACCCGGTGGGTCGAGTCGGTCTACGACCCTGCCGCGGGCGTCTACCAGCTCAAGGACATGAACTTCGCCGTCGTGCTCGGCAACGCCGTGCTCGTGACCCAGGGAGAGTACGACGCCGAGCTCGCCGGCATCTCGCGCGCGGACCTCAAGGCGCACACGCTCTCGACGATCACGCACTACGCGGCGTCGAACCGCCTCGTGAACCCCCAGGGCACCTGGGGGCGCAAGCTGTTCTGGGAGTCGACCTTCCAGTCGTACTTCCTCGCCGCGGGCCGCCTCCTGTGGGACGACCTCGACGCGACGACGCGCGCGAACCTCACGAAGATCGCGACCGGGCAGTCGCGCTACGCGGCCGACCTGAACTTCGCCCAGGACCCGCTGTCGGGCGGCTGGAACGCCCACTGGCCCACCGGCGGGTACAAGGGCGACACCGCACAGGAGGAGGTCGGCGTCTACACGCAGGCCCTCGCTCCGGGTCTCGCCTGGGCGCCCGACGACCCCGACGCCGACCGCTGGGCCGACCAGCTCGCGACCTGGGGGCGCAACGCCGCGGGCCAGCCGACAGCCGACAGGAACAACCCCGCGGTCGTGGCAGGCGCTCCCGTCTCGGACAACACGATGCAGAACGTCTACGACACCTACATCGTGGAGAACCACGGATCGTTCGGCCCGCACTACCAGTCGGACGTGTGGCGCTCGGGGGCGCGCAACGCGATCCACTTCCTCCTGGCGGGCGAGCCCATCCCGGAGATCCTGCTCGAGCAGCCCAACTCCGCGGAGCTGTGGCGGTCCATCCAGCTCGTCATGTCGGAGCAGGGCGAGCCGTTCATGCCCATGGTCAACGACCGCGAGTTCCTCTACGGCCGCGACGTCCTGCCCGTGGCCTTCCTCGGTCAGGTCCTGCGCGACCCTGACGCGGCCCGCGCCGAGGCGAGCCTCGCGGACGCTCTCGCGGACTATCAGATGTATGCGCCCGTCTACCGCCTGACGAAGTTCTCGGGCGAGGCCAAGTACGAGCCCGAGGCGCGCGCCGAGATCGCGATCTCCTACCTCCTGCACGTCGCGAGCGCCGAGTCCCCCGAGGGGCCGGTGACCCCGACCCCTTCCGACGAGCTCTTCGACCGCCTCGCGGGCGTCCGTGACTTCGGCGCGGGGCCGGGACTCGTCGTCCAGCAGTCCGCGAACGCCTGGGCAGGTGCGGTCAGCCGCCAGGGCTTCGTCAAGTTCCCCTGGGTCCCCGAGCAGGACTCGTGGCTCTTCCACCTCTCCGGCAGCTCCCCCTTCCTCTACCCGAGCGCCTCGGCTCAGGTGAGCGCCCGGTCGGTCGACGTCTCGACCGCCGCGAGGGACGGGTTCGACGGGACCGCCTCGGTCTTCCGGATCGGCGACGGGTACGCGGGCCAGGTGACGCTCCCGACCGGGTCGGCGGTCTACGCCTCGACGGGCGCAGGCCCCACCGACGGGACCGTGACCGTCCGCAACCTCGACATGGGCGGGTACGACGGGCTCGACGGGTCGCGCACCTACACGACGTCCGACGGAGAGGTCACCGCGGCCAACCCCGTCGTCCCGGCCGTCGACCCGGCCGACGCCAACGCCGCACGCGTCGACGACCTGGCGCTGGGTCAGGTCCAGGCCCGCTACGTGCGGATGAAGGGCATCCGCGGCAACGCGACGTACGGCTACTCGATGTACGCGTTCCACGCCTACGGCCCGGACGGGACGGTCGACCTGGCCGCGAGGAAGCCCGCGACCGCGTCGAGCCAGGACACCGAGGGCGGCCGCACGGCCGTACGCGTCACGGACGGCAGCCCCACGACCCGGTGGGCGGTCTCCAAGGCCGACCGCACGCGCCCCGACTCGTGGGTCCAGGTGGACCTGGGCGCGGAGACGACGCTGGCCTCGGTGCGCCTGGCGTGGGAGGTCTCGGCCGGCGCCGAGTACACCGTGGAGACCTCGCTCGACGGCACGACCTGGACCGTCGCGTCCCGCTACGGGAAGTCGGCCCAGGACGCGAACGTCGCGCGCCTCGACACCGTGGACCTCACGGCGGCGGACGGCTCCTCCTCCGCCCCCGCCCGGTTCGTCCGCATGCAGGGCGTCCGCGGCAACGCCGACTACGGGTACTCGCTCTACCACCTGCGCGCGTTCGGTCCGCTGGGGGCGACGAACCTCGCGGCGGGCAGGCCCGCGACCGCGTCGAGCGCCGACGACGGCAAGCCCGCGACCGCGGTCACGGACGGCAAGGCCGACACCCGCTGGGCCGTCTCGCGCACCGACCGCACCCGGCCCGACTCCTGGGTGCAGATCGACCTCGGCACCGTCCAGGACGTGTCCCGGGTCGAGCTGGGCTGGGAGGCGTCGGCCGGTGACGTCTACGTGATCCAGACCTCGACCGACGGCACGACCTGGCACGACGCCGGACGGCACGAGGAGAAGGGCGACGAGGTCCTGCGCTCGCAGGGCGGCTGGATCAACATCGAGGGCAAGGGCGGGTTCGTGGTCCGTGGCACGGACGCCCCGCTGACCGTCTCCCGCTCGGGCGACGCCAAGCACGTCGTGCGCCTGGCCGACGGCGCGTCGGGCCCCCGGCTCGTCGAGGCCGTGGTCGGCGACGCGGCGGCCACCGCGCAGCAGGCCGCGCGCGCCGTCCCGACGAGCAGCTCGCCCGGGACGCTCGTGAGCGCTCTGGACGGCTACCTGTCGGTCTTCAACCTCACCGGCGCGCCGGTCACCACGACGGTCACGGTGGCCCACGACGGCACGACGGCGACCCTGTACCCGGGCGCCCAGCGCGTGACGGCTGCCGGTTCCCAGGTCGAGGTGAGCGTCCCGGCCGGCAGCGCGGTCGTCCTGGCACCCCGCGCGACGCTCGACGTCTCGCAGGTCAGCGGGTCGTTCGACGCCGACGTCACCGACGCACGCACCGTGCTCCTCACCTCGGCCGCGCCCGTCTCGCTCGTCCTCCGCAACGCCGAGACGGGCGACGCCCGCGAGGTCGCGGTCCCGGGCAAGGCGTCGCCCACGACGCTCCGCTTCCGGGGAGCGACCCCGTTCCCTGTCGCGGACCACGCCCTGAGCACCCTCACGTTCCCGGCGTCGGTGCTCCCGTCGGGCATGACGTCTCCGTCGCTCGCGGTCGACGGCGACGCGTCGACCGTCTGGTCGCCGGGTTCCGCCGAGGGGCGCATGGTCACCGACCTCGGTGCCCCGCAGGAGGTCGGCCGCGTCGTCACACGCTGGGACGGAGACGCCCCTGCGGCCACGGTCTCGGTCAGCGACGACGGTCTGACCTTCACGGACGTCGGCCGGATCGAGGGCGGATCCGTCCGCGGCTCGCTCGACGTCGGAGCCACCACGCGCTACGTCGCCCTGACCGTCGACGGTTGGGCCGCGGGCGGGCCGGGGCTCTCGAGCCTCCGGGCCCTCGCCCCGGGGGCCGCCGACCCGGAGCTCGCGACCGACCTGTCGATCGGCACGACGGTCACCACGAGGTGCACGGCCGGGGTCCAGTACCTGTCCGTCCGCGTCGTGAACGGCGAGCCGGTCCCGCTCGACGTGGTCGTCCGGACGCCCGCGGGCACCAAGACGTTCGTCGGGGTCGCCCCGGGACGGTCCGCGTCCCAGACCTTCCGGGTACGCGACGCCGCTGACGCCACCGGCGTCGTCGAGACCACCGCCTCAGGGACCGACGGCGGCATCACCGTCGTCGAGTCCCCCTTCCAGCCGGCCACCTGCGGGTAGCCCATCGCCGCCGCCGCGTCGTCCGTCCCCCCGGGCGGCGCGGCGGCCCCACCCCGAGGAGAAGTCCATGTCGCGCTACGCCTACGTCCCCGACCCGGAGAACGACGCGGTCCAGTCCGTCATCGACGAGCTCACGAGCCCGTTGACCCGTGCCGTGCTCCGGCAGCTCACCGCCCACGGCGGACTCATGAGCGGTCAGCTGGCCCTCGCGACGGGGGCCCACCAGCAGTCGGTCCTCCACGTCCTGGGCCGGCTCGAACGGCACGGCCTGGTACGCGCGGACCAGCCGCGAGAGTCCCGCCAGGGACGACGCGTGCGGTACTCCGCGGACGTCGAGCGGGTCGACCGGATGCTCGCCACGCTCCGCCGGTACCTGCTGGCTCCGGAGCCGGTGGCGGCACCGCGCGGCCCCGTCCAGGTGCCGGCCACGGCCTGAGCATCGGCGCCCGTGCGACCAGGACGGGACGACCACCGGGGTGCGCTCCGCCGTCGGGCCTGAACGGATTCGTCGTCGTGCTCCACCCTCGGCTAATCTTCGATCGCCCTGCCGGTCCAGGACGCCGCCGGAGGGTTGCTCGCAGGCGGCCAGAGCAGCAGGAGGCCTGATGGGTCGCACCGCTCCCGGGTGGTACCCGGATCCTTCGGCCGCCGGCACCGAGCGGTGGTTCGACGGCGACCGCTGGTCCCAGCACACGCGCCCCACTGCCCTGCCCGCGAGCACGCAGCGCCTGCCTCTCGGGGTGGGCGCGGCGCTCCCCCGCGAGGACCAGCCCGCGACCCCGTTCGCCGAGGTCAGACCATCGGTCGAGGAGCAGCCCGCCACGTACGCGCCGGCGTCCTCGGTACGCGCTCTCCCTCCCGTGCCGCTTCCGCCGGCGGCGGCCGTGAGGTCGGAGCACGCCGCAGGCCCGCAGCGGACCGGCCCGACGGCGCAGCGCACCCGAGCGCGTCGGCCCGCCCCTCAGCGGGGCCTTCTCTCCAAGCCCGCGCTCTGGGTCGGGGCCGCCGTGCTGGTCGTCGCGGTCGCCGGCAGCGCCGCAGCCCTCGCAGGACAGGGCGACGACCCGGCACCGCCGGCCGTGGTCGCCAGGCCGTCGACCGCCCCGACGCCCGTCGAGGAGCCGCCCGAGGACAGCACCCCGGACTACATCGAGGTCGCGAACTCGGCGGTCCTCGAGCTCGCGGCCCTCGACATCGCGACCGTGACGGCGGCCGCGCCGTCTCAGAGCGCTCTCGCGACGGTCGCGCTCCTCGAGGTCGGGGAGCCGAACCCGGTCGCCGGGTACTCGTCGGACGCGTTCGGCACACGCTTCGCGGACACCGACGGCAACGGCTGCGACACGCGCAACGACGCGCTCGCCCGGTCCCTGTCCGGGGTCTCGTTCAAGCCCGGGACGCGAGACTGCGTGGTCATGACGGGGCTCCTGACCGACCCGTACAGCGGCAAGGACATCGCGTTCGAGCGCGGACCCCTTTCTTCCGGCGCGGTCCAGGTGGACCACGTCGTGCCCCTGACCGACGCCTGGCGTCACGGCGCACAGTCGTGGGACGTGTCGCGCCGCGAGGCGTTCGCCAACGACCCGCTCAACGTCCTGGTCGTCGACGGCACGCTCAACCAGCAGAAGGGCGACGGGAGCGCGTCGGCCTGGCTCCCGCCGGCCGAGTCCTTCCGGTGCGCCTACGTCGCCCGCCAGGTCGCGGTCAAGTACACGTACGGGCTGCGGGTCTCGGCCGCCGAGCAGGCGGCCATGGTCGCGGTCCTCTCGACGTGCCCCGGCGAACCGCTCCCCACCGGGTCGACCCTGCCCCCGCCGCGCGACCCCGTCGTCCCCGCACCGGTCAAGCCCAAGCCGACGCCGAGCCCGACACCGACGCCCGAGGCGCCGCCCGTCGCGGCCGAGCCCGCGCCTCCGGTGACGCCGGCACCGGCACCGACTCCGACCACCCGGCCCGTCCCGGAGGACTGCAAGGTCAAGGGGCTGTACGTCCGCCCGACCGACGGTGCCACGAACGTCTACTACGTGCGGGGCGAGGAGTGGAACTTCAAGGAGGTCGTGGCCGACGTGTGCTTCGACAACCGCAAGGAGGCAGAGGCCGCGGGGTTCAAGCGGGCCTGGTGGTGACCTGAGGATCGGCGAGCCGTCGCACGCTCCCTCAATTGCCTTGCCGCCGTCGCGCCGGTTCGGGTGCACTGATCCGATGGACACCACCCTACGGGAGCTCTTCCCCGACTTCACCGTGGTCGAGCGCCTCGACACCTCACCCGAGGTCCTCGACCACGCGGGGATCATGAGCGGACCGTGGACGGCCGCGTCCTGGATCCGCGCCACGGACGTCAGGAGCAGCTCCGACCTGCTAGCGGACACCTCGTCCGGGGTGCGCACCGCGGTCAAACTCGAGCAGTACAAGGCCACGGCCAAGGTCGGCTTCACGCAACTCGGTGTCGCGGACCATTGGCCGCATACGCCGCCCCGCTCGACAACGGGTGCACCTGGCGATGGTCTCGGACGGCGCCGCCATCGCGGTCTACGCGTACGGTACGCAGGTCTCGACCGTGCCGGGAGGGCGACGCTCGGGCTGGCCCAGCTTGGACGGCTGACCGAGACACCAGCGAAAAGCACGAAGGCCAGGAACCTTGCGGTTCCTGGCCTTCGTGTTCTGTGCGCCCGGAGGGATTCGAACCCCCAACCTTCTGATCCGTAGTCAGATGCTCTATCCGTTGAGCTACGGGCGCCCGGCTGTTCGTGATTTCTCTTGAGCAGCCGTCGAGAAGACTACAACGGTTTTCGCCGGATACTCAAACCGATACGTCCTGACCAGCCGCTTCGTGACGCACGACACCTTCCGAAGGAGGGCGCGGGCGGGCCGTCGCCGCTCTCGCCTCCCGTCACGATACAGACGCTCCGTCACCACATCGGACGTCATACCTCCTGTAGTCTCACGTGCAGCCGGCCCGCTCGCGCCGACACCGCAGACGGAGGAACCCACCGTGAGACTCGCTCGGATCGACACCCCCACCGGCCCGCGCCCCGTCGTCCAGGACGGCGACGTCTGGGCCGTGGTCGTGGACCACCACGCCCCCGACCTCGAGCGCACGGGTGAGACCCACCCCGTCGACGGTGCGCGCCTCCTGGCCCCGTGCGAGCCGCGCGTCGTGCTCGGGATGGCGCACAACAGCGGTCCGGCCGACCGGCTGGTCCCGCCGCAGGCGTTCACCAAGTCGGCGCGCACCGTGGTCGGGCCGGGCGAGCCCGTCCGGCTGGACCCCGCGGCGGGCAAGGTCGTGGTCGAGGGCGAGCTCGCGATCGTCATCGGCCGCACCGCCCGGCACCTCACGCCCGAGCAGGTCCCCGGCGTGATCCTCGGCTGGACCGTCGGCAACGACGTCACGGCGTACGAGCAGAGCGCGCTCGACG
The DNA here is from genome assembly GCF_014836755.1 of Oerskovia merdavium. Taxonomy (GTDB): domain Bacteria; phylum Actinomycetota; class Actinomycetes; order Actinomycetales; family Cellulomonadaceae; genus Oerskovia; species Oerskovia merdavium. The sequence goes on from NZ_JACSQF010000002.1 coordinate 322,407, forward strand.
ACAAGTTCACGCAGTCCAAGAACGGCGACGGCTTCACGCCGCTCGGCCCGTGGATCGAGAGCGACCTCGCCGTGGCAGGCGTCGCGGACCTCGCGATCGACGTCCAGGTCGACGGCGCCACCGAGGCCAAGGCGTCGACGTCGGGTCTCGCGTGGGACGTCGTCGAACAGCTCGTCTACCTGACCTCGCACCTGACCCTCGGACCGGGCGACGTGGTCCTCACCGGGTCGCCCAGCACGTCGGCGCACGTCGTCCCGGGCCAGACCTCGACCATCACGATCGAGGGCGTCGGGACGCTGACCAACCCGATCGTCTGAGCCGCGGGCCGTGGTGGCCGCCGGTGCAGGCGGCCACCACGGGAGCCACCGGTCCAGCACCCGCCCGCGGCCCGTACGCCGCGAGGACGGCGACCGGTCCCCCCTGGGCATGACACGCCGTCGGGCAGGTCCCCACCGTGGCCGGACGCGGCGAGCACCGTCCCCGCCGAAGGATGGAAGCATGACGAACCTCGGCCCTGTCCCCTCGACCGGCTCGCCCCTCGTCGCCTCCGGGCTGACGAAGGTCTACGGCACCGACCACACCGCCACGCACGCCCTCGCAGGCGTCTCCCTCACGGTCTCGCCCGGCGAGTCCGTCGCCATCATGGGTCCCTCGGGCTCGGGCAAGACGACCCTGCTGCACTGCCTCGCGGGCATCATCAAGCCCACGTCGGGCGCGGTGTCCTGGCGGGGCGAGGACCTCACGACGCTCAGCGAGGGCCGCCGCACGGCCCTGCGTCGCCAGGACTTCGGCTTCGTGTTCCAGTCGGGCCAGCTCCTGCCCGAGCTCCCCGCGGTCGAGAACGCGGCCCTGCCCCTCATGCTCGCTGGCGTCTCGCGCACCGAGGCCACGCAGGTCGCCGCGCGCTGGCTCGCGCACCTGGGCCTGGCCGGCATGGAGCAGCGCCGCCCGGGCGAGCTCTCGGGCGGGCAGGCGCAGCGCGTCGCCATCGCACGCGCGCTCGTCGGGTCGCCCGGCGTCGTCTTCGCCGACGAGCCGACCGGGGCGCTCGACCAGGCCACGGGCGCCGAGGTGCTCTCGGTCCTCACAGGGGCCGTCCAGGCGTCCGGCGCGGCCCTCGTGGTCGTGACGCACGACGCGGGCGTGGCCCGCTACTGCTCGCGCACCGTCACCATGCGCGACGGGCGCGTCTCGGGCGAGTTCTTCGCGGGATCCCCCGCGCAGCAGGCGCCTGCCCAGACGCACGTGCCCGACGCCGCCACGCGGGCCGCCATGGCCGCTCACCCCGCGAACGGTGTCCCGTCCGCAGCGCAGGCCGCCACGACGCGCGAGGCGACCCGATGAGGGCCACTCTCGACCTGTGGTGGCTCCTGCGCCGGCGCAGCTCCGACAGCCGCGACCCGCAGGGCCTGACCAACGTCCTGGCGATCATCGCGTTCGCCGCGACGACCGCGATCCTGCTCGTCGTCGTCGGCGGCGTGGGCGCGTTCCTGGCCCGTGCGGGCGGGATCGACGGCATGAAGGACGGGACCGCGGCCGACGTCACCTCGTACGACGTCCAGTACCCGATCTTCGCGTCCATCGCCGCGCTCCTGCTCCTCATCCCGCTCGTGACGCTGGGAGGCGCCGCAGCGCGCCTCGCGGTCGCCCGGCGCGACGCGCGCCTCGCGTCGCTGCGCCTGGCGGGAGCGACCACGGGGCAGGTCGCGACGCTCACGGTGCTCGACGCGGCCGCACAGGCCCTCGTGGGGGCCCTCGCGGGCCTGGTCGGCTACGCGGCCCTCCTGCCCCTCGTGGCGCAGCTCCGCTTCCAGGGCAGCACGTTCGCACTCTCCGAGCTCTGGGTGGGGGTCCCGGCGATGCTGGTCGCGGTCGTCGGGGTCGTGCTCGTCGCGCTCGTCTCTGCGGCCGTGTCGCTGCGACGCGTCGCGATCACGCCGCTGGGCGTCGCAGCGCGCGTGACCCCTCCCGGTCTCAAGGCCGTGCGCCTGGTCAGCACGGGCGTCGCCTTCCTCGCCATGATCGTCGTGACCAACGTGTCGCTCGGGAGCGAGGCCGTGGCGATCACGGTCCTGGTGCTCGTCCTCGTCGCGGGGTTCGCGACGCTCAACGTCGTCGGGCCGTTCGTCATCTGGGTCGTCGGCCGGATCACGGCGCACCGTGCGCGGACCGTCCCGACGCTCCTCGCCGGGCGCCGCATCGTCGACTCGCCCAAGACCGCGTGGCGCTCGGTCGGTGGCGTCGCCCTCGCGACGTTCATCGCCGGCATGACGAGCATCTTCGCGCTGTTCGACCCGGGCATGGGCGCCGACCCCGGCGAGGCCCAGTTCCTCACCGACCTCACGACGGGCGGCTTCCTGACCCTCGCGATCGCGGGCGTGCTCGCCGCGGTCTCGACCGGGGTCATGCAGGCGGGCCGCGTGATCGACCAGCGGGGCGAGTACCGCACGCTGACCCTCGCGGGCACCGACCTCAAGACGCTCGACAAGGCGCGGCTGCGCGAGACGGTCATCCCGCTCGTCGCGAGCGTGGGCGTGGCCACGACGGGCGCCCTGATGTTCATGGCGCCGATCGTCGGCCTCAACGCGTTCGCCAACGTCGACGTGGTGGTGCAGTTCCTGCTGTGCGTCGTGGGGGCGTCGGCGCTCGTCCTGGCCGGGGCGGCCGCGTCGCGGTTCGTGGTCCGGTCCGCGATGGCGGCCTGAGCAGGGCTGCACCTGCAGGTGCCCGACGGCGTGGCGTGGGCTGCGTCGTCGGGCTTCGGCATGCAGGGGTGCGGAGGGCGCGCGGGCCACGTTGTGTGCCTCTGCGCGCTGGGCGCACGGTCGCATCACGGGCAACAGAAAAGGCCCCGGGCCTGACGCAGCCGGGACCTTCCTGAGCGGAGACGGAGGGATTCGAACCCTCGAACGGGTTGCCCCGTTACCACCTTAGCAGGGTGGCGCACTAGACCTGGCTATGCGACGTCTCCTTGCTCGGATGCTAGGCACCGAGCGTCGCAAGGCTACCTTCTCCCGGCACCGCGGAGCAAAACGCGGGCGCCGAGACCGTGCCGGGCGCGTGCCGGGCGCCCCACCCGGCCCGCTCCACGCGGGCTGCGGGGACGGCCGGAGCCGCCCTCCTCGTCACGAGGAGAGCGGCTCCGGCGCCGTGGCGACGAGGCGTCAGCCCCGCGCGGGCACCTCGTCCTTCTCGACGTCGCCGTCCCGGTCGGCGCCCTCGACGGGGCCCTCCGCTGCGGGGTGCGCGTGCGGGTGGCGCCGCTCGAGCGAGGCCCCCTCGACGTCGACGTCGGGCAGGATCTTGTCGAGCCAGCGCGGCAGCCACCACGCCTTGTCGCCCGCGAGGTGCATGAGCGCGGGCACGAGCATCATCCGCACGACGAACGCGTCCACGAGCACGCCGAACGCGAGCGCGAACCCGATCGGCCGGATCATCGCGCTGTGCGAGAAGATGAACCCGCCGAACACCGCGATCATGATGATCGCCGCCGCGGTCACGACCGAGCGTCCGGCCCGGACACCCTGCACGACCGCGATCCGCGCGGGCGCCCCGTGGGCGTACGCCTCACGCATGCCCGAGCCGAGGAAGAGCATGTAGTCCATCGCGAGCCCGAACAGGATGCCGACGAGGATGGTCGGCAGGAAGTTCAGGATCGGGCCCGGGCTCTCGACGCCGAACACACCGCTCAGCCAGCCCCACTGGTAGATCGCGACGACCCCACCGAGCGCCGCGAAGTACGACAGGATGAAGCCCAGCGTCGCGATGACCGGCACGAAGATCGACCGGAACACCAGCACCAGGATGATGAGCGACAGGCCGACCACGACCGCGAGGTAGACCGGCAGCGCGGACTCGAGCTTCTCCGAGATGTCGACGTTGCCGCTCGCCGAGCCGGCCACACCGATCTCGTACGTCCCGTCGATGGGAGACAGGTCGCGCAGCGTGTGCACGAGCTCCTCGGTCGACTCGCTCGTGGGGCCCTCGCGAGGAACCACCTGGAACGCCGCGACCGTGCCGTCCTCGGACGTACCGATCGGCGCGACCGCCACGACGTCCTCCTGGTCGAACAGCACCTGGGCGATCTCCACCTGGGCCGTCATGGACTCGGCCTCGGTCTCGGAGGCGGGCAGGTCGGCCACCACGAGCAGCGTCCCGTTCTGGCCCTCGCCGAACTTCTCGGCCAGGGTCGCGTACGCCTGGTACTGCGACGAGTCGTGCGGCTCGGTCGACCCGTCGGGCAGGTTCACCCGGAGGTCGAGCGCAGGCAGCGCGACGAGCAGGAGCGCCGCGATGCCGACGACGACACGCACGACGGCCCACCCGGTCGACATGGGGCGGAGGGGCGCGGCGGACGCGGCGGCGGGGGCCGCAGCGACCTCTCCCCCGGTCCCCGCGCCGGCCTCGAGCTGAGCGCGCTCCTTCTTGCTGAGGATGCGCAGGCCCACGAGCCCCAGCAGGGCAGGCGTGAGCGTGACCGCGATGAGCACCGCGATCGCGATGCACAGCGCACCGACCGTACCCATGAGCCCCAGGAACGGGATGCCCGTGACGTTGAGTGCCAGCAGCGCGACGAGCACCGTGGTCCCCGCGAACACCACGGCGTTGCCCGAGGTCCCGTTCGCGAGCGCGATCGACTCGTGCAGCTCGTCGCCCGCCTTGAGCTGGCGACGGTGCCGGTTGACGATGAAGAGCGAGTAGTCGATCCCGACGGCCAGGCCCAGCATGAGGCCGAGCACGGGGGTCACGGACGCCATCTCCACGACGCCGGACAGGGACAGCGCACCCAGCGCGCCGATGCCCACACCGATGAGAGCCGTGAGGATCGGCAGGCCTGCACCGATGAGCGTGCCGAGCATGATCACCAGGACGACCGCGGCGACCAGGAGGCCCACGATCTCTCCGGCACCGATGATGCTCGGGGCTCCCATGGTCATGTCGGACGAGAGGTCGATCTGCAGCCCCTCGAGAGCGTCCGCGAAGACGTCGACGAGCGCGTCCTTGGTCTCCTGCGGGATCTCCATCTGCGGGTCGGCGAACGAGACCATGACGATCGCCGCGGTGCCGTCCTCCGAGACCATGCGGATCTCCGAGGCCATGTCGAGGAGAGTTGCCCCCTGCTCGAGCTGGGCCTCCTGCTCCTCGAGCGTCGCGCGGCCGTCGTCGAGGGTCGTCTGCTGGGCGTCGAGCGCCGCGAGCCCCTCGTCGAGCGCGGCCTGCTGCGCGTCGAGCTGAGGCTGGACCTGCGCGAGCATGCCCGCGGCCTCCGCCTGGGCCCGCGCGGCGTCGAGCTGCGCCTGACCCGCCTCGAGCTGCTCACGACCCGCGTCCAGCTGGGCCTGTCCCGCGTCGAGCTGCGCCCGACCGTCCTCGATCTGGGTACGGCCCGACTCGACCTGCTGCGCCTGGGCGGCGCGGTCCGCCTCGGTCTGGAACGGGTCCATGACCGCGGTGACGCCGTCGACCGCGGCGGCCTCGGCCACGAGCCCGGCGACGGCCTCCTCCTGCTCGGCCGTGAACGGCTCGCCGTCCTCGGTCTGGACGACGACGGTGCCCGTACCGCCCGAGGCGTCGGGGAAGTCGCTCTGGAGACGGTCGGTCACCTCGGCGGTCGGGGTGCCGGGGATCGAGAACGTGGTCGCGAGCGTGCCCGCGCCGAGCGCGAACGCGACGCCCGCCGCGACGAGGACCGCGAGCCACGCGACGAGGACCGTCCGTGCTCGGCGCGCCGACCAGCGGCCGACGCGATAGAGGAATTCAGCCATGGGAGTCCTTCGGTTGCGCGCGAGTACGCGATGAGCAGGGTTCAGGGGGCCCGGCGGGACGACGCGACCGAGGCGTGCCCGGTCCGTGTCGCGTCGAGGAGTCGTTCGAGCAGGGCCGACCAGGTCTCGCGGGAGTCGACGTCGTCGACCGCCCCCGTGACCTCGACCCAGTGGAGATAGATCACGATGAGCCCGCTCATGGTCGAGCCGACGAACAGCTCGATGTCGAACGGGTCGGCGTCGGGATGGCTCGTGGCCAGGCCCGCGGTGAGGCGCGTGCTGACCTCGGCGAAGACCTTGATCAGCGTCAGGGCTCTGCGAGGCGAGGGTCCCCCCTCGCCCCCGAGCACCCGGGTCAGGTACGTCAGCGGTGTCACGAAGTCGGTCGCGCGCAGGGCGTCCGCGACCTCGTCGAACAGGCCCGCGTCCGCCTGCACGGGGTCCGCGCTCGTCGAGAGCGCGTCGAGACGACCGAGCGCCGCACCGACGACCTCGCTGCAGACCTCGGTCACGACGTCGTCGAGCGACGCGAAGTGGTTGAAGACCGTGCGCCGCGAGACGTCGGCACGGTCCGCGAGCACGTCGACCGAGAAGTCCGTGCCGCCCGACTCGCCGATCAGGGCCGACGCGGCGTCCACGATCGCACGCCGGTGGCGCGCCTTGAGCGCAGCACGACGATCTCCGGTGACGAGGGACATGCTCCTACGCTAGGCACGTCGCTGCACTCGGTGCAACTAGCTTGGTGAGGGGTCTGTGAAGCAATCGCGCCGACCCTGGTACCTACCGCTCGAACGTCCAGTTCTTGTCGGTGAGCATGCGGGCGACCGCGAGCCCGATCGACAGCGCGATGATCACGAGCCCCGCCTCGACGGTCGACGCCAGCGCGTCGACCGTGGCCCCGCTGTTGAACTGGTAGACGGCCCGGTACGCCGTGACCCCCGGCACCATGATGACGACGGCAGGCACCGAGAGGGTGATGCGAGGAACGTTCATCGCGGGGGCGATGTAGGCCGCCAGGACACCGACGACGAGCGCGGTCGCCGCAGCAGCGGCCTGCGACGCGAACCCCGCGTCGATCATCAGGAGACGACCCACGTTGGCGATCATGCCGATCGACGCGGCACCGACCGCCATCTTCCACGGGCTGTTGAACATCAGCGCGAAGCCCAGGACGCCCGCGAAGCTGGCCAGCAGCCGGAGCGCGAGGAACAGGGTGTCGTCGAGCGCGGGCGGCGGCAGCCGGTCCGGCTGGAGACCCGCGATCGCGGACACGGCCCACACCGCGAGGGCCGCCGACGCCAGGATCATCAGCGCGTAGGTCATGCGCGCGATCCCGGCCGAGAAGTCCAGCTTGGCCAGGTCCAGGGCCGCCGTCACGAGCGCGAACCCCGGCACCAGGAACAGGACCGCGGACACGTAGCCGGCCTCGTGCCCGCCGGAGAGACCCAGCACGTTCTCGAAGGCCAGGACGACCAGCAGGTACGCGGACGCCGCCACGGTCGCCGCGAGCATCGTGGTCCCGAACTGGTTGATCCCCTTGTGCAGCATGGCCCGACGCACCATCTGCCCCAGGAACGCACCGACGAACACCGCGCCGCACTCGATCACGCCGCCGTTGTTCAGGAAAGCGAACGCCGCACACGCGATCGCGGCCCACAGGGCGTTGAGGAACGCTCCGTAGAGCAGGGGCTTGGCGGCGATCCTCTCGAGCTCCGCGTCGACGTCGGCGGCCGTGACGTGCTCGGGCAGGTCCCCCACGTACGACTCGAGCTCCGACAGACGGTCCGAGTTGATGCCGACCGCGCGGACCTCGGAGACCTCGGTGCGGAAGTTCCGGTCACGGTAGGACGTCGCGGTGATCTCGGTGAGCGTCACGTGCGCGGCGGTACGGTCCAGGCCCAGCGCCCGGCCCACGCGTGTCATGTGCGACTTCACGCGGTAGCTGCCGGTCCCCGCAGAGAGCGCGAGGCGCCCGACCCGCAGGACCGTCCCGGACTGTCGGACGAGCTCGCTCGGGCCCAGGCCCGGCTCGTCGGTCGCTTCTGCTGTCACCCCGTCATGATGTCCCGTCCGTCCCCCCGGTGCACCCACGGGCGACCCGGTGAGACGGTCCGGTCCACGCGTCCGGCGTGCCGCGGATCCCGCGCCACGCGGAGAGGCCCCGGTCCACCTGGGTGGTCCGGGGCCTCTCGTGAGGGCGGAGGGCGAGGGATTCGAACCCCCGGTTGCTTGCGCAACAACGGTTTTCAAGACCGTCACATTAGGCCGCTCTGTCAGCCCTCCTGGGATGCTCCGACGCACATTCTGGCACGTCGGGGCAGGAACTGGCGCCGACGGGCGCCGTGCGGGCCCCGACCGACCGTCCGGCGTGGGGAGGTGCCGTCGACCGGCACGGAGCCGGCACGACGACGGCGGGTCACCCGTGGAGGGGACCCGCCGTCGTGCCGTGGTCGTCGAGCAGCGGGCTGCCCGGCCAGCACGAGGTACGCGTCAGGCCGCGCCCGAGCGCAGCTGGCGCATCGCGAGCTGGACGAGCGAGATCAGCGTCTGCTTGGTCGCCGCACGCGAACGCGCGTCGGTGTAGAGCATGGGCACGTGCGCCGGGATCTGCAGCGCCTCACGGACGTCCTCGAGCTTGTGCTTGGCGACGCCGTCGAAGCAGTTGACGCCCACGACGAACGGGATGCCGCGCGACTCGAAGTAGTCGATCGCCGGGAAGCACTGCTCCAGGCGGTCGGTGTCCACCAGCACGACGGCACCGATCGCACCGCGCACCAGGTCGTCCCACATGAACAGGAAGCGGTCCTGTCCCGGGGTGCCGAACAGGTAGAGCCACAGCGAGCCCGGGAGCTCGATACGACCGAAGTCCATCGCGACCGTGGTCGTCATCTTGCGGTCGCTCACGCCACCCGCGTCGTCGACCCCCACCGAGTGCTCCGTCATCGCGGCCTCGGTGTTGAGCGGCTCGATGTCCGAGATGGACCCGATGAACGTCGTCTTGCCCACGGCGAAGCCACCGGCGACGACGATCTTGACGACCGTCGGCGCGGTCCGCGTCGCCTGGGGAGCAGAAGCCGGAGCCGCTGCGGGCTGAGCGGGTGCCGGCTGCTGTGGCTGCGGAGCCGCAGCGGCGGCCGGGGCAGGCGTCTGCTGCACGGGCGGCGTCTGGTGGACCGTCGGGGCCTGCTGCGCAGCGACCGGGGCGGGGTGGTGCTGCGCGGCCGCCGGAGCGGCTGCACCCTGGGGGCTCAGGACGCTCTGCCGGACCGGGGCCGGCGCCTGCACGGCAGGAGCCTGCACGGTGGGCGCACCTCCGCCGACGGGCGCGACCGGAGCCCAGGACGGGCCCGTGACGGCCGGACCGGCGCCGGGCTGCGGCTGACCGGCCGAGGCAGCGTCAGAGGGTGGAAATGCCATTGAGAACACTCTCCAAGATGCTCAGGGACAGTCCCGAGTTGCTGCCGCCGTGGCCGGTGTGGACGTTCAACGGTGTCGACGTGTGAACCGTCAGGTAGTTGTCCTCGGCGAGGTCGGCGACGAGGATGCGGGTGACGCCGAGGGGCATCCGCAGCAGCGCTGAGAGCTCGGCGATCGACACGTAGTTGTGAGCAGCGTGCTGGAGGATCGCGCGCTTCTCAGGAGGAAGGCCGTAGCTGTTCACAGCACCCGGCATCACCTCGACGAGGGCCTCGAGCGGAAGGTCCGAGGTCGCCGAACGGACACGTCCGCCGGTGACCGCGTACGGACGGACCGTCGCGGCCTCGTACGAGTCCGAGCTGTGGGCTCCCAAGCTGCCAAAAGGTGCGTTCGTCATCGACCTAACCTCATCCCACCGGGGCTCGTGTTGCTCCGTCAACAGGCAGGCTACCGCGCATCTCCGAGATCAGCTGAGGCGTCAGCGTGGCCTCGGTACGGGAGACGAGAAGTGCCATCTCGTAGCCGATCAGTCCGATGTCGCACGTCGACTCCGCGACGACGCCGAGGACCGATCCGTTCGACACGTTCATGAGGAAGAGGAAGCCGTTGTCCATCTCGACGATCGACTGCCGGACGTTGCCACCGTTGAGCTGGCGTGCCGCCCCACGGGTCAGGCTGGACATGCCGGACACGATCGCGGCGAGCTGGTCACCGCTCGTGCGGTCCAGCTGGTCGGACATCGCCATGAGCAGGCCGTCCGCCGACACCACCAGGGTGTGCCGACTTCCCGGGACGGTCCGCACGAAGTTGTCGAGCAACCACCCGAAATTGGTTGCTTCGGTGCTGAGCGCGTTCACACTTCCTCCTTGTCAGTTGCCACAGACGGCGAGCTGTTCGTTACCGCGACTGCGGCGCTGAGTCAGGGACATCATTCCCGTGCGAGGACAGATCCGTCGACCCCGTCTCGTCGTCGGCCTCGACCCGTCCCCGGGCCGTCGCCGACTGGAAGGCCGCGAGACGGGCTCGCAGCTGCTCAGGGTCGCGATCGATCTTCGCGGTGAACCGGTCGACGTACTCCTCGCGGTTCACCGTCCGTGCGCGCCGCGTCAGTCCGGACGCCGTGACGTCGGACTGGGCCTGGGGGCTGTAGGTGCCCGCGGACTCCGCGAACGCCTTGCCCTGGACCTCGGGCCCGTTGCGCAGCAGCGTGGACATCTCCTCGTAGAGCACGGCCGAGGCGATCCAGTCGGACCGCGCCTCGACCGAGTCCGACACGTAGGTCGGGTCGAGGGGCTCGATCGGCTCCTGGGCCGGTCGGCGGACCAGCGGTGCCGAGGCCGTGGGCGCGGCGACCTGCGGCTGTGCCGCGGTCGGCGGCGCGAACGAGGTCGGCGCGGCCGGGGCAGCGAAGGCGACGGGCTGCGGCTGCTGGTAGGCGACCGGCGCGGCCTGGGGCTGCTGGTACCCGACGGCAGCGGGCTGCTGCACGGCAGGAGCCTGCGGCTGCTGGTACGTGGCCGCGGGAGCCTGCTGGTCCGTGCCGGCGGGCTGCGAGGCGAGCGCTGCCGACGACGGCCGGATGACGGGCAGGGTGCCCGTCCGCGGGCGACGGTTGAAGATCCCGCGCTTGCGCGCCTGGCTCTCACGCAGCGACCGGCGCGTCGGCAGGTCGGCCATGAGGTCCTCGAACTTCGGCAGAGCCTCGAACGAGAGCTCCTCGGGGATCTCCTCCCGGTGCAGCGGCGCGACGGGCGCGGCCTGCGCGGCGGGAGCCGCGAACGGCGGAGCCGCCTGCACGACCGGGGGCTCGAAGCTCGCCGCAGGAGCCGCGACCGGAGCCTCGTACGCCACGACGGGCGGAGCCGCCTGCACGACCGGGGGCTCGAAGCTCGCCGCAGGAGGCGCGACCGGAGCCTCGTACGCCACGACGGGCGGGGCGAACTGCTGGACCGGGGCCTCGGCCGCCGCCGGCGCGTTGCGCTGCGGAAGGTCGGGTACGGGAGCCTGCGGCTCCACGGCCTGGACTTCCCGCGCAGCGGCAGGAGCGTCGGCGACGGGAGCCTCCGCGACCGGCGCGACGGGTGCTACGGCGATCGGCTGTTCCGCGGGCGCCGCGTCGGCCTCGGACGCACCGAGCGGCTCGATCGCGAACTGCGGGGCCCAGGTGCCGTCGTCGGGCACGAAGTCCGGGACGGAGATGTCGGTCGCCGAGACGTCCGGGGCTGCGTCGAGCTCGACGGCCTGCTGCTCGGCGGTGCTCGGGTCGGTCGTGCCCAGGGCCCGGAAGCTCGAGAACATCGCGGACCGCGTGCTCACGTCCAGGACGGGGATCTCGGCGGAAGCAGGCTGGACGGGCGGCATGACGCCGGTCGTCTCCGCAGGGCTCGAGGCGCGAGCGCGGCTCGGCAGCGAGTTGCCCGTGGCAGCGACACCCTCCGGCGGTGACCACGCGTCGGGGGCCGCGGGCAGGTCCAGGGGCAGCGACGGGGTGGCCAACGGCGGCAGGATGATCGAGCCGGTCTGCGGACCGGGGACGAACGAGGCGCTGGGTGCAGACCCGGCGGGGTCCATGCCGCGCGAACGGCGGCGGGGCATGCCCGTGGACGTGGCACCGTCGGTCAGCGCGGCGAGGTCGACGGCCACGGCGACCGGGGCCTCGTGGTCGATCTGCGGCGTCGAGGTCGTGGCCGGTCCCGAGTACACGGGTGCGGTCGGCTGCGGAGCGGGCGCCGAGATCTGGTCCGCCGCGACCTGCGTGCGGTTGTCCAGCGGGTCCGTCGGCATCGGCAGCGGCACGTTGGAGTCGGGCACGAACAGGACGTTCGGGAAGCTCACCGTGACGAGCGTCCCCGCACCCTCGGGGGCGCGCTCGAACGTGACGCGCGCACCCAGGCGGTCGGAGATGCGTCCGACCACGTACAGGCCCAGACGCTGCGACCCGACGACGTCCGACGCGGCGTGCGCGTTGACCTTGCGGTTCGCCTCGCCGATCTCCTCGGGAGTCATGCCGAGCCCGTGGTCGCGGATGATGATCTTGACGAAGCGCTCGTCGCGCCCCGTGCTGACCTCGACCGGGGTGTGCGGCTCCGAGAACATGGTCGCGTTCTCGAGGAGCTCGGCGATGAGGTGTGCCGCGTTGAGGGCGTTGTGCCCCAGCATGAGCGGGTCGACGACCAGGTTCAGGCGGACGCGGTCGTACAGCTCGATCTCGGACGACGCCGTACGGATGACGTCGGAGGCCGGCATGGGCTGGCGCACGCGTCGGCCCGAGTCGATGCCCGCGAGGACCAGGAGCGACTCGGCGTTACGACGCATCCGCGTCGCGAGGTGGTCGAGGCGGAACAGGTTCGACAGCGTGTTCGCGTCTTCCTCGGACCGCTCGAGGTCGTCGAGGAACGCGAGCTGACGGTTGAGGAGGACCTGGTCACGGCGCGCGACGTTGACGAACATCTCGGCGATCGAGCCACGGAGAGCGGCCTGCTCCCTCGCGACCTGGATGGTCGTGGAGTTCACGTCGTTGAACGCGTTGGCGAGCTGGCCGACCTCGTCGGTCGACTCGATCTCGATCGGCTGGATGCTGATGCCAGGCCCCTGACCGGGGATCGACACCTGCTCGACGAGGCGGGGCAGCTGGTCACGCACGTCCTGGGCTGCGTCGGTCAGACGACGCAGCGGGTTCACGATCTGGCGGGCGATGGCACCGGCCACCGCGATCGTGGCGCCGAAGGCGAGCAGGGTCACGAGGATCGTGATCACGGCTCGCGTCACCGCGGCCGTCGCGTTGTCCGACGCGATCTCGCCCGTCTCCGCGAGGACCTTGTCTCGGACCGGGGTGATGCCCTCGAGGTCCTTGGTCGACGCGCTGGCCCAGTCCTGCTTGCCGGTCACGCCGTACGCACCGTTTCCGGCGAGCCCGGTACGCAGCGTGACGTAGGTGCCGATGGGGGACGGGATGGTCGTCTCGGGGATGCGCAGCTCACGGACGGACTTGCGCGCCTGGTCAGCCTTGGTGTCACCCTCACCGATCAGTCGGGCGACGCGGAGCGAGTCGTTCGCGGCGTTCTCACCGGCGGCGATGTCGTTGAAGAGGAACTGGACCACGGGGAGCTCGAGCGCGACCTGGCTCATGAGCACGTCGGCGTCGACGTACGCGTCGAGGAACTGGGCGAGACGGCGGTCGTCGGACGTGTCCGCGAGGACTCGGGGGACGTCGAGGGCGTCGTCGATCAGGGCGTTGTACTTGGCCGTGAACCCGAGCTCCTGGTGAGCGTTGGTGTCCGACTTCTTGCGGATGTCCGCGAGCTCGGCCCGGTCCTTGACCGTCGCGTCGACGGCGTCACGCACGCGCTGGTCGAGCATCGACAGGTTGAGGCCGGAGTACACGGCGTCGCGGCGGTCGAGAGCCTTGTTCGTCGCGAGGCGGGCCTCCTCGACCAGGGCGGCACCGTTCTCGACCCCGCGGACGCGCTGGATCTCGGCGGCTCGCTCGGCGGCGACGGCCTTGCCGGCGACGTCCTGGGTCGCGAACGCCTTGACCAGTGCCTGTGTCTGCTGGGCGACCCGCGCCTCGTTGATCGCCTGGACCGAGAAGATCGTCGCGGCCAGGAACAGGACGAGGACAGGCAGCGCGAGTGCCGCAAGGATCTTCCCGCGAACGCTCAACCTGCGGAGCATACGAACCTCTCTCCAAACCCTGTAACCAGCGGAAGTTCGTGGGTCCCGATCGCCTCCGACCGTCCCCCACGCGCCAGACGTGCGTACTAACTATCGGTGCACTTGCCCCGCAGACCTAATCCGGTCATCCGGGGCAAGGTGGTACGTCGAGCCTCGGCTCTCCGCTGACCGACACGAATCCTCGCCGACGAGGACGTAGTGTCTTTTGTGTGCGAGCCGTCACGATAGCGGCCCCGGGCGGGCCAGAGAAACTCACCATGTCCACACTCCCCGACCCCGAACCGGGTCCTGGGGAGGTCGTGATCGACGTCGCTTCGAGTGGCGTGAACCCTGCTGACCTGCTACAACGCGCCGGACACTACCCTCCGCCGCCGGGCGCCCCGGTATGGCCGGGTCTCGAGGTCTCTGGGGTGATTTCTGCCGTTGGCCCGCGTCTCACAGAGTGGGACGTCGGCGACGAGGTCGTCGCCCTCCTCGACGGGGGAGGCTACGCGGAGAAGGTCTGCGTCCGGGCGTCCCAGGTGCTCCCACTGCCCGACGGCGTCGCGCTCGTCGACGGGGCCGCCCTGCCGGAGGCGGTCTGCACCGCGTGGAGCAACCTGGTCGACGTCGGGCGCCTCGCCCGGGGCGAGGTCCTGCTGGTGCACGGCGGCTCAGGGGGCGTCGGGTCGGTCGCCACGCAGATCGGTGCGGCCCTCGGCGCCCGGGTGATCGCGACCGCGGGCGGTCCCGAGCGCACGGCACGCTGCCTCACGCTCGGCGCGGAGGCCGCCGTCGATCATCGGGCCGAGGACTTCGTCGCGGCCGTGCGCGACGCCTCCGGGGGCGCCGGCGCGGACGTGGTGCTCGACGTCGTCGGGGCCGCCTATCTCCCCGACAACCTCCGGGTGCTCGCGACGGGCGGACGGCTGGTCGTGATCGGGATGCAGAGGGGACGTCGCGGTGAGCTCGACCTGGCGATGCTGCTCGCCAAGCGCGCCCAGGTGAGCGGCACGACCCTGCGTGCGCGGCCCGCCGAGGAGAAGGCCCGGCTCGTCCGCGACGTGCTCGAGCACGTCTGGCCCCTGGTCGCCGACGGGCGCGTACGGCCCGTCGTGCACGCGAGGCTGCCCCTGGAGCGTGCCGCGGACGCGCACCGGCTCCTGGAGTCGGGCGAGGTGTTCGGCAAGGTTCTCCTGCTTCCCTGACGCAAGGTTCGCCCCGACCGTCGCGCCGGGCGCCTGTTCGGGTCAGACTGGGGCGATGAGCGACGAGCCGCGCACCGACCAGACCTCTGACCCGAACGAGCCCGGAGAGCAGGCTCCCCCGGAGAGCGCGCCGGAGAGCGCCGAGGGCGCCCCGACGACCGAGGGCGAGACCCAGCGCGTCACGGTCGTCGGGCCGGACGGGACGAGGGTCTCGGTCGTCGCGAGCGACGACTCGACCGACGAGGACCGCAACCCGAGCGCGGTCATCGAGGAACCCGCGAAGGTCATGCGGATCGGCGGCATGATCAAGCGTCTGCTCGAGGAGGTCCGCGACGCACCGCTCGACGAGGCAGCACGCAGCCGCCTCGCGGAGATCCACGAGAGGTCCCTCAAGGAGCTCGAGGAGGGGCTCTCCCCCGACCTCGTCGCCGAGCTCCACCGCATCTCGCTGCCGTTCACCGACGACGCGGTGCCGTCCGACGCGGAGCTCCGCGTGGCACAGGCCCAGCTCGTGGGCTGGCTCGAGGGACTGTTCCACGGCATCCAGACGGCCCTCGTGGCCCAGCAGATGGCGGCGCAGGCCCAGCTCTCGCAGATCCGCCGTGCGCTGCCGCCCGGCACGATCCCTGTCCCGGGCATGCCCGGGCACCCCGGACAGCCCCCGCAGCCGGGCGTTCCGCGCGAGGGCGACGACGGGCGCCCCTCGCCCGGCCAGTACCTCTGAGGTCCGGGATCCGAGGTGCAGCGGCTGCTGCGCGGGACCTGGTCGCGTGCGTGCGACCTACGCGGGTGGCGGGTCCGTGCGCTGAGCCGTCATCGCGATGGCTCCCGAGACCAGGAGCAGGCCGACGAGCTCGAGCCACGAGGGGACCTGCTGGAGCACGACGGCGCCGATCACCACCGCGGTCGCGGGCAGCATCGCGAGGAGCACCGAGAACGTCGCCGCGCTGACCCTGCGCAGGATGAGCTGTTCGAGCACGTACGGGACGACCGACGAGCAGACGGCGATCCCGACGACCGCGAGGAGCAGCTGCCAGTCCTCGAGCACGGCCCCTGACGACGGCGCGAGGAACGGCGCGAAGACGAGGGCACCCGCGGCCATCGCGACAGAGAGCGACGTGACGCCGGACCCGGCCAGTGCCACACGACGGCCCAGCAGGATGTACGCGGCCCAGCAGGCCGCCGCCAGGGCGATCGCGACGAGCCCGATCACGACGTCCTCGCGAGGCAGGTCGGACGTGAGCGTGACGCCCGCGAGGAGCACCACACCCGCCGCAGCAACCGCGATGCCCCCGCGCTCACGCCAGCCCCGCCCGGTGATCGCCGCGACCGCCACGGGACCGATGAACTCGATCGCGACCGCCGAACCGAGAGGCAGGTGGTCGATCGCGACGTAGAACGTCACGTTCATGGCGGCCAGGGCCACACCGAACACCGCGGCCCATGCGAGGGTGCGCCACGTCCAGCGCTGCCGCCACGGGCGACGCCACGCGAGGAGCAGCACGGCCGCCACGACGATGCGCAGCCAGGCGACCTCGGGCGCGCCGACGACCGCGAACAGCCCCACCGCGATCGCGGCGCCGAGGTACTGGGTCAGCCCGGAGACGACGAAGAGGGCGGGCGGCGGGACCCGCCCCGCAGCGGAAGCCAGCGCACGGCTGGGGCCAGAGAGCACCCGACGACCCTACGTCGGCCCCTGCCGACCACGGGACCAGCAGCACCCGACGTGGTGTGACGCGCGACGTCGTCGGGCGGAGTTGTTCGCGCGGCCGTGGCCGGGCCTGGCAGGGGCCCGAGGAACGAGGGGCCGGATGGAAGGCCGTGCGAACAACCCCGCCCGACGGCGGAGCACCGAGACTCACCCCTTGACGGAACCTGCCAGGAGACCTCGCACGAAGTACCGCTGCAACGCCAGGAAGACGATGACCGGCACGATGATCGCGATGAAAGCCCCTGCCGGCAGCAGGTGCCAGCTGGCGCCCCTGGACCCGGAGAGCTCGGCGAGACGGACCGTGATCGGAGCGACGTCGCGCGCCGACCCGAACGTCAGGGCGACGAGCAGGTCGTTCCACACCCACAAGAACTGGAAGATCCCGAATGCCGCGATGGCCGGGACCAGCAGCGGCATGAGGACCGTGAAGAAGATCCGCACGTGGCCCGCACCGTCGACCCGGGCCGCCTCGACGAGCTCGCGCGGGATGTCCTTCATGAAGTTGTGCAGAAGGAAGATCGCGAGCGGCAGCGCGAAGATCGAGTGCGAGAGCCAGATGGGCCAGAACGAGCCGTCGATCCCCCAGTTCACGTACTGCGAGAGCAGCGGGACGAGCGTCACCTGGATGGGGACGATCTGCAGTGCGAACACCGCGACGAACAGGATGTTCCGGCCCCGGAAGTCGATCCACGCGAACGCATAGGCCGCGAGGAGCGCCAGGGTGATGGGGATGATGACCGCGGGCAGGGTGATCACGAACGAGTTGACCAGGTAGCTGGCGAAGTCGGTCGAGCTGCCGTACAGGGCGTCCGAGTAGTTCTCGAGCGTGAACTCGGGGTTGCTGAACGCGGTCCACCACCCGGTGCGACGGATCTCGCGTGCCGGTCGGAAGGACGTGACGAGCAGCCCGAAGGTCGGGATGGTCCAGAGAACCGCCAGGACGATCGCGATGATCGACGCGCTCTTCGAGCTCGTCGTGCGTCGCAGGGCCCCGGCCCGACGGTCGAGCCGGTCGAGCTTGCCGACGCCCTTGCCCTGCTCGGGCGTCTCGTCGACGATCGTGGTGTCGGGGATCGGGATACTCATCGGATGTCCTCCGACGCCCGGAGCTGACGGACGTTGTAGATGATGATCGGGATGACCAGGACGAAGAGGATGACGGCGAGCGCGGCGCCGAGCCCCTTCTCACCCTGTCGGAGCGCCTGCGTGTAGAACTCGTTGGCCACGACCGACGTCTCGAAGCGTCCACCCGTCATGGTCCGGACGATGTCGAAGACCTTGAGGGTGCCGATCGCGATGGTCGTGAGCACCACGATCAGCGCGGGACGGATGCTCGGGACGGTGATGTACCGGAACATCCTGGTCCCGGAGACGCCGTCGAGACGCGCGGCCTCCACGATGTCGTCAGGGATGCCCCGGATCGCCGCGGCGAGGATCGTCATGGCGAATCCCGCCTGGATCCAGATCATGACGACGATGAGGAAGAACGTGTTCCAGGGGGCGTCGAGCAGGAACTTCTGTGGTTCGAGCCCCACCCAGACGAGTATCTGGTTCAGCAGACCGATCTGGTCGAAGTTCGCCGCCTTGTACTCGTACATGAACTTCCAGATGATGCCCGCGCCGACCATCGAGATGGCCATGGGGAGGAAGATCAGCGACTTGGCGAACTTCTCGAAGCGCGAACGGTCCACGACCACCGCGTACAGGAGCCCGAGGAACGTGGAGACGATGGGGACGACGATGACCCAGACCGCCGTGTTGCGCAGGACGATCTGGAACTCGTCCCGCGTCAGCGCCGTGACGTAGTTGTCGAGCCCGACGAACTCCGTGCTGGTGCGGTTGTAGAAGGAGTCCCGGACGGTCTTGAGGCCGGGATAGAGAAGGCCGAATCCTATGAGCAGGAGAGCCGGCCCGGCGAAGACGGCGGCGATCACCCAGTTGGGCACCCGTTTGGGGAGGTCCGCCAGAAGGAGGATCACCCCCATCACGACGACGAACAGCAGGATCGCGACGATCATGACCGCGAACTTCCCACCCGTCCCCTCGGGGTTCAGTAACCAGTCCATGGAGCACTCCTTCGTGCGATGGGGGCCCGCCATGGTGGCGGGCCCCCATCTGTGGATCGTAGGTCAGGAATCAGCAGGTGGTCAGGACGTCGGCCACGATGCTTCGATCGCGTCGAGCACCGCGGTGTCCGACTTGTTGCTCGCGATCCACTCCGTCATCTCGGTCCAGAAGGATCCGGCTCCCACGGCGGCGGGCATCATGTCCGACCCGTCGAAGCGGAACACGTAGCTGTCGTCCGTCAGCAGCTCGTACGAGAGCTGGTCGATGGGCGACTGAAGGAGGCTCTTGTCGAGCTCCTTGTTGGCGCTGAGCCATCCCTGGGGGGTGGCGGTCGCCTTGGCGTTGGACCACTCGGGGCTCGTGAGGTAGGCCTGGAAGGCCTGGACCTCGGGGCGGTCGGCGAACGAGACGACGAACTCGCCGCCACCGAGCAGGGGCTTCTCGGCGTCGGCCGACTCACCCGGGAAGTAGAACGCGAAGACGTCGCCGTCCTCGGCGACCTTCAGGTCGGGGTCGAGGGTGCTCCAGTTGGCCTGGTAGAACGATGCCTGACGGTGCATGTAGCAGAGACCGTCGACGATCGGGTAGCCACCCTCGGTGAACTCGGTCGTCGCGATCGACGAGACGTCGCCGATGCCGCCGTTCACGTAGTTCTCGTTCTTCAGCACCGAGCCGACCGAGGCGAGTGCGTCGGCGATCTGCGGGTCGTTGAAGGGGATCTCGTGGTTGACCCACTGGTCGTAGACCTCGGGGCCGGCCGTGCGGAGGACGACGTCCTCCATCCAGTCGGTCGCGGGCCAGCCCGTGGCCTCGCCCGATCCGATGCCGGCGCACCAGGGCTTCACGTCGCCCTCGGGGTTGTCCTCGACGATCTGGTCGGAGAGCGCGACGAGCTCGTCCCAGGTGGTCGGGATCTCGTAGCCGGCCTCCTCGAACATCGACGGGGAGTACCAGACGAACGACTTCACGTTGGCGCCGAGCGGGGTCGCGTACAGGGTTCCGTCGACGGTCCCGTAGTCGCGCCACGACTCGGTGTAGTACGTGTCGACGTTCTCCGACGCGGCGTCCCCGACGGGCAGGATCGCGTCCGGGTAGTCCTGGACGAGGCTCTTGAGGAAGCCCGGCTGGGGGATGTAGGCGATGTCCGGCGCGCTGCCGGACTGGATGCGCACGGGCAGCTGTGCCTCGAACTCCTTGGAGCCCTCGTACTCGATCGTCGCGCCGGTGCACTCCTCGAACGGCTCGTACGACTGCTGCTGCTGGTCCGCCTCGGTGTCGACGATCGTCGTGTAGACCGTGACCGTCTTCCCCTCGAGGTCGCCGTACTGCTCGTACGCGGCGCAGTCGACCGGCGCGGCCTCCGTGTCGCCTTCCCCGCCTCCGTCGTCGCTGCCGCCGCAGGCGGTCAGGACGATCGCGAGCGCTGCTCCGCCTGCGACTGCCGCAAGTGTGCGGCGCTTGACTGACAGTGTGCTTCTTGCCATGACATTTCCTCCACAACGTTGTGGTGCTGACATCGCGGTCGGCCCGCAAGTGTCGCGGCGCATCGTCCGACGCGACCGCCCCACTGCTCATGCAAGCGTTTACATCGTCGTTGCGCAAGCACAAGCAGGGGTCACTTCAGTAACGATTCCGTTACTCATGACGCCTCGCAACCGCCCAGAGTGGTCGCGCTCCCACCACCGTGACCTGCGAAAGCCCGGAACGCTGCGGAACCGGGGTCAGCGAGGACGGGCGGTCGAGGCCCGTCGGACCAGGTGCGTCGGGTACGTCAGGCTCTCCGGGACGGGCGCGCCGTTGATCATCTCCATGAGCAGCATCGAGGCATCGGCACCCTGCTGGTACGCGTCCTGCCCGATCGTCGTGAGCCCGACCAGCTCGCCCAGGTCGTGCCCGTCCACCCCGATGACCGACAGGTCTCCCGGCACGTCCAGGCCCAGGTCTCGGGCCGCGAGGATCGCTCCCATCGCCATCTCGTCCGAGGCCGCGAAGATCGCCGTGACGTCGGGCCTGCGGCGCAGCAGCTCCCTGGTCGACGACCGTCCGCCCTCGACGTCGAACCCCCCGTTGGCCACGAGCCCGGCCGAGACCTCCAGGCCCGCGGCGACCAGCGCGCGCTCGTAGCCCGTCGAGCGCCCGACGGGCGGCGACCACGACGAGACCAGGTCAGGCATGCCCGTGACGTGCCCGATCACGCGGTGGCCCAGGTCGATCAGGTGCCACGTCGCGAGGGAGCCCGTGCGGACGTCGTCGAGGCGGACCGTGACCTGGTCCGCAGGGCCCGAGCCCACGAACGCGAGCGGGGTGCCCAGGTCGACGAGCGAGCGGACCTCGTCGTCGTCGAGCGGGAGCCCCACCACCAGGGTCCCGTCGACGCGCCGCCGCAGCACCGTGGGGTCGACCTTGCGCCGCGGCCGGTCCTCCCCCACCTCGAACGTGTAGAGCAGCACGTCGTAGCCCACCGAGCGCAGCGCCCGCTCGGCGCCCTCGATCACGTTGGCGAAGAACCAGCGGCTGACCCACGGGGTGATCACGCCGATCGTGCGGGTCCTGCCCGTCGCGAGCGAGGCCGCAGACGGCGACGGGACGTACCCCAGCTCCTCGGCCACGGCCCGGACCCGTGCGCGCGTCGCCGCCGAGACGTTCGGGAGTCCGCGCAGGGCTCGCGAGACGGTCGCCGTCGAGACCCCGGCCGCCTGCGCTACCTCGTCGATTCCTGCCACGAGGAGCGATTCTCCCCCGCGCGGGGGCCAGAAGCGATTCGCGCCCCGCCTGCGCACACCGCGCAGGCATCCTTCGCGCGCGCCCCGCCCAGGCGCCCACCGTCTCGCGACCGGACTGCGCCGGCACCCGCCGCACCCCGGGGAGTTGCGCCTCGCCTGCCCTCCCGTGACACCCTGGGAGCAGGTCGGAGAGCCCTGCGGAACCCCGCGGCGGACCCGGCACACCCGAGCACGCACCGAGAGGAACACCATGATCGAGCTGAGGACCCCCCGCGAGATCGAGCAGATGCGCCCGGCCGGCCGCTTCGTCGCGGACGTCCTCACGCAGGTCGGCGCCGCCGCGAAGGTCGGCGTCAACCTCCTCGAGCTCGACGCCCTGGCCCACCGGATGATCAAGGAGCGGGGCGCCGAGTCGTGCTACATCGACTACCACCCCTCGTTCGGGGCGAGCCCGTTCGGCAAGGTCATCTGCACCTCGGTCAACGACGCGGTCCTGCACGGCCTGCCGTTCGACTACCGCCTCCAGGACGGCGACCTGCTGAGCCTCGACTTCGCGGCGTCGGTCGACGGCTGGGTCTCCGACAGCGCGGTGTCGTTCGTCGTCGGGAACCCGCGCGGGGGCGACCGCGGTGCCGCCGACCGCAAGCTCATCGAGGCGACGCAGGACGCGCTCGCCGCGGGCATCGCGGCCGCGCAGCCGGGCAACAAGATCGGTGACATCTCGGCCGCGATCGCGGCCGTCGGGCACGGCGCCGGCTACCGCATCAACACCGACTTCGGCGGGCACGGCGTGGGCCGCACCATGCACGGCGACCCGCACGTGCCCAACGACGGCCGCAAGGGCCGCGGGTTCCCGCTCAAGCCGGGCCTCGTGATCGCGATCGAGCCGTGGTTCCTCGAGACGACCGACGAGATCTTCACCGACCCCGACGGCTGGACGCTGCGCAGCGCCGACGGCTCGCGCGGCGCGCACTCGGAGCACACCGTCGCGATCACCGAGGACGGGCCGCTCGTCCTGACGGCGCGCGACTGACGCCTCGCCCCGGGGCCGCGAGGTAGAGGGCCGACGTTGAGGTAGAGGGCTCCGGCCCTCTACCTCGACGGGTCCCCTCTACCTCGCCGGGTCCCCTCCACCTCGCGGCCGGGGAGAGGGCCTCACCCCACGGGCGCGGCGGCCTCGAGCAGCTTCATGAACTCGCGCATCCAGGCGGGGTGGTCGGGCCAGGCGCGCCCTGTGACCAGGTTGCCGTCGACGACGCCGGCCCCGTCCTCGAAGATCCCGCCGCCCGCCTCGACGTCGAGCCGCAGCTCCGGGTAGGCCGACGACGTCCTCCCCTCGAGCACCCCCGCCGCCGCGAGCAGCATGGGTCCGTGGCAGATCGCCGCGACCGGTGCCCCCGCGGCGAAGAAGTGCTGGACGATCCGCTGCGCGTCGGGGTCGTTCCGGATGTACTCCGGGGCGCGACCGCCCGGCACCACGAGCGCGACGTACTCCGACGGGTCCACGTCGGCGAACGCGACGTCGGCCGCGAGCGTGTGGCCGAGCTTCTCGGTGTACGTGTCGAACCCCTCGACGAAGTCGTGCACGACGAGCTGGACCTTGCGCTTCGAGGGCGCCGCGACGTCGACCTCGTAGCCTGCCTCCAGCAGCCGCTGGTAGGGGTAGAAGACCTCCAGGGTCTCGCCGCCGTCACCGGTCAGGAGGATCACCTTGGGAGCCATGCCGCACCTCCGTGCATGTCACCGCGCTGCGCTGCGCGAGAGCGTCCGGCGGCGTCGGCGCCTCCGGTCCCCCCAGCGTGCGCCGGGGCGTCGGCGCGGAGCAAGGGCGGTTCGCACCAGGTGAGAATCGCGTGCCCGACGCCGCCGCGCACCTCCGCGCCGGGCGTCGCTATGCTCGCCCCATGACCGCAACGTCGCGGCGAGCCGCCTCCCCGTCCCGAGCTGGTGCGCGTGCGCGGCGAGGCGGCCCGGCACCGGTCGACGAGGCGGACGTCCGCCTCATGGGAGCTGGTGCGGGACCTGCGGTGCAGGGCCGCGGCACCGGCCACGGCACGGCGCCGGACGCTGCCCGTGACGGCGCCGGCGGCCTGCGGTCTGCCGACCGCGTGCTGCAGATCCTCGCTCTCGTGGGTGCCGCGCCCCAGGGCGTCACGGCTCGCGACGTCGGCGCAGCGCTGGAGGTCTCGTCAGCGACCGCCTACCGGCTCCTCGGGACGCTGCGGTCGCACGGGTATCTCGTCCGCCGACCCGACGCGACCTACGCGCTCGGGAGGTCGGTCGAGGTGCTCGGCTCGGCGCTCCGACGACAGATCCTGCCGACGCCGCAGGTCGTCGAGGTCCTCGACGCCCTCCACACGGGGACCGACGCCCCCGCCTACCTCACGCTGTTCCGGGACGAGCAGATCGTGGTCGCGCACATCAGCGAGTCCGCGCGCCGACCCCGTATCCGCGAGCTGCACGTGGGGTTCGCCGAGGCCGCGCACACGACCGCGTTCGGCAAGCTCCTGCTCGCGGGCATGAGCACCGCCGAGCTCGATGCCTACGTCGCGGGCCACGGGCTCGACGCCGTGACCCGGCGCAGCGTGACCGGCTCCCGCCGGCTCCGCGAGGAGCTCGACGAGGTCCGGGCCCAGCAGCTCGCGGTGGAGGTCGAGGAGTACATGCCACGGCTCGCGTGCGTCGCCGCTCCCGTGCAGGTGGGCGGCGCGACGGTCGGGGCCGTGTCGGTGTCGGTCAGCGCGACCGACTTCGCGGTGCGGGGCGGGGCGCTCGAGCGGGCGGTCCGTCGTGGCGCCTGGCACGTGGGTCGGCGGCTCACGGCGGTCTGAGCCGGGTCGCGCGCGCCCCACGCCGCGACGTAGAGGGTTCGGGTCGAGGTAGAGGCCTCTGGCCCTCTACCTCGACGTCAGGCCTCTACCTCGGGGACGGCCCGCGAGCCCTCAGACCAGGCTCCGCAGCACCGCGACCGCACCGGCCTCGTCGATGCTTCCCGTGACCTCGTCGGCCGCTTCCTTGACCTCGGGGTCGGCGTGGCCCATGGCCACCCCGCGACCGGCCCAGCGCAGCATGTCGATGTCGTTGCTGCCGTCACCCACGGCCACGGTCGCGCCCGGAGCGACCCCCAGCAGACCGCGCACGCGCTCGAGCGCGCTCGCCTTGGTCACGCCCAGCGGCGCGATGTCCATCCACGCCGACCAGCCGACCGCGTACGTCACGTCGCTCAGCCCGAGCGACCGCGCGAGCTCGCTGAACTCCTCGCTCGTCGAGCCCGGGCTGCGCACCACGACACGCGTGACCTCGCCCGACCACAGCTCCTCGAAGTCCACGACCCGGTGCACGCCGTCGAGCTCGCCGTGCGGGAAGAGGTCGTTCATGCGGAAGCCGACGCCCACGTCCTCGACCGCGAAGAGCGCGTCGGGCAGCTCGTCGCGCAGGAGCCGCAGCGCGCCCTCGGGGTTGAACGTGATGACCTCGTCGACCACGTAGCCCGTGGGCGACGCGTCGTCGAAGCGAGCCGTCACGGAACCGTTCGAGCACACCATGTACCCCTCGGCGAGGCCGAGGCGCTCGGCGACGGGCAGGACCGCGATGAGCGAGCGTCCCGACGAGAGCATCACGTGGTGCCCGGCCGCACGCACAGCCGCGACGGCCTCGACGACGCCGTCGCTCAGGACGTCGTCGTGGCTCAGGATGGTCCCGTCGATGTCGAGCGCGACGAGCAGCGGGCCCTCCCCCGGGCGGGCCGGGTTCGCGGTCGGGGCCGCGTCAGGACCGGTGGTCCGACCCGGGTGCGGCGCCACGGCACCGTCACCAGGAGCACGGTCCGTGCCCGACGGCGCCACCTCGCCCGGGTACGAGGGCTCGCCTGCGGGCGCGGCGCCGTCGGGCCGGGTGGTGCTGGTGACGTCCAGGCCCTCCTGCGGACCCGTCACTCCGTGACCTTCGAGGAGCCCTTCGACGAACCCCCCGAGGAGGCCGACGGCGCGACCGGCTCGAGGACCTCGAGCCCGCCCAGGTAGGGCCGCAGGCCCTCCGGGACGCGGACCGAGCCGTCGGGCTGCTGGTGGTTCTCGAGGATCGCGACGATCCAGCGCGTCGTGCCCAGCGTGCCGTTGAGCGTGGCGACCGTGCGGGTCTCCGTCTTGCCGTCCACCTCGACGCGCTCGCGCACGCCCAGGCGGCGGGCCTGGAACGTGGTGCAGTTCGAGGTCGACGTCAGCTCGAGGTAGCGCTCCTGCGTGGGCAGCCAGGCCTCGCAGTCGAACTTGCGGGCAGCGCTCGACCCCAGGTCGCCCGCGGCAGTGTCGATCACGCGGTACGGCAGCTCGCACTTGCGCAGCATGGCCTCCTCCCAGCCCAGGAGGCGCTGGTGCTCGGCCTCGGCGTCCGCCGGGTCGATGTAGCTGAACATCTCGACCTTGTGGAACTGGTGCACGCGGATGATGCCGCGCGTGTCCTTGCCGTACGAGCCGGCCTCGCGGCGGTAGCACGCGCTCCAGCCCGCGTAGCGCTTGGGGCCGTCCGACAGGTCGAGGATCTCGCCCGAGTGGTAGCCCGCGAGCGCGACCTCGCTCGTGCCGACCAGGTACAGGTCGTCGGCCTCGAGACGGTAGATCTCGTCCGCGTGGGCGCCCAGGAAGCCCGTGCCCTGCATGATCTCGGGACGCACGAGCGTGGGCGTGATGACGGGCGTGAAGCCCTCCTGGATCGCCTGGTCCATCGCGGCGTTGAGCAGCGCGAGCTCGAGGCGCGCCCCGATGCCCGTGAGGTAGTAGAACCGCGCGCCCGACACCTTGGCGCCGCGCTCGGTGTCGATCGCGCGCAGGCCCTCGCCCAGCTCGAGGTGGTCGCGGGGCGTGAAGCCCTCGGCCGCGAAGTCGCGGATGGTGCCCTCCTCGCGGAGCACGACGTAGTCGTCCTCGCCGCCCGGAGGGGCCCCCTCGATCACGTTGGAGATCTTGTAGAGGACGTCCTTGAGCTGCGCCTCGGCGTCGTCGGCGTCCTTCTGGCGGGCCTTGACGCCCTCGGCGAGCTGCTTGGTGTGCGCGAGCAGGGCGGTCTTCTCCTCGCCCTGCGCCTGGGCGACCTTCTTGCCCAGGGACTTCTGCTCGGCGCGCATCTGCTCGAAGTCCGTCAGCGCGCTGCGACGGCGGGAGTCGGCGTCGAGCGCCTGGTCCACGAGGGCGGGGTCGTCGCCGCGAGCCACCTGGCTGGCGCGGACGACGTCGGGGTTGTCGCGCAGAAGTCGAAGATCGATCACCACTAGAGGGTATCCAACGTGCGGGAGGGCGCGGCACGGGGCCCGCCGACGGCACGTCCGGCGGGCGGGCCGGTCACCCCCGGCGGCCCAGCGGGATCACGAGCGGCGTCCCCGTGACCGGGTCGTCGATGATCGTGCACCGCAGCCCGAACACCTCCTCGACGAGCTCGGCCGTCACGATCTCCCCGGGAGCCCCCTGCGCGACCACGGCGCCGTCCTTCATCGCGACCAGGTGCGTCGCGTAGCGGCACGCGTGGTTGAGGTCGTGCAGCACCGCGACGAGCGTGCGCCCCTCGCGGTTGAGGTCGCCGAACAGCTCGAGCAGCTCGATCTGGTGCGCGATGTCGAGGAACGTCGTGGGCTCGTCGAGCAGCAGCAGCTCGGTCTCCTGAGCGAGCACCATGGACACCCACACGCGCTGGCGCTGCCCGCCCGACAGCTCGTCGACGGGCCGCGCCGACAGCGGCGTGACCTGCGTGGCCGCGAGCGCCCGCACGACGGCGTCCTCGTCGTCGCGCGACCACTGCCGCAGGAGCTTCTGGTGAGGGTAGCGGCCGCGCGCCACGAGGTCCGCGACCGTGATGCCGTCGGGCGCGATCGACGTCTGGGGCAGGAGCCCGAGCCGGCGCGCGACCTCCTTGGCCTTGTACGACGTGATGGTCTTCCCGTCGAGCACGACCTGCCCGGCGCTCGGGGTGAGGAGGCGCGACAGCGCGCGCAGCAGCGTCGACTTGCCGCACGCGTTGGGCCCGACGATCACGGTGAAGGACCGGTCGGGGATCGCGACGTCGAGCCCCTGGGACACGATGCGCTCGTGGTACCCGATGCTGAGGCCCTCGGCGCGCAGCCGGGGCTCGCCCGGGGCCGCGGGGGCGGCCTGCGGAGGGGCTCCCTGCCCGACGGCGGGGCTCGCCGCGGGCGCGTCGGCCTCGGCCGGGGTCGTGGTCACCGGGTGCGTCGTGGCGGTCATCGCCGTCTCCTCGGGAGGGGTGGGGCTGGTCGGGGGTGCGTCGGCGGCCGGTGCGGTCGGGGCGGCCGGGCCCGTGCGGGTCGCGGGCCGGCGGGTCGCGGGTCGGGTCCAGGTGCTCACTGTCGCCTCGCCTCCCGGGCCAGCAGCCACACGAGGTAGCAGCCGCCGATGCTCACGGTCACGACGCCCACGGGCAGCTGGGTGGGTGCGAAGGCCCGCTGGGCGACCAGGTCGCTCGCGGCGAGCAGCGCCGCGCCCATGGCGGCCGAGGACGCGAGGCCGACGGTCGCGCCGCGCGTGAGACGCCGCGCGAGCTGGGGGGCCGCGAGCGAGATGAACGCGATCGGGCCGGCCGCCGCCGTGACGAGCGCGGTCAGCGCGACCCCCACGACGACGAGCGAGAGCCGCGTGCGCTCGGAGCGGACCCCGAGGGCCTGCGCGGCGTCGTCGCCCATCTCGAGGACGTTCATGCGTCGCCCCAGGAGGAACAGCGGGGGCACGAGGACCGCGAGGATCAGCACGACCGGCAGGACCTGGGTCCACGACAGCCCGTTGAGGCTGCCCGCTCCCCAGGTCGCGGCGGCCATGGCGCGCGAGAGCTCGGCCTTGAGGATGAGCCACGTGTTGACCGAGGCGAGCATCGCGCTGATCGCGATGCCCACGATGATGAGCCGGAAGCCCTGCACGCCGTTCTTGTACGCGAGCAGGTAGACGATGCCCGCGGTCGTGAGCCCGCCGATCATGGCCCCGGCCGCGACCGCGCCGTACGAGCCGCCGAGGACCAGGATCACGACGAGCGCACCGGTGTAGGCGCCCGTGTTGAACCCGATGATGTCGGGGCTGCCGAGGGGGTTGCGGGTCAGCGACTGGAAGATCGCGCCGCTCATCCCCAGGGCGCCGCCCAGCAGGATCGCGAGCAGGACGCGTGGCAGCCGCCACTCGACGACGACCATGCGGACCACGTCCGAGGCCTCGCCCGTCAGGGCGCGCAGCACGTCGGGGACCGCCACGGCGTAGTCGCCCACGCCGAGCGCCACGACGCCGACCGCCGCGGCGAGCAGCACCAGCACGAGCGTCACGACGGCGGCGCGCACGTCGAGGCGCGCGGAGAACCGTCCTCGGCGCGAGCGCAGGACGCGGGTCGGCCGACCGAAGTCGAGCCGTTCGGCCTGAGCGCGGTCGGTGACCGGGGCCGGGGTCTGCACAGGAGCCGTCACAGCCCGCTCACCTGCCTGCGTCGCACGAGCCAGATGAGGACCGGGGCGCCGACGAACGCCGTGACGATGCCGACCTGCAGCTCGGCGGGCCGCAGGACCAGGCGCGCTGCGACGTCGGACACCAGGAGAAGGACGGGCGACAGGACGAGCGTGTAGGACACGATCCACCGCTGGTCCGGGCCGACGATCCAGCGTGCGACGTGCGGGACCATGAGCCCCACGAACCCGATGGGGCCCGCGGCCGCGGTCGCGGCGCCGCACAGGAGCGTCACGGCGATCACGACGATCGTGCGGGTCCGGTTGATGTGGGCGCCGAGCGACCGGGCCAGGTCGTCGCCCCGCGCGACCGCGTTGAGCGGGCGCGCCGCGACGACCGCGAGCACGACGCCCACGAGGATGAACGGCGTGACCGTCCCGACCATCTCCCACGAGCGGTTGCTGAGGGTGCCCGCCCCCCAGTAGCGCATCTTGTCGAAGACCTGCGGGTTGAGCAGCGTGATGCCGGACGAGATCCCGCCCAGCACCGCCCCGATCGAGATGCCGGCGAGCGTGAGCCGGACGGGCGTCGCGCCCCCGCGCCCGAGCGAGCCGATGAGGTACACGACGACCGTCGTGACGATCGCCCCCAGGAACGCGAACCAGATGTACTGCTGGATGTTGACGACGCCGAACGTCGCGACCCCGATCACGACCGCGAAGCCCGCGCCCGCGTTGACGCCCAGGATGCCGGGGTCGGCGAGCGGGTTGCGGGTCAGGGCCTGGATGAGCGCGCCCGAGAGGCCGAGCGCGACCCCGACCAGGAGGCCGAGGGCCGTGCGGGGCAGGCGCAGGTCGCGCAGGATGACCACGTCGTTCGGGTCGGCGCCGGGGGCTCCGACGAGCGCCGACCACACCGAGGCCAGCGGGATCGTCTTGGAGCCCACGGCGAGGCTCACGAAGAGCATCAGGACCAGGACGCCGACGGCGACGAGCAGCCACGCGGTCCGCGAGGCGTTGGTCGCGGCGAGACCGGGCGCCCTGTCCGCGGTCGGGGCCTGCGCGGGGGCGGCCGGACCACCCCCGGCGGTCGCGTCGTGCGACGCGCCGCTCGGGGCCGCCCCCGCGGGGGCACGTTCGGTCGTCGTCATCTCACAGCCCCAACGACTCGAGCTTGTCGAAGTACGCGTCGGTGATCTCTTCCTCGTCGCGCTCCTCGTCGGCCCACAGGGAGTCGATCCACGCCTTGACGCTCGGGTCGAGGTTCTCCCAGCGCTCCTCCCACTCCTCGGCCTTCGCGGTCCAGTACCCGATGGTCTTGTAGGCCGTGACGGGCAGCCCGCGCTCGTGGCGCAGGTACTTGCGGACGGCACGCAGCACCTTGGTCTCCCCTGCGAACCAGACGTACCCGACGCCGTCGGGCAGCTCGATGCTCCGCAGGATCTCCTCGAGCCGGCACGGCCGGTGGCCGTTGCCGCCGTAGACCCACGCGATCTCGACGTCGGGGTTCACGGGGAAGGACTGGCGGTGGCCCGCGTCGGGCACCTCGACGACCACGCGCGTGAGCACGCCCGCCGGGGCCTGCTCGATCAGGCGCCCGACCGCGGGCAGGCCCGTCGCGTCCGCGAGGAGGATCTGCCACGCGAGGTCCGCGGGCGGGTCGTACAGCCCGTGGGGCGTGTTGAGCCCGACGACGTCGCCCGGCCTCGCCTGCCGGGCCCAGGTCGCGGCGACCCCGCCCTCGTGCACGACGAAGTCGATCACGACCTGGCCGGGCTCGGGCACGGCCCGGACCGTGTAGGTCCGCATGGGTGAGGGCTCGACGCCCTCGGGGTAGTCCCACGACGTCTCGGTCGCGAAGGGCAGGACCGGCTCGGTCTCGCCCGGGACGGGCAGGAAGACGCGCAGGTACTCGTCTCCCACGCCCGTCGACTCGAAGTCGGCGAGACCCTCGCCACCCAGCGTGACCCGGATCATGCCGGGGGTCAGGCGCTCGACCGCCACGACCTCTGCCCGGTGGATGCGCATCACGGCAGCAGCGCCTTCTCGACGACCTCGAGGAACGCGTACTGGCCGCTGGGCGACCCGTAGACCATCTCGAGGTCGTGGACCGCGACGTGCTGGTTCGTGACGAACGGCAGGGCGGCCCACAGGCCGTTGCTCGCGAGCTCGGCGAACGGGTCGTCGAGCTCGCCCGTCTTCTCGTCCGGCGCGGTCGAGGTGAAGGCCCAGTCGATGCCCGCGAGCTGCTCGAGCTGCTCGGTGCCGAGCGTGGTGCCCTCCTCGGGCTCGACGAGCGGCGAGATCTTCAGGCCCAGGTCGTCGAAGACCAGGCAGGGCGTGCCGTAGCAGGACACGATGATCTCGCCGTCGCCGTAGCCGACCGGCGCGACGACCGGGTCGATGCCGGCCTCGGCGAGGCGGGCCTTCACGTCGTCGACCTTGGCCTGGTACTTCGCGGTCCAGGCGTCGTGCTCCTCGACCTTGTCGAACGCCTCCGCGACCTCGGCGAAGCTCTCGCGCCAGTCACGGCCGTCGAACCCGTTGAAGCTGTACGTCGGGGCGATGTCGGGAAGCTTGGTCACGAGCTCGTCGTCGTAGCCCAGGCCGTTGAGGATCACGTCGGGCTGGGCGGCGAGGATCTCCTCGTAGTTGTACTCGGGGAAGTTCTCGAACGTCTTGATGCCCTCGAGCGCCTCCTGGTCGAAGAACGACGGGAAGGTCGTGTACCCCTGCGAGCGGATGGGCTGCGACCCGGCGAGCGGGATGCCCAGCGTGATGAGCATGTCGAGGTCGGTCGTGTACACACCGAGCGCGGCCTGCGGGTCTGCCGGGATCGTGGTCTCGCCGAACGCGCTCTGGACCGTGCGGGTGCCGGCATCGTTCGTGCCGGCGCCGCTCGTGCCGCCGCCGTCCCCGGCGTCGGTACCCGACGCGCACGCGCCCAGGAGCAGGGCGAGCGTGGCGGCCGAGGCGGTCGCGAGCAGGGTGGACCGGCGGGTGGTGCGTGTGGTCATGGGACTTCCTGGTTCGGGTGGCCGCGAGGTCGCGGCGTGGGACGGAGCCGTCGTGGGAGCCCGCGGTCGCGGGCGTCGATCGGCCGTGGGGCAGCAGGGTCGTGGCGCTGGGCGCCCGCGGCCCCGGGTCAGAGCAGGTGCGCGGCCTCGCGCAGGTCCTCGGCGAAGACCTGGGCCGTCAGGGCGAGCCCGAAGTTGCGGTCGTAGCGGAGCTCGGCCACGCGCCCCGCCTGGACGGCGGGCACGGCCAGCCACGCGGGGTTGGACGCCGCGGGGTCGTCGGGGTTCTGGAGGATGATCAGGTCGGCGCCGTGGAAGACGTCGAGGTTCTCGAACGAGAAGCGCTGGACCGAGCCGTTGCTCTGCCCGGCGGCCGGGAGCACGAGGTCCATGCCGACGTCGCGGGCGATGCCCGAGCAGTAGCTGTCGGGCTCCTGGATCCAGAAGCCCTCCTCGTCGGCTCCCGCGATGACGACCTTGCGGCCGGTCACGAGCGGGGCGATCTCGGCGGCGACGTCCGCGGCCGTGGCGTCGTAGGCGTCGATCGCCTCGGTCGCCTGCTGCTCGCGGCCGAACGCGGCGAGCTGGCGCCGCAGCGAGGCCTTCCAGTCGGGGTCGTCGTCACCCACGACCAGGACGGGAGCGATGCCCTCGGCCAGCAGCTCGTTCTCCTGGTAGTACGTCCACCACCCCGCACCGACCACGAGCATGTCGGGCGAGTGGGACAGGATCGACTCGGCATTGGGCTCGATGTTGGAGCCGCCCAGGTGCTCGACGCCCTGCGGCAGGTGCGCCATGAGGTGGCTCTCGTCGGACCACTCGGTCGCCACGATCGGCAGCCCGGCGAGGATCGCGAACTCGAGCCCGGCCCGGGCCTCCAGGACGACGACGCGCTCGGGGTGCAGGGGCAGGTCCGTGCGGTAGCCGTCGTGCTCGAACGGCATGGTCTCGCCGCCGGCAGGTGTTCCCGCCGCCTGGCCCGACCCGTCGCCGCACGCGGCGAGGAGCCCCGCGACCGTGAGCGCCCCGGCGCCGATCAGGAAGTCGCGGCGCGTGATCGCCGCGACGACCCGTTGCCACCGGTCGTCGCCGACCGGGATGGACGAAGCGTCCGCAGGGATGTCGGGGCGGGCGGTCAGGACGAGGGTCACGAGGTCTCCCGGTCGGGCGACGGCGACACGACGATCCCCGTCAGAGGCAGTTAGGTATCCCTACCCTAACCACGTCGGGAGCGCAGAAGCTGGCCGATCGTCGCTGCCAGAGGCCAGGGGATGTTCCGCATCGGCCTTGACCGACGCGACGTACCAGCCCGGGGTGTGGCCGAGGACCCGCCGGAAGGACTGCACGAACGCGCTCGGCGTCCGGTACCCCACCCGGCGGCTCACGGTCCCCACGGGCATTCCGCCCGCGAGCAGGCCGATCGCGACCCGGACCCGCGCGTGGATGCGCCACTGCGCGAACGTCATGCCCGTCTCGCGATGGAACAGCCGCGAGAAGTTGCGCACGCTCACCGACACCTCGCGCGCCCACGCCTCGAGCGAGCGCGTGTCTGCCGGGTCGTCGAGCAGCCGTCGGGCGACCGACTCGAGGCGCGCGTCCGAGGGCATGGGCAGCACCATGGGCGTGACGTCCACGGGAGACAGGAGGTCGACGACGACACGCTCGCTGCGCCGTCGGGCCGCGGGGTCCATGCCGTGCCTGAACAGATGGACCATGAGCTCGCGCGCCGCCGGAGGGACCGAGACCGCCGTGGTGCGGTGCGCGCGGTCGAGGACCGCGACGAACGTGTCCTCCGCGGAGGCAGCAGCGCCGGGCGAGTCGGGCCGCTCGCCGGGTCGCCCGTCCGGCTGACTGGAGGCCCGCTCGACCGACGGCGCCGACAGGTCCGCGTCGACGTAGGTGCAGTAGAACCCCGTGCCGCCCGCGGTCTGGACCGCGTGCGCGACACCCGCCGGGATCCACAGCCCGATCGTCGGCGGGACCGCGAAGAAGCCGTGCTCGGTCTCGACCGTGAGCACGCCCTGCGTGCCCCACAGCAGCTCGTGGAACGCGTGCACGTGCACGGGCCACAGACCCGGGGTGCTGGGCGGGAAGTGGGACGTCGAGACCGACCGGACCTCGCGGGCCGCGGCCACGATCGCGACGTCCTCGGCGTGCTGCGCACGCTGGGCGGCAGCGGGGCGGACGCCGTCGGGCATGACGATCGGGACGAACGGGACGGAGGGAGGCGCCTGGCCGATGAGCGACATGATCCGGCAGGCTATCCCACATCGGCTCATGAAGGTAAGCATTACCTTAGCAAGCATGCCTCCCCGTCTCCGCCGTCCTGCACGCCCGGACCGGCGACCACGCCCCGCCCGCGGGACCGGCGTCGCCGTACCGACGACCGTCGGCGGAGTCTTCCGCCTCGTGCTCGCCGGCAACCGACGCTGGCTCCTGCTGACCGTGGGCGCGGGCGGCTTCATGGTCCACCAGGTCGCCGAGGCCCTCGTGCCCGTGCTGATCGGCGTGGTCGTGGACCGTGCGATCGTCCCGCGCGACGGCATGGCGCTCGGCCTGTGGCTCGGTGTGCTCGCCGCGGTCTTCGTCGTCCTGACCATGGCGTGGCGGATCGGCATGCGCTCGACCGTGCGCGCCTTCTCGTTCGCGGCGCACGACCTGCGCCGGCTCACGGTCGCGCGCGTGCTGGACCCGCTCGGCATGGCGCGGCAGCGCGCCGCGGGCGAGACCCTGACCATCGCGTCCTCCGACACCAACCGCGTCGCAGGGATCTCGTGGCTCGTCACGGGTCAGCTCGGCGCGCTCGCCGCGATCGGCACGACCGCCGTGAGCCTCCTGCTCGTCTCGGTGCCGCTCGGGATCGCGGTCCTCGTCGCGACGCCCGTGATGCTGCTCGTGATGCACCGGCTCTCGGTGCCGCTCGAGGCACGCAGCGAGACAGAGCAGGAGACCGCGGCGCGCGCCGGGGGGCTCGCGACCGACCTCGTCACGGGCCTGCGCGTCCTCAAGGGCCTGGGCGCCGAGGAGGCCGCGGCCGACCGCTACCGGCGCGCGAGCCGCGACTCCCTCGCGGCCGCGCTGCGCGCGGTGCGCTCCCGGGCCGCGTACCAGGCCGTGAGCACTGTGCTCTCGGTCGTCTTCCTCGCGGCGGTCGCGTTCTTCGCGGGCCGCATGGCGCTCGCCGGGCAGATCACCGTGGGTGAGCTCGTCGCGGTCGTGGGCCTCGCGCAGTTCGTCCAGGAACCAATGTCCCGGACGGGCTTCCTGGGCGTCGAGCTCGCGCAGAAGCGGGCCTCCGCGCGGCGTCTGCTGCTCCTGCTCGGCGAGCCGACCGTCCACAGCCCGGTGGACGGGGCGGCGAGCGCCGCGCACGCGGGCACCCGCGACGGCGGGGCCGCGACCGTGACGATCGCGGGCGTCTTCGGCGGGTCCGTCGTGCCTCGCTTCACGGCCCGGGCGGGCCAGGTCGTGGGAGTCGTCGTGCCCGACGGCGGCGACGCGGCCCGGCTCGTCGACGTCCTCGGGTGCCGCGCCCCTGCCGCGCCCGGAGCCGTCGTCGTGAACGGTACCGACCTCGCCGCCCTCGACCCCTCGGCCGGGCGTGCGCTCGTGTTCGCGGCCCGGCACGACGCGTCGTTGTTCAGCACGAGCGTGCGCGAGAACCTCGCGCCCGACGGGCCGCTCGACGACCGGGCGATCGACGCCTCGGGGACCGGCGAGGTGCTCGGGCACCTCGCCGAGGGGCTCGACACGCCGCTGGTCGGCCGCGGCCAGCACCTGTCCGGCGGGCAGCGCCAACGTCTGGTCCTGGGGCGTGCGCTGCACCGGCCCGAACCCGTGCTCGTCCTGCACGACCCCACGACCGCGGTCGACACCGTGACCGAGGCCAGGATCGCCGCCGCGCTGCGCGGCTTCCCGGAGCGCGCGCTCGTGCTCGTGACCTCGAGCCCGACGCTCCTGGCCGTGTGCGACGAGGTCGTCACGGCGGTCGCGGTCGTGGCGACCCCTGCCGGCACCGACCGTGAGCTGGTGGCCTCGTGAGCGCCGACGTCGTGACCGCCGACCCCGGGCAGGCCGGTCCCGCGGCCCCCGCCGTCCCGGCGCGGACCATCCTGCCCGTCGCCACGACCGCCGCGACCAACG
Source organism: Oerskovia merdavium (assembly GCF_014836755.1). GTDB lineage: Bacteria > Actinomycetota > Actinomycetes > Actinomycetales > Cellulomonadaceae > Oerskovia > Oerskovia merdavium. The sequence goes on from NZ_JACSQF010000002.1 coordinate 358,537, forward strand.
CTGCGCTGTGGCGCATGCTCACGATGCGCCGGTGGCTCTTCGCCGGGACCGTCGCGGTGCTGCTGGCCGGCTCGGTCGCGGGCCTCGCCACTCCGGCCCTGCTCGGGGTCATGGTCAACGTCGTCGTCGAGGGCGGCCGGACGTCGGAGCTCGTGCGGTTCGGCCTGCTGCTCCTCGGAGCAGGTGTGCTGAGCGCGGTGCTCGGCTACCTGGGACAGACCCTGCTCGCCCGGATCTGCGAGGGCGCGCTCGCCGACCTGCGCGAGGACGTCCTCGCGAGCGCGCTCGACCTGCCGCTCGAGCAGGTCGAGCGGGCAGGCGTCGGTGACGTCGTCGCGCGCGTCTCGGGGGACGTCGACGCCGTGAGCGAGGCGATCTCGGGCGTCCTGCCCGCCGTCACGTCCGCCGTGTTCACGATCGCCCTGACGCTCGTGGGGCTCGGGGCCCTCGACTGGCGCTTCGCGCTCGCCGCGGTGGCCGCCGCTCCCCTGCAGGTCGTGTCGCTGCGCTGGTTCCTGCGCCGCTCGGGACCCGTCTACCGCGAGGTCCGGGTCGCCGAGGCCCAGCGCACCGAGCAGGTCATCGAGACGGTCGCGGGGGCCACGACCGTCACGACCCTGGGGCACGGCGAGCGGCACGAGGACCTCGTGGCGCAGTCCTCGATCCGGGCCATCGACCTGTCGCTGACCGGGATCGCGCTCCTCACCCGGTTCTACAACCGGCTCAACATCGCCGAGCTCATCGGGCTCGGGGCCGTGCTCGCGGTCGGGTTCTGGCTCGTCTCGGGGAACGCCGTGACCGTGGGCGCCGCGACGGCCGCGGCGCTGTACTTCCACCGGCTGTTCGGGCCCATCGGGATGGTCCTGGGCGAGTTCGACGAGATCCAGAAGGCGGGGGCCGGGCTCGCACGGCTCGTGGGCGTGACGACCGCGGCCACGTGGCCGGTCGAGGGTGGCGGCCCCTCCGACCCGGCCGATCGGCTCTCCGCCCAGGGCGACCGTCCCGCGAGCGCCGCCGACGTGCCGGGGCCACGCTCCGCCGTCGTGCTCCGGGACGTGACCTTCGCCTACTCCCCCGGGCGCGACGTCCTCACGGGCGTCGACCTCGAGGTCGCGGAGGGCGAGCACGTCGCGCTCGTCGGGGCGTCCGGGGCCGGCAAGACGTCGGTCGCGAAGCTCGCGATGGGCATCCACCGCCCGACGCGCGGCGCCGTGCAGGTCCTGGGCGCGACGCCGGGGCGACGCCGTCGGGCCGCCGCCGACGAGGGGCTGCCCGCCCCCCGGCCGGACGCGGCCATGGTGAGCCAGGAGGTCCACGTCTTCAGCGGGACCCTCGCCGAGGACCTGCGGCTCGCCGCGCCCCGCGCGAGCGACGCCGAGCTGCACGCGGCCCTCGACGCGGTCGAGGCGCGCTGGGTCGCCGACCTGCCCGAGGGCCTCGCGACCGCGGTGGGTGCGGGCGGCCTCGACCTCTCGCCGGACCGCGCGCAGCAGCTCGCGCTCGCTCGGATACTGCTCCTGGACCCCGCGGTCGTGGTGCTCGACGAGGCCACGGCCGAGGTCGGGACCGACGGCGCCGCGACGCTCGACCGGGCGGCCCGGGCCGCGCTGGCGGGGCGGACCGCGGTCGTGATCGCGCACCGGCTGAGCCAGGCCGCGGCAGCCGACCGGGTCGTCGTCATGGATGCCGGGCGGGTCGTCGAGTCGGGGACGCACGACGAGCTGCGCGCGGCCGGCGGGCAGTACGCGCGGCTGTGGGCCGCGTGGGAACGGGGATCGGGCGAGCGCTGAGCCGGACGGGCCTCGACGGTCGGGTACGTCACCTTCGGCGGGCACGACCGTCGCCCCCGGCATCCCGAGCGCTACCGTGTCCGACATGGGTTGGGAAATGTGGTTGGGAGTCGCGGCGGTCGCCATCTCCGCCGTCGCGCTCACGGTCGCGATGACCGTCTGGTCGCAGCAGCGACGCCGACGACGCCTCGACCCTCCCGTCGTCCCCGCCGACGCCCCCTCCGACGACACCGGCCAGCTCATCGCGTTCGTCGCCAACCCGTCCAAGCCCGCGGCCGCGAACCTCGAGCGCACGGTCCGCCAGGTGTGCGCCGAGGCCGACCTCCCCGACCCGCTGTGGTTCGAGACCACGATCGAGGACCCGGGTGTGGGACAGACCCGCGAGGCCCTCGCGCGCGGCGCCGACATCGTGGTGGCGGTCGGCGGCGACGGGACCGTCCGGGCCGTCGCCGAGGCCATGGTCGGCACGGGCACACCCATGGGCCTCATCCCCATCGGCACGGGCAACCTGCTCGCGCGCAACCTCGACCTGCCCATCACCGACCCGGACGAGGCGCTGCGCATCGTCGTCGCGGGCGCGGACCGCGTGATCGACGTCGGCTGGGCGCGCGTCCTGGAGTACGCGGAGCCCGACGGCGGCGCGCGCGGCCCCGCGCGGACCGGCGCCACGGGCGCGGACGCGGGTGCGGGTGCGGACGCCGCGGCCGACGAGGACGCCGGCACGGCCGCCGGCTCTGACGGCAAGGACACCTCCGCCACCTCGGTCGAGCAGCCCGAGGGCACGCTCGCGGCCCGGGACACCGAGACCGCGCACATCTTCCTCGTGATCGCGGGGCTCGGGTTCGACGCCGCGATGGTCGCGGACGCCGACGCGACCCTCAAGGCCAAGGTGGGCTGGGTCGCGTACTTCGTCGCGGGGATCCGGCACCTGCACGGCCGCCGCCTGCGCGCCCAGATCCAGCTCGACGACGCACCGCCCGTCCAGGCCAAGCTGCGCACCCTCATGGTCGGCAACTGCGGCAAGCTGCCCGGCGGCATCACGCTGCTGCCCGACGCGGTGCTCGACGACGGCATCCTCGACATCGCCGCGATCGACACCCGGGGCGGGGTCGTGGGCTGGGCCCAGCTCTTCGGCGACGTCGTCATGCAGGGGTTCGGCGTGACCAACGACCTGCCCGCGAAGATCGGCCGGATCGACCACGCGCGCGCCAAGCGCGTCCGCGTCCGGGTCGAGGGCGGCGAGCAGGCGCAGGTCGACGGTGACCTCCTGGGACGGGCCGTCGAGCTCGAGGCCTGGGTCGAGCCGGGCGGGCTGGTCGTGCGCACGGCCTGACCGGCAGGCATCATTCGACCTGACGCCCGAACTTCACCACCGAGGAGCACCCCCTAGATGACCGCACCGCAGGACGCTTCTCCGCACCGTGGCCTGGCGCCGTCGACCCGGACCCTGATCAGCCTGGCCGCTGCCGTGATCGTCCTCGCGGGCGTGTACTTCGCGCGCGGGCTGTTCGGACCGCTCGCTCTCGCGGCCGTCGTCGTGATCATCGTGCAGCCGGTCCGCGGACCGCTCGAGCGCCGCGGCTGGCCACGATGGGCCGCGACGACCGGGATGATCGTCGTCGCCTACCTGATCCTCGGAGCGCTCGCCGCGCTCCTCGCGTTCGCCGGGGTCCAGTTCGCGAACCTCGTGAGCCAGTACCTCGACGACCTCGCCAAGACCGTCGACCAGGTCACGGCGTGGCTCGAGTCGTTCGGCGTCGAGGGGCAGGTCGCGGACGCGGTGTCGTCGTGGCTCGACCCGAGCACCATCGCGGGCCTCGCGGCCACGGTGGGCGGTACGGCCATGACCGTGCTCACCGCCTTCTTCTTCGTGCTCGCGTACGTGATCTTCATGGCCGCAGATGCCGGGCGCTACCAGGACGCGGGCGCCCGCTTCGGGGCGACGCGCCCCGCGACGCTCGCCCGGATCACGGCGTACAACTCCGGGGTGCGCCGCTACTTCGTCGTCAACGCCTCGTTCGGTGCGGTCGTGGCCGTGATCGACGGCGTGGCCCTGTGGTGGATGGGGGTCCCTGCGCCCGCGGTCTGGGCCATCCTCGCGTTCGTCACCAACTTCATCCCGAACATCGGGTTCGTGCTCGGCGTGGTCCCTCCCACGGTCATGGCGCTCGTCGTGGGCGGCTGGCCGCTCGCGCTCGGGGTGGTCGCGGTCTACTGCGTGGTCAACGTGGTCCTGCAGGTGCTCGTGCAGCCCAAGTTCGTGGCCGACGCCGTGAACCTGAGCCTCACGCTGAGCTTCTTCTCGGTCGTGTTCTGGACGCTCGTGATCGGCCCGCTCGGCGCGATCCTCGCGATCCCGCTCACGCTCCTCACCCGGGCGCTGATCATCGAGGGGGACCCTGACTCGGGCTGGTTGCGCTACCTGTCGGGTGACACGTCGGGGGCGCCGCCCGCAGAGCCGACACCGGAGAGGGCCAAGGCTCCGGAGGAGGCACCGGCGGCCTCCACGAGAGCACTGGCGCTCGAGGCCAGCACCGGTGCGGCCTCGGACGGGCCCGACGGCGACGAGCCGGACCGCCCGACCACCTGAGCCACTTCCGTCCCTGCTGCGCCGACCTCGTGGAGGATCTGTGGCCGCGCAGCCCGGTCGACGGGCCGCCGACGTGACCCCCCGTAGGCTGGACCGGTGACGAATCCGGCCCCCGCACAGACCCCTCGTCGCACCAGTCGTCGGGGGTTCGCCGCGCTGCTCCTCGCGATCGGCGCGCTCGTCGGCCCGGCGCTGCCCGCCGCGGCCGCTCCCGCGACCTCCTCGACGACCACCACCGAGACCACCGCCGACTCCTCGCCCGAGGGCCCGACCGTCCTGGTCGGCGTCGCCGGGCTGCGCTGGACGGACGTCAACCCGACGACCGTGCCGCACCTGTGGAGCATGATCGGGTCGAGCTCGGTCGGGTCGATCAACGTCCGCACGGGCGCCGGCCCGGTCACGTGCTCGCTCGACGCGTGGCTCACGCTGTCCGCGGGGCAGCGCGAGTCGAGCGCTCCCCCGGTCGTCGAGCCGGTGCCCACGGACGACCCGGCGGACCCGGCCGAGGTCACGTCCACGGTCGACTGCGAGCCCCTGCCCACGATCGACGCGGGGACGGGCGTGAGCTCGTCGTCGGTGCCGGGCTGGTCCACGCTCACGACCGGTCCCGAGGACCTGGTCGAGGAGCCGGCCGACACCACGGTCGATCCCGAGACGGGCGCCGTGGTGCCCCGCGGGCCGGGCGCGCTCGGCACCGAGCTCGCCGCGGCGGGCGTGTGCAGCACCGCTGTCGGCCCGGGCGGTGCGATCACGCTCGCGGACTCGACCGGCGCGGTCTCGCGCTACGTCCCGACGCTCGACGCCCTCTCGCAAGAGGAGCTCGCGGCGTGCGACACGGTCGTGATCGACCAGGGCGAGCTGCCCGAGTCGTCGCCCGAGCGGGCCGAGGCCCTGCGCGAGCTCGACCGGGTCCTCGAGCGCCTGACCTCCGACCTGCCGCGCGACTCACGCGTCCTCGTGGCGGGGATCGCCGACACCCCGGGCGCCAAGCCCGGTCTGCAGGTCGTCGTGGACTGGACGGCCTCGGGCTCGGCACACGGCTGGCTCCAGTCGGAGTCGACGCGCTTCAAGGGGCTCGTCCAGCTCACCGACCTCACCGCGACGCTCGCGGCCGACGCCGGGATCAGCACCGCCGCGTTCGAGGGGGGCGCCCCGCTCGAGTCGGGCGACGACCGTCGCATGAGCATCTCGCGCACGGTCGAGAACCGTCGATACCTCGGTGTCCTGTCGGACACCGCCCCGAACCTCATGCCTGCGTTCGTGGGCCTGCTCATCGGTGCGCTCGTGATCGCGGTCGGGGCCACGCTGTGGTCGCGTCGCGCAGCGGAGCGGCGCGCGGCAGCGTCCCCTTCCGGCCCGACGGCGCCGCTCCCCCCGAGCCCCCGAGGCCGCCGGGTCCTGTCGGCGGTCCTGCTCCTGGTCGCCTCCGCCCCTGCGGCGTCGTCGCTCAGCACGCTCGCCCGGTGGTGGGTCTCCCCCGCGCCGACGTTCGCGCTCATCCTCTCGGTCAGCGTGGCGACCGTCGTGGTCGCCCTCGTCGCGTGGTTCGTGAGCCGGGTCCTGCCTCGCAGCCCCTGGCGCCTGGCCGCCGCGGTCTCGGGAGTCACCTGGCTCGTCCTGACGGTCGACGGCCTGACCGGGACGACGCTCCAGCAGGGTTCGCTCCTGGGCCCGGCCCCCGTGCTCGGAGCGCGCTTCTACGGCTTCAACAACATGACGTTCGCGGTCTACGGCGCCGCCGCGCTGCTGCTCGCCGGGAGCATCGCGTCCCAGCTCGCGGCGCACGGCAGGCGGCGGGCGAGCCTCGCGGTCGTCGTCGGCGTCGGGGTCGTGACGACGGTCGTCGACGGCTGGCCCGCGTTCGGTGCCGACTTCGGCGGGATCCTGGCCCTGATCCCCGCGTTCGCGATCCTTGCCCTGCTGGTCGCCCAGGTGCGCATCACGGTGCGGCGGATCCTCGCGGTCGCGGCCGCGACGATCGGCGTGGTCGTGGTCGTGTCGGTCGTCGACTGGGCGATCCCGGGGACCAGCTCGCACCTGGGCGGGTTCGTCCAGCGGTTCCTCGACGGGGACGCGCTGAGCATGATCGCGACCAAGGCCGCGGGGGCGTGGGCGACGGTCGCGAGCGTGCCCGGCGTCCTGGCGACCGTGGCCGTCGTGGCCACGGCCTTCGCGGCCCTGCGCCCCGACGTCTGCCGCCTGCCCGAGGTCGCCGCCGCCTACCGCGCGTGGCCCCAGCTCCGGTCCCTCGTGATCTCGCTCGTGGTCGCGGCCGGGATCGGTTCGGTCCTCAACGACTCGGGCGTCATCATCGCGGTCATGTTCGTCGTCGTGGCGATCGCGACCGTCGTGGCCTCGTTCCTCTCGGAGTCGTCGGTCACGGTCGCGGCGGCGGTCCCCACCGCCGTCCCCGCAGACGCCCCCGTCCCGTCAGCGTCACCGACCGCACGAAAGCCCCGCGCGCCGCGCATCGCGGGGCTCTCGACCGACTCGGGCACGATCCGCCGCATGCCCACCACGATCCTCGCGGTGGGCGGCGGCCTGCTCCTCTCGCTGCTGCTCGCCGCGGCCGTCGTGCCGACGAGCGGCGCGGCCGTCGCGGGCGACGAGGTCCGTCGCGGGACGGGTGCGCCCGTCGCGCCCGAGGGCGAGAGCCTCGTCGTGATCGGCACCTCGGGGCTCCGCTGGCCCGACGTCGCGTCCGGGACGGCCCCCGAGCTCCGCACCCTCCTCACCGAGGGGGCGGGCGCCGCGGGCGACTCGCTCCCCACGGGGGCCGCGAGCCGGTGCCCCGCGTCGGGGTGGCTCGCGCTCTCGGCGGGGCAGTACGTGCGCCACGAGCCCCTCCTGCTCGACGACGGCACGACGTCGTGCGCCCCCGTCACCACGGTCGCGACGGACGGGACGACGGCCTCGTCGGACGAGCCCGTCGACACGGTCGCCTCGTCGCGCGTCGCGACCCCCGCGACGTCGGTCCAGGTCCAGGGGTGGCAGGACATGGTGGACGCTCAGTCCCGGACCGTCGAGCTCGGCACCCTGGGCCAGGCGATCTCGGACGCGGGCATCTGCGCGACGGCCGTCGGGCCGCGCGCGGCGCTCGCCCTCGCGGACAGCGACGGGACGGTCGCGCGCTACCAGGACCTGCCCGCGGCCCTGGCCCCGGTCAACGACACGTTCGGCTGCGCGCTGACCGTGGTCGACGCGGGAGACGCGACCCCGGCAGCGCTGGCGACGATCCCGGGCGAGACGGCGGCCGAGCGCTCGACCCGCTACCGCACCGAGCGGCCCGCGCTCGTCGCCGACGTCGACGCGACGGTCGGCCGGGTCCTGGACGCCGTGCCGGACTCGGCGACGGTCCTCGTGGTCGACGTGGTCAACAACCCGGGCGCCCGTCCTGCGCTGGGCGTGACCATGGTCCGGTCCTCGACCTCGATCGACTCGGACCAGCCCCGGTTCCTCACGAGCTCGGCGACGCGCTCCGACGGGATCGTCCGCCTGCTCGACGTGCCTCCGACGATCCTGGGCGCCCTGGGCGTCGAGGTCCCGGCAGGGATCGACACGTCGGTCATGACCTACGGCTCGCCCCGGCCCCTCGACGCGGCGTCCGCCGCCGACGCCCTGGCCGACCTGACCTCACGCGACCAGGTCCGGCGCCAGATCTACCCGTACTTCGTCGACTACGCGGGGTACGCGGGCCTGGTCCTCGCGGCCGGCTGCCTGCTGCTGGCGCCCGTCGCCCGCCGCAAGGACTCACGAGGCTGGCGAATCGGGCGCCGGGTCGCCGAGGGTGCCGCGCTGGTCCTCGCATCCTTGCCCGCCGCGGCGTTCGTCTCGTCGATGACCTCGTGGTGGCGGTTCGAGAACCCGATGCTCGCGGCCGTCGCCATGTCGATCGGCTCGACCGTCGTGGTCGCCGGCCTCGGGGCGCGCGCGCCCCCCCCCCCCCGCGCGGCTGGGGGACGCTCGGGCGGCGGGGCCGGGCCCGCCGGGCGAGGGCCGAGTCGTCGTAGCCGACGACCGCGAGGTCCTCGGGAACGCGCAGGCCC
>NZ_JACSQF010000030.1 GCF_014836755.1 Oerskovia merdavium
CCCCCCCCCCCCCGCCCCCCCGCTCCGGCTCGGAGGTTCCCGGGGAGACGATGGACCGATGAGCGCGCAGAGCGAGACCGTCGGTCGGGTGCAGGTCGTGACGAGCCAGGGCGCGGTCGAGGGGACCGTCGCCCACGGCGCCGAGCGGTTCCTCGGCGTCCCGTACGCGGCCCCGCCGTTCGGTGCGCGCCGCTTCGCGCCCCCTCGTCCCGTCGAGCCCTGGGCCGGGGTGCGGGACGCGACGCGTTACGGGGCCACCGCGCCGCAGTCGCCCTACCCCGGGGCGCTCGCTGCCCTGCTGCCGACCGTGACGGTCGCGGGGGACGGCGTGCTCCACCTCAACGTCTTCACCCCGGCCGACCGGGGCACCGACCTGCTCCCCGTCGTGGTGTGGGTGCACGGCGGCTCGCTCGCGCACGGGTCCAACGCGCTCGCGGGCTACGACGGCACGCGGTTCGCCCAGGACGGCGTCGTGTTCGTCGGCGTCAACTACCGGCTCGGGGCCGAGGGCTTCTCGGTGCTCGACGGCGCTCCGCGCAACCTCGGCCTGGCCGACCAGCTCGCCGCGCTGCGCTGGGTCCAGGACGAGGTCGCGGCGTTCGGTGGCGACCCGCGCCGGGTGACGCTCGCGGGCCAGTCCGCCGGTGGGAACACGGTCTCGGCGATCCTCGCGCACCCCTCGGCGCCGGACCTGGTCGCCCGGGCGATCGTCCAGAGCGGCCCCCTGTCCGCCCAGCCGGCCGCCCGGGCGGGGCGCATCACGCGCGCCATGGGCAAGGACCTGGGTGTCCCGATGACACGCGCGGGCTTCGCGACCGTCCTGCCCGAGGCACTGGTCGGCTCGCAGGACCGCGTGACCGCGGGATCCACGCCGCTCACGGGCGGGCCGGGGTTCGCGCTCGTGCTCGACGACGACCTGGTGCCCCGCGAGCCTCACGAGGCGCTCACTGCGGGAGCCGGGAGCACGATCCCGCTGCTGATCGGGGCCACGACCGAGGAGTACCGCCTCTGGTTCGTCCCCACGGGGCTGCTGAGCAGGTTCAGGTGGTGGCACCTGGCCGTGGCACGGCGCAAGGTCGGGATCTCCGCGCGGGCCGTCCGCCTGTTCCGGCGCAACCGCCCCGGGGCGTCCGCGGGGGAGCTCCTGGGCGCGCTCGCGACCGACGTCCTGCTGCGCGTCCCGCTCCAGCAGGTCGCCGACTCGCGCCGGTCCGCGGACGCCGAGACGTTCGTCTACGAGTTCGCGTGGCGCAGCCCGGTGCAGGACCTCGGCGCCGCGCACGCCGTCGAGCTCGGGTTCGTGTTCGACGGGCTCGCGACGCCCGACTCGACCGCACTCGCGGGCCCCGAGGCACCCCAGTCGCTCGCGACCGCGATGCACGGCGCCTGGGTGGCGTTCGCGACCTCGGGCGACCCGGGCTGGCAACGCTGGGACGAGACGCGACCCGTGCGGGTCTTCGACGGCGAGGGAGACCCCGTGGTCCTCGCACCGCGCGACGACGAGCGGGCGGCGCTCGACGCGCGGTGAACGGGCGTGCTTTCCCCGAGCAGCCGCTCGGGGTGAAGATCTACCCGTGCACAGCAGCCACCTCGACACAGCCGCCCCGTCCGTCGGACCGTCGGGAACGCCCGACCCGCTCACCGGCCGGACCGGCCCCAACGCCTGGAGGCTGTACCGGACCGCGGCACCTGACGGTCCGCAGCGCCCTCCCGTCCTGCTCCTGCACGGCGTGACCGACTCGGGCGAGTGCTGGCCCGGCACGGTCCGCCACCTCGTCCGCTCGCGCGACGTCCTGGCGCTCGACGCCCGTGGCCACGGTGGTTCCGACCTGCCCGACGAGTCCTTCACGCTCGCGGCGCTCGCGGACGACGCGGCCCGCGCGGTCCGGGACGTGCTCGGGCGCCCGGCGGTCGTCGTCGGGCACTCGATGGGCGGCCTGACGGCGCAGGAGCTCGCGCTGCGCCACCCCGACCTGGTCCTGGGCCTGGTCCTGGAGGACCCGGCGTGGGGCGTGCTCGACGCCCAGCACGACGAGGGCGGGCGGCCGCTCTTCCTCGCGCCCGGCATCGAGGCGGCCCGCGGGCGCCCGACGGCGGAGCTCGCGGCGGACTTCCGCGCGCGCTTCCCGCAGTGGTCGCCCGAGGAGTCGGAGCCGTGGGCCCGCGCCCAGCGGGCGGTCTCGCCGCGCCTGCTGGAGGTCCCGCACGAGTGGACCGCGCGCGACTGGCCCGTCGCGTTCGACGGGCGGGTGCCGGTCGTGGTCGCGGCCGGGGAGGTGTCGAGCTACTCGCTCGTGCCCGAGGACGGCGCGCGCCGAGCCCTGCAGGTCCTTGCGGGCAGGGGCCGGGTCGAGCGGGTCGCCGGGGCGGGGCACTGCGTGCGGCGTGACGACCTGGCGACGTTCCTGGGCCTGGTCGACGGGCTGCTGGCCGAGGTCGAGGCTCGATGAGCAGGGGGTGAGCAGGGCCTCGGTCGCGCGGCGCTCGCCCGCAGCGACCGGGCCCCGCACACCCTCCGGGGCCCGGTCCCGCGCCGGCGCAGCCGGCGGACGCCTACGCGAGGACGAGCTTGTCGCCGTCGGTCGGGTGGTCGGCCAGCGCGACGCTGCGGACCGCCGGGTCCTCGTAGGTGTTCCAGTAGTAGGTCGTGGTCCGGGAGGAGAAGAGCCCGGTGTAGATCGTGATCTCGAACTCTCCCGACCCCATCGCGGCGCACCCGTCGACCATCGCGACCTGCTGCAGCGTGTGGAACGCCCGGCTGACGTTCTCCTCCTCGCTGCTCTTGGTCGGGTAGTGGGCGTTGACGTAGGCGGCGCGGACGAACCGGGAGGGCGAGTAGTAGTCCCCGGGGATCCCCCGCATGTGCGAGCCCGAGCCGAACGGGGTGAGGTGGGCCCTGCCCAGCTCGGTCTCCGGCGGGAACTCGGGCGAGGTGTTGAGGTAGTTGCGCAGGTTCTCGTGGTGCCACGCGAACCCGGGCTGGTTCGTCAGGACGTCGACGTCGTCGTCGAAGACCTGCATGCCCTCGCTCGTGTGCTCCACCACGATGGCGCGCTCCGCGTCGGCGATGATCCAGTGGAGCAGCGAGCTCGGGTACTTGTCGTTGATCGGCTTGTCGACGATCACCACGTCCTTGAGTGCCGCCTCGACCTCGTCGACGCTCGCGAACTGCGCGCACACCCACAGCGGGAACTCGTACGCGGCGACGTTGACGGCGCCGTCGACGGGACCGGGGGCGTAGGCCGCGTACCCCGGGAAGTTGAGCCCGGCGACGGCCAGACCCGCGTCGTTGCCGGCGTCGAAGTAGAGCGGGGTGTCCTCGTCCACGATGCCCATGCCGATGGTCGCGTGCTCGATGCTGCGCACCGCGCCGAACGGCGACCTCGGAGCGTAGCCCGTGGGCGTCAGCACCACCTGCTGCCCGTAGCCGCTCGTCCAGTCGAGGTTGCGTGCGAGGTAGACGCTGTCCTGGCCGTCCGAGAACCTGATGCCCGTGCACATAGCGATGCCCCTGTCGTCGTCGATGCAAGGTGAGGCAGATGCGGTTCGCCACGCCACCGCGTCGTGCCCCCGTCCTTCCATGGTCGTCTCTGATCGACGGTCGTGCTCGACGAGACCGCGAGCATCGAGCGCTCCACGGCCGGGGCCACGTCCCCTCGCGCCCCGTCCGACGAGGTCGTCCGGGTCCGGAGGAGGTCCGGTGCTCGGACCGGCGACTTGGACGATCCGCCCACCCGGGGGAATGATCGACCCATGCTCACCCTCACCGGAGCCGCCGGCTCGCGCATCGTCGGGATCGGCCACCACCAGCCCGAGCGGACGCTCACCAACGACGACATCGCTCAGCTGGTCGAGACCAACGACGAGTGGATCCGTTCCCGCACCGGGATCGTGACGCGTCACGTCGCGGCCGAGGACGAGACCGTGGCCGACATGGCGACCGCGGCGGCGCGCCACGCGCTCGAGGACGCCGGCGTCGCGGCGAGCGCGGTCGACATGGTCATCGTCGCGACGGCCACGGCGCGCGACCGCTCGCCCAACACCGCGGGCCGCGTGGCGTACAACCTGCGCACGGGCGTCATGCCCGGCCAGTCCACGCCCGAGGAGGAGGACGCACCCGACCTGCGCGGCGTCGTCGGGCCCGTGATCCTGGACGTCAACGTCGCGTGCTCGGGCTTCGCGCACGCCCTGGGCCTCGCGGACCAGGCGATCCGCACCGGAGCCGCGACCACGGCGCTCGTGATCGGCGCCGAGAAGCTGACCGACTTCACCGACTGGACCGACCGCGTGACGTGCATCCTCACGGCCGACGGTGCGGGGGCGTTCGTGGTGCAGGGCACGGACACCCCGGGGATCGGGCCGGTCGCGTGGGGCTCGGAGCCCGAGCTGACCCCGGCCGTGCTCATCGAGACCCCGGACGAGAAGTTCGTGCAGGACGGGCGCGCGGTCTTCCGCTGGGCCATCACGCGTGCGGCGGACAGGGCGCGCGCCGCAGTCGAGAAGTCGGGCCTGACGCTCGACGACATCGAGGTGCTCGTCGCGCACCAGGCGAACCTGCGGATCATCGAGCCGCTCGCCAAGGCGCTGGGCCTCGAGGACAAGGTCGTCGTCACGGACATCACCGAGTCGGGCAACACCTCGGCCGCGAGCATCCCGCTGGGCCTGTCGAAGTGGTGGCACTCGGGCAAGATCCCCGCGGGCGTACCCGCGCTGCTCATCGGCTTCGGCGGCGGCTTCGCGTGGGCCGGGCAGGTCGTGGAGACGCCCTCGCGCTGATCCGCCCGCCATCGACCGGTGGACCGCGGGCTGCCCGCTGCCCGCCGAGACGGCCTGGCGGCAGCGTGCCACGCTGGGCGCATGGCTCGTGACGTGCGCGTCCGCCGCCTGCGCCGCGAGGCGTGGGGGTTCGTCGTCGGGTCGGCGTGCTTCCTGGTCGGCGCGGTGCCGTTCTACGCCCAGGCCGTGGGACCCGTCTGGGTGGGCGTGACGTTCTGCGTCGGCTCGGTCTTCTTCACGCTCGCCGCGGCGATCCAGCTGAGCCTGAGCGGACGCCGCGTGCCCCGCAGGGGGACCCTCCCGGCCGACCTCTGGGACTGGTGGGCCGCGGCCGTCCAGCTCGCCGGGACCCTCCTCTTCAACATCAGCACCGCGGCCGCGCTGGGTGCGGCGATCGCCGACCCCAGGCGCCTGGGCGCGGGCTGGCGGCCCGACGCCTACGGGTCGGTCGCGTTCCTCGTGTCGAGCGCGTTCGCGGTCGTCGCGACCCGGGACCGCGGTCACCTGTGGGACGCGGACGCGCGCACGTGGCACGGCACGTGGCTCAACCTGGTGGGTTCGGTCGCGTTCGGCGCGTCGGCCGTGGGGGCGCACGTGGTGCCGCAGACGGACTCGCTCGTGAGCGCGTTCTGGGCCAACCTCGGCACGCTGCTGGGGGCGGTGTGCTTCCTGGTCGCTGCGCTGCTGTCGCGGCGCACGATCGGCGAGGAGCCGGCGCCCGCCGCGTCGTGAGCCGGTTATCGCGCGGTGCGCTCGCGCGGAGCGCTCACGGCGTCCATGCCCTGCGCAACGGCGGCGCACCGGTCCTCGTCGTGCGCCGCGCGGTCGGCGGCGCGCTCCAGGAGGCGCCGCAGGGTTGCGCGGTCCGCGGGGTCGAGCCCCGCGAGCAGGTCCTCCTCGGCCGCGGCGACGCGTGCGTCGAGGTCGGCGAGGACGGCGCGCCCCTTGGCGGTCGCGACGATGCGCCGGGTCCGGCGGTCCGTGGGGTCCGCCTGGCGCTCGACGAGGTCGCAGCCGACGTACTTGTCGATCAGGTAGGTCATGACGGTCCGGTCGATCCCGAGCCGCGCCGCGAGCGCGGCCTGGCTGGGCGGGGTGTCGTGCACGACGGCGGAGAGCACCTGGTAGCCGCGCGTCCCGTCGGGCAGGTCCTCGGCGAGCGCGTCGACGCGCTCGCTCCACTCGCGCAGGAGCGCGGTGAGAGACCAGCCGAGGGGGCTGGGGGAGCGGGAGGTGTCAGGCGTGGCGAGGGTCACGACCTCAGGATACAACGGAATGATCTAGGCGGAAGATGAGTTGCTGATGATATCGTCTGCAATTCAGACGATCTCGACACGACCGCCGCTCCCCGCGGCACACGGAGCGCGCACGCATGACGGACTACGGCCACGACCTGATCCTCGGCACCTTCCACACCCCGCAGAACCGCGACCCGCAGGCGCCCGTGCGCCTCGCGCAGCTCGCCGAGACCGCGGGCCTGGACCTCGTGACCTTCCAGGACCACCCCTACCAGCCGGCGTTCCTCGACGCCTGGACCCTCCTGACGTGGGTCGCGGCGTCGACCGAGCGGGTGCAGGTCGCGGGGAACGTCCTCAACCTCCCGCTGCGCCCGCCCGCCGTGCTGGCCCGTGCCGGGGCGAGCCTCGACCTGCTCTCGGGCGGCCGGTTCGCCATGGGGCTGGGCGCCGGCGCGTTCTGGGACGCGATCGAGGCCATGGGCACGCCTCGCCTCGCGCCGGGCGAGGCCGTCACCGCGCTCGAGGAGGCCATCGACATCATCCGAGGCATCTGGGACACGAGCGACCGGACGCCCCTGCGCGTGCACGGCACCCACCACCAGGTCGACGGCGCCAAGCGCGGACCCGCCCCGGCGCACGACGTCCCGCTGTGGATCGGGGCGGTCAAGCCCCGCATGCAGCGGCTCATCGGCCGCAAGGGTGACGGCTGGCTGCCCTCGCTGTCCTACCTCCAGCCCGGTGACCTGGCCAAGGGCAACGTCGTGATCGACGAGGCCGCGCTCGCCGCGGGCCGTGACCCGAGCGCGGTGCGCCGCATGCTCAACGTCAACGGCACGTTCTCCACGAGCCGGCTCGGCTACCTCCAGGGACCGCCCGCGCAGTGGGTCGAGGAGCTCGGTGCGCTCGCGCTCGAGGACGGCGTCTCGGGGTTCGTCCTCGCGACCGACGACCCGCGTGAGATCCAGGTCTTCGGCGAGGAGGTCGCCCCCGCGCTGCGCGAGCTCGTCGCGGCCGAGCGGCGGTCCGCCGGGACGGCGCCCGCCGCTCACCGTCGCGGGGCCTCGGCCCTCGCGGCCCGCCGAGCGGGCATCGACTACGGCTCGCTCCCCGCGACCCTGGGCGAGCGCGCGGTCGAGCCGGGGGACCGTGCGTACGACGCGGTGCGGCACACCTACATGCGCTCGGGGGCGCCCGGCATCGTGCTCCGCCCGCGCACCGCGGACGAGGTCGCCGAGGCCGTGGTCTGGGCCCGGGAGCAGGACGTGCCGCTCGCGGTGCGGTCGGCCGGCCACGGCATCAGCGGGCGCTCGACCAACGACGGAGGGGTGCTGCTCGACGTCGGCGCCCTGGACCAGGTCGTCGTGCCCGAGGACGGCTCGCGCCGCGTGCGGCTGGGGGCCGGTGGGACCTGGGGGCAGGTCGCCGAGGTCCTCTCGCCCCACGGGCTCGCGATCAGCTCGGGCGACTCCGGAGGTGTGGGCGTCGGTGGGCTGGCCACGACGGGCGGGATCGGTCTCATGGGCCGCAAGCACGGTCTGACGATCGACAACGTCGTCGCGGCCGAGGTCGTCACGGCCGACGGACGGGTGCGTGTCGTGGACGCCCGGGAGGAGCCCGAGCTCTTCTGGGCGCTGCGCGGAGCGGGCGGCAACATGGGGGTCGTGACCTGGGTCGACGTCGAGGCCGCTCCCGTGACGGACCTCGTCTACTCGATCATGGTGCTCGACGCCTCGGACACCGCGGGGCTGCTCGAGCGCTGGGCCGCGACCGTCGAGGCCGCGCCGCGCGAGCTCACGAGCTTCCTGCACATGAGCGCGGGCCGGGGCGGACGCGGGCCCATGGCCCAGCTCATGACCGTGTGGGCCGACGACGACACCGACGCCGCGATCCGCGCGCTCGAGAGCCTCGCCGACTCGGCGCCGCTGCTCGACCACCAGGCGGTGCTGACCCCCTACTCGGGGATCGTGCGCCGGGCCGACGCCCAGCACTCGGGGGGCGGGGAGCCGGGCTCGCGCTCGGGCCTCGTCGAGCACGTCGACCAGGCCACGGCCCGCGACCTCGCCCGCTTCCTCGGGAGCGGCGCGGCGCAGCTCCTCCAGCTCCGCGCGGTCGGCGGTGCGGTCAACGACGTCGCCGCCGACGCGACGGCCTACGCCCACCGCACCCAGAACTTCTCGGTCGCAGCGTTCGGGTCGCGGGGAGGCCCGGCGGGGATCGACGGCGTGTGGGACGACCTGGTGCACCCGCACACCGACGGGCTCTACCTGTCGTTCGAGACCGACTCGCGCCCCGAGCGGCTGCTCGAGGCGTTCCCCGAGCCCACGCTGACGCGCCTGCGCCAGGTCAAGCGCGAGGTCGACCCGACCAACCTGTTCTCGGCCAACTTCCCGATCCCGCCGGCCGGCGCCTGACCGGACGGTCCGAGCCGCCCCGTCGGTCGGTGCCCGACGGGCCGGTCGCCCGACGGACCGGTCCTGCCTGACCGGTCCTGCCCGACCGGTCCCGACGGCGAAGGGCCCCGAGCCGCCCCCTGACGGCTCGGGGCCCTTCGTCGTCGGCCGATGTCCTCGGCCCCGCCCCGACCTGCTGGGCGGGCGCGGGGGCCGGGGCCGCGTCAGCCGACCAGGTTGAAGTCCTCGTCGAGGACCGTCCCGCGGTGCGGCTTGTAGAGGTCGTAGCCGCGCGGGTTGCACTGCAGGCCACCGTTGATGCACTGCTCGACGAGCGCCGCGAGGACCTTCGGCTCCCAGGCGTTGACGAAGTCGTAGTGCCACGACTGGTCCGAACCGCTGGCCAGCCGCACGTCCGACATGTCACCGCTCACGGGCCAGGCGATCTTGAACTCGAGCATGGGCACCGCGACGGGGTGGGTCATGGGGCACTGCCCCGCGACGGGGTAGGCCATGTGCGTGCCGTGCCCCATGTGCGAGGCGGCGCCCGGCGTCAGGTGCTTGCCGTCCCAGCAGCTCGGCGACTGGTAGCGCAGGTTGAGCTGGCTGCCGGGGTCGCAGTGGTCGGGGATCGACCAGCTCTTGGAGATCTCGCCGCACTCCCAGCCCTCGACCGCTCCAGGGGCCGTGCGGAACGAGTCGACGGTCGCCATCATGTCGCCCGCCACGAACTCCAGGCCCGCGGGGAACGGCACGACCTGGGTGTAGTCGTCGATCCCGGACTTGTAGTAGATCGTCATCGGTATGTCCGGGGCGATCGGGGTGTCCCCGCGGTAGAGCGCGGGGAACCAGTAGGCCGAGTGGTCCTGCGGCACGGTGCACGTCGAGTCCGTGCTCGCGAAGAGCGACTCGGGCGTCGAGAAGGCGTCGGTCGACCGGTTGCCGACGAACGTGTGCAGGTGCGAGGCGCCCGGCTGGCCCGGGAACACGATCGGGTCGTCCTTCTCGAAGTGCGAGAACGAGCAGTTCGCCTGGAACTCGTGGTGCGTGACCTCGTCGTCGAACACAGGGGTCTCGGGCACCTCGACGGGCGTGCCGTCCCCGAAGACCTGGAGCTCGTACAGCGAGTAGCCGTAGCCCGTGGCGCGCTGGGTCCCGACGAGCTGGACGTAGCGACCCGTCGCGTCGACGTCGAGCGTCTGGAGCCCGCCCGTGCCGGCCGTGACGGTCGCCGCGGTGGTCCACGTCGTGGCGTCGTCCGACACCTGGATCGTGAACGCCCTGCCGTACGCGGCCTCCCAGTCGAGGACGACCGTGTCGAGCGCGAACGAGTCGCCCAGGTCCACGCGGAACCACTGGTCGTCGCCCGGTGAGCTCGCCCACCGGGTGGACCGGTCGCCGTCGACCGCGAACCGCGGGCCGAGCCCGCCGGACTCCGAGCTCGATGCCTCGGTCAGCGCTCCCTGCGAGAGCAGGGTGCCCGGTGCGGCGCTCGCCGCACCGGCCGCGCCGAGCGCGATCGCGGACGAGGTGACCAGTGCCGCGACCGAGAGCGAACCGACCAGGGCGCGGGTCCGTCGTCGGGCACGGGGCCGGCCGTGGCGCTGCGGGGAGTCCCCGGGCGCGCGGCGGGACGTTTGAGTGGTGCGGTGCATGCTTCCTCCTGTGACGTCGTCGTCGGGAGGTCGCGCCGGAGCGCGCCGCGCCCCCCCCCGGGGGGGGGCCCCCGGGCGGGGGACGGGGGGGGCGCGGGGGCGCCGCTCCCACCCGGGGTCTCGTCAGCGCGCGTAGACGCCGAGCTCGAAGAGCGAGTAGCCCCACTCGGTGCCGCGCTCCGTGAGGTTCAGGCGCACGTAGCGCCCGGACCCCGCGACGTCGATGTCGTCGACGCCGCCGTTGCCGCCCGTGACGGTCTTGACGGTCGACCACGTCGAGCCGTCGTCCGAGGTCTGGACCTCGTACGACTTCCCGTAGGCCGCCTCCCACACGAGCTGGAGGTGGTCGAAGGACCGGACCGAGCCCAGGTCGACCTGGAACCAGGCCGTCGGGCCCCACTGGCTCGCCCAGCGCGTGCCCAGGTCGCCGTCGACCGCGCGGGCGGCCGAGTAGTCCCCGTTCCACGGGTCGAAGCTCGACGCGGTGGCGGGCTTGCCCAGCGCGAGGTTGGTGCCCTGGACCGCAGGCGGGACCACGCGCAGCGACCTGGTCTCGACGCCCACGTTGCCCTGGCCGTCCTCGGCGAACACGTAGACCTTCCACACGCCGAGGCGCTCGGGCGCGGTGACCGTGAACTTCCCGGGAGCGGTCTGCGTGAGCGCGGTCCAGGCGAGCCCGCCGGCCCCGTCGATGTACTTGCTGTTGAAGAAGGCGACGTAGTTGATCGGGTCGCCGGGGTTCTCGACCGACGACGCCGTGGCCGGCTTGCCCTGGGACAGCAGGGTCGGGGCCGCCTCGGCGGCTCCGACGGGTACCAGGGTCGCGGACGCGACGAGCAGCGACAGGGCGAGCGCGGTCAGGCTGCGCCGCCTGCTGCGCCGCGGTCTGGCAGGGGTGTGCGGGGGTCTCATGTTCTACCTCTCGGGGGAGACAGGAGTCCTGGCCGTCGTCGGCAGGCTCCGGGAATCAGTTCTTCGTCGAGCTGGATCCATCCGGGAGAGCGCTCTCATCCGAATTCGGAGTATTCCGACGTTCAGGAGGGCTGTCAAGGGAACGGTTCCCGAAAGTGTGCAGCGGGGTGAACTTCGAGAAGGCAGAACGGGCGGCGACCAGGACGGACGAACGGTGGAATGCTGCCGGTTCGTCGCGTTGGCGCGCTGCACCTCGGCGGGAAAGCGCTATCCCGAGAATGCTAGCGTCACCCCTGTGACAGCACCTCGTCCCTCCGCCGGCCCGACGCTCGACGACGTCGCGCGCGTCGCCGGTGTCTCGCGCGCGACCGCGTCGCGCGTCATCAACGGCAAGCGCAAGGTCGCGCCCGCTCTCCAGGAGCTCGTGCAGAGCGCGGTCGCCGCGACGGGCTACTCCCCGCACCGGGCGGCCCGCACGCTCGTCACGCGACGCACCGGGAGCGTCGCGCTCGTGATCTCCGGCACGGATCCCGAGACGGACCCCGTGACCGACCCCGGCTCGGGCGGTAGCCGCTACGCGGGCCACGTGTTCGACGACCCGTTCTTCGGGCGGATCGTCGCGGGGATCGTCCGGGCCCTGCGCCCGCACGACGTGCACCCGGTCCTCATGCTCGCCGAGGACGACGCGGCCCGGGCGCAGGTCGTCTCCTACGTCCGCCAGGGCAACGCCGACGGCGTCCTGCACGTCTCGACCCGCGCCGACGACCCGCTGCCCGCGCTCCTGGTCGAGGTCGGGCGCCCCGCGGTGCTGTTCGCGCGCCCGTCGGCGCCGCTCCCGATCAGCTTCGTCGACCTGGCCAACCGGGACGGGGGAGCGCTCGCCGCGGAGCACTTCGTGGCCGACGGCAGGACGGCGCCGGCCGCGATCTCGGGACCGCTGGGGGTGCTCGCGGCGAACGACCGGCTCGCCGGTTTCCGGGACGCCCTCGCGCGGCGGGGCCATGCCTACGTGCCGTCGGTCGAGGGGAACTTCACGATCGAGAGCGGCGACGCCGCGATGCGGGCGCTGCTCGAGCAGGTGCCCGGGGTCGACGCGGTCTTCGCGGGGAACGACCTCATGGCCCAGGGGGCGATCGACGTGCTGCACGAGGCCGGACGACGCGTGCCCGAGGACGTCGCGGTCATCGGGTTCGACGACACCGCCCTCGCACAGCGGGCCCGGCCTGCCCTGACGACCGTGCGCCAACCGGTCGAGGAGATGGCGGGCGAGATGGTCCGGCTCCTGCTCGAGCGCATCGAGGACCCGACGCTCGCGGTGCGCTCGGTGCTGTTCGAGCCCGCGCTCGTGGTGCGCGGCTCGGCCTGAGGTTCAGACCGGCGGCCCGGGGGGGGGGCGCGGGGGGCGGGGCGGGGCCTGGGGTCCCGCCCGGCGGCCCGCCCGGGCCGCGACGTCGTGTCGCGGACCCGGGCAGGCCGGCTGGTCACCCGGTCAGGAGGTCAGCAGGTCCTCCCGTCGAACGTCGCGGGCACGACCGTCGTGACGGCCGTCCCGTCGACGGTGCCCGTCGCGGTCACCGAGGTGCTGCCGGCCGAGACCGAGGCCGCCCGGGCGTTGAAGCTCTGTGCTGCGAGCCTGCCCCCCGCCACCTGGGAGAACGTCTTGGTGCCGTACGGCGTGGCGAGCGCGACGTCGACCGGCGCGCCCTCCTTGTTGGTCGCCGTGACCGCGAGCTGGACCTTGCCGGCCACGCAGCGCGTGACGGCCGTGGCCTGCACGTCGAGCGCCGGCGCGGGCGTCACGTCGACGCCGCCGTAGAAGGCGACGTAGCTCGGGATGGTGTCCGGTCCGTCGGCGCGCGGGCCGACCCCGTTGATGACGGCCTCGAAGATGCCCTCGCCGCCGAGGGAGACGACGAGCATGTTGTGCATCTTGACGCCGGCCACCTGGGGGACCTCGAAGCCGCCGTCGACGACGATCTCGGTCTCCTCGGTGTCGGACGTGAAGTTCGAGTAGGAACCCAGGCCCCAGGCCTCGTGGTTCTTCACACCGTCCGCGACCTTGTAGGCCGCCCACCCGCGGGTGTCACCGTTCTGCCAGGCTGCCTGGTCCGGGACGTCGTACGGCAGCTCGTTCTGGTAGAACACGGTCTTGCCCCGCTCGCCGTTCCACAGGGTGTTGTACTTCTGGTAGTGCTCGACGAACAGACCGTAGGCAGAGACGTCGTCCCCGTTGACCACGAACCCGTAGTCGGACGTGTTGAGGTCCCAGCCGATGCCCTCGCCGTGGTCACCGCGCCACGACCACACGTGGTCGACGATGGTGTCGTCGGCGTTGATGATCATGGCCGCGTCGACCTTGCCCGCGACAGCACCGCCCACGCGCATGAACACGTCGTGCAGGACGATCGGGTCGTCCGAGTGGTCGGTGTGGACGCCCTCGTCGCCGACGACGAACAGCGCCGGGGACTCGGTGACCGCGGCGTCGAACAGGATGCCCGCGACCGTGATGCCGTCCTCGTCGGCCACGTGCATGCCGACGCCCCCGTGCTCGGGGATGATCGTCGCGTAGCCCAGGCCCAGGACGACCGTTCCGGGCCTGTCGACCTGGATCGTCTGGTCGACGCGGTAGACGCCCGGGGTCATGAGCAGGTTCTTGCCCGCGGCCAGGGCCGCGTTGATCTCGGCCGCGGTGTCGCCCTCCTTGGCCACGAAGAAGTCGTCGAGCGGGATCGACGTGCCGGCCGTGTGGCCGTTCTTCCAGGTGGTGCCCGTCGTGCCCTCGCGCAGCTCGGGGACGAACACGGCCCACTCGTCGCCGTCGAGGTAGAGGTAGGGCTTCTCGCGGACGGTGCCCGTGGTGTCGAGCCGGGTCACCGGGGGCTTGGGCCACGTCGCGGCCGTGGGCAGCGTGCCCTCGACGCCCGAGTAGACCATGTTCCAGACGCCGCCCTTCCACTCGCCGACCGAGCTGTCGCGGGCGTACCACTGCTGCTGCGTCCAGGACTCGACCACGCCGGTCACGTTCGTGTCGGCGATGTAGCCGCCCGACGACCAGCCGTAGGCCGACGAGTCGAGCTGGAGGCCGCCGTTGACCTGGATGCGGCGGAACGGTGCCGCCTGGGACGTGGCCCAGCGGGCCATGCCGTCGTCGGGCGTGATCGACAGGTTCTCGGCCGAGCGCCAGAAGTTCTGGGTCGCGTTGCCGCCGAACCACTGCGCGTCGACCCAGTCGCCGCCCTTCACGGTCACGTCGGTCGGGTCCTGACCGACACCCGAGAGCGAGGTGTAGAAGCCGATGCGCGCGTCGACCTCGTACTCACCGGGCGTGAAGAGGAACTGGTACCGGCCGGGGCCGAACTGGTCCTGCTCCTGCTGGGCGAACACGGTGTCGATCTGGTGCTGGATCGCCGAGTCCGGCATCGAGGGGTCGAACACGAAGACGTTCGGGCCGAACAGGTCGGTCGTCGGGTCGATCGAGGCGCCGGGGGTCAGGACGCGGAACTCGTACATCGAGTACCCGAACGTGGTGCCCCGCGCGACGCCCTGCCAGCGCACGTAGCGCGCCGAGGTCGTGTCGAACGTGACGACGTCGGTCCCGCCGTCCTGGTTGCGCGCCTGGGCAGCAGTGGTCCACGTGGAGCCGTCGGTCGAGAGCTCGATGTCGTAGTCCTTGCCGTACGCGCCCTCCCAGAGGATGCTCACGCCGCAGACCTCGTCGGCCTCGCCCAGGTCCACCTGCAGCCACTCGTCGTCCTGGCCCGTCCACGTGGTCGTGTCGAGCACCGAGCCCCAACGGGTGCTGGTGTTCTGGTCGACGGCCTTGGCCGGGGTCGAGTCGCCCTGCTGCGACGAGGCCGTCGCGGTCGCGCCTGCGGTCACGTCGGTCAGGCAGGCCGTGGGGTTGGTGGGGTCCACCGGGTCCACCGGGTCCACGGGGTCGACCGGTCCGCCTGCGGGCTCGCCGAACACGCGGAACTCCCACAGCGAGTAGCCGTACCCCGTGCCGCGGACGTCGCCGAGGAGGCGGACGTAGCGGCCGGCGCCGTCGACGTCGAGCACGTCCGCCCCGCCGTCGCCGTTCGTCACGGTGCTCAGGGTGTTCCAGGTCGTGCCGTCGTCGGAGGTCTGGATCCGGTACCCCTTGCCGTAGGCGCCCTCCCAGTCGAGCTCGACCCGGTCGATCGTGGCCCGCTGACCCAGGTCGACCTGGATCCACTGCGGGTCGGTCGCCAGGCTCGACCAGCGGCTGCCGCCGTCGCCGTCGAACGCCTCGCCCGCCTGGTAGCCGTCGGGCGACTGCGTCGAGGACGCCGTCGCGGGCTTCCCCTGGGACAGGAGGGTGGGGCCGTCGGCCGCTGCCGCGGGGACGAGCGGGACCGCGAGGCCTGCCGCGGCGACCGCCAGGGCGAGGGCCGCTCCGGCTCCTCGGCGGGACGGGCGTCTCCGGCGCTGCGGGACGGGTGCCGCGGGCGGCACGGTGGGAAGGGGCGAGAAGGGCATCGGTTCTCTCCTAGGTCGTCGTCGACCGCGTCCAGGCTCTACGCCGAGCAGGACGCACGTCGTGAGAGAGCGCTCTCTCACGATGTCGGCCAGTATTCAGGTGAGGGGGTCCGGCGTCAAGAGAGCGCTCTCCCGCGTCCTTCGCGGCCGCTGGACGCGACCCGACGCGCGGGGCGGCGCTCCGCCGTCGGGCCCGTGGCTGTCCCAGGAGCGCGCTCCGCGCTGCTAGCCTCGCCCCATGCGTGAGGACGGCCGAGTCTCGACGCCCCCGACGCTCGAGGACGTCGCCCGGGTGGCGGGAGTCTCGCGCGCCACGGTGTCCCGGGTGATCAACCAGAAGCGCCAGGTCGCGCCCGACCTCAAGGCGGTCGTCGAGAAGGCGATCGTCGAGACGGGCTACGTGCCCAACCGCGCGGCCCGTTCGCTCGTCACGGGCAGGACGGGCACGGTCGCGGTCGTGATCTCGGGCGTCGACCCGGAGATCGAGGGCAACCAGATGACCGGGCAGGTCTTCGCGGACCCGTTCTTCGGCCGGATCGTCGCGGCGTTCGTGCGCGCCCTGCGCCCCCACGACCTGCACCCCGTGCTCATGCTCGCCGAGACCGACGACGCGCGCGCCCAGGTCATGACCTACCTGCGCCAGGGCAACGCCGACGGCGCGCTCCTCGTGGCCGCCCAGGCCGACGACCCGCTGCCCGGCATGCTCGTCGAGGCCGGCCAGCGCGCGGTCCTGTTCGCGCGGCCCGAGCCCGCGCTGCCCATCAGCTTCGTCGACGTCGCCAACCGCGACGGCGCGCGGCTCGCGGCCAAGCACCTCATCGAGCGCGGCTGCGACGAGCTCGCGGTCATCTCGGGCCCCTCGGGCCTCTACGCGGCCGAGGAACGCCTCGCGGGCTTCCGTGACGAGGTCTCCCGGCACGGGCGCGCCTACGTCCCCGAGGTCTCGGGCGAGTTCACGCTCGAGGGCGGCGAGGCCGCGATGGAACGTCTCCTCGACACGGTCCCCGGGCTCGACGGCGTGTTCGCGGCGAACGACTACATGGCGCAGGGCGCCGTGCACGCGATCCAGGCCCGCGGCCTGCGCGTCCCCGAGGACGTCGCCGTGGTCGGGTTCGACGACAGCTCGATCGCGCCCCTGTGCCGCCCGGCGCTGACGAGCGTGCGCCAGCCCGTCGAGGAGATGGCGGCCGAGATGGCCCGGCTCCTCATCGGGCAGATCGCCGAGGGCGACCGGCAGGTGCGCTCGGTCGTGTTCGACCCGACCCTCGTGGTGCGCGACTCGGCCTGAGAAAGCCCGAGACCCCGACCTGACCCGGGGTGCAGAATGGCAGCATGCCTCTTGCACCCCGCTACCTCGCTGCCGACGACCGCTACGAGTCCATGACGTACCGGCGCTCCGGTCGCAGCGGCCTCGCCCTCCCCGCACTGTCGCTGGGCCTCTGGCACAACTTCGGTGACGTCAACCCGTTCGACAACCAGCGCGCGATCCTGCGCCGCGCGTTCGACCTGGGGATCACGCACTTCGACCTCGCGAACAACTACGGCCCGCCCTACGGCTCGGCCGAGGAGAACTTCGGGCGCCACCTCGCGCGCGACCTGCGCCCCTACCGCGACGAGCTCGTGATCTCGAGCAAGGCCGGCTACGACATGTGGCCCGGCCCCTACGGTGACGGCGGCTCGCGCAAGTACCTGCTGTCCTCGCTCGACCAGTCGCTCGCCCGCATGGGTCTCGACTACGTCGACATCTTCTACTCGCACCGGTTCGACCCCACGGTCCCGCTCGCCGAGACCATGGGCGCGCTCCACACGGCCGTGGTGAGCGGGCGTGCGCTGTACGTCGGCGTCTCCAACTACTCGCCGTCGCAGACGCGCGAGGCCGCGCAGATCCTCGCGGACCTCGGCACGCCGCTGCTCATCCACCAGCCCAGCTACTCGATGTTCAACCGGCACGTCGAGCTGCCCGAGGCGGGGCACGACGACGGCGAGAACCTGCTGGACGTCGTCGAGGACCTCGGCGTCGGCACGATCGTCTTCTCGCCGCTCCAGCAGGGTCTGCTGACGGACCGCTACCTCTCGGGCGAGGTGCCCGCGGACTCGCGCGCCGCCGTCGGGCACTTCCTCAAGCCCACCGCGATCTCCGAGACGTACCTCGAGCGTGCCCGTGCGCTGAACGAGATCGCTGCCGGACGCGGCCAGTCGCTCGCGCAGCTCGCGCTGAGCTGGGTCCTGCGCGACGAGCGCATCACCTCGGCGCTCGTGGGTGCGAGCAGCGTCGCGCAGCTCGAGAACAACGTCGCGGCGCTCGACGCGCCCGCTCTCACGGCCGAGGAGATCGCGGCGATCGAGCCGTTCGCGGTCGACGGCACGACGCGCTGAGCCCGCCGGCCCGCCGGCCTGACGGCCGGTCGGGCGGCGTCGAGCCGTCCGACCGGCCGGGGGTCCGGCTCCCGTGGGAGCCGGGCCGGGTCGCTGTGCTCAGCTCCAGCGCTGGACCGCGAGCGGTGCCGCCTCGGCCAGCTCACGGACCACGGGGTGCTCGCTCTCGGCGAGCACCTGCTGGAGCGGGCCGGACTCGACGAACTCGCCGTCGACCAGCAGGTGCGCGGACGCCGTCATGCGGTGGACCAGCTCGAGGTCGTGGGACACCAGGAGCACGCCCGTCCCGAGCTGGGCTGCGGCGTCCTTGACGCGACCGGCGATCTCGCCGCGCATGGTCGGGTCGAGCGCGGTGAGGGGCTCGTCGAGCAGCAGGATGTCGGGACGCGTCGCGAGGGCCCGGGCCAGGGCCACACGCTGGCGCTCGCCACCGGACAACGTGCGCAGGGGACGGTCGGCGTAGCGGTGCTCGAGCGCGACGAGGTCGAGCAGGTCCTCGATCGACTGGCCCGAGGGACGCCCGCCCTTGCGGGCGTCGGTCAGCCCGGACTTGAGCACGTGCGTCACGCTGCTCGCGGGGTCGATCCCGGGCAGGCCGTCCTGCGACACGCGCCGCACGGCGGCCTTGAACGTCTTCTTGTCGCGTCGGCCGAGGCGGGTCACGGTGCGCCCGCCCCACGTCACGGTCCCGCTCGACGGCTTGATCTCGCCGAGCAGCGCGCTGATGAAGGTCGACTTCCCGACGCCCGACGGTCCCACGATCCCCACGGGGGCCAGGCCCGCCGAGAGCTCGATCGAGACGCCGCGCAGGACGTCGGCGCCGCCGTGCCCGGCCCAGAGGTCGCGCGCCTGGAGGGTGTGGGTCGTCGTCATGCGCGGTCCTTCCGAGGGTGGGTCAACCGGTGCGGGGGCGTGGGTGTCCCCGTTGGTCCAACGAACGACGGTACCCGCGTTCTCCCGGTCGGCGGTGCGGCGCAGGTCACACCGGCGCCGCACCGAGGTCGTCGCGGGGCCGTCGTGGGGCGGACGTCAGTCGCTCGTCGTCCACGCCGAGGGCGCCGCGACCACGTCCCGCAGCACCGTGCGCGCGCCGCCGATCATGGCCGCGTGCCCGGCCACGAGCGCGGGCCGCAGGTCGAGCTCGGTCCACGGCGACGCGAGGACGCGTGTCGTGAGCTCGGTCGTCAGGGCCTCGCGCAGGTGGGGCAGCAGGTCGGTGTAGATCCCGCCGAGCAGCACGGTCTCGATGTCGATGAGGTTCACGAAGTTCGCGAGCGCGCGCCCCAGCGCGGTCCCGGCCGACGAGGCGGCGTCGAGGGCCGACGGCGTGCCCTCCTCGAGCGCGTCGAGGAACCTCTCGACAGGGGCATCGAGGGGGATGCCGGCCGCGCGCAGCATCGCGTCCTTGCCCGCGTACTGCTCGAGGCAGCCCGTGGCCCCGCACAGGCACCGGGGCCCGTGCGGGTCGACCACGACGTGCCCGATCTCGCCGCTCCAGCCCCGGTTGCCCAGGAAGAGCTCGCGGTCGATCACGATCGCGGAGCCGATGCCCACCTCGCCCGAGACGTACAGGAACGACGAGGGCACGGGGGGAGCGACGCCGTCGGGCCCGGGGAGCGGCACGCGGGGCTCGCCCTCGCCCGGCGGGACCGGGGCCACGAGCTGCGCGAGCCCCGCGAGGTTGGCCTCGTTGGCGATCTCGACCGGGAGGCGCTCGGGCAGGCCGAGCAGCGGGACGGGCAGGAACGAGGACCAGCCGAGGTTGGGTGCGACCTGGAGGCGGCCCGCACGCGCGTCGACCAGGCCGGGCAGGGCGAGCCGAGCGCCCGCGACCTGCATGTCCTGGGACTCGACCTCCTCGACGAGACGGCGGGCCAGCGCGCCCAGGCGTCCGAGGACCTCGGCGGGGTCGCTGCCGTGCAGGTCGCCCGGGACGACCTCCTGCGCGACGACCTGTCCGGTGAGGTCGAGGACCGTGCCGCCCAGGTAGTCGACGTTGACCTCGAGCCCCAGGCCGACCACGGTCCGCTCGGCGGGCGTGAGCGGGACGGCGGGGCGGCCCGCGCGCAACGGTGTCGCGGGCGGGAGCTCGCGCACGAGCCGCGCCTCGATGAGCTGGTCGACCAGCACCGACACGGTGGCGCGGGTCAGGCCCGTGGTCCCGGCGATGTCCGCGCGCGAGCGGGGGGTCGTGGCGTCGAAGATCGCCTGCGAGACCAGGGCGAGGTTGTACTCGCGCAGGGTGTGCTGGCGGGCGGCCGTGGAGCGCCCCCGGGTGGGCGTCCTGACGCTGGTCGAGGACTCGTCGCGGTTCACGTCTTGACCTTACCGACAGGACCACATAAGTTCATCCATACAACAAATGGCGGCCTGCTCGACCGAGGAGCCGGCCCATCTCGACGAGGAGACTGTCGTGGCTGACGCGATCGACCAGAACATCAACTTTTCCTTCGGCCTGTGGACCGTGGGGTGGACCGGTCAGGACCAGTTCGGCGGAGCCAGCCGCCCCCACCTCGACCCGGCCGAGTCCGTCCGCAAGCTCGCGGACCTCGGCGCGTGGGGCTTCACGTTCCACGACGACGACGTGGTGCCCTTCGGCTCCGACGACGCGACCCGCGAGCAGCTCCTCGGCGAGGTCAAGAAGGCCGCCGACGAGACCGGCCTGACCATCGAGATGGTCACGACGAACCTGTTCAGCCACCCGGTCTTCAAGGACGGCGGCCTGACCTCGAACGACCGCGGCGTGCGCCGCTACGCGCTGCGCAAGGTGCTGCGCAACGTCGACCTCACGGCGTCGCTCGGCGCCAAGACGTTCGTCATGTGGGGCGGCCGCGAGGGCACCGAGTACGACGGCGCCAAGGACCTCCACTCCGCGCACGAGCGCTACGCCGAGGGTCTCGACCTCACGGCCGCGTACATCAAGGACCAGGGCTACGACATCAAGATCGCGCTCGAGCCCAAGCCCAACGAGCCCCGCGGCGACATCTTCCTCCCGACCATCGGGCACGCGCTCGCGCTCATCGCGAAGCTCGAGCACGGCGACATCGTGGGCCTCAACCCGGAGACGGGCCACGAGCAGATGGCGGGCCTGAACTACACGCACGGCCTCGCGCAGGCGCTGTGGGCCGGCAAGCTCTTCCACATCGACCTCAACGGCCAGCGGTCCATCAAGTTCGACCAGGACCTCGTGTTCGGCCACGGCGACCTGCTCTCCGCGTTCTTCACGGTCGACCTCGTCGAGAACGGCTTCCCGAACGGCGGGCCCCGCTACGAGGGCCCCCGCCACTTCGACTACAAGCCCTCGCGCACCGAGAACGAGGTCGGCGTCTGGGACTCCGCCAAGGCCAACATGGAGACCTACTCGATGCTCGCGCGCAAGTCCGCCGAGTACCGGGCCGACCCCGAGGTCCAGGCCGCGTTCAAGCACTCGGGCGTGTTCGAGCTCGGTGAGACCACGCTGGGCGCGGGCGAGTCCGTCGCCGACCTGCTCGCGGACCGCTCGGCCTACGAGGAGTTCGACGTCGAGGCCGCCGCCGAGCGCGACTTCGGCTTCGTGCGCCTCAACCAGCTCGCGCTCAAGCACCTGATCGGCTGATGAGGGGCGCAATCGTGCCGGCCGCGGCCACGCGCGGGGGTGCGGCATGACCGGCGGTCTCGTCGCGGGGGTCGACTCGTCGACGCAGTCCTGCAAGGTCGTCGTCCGTGACGCCGTGACCGGGGCGCTCGTGCGCTCCGGCTCGGCGTCGCACCCCGACGGCACCGAGGTCTCGCCCGACGCCTGGTGGACGGCGTTCCGCGGCGCGGTCCAGGTCGCGGGCGGGCTCGACGACGTCGCGGCCCTGGCCGTGGGCGGGCAGCAGCACGGCATGGTCGTCCTCGACGCCGACGGCGAGGTGATCCGTCCCGCGCTCCTGTGGAACGACACCCGTTCGGCCGGTGCCGCGGTCGACCTGATCCGCGAGCTCGGTGACGGGGACCCCGGTGCCGGTGCCAAGGCGTGGGCCGAGGCCGTCGGCTCGGTGCCCGTCGCGTCGCTCACGGTCACCAAGCTGCGCTGGCTGCGCGACGCGGAGCCCGAGAACGCGGCGCGCGTCGCGGCCGTCGCGCTCCCGCACGACTGGCTGACGTGGCGGATCGCCGGCTACGGCCCGCGGAGCGAGGGCCTCGAGCCCGACCTCGGCGCGCTCGTGACCGACCGTTCCGACGCCTCGGGCACGGGGTACTTCGACGCCTCGGCCGAGGGCGGGCGCGGTGCGTACCGCACCGACCTGCTCGAGCTCGCGCTCGGGCGCTCGGACGTCGTGCTGCCCCGGGTCCTCGGCCCGGGCGAGGACGGCGGGGTGGCCTCGGCCGCCGTGGCCGGTGCCGCGGTGACCGGTGGGGCCCTGATCGGCCCCGGTGCCGGGGACAACGCGGCCGCGGCCCTGGGGCTCGGCATGGGCGCGGGCGACGTCGCGGTCTCGATCGGGACCTCGGGAGTCGTCTCGGCGATCGCCACGTCGGCCACGGCCGACGCGAGCGGGCTCGTCAACGGCTTCGCCGACGCCACGGGCAACTTCCTGCTGCTCGGGGTGACCCTCAACGCGAGCCGCGTCCTCGACGCGACCGCGCGGGTGCTGGGCGTGGACCACGCGGGCCTGTCCCGGCTCGCGCTCCAGGCGCCCGCGGGGGCGGACGGGCTCGTGCTCGTCCCGTTCCTCGAGGGCGAGCGCACGCCCAACCGTCCTGACGCGAGCGGCACGCTGCACGGCATGCGGTTGTCCACCATGACGCCCGAGCACCTTGCGCGGGCGTCGGTCGAAGGCATGCTGTGCGGCCTGGCCGACGGTCTCGACGCCCTGCGCGAGCAGGGGGTCCGGGTCGAGCGGCTGCTGCTGATCGGCGGCGGCGCGCAGTCCGAGGCGGTCCGGCGCATCGCGCCGCAGGTCTTCGGCCTGCCCGTCGCGGTCCCCGAGCCGGGCGAGTACGT
Source organism: Oerskovia merdavium (assembly GCF_014836755.1). GTDB lineage: Bacteria > Actinomycetota > Actinomycetes > Actinomycetales > Cellulomonadaceae > Oerskovia > Oerskovia merdavium. The sequence continues at coordinate 22,817 of NZ_JACSQF010000030.1, forward strand.
GGCCGACGGCGCCGCTCGCCAGGCAGCCTGGGTGCTGTCGGGTGCGGCAGAGGCCCCGAGGTGGGAGACGTCGTCGAGCAGCGGCTACGACGCGGCCCCCGAGCCCGGGATCCGTGCGCGGTACGCGGCGGTGCGCGACCTGACCTGAGAAGGTTGCCGCTGAGTGCGGAGTTCTTGTGCGACACGCCTGGCGTGTCGCACAAGAGCTCCGCGCTCAGCGTCTGCGAGCCGGTCGGCGCCGACTAGAGCCCGGTCATCGCCTGCATCGCCTCGTTGTAGCGCGCCCCGGCGACGCCCAGACGCTCGGCGGCCTCGCCCAGCGCCGTGAGGTCGGCCGCGGGAAGGTCGAGCGTGACCGCGCCCAGGTTCTCCTCGATGCGCGACAGCCGACGCGTTCCCGGGATGGGGACGATGTCCGGCCGCTGGGCCAGCAGCCACGCCAGCGCGACCTGGGCCGGGGTCGCTCGGTGGGCTGCGGCGACCTCCCTGACGAGGTCGACCAGCGCCTGGTTCGCGGCGCGGTTCTCCTCGCTGAAGCGCGGGATGAGGGTGCGGACGTCCCCCGGGGTGAACTCGGTCGAGGTGTCCACGGTGCCCGTGAGGAAGCCCTTGCCGAGCGGGCTGAACGGCACGAGCGAGATGCCGAGCTCGTCGAGCGTCGGCAGGATCTCGGCCTCGATCTCCCGGGTCCACAGCGAGTACTCGCTCTGCAGCGCGGTCACGGGGTGCACCGCGTGGGCGCGGCGGATGGTGCCGGCGCCGGCCTCCGAGAGCCCGAAGTGCGCCACCTTGCCCTCGGCCACGAGCTCGGCGACCGTGCCCGCGACGTCCTCGACGGGCACCGCGGGGTCCACGCGGTGCTGGTAGAACAGGTCGATCCGGTCGGTGCGCAGGCGCGCGAGCGACGCGTCGGCGACGCGGCGGATCTGCTCGGGGCGGCTGTCCACCCCGACGGACCGCCCGTCGCGGATGTCGAAGCCGAACTTGGTCGCGAGGACCACCTGGTCGCGCAGCGGCTCGAGGGCCTCGCCCACGAGCTCCTCGTTGACGTACGGGCCGTACACCTCGGCCGTGTCGAAGAACGTCACGCCCCGCTCGACGGCGCCACGCAGCACCGCGATCATCTCGTCCCGATCACCGGGGTTGGGTCCGTAGCTCTGGCTCATGCCCATGCAACCTAGCCCGAGCGCGGACACCTCGAGCCCCTGGCCCAGCGTTCGCTTCTCCATGCGGTCCTCCTGAGGTCGTGCTGACGATCGGTTCACCTCGACGCTACGGGCGTCGGCACGAGGCAGGGAGTTCCTGGCGGTACCTCCCTCGGCGCTGCGGTGTCCGGTGTCCCGCCGCCGGGCCGCCGGGGTGCCCCGGGCTCAGCGACCGTCAGCGAGGACCACGAGCTGCTGGGTCGCGCGCGTCATCGCGACGTAGCGGTCGACCGCTCCCTCGATCCCCTCGCCGAACGACTCCGGGTCGACCAGGACCACCAGGTCGAACTCGAGCCCCTTGGCGAGCACCGGGGTCAGCGACCGCACGCGCGGCGTGCCCGCGAACGAGGGGGAGCCGATCACGCACGCGGTGCCGTCGTCGTGCGTCGCGAGCCAGGTCGCCAGGATCGCGTCCAGGTCCGCCGTGCCGCCGTGCACCACGGGGACCCCGGAGCGCCGGACCGACGTCGGCACGTTGGCGTCGGGGAGCGCGGCCCGGATGACCGGCTCGGCCTCGGTCATGACCTCCTCCGGGGTCCGGTAGTTGATGCTCAGCGAGGCGGAGCGGACCCGGTCGAGCCCGACCCGGGTGAGCCGTTCGTCCCACGACTCGGTGAACCCGTGCCTGGCCTGCGCCCGGTCGCCCACGATCGTGAGGCTCCCCGACGGGCAGCGCAGGAGCAGCATCTGCCACTCGGCGTCCGTCAGCTCCTGCGCCTCGTCCACGACGACGTGCGCGAACGGTCCCGCGAGCAGGTCCGGGGTCGCGGTCTCGAGCGAGGACGGGTCGACCAGCGCGCCCTGGAGGTCCTGCCCGCGCAGCATCGACATGACCTGCAGCTCGGAGTCGTCGGTCGCGATCAGGTGGTCGACGACGTCGGCCATGCGCGCGCTCTCGGCCGCGGCGGCGGCCTGGTTCCGGCGTCGTCGACGCGACTCCTCGGGGTCGCCCAGGCGCTGGTGCGCCGCGTCGAGGAGCGGCAGGTCGGCGACGGTCCAGGCCTGGGCGTCGTCGCGCTGCAGGGCCTGGGCCTCCGCGGGCGTGAGCCAGGGGGCGCACATCCGCAGGTAGGCGGGTACCGACCACAGGTCCGCGACGAGGTCGGTCGCCTCGATGAGCGGCCACGCCCGGTTGAAGGCCTTGCCCAGGTCCCTGTTCTGACGGAGCGACCGGCGGACCTGGTCCTCGGGCACGTCCTCGGTCTCGTCGGTGTGCTTGTCGACGAGGATCGTCAGCAGTGCCTCCCAGACCTCGTCGCGCGCCTCGTTGTGCGGGGTGCCGGGGTCGGGCGACGCGAACGCCTCTGCCCAGTCGGCCGTGCTGAGCCAGACGTCGGCCCACGGGGTGCCGACCTCCATGCCCTCGGTCGGCGGCCGTTCGGAGAACCGCACCGCGGGCTCGATCGCCGCGACCATGCTCGCCGACGCCTTGAGGCGAGCCACCTCGGGGTCGGTCTCCGGCGCTGCCGCTGCCCCCTCCGGGACGAGGTCGCGCAGCGTGCACGTCTGCACACCCTCCTCACCGAGGCTCGGCAGGACGTCGGCGACGTAGGCGAGGTACGGCTCGTGCGGTCCGACGAAGAGCACTCCGCCGTGGTGGTGCCCCAGACGCGGGTCGGAGTAGAGGAGGAACGCCGCGCGGTGCAGCGCGACGACCGTCTTGCCCGTGCCGGGGCCGCCGTCGACGACCAGGGCGCCGCGGGAGTCGGCACGCACGATCGCGTCCTGGTCGGACTGGATGGTGCCCAGCACGTCCCGCATGCGGGGAGACCTGCTGGTGCCGAGGCTCGCGATGAAGGCCGACTCGTCGTCGAGCGCGGCGCTGTCGTCGTGACCGTCCGCGGTGAACGACTCGTCCCAGTAGTCGCTGATCCGCCCGCCCGTCCAGCGGTACCGGCGACGGCTCGCGAGCCCCAGGGGGTGCGCACGCGTCGCCGCGAAGTACGGTTCGGCGGGCTGCGAACGCCAGTCGACCAGCAGGCGTCGGCCGGCGGCGTCGGTCAGGCCGAGCCGCCCGACGTACACGGGCTCGGACCCGTCGGCCGGCACCAGGCGTCCCAGGCACAGGTCGATCCCGTACCTCTGCAGGAGACGCAACCGGGAGCTGAGCCGGTGGATCTCCTGGTCGCGTTCGAGCGCTTCGGTGCCGGACCCGCCAGGGGCTCGGCGCGCGGCGTCGAGTCGCGCGGACAGGTCGGCGACCGAGTGCTCGAGGGTCGCGGCGACCGCGGCGAGGTGTCGCTCGTCGGCGGCGATCAGGGCCGGGTCCGCCTTCGCGGCGAGGCGCTCGGGAAGGTCGAACGGGCTGTCGTCCTGAGGGGGCACGCGAGAGGCTCCGATCGGGTTCGTGCGGGTGCGGGGTGACCGGAAGGCTGACGAAGAGGCGCGCATGACCGAGGTTCTCCATCCCACTGCTCGCGGCTGAGATCGACCATTCTGCGGGACGACGGGGGCCTTGCCGCAAGGCCCCCTGTGCGCTATATCTTGAGAGTGGAAGGGGTGAGCACTCCCCGTTCCCAGCCCCTCCGGCCCGCAGGGCGTCGCTTCTGCCAGGATGCACGGATGGTGCATCCCATCGAGCTGGTCCCCGTCGACGCAGAGACCTTCGACGACCTCGAGCCGGACGAGGACTCCCCGGCCACGGAGACGGCAGAGCCCGCGCCACCGACGCCCCGCGGTCGCCGGGTCTTCCCCCTCCTGGCGGTCGGGATCCTGCTGGTCGGGGTCTCGTACGTGCTGAGGCGCCTGGCCCAGGCGTTCCAGGCGCACGCGGTCGACAGGTCCGGCAGCCTCGACCTCTCGACGTGGCAGTACGGTGTCGCCAACGGTGCGGCCACGGCGCATGCCCTGACCGCCGCGGGGGGAGCCGCGGTGCTGACCGTGGCGGTGCTCCGCGCAGCGCGTGCCCTGGACGCCCTGGGGCGGTCCGACGACCTCGCACCCGACCGGCGGACGGGATCTCGGTGGCTCGTCGTCGTGGCGGCCTGCGTCGTCGCGGTGGCGGTCGTCGTCGCCCTCGCGTTCCCCCAGGTCGGCGCGCCGGGTCAGGTGATCGTCCAGGATGTCCGGTCCGGTCAGCTCTCGATCGTCGGCGGCTGATCCTTCGAGGCGTTCCCGCCCCCCGGCCCGGCCACGGCTCGCGAGGTCAGACCCCGCCGGCGAACCCCGTCTGGCGCCAGGCCTCGTAGATCGCGATCGACGCGCTGTTCGTCAGGTTGAGCGACCGGCGCCCGGGCAGCATGGGGATCTTGACCTGGTCGGTGATGCGCGCGTGCGCCAGGACGTCGTCGGGCAGGCCGGTGGGCTCGGGGCCGAACAGCAGCACGTCGCCTGGGCGGTACTCGACGTCGGTGTGCCGCGTGGTGGCCTTGGTCGTGAACGCGAAGACGCGGGCCTCGGGCATCGAGGCGAGGGCAGCCTCGAGGTCGGCGTGCACCTCCATCGCGGCGAGGTCGTGGTAGTCGAGCCCCGCACGGCGGAGCTTGGGTTCGTCGAGGTCGAAGCCCAGCGGCTCGACCAGGTGCAGGCGGGCGCCCGTCACGGCCGCGAGGCGGATCGCGTTGCCCGTGTTGCCCGGGATGCGGGGCTCGAAGAACACGAGGTGGGGGAGCGTCGGGGCCGGGCGCTCGGCGTCGGTGCCGAGGTGCGGGCGCCAGTCCTCGGCACCGGTGACCCCGGGCGAAGGTGCGGGCACGGACGTGGTGGGTGCGTCGTCGGGCATGGTCTCGATTCTCCCACCGTGGCGCCGCCCGACGGGCCGGTGCGGGCGTGACCTCCAGACCCTGCCCGTCCCGCGGCCCGCTCGGAGGGTTCAGCCCATCCGCGTGAGCGTGGCCGCGTCGACCTCGTGCTGCAGCGGCTCGCCCGCGAGGAAGCGGCCGATCTCCTCGACCACGATCGACCCCTGCCGCAGCCGACCCTGGACCGTCGCGGCCGCGTGGTGCGGCGTGAGGAGCACGTTCGGCAGGGTCCGCAGCGGGTGGTCGACGGGCAGCGGCTCGGCGTCGAACACGTCGAGCGCTGCGTCGATCCGTCCGCTCGCGACCTCGCGCAGCAGCGCGTCCTCGTCGGTCAGCCACGACCGGGCGGTGTTGACGAGCCCCGCCCCGTCGGGCATGAGGGCGAGCTCGCGCGCCCCGACCAGGTGGTGCGTCTCGGGCAGGGTGGGCGCGTGGACCATGGTGATGCGGCTCGTCGCGAGCAGGTGGTCGAGGCTCACGAGCGCGACGCCCAGGGCCTGGGCGTCCGCGGCCGACAGGGTCGGGTCCGCGACCACTACCTCGGCCCCGAGCGCGCGCAGCATGGTGATCGCCGCCCGCCCGGTCCGGGAGGCGCCGATCACGCCGATGCGCGTGCCCGCGATCTCGTACCGCGGGGGCGCGGCCTCGGCGTCCTCCCACGAGGCACCCGACGCGAGACCGTGGTGGAAGCGCGGGAGCTGGTGCAGGAGGGCCATCGCGAACACGACCGACACCTCGCCGACCGACTGCGCCATGCCCTGCCCGGCCTGGGTCACGCGCACGCCGCGCGCGAACAGCTCGGGCGTGACGAACGGCTTGACGCTCGCGCCCGTGTGCGCGACCAGGCGCAGGTCCGGCAGGCGGTCGAGCAACGCGGCGTCGAGGCGGGGCGTCCCCCACGAGATGACGAGCACCTGTGCGTGCGAGAGGCCCGACGACGCAGCGCCCGCCCGGGCGTCGAGCGTCGCACCCAGCGTGGCCGGGTCGTCGACGAGCACCACGTCGGTCAGCGCGGTCAGCGTCTCCCACGCCGCGGGCGTGAAGAACTCGGCCCGCAGCGCGGGGGAGACGCTGACGACGCTCGGGGTGCGGCTCATCGGGGAATCATGCCAGCCACGCGTCGAGGTGCTCCGCGACGAACGCGTCGTCCGACGCGCCGAGCCACGGGTACGCGGCCGTGACGCGCGTGAGCTCGTCGGCCTGCCCGGGGGACAGCGTCTCGGCGGGGTCGAGGCACCAGATGCCCTCGAGCAGCCCCTGGCGGCGCAGGACCTCGTGCACACCGGCGATGACCCCCGCGAAGTCGTTCGTGGAGTCGAACACCGCGGCGTTGGCGTCGGTGAGCCCGGTCTGACGGGCGACCAGGAGGCGCAGGGCCGCGTCGTCGGGCACCGTGAGCGTGCCGTCGGCCGTGACGCCGCGCGCGGCCTGGGCGAGGCGCAGGGTCTCGACCGCGCCGCGCGTCCACACGGCCCACTGGCCGAGCAGGCCGCCCACGAAGCGCGCGGTGTACGGGCTCGCGCTCCCCGTGACCGGGACGTCGACCTCGGAGACCAGGTCGGCGATGATCGCGTCGTCGTTGCCCGTGTAGAGCGAGATCTGGTCCGCCCGGCCGGACTCGGCAACGCCGCGCAGGACGTCGATGGTCCGGTACCGGTCGAACGGCGCAGCCTTGACGGCCACGACGGCCTCGATGGCGGCGAACCCGCGCCAGAAGTCGACCGAGAGGCGGGGCCCGCCGATCGCCTCCTGGAGGTAGAAGCCGACCACGGGCAGGACCTCGCCCACGGCCCGCGCACGGTCGAGCAGGTAGCGCTCGACCTCCTCGCGCGTGCCGCTCAACCCGGCCACGCGCGGCGCGAGGAGCACCGCGTCGTAGCCGAGCTCGGCCGCGACCTGGGCCTCGGCCACGGCCTGGGCCGTGGGTCCCGAGGCTCCGGCGACCTGGACGAGCGGACGCGGCCCCGTGGTCGCGGAACCTGCGGGCGCGTTCCCGCCCAGCGTCTCGCGCGACACCTCCGCGGCCATCTCGAGCACCGGCCGGTAGAGACCGACGTCGCGGATCTCGAACTGCGTCGTGTGCACGCCCACGGCCACACCGCCGGCCCCGGCCGCGTGGTAGTACCGCGTGAGGGCACGCTGGCGGCGCTCGTCGAACCGGCGGTCGGCGGTCAGCGCGAGCGGCTGGGCCGGGATGACCGTGCCCGCGCGCAGGAGCGCGAGCGACGCGGGCTCCATGGCGTCGAGGACCGAGGCCATCAGAACTTCCCGTCGCGGACGGTGAACTTGGTGGCCTTGCCGCTCGTGGGCAGGCCCGCCGCGAGCCACTGCGCCTGCCAGTCGACGAGCGTGCGCAGCGAGACGTCGGGGTACCCGAACAGCTCGTGGCACAGGCTCGCGTCGTTGAGCAGGGCCGTCCCGGCCTCCTCGCCCTGGAACGAGACCTCGCGGCCCAGCCCCGCGCCGAGCAGCCCTGCGAGGCGGCGCACCGACGCGGTCTCGGGGCCCGTGAGGTTGACCGTGAAGGCGGGGGAGGACGCATGGCCGAGCGCACGCAGCGCGACCTCGTTCGCGTACCCCTGCCACACGACGTTGACGTGGCTCGTGGTCAGGTCGACGGGCTCGCCCGCGAGGATCGGCGCGGCGACGTCGCACAGCACGCCGTAGCGCAGGTCGACCGCGTAGTTGAGGCGGATGTTCGCGACCTTGGTGCCGCGCGTGAGGGCCGCGTGCTGGAACAGGCGCTCGCGCCCCAGGCAGCTCATGGCGTACTCGCCGACGGGCCCGGTCGGGTCGTCCTCGGAGCAGCCGCCCGAGGAGACCGGGACGAGCGGGTACACGTTCCCGGTCGAGAACGCGGCGATGGTCGAGTCCGCGTAGCGGCGCGCGACGTCGCTCACGAGCGCGGCGTTCGCGGCCCACGCGAGCGAGGGAGCCGACGACGTGCCGAACTTGGCGCCGACCATGTAGACGACGTCCGCGCCGTCGGGCAGGCCGCCCAGGACCGCGGGGTCGCCCGTCATGAGGTCGGCCGTCACGACGTTCACGCCCGCGTCGCGCAGGTGGTCGGCCTGGGCCGGGTCCGACCAGCGCGAGACCGCGTGGACGGCGTCGCCCGTGCGGCCCGCGGCGTCGAGCGCGCGTCGGGCGAGGACCGTGAGGCTCGGGCCCATCTTGCCGCCCGCACCCAGGACGACCAGGTCGCCCGAGCGTGCGGCCATGTCCGCGACGAGCGCGGGCGAGGGCGTGGTGAGCAGGTCCTCGAGCTCGGCGAGCGAGGAGGGGCCGGCGGGGCGCCCGACGGCGGAGTCGCCGGCAGGAGCGACGGCGGCAGCGGGCAGAGGGCTGGGTGAGGTCGAAGACACGAGTGCTATCCCTTGATTCCGGACATGGTGACGCCCTCCTGGAAGTAGCGCTGGGCCACGAGGTAGGCGGCGAAGATCGGCACGAAGGAGATGGTCGCGCCGGCGAGGATCATGTTGAGCGGCACGTCCTGCTGCTGCAGCGACGCGATACCCACGGTGAGGGTCCAGTGGTCGGTGCCCTGGCCCATGATGAGCGGCCACAGGAAGTCGTTCCAGTGCCACAGGAAGACGAACGTGCCGAGCGTCGCGAGGATCGGCTTGCACAGGGGCAGCACGATGCGCGTGAAGATGCGCCACTCGGACGCACCGTCGAGCTTGGCGGCCTCGAAGAGCTCGTCGGGCATGTCCATGATGAACTGCCGCATGAGGAACACGGCCTGCGCGTTCGCGAGCGTCGGCAGGATCAGGCCCCAGTAGGTGTCCAGGCCGCCGACCTGCGCCATGAGGATGAAGGTCGGGATCAGGGTCACGTGGTACGGGACCATGACCATCGCGAGGAACGACCAGAACATGGCCTCACGGCCCGGGAACTTCTTCTTGGCGAACGCGTAGCCCGCCATCGCGGAGAACGCGAGGACCAGGACCACCGAGACGACCGAGTAGATGAGCGTGTTCCCGAACCAGGTCCAGATGTTCCCGGCACCGAGCACGCGCTCGTAGGCCGCGAAGCCCAGGTTCGTGGGGATGAGGCTCTGCGGGAACTGGATCGCCGCCGCAGGCTTGAGCGAGAGCACGACCATCGCGTAGAACGGGAAGATCGTGACGACCGCGGCGAGGCTCAGCACGACGTACCGCACGATCTTGCCGCGTAGCGTCAGGTCCATGCCCGAGTTCTTGCTGCGCTTGCGGCGCACCGTGGGCGTGAGGTCGGTCGGGCTGGTGGTACCGGCAGCGGTCCCGGGGTGCCCCGGGGTGCCGGGGGTGGCGAGCGTGGTCACTTGTCCCTCCCGATGAGGCGACGCTGCACCAACGCAACGACGATGGTGATGATGAACAGGGCGACGCCGAGCGTGCTGGCGTAGCCGAGGTCGAAGTACTTGAAGCCCTGGTCGTAGATCTGGTAGACGAGGCTGTAGCTCGCGCGGGCGGGCCCGCCGCCCGTCATGGTGTAGACCAGGTCGAAGATCTGGAACGACGCCGTGGTCTCGATGACCGCCAGGAAGAAGAGCGTGGGCTTGAGCTGCGGCATGATGATGTGCCAGAACCGGTGCCAGGCGTTCGCGCCGTCGAGCGCCGCGGCCTCCTCGAGCTCACGCGGCAGGTCCTGCATGCGGGCCAGGAGGATGAGCATCCCGTACCCGAAGCGCGACCAGATCGAGACCAGGGCCAGCGCGGGCAGGACCAGGGTCGTGCTGCCGAGCCACGAGTCGGTCGACAGGCCGATCAGGCCCATGAGCTGCGACCATGGGCCCCCGGTCGAGAAGACCCAGGTGAACACGGTCGCGGCGAGCACGAGGCTCGTGACCACGGGCAGGAAGAACACCGAGCGGTAGAAGCCCGACCCGCGGAACGAGCGGCGGACCAGGAGCGCCATGAACGTCGAGATCGCGAGCGACAGCGGCACGATCAGGACGCTGAGGATCAGGGTCACGCGCATCGCGGACCAGAAGATCGGGTCGTTGACCATGCGCTCGAAGTTGTCGAGGCCGGTCCACGTGGCCGTGTCCCCGATGGTGTAGTCGAAGAAGCTCAGCCCCACGCCGGCGATCGCCGGTCCGAACCGGAAGGCCAGGAAGAGCAGGAAGGCCGGGAGCGCGAAGAGCAGGCCGATACGGGCCTCGCGGCGGGCCATGGTGCGGCGGAACGTCGAGGGGGCCTTGCTGCCCGACGGGCCCGAGGGCCCACCGGACGCGCTCCGCGCGACGGGCGTGGCGCCGTCGGGCAGCGAGCCCTGGACGCCTGTCCCGAGGACGTCTCCGGACGGGGTGGTTGCTGTCATGAGGTTCTTCTCCTTCGCCTCACCGGGCCGGGGGCCGCGTCAGCGGCGGCCTCCCGGCCCGGTGGGTGTGGTGCGAGATCAGCCGAGGAGCGGGTTCGCGGCCGCGGCCGCGTCCTTCATGGCCTGCTCGGGGGTCTTCTGACCGATGAGCGCGGCCTGGATCTCCGGAGCGAGGATGCCCATGACCTCACGGGACTTCTCGTTGAGGTCGCCGGAGGTCGTGGCGTCGAGCGTGGCCTCGAGGGCCGCCATGGTCGCGTCGTCGCCGTACAGGCCGGTCTGCGAGGTGTACGGCGTGAACCAGCCCGCGGCCTTCGCGTACTCGGCCGACGCCTCGGGGCGCGTGGCGAACGCGAGCCACTTGCCCGCTGCGTCCAGGTTCTCGGCCTTCTTCATGAGGGCCAGCGAGCCGACCGTGCCGTAGCCGATCGACTCGGCCTCCTTGAGGGAGGGGAGCACGACCGTGTTCTCCTCGCCCCAGAAGCTCGCGACGTCGCCGGGGCCCTGCTGCCACGTGCAGGCGATCTTGCCCTGCGCGGTACGGGTCTGCTCGAACGCCGGGATCGTCGTCAGCAGGTCCTTCTCGACGAAGCCGCCCTCGGCCAGGTCGGTGACGAACTGGAGCGCCTCGATGCCCTCGGGGGAGTCGAACGCGACCTCGGTGCCGTCCTCGGAGAACACCGAGCCGCCCGCCTGCCACAGCAGCGGGTAGAAGGACTCGTTGAGCGTCGCGTCGACCGCACCCCAGTAGTTCGTGACGTCGTAGCCGGCGTCCTTGAACTTCGGGGCCAGGGTCATCAGGTCGTCCCACGTGGCCGGGTAGTTGCCCGACTCGCCGATCGCGTCGAACGCCGCGGCGTTGCACACGAGCGGCTTCGAGTTCATGATCAGCGGCGCGCCCATCATGGCCCCGTCGATGCTCACCGACTTGGCGGCGTTCTCGCGCAGGTCGCCCGTGTTGTCGGTGATGTAGTTGTCGACCGCCGCGAGGGACTTCGCGTACTTGGGGAGCTGGTCGGGGATGAGGTAGACGACGTCGGGGCCCTTGCCGCCCGCGATGCCCGTCGCGAGCGTCTCGTCGCGGCCGGCCCACGGGTAGATCTCGACCTTGACGTCGACGTCGGGGTTCTCGGCCGTGAACTCGGCGATCTGCTCGTCCCAGAACTTCTTGTGGGCCGCCTCGTCGGCGATGACGGGGTAGGTCCACATGGTCACCGAGCCCGAGGCCGCGCCGTCCGAGGGGACGGGGGTCGAGCTGCCGGTCGTGCCGCCACCGCTGCACGCGGTGAGGGCGCCGAGGCTGGCGATCGCGGCGATCGCGGTCACCACGTGCTTCTTCGGCATGGTCATTTTCGTGCTCCTTTGACGTCGAACGATGACTACCGTGCTGGATGCTTGCTGGATGTTTCGGGGGTCGTGCGGTGGTGCTCTCGGGTGCTTCGCTGCTCCCTGCGAGGTGCTGCTTCGGTGCCCGGGCGGGGGGTACCCGTCCGGACGGGACGTGCTGCTAGCGGGCCGGGACCTCCACGACGGTGCGTGAGTGCCGTGACTCCTCGGCCGCGAACACGGCGAGGTGGCTCTGGAGGGACTCGACGGCGCCCGAGCGGACGTGCGACGCGTCGCCCGTCGCGACCGCACGCACGAACGCGTCCATGACCCCCGAGTCGCCGCCGCCGTGGTCGTCGGCCGCGTTGGTCGCACCGTGGTGACCCGAGTCGTGGACCGTGACCGAGCCGTCCCGGAAGTCGGTGACCCGGATCTTCTCGCCGTCGCCGTCGAGGCATCCGTGGGTCCCGAAGATCTGCGTCTTGCGGTGGTCCTGCTCCGAGAAGGCCGTCATGGTGAACGTCGCCGCTCCACCGCCCTCGAGCTCCATCGCGACGACCTGGTGGTCCACGACGTCGTTGTCCGACGCGTAGACGCACCGCCCGTAGTCGCCCGTGCGCAGCGCCTCGATCACCGAGGCCTCGTCGGTGCCGTCGGTGACGACCGTGACGGGCCAGATGGCGCCCTTCTCGCGCAGCGTGCCCAGGTACAGGCGCGGCGCGGAGTACGGGCAGGTCGGCTCGAGCGGGCAGTCCAGGCAGCGGTCCGCCGCGCCCTCGGGACGCTCCTCGGGCCGGAAGTGCTTGAGCGAGCCGAAGCTCGCGACCGTCGTGATCCGCTTGCCCGTGACGTAGCGGATCCAGTCCAGGTCGTGGCTCGACTTCGCGAGCAGCATGGGGCTCGACGTCTTCTCCGAGCGCCACGGGCCGCGCACGTACGAGTGCGCGTCGTGCCACCAGCCGACCGGTTCGAGGTGCTGCACGTTGACGACCTCGCCCAGGACGCCCGAGTCGACGACCGACTTCATGAGGTCCGTGTACGGCATGTAGCGCATCACGTGGCACACGCCGAACAGGACGCCCGAGGCCTCGACCGCGTCGACCACGTCGCGGCACTCCTCGGGGCTCGGGGCGAGCGGCTTCTCGACCAGGATCGCGTAGCCCTGGGCGGCGAGGGCGACGACCGGGTCGCGGTGCTCACGGTCCTGGGTCGCGACGATGACCATGTCGGCGAGGCGGGCGGGGGCGCCCGTGGTCTCGTCGCCCGCTGCGACCAGGGACTCCCAGTCCGCGAACTCCGCGACGGGGGCGGCGTCGGGGTTCGCCGCCGCCGACCCGGACGCCACGAGCGAGCGCTGGAACGGGCGCGGGTCGGCGACCGCGACCAGGCGGGCACGGTCGGGGTGCGCGGCGATCCAGCGTGCGTAGGTCTGACCACGGTTGCCGGCGCCCACGAGGGCGACGGTCACAGGTGCATCATTGCGGGTCACGAGCGGTCCTTGCTTCGTTGCGGGGGCTGCGGGGCGAACGGGTGGTGCGGAGCGAACGGGTGGTGCGGTGAGGGGCCGGGCGAGTACGGCTTCTTTTGCTATTTGCTATAGCAACTATGACAGATGATCCTGCGCCCTGACAGCCCGTCAGGTCAACTTGCGACCGAGTCGTTATCTTTCGGGCGGACCGATCGGGGGCGGCCGGGGTGGGGCCGGGGCGAGGGCGGCCCGGGCCCGGGGTGGGCCGACGGGGTGGGGCCGATCGCCGGGGTGGATGCGGCCGGGGCGGGGCTCGACCGGGGTGGGGACGCGGGTCGGTCGTGCGGGTCAGCGGGCGGGGCCCTCCTCTCGGTGCCGAGCACGAGGTTGCGGTCGCTATCTCGCTGACAACGACCGCAACCTCGTGGTCGAGGTGGCAGAACCTCGTTCTCGGCGCCGGTGCCGGGGCTGGTCGCGCAGGCCCGGCACCGGCGCCGAGCATGCGGTGGGCGTCGCGATCCGTGCGATCTGGGACGACAACCGCATGGTCGACGGGCGGAAACCGCATGCTCGACGACCGAGCCGAGACCGACGACCGAGCCGAGACCGACGACCGAGCCGAGACCGACGACCGAGCCGAGACCGACGACCGAGCCGAGACCGACG
>NZ_JACSQF010000031.1:0-11784 GCF_014836755.1 Oerskovia merdavium
GGCGCTCGCGGCTCGCGGCCTGCCGTCCCGCTGACCACCTTCCGCCGGGTGCGGAGCAGCGGTCGCCAGATCCGGCGGTCGACGCCGGCCGCGCCGCCCCCCGCGCCCCCCCCCCCACGACGCCGCCCCGTCAGACCGTCGGGTCGCCCTCCGGGGCGCTCGCCCCGCGGGCGGGCCGGTCCTCCTCGCGCAGGCGCGGCTCGGTGCGGCGCGACGGGTCGAACCCCGCCTTGTCGGCGTAGAACGCACGGACGCGGTCCATGTCGGCGCGGACGTCGCCCGTGAGGTCGAGCGTGGGACCCAGGCCCGCGGTCATGGTCGTGCGGTCGACGTAGCCCAGGGTCACGGGCATGCCCGTCTCGCGCGCGATCCGGTAGAAGCCCGACTTCCAGTACTCGCCCTTGCTGCGCGTGCCCTCGGGCGTGATGACGAGCGAGAAGACCTCGCCCGTGCGGACCCGCGAGACGATGTCGTCGACCACACGGCTCGGGTCCGTCCGGTCCACGGGGATGCCGCCGAGGGCCCGCGCGAACGGTCCCATGACGCCCTTGAACAGCGTGTGCTTGCCGAGCCAGCGGACCTTGACGCCGACGCTCGCCGAGATGGCGAGCATGAGCACGAAGTCCCAGTTCGAGGTGTGCGGGGCGCCGATGAGGATGCCGGGGCGGTCGGTCGGGGGCTGCTCGGTGCGCAGGGTCCACCGGCTCACCGCCCAGTAGGCGCGCGCCAGGGCGCGGCGGATCATCGGGCTGCCTCGAGGGCTACGGGGTGGGACACGGCAGCAACGCTACCCGCGCGCGCGGGCAGCGCCGGCGCCTGGCAGCGCCACGACGAACGGCCCTCCCTGTGCCGTGGGCGAAATCTCCACGAGCCCTCCATGTCCTCCCTGTCTTTTCCCAGGTTCACCGGGCAGACTTCTCGGCATGACGTCGCCGAAGACATCAGGACCTGCCGCCCGGCTCGCCGCCGCCAGCTTCCTCGCACTCGCGATGATGCTGCCGCTGAGCGCGACCGCATCGGCCGCCGAGGTATCCCGGCTCATCGAGGACACGCAGTGTCAGGTCGACTCGATCGGCGAGGACCTCGAGAAGGCCAGCACCCAGCTCTCCACGCTCCCCGCCGGCCTGCGCCTCGAGGTCGAGGACGCCGTCGCGAACGCCCAGGCCGCCACGGACGAGGCCAACGCCGCGCTCGCGCAGGCCGCGACCGACGAGTTCGGCGACGGACGCGCGGTCCTCGCCCTCACCGACGCCCAGGTCGCCCTCGACGCCGCCTCGGCCCAGGTCCGTTACGTCGCCGACAAGACCGTGGCGCAGGGCGCGGACGTCGGTTCGACGCTGCGCGACGTGCAGAACACGATCGACCACCTCCGGGGCGAGACGAGCCGCGCCGCGGCCTGACGCGGCGGCTCCGTCGAGCAGCGAGCCCGCCTCGGCTCTGCCGAGAGCAGAGTCGCAGAGCACTTTTCACCCCCATGGGGAGAATTACCCCTGTGCAGGCGCGCCGTTTTCCTCCACAATGAGCACCGCACTCCGTGGCACCCCTTGCCACGATCCCCACGCTCCCGACAAGGCTCGGGCGCGCGAGAGAAACGAGAAACCCCCGTGACCACTCCCTACGGCGCCCCGCAGGCCCCGCAGTCCGACCAGGCCCCGCAGTACTACGGCGCTCCCGTCGAGGACCCGGGCAAGACGCTCGGCATCGTCGGCTTCGTCCTGGCGTTCGTGTGCGCGATCGCGGGCATCATCGTCAGCGCCATCGCCAAGAAGAAGTCGCGCGAGGCAGGCTTCGACAACCAGCTCGCCAAGTGGGGACTCATCCTCAGCATCATCTTCACGGTGCTCGGAGTGATCGTCTCCGCTCTCTACGTCATCGGGATCGTCGCGCTCGCCGCGTCGGGCGAGCTCAGCTCGTACTGACCCTCCCGGTCACCCACGAGGCCGTCGTCCCCGTCCGGGGGCGGCGGCCTCGCTGCGTCTTCCCGTGGGCGGCCCGCGGTGCGAGACTCCGGTGATGACCGAGCAGCGCGCGCACTTCGACGCCCACGTGACCTTCGCCAACGGTGGCAGCCTCCGCACGGAGGGCTTCCGCCTCGACGTCCCGTCGGGCGACCTCCTGCCCGACGACGTCGCTCGCCTCCTGGTCCGCCACCTGGGCCTCGCGCTGGTCGGGTCGGTCGAGATCACGGGGCTGACGTTCGTCGAGGAACCACACGTGGGGAGCCGGGGGGTCGGTGGGGTCGTCGGTGACGCTGCGATCGGCGGAGTGGCCGACGAAGGGGCCGGACTCCGCGAAGGAGCGGGCCGCGCGACGCGGCTCGTCGACCTGAGCCACACCGTGCGCGAGGGCCTCGTGACCTACCCGGGCCTGCCCGCCCCGACGATCACACCGTTCCTGACCCGGGCGGACTCGGTCGCGAAGTACGCGCCCGGGACCCAGTTCGCGATGGACGTCCTGACCATGATCGGCAACACGGGCACCTACCTCGACAGCCCCTTCCACCGGTACGAGGGCGGGACCGACCTCTCCGGGCTCGAGCTGGAGACCCTCGTCGGGCTGCCTGCCGAGGTGTTCCGGCTGAGCGAGGTCGTCGACCCCGAGCGGGGTGGTCGTCGCGGGATCGGCGCCGAGGTCTTCTTCGACCGCGACCTGGCCGGGACCGCGGTGCTGCTCCAGACCGGCTGGGACCGGCACTTCGGCACACCGGCCTACGGGGAGCCCGCGCCCTTCCTCACCGAGGCCGGCGCGCAGCACCTCGTCGACGCCGGGGTGAGGCTCGTCGGGATCGACTCGTTGAACATCGACGACACCGACCCCGTGACGTCCGGCGGGGCGCGCCCCGCCCACTCGCTGCTCCTCGCGGCGGGGATCCACGTCGTCGAGCACCTGACGAACCTGGCTGCCGTGCCGCCGCGCGGCGCGCGGTTCACGGCCGTGCCGCCCAAGGTCGAGGGATTCGGGACGTTCCCGGTGCGGGCGTTCGCGGAGGTCGCCGAACCGACCCCGTAGCGGACGGCAGTCCGCACGCGGGTCTCGGCGCCGCGACCCGGCGACCGTGTGCCGGACGCCCTGCGCTGGCCCGATCGTCATAGGCTCGGCGCATGCCCGACGACCTGAGCCCCGCCCACGACGTCCTCCCCTTCGGCCGTGCCCCGCGCCCGGACAGCGGCTCCGCGCTCGCCGACCGCCTGCGCGAGGTCATGACCCGGAACCTCGGGCCGCACGCGTCGGGCCTGGACCGTGTCCGCATCGACGCGGCGACCGTCCCTGGCAGCCCGGACGTCCAGAGCCTCGACGTCGACGTGACGGGCCTCGTCGTCCGCGCGATGGGTGCCGCCGACGCCCCCGACCCCGCCGAGAACGTCGAGCACGTCGTCGGGCGCGAGCATGCCGTCGCCCGCACGATCCGAGCCCAGGGCCACCCCGTGACGATCGTCGGTGTCGCGGTCGACCTCGACGCCGAGATCCGCGACCTGCGCTTCACCTGGGTCGAGGGGGGCGACGGCTCGCTCGCGATCGAGGAGTCCGGTCAGAGCACCGAGCACCCCGTGAGCGGTCACCTGCGCGCAGCCGCGAGCCGTGACGCGCTCGTCACCACGGTCCGCGAGCTCGCGACCAAGGCCCTCGCCGACCAGGGCTTCACGCTCACGGCCCTCGACGTGGACCTCGCGTCCCGCGGGCCGCGCGCCGCGTCGATCGTGGCGTCCGCGAAGATCCGCAAGGGCTTCCTGTCCGCGAGCGCCCAGATCACCGCGACCGCCGAGATCGACCAGGCCATGGTCCTCACGCTGAGCAACATCGGTGCGACGAGCCGCAACCCCGTCGTCGCGGCGCTCCTGCTGGCCGTCCGCGGGAAGCTCGAGCAGGTCGACGGCAAGCGCATCGACCTCGCGTCGTCGCTGCCGCCGGGTGTCACGCTCTCGGACGTGCGTCTCGACGTCGGCGAGCAGCTCGTCCTGAGCGTCCGGGTCGGCTGAGCGTCGGTCGACGGGGCGACCAGTCTGGGCCGCGGCCCGCCGAGCATGCGGTTGCCGTTCGCCGAGCATGCGGTTGCCGTTCGATCTCCCGCCTGGACGAACGCCAACCGCATGCTCGGCACCGGTGAGGACAACACCGGCAGGGAAGCACCGGGACGGGAAGCACCGTGCGCCGAGGGACGGCCCGAAGCCGCCGGCCCGCTCCGGTCAACGTCTCCCGCGGGGGAAGAACAGGCTCTCGGGGCGCGGCATCTCCACGCCGTCGAGCGTGAGGTCGGTGCGCTCGCACCAGAACGCGACGTACCCGCGCACCCTCTCGCCGTCGGACAACGGGTTCTCGTAGCTCCAGCCGATGTCCGCATCGGCAGGGTCGCCCGACGCGAGCGACCAGTAGCGGGCGTGCCCCTTGTAGGCGCAGTCGCTCGTCGTCGTGCTCGGCGTCAGGGCGTCCCACTGCACGTCCTCGCGCGGGACGTACCAGCGCAGCGGCAGGTAGGTCTCGGTGAGCGCCATGGCACGGGAGGAGTCCGCGAGCAGCACCTCGCCGAGCGACACGACGACGTGGCGCGAGCTCGGCACGACGTCGACCCGCTTGAAGTGGTCGCGCGGGTGGGCGGCGAGGTGCTGGTCCTCGGCGAACCAGTCGAACGCCTGGAAGTCGACCATGACGTACCCGGCGAGCCCCTCGTCGTCGGGACGGAAGAACGGGGCCGCCCCGCCGGGGCCGCGGATCCCGTCCGGTCCACCGAACCACAGCTCGGTGCCCGCGCACGTGTGCCGCTCGAAGTGCAGCGGGTGCGGGATCAGGCCGTGCCGCACCTGCCCGTCCTGGTGCTCGCCCTTGACGAGGGGTGCGCGGAGGTCGGCCGCGGGGACCGCGTAGACGGGCAGCAGACGCCAGGGCTCCCAGACGAGCCGGGCTGCGGTCGAGCGGAGCACGACGTGCGTCGGGTCCTCCCGGTGCACCGCGCGGATCTCCTGGGCCACGGGGTACCAGCGCAGCTGATCGAGATCGAGCTGCCACCGGTCGACCCAGGACGTGGCCATGCCCCCAGGGTGCTCCCGGAGCGGGGTGGTCGCAAGGCCCGGAGCGACGGCGACCCCCGCTCTGCGACCGGCTCTCCCGAGGCCCTACAGCTCCCCGATCGCGTTCCCCAGGACCGTGGCCCCGATCACGAGCAGCAGCACGCCCATGACGAGCGACGTGTTCGCGGTCAGCCACTCCCGCAGGCGGTCGAGCCAGGGCACGACACGGGCGGGGGCCACGAGCGTCGCGACGAGGGGGACCACGACCGACAGCCCGCCCACCAGGACGAACGCCAGCACGACCACGACCTCCTGCACGACCCCGAGCGCCGCACCGCCCACCGAGACGCCCGCGGCGAGCACGAACGCGAGCTCCTTGGGGTTGGCGACCGTGACCAGCACACCGAGGACGAGACCACGCGCAGGTGACGCGTCCGCGATCGAGGCCAGCCAGCCGGGGAGGCTCGCCGCCTCTCCCTCGGGCTTCGGGCGCCACTGCGTGAGGCCGAGCGCCATGAGCGCGGCTCCCAGGACGATCCGCACCCAGGCCGGGAGCTCGCTCGACCCCAGGAGGTGCTCGACGACGTCCGACGCCGCGACGACGACACCGAGCAGGGCCGCGAGCGCGAGCAGCCGGCCGACGACGAAGGTCACGCCCGAGGCGCGCCCCCGGTCCGAGGTCAGGAGCAGCGCGAGGGCGATGATCGGCAGCGGGCTGAGCGCGACGGCCACTGCGAGGGGGAGTGCTGCGCCGACGACCTCGGCCATGGAGTTCACGTCGTCACCGTAGTGCCACGCCTTCCCACGGGCCGATGCGCCGGGCCGATCGTCCTCGCCACGGCACGTGCCCGACGGGCCCGGGGCAATTGAAGTTGCGACCACTTGAGAGAATGGTTGGTCGTGAGCACCGAACCGCACGGCCCCGCACGACCCGCCGTGGACAGCCCTGCGAGCGCCCCCACGGGCGAGGCGGGACGCGAGCCGCGCACGGGCGCGAGCCCACGCCGCCGACGCGGAGGACGCGGACGGGCGAAGCCCCAGGTCAGCGAGCAGAACGCCGCCCACGAGCAGGCCGAGCAGGCCGCCGGTCGTCAGGACTCGGCCCCCCGCAGCACGACCGACCGGGCCCGCGGCGAGAGGACTCCCGAAGGTGAGAAGAGAGGCCGGGGTGAGCGTCCGGCGTCGGGCACCTCGACGCGCGGCAACCAGCGCGGTGCCCGCCGCCAGCAGGTGAGCCCCGCCCAGCTCGCGCGGGCCGCCGAGCGGCGCGCCGCTGTCGTCGTGCCGCCCATCACCTATCCCGAGCAGCTGCCCGTCTCGGCGCGGCGCGAGGACATCGCACGAGCCATCGCGGAGAACCAGGTCGTGATCGTCGCGGGCGAGACGGGCTCGGGCAAGACGACGCAGCTCCCCAAGATCGCGCTCGAGCTCGGGCGGGGTCGGAAGGGCCAGATCGGGCACACGCAGCCCCGACGGATCGCGGCGCGCACGGTCGCGGAGCGTATCAACGAAGAGCTCAGGGGAGATCGGCCCCTCGTCCTCGGCGAGATCGTCGGCTACCAGGTCCGGTTCACCGACCAGTCGAGCGACCAGACGCTCGTCAAGGTCATGACCGACGGGATCCTGCTCGCGCAGATCCAGCGCGACCCGCAGCTCCTCGCGTACGACACGCTCATCATCGACGAGGCGCACGAGCGGTCGCTCAACATCGACTTCCTGCTCGGGTACCTGACGCGGCTCCTGCCGCAGCGCCCCGACCTCAAGGTCATCATCACGTCGGCGACGATCGACTCGCAGCGGTTCGCGCGGCACTTCGCGCCGGGTGGCCCGCTGCCGCCGCTCACGGCGGACGAGCTGGCGGCGGCCGAGTCGGCGGGCACGGACGAGGTGCCCGACGGCGCCGCTCACCTCCCCGAGACGGCTCCCGTCATCGAGGTCACGGGTCGCACGTACCCCGTGGAGATCCGGTACCGGCCGCTGAGCCCCGACGTCGACCCCGAGTCGGGCAAGGCCAAGCGCTCCCCCGCGAAGGGCGCCCAGGAGAAGGACCTCGTCACGGGCATCGTCGACGCGGTCGAAGAGCTCATGGCCGAGGGACCGGGCGACGTCCTGGTGTTCCTGTCCGGCGAGCGCGAGATCCACGACACGGCCGACGCCCTCGAGTCGCGCCTGGGCGAGCGCACGCGCGACGCCAAGCGCCCCGACTTCGTCGAGATCCTGCCGCTCTACGCGCGCCTGTCCTCGGCCGAGCAGCACCGCGTGTTCCAGGCGCACTCCTCGCGCCGCGTCGTGCTCGCGACCAACGTCGCCGAGACGTCGCTGACGGTTCCCGGCATCCACTACGTCGTCGACCCCGGCACGGCCCGCATCTCGCGCTACTCCAAGGCGACCAAGGTGCAACGCCTGCCGATCGAGCCCATCGCGCAGGCCAGCGCCAACCAGAGGTCGGGTCGCTCGGGGCGCGTCGCGGACGGTATCGCGATCCGCCTGTACTCCGAAGAGGACTTCCTCTCCCGTCCCGAGTTCACCGAGCCGGAGATCCTGCGCACGTCGCTCGCGTCGGTCCTGCTGCAGATGATCTCGGTGGGCGTCGTCTCCTCGCCCGACGACGTCGCGCGCTTCCCGTTCGTCGAGCCCCCGGACACCCGCTCGATCCGCGACGGCGTGCAGCTCCTGACCGAGCTCGGGGCGCTCGAGACCGTGGCGGAGCCCGCCGGCCGCGGTGGTGCCGCCGAGGACGCCCAGCCGGGCCGCGCCGTCACGCGCCTGACCGACGTCGGCCGCGTGCTCGCCCAGCTCCCCATGGACCCGCGGCTGGCCCGCATGATCTGGGAGGGCTCGCGCCGCGGCGTGGCGCGCGACGTCGCGATCATCGCGGCCGTGATGTCCATCCAGGACCCGCGCGAACGCCCCGCCGAGTTCCGCGCGCAGGCCGACCAGCTCCATGCCCGCTTCGCCGACCCCCGCTCCGACTTCCTCACCTACCTCAACCTGTGGGAGTACGTCCGCGAGCAGCAGCGCGAGCTGTCGTCGTCGGCGTTCCGGCGCCTGTGCAAGGCCGAGTACATCAACTTCCTGCGCGTGCGCGAGTGGCAGGACGTCGTCGCGCAGCTGCGCGAGATGAGCAAGCCGCTCGGCATCGACATGTCCTCCACACCCCGCACCCGGGGCGACGCGACCTCGGGGAGGGGAGCGCCGTCGTCGGGCACCACGATCGCCGAGGCGACCGACCAGCCCGTCGAGCACCGCCTGACCTGGGACGACGACACCATCCACCAGGCGCTCCTCGCCGGGCTCCTCTCCCAGATCGGCATGCAGGAGGCCACCGAGGTCAAGGCCTCGTCCGTCGCGCACCTGCGCGGCCCGCAGAAGGAGCTCGCCATGAAGCGGGCCAAGAAGCAGGCCCGCAACGAGTACCTCGGTGCGCGCGGCGCCCGGTTCGCGATCTTCCCCGGCTCGCCCCTGTCCAAGAAGCCGCCCGTGTGGGTCATGGCGGGCGAGCTCGTCGAGACCAGCCGCCTGTGGGGCCGCGACGTCGCCAAGATCCAGCCCGAGTGGGCCGAGGAGCTCGCCGGTCACCTCGTCAAGCGCACCTACTCCGAGCCCCACTGGTCCACCAAGCAGGGCGCCGCGCAGGCCAAGGAGAAGGTCCTCCTCTACGGCGTGCCCATCGTCGCCGACCGCACCGTGCTCTACGGCAAGGTCGACCCCGAGGCCGCGCGCGAGATGTTCATCCGCCACGCCCTCGTCCAGGGCGAGTGGACCACGCACCACCAGTTCTTCCACGAGAACCGCCGCCTGCTCGAGGAGGCCGAGGAGCTCGAGGCGCGCTCGCGCCAGCGCGGCCTCGTGGTCGACGACGACGTGCTCTTCGCGTTCTACGACGAGCGCATCCCCGAGGACGTCGTCTCCGCGCGCCACTTCGACACCTGGTGGAAGTCCGCCAAGCGCCGCGACCCCGACCTGCTCACGTTCACGCTCGAACAGCTCGTGCCCGACGCCGAGTCCGTCGACACCTCGCTCTTCCCCGAGACCTGGGTCCAGGGCGACCTCACGCTGCCCCTCACCTACCAGTTCCAGCCCGGCACGGACGCCGACGGCGTGACCGTGCACATCCCCATCAGCGTCCTGAACCGCGTCGTCCCCGACGGCTTCGACTGGATGGTCCCGGGCCTGCTCGACGAGCTCGCGACCGCGACCATCCGCTCGCTGCCCAAGCCCGTGCGCGTCCAGCTCGTCCCCGCCCCCGACGTCGCCCGCGACGTCGTCGGCTGGCTCCGCGAGAACACCCCCGCCTGGGAGGACATCACCCGCGCAGGCGACATGGCCGAGCCCTTCCACGTCGCCTTCACGCGCGCCGTCCGCGCCCTGCGTGACGTCGTCATCCCCGACGACGCCTGGGACGACACCCGCACCGAACGCCTCCCCGCCCACCTGCGCATGACCTTCCGCGTCATCGAGGAACGCCGCGGCGGCGAGGTCGTGCTCGACGAGTCCAAGGACCTCGTCTCGCTCCAACGACGCCTCGCGCCCCAGGCGCAGGCGGCGGTGCGGGCGGCGGTCAAGGGGGCGGTCGGCGCGGCGCTGCGTGAGGCTGCTGCCGGGGCGGAGGGCGAGGCGGGATCGGTGCTCGGTCTTCCCGGCTCTGCTCGTTCCTCGCAGACCCCTGCCAGACCCACCACGACCTTCGCCACCGATCCCGCCTCACCCTCCTCCGTCTCCGGGTCGCCTTCCGCGGGCCGCCCTGGAGGGGGCTCAGGAGGTGACGGTGCTTCGGACGCCGGGCCCGACGGCGGCGCTCCCTCCGTGGTCGTCGCCGAGGCGACCGGGCTCACCACGTGGCCCACGGGGCTTCCGGACGGCGTGCTGCCCGAGGTCGTGTCGACACCCGCCGGGGGTGGCATGGTCGTGCGCGGATACCCCGCGCTCGTCGAGGAGGTCGACGCCAAGGGCAAGCCCAGCGTCGCGCTCCGCGTTCTCGCCGACCGCTCGACCCAGGACCGCGAGCACGCACGCGGCGTCCGGCGCCTGCTGCTCGGCGAGACCGCGCTCCAGACCTCCCGGATCACGAGCCGCTGGACCGGGACGCAGTCGCTGACCATGGCCGCGAGCCCGTACCGGAACACCGAGGCGCTCGTCGCCGACCTGCAGCTCGCGGCCGTCATGGCGCTGACCTCCGGGGCCAAGGCCTCGCAGTACGGGCCCCTGCCTGATGCTGTACAGATCCGCAGCGCCGACTCGTACACGGCAGCGCGGGACCTCGTGAAGCGGCACCTCGAGAGCGAGGTGCACCAGATCGTCGGGCACGTCGTCGCGGCGCTCACCGCAGCACGGAACCTGGACGGCGAGATCCGGTCGGCCAACAGCCTCGCGCTGCTCAACACGCTCCAGGACGTGCGCGACCAGGTCGCCGGGCTCGTGGGCGTGGGCTTCGTGTCCCGCACCCCGGCCCACCGCCTGCCGCACCTGACCCGCTACCTGCGTGCGGCGTCGTACCGGATCGAGAAGGCCGCGACCAACCCGCACCGCGACGCCGAGCTCGCGTGGCGCGTGCACGACGTCGAGGAGGCGTACAGCAAGGCGCGCGCCGCCTACGCGGCCGGCCCCGCAGACCCCGCGCGCCTGGCCGAGCTCGACGAGGCGCGCTGGCTCATCGAGGAGTTCCGGGTGTCGCTGTTCGCGCAGCAGCTCGGGACCGACGGGCCGGTCAGCGAGAAGCGGATCAGGAAGGTCCTCGCGCCCGGCGGGTGGTAGCCCGACCGGTGCTGTCGCGACCCCCGGAGTGACGCGATCGTGGCGTCGGCACCGGTGCGCATGTGCTAACCGCCCGGCGCCCGGCCCCAGAGCCGTGGGACCTTGGTCACGATCTTCCGGACAGAGGTCATTTTCGACCGGACGGCCGGGATTCGGTGCCTACGCTGAGGAGGACGGCCAGGACTCAGGACTGGCCGCACGAGCTGCTCTGGAGGGCATCATGCGCACCGTCGTCGTCACCGGCACCGCCTCAGGAATCGGCAAGGCCCTGAAGGGCCTGCTGGAGGCGGACGGGCACAGGGTGATCGGGGTCGACCTGCGCGACGCCGACGTCCAGGTCGACCTCACGACCGACGCGGGCCGCACGGGTCTCGTCGAGCAGGTCACCGCGCTCAGCGGCGGCACGATCGACGCGATCGTCGCCAACGCGGGCCTGTCGACCGGCAGCCCGGTGACGCTCGCCGTCAACTACTTCGGCGCCCTCGCGACGCTCGAGGGACTCCGCCCCCTCCTGGCGGGATCGGACGCCCCCCGCGCCGCCGTGACGTGCTCCATGGCGAGCCTCCTGCCCGTCGACGACCAGCTCGTCGAGCTGACCCTCGCGGGCGACGAGGCCGCAGCGCTGGCCCGCGCCGCCGAGCTCACCGCGGCCGGGACGGGCGACATCATCTACGGCAGCAGCAAGGCCGCGGTCGCGCACTGGCTGCGCCGCTCCGCACCGAGCGCCGACTGGGCCGGTGCGGGCATCCCGCTCAACGCGATCGGCCCCGGGATCGTCCAGACCGGCATGACCGCCGAGATGCTCGCGACCGAGGAGTCGACCAAGGCCGTCGAGTCCCACGTGCCCATGCCGCTCGGCGGGATCATGGGCCCCGAGGTTCCCGCGAACCTGCTGCGCTTCCTCGTCTCCCCGGAGAACAGCCACATGTGCGGGCAGGTCGTCTTCGTGGACGGCGGCTCGGACGTGGTCATCCGGGGCGACAAGGTCTGGTGACCTGACCGGCTCACCTCGAGAAGGGGGGCCCCC
>NZ_JACSQF010000031.1:11794-24716 GCF_014836755.1 Oerskovia merdavium
CCCCCGCCCCCCCCCCCCCCCCGCCCGCCCGCCCCCCCCCCTTCTGCGTCCCCAGGCCAGGGCGGACGCGCACGACGTGCGCGAGCATGGGGGCATGCGCCTCACCGCCGAGCTCGGAGACATCACGACGGTCGACGTCGACGCGATCGTCAACGCCGCGAACTCGTCGCTGCTCGGGGGTGGTGGGGTCGACGGGGCGATCCACGCCGCGGCAGGTCCACGGTTGCTCGCCGCGTGCCGCGAGCTGCGGCGCACGTCCCTGCCCGACGGCCTGCCCGTGGGCGAGGCGGTCGCGACGCCGGGCTTCGACCTGCCGGCACGGTGGGTCATCCACACGGTCGGCCCGGACCGGCACCGGGGCCAGACCGATCCGGCCCTCCTCGCCTCGTGCTTCACCACGTCCCTCGACGTGGCCGCGGGGCTCGGCGCCCGCTCGGTCGCGTTCCCGGCCGTGAGCGCAGGCGTCTACGGGTGGGACGCGCACGAGGTGGCTCGCGTTGCGGTGCACGCGGTGCGCACGTGGGGAGCCGAGGACGACCAGGGCATCGAGGACGTGCGGTTCGTCCTGTTCGGCCCGACGCTGCTGAGCGCGTTCGAGGAAGCGCTCGCCGAACCAGCGTGACCTTTACCAACTTGTGATTTTCGGAGTATCAGATACTTGCTTCCCTCTCCCTCTCGGCCGTTGCTAGCGTCGACGGTGATTTACCTGATACCCGGAGTCGCACCAAGGTGATGGGCGCTCCGCGATCAGACCGGCAACGAGGCCGGCCACGAGAGGACCCTCGCACATGACAACCCACGCACTCCCGCGCCCTTCGCGCGCGCACTCAGCCCTGACCATCGGCGCCCTGGTGGCGTTGGCACTCGTCGTCGTCGTGCTCGTCGGCTATCTCCTCCTCTTCAACGGCAAGGTGGCCGACGGCGCCACGCGCCTCGACGACGGAGCCTCCCGTCTCGAAGCGGGCGCAGCCGAGCTGGCCGACGGCGCGACCCGCGCCGAGGACGGCGCAGGCAAGGTCGCCGACGGGTCGAAGGCCCTGGAGGACGGGGCGAAGACCCTCTCTGCGGGCGCGACCCAGGCGTCGAGCGGCGCCGAGCAGCTCGCTGCCGGCGGTGTCACCGCGCTCGACGGCGCCGCGCAGCTCGCTGCCGGAGCCGACGAGCTCAACGCCGGAGCGGCGAAGCTCGCCCCAGGCGCGGCCGACGCGTCCACGGGGGCGAACAAGCTCGCCGCCGGGGCCAAGGAGCTCGATGCTGGCCTCACCGGGCGGCTCGCCCCGGGAGCCGCCAAGGTGGCGGACGGCGCTGCTCGGCTGTACGCCGGTTCCGGAGAACTCAGCACAGGCCTCACCACCCAGCTCGCTCCCGGCGCTGCTCGGCTGTACGCCGGGTCGACCGACCTCAGCACAGGCCTCACCACCCGGCTCGCCCCCGGCGCCGACCAGCTGTACGCCGGGTCGACCGACCTCAGCACAGGCCTCACCACCCGGCTCGCCCCCGGCGCCGACCAGCTGTACGCCGGGTCGACCGACCTCAGCACAGGCCTCACCACTCGACTCGCGCCCGGCGCCGCACTGCTTCACGCCGGCTCGGGAGAGCTCAGCAACAGCCTCACCACCCGGCTCGCGCCCGGCGCCGCACTGCTCCACTCCGGCTCGGGAGAGCTCAGCGGCAAGCTGACGAGTGAGCTGGCCCCTGGTGCAGCAGACCTCGCACGAGGAGCGTCCAGCCTCTCGACCGGAGCTGCCGCCGCAGCGTCGAGCAGCGGCGCTCTCGTCACCGGAGCGCGAAGCGTCTCCGACGGCGCGGACGCCCTGGCCACCGGCTCCGGCTCGCTCGCGGATGGCGCCTCGCGGCTTCACGGCGGCGCGAGCGCTCTGTCCGCAGGGCTGGAGTCGGCCGCTGGATCTGCGAAGACACTGAGGGACGGCTCGGCCGGCGTCGCCGCTGGGGCCGCCTCGGTCGAGGCTGGAGCCGCCGACCTCGCTGGCGACATCGCCGCACTGGCTGCTTCTGTGCCGTCCGACTCGCCCCTCAAGGCCGAGCTCGATCGACTTGCCGGCGCCGCCGGTGGCCTCTCCACGGGAGCGGCGTCGGTCGAGGGCGGGGCAGCAGAGGTCGCAGCCGGGACCGCTCGGCTCTACGGTGGCTTCACGGCCGAGAAGGGGCTCGTGAACAGCGCCCGGGCGCTCGACGCAGGGGCCGCCGACCTCCAGTCCGGGACTGCCAGGCTCGATGAAGGGGCCCAGACGCTGAGGAGCGGAGCGAAGCAGGTCGCCGACGGTACCGCAGCGCTCTCCACCGGTCTGGGCGAGCTCTCGAGCGGTGCTGCACGGGTCCAGGCAGGCTCACAGCAGGTCGCTTCCGGGGCCCAGTCCGCGGCGACGGGCGCCTCCACCCTCAACACCAAGCTGGGCGAGCTGTCCACCGGCGCCCAGGACGCAGCAGCCGGCGCGACGAAGATCAAGGCTGGACTCGACGACCTCGCCCCGGGGATCGTCCAGGCAGCAGGAGGAGCGGCCGACATCGAAGCCGGGCTCGGCGTCCTCGCCCCCGGCCTCCGCTCGGCCGCGAACGGCGCGACCGAGATCAGCACCGGGCTCGGCGTCCTCGCCCCCGGCCTCCGCTCGGCCGCGAACGGCGCGACCGAGATCAGCACCGGGCTCGGCGTCCTCGCCCCGGGCGTCGTCAAGGCCGCGGGAGGCGCGACCGAGATCAGCACCGGGCTCGGCGTCCTCGCACCCGGTGCCGCCGAGGTCTCCGTCGGCGCGACCGACGCGGCGACGGGGTCGCAGAAGCTCTCGGCCGGTGCCCAGGAGCTCGCCGCAGGCAACACCAAGCTCGCCACGGGCGCCCGGGACCTGTTCGCGGGCACGACGAAGCTCGAGGACGGCTCGCTCTCGCTGCACACCGGCATCACGACGCTGTCGACCGGTGCCACGACGCTCGCCGCGGGCAACGCCGCGCTCGCCGAGGGTGCGGGCACGCTGCACGCCGGGACCGCGACGCTGGCCGACGGTGCGGGCGACCTCGCCGAGGGCAGCTCGACCCTCGCGGAGGGCGCCGGAACGCTCGCCGACGGGACCGTCGAGCTCTCGGACGGCACGGCCAAGATGAAGTCGGACGTCGAGAACAGCCCTGCGGGCAAGCTGTCGCTGGGCGCCTCGGCCGTCGTGGGCGGTGGCCTGCTCGCCGGGGTGTTCGGCGTCGGACTGGGACTGCGCCGCCGGCTCACCATCTGAGCACCGGCTGACCAGCGCGATCCCGCGCGGCGCCTTCACAGTCGACGGTGACGCCGCGCATCTCGAGGGTGGCGGGGCCGTGTCCATGACCTGGACGCGGCTCCCGCCGCCCTCGCTCTGCGTCGCCGCCCAGATCGATATGCAACAACATGCTCGTCAGGCAGGTACTTGCCAAGTGGGAAAGTAGATGCTTGGATCAGTGCATGAACAGCGACGCAATCCCCTCCACCGCCCCGACTCCTCAGGAGGCCGCCGCGGTGCTGGCCCTCGCGGAGTCAAGCACCCGCACGACCAGGCTCCGCGGGGCCCGCTGGGTCAGGACATACCTCCTGGGCTGGGGGCTCGGCAGCATCGGCCTCGTGCTCGCGATCGGCATGGGCGGACGAGTCGGGTTCTTCGTCGGCATGGCAGCCTGGGCAGCGCTGGTCACGATCGGCGTGACCTGGGCATCGCGCCAGGGCTTCCTTGCACAGGGGTCGCGCCGGCGCCTCGCGGTCGCCCCGGCGGCATGGGCCGTGGTCTACGGCGCGACCCTCGTCATCGGCCTGCCCGGGCAGGCGGGCAACCTCGCCTACTGGCTGCCCGCAGCGCTGGTCTCGGCCGTCCCGATGGTCGTCGTCGCCCTCTGGCCGCGCCGCGAGGAGCAGGCAGCATGACCGAGGCCCACCCCCGTCACCGGCTCGACGACGTCATCCACTCCCCCGTCCGCCTCTCGGTCGTCGCGGCGCTCGCCGGGGTCGAGAAGGCCGACTTCAAGTCCCTGCGCGACACGATCGAGGTGTCCGACTCGACCCTCTCCAAGCAGCTCACGGTGCTCGAGGAGGCCGGCTACGTCGAGATCAGCAAGGACCGTGTCGGCCGTCGACCACGGACCTGGGCGTCCCTCACACCTGCGGGTCGCGCCGCGCTGACCAGCCACCTCCAGGCGCTGCGGGCGATCGCCGAGCAGCAGCTCCCCCCGGTCGCAGACAGCTGATCCACAGGCCCTGTGGACAGGAGCCGTACACAGGGCCGCCGGCCGGTGCGCGCTCCACAGGACCACGCCCCTCCCGCGCCGCGCGTGGGTGCCGTGCGCAAGAGTGGGCCCATGACCACGACCGAGGCCACGTCCCCCGAAGCCACCTCGCCCGCTCCGCTCGCCGCACCCGTCGACGCCCCCAGCCCCGCGCGGGGTGCCCGCTGCTTCGGCGACGGCGACCCGCTGTACGAGGAGTACCACGACACCGAGTGGGGCATCCCGGTCCACGGGGACGAGGCACTGTTCGAGCGGTTGGCCCTCGAGGCCTTCCAGTCGGGACTCGCCTGGATCACCGTCCTGCGCAAGCGCCCGGCGTTCCGCGCGGCCTTCGCGGGCTTCGACCCCGAGGTCGTCGCGCGCTTCACCGAGGAGGACGTCGAGCGGCTGCTCCAGGACGCGTCGATCATCCGCAACCGGATGAAGATCGAGGCGACCATCTCCAACGCCCGCGCCCTGCTCGCGCTGCACGAGCAAGGCCGGACGCTCGACGACCTGGTCTGGTCGTTCGCACCGGGCGGCTCACGCGCACCCGAGGGCGGCACTCCCCCCGACCGCCCTCGCCCCGCGACGTTCGCGGACCTCGCGGCCAGCACCCCTGAGTCGGTCGCCCTGGCCAAGGCGCTCAAGAAGGAGGGCTTCAAGTTCATCGGCCCCACGACCGCCTACGCGGCCATGCAGGCGTGCGGGCTCGTCGACGACCACCTCGCCACGTGCCCGGTCGTGACCTCGCGCTGAGCACGGCTCCGGGCCACTTGCTATAGCAGAAGAGTTCCACTCCGTGAGATGAGGTGCGATCATGAGGAC
This sequence comes from Oerskovia merdavium, assembly GCF_014836755.1. Classification (GTDB taxonomy): domain Bacteria; phylum Actinomycetota; class Actinomycetes; order Actinomycetales; family Cellulomonadaceae; genus Oerskovia; species Oerskovia merdavium. Next base: position 16,859 of record NZ_JACSQF010000031.1, read on the forward strand.
CATGTCCTCGTACGTCAGCGTCCTCGACCTCTTCTCGGTCGGCATCGGGCCCTCGAGCTCGCACACCGTCGGCCCCATGCGGGCCGGCACCACGTTCGCGCGCTCGCTCGAGCAACGCGCCGTGCTGGACCAGGTCGCCACGGTCAAGGTCGTGCTGTGCGGGTCGCTCGGCGCGACGGGGATCGGGCACGGGACCCCGGACGCCGTGGTCGCTGGGCTCCGAGGCCTCGACCCGGAGACGTGCGACCCCGACGAGGTCCCCGGGAGCTGGGAGCGCCTGGGCGACGGCCACGAGGTGCGCATCCTCGACCACCGAGCCGTGACCATGTCGAGCGCCGACGTCCGCCTGGCCCCGCTCACCCGGCTCCCGGGGCACCCGAACGGGATGCGGTTCACCGCCCTCGACGCGAGCGGCGACGTCGTGGCCGAGCAGGTCTACTACTCGGTCGGTGGCGGGTTCGTCCTCACCGAGCAAGAGCTCGAGGCCGCCGCCGCGAACGAGGAGGCCCAGCACGCCGCCGAGCTCGCAGGCGCACCGATCGACCCGGCCACCGAGCCCTCGGACGTCCCGCACCCGTTCGCCAACGCGGCCGAGCTCCTGGCGTCCTGCACGCTCGAGGGTCGGTCGATCGCCGAGACGGCGTGGGAGAACGAGGTCTCGCTGCGCCCGGCGTCCGAGGTCGGCGCGGGGCTCGACCGGATCTGGCGGACCATGAGCGAGTGCGTCGACGCGGGGCTGGACCGCCGAGGGATGCTTCCGGGGAGACTCAAGGTCCGCCGTCGGGCCCGGGCGCAGCGCGAGAAGCTGGAGGCTGCTGAAGTCGCGAGCGGGGCGGCCGCACACAACGACCACTCGATCGAGTGGCTCCAGGCCTACGCGATGGCCGTCAACGAGGAGAACGCAGACGCCCGCCGCGTCGTCACGGCCCCCACCAACGGGGCCGCGGGCATCCTGCCCGCCGTCGGCCGCCACTTCCTGCGGATCCACCCGGACCTCGCCGCCGACGAGGACGCCACACGCCAGGCCATGCGCACGTTCCTGCTCACGGCAGGCGCGATCGGCGCGCTCTACAAGCGCAACGCCTCGATCTCGGGGGCGGAGGCCGGCTGCCAGGGCGAGGTCGGCTCGGCCTGCTCCATGGCAGCGGGCGCCTTCTGTGCGGTGCTCGGTGGCACCCCGGCGCAGGTGGAGAACGCCGCGGAGATCGCGATGGAGCACAACCTCGGTCTCACGTGCGACCCGGTCGGCGGACTCGTCCAGGTCCCGTGCATCGAGCGCAACGCGATCGCGGCCTGCACCGCGGTCTCGGCCGCCAAGTTGGCCCTCCAGGGAGACGGCGCGCACGTCGTCTCGCTCGACACGGTCATCGAGACCATGCGCCAGACGGGGCTCGACATGTCGACCAAGTACAAGGAGACGTCGACGGGTGGCCTCGCGGTCAACGTCATCGAGTGCTGAAAGCGGTCCGTGTCATCGAGTGCTGAAAGCGGTCCGTGTCATCGAGTGCTGAAAGCGGTCCGTGTGATCGAGTGCTGAAGGCGGTCCGGCTGAACGAGTGCTGAGAGCGGTCCGGCCGCCGGCCCCGCAGCACCCGCGCCGGCGTCCCAGCGCGCCGAGCACGCCCGCCTGACATGATGGCGAGATGTCCGGCTCGTCCCCCGATCGAGCGCGCCCCGCGCCGCGGCCGCGCTTCTCGCCGCGCGCTCTGGTCGCGCCCCTGACCTCCGGCGCGACGGTCCGGGCAGGGGTCTTCCTGGTCGTGGGCGGCGTGGTCGCCGGAGCGTACGGGCTGCTCGGCGCGGGGTTCGTGCAGATGTTCGCCGAGCCACGCACCGCGACCCCCACGACTGTCGTGCTCGCGATCGTCGCGACCACCCTTGCCGCCGTGCCCCCTTTCCTCGCCCCGGTCCGTGCGGTCGAGGTCCTCGCGGTACGCACCCTGCTCGACGTCGACGTCCCGGTCCCGTCGGGCCGCCCCGGCCCGGCAGCCAGGTGGCGCGGTGCGGCCTGGTTCGCGCTCCACCTGCTGCTCGGTCTCGTCGCGGTCGTCGTGCTGCTGGCCGTGGTCCCGCTCGTGCTCGACCTCGTGCTCTCGGTGCTCGGCGCGCCGTTCGTCGACCCCGGGTGGCTACCGGGGGTGCTGGAGGGCGAGGCGGCGCGCATCGCGCTCGCGCTGCTCGTGCTCCTCGCCCTGCCGTACGCGGTCGTCGGGGCGCGCGCGGTGCTGCGGTCCGCGGCACCCCTGCTGCTGGGCCCCGACCAGAGCGAGCGGATCGCCGAGCTCGAGGCGCAGGCCGCGCGCCTGACCGCGCGCAACCGCCTCGCTCGCGACGTGCACGACGGCGTCGGTCACGCCCTGACGATCACCGTGCTCCAGGCCGCGGCGGCGACCCGCACGCTGGAGACCGACCCGCGGGCCTCACGTCGCGCGCTCGAGGCCATCGAGGAGACGGGTCGCCACGCCCTGGCCGAGCTCGACGACCTGCTGCGCCGCCTGCGTGACCCCGGGAGCGAGGCGTCCGCCGAGCACGACGACGACGTCGCGATGCTCGTCCGCCACGCGCGCGCCGCGGGAGCCCACGTCACGCTGCGTCTCGTGGGCGAGGTGGGCCGGGCGCCGCTCACCGTGACCCGCGAGATCTACCGGATCGCCCAGGAGTCGCTCACCAACGCCCTGCGGCACGCGCCGGGCGCGCCGATCCACGTCCGGGTGGTCCGCGCGGACGACCTCCGGATCGAGGTCCGGCACCCGTGGTCGCCCCCGCCGGGCGGGGCATCGGTGCGACGGGGCCGCGGGCTGCCGGGCATGCAGGAGCGCGTGACCGCCCTCGGCGGCACGCTCTTCGCGGGGCCCGACGGCGGAGCGTGGGTCGTGCGCGCGTCCCTGCCTCTCGGCGTTCCCGAGGCCGCGTCGGACGAGGTGACCCCGTGAGGCAGACGGACCCCGACGTGCCCGGGCGGCCGGGGGTCGGTGACGTGCCGGCCGGACCCGCGAGGGTCCTGCGCGTCCTCGTCGTCGACGACGAGCCGCTCGTCCGGGTGGGCCTGCGCGTGATCCTCGATGCCGAGCCCGACATCGAGGTCGTCGGGGAGGCTGCGGACGGTGCGGACGTGCCAGGTGCCGTCGAGGCGACCCGGCCCGACGTCGTGCTGCTCGACGTCCGCATGCCGCGGGTCGACGGGATCGCCGCGACCCGCGCGATCGTGGCCCGTGCCCCCGCGCCCAGGGTCCTCGTCATGACGACGTTCGAGAACGACGACCACGTGCTCGACGCGCTACGCGCGGGGGCGCACGGCTTCCTCCTCAAGCGGACCCGCCCCGAGGACCTGGCCCAGGCCGTGCGGGTCGTGGCCCACGGGGAGTCGCTCCTCTTCCCCGACGCGGTGCGACGGATCGCGACCGCTCACCCGGCGCGGGGCGATGCCCTGCGCTCGGCGCGGCTCACGGAGCGCGAGGGCGACGTGCTGCGCCTCATGGCGACCGGGAGGTCCAACCAGGAGATCGCCGGCGAGCTGTTCCTGGGGGTCGAGACCGTGCGCACCCACGTGGGCAACCTGCTCGCCAAGCTCGGCGTCCGCGACCGCACGCAGGCCGTCGTCGCGGCCTACGAGTCGGGCTTCGTGCGACCGAGCCCCTAGGACGGGTTAGGGCGGCCCGCAGATCCCTGTGCAGAGCACCCGTACCTCGGCGAGGATGGTTCAGAGCCCCACGACACGAATCCAGGAGGCGACACCATGACGAAGTACCTGATCACCTTCCCGAGCGCTGCGATGGTCGTTCCCGACGACGAGCTGCCGGCGGTCTCCGACGCGTCACGCGCGGTGGTCGAGGAGGCGAAGCAAGCGGGGGTCTGGGTGTTCGGCGCCGCGATCGACGAGGGCGTTCCCCCCGTCCTGGTCGACGGCGACGGCACGGTGACCGAGGGCACGTACCCGCAGACGAAGCAGCTCGACGGTGGCTTCACCCTCCTGGAGGTGCCCTCGCGCGAGGCGGCGCTGGAGTGGGCCGCGAAGTTCGCGGTCGCCTGCCGGTGCGCGCAGGAGGTGCGCGCCTTCCACTACGACCCCGCCAGCTGAGGGGTCGTCCGCCCGACGACTCCTCGACGACGTCCCGATCGTTCACCCGTACGGGGGATCCCGCTCACCGGTGCGGGTGATCTCCTCCTGGCCGCGCGCCGGGAGCCTGGAGAGACAGCGCGCCGGACCGCCCGGCGGCCGTCACCTCGGGAGACACCATGGACGACACCGACCTCACGACCGGCACGACCGGCACGACCACGACGTCAGCACCACCCGGGCGCAACGCCCCCGGTCACACCGGCTCACAGCCGAACCGCACACCGCCCCCATCGCGGGGCGCCCCGCGCTGGCCGCGGTGGGTCCCGGGGCTCACGGTCGCGTGGTGGCTCGCAGGAGCGGTCACGGCCCTCACGGCCGTCCTCACCGGTCGTCACCTGCCCGTCGGGGCCTCGACGCCCGACGCAGCAGGGACGATCGTCGACTCCGTCCCGAGCGACAGCCTGACCGCGGTGCTCGCCATCCTGGGACTGGTCGGGGCGGCGCACGCCGCCTGGATGACGTCGCGTGCCGGACGCCCGGCGACGCGCCGGGTGCGCGCCGCAGCGGTGACGGTCTCCGGGCTCGTCGTGGCCCTCGGTGTCGTGTTCGCCGACACCAGCCTTCTCGCCCGCATGGGGTATCTCCCGGTGGTGCTCGTCCGGGCCCCGTTCGACCCGGAGCTCGCGGGTGCCTTCGACCAGTACGTCGCGCCCGCGTTCCTGCTCCAGCTCGGCGTGCTGGCCGCCCTGGTCCTCCTCGCGGTCACGACCGTCCTGTTCGTCCGGCGCAGCAGCGGGGCGTGCGCGGTCTGCGGCCGACTGGACGCCCCGGCCGACCACCACGCACCGGCACCCGCCGGGAAGACCTCCGCGACACCGTCGGGCATCGTGGCCTGGGGACTGCCCGCCGCGATCGTCGCGGCGACCATCCCGTGCCTGTACGCCCTCACGCGGCTGATCTGGGTCTTGGGGTACCCGCTCGGGCTCGACCCCGAGATGTACGAGCAGGACGCCGGCAGGCTGGTCGCCCCCGCGGTGGGTCTCGGGCTGTTCGCCGTGGTCGGTGCCGTGCTGACCCTCGGCCTCGTGCAACGGTGGGGAGAGGTCTTCCCTCGCTGGATCCCGGGCCTGGCCGGGCGACGGGTCCCCGTCGCGCTCGCGGTCGTCCCCGCCTCGGTGGTCGCGGTCGCGATCCTCCCGGCCGGGCTCTCGATGATCAAGGGTCTGCTGGAGATGTCGACGCCCGAGCTCCTGGCCAACTGGGCGGCGTTCGGTCCTGGCGTGCTCTGGCCTCTGTGGAGCGTCGCGCTCGGTGTCGCGACGGCCGCGTACGCGACCCGACGCCGTGGCACCTGCCGGCTGTGCGGTCGTTCGCCCTCGACGATCACGCCCCGCGTCGCCCGATGAACCGGGCCCCCGTGTGCCAAGGTGGGAGACCACCACCTTCGACGATCGGACCTCATGCACCAGGAGCACCTGCCGTCCCCGACCCCTCCGGTCCAGCACCTGCACCTCTCGGCGCGTCTCGAGGACCGGATCCGTGCGGCTGCTGTGCGATTCCTCCGGTCGCGGGGGTGGACCCCGCGGATCGAGCCGTACGTCGGCTACGGCACCGAGGGCTCGGTGCGCGTCCTGGCTCGCGTGCTGCTGAGTCGTCCGCACCGCCGCGCGGACCTGGTCTGGAACCGGCGCGGGTGGCGCAACTACCTCACGGTCTCGGCTCCCGGAGAGGTGGTGCGTGCGTCCGTGACGCGCACGGGAGCCTCGGGGGTCGACGAGCGTCTCGTCGTGGACCTCGTGGCCGACCGGGACGGCTACGTCGACGGGATGCTCGACGTCGCGCTCGAGCCCGGCTGGCATGACGTGCAGCTCGCGACGGCGACCGGGGCCGTCGCGACGTCGCGGGTCTTCGTGGTCGGCCCCGGCCGGCGCCTGGGGGTCATCAGCGACATCGACGACACGGTCATGATCACCATGGTCCCGAGCCTGCTGCGCGCGGTATGGAACACGTTCGGGCTGCACGCGAGCGAGCGGCGCCCCGTCCCCGGCATGGCCGACCTGTACCACGGCATCGCCTCCGTACATCCGGAGGCACCCTTCGTGTACTTGTCGAACGGGGCGTGGAACACCGCGGGAAACCTCGAACGCTTCCTCGACCGCAACGGCTTCCCGCCCGGGACCCTGCTCCTCACCGACTGGGGCCCTACGGCCACGGGCTGGTTCCGCAGCGGCCAGGAGCACAAGGGCAACGCGATCGACCGGCTCGTGCGCGAGCTGCCCGACGTCGGCTGGCTCCTCCTCGGCGACGACGGCCAGCACGACCCCGAGATCTACGCTGCCGCGGCGCGCCGGCACCCTGAGCACGTGGCAGCGATCGGCATCCGGCAGCTCAGCCCCACCCAGAGGCTGCTCGCGCACGAGCCGCCCGCGCCGTCGGGCAGGAACGGTGCGGCGGGCCGCGGCGGGACGGGCACGCCCGGCTCGCGCCGTACCCGGCGCCCCGCGCACGGCGTCCCCACGGCAGGAGGGCCCGACGGCGCAGCGCTCGCCCGGGCGCTCGGGCGCGCCCTGCGCTGAGGTCGGCCCGCGCTCGACGCGTGCCGCACCTCATCCTGCGGATCGCGCCGAGCGGCCGGGCCACGGGTTCGGCCGCGCGGCGCACAGGATGCCGGCACCTGACCGGTTGGCCCCGTTCGTCACGGGATGATTCCCTGGACACATGACCGACGACCAGGAGCGAAGAGGCCCCACAGGTAGCCAGGACCCCACCGAACCGATCAGCCCCGGCTTCCCGGCGCCGGGCGGTCTCACCGGGGGCAGCGTCCCGCCGGCCGAGCCGATCCCGAACGCACCCGACCCGTTCTCCGCGACCGGCGCACCGACCACGCCGCCCCCCGGCGGCCCGGGTGAGCCCCCGCCCGGAGGCCCGGGCGAGACGCCCTCGGGGAACCGCGCCTGGTGGTGGGCGCTCGGAGGACTGGTGCTCCTCGCGATCGTGGCCGTCACGGTCTGGCTCGCGACCCGAGGTGACGCGGAGGGCGACGCCGGTGCCTCTCCCGGCGCGACGCCGTCGGGCAGCGTGACCTCCGAGGCCCCGTCGGAGGAACCCAGCCCCGAGCCCACGACCGAGGTCACCACTCCCCCCGCGACGGGCTGCACACCCACCGAGGGCGGCACGCCCGACGGGGCGAGCACGCACGAGATCATCGACGTCGACTTCGACGGGCGCCCCGACACCGCGTGGTTGACCACGGGAGCGGACCGGCGCTTCGGGATCACGACGGCGTCCGGGGCCACGTTCTCGGCCCCCGTGACGACCGCGAGCCCCGTCCCGGCGAGCGCGGTCGTCAACCTCGTCGCGGCAGGCGACGGTGAGGCGCCGATCGGCTTGGTCGACGTGGGCCGCGAGGTGCTCCTGTACTCGGTCGCGAACTGCGCCGTGAACATCACGCAGAACGCGCAGGACGAGCCGTACACGTTCGACAAGGGCTTCAGCGGCTTCGGTACAGGAGTCGGGTGCACGGCCGTCGACGGCGTGCTGCACCTGGCCGGGCTCAACGCGATGTCGAACGACGGCTCGACCTACACCGTCGCGCGGACGCTCGTCGACCTCGACGAGTCCGCCCGCAGGGCCACGAACGGTCAGACCGAGACCGTGGCCGAGGGGGTCCCGGCGAGCGACCCGGTCGTCGTGACGGCCCAGGAGACGAGCTGCGGCGACCTCGTCGCGGGCGGTGCCGACCCGGGGGGCCCGGTCGAGCCGCAGGGCTGAGCGTCGTCGAGAACGCCCCGGGGGGCC
>NZ_JACSQF010000032.1 GCF_014836755.1 Oerskovia merdavium
AACGCCCACCACAAAGCTACGCTGGCACTCGCCGCGTGAAACCACCCGCGTGTCCACGATCAGGGGTCAAGCCCCGGTCAAGTGGATCAAGTCCATCGAGTGGATCACCGACTACGCCGTGTACGGTGACGGTCGTGGCGGCACCCGTGAGGACGCCGCGATGCAGGCGTTCAACGGCCGGATCTGACAGGAGCAGGGCATGATCAGCACTATCTACACCGTCGCCGGCATGACCACAGCCGAGGATGCGCGGGCCATCAAGGACAGGCTCTATCTCGTGGCAGGTATCGGTGCCGTCGCCACCGAGATCATTCCCGACGGCGAAGCGCGCATCATCCTCAAGCACAAGGACGACGTCGAGCTGAACCGCTCGGCCATCGAGGCAGCCGTGCAGGAGGCGGGCGAATACACGCTCGCCTGACCATTACGGCTACCAATAATGAGACGAAGCACGTGCTTATTCGTCTCGGCGCATCTAGCATCACTTTCAGGAGGCAATCGTGAGCAGCGAACCCGGCTCCGCCGCATCGCACGGTGCATCCTCCCCGGTCAATTCGGCTACCGGCGCACCTGGCCGACGACGAGTCCCGCTGCGCTCAACCTGCGCCCAGCCCCATCACTGTCCATTGCCGGTACGCATGAAGGTTCTCGGCCAGGTGCCGCTCTTCGCCGGTCTGTCCCACGAGGATCTTGTCGGTATCGACCACCGCATGGTCTCGCTGTCCTGGGCTGAGGACGACCCGCTCTACACAGCCGGCGACGTGGCCGAACATCTCTACGTCATGGCAGCCGGGCGCGCCAAGGTCTCCCGCCCGACCCCGAACGGCCAGGACGTCGTCGTCGATCTCCTGGCCCCTGGCGACCTCTTCGGAGGCATGCACACCCTGGGCCAGCCCACCTACCCCGAAACCGTTCGCGCCCTGACCACCACCTGCGCGTTACGCATCGACACACGCGCTTTCCGCGATGTCATGACGCAACACCCCGAGGTCGCCCTACGGGTGGTGGACGACGTCACCGCGCTGCTAGCGCAAGCGCGTGCGGACGTCACCGCGCAATCCACCGCCACCGTCGCCCAGCGGGTAGCGACCACGCTGTTGCGCCTAGCCGAGAAGTTCGGCCAGGACAGCTCCTCCGGTGCCACATTGATCCAGTTGCCGCTGTCTCGCACTGACCTGGCCGGCATGACCGGCTCGACACCGGAGTCCGTCTCCCGGGTAATGAGCCAGCTCCGCAAGGACGGCATCATCGACTCCGGCCGCAGATGGACCGCCATCCTGGACGGCGACCGTCTGCTCGCCACCGTGGCCGCCAGTGCCTGAGGGGCGAGGACTCTCTCACGTCTGCTGCGGTTGATTGATGCACGTCATGGTTCGGTTCCTGGCCCGCTCGTAACGTCGTAGTCAGCACCCAAGAAGGGTGAGACCTCGTCAGAGAAGGAAGGAACACACCATGAGCACCACCGCTCCCACCACCACCCACACGACCCTGCGCGCCGAAGGCTTCTCCTGCCCCTCCTGCGTGGCGAAGATCGAGAAGCGTGTCGGACGCCTGGACGGCGTCAGCGCCGTGAAGGTCCAGTTCGCCTCGGCACGCATCGAGGTCGACCACGACCCGGCCAAGGCCAGCGTCGAGGACCTGATCGCCGCTGTGGGCAAGGCCGGGTACGTCGCCAAGCCTGCCGCGTTCTGACGCCCGCCGCGCCAAGGAGAAGGACAGTGAGCGTCATGGCACAGGCGGCGCACCTGCAGCTGCGCCTGGGCGAGTTTTTCTGCCCCTCGTGCGCCACCGACATCAACCGGCACCTGAAGCGTCTTCCGGGGTGCAGGCCGTGCACATCGATCTGCACTCGCACCGGGTTGACGTCGACTACGACCCCCGACGCTTGGACGTCGAGGACATCCTGGTGACCGTCGGCGGTGCCGGCGTTACCGCAAGCGTTATCTCGGAGGACAGCTAGGACCCGCCTCCACTAGGGCGACCAGGGACGTCGACCGGTGCCCAGACCAAGCGCGAGCGCACTGCCCGGGCGTCATCCCGCCACCCATCAGGGCCGCACCGGGCCGCCGGGCCCGTCAATGATCAGCGGAAGCCTGCCCGCTGCATTCTCACGTGTGAACCGCTGGTAGACCCACGTCCCAAGAACTCAGGAGAGATTGCTATGAGCGTCAAGCTTCACCATGTCCCGCCGCGCCTGGCGAGCGGGGCCTTCATATTGAACACCGGAATCACTAAGCGGTCATTGGACGTCGACGGGGCAACGGGGCTGCGGGACCAGGCCGCCAACGCGTTCCCGTTCTTGAAGAAGATGGACCCGGTCCGCTTCGGGAAGGCGTTGTCGACCTTCGAGATCGCTCTGGGCACGGCGCTACTAGCCCCGATGGTACCCACCCGGGTGGCCGCGGCCGGCCTAAGTGGATTCTCGGCCGCATTGATGGCCGTGTACCTCAAGACGCCAGGGTTCACCCGTGATGACGGAATCCGTCCAGCGCCGGCTGGCATGGGGATCGCTCGGGACGTCTTCATGCTCGGTAGCGGTCTGGGCCTGATGGTGGAGGAACTGGCAACCAGGCGAACCTGACGGGGCCGTCCCGCCATGCGCGTGACACCCGGCCCCACGGGCCCCGCGGACTGGGGTGTGGTCATGGGCGCCCGCGGGCCGAGGCTACGTGGCTCGTCCGGTCGCATTCTGAGCCGGACCAGCTAAGCGGCACCGCCGATAAACTCGGGGGTGACGCTCTTCATTGCGCCAGCACGCTAGAGCAGCCCCGGCGGCGGTGCACGGATGGGTGTGCGGTTGATTGACGCCGGTCATGGTTGCCCGGTGCCGATCTTCATAACGTCGTTGTCAGCACCCCGAACTGGGGTTGGACAGCTACAGGAAGGTCGAACAGCTATGAACAAGCTGCAGCAGTGGTGGTACGGCAGGTGGGCGATCCCAGTGGTCTCCGGGGCGCTGATCCTCATCTCGTTCTTCGTGGCCCGCGGCCTCGGTTCCGATGCGTGGAGCAACGCCTTCATGGTGGCCGCCGCCGTGGTCGCGGGTACCCCGATCGTGACCAAGGCAGCCCGGGCGCTCATGGCCCGGGTCATCGGCATCGACCTGCTGGTCTCGGTGGCCGCGATCGGCGCGGTGATCATCGGGGAGTACTGGGAGGCCGCCGCGGTGACCTTCCTCTTCGCCATCGGGCACGCCCTGGAGTCCGCAACGCTGAACAAGACCCGCTCGGCACTGGCCGAGCTGGTGGCCGTGGCCCCAGACGCGGCCGTGGTCATGCGCGACGGCGTGCAGGTGGAGGTGCCCGCTGCGAGCGTGGCCATGGGCGAGATCGTCCTGGTCAAGAACGGCGCTAAGGTCCCGGTGGACGGCGAGGTCGTGGCCGGCACCGGCGCCCTGGACGAGGCCTCCATCACCGGGGAGTCCATCCCCGTGGAGAAGTCCAAGGGCGACCACGTCTTCGCCGGAACCGTCGCCAAGGGTGGGTTCCTCCAGGTGCTCGCCACCGGCATCGGCGCCGACACCACGCTGGCCCGCATCATCCACCGCGTCGAAGACGCCCAGGACGCCAAGGCCAAGACCGCCCAGTTCATGGACCGGTTCTCCGCCTGGTACACCCCGGCCATCATGGTCCTGGCCCTCGTGGTCGGACTCATCACCGGTGACGTCGTGCTCGGGCTGACCCTGCTGGTCATCGGCTGCCCCGGCGCGCTGGTCATCTCCATCCCGGTCTCCATCGTCGCCGGCATCGGCCGGGCCGCCAAGGACGGCATCCTCATCAAGGGTGGGGAGTACCTGGAGACCTCCGGCAAGATCACCGCCGTCGCGGTGGACAAGACCGGCACCCTGACCAAGGGCCGCCCGCACCTGACCGACGTCGTCGTCCTGGCCCCAGCCATGGATCGCGCCCAGGTGCTGACCTGGGCAGCCCGGGCCGAGGCCGGCTCCGAGCACCCGCTCGCCCGACCCATCCTGGAGGCAGCAGCCGCGGAGGGGCTGGCCACGTCGGGGCTGCCCGAGGTCACCGAGCCCGTGCCTGGCAAGGGCATCACTGCCACCATCGGCGGGCGCCGGGTCCTCATCGGCAACGTGGCGCTGCTGGAGCAGTACGGCGTCGCGGACACTGTTGGCGCCGGGCAGGCCGCTGAGGAGCTCGCCGCAGCGGGCAGGACGGCGATGATCGTGGCCGTGGAGGATGCGGTGGCTGGTGTGGTCGCGGTGGCTGATGAGGTCCGTCCCGACGCGGCGCAGATGGTCGCCCGTCTGCACGACGCCGGGGTGAAGAAGGTGGTCATGCTCACCGGTGACGCCCCGCTGGTGGCGAAGGCAGTTGGTGCGGCGACCGGGGTCGATGAGGTCCGCGCCGGCCTGCTGCCCGAGGACAAGCTCGACGCGGTCGCGGGCCTGCAGCGTCAAGGTCACGTGGTGGCCATGGTCGGCGACGGCGTCAACGACGCCCCCGCCCTGGCAACGGCCAACATCGGAGTGGCCATGGGCGCCGCCGGCTCTGCCGTCGCCGTGGAGACTGCGGACATCGCCCTCATGGGCGACAACCTGCTCAAGCTCCCCGAGGCCGTCGGCCTGGCCCGGCGCACCGTGAACAACATGCGCCAGAACATCACCATCGCCCTGGTCACCGTGGCCGCCCTGCTGGCCGGCGTCCTCCTGGGCGGGGTGACTATGGCCATCGGGATGCTCGTCCACGAAGCTTCGGTCCTGGTCGTCATTATCAACGCCATGCGCCTGCTGCGCCGCCACCAGGACACCACCAGCGCCGTGGCGACAGCGCCGGCGCAGAGCACCACCACCGAGGCACAGGCAATGGCCCGCCGCCCGTAAGCAGCACCGGACCAGGACACCTCAACGCCAGCCGTCCCGGCCCGCCGCTGGAAACCAGCACTACCTCAGGAGGAAACACCAGGTGAGCACCGAAGAACACTTCACCATCGAAGGCAACATCGAGCACTTCACCATCGCCGACGTCGCCCAGGACAACCCCGACTTCCGCCGGGTGCTATGGACCGGTCAGCACGCCCAGATCGTCATCATGACCATTCCCCCGGGTAGTGAGATCGGTGATGAGGTCCACCAGAACACCGACCAGATCCTCACCTTCATCAGCGGAACCGGTCAGGCAGACCTCAACGGCCATACCCACCCGATCGAGGCCGGTGACCAGTGCGCCATCCCAGCCGGCACCCGGCACAACTTCCGCAACACCGGTGCTGAGCCACTCGTGCTCTACACCGTTTATGCCCCGCCCGAGCACGCCGCCGACGGTGCCTACCCGACCAAGAACGAGGCCGACGCCGCCGAGGCAGCCGGGCAGGACGAGCCCCCCACCGCCTGACGAGCACACCAACCACCGGCTGAAGCGGCCGGCCAGGTCAGGGACCACACTCGGCTCGTTCAGCGACCAACAAGAAGGAAGAAGCAACCCCATGTCCAAGGTGTACGTATTCAATGACTTCGGTGGCCCGGAGAACCAGCAGCTGGTCGACCGCCCGGCCCCCCCGCCGGGCCCGGGCGAGCTGGCGGTCAAGGTCCGCGCCGCCGGCGTCAACCCAATCGACCACAAGATCCGCTCCGGAGCTCTGGGCACCGACCTACCGCTGCCGGCCCCCATGGGTCAGGAGGTCGCCGGCGTCGTCACCACCATCGGCGACGGCGTGGAAGGCTTCGCGGTGGGCGATGCGATCCTCGGTCCGGTCGCCCCCGGATACGGGGCCTTTGCCCAGGACACCATCGTGCGGGCCACCGAGGCGGTGGCCAAGCCCGAGGAGATCTCCTTCGCCGACGCCGCCACCATCCCCGTCGCAGCAGCCACCGCCTACGACGCCACCCACCAGATCGAGCTCGAAGCCGGCCAGACGCTCCTGATCCTCGGCGCCGGCGGCGGCGTCGGGCTCATGGCCGCCCAGATCGGCCGGGTCCACCAGTTCACCGTCATCGGCATCGCCTCGGAGACCAAGCGCCAAATCGTCGAGTCCACCGGGGCCACCTTCGTCCCCTCCGGGAAGGGCGTGGCCGACCGTGTGCGCGAGGTCGCCCCCGAGGGATTGGACCTCATCGTCGACCTGATCGGCGGGGATGCCCTGCGCCAGGTCGCCGCACTGGCCACCAGCCCCTCGCGCATCATCTCCGCCGCCGACCCCGCGACGGCCACCGAGATCGGCGGCTCCGCCCTCGAGCGCACCAGCGAGGCCATGGCCAAGATCACCGGGGTCATCGAGTACGGCCTCGTCGACCCCCACGTCACCGCCCGCTACCCCCTCGAACAAGCCGGCGAGGCCATCGTCGCAGTCGAGACTGGCCACACCACCGGCAAGACCGTCATCGAGCCCTACAGCGCCTGACGCGGGCCGACCGGTAGCACCTGTGAAGCAGCCTTGCGCTACTGGCCCGTTGAAAGGTGTGCGCCTCGCCTCTACAGCCGCAACCCGCCTCGATATGGGTCACCAGGCTGCGGCGCGGCTGCTATTGACGGGAGAATCGCACCTACACGTCCCGCAGGACGGTGCGCCTGACGATGAAGGTTTGATGAGGTTTCTGTGGCGCGCCGCGTCAATGACTGAGCAGGTAAGGGACGCTACGGAAGGAAACTCGACCGCTGCGGTGGGGAGTTTCCGCATAGGGGTCGGGATGTACGGCGAGACAGGTATCTCTGAGGGGGTACAGGCGATCGGAGGAGACGGCGATGAGCACCATGCCGCATGGCGGGATGCACGGCCAGCACCACGAGGACACCCATAACGCGAACGACTGGACCAGATCGAGTCCTATCTGCCGGCGATGCGCGATCAAGTAGCAGCGCACGAGGACCGTGCCCGGGCAACGCTGGCCAGTCGCGCTGAGGCAAGACGGCAGGCGCTCACGAGGGCGAGTGGCCTGAAGGACGAACTGGGCAAGGGTGTATAGAGGACTCTTGCCTCCCGCAGCGGATCTGGACGACTCATCCGGCGAGCCAGTAGCAGTGCCTTCCGTCCGTATGCTGGGAGATTCGCCTCCCATGCAGCGCAAGTTCGACGCTATCGCGCGGACACTAGACGGTGTGGCGACCAATCCAGCTCGAGCCGAGAGATCACCGTCGCCCGAAGAAGCTTGTCGCTGGCGAGCCACGGCACCCGCGGCCGCTTGACCTCCCAGGGCTGTTGGACACCGCTAAACCGACCGTTTCTCTGACGTCGCGAAAGAAGGTTGTGCGACGTCAGAGAAACGTCAGTTCTGCTATGCGGGGATGGCGGCGTGGTTGTCCCGGGCCGCCACTGTCACAGGGAGGGCCCGGTAGCGTCCGGCGCGTACGCCGTTCGCGATGACGAAGACCTCGGCAACTTCGTGGACGAGGACGACGGCGGCCAGTCCCAGGATGCCGAAGAGCGCCAAGGGGATCAGGACGCCGATCAGCAGCAGGGAGAACGCGACGTTCTGCCACATGATGGCGCGGGTGCGTCGGGCGTGGGCGAGGACCTGGGGCAGGTGGTGCAGGTCGTTACCCATGAGGGCGACGTCGGCGGTCTCGATCGCAACGTCGGTGCCCATGGCACCCATCGCGATCCCGACGTTCGCGGTGGCGAGGGCTGGTGCGTCGTTGACGCCGTCTCCCACCATCGCGACCGGGCGCCGGTTCGCGAGTTCGCGCACGATGGTTGCCTTGTCCTCGGGACGCAGGTCCGCGTGAACGTCGGTGATGCCGGCTTCGGCGGCCAGGGAGCGGGCCGTGCGCTCATTGTCACCGGTGAGCATCGCGACGGTGTATCCATCGTTGGTCAGTGCTGCGATCACTGCTGCGGCTTCGGGACGTAGCTCGTCGCGCACTGCGATTGCGCCGAGCAGGGCGCCGTCGTCCTCGACCAGGACGGCGGTCGCGCCACGTTCTTGCATCGCGGACACCTGGGTGGCCAGTGGGCCGGCATCGATCCACCCTGGGCGCCCGAGGCGGACCTGGCGGCCCTCGAACGTGCCGGTGATCCCGGCGCCGGTGACCGCGGCGACGTCGTCGACCTGCGGGCGAGAGGGTGTCGTGGCGAGGATCGCGCGGGCCAGGGGGTGCTCGCTGCGGGCCTCGAGTCCCGCAGCGACGGCGAGCAGTTCCTCGCTGGTGCGACCTGGGGCCGGGGTGACCTCGACGACGGCAGGGTTGTTCTCGGTGAGGGTCCCGGTCTTGTCCAGGGCCAGAGCGCGGATCTTGCCGAGCTCCTCGAGCGCGGCCCCGCCCTTGATGAGGACCCCGCCCTTGGACGCGGCACCGACGGCGGCCACGACGGTGACCGGCACGGAGATCGCCAGCGCACACGGCGAGGCAGCCACGAGCACGACCAGAGCGCGCTCGATCCACAGCACCGGGTCCCCGGCCAGGGCGCCGATGATCGCGATGAGCGCGGCCGCGATCAAAATGCCGGGCACGAGCTTGGACGCGATCGAATCGGCCAGTCGCTGACCGCTGCCCTTGCGGGCCTGCTCGGCCTCGACGATGTGCACGATCCGCGCCAGCGAGTTGTCCTCAGCGCCGGTAGTGACCCGCACTTCCAGCGCCCCGGTTCCGTTGATCGATCCGGCCATCACGGTCGCGCCGGGGCCAGCCTCGACCGGGACCGACTCGCCCGTCAACGCCGAGACGTCCAGGGCCGTCGTGCCCGCGACGATCACACCGTCGGTCGCGACCCGCTCGCCGGGACGCACCAGCAGCACGTCACCGATCGCGAGCTCGTCAGGTGCGATGCTCACGTGCTGGCCCCCGCGCAGGACGGTGGCCTCGGTGGGCACCAGGTCCAGCAGCGCCCGCAGGCCCCTGCGGGTGCGCGCCAAGGAGTACTCCTCGAGCCCCTCGGAGATCGAATAGAGGATCGCGAGCATCGCGGCTTCCTCTACCTGCCCCAAGATCACAGCACCCACCGCGGCGATCGTCATCAGCGTGCCGACGCCGATCTTGCCCTTGGCCAGGCGCCTGATCGTGCCCGGGACGAACGTCGTGGCCGCGATGACCAGCGCGATACCCTCCAGGCCCAGGACCAGCCAGTCCGGGACCGCAGTGCGCGACAACAGCCACGCCCCAGCCAGAACGAGCGCTGCGAGACCCGCGGCGCGGATCTCACCGACCTGCCACCAGCTCACCGCTGCTTCCTGCTCCTCGCCCTCGACCTTGTCGTCCGAGCACCCGCACGCGTCGCTCATCGCGCACCCGCCGTCGCCTCGACGACCGCGTCGGTCCCGTAGGTCGGGCACAACGCGACCGCGTTCCCCGTGGCCGCCAACAACACCTCCGCGGCCGCGAGCATGTCCAACAGCTCAGGCCGAGCCAACGAGTAGAACACCCGCCGACCCTCCATCCGCCCCGCCACCAGACCACAGTCCCGCAGGCACGAGACGTGCGAAGACACCGTCGACTGCGCCAACCCAAGCTCCGCCGTCAACTCCGAGACCCGCGCCTCACCCGCCGCGAGCCGCCGCACGATAGCCAACCGCGCCGGATCACCCAACGAACGAAACAGCGCCACCCCGGGCTCCACACCCTCCATCGACGCCAGACACACACCCTGCTTCATGATCGACATGCATCGATAATAACCGACCAACGACGATCGATGCTTCCACTCGCCCAGCACCGGCCCCTGGCTCGACCATGCCGTCTTGTCGGAAGTCTCCAAGGTTGTCCGACGCCGCAGAACCGACCGTTTGTCAGGCGTCGCGAAAGAAGGTTCTGCGACGTCGCGGAACCCCGGGTTTTCGCCACAGATGACGATGAGACCCCTGATCTCACGCCAGCATCTTGGGCGAGTCAGGGGTCCCCTCACCACGATGGACGGATCTTGCCCCGGCTTCGACACGGACGTCGAGGTTCGGACGCCCCCTCGATGCTGAGGGCCGGCGGCTTCGGGCAGGATGTCCTCATGACGTCACCGGGACAGGACCTCGAGCCTGTTGGCTACGCCGCGCTACTCGCTGACCTGAAGGCGCGGGTGCGTGCGACCCGTGTCCGGGCTGCGCGGGCGGTGAACTCTGAGGTCCTCCGGCTGTACTGGTCGGTGGGGCACGAGATTCTCGATCGTCAGCAGGTCGCGGGGTGGGGGAGCAAGGTCATCGACCGCCTGGCAGCGGATCTAAGGCGCGAGTTCCCGGATCAGCGTGGTTGGTCGCCGTCGAATCTGAAGAACATGCGTCGCATCGCGGAGGTTTGGCCAACGCTCGAGGAGTTCGGCCAACAGCCTGTTGGCCGATTGCCCTGGGGGCATGTCGTGGTCCTACTGGAGCGGCTCCAGTCACGCGAGGAACGCGACTGGTATGCGGCACGCGCGGCTCAGGATGGCTGGTCACGTGCTGTGCTGGAGCACCAGATCAAGGCCGGTCTGCGCTCGGCGCTCGGTGCTGCGCCGACGAACTTCGC
The DNA here is from genome assembly GCF_014836755.1 of Oerskovia merdavium. GTDB lineage: Bacteria > Actinomycetota > Actinomycetes > Actinomycetales > Cellulomonadaceae > Oerskovia > Oerskovia merdavium. Next base: position 10,380 of record NZ_JACSQF010000032.1, read on the forward strand.
GGACGCGCTCGAGGCGCCGGACTCCGAGCTCGCGCAGCAGCTGGTCAAGGACCCGTACGTGTTCGAGCACCTGGCCCTGGTCGAGCGGGTCGCGGAGCGCGACGTCGAGCAGGCACTCATGGACAGGTTGCAGGACACGATGCTCGAACTCGGGCGCGGCATGGCCTTCGTCGGCCGACAGGTCCGCCTGAGCGTGCCCGATGACGCCTCGGACCGCGTGGATGACTTCTACGTCGACCTGCTGTTCTTCCATGTCGAGCAGCTGCGCTACGTCGTGGTCGAGCTCAAGATCGGTTCGTTCGAGCCCGGCCACCTGGGCCAGCTAGGAACGTACATCGCGATCATCGATGACCAGCTCCGCCGACCGGAGATCCATGCCCCGACGATCGGGATCCTGCTCTGCACGGGCAAGTCGGGCCCGATCGTCAAGTACGCACTGGCGAGCACCAGCGCACCTGTCGCCGTGGCCGACTACCAAGGCCTGCCGGCCGAAACCCGCCGCGTGCTCCCGACGGCGGCCGAGCTCGAAGCCGTCATCGAAGATGAGCTCGACCATCGACCGTAGCCCGCCGGCCGGAACCCCACTTCGAGGCGCCGATAACGGACCTTATGTCCGATAGCGGTCATTCGGGACGTCGATCACGCGCTCTCATGCCACCAGCCGGAGCTTGGACCGGTTGTCCGTAGCGGCTCGGCGGGCCCGGCCCTCCCTCGCCGCCACGAGCGTCTCGCCGGGCGTGGGCATGGTAAGCGCCCAACGCTCGGTGCCGCCGTTTTGCTCGCCCGGCTCGACAAGGACGACGACCCCGAGACCCCGATCGAACTACAAGTCCAGCTCATCGAACGCCAAACCGCATGAGGCGGATCCACGCCGTGAGCCAGGCGCACTCCCGATCGCGCATCCCCGACTCTTGGCATCGACTACAGCGCCTCTTTGCCTAGGAGTTCGAAGCTGTCAGCAGAGCCAGGCGCCCTGGCGTAACCGGCCGTCGTGCCGGTCAGTCGGACACGTCAAGGAGCATGGCCTGCAGCTCGCGGCCCACCGCCTCCAGCTCCGCGCGGTGCGGGCCCAGCGTCGCCTCGAGGTCCACAACCCGCCCATCGGGGCCGACGTCCGCGTCGCCGATCCGCGCCTCGACGTGCGCGCCCGCGACGCTCATACGCAGCCCTGCAACACCTGCGGGAGCTGAGCCGCGCCCTTGCGGCCTCCCCGCGTGCCGTACGAGAGCACGGACGCGGGCCGGTCGTGCCACTCCTCGTACAGGTAGTCGAGCGTGTTCTTGAGCACGGCCGGATAGCCCCAGTTGTACTGCGGGGACACGAACAGGAAGCCGTCGAACGAGGACGCGATCGCGCTCCAACGCTTCGTGTGCTCGTGCGCGTACCGGTGCAGGGACGCCTTCAACGGCTCGTCGAGAAGAGGCAAGCCAATCTCGGCGAGATCAAGCAACTCGTACCGGATCTGGGCATCGCGCCCGAGCACGTCCCGAGCCCAACGCGCGACGTCCGGGCAGATCCGCGACGGGCGCGTACTGCCGACGACGACGGCCACCCGCGGTCTGTCCATTGGGGTCTCCTCCGATCGGCGCCGCCGGTGCGCCCCGCAGCATGCCCCCAGGCACGGACGCGTGAAACGTTGGCGGAGGGCCAGTCTCGCAGAGCCGCGGCGTGTTCTCAGTAGCGTCGTCTACTGGCTCGTTCGCGCGCCTCAAGCCCTGCGGCACCCGCTGTCCCCGGCTGATCGTCCGCGGAGCCGCCTGAAGCTCGAGAAGGCACGTTGATTGAACTTCCTAGATGGGTGTTGACGTGTGTGGTGCGGGTCGGGGGTCGGGCCGCCCGGGCTCGCGCTCAGCGACATGCCACTCGTGTTGCCGGGGTGTAGCGCTCCCTGGGTGTGTCCCGGCCTTCCGGCCCGCGTCGGGACGCACGAGGGTGAAGCCATGCCCAACGCCTTTCCCTCCTTCACTGCCGCTGGTCTGGACGCCGTGCGCGCCGGTGCCGACCGGCCGCTGCTGCTGACCAACGCGACCGTTCACACCCTCGACCCGCTGATCGGCACCATGCACGGAGCCGACGTCCTCATCGGCGCGACGCTGATCGTCGGTGTCGGACCCGGGATCGTCACCGCAGCCGAGGACGACGGCGCCGTGGTCATCGACGCCACCGGCACCGCCGTCCTGCCGGCTCGCCTCTACGCGACCACCACCCTCGGCGCCGCAGCGCGCGGCACCGGGGCCCGGACGCTCGCTCCCGGATCCGAGGCCAGCCTCGTCGCCGTGCCCGCCCAGCACGCTGCCGACCTGCCCGCGGCGCTGCACACCGCGTTCACCCAGCCCGAGCACCTCCTTGCCGTACTGCTCGAGGGGCGGCCCACCCACTGGGCCGGCGAGTCCTTCGGCGGTGTCCCGGCCACCTCCTCACTGCCTGGTCGGCCTGCGGTGGACCCGAGCCGTGTGGGCGTATGGATCGACACCGACGACTTCCTCCACCAAGAGCTGACAGCCGACGGCCGCTACGACGAGACCCGCGGCGGCCGGCCGCACGCCTTCCAGGGCAGCTACTGGATCGACGGCGACCGCATCGACTACCTCGACGACCTCGGCTTCTGGGCCTTCGGCACGTTCGCCGACGACGCCCTGCACCACGCCGGCTACACCATGCACCGGAAGGACGCCCGATGAGCACCGCCCCCACCCTCGACGCACTGACCCGCTCCGCCACCGACCCCGACCGGATCGTCCTGCTGCGCGGCGGCACCGTCGTGACGATGGACCCCACGCTGGGGACCATCGACGCCGGCGACGTGCTGGTCCGCGGGGAACGCATCGTCGACGTCGGCCGGCACCTGCCGGACACCGGCGCGATCGTCGTCGACGCGACCGGCAGCATCGTGGCCCCCGGCATGGTGGACACCCACCGGCACGCCTGGCAGGCGCAGATGCGCCGCACCATCCCCGACGTCGACGACCTGGCCGGGTACCTGCAGTCCACGCTCATGCATCTGGCGCCCGCCTACGCGCCCGAGGACGTGTACGTCGGGACCCGCCTGGCCGCGCTGACCGCGCTGGACGGCGGCATCACCACGATGCTCGACTTCTCGCACAACTCACGCACCACCGCGCACTCGGACGCCGCGATCACCGCGCTGATCGACTCCGGCATCCGCGGCGTGCACGCCTCCATGGGCCCGCACTTCGGCGACTGGGACGGCCAGTGGCCCGCGGATCTCGCCCGGTTGCGCTCGACGTACGTCCCCACCGACGACCAGCTCGTGACGCTGCGCATGGCAGCGTTGGCCACCGGAGACATCGCCGGGCACCTCGCCTACGGTCCCGAGCTGGCCGAGGTCGCCACCGACCTGGACATCGGTGTGAGCCTGGACGTGATGTTCGGCCAGGGCGCCTCCCGGGCCGTCCTCGCCTGGCAGAGCCAGGGACTGCTCGGCCCACACCTGGAGTCCATCCACTCCACGGCGCTCACCGCGGACGCCTGGGCAGCGATGCGCGACCACGGCGTGACGGTCGCGCTGGCACCCACCTCCGACGCCCAGATCGGGCTGGAGGACGCCGTCCCGCCGGTCGACGAGGCTCTCGCCCACGGCATCCGGCCCGGGCTGTCGGTGGACGTGGAGGTCGCGCTGGCCTCCGACATGTTCACCCAGATGCGGGCGCTGCTGACCCTCCAGCGCATGCGTGCGGTCAACGCCGCGTACGGGACCGGGTGCGAGCCCACCCGCATCACCACCCGCGACGTCCTCGACTTCGCCACCCTGTCCGGAGCACGCACGCTGCGGCTCGACGACCGCACCGGCTCCATCACCCCCGGCAAGCAGGCCGACCTGATCGTCGTGGACGCCGAGGCGATCAACACCATGCCGCTGCACGACGCGATCGGGACCCTCGTGCTGGGCGCCGACCGCTCGAACATCACCTCGGTGTGGGTGGCGGGCCAGGTCCGCAAGTGGGACGGCGAGCTCGTCGGCGTGGACGTCGACGCGCTGCGCACCCAGGTGCACGACTCGCTCGCCGCGATCACCGAGCGCCTTGCCACCCCGGTGGCCGGCCGGTGACCCCGCCGAGCGCCGACGCGTTCGTCGTCACGGGCGCGCACGTCAGGGCGACCCCCGGGAGAGTGGGACGCGGCGACCTGTACGTCGTCGGGGAGCGCCTGGCCCCGGGGCCGGCCGACGCCGGAACGGAGGTGATCGGCGCCGACGGCGCCCATGCCGTCCCGCTGTCGGTCGACAGCGCCGTGGCGCAGCTGCCACCTTCCCGGCGTGGCAGGTACGACCTGGTGCCCGGCAACGCGGCCACCTTCGCCGTCGTGCGTCGACCGGTCAGCGAGGCGCAGGTGCGGACCATGCTGGTCGTCGACCCGCGTGACCTGCTGGCCGTCTGGGTCGCGGGCCACCTCGAGGCGTGGGACGGCACACCGACCCGGCCTGCCGGGCAGGACGTCGCCGACCCGACGGTGCGGGCGACGTGGGTGGGCACCTGGCACGACCCTCACCGGGACCTGCAGCAGCACCTGCGGGCGGACGGCCGCTACTCGGAGACCCGTGGCGGGCGGGCTGACGCCTACACCGGCCGCTACTGGGTCCACACCGACCGCATCACCTACCTGGACGACTCCGGCTTCTGGGCGTTCGGCCAGCTGCTCGACGGCGTGCTGCACCACGCCGGGTTCGTGATGACCCGGCGCTGAGCAGCCGGCGCGCCGGGCACGTGTCCCGCACGACGCCTCGAGCGGCTGCCAGGGGGCACCAGGTCCTGGTTGGTGGGCTGCGCTGCCTCTACGGTCGGAGCGTGAGCACCTCAGATCTCGGTCCGTTCCTCAAGGCACGCCGCGGGCAGGTCCAGCCCGACGACGTCGGGCTGCCCGGGCACACCCCTCGGCGCGTCACCGGGCTGCGTCGCGAGGAGGTGGCCCTGCTGGCCGGCGTCAGCGTGGACTACTACGCCCGGCTGGAGCAGGGACGCGAACGCAAACCGTCACCGTCGGTGCTCAACGCCATCGCCAGCGCTCTGTGCCTCGACACCGACCAGCGCGAGCACCTCTTCCGCCTCGCCGACCTGGCACCCACGGCCCTGACCGCGGTCAGCGCGACACCGCCGCAGTCGCTGCTCGACCTGCTCGACGCCTGGCCGGCCACCCCCGCGATGATCATCGACCGGCAGCTCGACGTCCTGGCGCACAACGCCCTGGCCGGGGCCCTGTACTCCGACTTCGACCGCATCGACAACCTGGCGCGCATGACGTTCCTCGACCTGGCCGGCACCAGCTTCTACGCCCACTGGGACCGGGCCGCCGAGTCCTGCGTGGCCAACCTGCGCCTGGCCCTGGGGCACGTCGACTCCGCCGACGCCGTGCGCCGGCTGGTGGTCGAGCTCTCGGCAGCCAGCGCCGCGTTCCGCCACCTGTGGGCCCAGCACGACGTGCGCGGCAAGACGCACGACTCCAAGACGTTCCGCCACCGCGACGTCGGCGACCTCGTCCTCGACTACCACGCGTTCGACGTCAAGGGCTCACCGGGCCGCCAGCTGATCGTCTACCAGGCCGCGCCCGGCACGCCCAGCGCCGAAAAGCTGCAGCTGCTGGCCTCACTGCACGCTACGCCTCCGGCGACGCCCGCCACGTGAGCCGCACTCGCCCGGTCCCGCGAATGCTCGCCGGGCGCTCCACCGCAGCGACCGCGACAGCACCTCTCCGGTCGGCACGCGCAGAGCGCCCTTCCTATTAGCACACACATCCTGAACAGACCGAGAGTCCAGTGAAGGTAGCCGTCCCACTTCGGCTCGTAGCGGCACCCGCCCTCGAGCGCGCCCGGCGCGGGGATCTGCTCGACGACGCGCGCGAGGGCGACGTCGTACGGCATCGCCCTCGCGCCGGCCATGGCTTAGCCCGGGACGTTGCGTGGGTCGTGCCCGTGGGAGTCCTTCTGCGCGATCGTCCCGTCCAGGTTCTTGATCACGAGCTCGGCGCTCTCGCGTTCGGCGGCCGCGCGCCCGGCGTCGACGGCGTCGTCCTTCTTCGTGTGGTTGGACAGCGGCTCACGCTCGCCCTGCCGGCGAACGTGCCACTGCTCGTCCTGGTGGTAGACCTCGATCGTCACGGCCACGGGTGCTCCTTTCGTCGGGTGGATGCGACCACCGTGGAACGACCCTGCGGTGCACGCACGCCGCGACGGCGCAGCTCGTCGTCATCGACCCTCGCGACACGCGCGGCAGCGCCGGCGCCCGTCCGATGGGTAGACGACCGTGTTCTTGGGCGTGTACTCGTGCCCGTGCGGGCAGTGCGTCTTGGCCCGCTGGTGCGCACCGCCACCGACGCCGTCCGCGCTCCCGGTCCGGTACCACCGGTCGTAGCGCATCTTGCAGAGCCCGCGCCCCTTCGCGACCCTGTCGCACCCGTCGACCGAGCACGGCCCCGACTCATGCTCACGGACCAGCGCCGTCGCGGCGAACCGCTCACGCACACGCGCGGCCATGCCCGCATCGAGCAACCACCGGCCGTCGACCGGGCGCGGGAACGTCGCACGCAACCACGCGTACACAGCGGCCCGCGAGACCCCGACCTCTGCCGCGAGCTCCGTCGGCGTCCACAGCGACTTCACGACGACGTCCCTACCTGCTGGGCTCCACGGCCACGCCGCGGCGTCCCGGTGCGGTCCAAGCTGCGGCGCACCGCCGTCTGCGTGCGCACGGAAACTCCCGGGGCAGTCCCACCCGCTTCACCTCGAGAGTGTCGAGATAGCTGCCCGGGTGGTCATGGTTCGGGCTTCCCTCAAGGTCGTGCACGAGGTACGCAACAGAGGTCTCGAAGTCGCTGACCTCGTGCCGCACATCAGGGATCGGGATCGTTCCGTGCCCGCCATCGACTCGGCAGAGCTCCACGCGGTCGATGAGCGCGTTGTTCCAGAAGAAGTCGACCCAGAAGAGGCGTACGACGGAGTTCACGAAGTCCTTAGCCCAGTCGAAGTGCAGCTCGTTGCGCTCTTCTCGACTGTAGGGAGCCATCCCCCACGACATCGTGAGACCGACCTCTTCGCGACAGACCGCATGGCTGTGGTGCTCGTCGCTGATGTTGCTGTACGCCCCGCTAGTTCCGCTACCGAAGTCCCACCGGTAGTGAAACGACGGACCGGCAACCATGAGCCGGTACCAGGCATCTGGCGTGCGGTCGGCGATGAGCTCGTGCTGGATCTTGAACAGGTCCACCGTGGTTCTCCAAGTCGTAGGTGACTGTGAGCGTAGGGCGAGCCGCTGACAACCCGGCACCGTCGACTTTGTCGGATCTCGACAAGGTTGGGCTCGTCAGCCACGGTTTACGCCGGCGGAGCGACCTGGTTGAGCCCGGCTTCGTAGGCGGCGATGACGACTTGGACCCGATCTCTGCAGCCGGTCTTGCGAAGGACTTCCGAGACGTGCGACTTCACGGTCTCCTCAGAGATGGTGAGCTCCGCAGCGATCTCGGCGTTGGAGAGCCCACTGGCGAGTGCGCGCACGACTTGGATCTCTCGCCGGGTCAGTGCATCGAACTGCACAGGCACGTGAGCGGTCTCTCGGCGGGCGAAGTCGGCGACGAGCCGGCGGGTGACGGTAGGACCGAGGAGCATGGACCCGTCTGCCACAAGGCGCACACCTTCGACGAGGCGCTCGGCGGGGGTGTCCTTGAGCATGAATCCGCTGGCGCCGGCATGGAGCGCTTCGTAGACGTACTCGTCGAGGTCGTAGGTGGTCAGGACGATCACGCGGGTCTGAGGATAGTCTCGGGCGATCTGTCGTGTGGCTGCGATGCCGTCCAGGCGCGGCATTCGCACGTCGACGACGGCGATATCGGGTCGGGTAGCTGAGATGACGTCGAGGAGCTCGAGGCCGTCGGCCGCTGTCCCGACCACCTCGAAGTCGGCCGGGACCCCGAAGATCGTCGCTAAACCCTGGCGGACGACGGGCTGGTCGTCGGCGACGACAACGCGTCGCACAGGAGTCTCGTCGACCTGCAACAGAGTTTCGCTCCCGTCGATCTGCTCCGTCATGCCTCAGCCACCGGGATGCACACGACGGCGAAGAAGAGGCCATCCTCGATGCTGACGTGCAGGTCGCCGCCGAGCGCCTCGATGCGTTCGCGCATCCCGGTCAGACCGGGACCTAGCCGGAAGTCCACCTTATCGGTGGGGTTGGTCATCCGGACGCTGATGACGTCGGCGCGTTGTTCCAGCAGGACCTTTACGGGGGCGTGGGGTGCGTGACGCCGGGCGTTGGACAGTCCTTCTTGCACGGCACGGTACAGGGCGTACCCAGTCCCTGCCGGAACCGCTTCCCACGTGCCGCTGAGCTCGACCTGCTGACCGGCTGCGCGTGCTTCGTCCACGAGGTGTGTGACGTCGTCCGCGCCGGGTTGAGGCGTGAGAGCGTGCGTATCGGAACGCTGCAGCACGGACAGGATCTGGCGCAATTCCGCCAGGGCGCTTCGGGCATCGTCGCCTGTAGCGGTCAGGACGTTGCGCAGTTCGTCGTCGAGGTCCGTTCGCGAGAACCTGGTGCTCTCAGCGCGCACGGCGATGAGCGAGACGTGATGCGCGACGACGTCGTGCAGGTCTCGGGCGAGCCGAGCACGCTCCGCTGTCACCGACTCAGCCATGACCGCCCTGCGCTCTGCGACCTGAGCCGCCGCGCTGCGTGCGCCGTAGCGCAGGCCGGACCCGAGCGCAGCAGCGACAGCGACAGCCGCTGCGAGGTAGGCGGCGTAGCCCAATACGGTCCACCAACCCATGGGTCCACCGGTGGCTGTCACCTGTAATCCGAACCCCAGCACGGTCATAACCAGCGTTGCGTTCCAGAGGCCGATCACGCCGATGGCGAGCAGGTAGGCCGGCACCGCATCGCGCACTCGCGTAAACCCCGCCAGGACCGCAACACCAGCCAGCGCCCACCACCAGCCGAAGTAGAACGTGCCGTAAAGCGGTATCGCCACGAAGGGCAGCGCGGCCAAGACCGTCGCGATGATCGGCCGAAACCGCGCGAGCACGACGGCAGCAACAGCGGATGCATGCCCGGCCAGCACGACGGGCACGTAAGCCTCTGTCAGCCACGGCGCGGCGTCGTGCAATGGAGTAACCCAGGACGGCGACCAGGAGTAGATCTCCAAGCTGGGGTCATACGGGTTGACGACAGGATTGCGCGCGAGCTCGGAGACGACGAGGGCGAGCACACCCAGAGCAAGCACGAGACCAATCGCGCGCTCTCTGCGGGCCACAGATGGCATCGTCCGGCGTACAAGTGCCGAGAGGCGATGTCCGAGACGGACGGGCAGCGGTGCCGTGAGGGCGGTCATGCGTCGATCATCCCGGAGGCGGAAGCGACGTCACCACCCACGATCGGGGGATCTTGGAACTCCACGCACGGGGGAACACCGAACGAGTGAGGCAAAACCGACGGCGGTCTCAACCGGTCGATGCACCACCTGTTCGTGGAACGGCAGCGCGTTGGATGGTGCGGTAGACGGTGGCGCGGGCAACGCCGAATAGCTCGGCGAGCTCGCCGCTGGTGTGCTCGCCGGCGGTGTGGAGGGCCAGGAGGTGGCGTTGTTGGGCGGGGGTGAGTTTCGGCTTCTTCCCGCGGAGCCGGCCCTTGGCTTTGGCCACGGCCATGCCTTCGCGGGTGCGCATGCGGATGAGGCCCCCACCGCGCCGGCACCACTGATTACCTCACAGGGACCGGGCGTCTTGGGCCAGGTGGCGGTAGATCGTCCCGCGCGAGACCCCAAAGGTTTCGGCGATCTGCTGAACTGTGTAGGTCTTCTCGTCGTACATCGCCCGAGCCTGGCGGGCCTTGGTCGCGGTCATCTTGAACCGGCCACCGCCCTTACGCCCTCGCGCCCGCGCAGCAGCCAGACCGTCCTGGGTGCGCTCGACGATCAGGTCGTGCTCGAACTCAGCGATCGCGGCGAGCATGTGGAAGAACAACCGACCCCCGGGCGTCGTGGTGTCGATGCCCTGGGACAGCGCCTTGAGACCGATACCTCGCGCCTGCAGGCCCTCGGCGACCTCCTTGAGGTTGCGCACCGAACGCCCGAGCCGGTCGAGCTTGGTCACCACGAGCGTGTCCCCGGCACGCAGGTAGTCCAGGGCATCGTCCAGCACCGGTCGCTTCGCCAGCACACCCGAGGCGTGCTCGACGAAGACCTTCTCGCACCCGGCCGCGCTCAACAGGTCCGTCTGGCCGTCCGGGTTCTGTTCCCGGGTCGAGACGCGTGCGTATCCGATCGAAGCCATCCTGAAAATGTACCGCCAACGTCCCTCACGGAACATAGGTCACGGACACGAGCCATGAAACACGACGCGCCGACCAGCCGCCCCGACCGCCGTCGGTGTCTCATGAACGGTCGTTGACAGGACACAGGCGCGAGCGCCCGACCGGCAGCGTCTTCTACGTCGTTCGCACGTTGATCTCGAAGCTACGCAGGTAGTCGGCGTAGAGCCGGGTAGTGGCAAGAGCCGGACTGAGACGCGAGACGATCTGCTGGTACTCGACCAACGAGTCGGTGACGATGAAGGCGTGCGTTAGGTCCTCACGACTGGAGGCTGCTGCCACGAACGCGCCCCAGGCGCTGGTGTCAAACAGGACCCCGTAGCAAGCGGTGGCAGGGATCGACCAGCCTTCCAGGGATACCTCGCCGATGCGCTGACCGCGCGCCCCGGCGCGAAGCCAGAGCAGCGGCGCGATCGCTTCAAATCGTCGCCCGAGCGAGACCAGCGCGGGCTCCTCGTACGTGAGAGTGAAGAACTCTGCATTCTCCTGAAACCCGTCGGCCATCGGGAACTCATCGGCGAACCGGTAGTCTCCCTCGACGGCAGACCCGGTCGAGGCGGTGCCCGTAATGGCAGCACGGATACGCGGTTTAGTGATGTAATCGCAAATACCGAGCGCCTCCCACTTCTCATCCCCAGGATTAAGCCCTCGTGCCCGAAGTGCGGCCTGCTCAGCAGGGCCGACCTCGTTGTTGGTGACGCAAATGCTGCGCCGCCGACCCCCGTCCTGACGGTTGAGCCTCATGACGGCATGCGCGGTCGTTCCCGAGCCGGCGAAGAAGTCGAGGACGAGCGCGTCGGGCTTGCTCTCTACGAAGAATCGAAGGGCGTCTTCTACTGCATAGAGCGATTTGGGGAAGGGGAACTTGCGATCGGGCAAGAACTGGCTCAGCAGACCTGTGCCCTGCTCGGACGCGTTGTGTGAAGCAACCTTCCACTGAGTCGGAGCAACCCGGCGAGTATCCCTCGCCCCGACAGCAACGAGCGACCCGTCCGCAGCTCGGCCCGTGATGGAGAACTGGTCGGACAGCACTGCGGCGTACGCGCCATCCGGCAGGTAGTTGATGACGTATCCGTAGTTCGTCTGTCGCCCCAGGCGCACGCGACCCTGCTCGAGGCGCGACCGCAGCTCACCCGGCGAGACCTGCCAGCGCCCCTCGTCTCCGTTGCGCCGAATCGGCAGGACCGCAGTAAGCCCTTCGAGCTCGGGCGCCTCGCTCTCCCCCTGTGGCAGCGGCTCGCCGATGTGGACGATTTGGGGTCCAGCTGGGTCTACGTAGATGGGGAAGAACATCCCAGGCCGATCAGCACGCGCAGAATTTGAGCCACGTCTCATCATCGACGTCCACTCCGGAGTTTGCAGAGATCCCTTCCCCTCATTTTCATCGATCTCTGAGGCGTTCTCACCAGGCGCGGTGATGTGATCGGCGCGACGGCGCGCTGACCTGCAGGTTCGTTCGGTCGTGAGTTT
>NZ_JACSQF010000033.1 GCF_014836755.1 Oerskovia merdavium
AACTTTGCTGGACGCCGGGTCTTGTACGCGGGCTCCCCAGACGTAAGCGCTGTCCGTGATCCACTCCGCGATCTGCACCATATCCATCCTCGGAGGATAGACAGCCTTCCGGCTGTCGCATCCGCACAGATCGCCGGCGCCCGCCGCCGAACTCCACGAACGATCTGGTGCGACGACGACGGCTCAACGACCTTCCTCATCGGCCATGACCGGCCCGAGGTCGCCGTGAACTGGCTCAAGACCGTCCCTGGCCGCAGCGGGTTCTTCGACCGCGGCTGCACGACGGGCGCCATCGTCCACGTCCCGCTCTAAGACCCACCGGTTTGGACGGTCGGGGCGCTGCGTTGGATGGTGCGGTACATGGTGGCGCGTGAGATCTCCTCCCGCTCACCAGGACTCAGGTGCCGCCGCTGGGGCTGCTGCTGGTGGTGGTCACATCTCGTCGAGGATCTTGCGACGCAGCTGTGCGTGCTCCTCCTGGGAGATCAACCCCTCCTCGGCAAGTTCAGCGAGCTCACGCAGCCTGGCCGCGGGCGTCGCCCCCTCCCCCGGCGCGTCCGAGACCGGCACCGGCCACTGCCCCTGCGGCGTGCCCCACGGGTCAACGCCACCGGGGGCCGGTGCACCCCACGGGTATCCGTCGGAGGGCGCATCCTGGGCCGCAGGCGTACTCGCCGACGGCCCGGGCATCGGGTTCGCTAGGACCGCGTGCCCTGCGGCCGCGAGCAGGTTCGCTGCCCGGATGGCGCTCGAGGTCGGCGGATCCATGTGCAGGGCGTACGTCGTGGCGTCGGTGACGATGGTCAGGTACACGTCCCCGCGCTTGTTCGAGTACAGGGTGTTCAGGCCACCGGTCGCGACCGCGCCCAGCCCGCGCCCGAGCGCGGACTTCTTCGTGACGTCCGCCGAGCTCTCGATCCCCAGCAGCCGCTGGTAGGGCGCGTTGCGCTCGGAGGCGAACAGCCCGGCGACCTTCACGTACCCGTTGGAGTAGATGTAGACCATCTTCATCCCGAACGTACCCGACTCGACCCGGCGCCCGTACCGTTCGGCGTCCGCGGCATCCTGCGCCACGCGCGCGGCCGCGTCCGCTTCCTTCGCCGCTGCCTTGTCCCGCGCGCCCTGCACCGGGTTGACCAGGCCCGCGTCCAGCGCCGCACCGAGCACCTCCTCGGGCACCGGGGCGCTGCGCACATGCTCGAACGCCACCCGGACCAGGTCCACGTCGCCCTTGTCCTGCGTCTTGAACGTGATCTCCGCGCCGTCCGAAGTGAGCACCGCGACCCGCGATCGCTTGGGGTCGTACGCCACGTGCGTGATCGCCGGCAGCGGCGCGGCGTACTTGACCTTGCCCTCGCTGACTGAGACCGCGACCACGCGAGCGTTGGTCACCACGAGCAGGTCGACCATGGGCCGGAAGTTGAGCAACTTGACCAGCGCCTGGACCTGCTCCCCCTCAAGCAACGCGACGCCCGAGAGTAGCTTGACGACCCGCTCAGCCTTGATCCCCTTGCCCAGCTCCATTGCCAGCTCCCCTTCATCCGATCGGTGCGAGCAGGCTATAGCCCACTCAAGACACCCGGCACACACCAGAATGCTCGCAGCGCCGATCAAGGGGACACTGCCAGTCGTTGCGCGATTCAGGCTTCAGGCGGCCTGCAGGAGGCGACCGATCGCGGCGATCACCTCACGAGAACTGACGGGTCCGCGTCCTCTCTCGTGGCCGAGGCAGGAACCGCGACGGGCTCGATCTTGAGCCCCATTGAGCAGTACCTCATCTAGCTGTGGCCTGCACCGCTCCCCCCGGCAGGGACTGTCCGTTCGGCATCGACGAGCTGATCTCTGCCATCAGAGAGCAGCGCCGCCAAGGCTCGACCAGTCTCATCGAGACTCCATGGCGCCGGAGGCCGCACTAATCACCTACGCACGCCCGTTTGAGCGGCGCCATTCATCCAGCGCCGCCTGCCCCTCGGCGAGGCGTCGCTTGAACCACTCGGGCTGGTGTTCGGGATCGCGTGGGTACTTCTCCTGCTCCTGGACGTACAACGTCGGCTCGATCGGAAGTTCCCAGTTCGGCTCGGTGTCGTAGTTGTACTTTGCCGTGACCGCTCCATCAGGCGTGACCTTCACCTCCAAGCCGAACCAGGTCCCCTTGCCCTCCTGGTAGCAGGCCCGGCGCAGTAGCGCTTCCGAGTGGTCAAAACTCGGGCCGGTCTCGTGGATGTCGTTCGCGGGCCCGAGCGGGGATGCGAACCGACCGTCGGGCCGAACGGACCAAAAGTCCGCTTCGCTAAACGGCCCCATCCATCGCGAGACGAAGAGCACGCACTCGTCGCCATCAGAAAGCAACGCCGCCAATGATCGACCAATTTCATCGAGAGCTTCTTGCTGAACGATGAAGCTTGGAACTTCAGACATTCCTCCACCTTGCCCTCTGAGTCTTACCACCGTCGACTCTGTATTCTACGGCATACGCGATTGGGCGCAGGTCGCCAGGGTTGTACGCCTTTTTTATGTCCACCTCGATGGTCGGGTGTGGACCAGGTCCGTCAGGTAAGAGTGCACGCCAGTGCTCCTCGATTCGGTAGAACGAGTTGGGGAAGTTCTGGTTGATCTCGCGCAGCTGGGCGGTGAGGTTGATGTACTCGCCGCCTCCTCCGAACACTGTGCCGTAGGAGTGGCCGCCGTCATAGCCGTCGCCGCCTTCCTTGCCAGTCTTGGCTTGGACGGACTCTGACCGTAGGGCGTCGCCGCGGGAGAGTCGGTCGGTGTGGGCCAGGACAGTGCGGGCTTCGCTGTCGGTGACGAAGACGTGCGCGTAGCTCGGGCCGGGCTCGGGGTGGGTGACGTTGGGGTGCACGACGTACGTGGTGTTCGGCATGGGCTTGTGCAGGTCCCAGTTGAGCGGTTGGCCTCCGTACGTTGCTTCGACGTAGGTGATGGTCGCGGTGTGGTCGGTGTAGAAGTCGCCGCGGCCGGGCACGTGGTAGACCGTGTTCGGCTCGAGGCCGCCGTTGGCCTTGACGAACTTGCTGTCGAGGAAGGTGGTGCGGGGGCCCGGTGCCTGGGGGCCTTCGACGGTGATCGTCTGCGCGACGTCGGGGCGGGGGTAGTCCTTCGCGCTGGGGGGCCAGTTCTGTCCTTCGCCGGTGTGCGTGCCTTCGCCCCCGCCGCTCTCTCGGTCGGGGTTCGGGGCGTCGGGGTCGCCCGCGTGGCCTGTGGGCTCTGGGGAGGTCGGTGGTTCGTGGGGTCCGCCGCGCCCTGGGCCGGTGGGGATGTCAGGGCCGGCAGGTCGTGTGGTGCCCGTGGTGCCCGGCGGCTCGGTGATGGTGGTGCTGGCACCTTCGGGGCGTGGGTGGGGGCGCTCGGTCGTGATGGTGTTCGTGGCGTTGACGTCGCTGCGCGCGGTGACGTCGCCGGGGCGCGCGCCGACGCTCGCGAGCTCGCGCTCTGGTGCTGGCGCGGGCGCTTCGATGGGGTGTCCGCTGGCTCGGTCGGCGTGCGTGGGTTCGTGGGTTCGTGGCGTCCAGTCGTCGTACAGCAGCGACTCGGGGCCGGTCCCGCGCGGGGTGCCGGGTGCTGCGATGCCGGACGGGTTTGCGTGGGGGCCCGGGCGTAGCGCGTTGTCGGGGATCGTTGCCGGGCCGAGCAGATCGGGGGCTTTCGCGGCGGCGTTG
Source organism: Oerskovia merdavium (assembly GCF_014836755.1). Classification (GTDB taxonomy): domain Bacteria; phylum Actinomycetota; class Actinomycetes; order Actinomycetales; family Cellulomonadaceae; genus Oerskovia; species Oerskovia merdavium. Next base: position 3,678 of record NZ_JACSQF010000033.1, read on the forward strand.
GCGATGCCCGCGGTGCCGTACCGGGCGCCGGTCGCGGCCGTGTTCACGCCCACGGCAACGGGGCTGGCCCCAGCACGCAGGACGGTGGCGGTGCCCTTGACGGCGAAGGACCCGAGCGGAACCACTGCGTCCGCGACGCCGGCGGCGACGGTCAGGGTCCGGGCGCCGCCGACGGTCTTGGCGCCGGCTCCCACGGCCCCGGCGGCGGGGATGAAGAACGTGCCGACGTTCAGGACGGCGTTGGTCCCAGCGCGCCACGGGTTCTCACGCCACTGGTGCCACCCGTCCTGTCCGGCCATGGCGGCCGCGTAGTCGTACCCGACCAGGCCGGTGACAGCGGTACCCACGACGTCCTGGCGGTCGCGGGCGAACTGCCCGAACGCGCTGTCTGGCGCCATGGCGCCGGCCGCCACCGCCAACGGCGAGGTGACGAACGCGAGCGAGCCGACCAGGTTCCCGAGGCCGCCCCACGTCTGGCCGGCAGTCGCCCCGGACCACCCGGTGTCCGGGTGGTAGCCGGCCAGGCTCGTCACGCCCCACAGCAGTCCGCTACCGAAGTCGCCCATGCCGTCCGAGACCGACTCTTGGGCGCTGCGCGTCTCATCGACGGGCGCGCCCCAGCCGAGGTTCCCTGAGGCGAGGATCTGGTCGCTGGTCGTTGCCTGGTACGGGCCGCCCGCGATCGAGAACAGGGACAGCGCGGGCGCGTGCGTCATGGAGATCGCGTTGGCTGCTGACGTCGAAGCGGTCTCGAGCTGCTCGAGCAGGCGCGCGTACTCCCCCAGCAGCGCCTTGTTCTTCTCCACGCTCGGCCCGTGCTCGTTCCAGGGCACGACCACGTCGAGCTCGAGCAGGCCAAGCGTGGGCATGCGCGCGATGTGCCCGATGATCCCGGCTTCGTCGTACGCGCTCGTCTCGACTCCGTACTGGACCTTCTTGCGGAACACGGCTGCGCGACGCTCGAGATCCGCCAGGAGAGGCTTGACGTCGTCGACCTCGTCCGCGAACCCCTCCAGGCGTCCAGCGATCGTCGCGAAGGTCCCGTCGATCGTCTCGGCCTGCTGGAGCGCTGGGGCCATCAGGCCCAAGACCTTGCCCGACTCGGGTGCCTGGTAGACCGGCGCGAGTCCATCCCACCGCGTGCTGATGGTCTGGGTGTGCCCGGACAGCGACTGTCCCAGGGCTCGCAGGCTCGCCGCGGAGGCGCGGACCGGTTCGGTGACCAGGTCGCTGGCGCGCACGGGGAACAGGTTCGGGTTGATCAGCGCGTCCTCGGCGAAGCACATTGGTGGCTGGCTCATGACCGCGCTCCTTGCGTGAAGTACGTGAAGTCGCCGCTGGTCGCGGCGTGAGCGGCCTGGTCCTGCATCACGGCAGCCATGTCGTTCTGCCCGGCGTCGTAGTACGCCGCGGCGGAAGCCACTCCGACCTGCCCGGCGCTGACGTGGTCCTTGACCGCCCGGACGTTGCCGGCCTGGGCGCCCAGCGCCTCGTTGACCGCGTGCGTCACGGCGCTCAGGCGGGCGGGGATCCCGGCGAGCCCGTCGAGGACCTGCGTGAACTTCGCCGGCCCGGTCTGCTCGTCCAGGACGTGCGCTTCGCTCGCGACCGCATCGAGCACGGCGCGCACCCCTTGCGGGTCGATCTGCCACTGGGTCACGTCAGTTCCTCTCCTTCACGACGCCGCCCACGGCCCGCGCGACGAGCAGGGCAAGGTCCCGCCCTCGGGTCGGGTCCCCGTAGGGGATGGTCACGTCTGTCCAGCACGGCCACTGGCCGCTACCCTCGCGCAGCGCGTGGTCGGCGTCTGCCCGGGCGCCGATGGCGCGCGTTGCGTAGAACGTGGCGACAGCATCACCGGCCGGGTCCAGGACCAGGCGCACCCCGGTCTCGTCGACGTCGACGACCAGCGCTGCGGGGATCGCGTGGTCCGCGGCGTCGCTCAGCGCCTGAGTCTCCAGGGGCGCGCGCGTGAGCAGGACGAGCTCGGTAGGCATCAGTGCACTCCGGGTGCGGTCGTGGCGGCCGGGGTGCGAGGGGTTTCGACGCGCACCAGGACTGAGGGGGCACGGGCCGGCCCCACGCTCGTGACGTCGAACCGTTCACGCAGCTCCTCAAGCCCTTCCCCGAGGTCGACGATCGCGCGCGGCCCGTAGAGCTGGGCCAAGGGCCGCTCGGGCTGCCGGGCGCGGGCGTGCTGGACGAGATCTTCGGGCCGGTCACCGGCGTCGTACTCCACGAGCGAGACCGACGCTGCGACGATCGCGTGCTTGCGGGCCAAGTCCGCCAGCGTGCGCCCAGCAACGTCGACAAGGTCGCCGTGAGGCACCCCGACGGGCGCCACCACCCCGCCCAGGACCCGTTCCAGCAGGCCGGTGCGGGTGCGGTCGACCGTGAGCTCGCAGAACGTGCCGTCGGCGCTTCGGGCCCGCACGATCTGCGAGTGCGCCATGCCGGCGCGCACCAGGTCGGTGATCCGGGCGGTGTTCCACGGCTCGAGCAAGGGCTCTCGTGTGTCCCACCGGTCCAGGGGTGACCCGCCGAGCGATGTGACGGCGTCCTGGGCGAGCGGTCCGATCGTCGTGGAGTCGCTCGCTCGGTGGTGGGCGCGGACCTCGAACGCGAGCACCTGCCGCGGTTCGACGTGCCCGGCCGCGCTCCACGGCCCGTGCGGCTCGGGGGCCGGCGCGGTCCACAGGTCGGGCAGGTGCGCGATGCGGCGCCCGGTCAACGCGTCGTACGTCGCCCGGTCGCGCGCCTGGACCGCCCAGAACCCGCCCGCGCGGGCCATCGCGGCCGCGACGAACGGGCTCACGCGCGCGTCCACGCGAGTGAGTAGGACCGGGCGCCGGGCCAGATCGAGGGCTTCGGTGATGAACAGCGCGAACGGGACGGTGTAGCGAACGCTGACCGTGCTGGTCGCGAAGACCGCGAACCCCTCGCCGAGCTCGTCGATGACCGGGTGGACGTACCGCACCGGCCTCTGGGTCGACGCGGCGTGGTTCGTCGCGGTCATCGTCCGGGGCCCTGGCGCCGACCGTGCGGTGCGGCGGGGCGCCCCGTCATCCCGGGATCGAGGACGCGGCCTGCTGCAGTGCGCGCCGGGCGATGTCGTCGTTCGTGGACAAGGACGTGCGGATCGAGGTGATGATCTGGCGCACCTCGGCCCCGGCCTGGTTCCACTGCTGTTCCATCGCGGCGTACCGGTCCGAGACGCCCTCGGCCATGTACGCGGCCATCGCGGCCTTGACGTCCTGGTCACGGCGCGCGAGCGCTGCTTCCAGAGCGGTGGCGACCCGTTCGAAGTTCGCCTGGGCGGCCTCGGAGGAGGCGATGTCGAAGTCGTTGCGGTCCATGAAGTTGCTGGTCATGACTGCCCCCTTCAGGCGCGCGGCGCGAAGCGCGAGGTGTCGGCAGCGGAGAAGTCCGCGCTGCCCTCGGCGCCGCGGTGCGCTTCAGCGCCCTCGTCGGCGGCCGTGCGGAACGCGAGGTCCTGAGCCGAGATCGACTCGGTGATCCCCACCAGGGCGTTGTTCAAGATCACCGCGACCTCGTCGGTGCGCTCCTTGAACGAGATGAACTGCGCCTTCGCGGCACCGTTGAACGTGCCCTCGAGCGGCTCAGCGGCCTGCGAGAGCTGGCGCACCAGTGCGCCCAGGTCGTCGGACTCCGCGGACGTCTTACGTCCAAGGACCGACAACGCGTCGGCTTCCATGGCGAACTTCACGATCGTCTCCCCCTGCGAGTTGTGAACGAGGGCACACGCTAGCGGGGTCTGCGGCTACTATCAACGCCGCCCCTGGTGTGTCTTGCCAGGTGGTACTCGCCGCGACGTCGGCGCGGGGGCGACAAGGGGGAACGACACGATGAACGCTGCTGTGCGCACGGATGGCCCAGACCCGGCGCAGGACGAGGGAACCGGGGCCACGTCCCTGAACCTCTACGGAGTCCGGCGAGCGAGCGCCCCCCGCCGCGCCGCAGCTCTTCTGACCGACCTTGCCGTGCTTGGTGCCACGGCGACCGCCGCGGGCTTGGCGCTCGGCCCGTTGGGCGCGGTCGTGGGCGCGGTCGCCGGCGCCGTTGCGGGCCCTGCGGCGCTCACGCGGACCGGTTCAAGCGTGGGACACGCTCTGTGGGGGCTGCGGGTCGTCGATGAGCGCACCGGCCTGCCGCCCACGCTGGCAGCCATGACCCCTTCCCGGCTCGTGGTCGCGGACACCCGCGCGGGACGTGATCCGCTGCGACTGTCCCCGGTGGCGCTGCCCCAGATCCAGTGGACCCCTACCGCCACCGCGCCGGGCGCGACCGCGGCGCCGGCCCAGTGGCTGAAGCTGTTGGCGGACGACGGCTTCACGTACGTCATCGATCGCCCGACGATCGTCGGGCGCCGGCCGGTGGACGAGTCAGGGAACTACACGCCGCTGGTCCTGTCCGACGTGAGCCGGTCCCTGTCGCGCACGCATGCGGCGTTCGTGCCGGGCGACGGGTTCATCTTGGTGCTGGACGTCGGGTCGGGAAACGGCACGAGCATCGAGGTGGGCGGCGAGCGCGTTGCGCTCCCCGCGGGCCAGTTCGCGCACGCGCCACTCGGGGCCAGGGTGCGGATGGGCTCGCGCCACTTCGACGTGGTCGCCGCATGAGCCAGGCTGACAAGACACTCCTCGAGGCGACCGGGGTGCGGCGCGAGCGTCTGGCGGCCGCCCTGCTGCACGGCCCGGTCACCGCACGCCGCAAGGTGCCCTCTCCCGTGCGCCGGTTCGCGGCCTCGGTCGTGGTGGCCGCCGTGGCAGGGGTGGGCTGCGTGGGGTACTCCCTCGTCGTGCATCTGCTCGATGAACGCCGCCAGACCCAGGCCTTGGACTCGCTGCGGGCCGCGATCGCCGCGAACCCTGCGACGCCGGCAGGGATGCGCGTCGATGAGGACAGCGGGTACTGGCGAGATGAGGACGGGGATCTGTTCGACCCTCGCACGGGGTTCCCGATCGATGAGGACACCGGCCTGGCGGTCGACCCGCAGGGGCGCATGGTCGACGTGCGCACCGGATGGTTCGCGGACCCGGCGACCGGCCACCTGACCGACCCGAAGACAGGGACGCGTGTCGATCCCCGCACGATGAGCGTCCTGGAGGACGACCAATGACGACCTACACCCGCGTCACGGTCCTGGCCGGTGACCGCAAGGCCGAGCTCGTGGTCCCGAACTCCCAGACGGTCGCTGCCCTGATGCCCGACCTGCTGCGTCTGCTCGAGCATGCCCCGGCCCCGGTCGCCTTGACGCGCGCGTTGGGCACCCAGCTCGACCTGTCCCGCACCCTGGCCGACCAGGACGTCGAGGACGGGTGCGCGTTGTGGCTCACCCCCGTGGACCAGGCGCCAGCGCCGCCCGAAGTCACCGACATCACCGACCTGACCGCGCAGCAGCACGCCGCACGCCCAGATCTGTGGACGCCAGGGTGGACCTTGGCGCTGGTGACCGTGGTGGCCGCGGCGATGGCGTGGCTGACCGGCCATGCATTGCTCGCCGACGTCGGGCACACGCCCGTAGCGCTCACCGGCGCGGGCGTCGCCGTCGCCGCGACCCTCGCCGGGCGCCGCGGCCAGCGTGCAGCGGCGATCGCGCTTACCGGCGCGGGCGCCGGTGTCGGCCTCGCGCTGGGACCGGCGCTCGTCTCGGGACAACCGGCCCTGATGGCTGTTGCCGCTTCGCTCGCGCTGGCCGCGGGCGTGGTCGCAGTGGTGAGCGTCGCGGGCCTGGGCGAGGGGGGTCTGGGCGGCGGGGCCGGGGTGGGCGCGGCCCTGGCGCTGGGGCTGGTCGTACCGACCTTCTGGGGCGCCGATGCGCGCGATGCGGCGGCGGTGGTCGCGGTCATCACCGCGCTCGTGCTCGCCCTGGCTCCCGGCCTCGCGATGACGCTCAGCGGCCTGGCTGGGCTCGATGACCGGACTTCGGCCCGGGACGAAGCACCTCGGCCGGACGCGGCCCGCACGGTCACCAGCGCCTACCGGGCCCTGACCGCGACCACGGTCGCCGGCGCAGCGCTCGTCGCCCTGTGCGGCGCGCTGCTGGCCGGGCCCGGGCCCTGGGCGCGTGCGCTGGTCTTGCTTCTGGTCCTCACGACCGCCCTGCGGGCACGGGTCCTGCCGCTGGTCGGGCAACGAAGCGCGCTGGTCGTGGCCGCAACCACGTTGGCAGTGGTTCAGGTCCTCAGCGCGGACGCCGCGACCCAGGTGACGTTCGCGCTGGCGGTGCTCGCCGGCGCCCTCTACTGGGCGCTGGGCAACCCGTCGCGCGTGCTCCGTGCCCGGTTGAACCGGGCCGGGGACGTGATCGAGACGATCGCGCTCGTCGTGCTCGTCCCGGTCCTGCTGGGCTACCTCGGGGTGTTCGCCGACCTCGCCGGGGCGTTCTCGTGAGCGTGGCGAACGTGCTGCGCGCTGCGGCGCCGTGGCGGGTCCGTGAGCTGACGCGGCTGGACGCCGACCTGGGACGGCGGCACGCGTTGAGCACGCGGGTCGGGGTCGTGGGCGTGGCCCCGGGCGTCGGGACCTCGACGGTCGCCGGGACGATGGGTGCGCTGCTGGCTGAGCGTCGCGGCGACCGGGTCCTGGCGGTGAACGCTGCTGGGCCCGGCGGGCCGGGCCGGTCGCTGTTGTGGCACGCGGGCCTTGAGGACGCGCCGGCGTCGATGCACGCACCGGTGCCCGGTGAACGCTTCGAGCAGGTCGCCGCGGAGTTGCCTCGAGCTCGCAGCGGCGCATACGGGATCGAGCTCGGGACCGACGAGCGGGCCTGGTGGACCGTCGTAGCGCCTCGCGCGCGGTTCTTCGACGTCGTGGTGTGTGACTGGGGTGCGCGCTCGTTGGGAACGTTGGGCCCGGTCGCGGCGAGCAGCTCGGTCGTGTGCGTCGTGGCGCCCCAGCAGATCGGCGCGCTCCAGCTCGCGGTGAATCTCGCCGGCGCACTGGACGCGGCCGGGGTGGCGCCCGTGGTCTGCGTGACGGACCTCGAGGGGCGCACACCCGGCGGGATCGCGCAGATCTGCGACCTGCTGCCGTACCCGGTCGCTCGGTTCTCCCACGAGCGAGGCCGGCGCCGGCCCGGGCGCGCGGTGACGGTCAGCGCGCACCTGTCCGCGATGCGCGCAGCCGCAGCCGTCCTGGCGGCAGCCACCACGACACAAGGCGCCGCTCAGGGTCCAGCAGGAGGTACAGCATGACGGTCCGCGAACTGCACCGCGTCCCTCGGACCACGGTCCCCCTGACCCGCCCGGGCCGCGAGGCGATCGCAGCCCCTCCCCAGCTCAGCGACGGCGCCGGCAAGACCCCGGTGCACTTCCTGCTGCCGGTCGTCGGGGCGCTGTCATCGATGGTGATGATGGTCGTGCTGCGCAACGGGCAACCGCTGTTCCTCGTCGTGGCCGCCGCAGTCTTCCTCATCGCGGTCGTGGCCGGGGTCGCGGTCGCGATCTCCAGCCGCGGCCAGGAACGCAAGGCGAACACCCAGCGCCGAGAGCGCTACCTCGACCACCTCGAGACGCTGCGCGCTGACCTGCGCGAACGGACCACCCAGGTGCGCGCCCACGCGCAGGCCGTGCATCCGGCACCGGGCGCGCTCCTGGCACTGGCCAGCGACCCGGGCCGCGTGTGGGAACGACGCCGCCACGACGCGGACTTCCTCACGGTGCGCGCGGGCACCGGCCCGGTGCCGTGGTTCTCCCTCGTGCTGGAGCCCGCTCCGCCGATGGAACCGTACGACCCGATGCTCGCCGCGGAAGCTGCCCAGCTCGTCGAGCACGGCCGCCACGTGGACGCGATGCCGGTCCTGGTCGACCTGACCAACGTCGCCGTGATGACGATCGTCGGACCGGTCGCGGACGCACGTGCCAGCGCGCGAGCGGTGGTCCTGGCGCTCACGGCGACCCACAGCCCGGACGATGTCCTGCTGGCCGCCGCGTTCGCGCCCGACGCAGCGCCGGAGTGGGCGGGGCTGGACCTGCTGCCCCACGCGCAGGATCCGCGCCTGTTCGACGGGCCGGTGCCCGCGCGCCGTGTCGCGCCCGACGGGCCCGCGCTGCTCGAGGTCCTGGGGCACGAGATCACCGACCGGCTCGCGCGGGCGAAGTCCTCTCGCGGGCAGGAGGTCGACCAGCCGCGCCTGGTCGTGCTGTGCGATGACCACGGTGCGCGCGCCACCTCGCTGCCACTTCCTGGGCGCGCGTTGGCCCGAGAGCTGGGCATCACCCTGATCCACGTCCTGTCCTCGCTCGCGCATGAACCTGACGAAGTCGACGTGCGACTGACGATCGACCCGGACGGTGGCAGCGTGACGACGTGGCCGGGTCGCCCCGAGCGGTCGGTCCAGCCGGTCCGCCCTGACCTCGCGTCGCCCGACCTGACGTTGGCGACCGCTCGCGCGCTCGCGCCGCTGCGGATGCGCGAGGTGCACGCCGCGGTCGCCGGCGGGCCGGGCCCCGAGGTCTCGGGCGCCGCGACGTTCCTGGGCATCGAGACCGTCGACGACGTCGGTGCGCACCGGTGGCGGGCCCGCTCCCCCGAGGAGCTGTTGCGGGTGCCGTTCGCGACCGACGACCTCGGCAAGAGCGTGTACCTCGACCTGAAGGAAGCCGGGCAAGGTGGCATGGGACCGCACGGCTTGTGCGTGGGTGCGACCGGGTCGGGCAAGTCCGAGATGCTGCGCACGCTGATCCTGGCGCTGGCTACCACGCACGGCCCGCAGGACCTGTCGATGATCCTCGTGGACTACAAGGGCGGGGCCGCGTTCGCGCCGTTCGCTGCGCTGCCGCACGTGGCCGGCCTCATCGACAACCTCGCTGACGACCCGCAGCTCACGACGCGGGCACGTGCGTCGATCCAGGGCGAAGTCGTGCGCCGCCAACGTGCCCTGAAGGACGTGGGGGCTGCGTCGATCGGGCACTACCGGCGCCTGCGCGAGGACCGCCCGGACCTCGCGCCGCTGCCGCACCTGCTCGTGGTCATCGACGAGTTCGCCGAGCTGTTGACCGCCGAGCCAGAGTTCACCGACCTGTTCCTGCAGATCGGTCGCATCGGCCGCTCGGTCGGGATCCACCTGCTGTTCTCCAGCCAACGCGTGGAGGCGGGCAAGCTGCGCGGCCTGGACACGTACCTGTCCTACCGCCTAGGGCTGCGCACGTTCTCCGAGAGCGAGTCCCAGACCGTCCTGGGGACCACGGACGCGTTCTCCCTGCCGTCCCTGCCCGGGTACGGGTACCTGAAGGTCGACACGAGCCTCTACACCCGCTTCCGCGCCGGATACGTCTCGGGTCCGGTGCCGCGCGAGCGCGCCGCGGCTCCTTCAGACGAGCGCCCTCGCGTGCTCGCGTTGCCCACGTACAACCACCTCGCTGCGTCCCAGGCCTCCGGAGACCGGGCCCAGCCGCCCGGGCCGCGTCTGACGTCGATCGAGACTGGCCCGACCCTCATCGACGAAGTCGTCACGCGCCTGGTCGACCACGACATGGCGGTGCGCCCGGTGTGGCTCGAGCCTTTGCCCGACCGTCTGGCGCTGGGACGTGTCGTGGACACCGAGACCTCTGCCGGCCTGAAGGTTGCCGTAGGCCGCGTCGATGACCCCGCTCACCAGCGACAGGACCCGTGGACGGTCGACCTTGCCCGCGCCGGCGGGCACCTCGCGATCGTCGGCGCCCCGCACGCAGGACGCACCACGCTCCTGCGGACCCTGGTCACCTCGCTCGCGCTCACGCACACCCCGCGGGCCGTGGCCGTGTACGGGATGGACCTGACCGGCGGGGGCCTGTCCGCCCTGGAAGGGTTCCCGCACGTGGGCGGCATCGTGACGCGCTCCCACCGTGACCGGGTCGGTCGCCTCATCGAGGACCTGACCGCGACCTTGGCGACCCGCGAGCGGGTGTTCCGCGAACGAGCGATCGAGTCCATGACGCACCTGCGCACCGTGCACGAGGCTGGCCGGGTCCCCGAGCTGCCCGCGGCGGACGTCGTCGTGCTCATCGACGGGTTCGGCGCTGTGCGCACCGACCTGCCCGAGCTCGAGGGGCCCCTGAACGACCTGATCAGCAAGGGGCCCGGCCTGGGCGTGCACGTCGTGGTCGGCCTGAACCGGTGGAACGAGCTGCGGATCGCGCAGCAGGCCCTGTTCGGCACCCGCATCGAGCTGCGCGTCGCGGACCCCGCCGAGTCCGTCATCGACCGCAAGCTCGCCGGGACGATCACCGCGGACATGCCCGGGCGCGCCCTAACGCACGACGGACTTCTCGCGCAGGTCGCACTGCCCGTGCTCGACCTCGTCGAGCCCGACGCGATCGGGACCGAGCTCCACGCGCTCGCCGCGCGCGTGGCCGCATCGTGGAACGGACCCTCAGCCGCACCGATCCGCCTGCTGCCCACCCACCTGAACATCTCGACGCTTCCCGACGAGATCGACGTCCCCGGCGCGATCCCCCTGGGCCTGCGCCAAGACACCATGGACACCGAGTACTGGGCGCACCTCGACGACGACCAGCACCTGCTCGTCCTGGCGGACACCAACGCCGGCAAGTCGACCGTCCTGCGCACGATCGCGGCCGGCCTGGCCGCCCGGTACACCGAGGACGAGCTCGCGATCGCTGTCCTGGGCACCCGCGGCCAAGTCTCCCCCGCGGTCCCGGCAGACCTGCTCGCCGCCGACGCTCGCACCCTGGACCAAGCTCACGGGACTGCGCTGTCGATCGCCGCCGAGCTCGCCAAGCGCCCGACCATGTCGCCCGACCTCCGTCAGCGTGCCCCGCGCATCGTGGTCCTGGTCGACGACCACGACATCTTGGCCGCCGGTGGGCACGACCCGCTGGCGCCCCTGCTGCCGTACCTGCCCTCCGCGCGCGACCTCGGACTGCACGTGATCCTGACCCGCCCCGTCGCCGGCGCGTCCCGAGCCCTGCACTCCCCCGTCCTGCAGTCGCTGCGCGACACCGGTGCCGCGATCCTGCTCATGTCCGGCGACCGGACCGAGGGCCCGATCGTCGGACGCACGTACGCCGAACAGCTCCCGGCCGGCCGCGGACGCTACATCCGCCGCGGCACGGCGCCGTTCATCGTCCAGGTCGCCCACGCGCCCGCGACTGCGGCCCCCGTCCCCGTCCCCGTGGGCACAATGTAGGTGCTGGGATCCACTGGGATCACTGCTCGCCCATGAAGTGGCCGTTGTCGAGAGTCACGGTCGTGCCCGCGGGCACGTTGAACGCGGCGACGGTCCCGTTTCGGTTGATGTGGAACCGGGTCGAGAGGCCGTCGGCCCCGGTCCCGGCCTCGAACAGCGTGATCGTGCGCGCCGGGCGATACCCCTCGGGCAGGATCCCGAGCACGTTGCTGCTGGTGTCCGCGCCTACGGCATTGCCGGGCCGGCGCGTACGGCACTGCCGCCCGACGCGAGCCCGGCACGGTGAATCCAGCGGGCGTCAGATCCCGGCGAGGTTCGCGAACGTGGCGTAGTCCATGACGCTGACCCCTGCGTTGCGGGCAGCGACGACCTTGCTGGTGCGGGTGAGTGCGTCGGGTACGACCAGGACGGTCGTCTTCGCCGAGACGCTCTTGGTCACGACCATGCCGGCGTTGGTCGCGTCCTGCTGCCACTGCTCGCGGGTGCGGCCGGCTCCGGCGCCGGTGAAGCAGACCGTGGTGCCAGGTGCCAGGGTCGCGGGAGCGGCGAGGTCGACGGGCACGTACGCCTCGGGGGGTCGGGCTGCGAGCGGGGCCACGGACGGCAGGCCTGCGGCGATCGTTGCCAGGTCCACGCGCGCGGGCGCGTCCTGGTGCCACATCTCGGTCCACCCGGTGATGCGCCGCGTCATCGGTTCCCCGGTCACGGGCCAGGGACGCACGAGCGCGAGAGCTTGCGCCTCAACCCAGTGCGCCTGAGCGCGGTTGGGGACCGGGATGAGGTCGATGAGCTCGCCGCCGTTGCGCACGTGCTCGAGTAGGCGCGCGTCGTTCCCGCTGTTCGTGATCCCGACCTTGAAGCACTCCCACGCAGGGAAGTGGAACAGGTACACGCGGTGCTCGGCCTGTGGGTCCGCGGCGCCGTCGCACACGTAGCACGGCACCTGGTCGAGGTTCAGCTGGCGCAGCGCCACGCGGCGCGGAGTGCCGCAGCGCGCACACGTGGCTTCCTGAACGGTCTCGACGCCGGGCTCCGGGTTGGCCAGGTGCATCCCGCGGGTCGCGAACCCGAGCGCGACGTCCTGCGCGCACGCTCCCTTGTTCCGCGCGTTGCACGAGGTGCACGAGCACCAGCGCCCCTGCATCTCGGCACCCATCCTGCCCGGCAGCTGCACGGACTCGTACCCGCACAGGCGGCAGCGCACGATCACCGGCGACATCCCGTCGTTGTGCTCTGCGGTGTCCACGACCAGGTCGTGGTGCAGCAGGTCGAACATCGCCACGGTCCGCTCCGTCGGCCACCACCACCGGTCGACCTCGGCGCGTGCTTCCGGGCTCACGGCGAGGAGCTCCCCGACCTCCGGTGGGACCGGGTCCAGGGCCAACAACGGCCCAAGGGTCACCGCGAGCTCGCTCTTGTGCTGGCGTTCCCACCGGGCCCACTTGCCCCAGAAGCACACGCGGCACACCTTCTCGCCGTACCCGTTGCCGTTCTTCTCCAGGACATACTCGAGCCGGTACGCCAGATGATGCCCGCACTCCAGGCACCGCGAGCGCCGGTGCGCACCGCGCGCAGTGAACGGCTCGACGGGCTCCAAGCCCCCAGCACGGTAGATGTCGTCGATGCAGGGCACGCACCACGCCGGGAGCTTGCGCGTCGTGAACGCTGCAGTCCTCCCGCACCCAGGCGTCGAGCACTGCTGCGGCGCGCCCATCAGCGGGACCAGGTGAAGATGTCGTCCTTGGTCACGGACAGTCGCACCTGCCCATCGGGCAGATCCTCGCACCGCAGCCCGACGGTCTCGACCCACTCCTGGAACAACGTAGCCACCTCCTCAACACCTGGCACCTGCTCACGGCGAACGCGACCGGTACCCGCAGGAAGGGGCGCCAAGAGCTCCACGAACCGCTCCCAGTGCCCACCGACCATCCGCTCCCACAATGGGTCACGCGCCACGACCGCAGGCAACTCAGCGCCACGCCCATGACTGACCGCATCGGCGGCCGCAAGCGCGAAGTCCTCCCACGCGTACCCACACACCCGCTCGAGCTCAAGCAGCACGTCATCGCCCGGCGCCGGCTCCGCCATCATCCGCATCACGCTCACCAGCCCCGACCCCCACGCCCGCAACGTCTCGGGCAGGTCAGCAACCTTCGTCCACAGCGACGGGTCCTCACGCTCGCCCCCCAGCGCGCGCTCACTCTGATAGTCCTGCACGACCCGTTCAGCCACGCGCACGAGCCTGGCCCGCCACGGCGTCGCCCGGTCTTGGACGCGCTGAACAGCGTGAACGTGCAGGCCCTCCTCGGTGACCAGTTCCCAGGCCGCGCTCTTGCCTCGCCCGTCCTCGACGAACAACCCCGCAGGCACCAGGACATCGATCCGGCCGTCCTCCCGAATCACCGCCCGCGCGTCCCCGGGTGCCAGCTCCCTCGCGGCGACCTCCGTAGGCGCCGGCACCGCGGGGCGCTCGCGGACCGAGCGGTCCATGTCCCCGGTGACGACCAACGTCACGCGGTCGGGCAGGTGCGCGAGGAAGTGCAGCGCGTTCGCACACCACGCAATGCGATCCGGCATTGCACCGCTTGCCGGGTCCACGCCTACCTCCTCCGGGGTGGTGTGCTCCAGCAGCATCTGGACCTGGCCGTCGCTCACGGTGCTCGTCATGGTGAACAAGATAGGGCCCCGGCTGTACACCGATCGCCAGGTCATGTCGCCACGGGCCCCTCCGCACCCGTCGACGCGGGCTCGGCGCCGGTGCCGTAGAGGGGAACTGCGGGACCCAGACTTCAATTGCACCGCTCACACGTCAGAGATTTTCAGCCTTGACAACAACAAAGGCCCCTCTTTTGGGCAACAAAAGGCCAGGCAGGCCGCTATTCCGCCTGCATTGTTTCGTTTTGATTACGTCGCCCCCTGCACGCCCTTTCTCGACTACGTTGAACTCGTAATGCAGGACCGTTTCCTAACTGATCGGATCACCATGAAGTCTCTGTTCAAGGCGCTCGGCGTCGCGGCCCTCGCGATTGGCTCTTTCGCTCTGTCGAGCCCCGCAGTGGCCGCCGTCGAGCCCGCGCCCGTCGCGGTCGTCGAGCAGGCGGCACCGGCCGCCGCCCCCTCCACTCCCGCGCCGGCCCTAGCGCCGGCCCCGACCCCTGCGGCGGACCCGGCGCCGGCAGCGACCACGTACGCCTCAGACCTGGCGCGCGGCCTGTGCAACTACACCGGAAGCCACCCGCGCATCCAGCCGGGCGCGGTCGGGGCCCCGGTCGTGCACCTGCAGTGCCTCCTGCGCAACTACTGGGGGTACACGAACCTGGCGGTTGACGGAAGCTGGGGCCCGGCCACGTCCGACGCCGTTCGCTCGTTCCAGCGCGCGCAGGGCCTGGACATCGACGTGATCGTCGGACAGCTCACGTGGGACAAGCTCCACCCGTGATGGCATCGCCCGCCGAGAGGGCGTTCCTCTCGGCGGGCGGCACCGCGGTCAACAGGTCCCGGAGCACGTCACCAGCTCATGTACTCCACGATCGTGCGCAGCTCGTCGCCTCGCTTGGTGTCCGCGTGCAGCTCGATGACGACCCCGTCCTGCGGCGAGAAGACCAGGCCGCTGGCACCGTCCGCGGAGACCTCGTTCACGAACGCCTCCCGGCCACCGACCTTCGTGGGTCGCGGGTCGTCGAACCAGTTGATGTCCAGGTACGAGTCGATCGTGAGGCCCGGGATCTTGGTGACCGTCACGTTCACCTCCTGCCCGTCAGGTCCAGCGAAGCTGTGGGAGGAGTACGAGCCGCTCTCGTAGCTCGTGTCGCTGTCCGTGAGCGCCGGGGTCGGGTTGAAGCCGGCCGGCAGGTAGCGCAGCGACAGGCCGTCGAGGGTGGCCACGACGGGGACGCCGGCGGGGGCTTCGTCGAAGCGGTATGCGGCGGTCGCGGTGCTGGTCGTCATCGAGGGGGCGACGATCGAGGGGATGGTCACCGCGCCCACCGCGAGGACTGCGGCTACCGGCAGTCCTACGGCGATGCGTCGCACCCGGGTGTGGCGCCGGTGTGAGGCGCGTACGGCGGTCAGCGTTGCGGCGGCGTCGAACGGGACGTCGTGGGTGGCTGAGGCTGCTGCGCGCTCGAAGTCGGTGCTGTTCATCGGGAGCCTCCGAAGATGGTGTCGTCAAGGGTCACTGCTACGGGAGTGGGCGCTACCGCTGCCGCCGGTGGGCTCTCGTCGTTCCACTCGGGGAACGATGGGCCGCACAGGTCGCGCAGGCGGACCAGCGCATGACTGGTCTGGCTCTTGACCGTTCCGGTCGAGCACCGCATCATCTCGGCGGTCTCGGCCACCGAGTGCCCCTGCCAGTGCCGCAGCACTACGGCCGCACGCTGCCTGGGCGGCAGCTGTGCCAACGCGGCCAGGAGCACGCCTCGCTCGTCAGCCGAGCGAAGGTCATCAGGAGCGGCCGGATGCTGCTGATCGTCAGTCAGATGAACTGGCGCGATCGCCTTGCGCACGCGCCTGCGCTGCACGAGACGAACCATCGTGGTGCGCACGTACGCCGCCGGGAACTCGATGTTCCTACGTGGCCAGCGCTTCAGCGCTTGCTCGAGCGCGTCCTGCAGCAAGTCCTGAGCCGTGTGCTGGTCTCCTGTGAGCAGCAGAGCGGTACGGAACAGCGCGTGGCCCTGCTCTTCGACGAACGCATCGAAGCCGCCATTGTCGGTGCCCATCGGCACCTCCTTTCCTCACCTACATAGAGGCAAGCGCGCGCTGATCGGTTGCATGCGTGTTCAACTCCCCCGCCACCCGTTCCCCACAGGCCAGGTCCAGACCCACGGAGCAGCGGCCCCCTCGCCCACCGTAGAGCCCTTCGCGGCCCACCCTGCCACCGCGACGCGTGTGACAGCGGGGCACGCCATCCGTGCCCGCTCGAGCTCGCATCACCGGTGGCGACCGTCGACCGCTCGTACGTCTGCGACACTCGTCGCCATGAGCGTGAGCCGTGACCTGGAGACGGCCGCACTGGCCCGCCTGAGGCGCACAGTGGCGGGCTGGATCGTGGGCCTCGTGCTCGCCTTCCTCGTTGCGCTGCCGGCCATGTTCTTCTACGCCATGGGCAGGGAGTCACAGAGCGATGCCTGCAACGCTCCGGCGCGCGTCGTGAGCCTCTGCGACCTCGCCCCGGAACGATTCGGATGGATGGTCACGCTGCTCGCCGCGCCGTTCCTCATCGGGATCCTCATCGCACGCCCACGGCACACCCGGATCTACGTGGCAGTGATCGCTGTCGCTGCGGGCACACTCTTCGCAGCCATGCTCGCCACAGGTGACCCCAACTACCCGATCTTCGAGCTGCACCCGCGACCAGACCAACGCGGCGCCTGACCCACGCTCGTCTCCCGCGGACGCTCCCCCTTGCCCTGAGCCACCCGGGGGTCTATTGCTCTCTCGCGCCCGAAAGTGACGGTGTGC
This sequence comes from Oerskovia merdavium, assembly GCF_014836755.1. Classification (GTDB taxonomy): domain Bacteria; phylum Actinomycetota; class Actinomycetes; order Actinomycetales; family Cellulomonadaceae; genus Oerskovia; species Oerskovia merdavium. Next base: position 20,293 of record NZ_JACSQF010000033.1, read on the forward strand.
TCCGACAGCCCAACTGAAGGAGACCACTATGACCGGCTTCGAGCTCGTCACGACTTTCCCCCAAGCTGGGGCCTCGTTCTCATGTTCTTGGTGGCGATGGCGCTACCTGTTGTCGGGCTCCTGTTCCTGACCCGCCATAGCGAACTCACGATGCCCGTCGTGCTTGGCTTCATGCTCTCTCTGCTCGCTACCATGGGCGCCGTCCTGTTCGTGTGGTCCGGGTTCACCGAGCGTGACGAGGCTGCGCTGCTCGCCGAGGTCAACGAGCACCACAACGTCACGATCGACGACGTGGACGCGACCACGCCGCGGAACTGGCTCGTCACCCTGACTGACGCCGACGGAACCCAGCACCTGGCCACCCTGCAGATCAAGGCCCTGTACACAGTCCGAGGAATGGCCGACCTGACGCCCACCTCACCGGCCGGGCGCGCACTTGCACCCACTGCCTTCGAGGGGACCGCAACGACGCGGTCCCCTCGAAGCATGTCTGCGTTCACCGCAGCGTCCGCTACCTCGCCCCGCCGCCGGGCGCCGGTGCTACGCTGCTGCCTACCGGCACGGGACGTGCCCGCAGCTCGCGCGAAGGCTCCGCCAGTCCACGCACCACCACTTCCGGAACGATCCGTTGCCTCAGACACCGGCTCGACCGTCATGCGAGCACGGGCATCGAGCCAGGATGTAGATGCAACGTGGACACCATCCGGTACTTCAAGGACTACTCGAAGCGGGCCCTGTGGAACCTGCGCATCAACGGCGAGGCGCACGAGCAGCGCAGCCTTCAGCAGATTCAGCACCAGGTGGCGGTCAGGGCCGGGTTCACCTCGTGGGCGACCCTGCTCGAGGCTGACGAGAGCGAACGGCGCCTGGCCGCAGTGATGCTCGAGCACCCGCGGCTGAACTACAGCGGCCTGGGGTTGGCCTCCTTCAACGCGACCCGCGAGGAGCGCATGCAGTACTTCCGCACCATGCGCGAGACGCTGCGAGCCAACGTCGACCGGGTGGAACTGCTGCGGCATTGGGTCGAGGAGACCTTCGAGCCACGCAAGACGATCTACGACCGCGCCAACAGCTACGGGCTCAAGCACATCGCCGAAGAGGTGCTGCACGCGCAGATGGGCGGGTACGTCTCCAACGGTGAGTTCATCGCGGCCGCTCTGAGCGCGGAGTACACATTCGAGCAGGGGCCCAACGACGAGCCGAACGTCAGGTTCGCGATGCGCGCGGCCGGCGTCAACGCTGCTCGCGCAGCCCGCGACGCCGCGTACCTCGAACGCAGCAGGCCCGACCCCGCGACCTGGCAGACGTCTCCGGGCCAGCCGGGGAGCCCGAGCGCCACCCTCTGGGACCCGCCTCTCCCCTGACCCCTGGTCGACCCAGGGCCAGAGCGCTCCCGCTGGTGACTCCTCTCCACCGCGCCCATCCGCGCCGCCGCACGTCCCGCCGCCCCCGGGGCTATAGGACGCTGGCACCGCGGGCGGGCCGGGCGCTGCGCACCGTAGACAGCGCGAATACTACGCACGACTACTGCTGGTGAAGCGAGCCCTCTCACATCGAACGCCCGCACCGGCACAGTGACAGCAGCAAGCCCGCGAGGGGCCACACCCGACCGGTAGCGTGTGCGCCGTGAGCACAGCCGCCGAAGCGCAACCAGTGACACTCGCGAAGGCCAACGGGACGTTCGGTGCGTGGGTCATCCGCGCCTCATTTAAGGCTTCCGCCCTCTACGACGACCTCGAGGAGAGG
>NZ_JACSQF010000034.1 GCF_014836755.1 Oerskovia merdavium
TAGGCACGATGAACATCCTTCCAGCAAGGACCACAGTCCTCACAGGTCAGGAGTCAACCGAATCCGGGGCAGTCCCGTGCAAGACCCCCTGAGTGACCACACAGATCACATAGGGCCTTGCGTAGAGCAGTCTAGCAACTGCTAGCACCTGCTACCAGATGCTGGTGCAGGGATCAGGGGTTGGCTTCGCATCCTCGCCGCTTGTTCCAAAGGTCCCAAGCTTCGTCCATCAGTCCCATCGGAAGTGACCAGATGGACGTGTACTGCGTGATGGGGTCTTCATCCTCCAGGGGTGCGCTCCAGGACCAGGTCCGAGCGTGAGCGGTTGCTGATGAGAGTCGCCACAGGGTCATGAGCGAAGCCACGGGGTCCGGCACCTTCTCAGCAAGGTGTGGCGCTACCGCCACGAGCAATGCAGTCTCCGTCATCACGCTGCCAGCCTTCTTGCCGGCAGCCACCAACTCTCGTTCGCATTCAGTCCGGAACTGGTCGGCCGCTGCGCGAGCAGCCTGCACTCTCTGATCACCTGTCGCGCGGGACGCCTCCCAGTCGCCGACCACCTTGTGAGTGTCTGTCGCCTCTGTGCGAAGTAGCTGCAGGGCACGGGCTCTCCTATCAGCAGGTGCGTCCGGCTCAAGTACGTACAGTGCTCGTGCAGCACCCAGCATCGTGGTTCGCGCCAAGCTCAAGTACGGCTTGGCGAACACTCCACCACCACTGCTCGCGACGATGTGAGCTAGCAAGCCGGCATGCTCTCCCGCGGTCCCGAGCGCACGCCAGGTAAGCCGAGCAACCTCAAGTCCCCCCGGCAGGACCTTGTCGTCTTCGAGGTCACTTCCCGACGCAACTTCGATGGACGCCGGGTCTTGTACGCGGGCTCCCCAGACGTATGCGCTGTCCGTGATCCACTCCGCGATCTGCCCCGTATCCATCCTCGGAGGATAGACAGCCTTCCGGCTCGTTGATTGGTTCTCGAGCACACCAGCTGCTGTCGCATCCGCACAGATCGCCGGCGCAGGTGGGTCTCGTCGCCTTGGCTCTCTTGTACTTCAGGTCAAGGGGATGTCGCCGCTGAGGTAGCAAGAGCTGGGACTAGAGCGCTGTGCTCGTCGACCTCTACTGCTTCCCAGGGGATCGGGATGAGGCTGGCATCGTCGGTCACAAGCTCGTCCATGTCGCGACGCATCACGCGCCATCCGTATTGCGGTGAAGGCTGGTAGTTGAACTTCGCACCGTCTGCGTTGCCCTCGTCCAGGGCTAGCACAAGGCGTTCTGCGTCTTGCACTCGAGTGTCCGGGCCGTAGATGTATGCGGGGCCGATGTCGACTTGAAGATCACAGACAGGCAGGAAGAACGGATTCGTTCGGATAACCAACGCGGCTGGTGGAGCCGTGAGAAGTTCCCGTAGCTCTGTGACGTCACGGTCGGGGCCGATCGACAGGGTGCCACCGAGAGCGAACGGGGGCGGCAGGAACGCGCATCCTCCTTCAAGAACGATGCGGGCCACTCGAGCCAGCACGCGGTCCAGCACGGGGATGTCCGGGGGCATCAGACGGCGTTGCCCAGCGTGTCGTTGCAGGACGTCATAGTCGTCGGCGAACTGTTCAAGGATGGCGAAGTCCACGGGAAGTGTCGTCCCGTGGTTGTCAAGATTTCCGGTGAGGAAGGGACTGTCATCGATGGCCAGCCTCACGCTGCCTGGCCACGTCTTGAGGAGCCGGTTGAGCGCTAGCGAGTCGCGGGCATCCGCAGGCGGTCGCCGGTGGATGTCGACCTTGACCTCGATAGACCCCTGCACGTCCTGGGCGCTGGGAAGAAGCAGGAGCATCCGCAGCCCGCCGTAGAACTCCACGCTGATGCTGTGCCCCTCGGCCCCCCTTCCACCATGCATGAGGCGCCCCTCGTGACGCTCGCTGGGGCGGCCCTCAGCGTCGAGGAACTCAACGCTGACAATGGCATCGGGCGGTGCAGTCATGATCGGCTGGAACTCGATGTCTACACCATCGGGAAACCAGTTCCAGGAGGGCCCTGACGTCTGCACGGAGAGAATGGCTTGGTGCGGAATCTGAACGAGCTCTCCCGTGCCATACCCGAGCGAACGGCCCGTGAGAACGTCGAGAGCGGACGGGTCGACCTCGAAGGACACCCCCAGAGGGCTCCGTCCTTCGCGGCCAGGCTTGGGCACGGGAAAGACCCGAGTCTGGCCGCCCGCGGTGAAGATGCCCATATCCCAGTCAGGGTCGATGTCGCTTCCGCGTGCTGCAAGGTTGGCGGCCCGCTCAATCACCTGCTCTGCGTCCCGCGCGATCGACGTCTCCACCTGGTGCTCACGGACGGCCTCCATGACGGCGTCACGGTCGAGATGGTCCCGAATCTTAGGATGCTCGGCCAGCAACTTCGTGAGCTTGGGCAGATCGAGAATCTTGATCGCCCGCAGCTTGGCACTGCCTGCCTGAGCCTTGAGACCGAGCACATACTCACGCTCCGGGACCGTGAGTTTGGCCGGAACTACCAGGACCCACACGCTCGGTCCGTGTTCGAGCGCCTTGAGGAACGACTCGCGCACCGCGCGCTTTCGTGACTGGGTGCTCGACTTGAACCCGTCCGGGTAGTACTTGAGCTGGTAGATCGTCAACGACGACGCGCGTCGAGCCAAGAAGTCGATGCCCCCATCACCGCCGCGGCCGTCCGGGGCGAAGGTCTCCCACCCGTTGTCATGCTGGGCCTCGAGCAGCAACTCCACCGCGGTGTCGAATTGCGCGTGGTCTGCTTTCGTCCAGTCAAACCCCATCGTCGAACCGTACCGGAGCGGCCCCCACGGCGTGGCGGCGGATGGTTGCGGGTGAGACGCCCAGCGCGCGGGCGACGGCAGCGATCGACTGCCCTTGCGCCAGCGAAGCCTTGGCGGCGTCGAGGCGATCAGGACTCATGACACTGGGACGCCCGCCCACGCGGCCGCGAGCTCGGGCTGCTTCGAGGCCGGCGCGGGTGCGTTCGGCAGCGAGGTCAGCTTCCATCTGGGCCAGGGCAGCGAGCATGTGGACCATGAACTTGCCCGCGGCAGTGGAGGTGTCGATCGACTCGGTCAACGATCGCAGCGTGACGCCTTGGTCGACCAGGTCGCTCACCAGCCGGGCAAGGTGCGCGGCTGAGCGCCCGAGACGGTCCAGCTTGGTCACCACCAGGACGTCACCGTCGTGCACCTGCTCGAGCAACGCCCTCAGGGCCGGGCGATCGGCGCGGGTACCGGAGGCCTTCTCGACGTACACATGCCGGTCGTCAACCCCCGCGGCGCGCAACGCGTCGCGCTGTGCGTCGAGGTTCTGCCCCGCGGTCGAGACCCGTGCGTACCCGAACGTGATTGCCATGAGGTGACCGTACCGAAAACCCCTCCCAGAGGTTTCGACCGACCCTAGGTTTTGACCAGGAGTTTTGACCGGCGTGTCGCGGCGTGTGGGGGCTCAGCGGGCCCGGGCGGTCAAAATCGGCCGTTTCCGGATGAAGCCCAAGCTCTCGGCGTGTCCGACCGCCCGGTCGGCAAGCGCCGGTTCACGATGCCTAGGCCCGATCCCCGCAACGTGAGGACCCGATGTTCCAGGTGCCCCCGACACTGTTGACCACTGCTGAAGTCGCAGCGATGTTCCAGGTCGACCCCAAGACCGTGCGGGACTGGGCCGACGCCGGCAAGCTCTCCATGATCCAAACCACCGGCGGGCACCGCCGCTACCTACGCGTCGAGGTCGAAGACCTGCTCCACAGCAGACGCAAGGAACGGGACAACGGCGCATGAACCCTCACGGAGTGCGAGCACACGGGCGGGCTGGCCAGAACGATCGGCGGCGGGCGCGGTGCGGGCCGCGTATGTCGCGTACCTCGGGACGGTCCTCACCGGTGCCGCGGGAGGTGCGTGGGTGCTGATGCCCGGTCCGGACTACCACCAGAACCCGTTCGTGGGCCGGCCGTTCGTCGAGCGCACCGACTCCGACGGCGACCGACGGGCCGCCCTCTTGGACGGCGCCGTCGAGGCTCAGCGGCGCACCTGTTGCTCCTGGAGGCCGGCCCGATCAGCGATCCGCCGCAGCGACTCACCCTCTCCCCACGCCTCCCACACCACAACCTGCTCCGGCGCCGACAACGACGACCCAACACCCATCCCGGCCTCCACAACCACAGATCATCCACCTGTGGTGCGTTGATCGGTTGAGACCGCCCCGGCGGCTTCAGACCCCGACTACACCCTCATCTGCGTTGAGCCGCGTTTCGCCCGGCGGCGTCGGTACCCGGGTACCCGCCAGCGCGTACCGCGCCATCGTGCCGGCCTTGACGGTCACGAGCAGGGCCCCCCACCGTCGGCGCGAGGATCTCGGGCTGGCGCATCTGGTCGTCGACGATCGCGACGACGTGCCGAGCTGGCCGAAGTGGAAGGCTCGAACTTGCCCACCCTTGAGCTCGACGACGACGTCCCGCAACTGCAAGACTGGGACGAACAGCACGACGACGTAGAAGTCCTCGACCCGGCGACTACTCTCGCGTCGTCAGGCACGCTCAAACGCAAATAGTGCGAGACGAAGGCCACTCCCAAGGCGACCTTCCCGGACAGTGCAGAAACACCGTTCTAATCATTTCGTACAGCAATCGCCGGACTAATGCGCGCGGCTCGAGCGGCAGGGTACGCCGATGCCACAACGCCAATGATCGCACCAATCACCGGGCCAAGTAAAACGAGCCAGAAATCGAGCGCCACGGACCACTGATTCCATGCTGAAACGCCCAACACGAGCGTGGACGCTAACGCGCTACCGGTAGTTCCGCCGATGAGGCCGAGGATGAGACCCTCGCCCCAGAATACCGCGGAGACGCCGGCACGCGATGCTCCCAGAGCGCGGCGCAATCCGATCTCTCCCGTGCGCGAAACCACTGATACAACCATAGAATTAGCAATTAGCAATGCCGAGAGGCAGAGCAAAAAGATGCCGATACCGCCAGCCAAGCGATCAAGTTGGGTGTCAACCCCCCGTCTAAGCGTTGACATGCTCGCGACATCTGAGGCCACCAACTCCTTTGGATTGTCGGGACGAATCGCGGTACGGATTACCCGTGAAACCTGCGCGCCCGACCCGGGAGCGACCCGCACCAGCATCTGCGCGATAGAGTCGGTCCTCGTCGTGCCTAACGCACTCGCGTACGGAATAAGCGCTGCGCTCGAGAGGTCCACCCTTTGGGATGGCGAATCGCGAACGAAATCGACCACCTGGAAAGGGCGTGCGCCTACCCACACCTGATGTCCCGTGGGGTCACTTGAGATCGGCACACCCAGACGCTGCGCCGCCCGCTGCCCTAGCACTACGACGTCTTCCTCGGAGTCGAGAAACCACGTGCGACCAGAATGCAACTCGATCTCAGCGGCTTCCAGGTAGCCGCCGCTCACCCCGGCCAGGGTGACGGCATCAAGTACGTTCCCATTAGACGCGCGCATCGCATGAAGACCGCCGTCTCCCGTCGCAGGCATTTCAAGACGCATTCCCGCAGCAAGAACCATATCAACTTCAGTTGCGCGATCCTCGGCGTCCACAGGGAAAGCCAGGTCAGGTGTGCTGGCAGAGTCGTCACTACCCAGTGCAGTCTCGCTATCCAACTGTGGGCCCGAAACACTCACGGTGATCACATCGAGAGTTGCGGCGGCCATGTCGCTACTAATTTGCTTCGAGGCCGTAGCCGAGATACCTACGGAAGCGAGGAGCGCCCCTGTACTCAGTGCGACCGCGAGAACCATCAATACGGTACGACCTCGCCGAGCCGTCAGTTCGAGGACTACGTCCGAAAGCAAGTCGCGACAACGCTCTAGCACGGGTAACGACACACTGCTCTCATTGTCGCCGGATCTCGAATGCGCGCTCCCCATTCGTGACAACCTACTTTCGCGTCGACAAGACGCCGTCAATCAGGAGGTACGAAGAATCGGCCCAGTCAGCGATTCGCGAGTCATGGGTAATCACGAGAACTGCCACACCGCGCTTGGCGGCCTCGTCGAATAGCTCAAGAACGGTCCCCGCGTTAGAATCGTCCAGATTCCCCGTAGGTTCGTCCGCCAACAAGACACCGGGGGTTGTAACAAGGGCGCGAGCGATGGCGAGCCGCTGCTTCTCTCCCCCGGACAGCAACCGGCCTAACGAGCGCGACCGGTGGTTGAGCCCGACCCTGGCGAGAATGGCTGCGATCAATCCGAACCGCTGGCGGCGGGGAACTCCTCGGATGGCCAGCTTGAGCTCGATGTTCTCGGCGACCGTACGGTGACCGAGCACATGCGCATCTTGGAAGACAAAACCGAGTAGCTCGGATCTGAGTTTATCCCTTCGAGCCGGGGACGCAGTGTGCGTCGCAGACCCAAGAATCTCCAACGATCCACCTGAGGGCTCGTCTAGTAATCCGAGTATGTTGAGCAGTGTCGACTTCCCGGCCCCGGAAGGGCCGACGATAGCCACGCGTTCGCCTCGCTCTACATCAAGGTTCACGCCGCGAAGGACCTCGACTGGCGGCTCTGAGTCGTACGCTTTTGTTAGCGAGCGGGCCTTCATCGCCAGGTTTGACGCCGACCCTCGGTCCAGCGCACCGCTACTCACCGACGCTCCCGCTAACGAGTACCCGTGCGCCCTCTTCCAGGCCGCTTGTCACCCGTGCGTAGCCATCGCCGGTTTCCGCGATCTCCACGACAACCTTGGTCGCTGAGTTTTCCTTCATGAGCAACACATACTGCTCTCCGCCCGCCTCCCGTACTGCGACCAAAGGTACAGCTAGCCCAACCACCGGCGCGGCGGCGTGAAGAGGTCGAATGGTCACCCCCTGCCCTTCCTGAAAGGGCAACTCAGTTGGGTCCGTGAGCGAAACCTCCAGATCGAACCCTGGAACTTCACCGTCGCCTCCTGCCGGCTGGAAATCGCTCACTGCGCTCACGACTCCTGACATTGCGGGCGTGGCGTCAGACACCGAGCTCACCTCCACCTGCGCGCCCATTGTAAAGCTCTCCGAGTCTTGGACGGACACACGAGCTTTGACGGATGGGATACCGATCCGCAACGTGGCGACGGATGGCGTGTCGGGCGTAAGTTCCGCCCCTACCCCTAGGAGAGAAACCACCTCGGCTCCCTCTGCCCGCACAACCTGGATCTCGGCCATTGGCAATGGCGTACCCGCCTCCACTGCCGCAGTGTCGACAATTCGCCGGAGTTCCGACACGTTGGGCGAAGTGGTATTCAACGCGGAGTCGCCGATGGCTGTCTCCGCCTCACGGAGCGCATTGCGAGCCGCGGTCAGAGAACTCTGAGCCTCTGGGGATGGAGCCGGTGACGATACTCCGAGAGCATCGTATAGACGGTCGACCGCGGCACTTGTCGCCGCGCCGTAGTGACCGTCCGATCTCCCTGCATAGTGCCCAAGGCGACGCAGAGCGTCTTGCAGGGCGGTGACGTCTGGCCCTTCATCGCCGGGCCGAAGATCGCGGTACAGCGCAAAGGGCAGATCCAGACCGATAATGGGCCGACCGGAGACCTCGGCTAGGACCTGCCCTGGCCGGACGACTGATCCGGCGCTTAGCCCGCTACCCGTCACGACTAGACGCCGACCCTCTGACGTGAGCGGAATGACGTCGACAAGCTCACCAAGCGAAACCGCGCCACGCGCCTCCGGTACCACGGGATCGAACTCGTGTTCTGCGACCTCGGCCGTCACCACTGGTTCTGCCGTCGAGTTGGCCACTGCATCGTCCCACGGGGAACGAACGACCCGACCAAGGAAAAAGGCGGCCGCGGTGAGAAGAACACATGCGAGCGCCCACGCCCACAACCAGCGGGGCTTGCTCACCCTTGCGCTGTGTTCCACCGCCGCTGCCGGGTCGCTCGATGCCGCTCGCGAACCGCCCTCCGGAGCGAGGTCCCTCGAACCCACTGCTGGCCTACCGTCGTTCACAGAACTCCACGTTCAGCCAGATACGTGCGTGCGGACGTGAGCGCGTCGTCAAGTTTGACTCGCGATGCAACGAGTTCAGCTTCGAACTCAGTGATTATTGGTGCCTGCCTTTCGGCCACAACGTCCGCTAAGCGTTGCACCATGTCGGTTTCGTCCTTGCACGCGACGACATCTAGGGCGAGGACGATCTGCTCTTGCGAGACCACGGTGCGGTTCGCGCCCTTCACCGCAAACGGCGATTCTGGGTCAGGCGTGAGCCCCTTTGAGTCTAAACAACCATGATACTCAGCGATCACCGTCTTCGATTCCCCGCTCGTGAGCGCGTCTTCGACGGCATCGGCAAGTGGCTGAGTCCATGGCCCTGGCTTGTATGCATTGCCGGGGTTGAACCGCTGCCAATCGTCGCTCTCGCGACATTCATCGACGATCGCGCGCTCATCACTCGTGAGATCACCATAGAATCGCGCCGTACGCGTGCTGCTGTCGTCGGCCTGCTGCCGGTCGACGGAAATGCCGTTTGCCTTCATGTCGGCCTGCGTCATCGGCGGCACGAATGCGAATCGGTTCGCTACGTCCGAGGTCCATACCCCGAACAGATCGCTAATGTCGTACACTGCAGACGGCTTGACGTCGAGGGGATCGATGTGAACGCCGGCGGCGCTTGCGCATTCGGACTCGACATGGCTCGAGGCCAAGTTCAGCAGGATCTGATCGTTCAGAGTTAACTGTGCGTAGCGATCCCCAGGAAACTTCACGACCCCGTTGACTGGATCAACACTCGCGGTTGTGTCTATTCCGCTCACGGGAGGGCTACTTGCTTGCTGTTCGTCAGTGTCATTGGCGCCCTCGCCGGCGTTCGTCGACGCGCCGCAACCTGCGAGCAGGGCAACGCAGATTGCGGTCGCCGGCCAAAGGCGACGAGGGAAGACGTAGCGGTTTCTCACTCCTAGGCGCAGCCCGTGAAGCGATAGCTTGCGATGTCGTTGGCGAAGTTGATGCCTGCCCCGTCGAAACCGGCACCGTTCGAGAGTTGCGGATCGCGGTAGTTGCTGCCGAGACGCGTCTGGCTGTACAGCGTGAACTTCGACCCTGCCTGGAGGTACTGTGTCCAGAACTCGGTGTAGTTGCAACTGCCGCCGTTTGCCCATGCGGAGTTGGACTTGTTCGCGATGGCGGCTGGGAAGTTGCCGGAGTTCAGACTCACGGCGCTTTCCGCCCCACTCCCGACGAGCGTGTTGTAGTGCGAATAGTACCAAACACACGAATAGCCCGACGAGCAGACGCCCGGTGCTGCGGATGCTGACGAGACTCCAAAGCCCATTGCCAACGCGGCGAGCAGACCGGCAATTACGACGCGACTCTTACGCATTTCCCCCCCTGGGTGAAGAGAACCTTGTCCTTGGGTGACCTCCTAGGAGGTCGGGGGGAGCGTACCACGCGTGTTCGCCGGAGGCGATCGTTCGAGGTCGGCATTGTCGGCGGCGGCGGCACCTGGGCGCAACCTGGCCCAGGTCGGGCCCGGGGGCCGCGACCTGATGCGGAGCCGGGCTGCCCGTGATCGCCGGCCCCTCGAATCGTCGTGCCGTTGCTCGCCATGACCCACCGCCCGATCGCAGTGAAGCCGCGCATGACCGCGCTCGTTGCAGCTACTGCTATAGAGCCAGTCGCACGGTGACGAAACCCGCGTCGAGCGCGCAGGCCCGGGAGCTGCTCGAGCAGTTCCAGGAGATGAGCATGACGATGCGTGGCCGCGATCGATACCGACGGAACCTGAAACGATGAGAACAGGCGGACGCGCTCCAACGTGTGAGACGAACTGGTGCAGGACCTTCGTCTTCCCAGGTCAGAGCACGCCCGCGCCGCTACCCAGGCCCGCGAGCATGGCCCTCAGATCCCACTCATCTGATGTTGCCGGCCCCCTGCATCGCGAGCGGCAGGGGTCCTGTCCCTCAGACGGGGCAGCTTGCGCCTCCTGGGCAGTAGCAGGATGACGATTTGCTCGAGAAGTTGCCGGGCGTCGATGCGATGGCTCTCGAGGTGCCTGCGGGGACGGCCTTGCTCGAACTGTGCAAGCCGGACGTCGTCCACGAGCCGGTCGTCACATAGTTGATCTGATGAGTGGCACCCGCGGTGCTGTTCGTGGTGATGGAGCATCGATAGTTCACGCCACAGGTGTGTAGCGATTCGTACCAGTCGGGGGCGGCCGACGCTGGCGCGGCGAGCGCCAGCGCTGCCACTGCGGCAACAGTGGCCGCCATGGTGAGTCGTCTCAGCATCTTCATCGTGTATCTCCCTTGTTGATGTACCGATATTTCTAGGAACAGTTCTTCCTCACGGTGTCCTTAGCACCCTCACGGGATCGCGGGTCGCAGCAACGACGGCAGGGGCGATGGCAGACAGGGCGGCACACAAGAGCGCCAGGATCGCCGTTCCCCCGATGAAATCCGGTGGCACTGTGGCGCCCATTCGCAGCGTGACAAGTAGGCCGATCACCGTCCCGATCACAGCGCCGGCGGCGGCTGGGAACGCGGTGCGCAACGTCACCAGCATCACGAGGTCACCTCTGGTGGCGCCCAGGGCGCGCCTGCGACCGATGTCCTTGCGCCTTACGAGCGTGTCCGCCAGCACCACGAGACCGGTGAGGGTGCCGCCCGCGCCGAGGACGAGCACGAGCAGGCCGGCGCCGAACGACTCCAGGCTGCCCGCGATCTGAGCCTGCAGCTCGGCGAGGTTCGCTGGAGATACGACGGTCAGGTCGGCTGGATTCGCCGCGCCGACGATGCCCAAGACGATCTCCTGGCTGGCCTCCACCTGGTTGGCGCTCGTCATGACCACCGTCAAGGTGCGGAGGTGGTCTGTCCCCGCTGCCGGAGTGATGGCCCCTGCATCGAGGGCGCCGAACGGGTCGCGGGACGCGTAGGTGCCGACCACCGCGTACTCGCGGCCGACCGCGCTCTCCAGCGCGCCGACCGGCCCGTCGAACCCGAGAAGTCCGGCGCCCGCGGACGAGACGATCGCCTCGCCGGCCCGGGGCCAGCGGCCGGACTCGAGCGTGACGGCACCAGCCAGCTCACCCCGGACGGCCCAGAGCGGCACGGGGTCACCGCCCGACTCGACGCTGGCGGCCTGGACGTCACGCGCGGTCGTTCGGGCGAGGCTTCGTTCGACCGAGCCGATGGACGCGACCGAGTCGACGACGGCCGGGGTGAGGAGCTCGTCGCCACCGGTGTCCGAGATCTGGAGCATGCGCGACCCGGCGACCTCCAGCGTGGCCTGCACCTCCTCCTGCGCCGCTGCGGTGCGACCGACCGTCAACAGCGTGGTGAGGCACATGCCCAAGGTCAGAGCCGCGATCACGAGGGCGGGAACGAGCTGCGCGAGGGTCGAGGCGATGGCTTCTCGGACCAGAGACGCGAGTCTCACAGCTCGAGCACCTCGTCCGCGTGGTCCAGCACGAACGGATCGTGGGTCGCGACGACGACCGTCCTGCCGCCGAGCGTCGCGCCCTTCAGCGCCGTCAAGACCGTCTCGGCGTTGTCACGATCCAGGTTCCCGGTCGGCTCGTCGGCGAGGATCACCGCAGGGTCGTTGATGAGCGCTCGCGCCACCGCGACCCGCTGAGCCTGCCCGCCAGAGATCTGGCCGGGGCGATGGCTGCTCCGACCTCCCACCCCGAGCTGCTCCAACAGAAGTACTGCGTGCTGTGCGACCTGCCCCCGTCGCCTGCCCGCGTACAACGCCGGCTCGATGACCGAGCTGAGCACGCTTCGTGAGGGATCGAGCGACGCGTCCTGGAAGACGAACCCGATGTCTCGCGCACGCGTCAAGGACCTCGACCTGTCGGAGGCGAGGCCGACCGGCTCGCTGCGCAGATAGATCTCGCCGCGCGTCGGCTGAAGCATCAGGCCAAGGACGTAGAGCAGAGTCGACTTTCCGCGGCCTGATGGCCCGGTGACCGCGGTCATCGATCCGCGGGTGAAGACGTGCGACATCCCGTCGAACAGCTCGTTCGCCGTCGGGCTGTACGCGAAGGAGAGGTCACGAACCTCAAGCATCTTCGCCGCCTCGACGGTCCGATACCAGGACGCCTGTTCCCGCCTCGATCCCGTCCACGACCGCGACTCCGCCGGACGAGGCACGAACGGTCACTGGGACCGATTCTCCCCCCGCCAGTCGCACGTACGTCGAGCCGTCGACACCTGTGCGCACGGCCGATACCGGGACAGTGGTGCCCTCGACCTGCGGGACGACCTGCACGGTCGCGAGCACGGACGTCGACTCGGCCGAGGGCACGAGGCCGCACTCCGCGCCGCAGACGGGGCCACCGTCGAGCGCCACCAGATCGAGGACCACGTGGTTGTTGTCATCGGTGGTTTTTTGCGCAACCACGGCGTTCCATGAGTGGTCGTCGAACGGCACGACGACTGCCGCACCCTCTGGAATGGCGGCCGCCTGGTCGGGAGTCAAGATCAGAGAGAACCGGATGTCGCCGACCGGCACCGTAACGGCGGTCTCTCCGCCCGTCAGCATCATTCCGAGGGCGATGTCGTCGCCCAGTTGAACCGCTGTCGGCAGCGAAGGCAGTGCTACGAGCTCCCCGAGGCGTACGACGCCGGTGGCGGTCTGCTTCGCTGAGGTCTGCCACGACTTGACGGCGCGCTCCACAGTCGCGGTGAACACGTCGCCCCCACTCGGCGGCAGGTAGCCGAGAACCTCGAGTGCGTCCTTCAGCTGACGGACATCGGCACCCGACGCCCCACGAACGAGATCTCGATAGAACGGGGTTGCACCGACGACGGCTCGCACGGGGACACCCGCCACCGCGTACATCTCGCCACCGACCGCGACCTGCTCGAGTGGAGGGGTCGCGGTGACAACGCCCGACAGCTGGTTGGAAGCAACTGCACCGAGTGGACGAGTGATCGTGACGCTGAACGTGAGCGAGCGCCCGACGGAACCCGTACCCGCCGTGGCGACGATGTCGGTGGGTTCGGTCATCTCAGCGGGCGCTCTGGGCACCGTTGCCCGCGCCGCCCACCAGCCGGCCGCAAGAGCAACGATCAGGAGCAGGGCGGTCGCCACCCAGCGCGATGACCTGTGCCCGCGCCGGCTCCGCGGATACTCGGCAGACGGTACCTGACCGGGGTGATACGTGGTGTGCTCGTCCGCACGTTCTGCCGTCATCGCGTTCTTCGCCCCCTCACCATTCGGTCTCCCGGGCACCCGTCAGTCGCTCTCCGGGTAGAGGTCCGGCGCATCGTGCGGGCACGCGATGTAGATCGCATCGAGCTCCTCGGGCCCCGCCTCGCCGACGACGGTGAACGGGTCCCACGCCGCGCCGTCGGTGTAGTAGGCGTCAAGCCATGACTCCAACGAAGGCGCCTGCGGCACCTCGAAACCTTCGGCCCGAACACAGGGCGCCACGTTCTCAACCAGGTGGTTGTACTGCTTCTCGGCGCGAACGCGCGGGAGTGGCTCCTGGGTTCGCTGGTCGGCTGGGTATCCCGCTTGACAGGTGTACCACGCAAGATTCATCGCGTCCGCCTGCTCATCTGGGATGTCTCCGTCGAGTACGACGCCACCTTGGCTGACGCGGACGGGGAATCCCGCAGAGGTGATGCACTCGGAGATGACGTGCGGCCAGTCATCCACGGAGACGTAGCGAACGAGCTCGACGTCCGGAGGATTCGTGATCTGCATGCTCTTCTGCAGGTACGTGAGGTAGTCCTGGTAGCTCTTTTCGACAGCAGCCTCCCCCTGCGGCTTCCAGTCCGCCCCTTCGGCGGACGGGTCGTAGGCCGTGGGCGATGAGCTGTCAGTCGGCTGCCCGTCAGGTGAGGTCTGAGCGCAGGCGCCGGACAACACCACCAGGCCCAGAACGCTCGCTACGGTCAACACACGCCTCGTGACGGCCACCTTCATGCCTTCGCACCCGCGATATGTGTGAGCCGGTTCTCCAGGCACGGGACGTAGATCGGCGCCTCCCCCCAGGGACGATGCGCCAAGGGAGGCGCCGATGAGTTCGGACTTGCGACTGCTGAAGGCGTGCACGACTAACCCCTGCTGAGAACGGTCTGGGCGAGCTAGTTGCTCGTGCCCGAACAATAGCGAAGATGATCGTGAACCGCTGGGGACCAGTTCGACCGTCATTGAACTGTTACCCGACCTCATGACGTCGGCATCCCCGCGAGGCTCCTACGCGCCGCGCAAGCCATCGCCAACGCCTTTCCCTTGCTGATTGCCGTCGGGACTGGCGCCGGTCTCGGGGCGACCGGCATCGCCGCGTTCGCCCACATCACCGACACCGGCACCGGCGTCGACCCACGCGTCCTTGCCTCCATGTTGACCCCCGTTCTCGCGGGTACCGCGGTCATCTCGCTAGCAACCCTGCCTCTCACGCGCACCGCCGTTCAGCCCACGGACCTGCGCCACGAATGATGGATTACCGACACCACACAACAGTTGCCGCACACCGCAAAACCGACCGTTACTCCGATGTAGCAGAAGAGGGTTTTGCGATGTCGGAGTATCGGTGGGTGTGGATATTGGGGGTGGTGGTCCCGTTGGCGGTTGGTGTGCCGAGCAGTGCCGCGGCCACTAGATCGTGGATCTCGGCATCGGTCAGGGCGTGGTCACGCGCGGTGTGGACGAACCGGTGTGCCGCCTCAGACACGACAGCCCGGTCGAGGGTTGCGGGTGGTGCCGTGACGAGGGTTCCGATGCGCCGCCTGGTCGTCACGAGCCCGGCTGCTTCAAGGTCTCGGTAGGTGCGCGCGACCGTTCCGGGCGCGATGCCGAGGTCGTTGGCCAGAGCGCGCACAGTGGGTAGACGCTGGCCGTCGGTGAGCTCGCCGGCGGTGATCCGGGCGGCGATCTGTGCGCGCAGCTGCTCGTAGTGAGGTGTCGCCGCACCGAGGTCGATCCGAACGGCGAGGCTCATGCGCGAGCCTCGACGGCCTCGTCGATCGTGGCGCAGTCAGGTGCGATGTCGCGCGCCGGCCACAGGGCGGCGGCGAGGGCGGCGACGGCGAGAATGAGCGCGACGAGAAGCAGCGCGTTTCCGGCCGTCACGTGTTCGGGACTGATCGGTACATCGGGATGGGAACCGGCTCCGTTGCCCAGGCCCAGCCAGCGGTATGCCAAGCCTGCGAGAGCGAGCAGCCCGGCGAGGGTGAAGCCGAGGACTGCCTGCACGGTGCGCAGGATCCGCCGAGCGACCCGCCGGCGCAGCCACATGTCCCACCCCTCATCGACGTCCTCGATGGCTAGGCGCGTAGCGATGAAGCGCAGGGCGATGTCGAGGAGCACGACGACCAGCATGGTGGCCACGAGGATGGGCACGGTCCATAGCCAGCCCGGGAACGGCCCGACGGTGTGAGCTTGGTACAGGGCGATCACGCGCGAGATTGACCGCGGCCCCGACGCGAGGAGGCCAAAGACCGCGGACACCGTCGCGATCGCGGCACACCACACCCAAACAAGACGCTGCAGCCCTCGAGGCGCCACGTCCTCCACGGTGCGCACGGTGAGCCGCGCCAGCCTCTGCGCGCCCTGCGGCCGCGGCCACGTGGCTTCGCCTGCCGCGTAGACGCCGAGAACACCGAGCAGCGAAGCGATGGGAAGCACCGCAGCAGTATGCCCATCGAACCAGAACAGACCACCAACGAAGTACATCGGGGCAAGACCGAGCCCAACGACCAGCGGCAACGCCGCAGCCCCGCTCGCAAGTGATGCATGACGCACAGCGCGACGAGCGGCGGTCGTGGGGGCAACGACACGCCGCCCGTCCCACCACAACAGCACGGCAGCCAGCAACGACACCAACCCCAAGAACAGGCCAGCCATCACCGGCACAGGAAAGCCCAACACAGAATCCATGACAACACCTCTCTAGAGCATTGATCATGAACTATGCTCTTTGGCGTCCCTGTGGTCAAGTGGTGGCGCGCACACGACGCCGTCGAACGTCGCAAAACCTGGGGCTCTACCGCGTGCAGGCGAAGACGAGACCCCCGATCTCGCACCAGCATCTTGGGCGAGTCAGGGGTCTCGTCACCACAATAGGCGGAGCCGGCTCCGCCGACTGGCACAGGTCGATCACGATCAAGTCGAGCCGGTCAGCAAGTGCTCGTAGCTGGGTGCGGCGCGCGGGTGGGTTGTCGCGGTGGTCGACCTCAACCCCCAGGCTGCTCGTGTCCTGGCTCTTGCACACCACCGGACCCAGCGTGCCGCGCACCACCGCGCGCCTCGCCACCCACACGTTGGAGCACCACGCCCACCTCGCCCCCGACCTGGCCTGCGGCCGCCCTGTCTGGATCGAGCGGTCAAGATCGAGCGTGCGTGGGTGAAGTCGGTGTGGCGTCGGGGTGTCCGACCATCTGGTCGGCAAGTGTCGGTTCACGATGCTTGGGACTGCTTCCGGCTACGTGAGGACCCGATGCCCCAGACACCCCACCCGCAACTACTGACTTCTGGTGAGGTCGCGGAGATCTTCCGGGTCAATCCCAGGACCGTGCGTCGCTGGGCCGAGGCCGGCACGCTCTCCTCGATCCGCACCGTGGGCGGGCACTTCCGCTACGACCGCCTCGAGGTCGAGAACCTGCTCGAGGGCGGGCGCGAGGAACAGGACCCCGGCGCGTGAGGCCGGCAGAGTCCAGCATGTCGCGCCCGGGCTCGGCCGCACCCGGCGATACGAGCTCGCCCCCCGATGGTCTGCCGAAGGACCACACGAGTACGCCGACGTTCGCTGAGGTTTGGCAGATACTCAACGACGAGGACCGCGCCCAGCTGGCCGGGATCGAAGTCACCCAGGACGAGATCCTGACCTTCTTGCACACACAACCCGAGGACGACACCCCGGCCCGGCTGTTCTCCGAGCTCCAGGTCGAACGCCTCCACATCTACCGCACCGCCCTCGAACGCAAACAGGGCGAGGAGTCACCCGCCAGCGCCTAGGTGCCGGGTGCGGCCCACGGGTCGCGGTCTGCGAGTCCGCCGGTGAGGTCGGGTGCGGGGGTGCCGTGGTGGATGAGTTCGAAGGGGCCGTGGTCTTCGATGGCTTCCGTGGCGGTGAGGAAGCTGGGGTGATCGCCGCCTGTGGTGGTGTACATGATCTAGCCGTCGCCGTCGTAGGTCAGCAGGTACGTGGGCCCGTACCCGGGTTGCTGGAGCACTGCAGGGACTCGGCGGGGAGCGCGGTCAGCTGCTCAAGGGTCTGCACCCGCGCTGTGCCCTGGTCGACGGGCACCTGGGTCTGGTTGATGTTCGGTGCGTAGTCGTGGACTGCGGTCCATAGGTCGGGGGCGTGGTGGGCGTGGTGTTCGAGGGTGTGGGTGGCGAGGCGTGCGGTGGTGCGGGGCAGGCTGGGGCCGGTGGTGTGCAGGAGCCAGGATGCGAGCAGTCTGGCCTCGAAGGTTTCGGGCGGGTGGGACTGCCCCGGATTCGGTTGACTCCTGACCTGTGAGGACTGTGGTCCTTGCTGGAAGGATGTTCATCGTGCCTA
>NZ_JACSQF010000035.1 GCF_014836755.1 Oerskovia merdavium
GCCAAAGGCCCACCCCGTGTGGGGTGGGCCTTTGGTGAATGGTTGTCCGGCGGCGACCTACTCTCCCACCCCGTCTCCAGGGCAGTACCATCGGCGCAGAGAGGCTTAGCTTCCGGGTTCGGAATGGGACCGGGCGTTTCCCTCTCGCTATGACCGCCGTAACTCTATGGAGATGTTCGGGACCCCCGGTTACGTGGGGGTGTGCCCGTATCTCGGGAACCGCACAGTGGACGCGTAGCAAAAAGTTTGAGTGTTATCAAGTTGTCGGCTTATTAGTACCGGTCAGCTTCGGCAGTCTTTAGTCCTGCCTTCCACATCCGGCCTATCTACCCAGTGGTCTAGCTGGGAGCCTCTCCCCCTTGCGGGGATGGAAACCTCATCTTGAAGCAGGCTTCCCGCTTAGATGCTTTCAGCGGTTATCCCTTCCGAACGTAGCTAACCAGCCGTGCTCCTGGCGGAACAACTGGCACACCAGAGGTTCGTCCGTCCCGGTCCTCTCGTACTAGGGACAGCCCTTCTCAAGTTTCCTGCGCGCGCAGCGGATAGGGACCGAACTGTCTCACGACGTTCTAAACCCAGCTCGCGTACCGCTTTAATGGGCGAACAGCCCAACCCTTGGGACCTACTCCAGCCCCAGGATGCGACGAGCCGACATCGAGGTGCCAAACCATGCCGTCGATATGGACTCTTGGGCAAGATCAGCCTGTTATCCCCGGGGTACCTTTTATCCGTTGAGCGACGGCGCTTCCACAAGCCACCGCCGGATCACTAGTTCCGACTTTCGTCCCTGCTCGACCTGTCAGTCTCACAGTCAAGCTCCCTTGTGCACTTGCACTCGACACCTGATTGCCAACCAGGCTGAGGGAACCTTTGAGCGCCTCCGTTACATTTTAGGAGGCAACCGCCCCAGTTAAACTACCCACCAGGCACTGTCCCTGATCCGGATTACGGACCGAGGTTAGATATCCAGAGCGACCAGAGTGGTATTTCAACGTTGACTCCACACACACTGGCGTGCATGCTTCACAGTCTCCCACCTATCCTACACAAGCCGCACCGAACACCAATACCAAGCTATAGTAAAGGTCCCGGGGTCTTTCCGTCCTGCTGCGCGTAACGAGCATCTTTACTCGTAGTGCAATTTCGCCGAGTTCGCGGTTGAGACAGCGGAGAAGTCGTTACGCCATTCGTGCAGGTCGGAACTTACCCGACAAGGAATTTCGCTACCTTAGGATGGTTATAGTTACCACCGCCGTTTACTGGGGCTTAAATTCTGAGCTTCGCTCCGAAGAGCTGACCCGTCCTCTTAACCTTCCAGCACCGGGCAGGCGTCAGTCCGTATACATCGTCTTGCGACTTCGCACGGACCTGTGTTTTTAGTAAACAGTCGCTTCTCCCTGGTCTCTGCGGCCGTCAACGCTCGGGAAGCAAGTTCCGTCACGCATCGGGCCCCCCTTCTCCCGAAGTTACGGGGGCATTTTGCCGAGTTCCTTAACCACGATTCTCTCGATCGCCTTAGTATTCTCTACCTGACCACCTGAGTCGGTTTAGGGTACGGGCGGCTAGAACCTCGCGCCGAGGCTTTTCTTGACAGCATAGGATCACCCAATTCGCGCATACGCGCTATCTATCAGTTCTCAGGCTATGTGAACAGCGGATTTGCCTACTGTTCGCCCTACAACCTTGGACACGGTCAACCATCGCCGTGCTGGGCTACCTTCCTGCGTCACCCCTGTTAATACGCTTACCTAGTACCGGTTCGGGTCGCGCGCCGCTCTCGCGATGCCTCCCGAAGGAGACGGTGCGAGTTAAGGGCGCTTAGCATCACCGGGTTCGGTATGGGCGGTTCTTCGCCGGTAGGAGAATATCAACTCCTTGTCCATCGACTACGCCTGTCGGCCTCGCCTTAGGTCCCGACTTACCCAGGGCGGATTAGCCTGGCCCTGGAACCCTTGGTCATTCGGCGGACGGGTTTCTCACCCGTCTTTCGCTACTCATGCCTGCATTCTCACTCGTGTAGGCTCCACCGCTGGGTTACCCCGCGACTTCACTGCCCACACGACGCTCCCCTACCCATCCACACGCCTGGACCACGAAGGCCTAGCGTTTGTGTGAATGCCACAGCTTCGGCGGTGTACTTGAGCCCCGCTACATTGTCGGCGCGGAATCACTTGACCAGTGAGCTATTACGCACTCTTTCAAGGGTGGCTGCTTCTAAGCCAACCTCCTGGTTGTCTGTGCAACTCCACATCCTTTCCCACTTAGCACACGCTTAGGGGCCTTAGCTGGTGGTCTGGGCTGTTTCCCTCTCGACTATGGAGCTTATCCCCCACAGTCTCACTCCCGCGCTCTCACTTACCGGCATTCGGAGTTTGGCTGACGTCAGTAACCTTGTAGGGCCCATCGGCCATCCAGTAGCTCTACCTCCGGCAAGAAACACGCGAGGCTGCACCTAAATGCATTTCGGGGAGAACCAGCTATCACGAAGTTTGATTGGCCTTTCACCCCTAACCACAGGTCATCCCCCAGGTTTTCAACCCTGGTGGGTTCGGTCCTCCACGTAGTCTTACCCACGCTTCAACCTGCCCATGGCTAGATCACTTCGCTTCGGGTCTAGACCCAGCGACTCATTCGCCCTATTCAGACTCGCTTTCGCTACGGCTTCCCCACACGGGTTAACCTTGCCACTGAGCACTAACTCGCAGGCTCATTCTTCAAAAGGCACGCTGTCACCCCTGCTAGGGAGGCTCCAACGGATTGTAGGCACACGGTTTCAGGTACTATTTCACTCCCCTCCCGGGGTACTTTTCACCTTTCCCTCACGGTACTGGTCCGCTATCGGTCACTAGGTAGTATTTAGGCTTAGCAAGTGGTCTTGCCGGATTCACACGGGATTTCTCGGGCCCCGTGCTACTTGGGATCCCCTTCGGGAGGCCACGTCATTTCGTCTACGGGGGTCGCACCCTCTGTGCCGGGCCTTTCAATGCCCTTCGACTATAACGCGACTTTCTGACTCCCTGACCGGGTACCAGCCCGGTCTGAAAGGTCCCACAACCCCGCCCATGCAACGCCTGGTAGCTATCACACATGAACGGTTTGGCCTGTTCCGCTTTCGCTCGCCACTACTCACGGAATATCTCTTCCTGTCGGTACTGAGATGTTTCACTTCCCGACGTTCCCTCCACACACCCTATATATTCAGGTGCGGGTCACTGGACATGACTCCAGCGGGGTTTCCCCATTCGGAGATCCTCGGATCACGGTTCGTTTGCCAACTCCCCGAGGCTTATCGCAGGCTACAACGTCCTTCATCGGCTCCTAGTGCCAAGGCATCCACCCTGTGCCCTTAAAAACTTGACAACAAAAAATTGCAGAGAACAAAGATAAATCTTTGATCTTACAAAGATGCTCGCGTCCACTGTGCAGTTCTCAAGCTACGGACGATCCCACCCGCTCCCACGGCCTACCAACACAACGGTTGGCGGTTCACCCAGGAGACGCGATGGCCCGTTCAGAGCGACCCCACCCGTACGGGCGGTTCCCTCAGGACCCAACAGTGTGCTTGGCAAACCCCATCCCCCGTACCCGTGATGTTCCACCACCCACCGAAGTGGACAGGTACTGACACGAACCGTCTTGGACGAAGCTCTTCGTTAATGTTCCACCCTTGAGCAACCATCCACCCACACGTTCGGTGAGCGCCATGGCCTCTGCACAACCAACCCGAGGGCCGGCTGTGAGTGATGCTCCTTAGAAAGGAGGTGATCCAGCCGCACCTTCCGGTACGGCTACCTTGTTACGACTTAGTCCCAATCGCCAGTCCCACCTTCGACAGCTCCCTCCACAAGGGTTGGGCCACCGGCTTCGGGTGTTACCGACTTTCGTGACTTGACGGGCGGTGTGTACAAGGCCCGGGAACGTATTCACCGCAGCGTTGCTGATCTGCGATTACTAGCGACTCCGACTTCATGGGGTCGAGTTGCAGACCCCAATCCGAACTGAGACCGGCTTTTTGGGATTCGCTCCACCTCGCGGTATCGCAGCCCTTTGTACCGGCCATTGTAGCATGCGTGAAGCCCAAGACATAAGGGGCATGATGATTTGACGTCATCCCCACCTTCCTCCGAGTTGACCCCGGCAGTCTCTTATGAGTCCCCACCATGACGTGCTGGCAACATAAGACGAGGGTTGCGCTCGTTGCGGGACTTAACCCAACATCTCACGACACGAGCTGACGACAACCATGCACCACCTGTACACCGACCTTGCGGGGCAACCATCTCTGGAAGTTTCCGGTGTATGTCAAGCCTTGGTAAGGTTCTTCGCGTTGCATCGAATTAATCCGCATGCTCCGCCGCTTGTGCGGGCCCCCGTCAATTCCTTTGAGTTTTAGCCTTGCGGCCGTACTCCCCAGGCGGGGCACTTAATGCGTTTGCTGCGGCACGGAACTCGTGGAATGAGCCCCACACCTAGTGCCCAACGTTTACGGCATGGACTACCAGGGTATCTAATCCTGTTCGCTCCCCATGCTTTCGCTCCTCAGCGTCAGTTGCGGCCCAGTGACCTGCCTTCGCCATCGGTGTTCCTCCTGATATCTGCGCATTCCACCGCTACACCAGGAATTCCAGTCACCCCTACCGCACTCTAGTCTGCCCGTACCCGATGCAAGCTCAAGGTTGAGCCTTGAGTTTTCACACCAGACGCGACAAACCGCCTACGAGCTCTTTACGCCCAATAATTCCGGACAACGCTTGCGCCCTACGTATTACCGCGGCTGCTGGCACGTAGTTAGCCGGCGCTTCTTCTGCAGGTACCGTCACTTGCGCTTCTTCCCTGCTGAAAGAGGTTTACAACCCGAAGGCCTTCATCCCTCACGCGGCGTCGCTGCATCAGGCTTGCGCCCATTGTGCAATATTCCCCACTGCTGCCTCCCGTAGGAGTCTGGGCCGTGTCTCAGTCCCAGTGTGGCCGGTCGCCCTCTCAGGCCGGCTACCCGTCGTCGCCTTGGTAGGCCATTACCCCACCAACAAGCTGATAGGCCGCGAGTCCATCCCAGACCGATAAATCTTTCCAGACACTCCCCATGCAGGGGCATCTCATATCCAGTATTAGACCTCGTTTCCAAGGCTTATCCCAGAGTCTGGGGCAGGTTACTCACGTGTTACTCACCCGTTCGCCACTGATCCGACCAGCAAGCTGGTCATCACCGTTCGACTTGCATGTGTTAAGCACGCCGCCAGCGTTCGTCCTGAGCCAGGATCAAACTCTCCGTAAATGTTTGCTATCAACCCCCGAAGAGGCTAACAACCATACGAAGCGGACCCGAAGGTCCATAATCATGGCTACAAACCGAAAACATGACGTTTTCAATTCATACCAAATAAGAAGTCTCAACACGAACACACAACACACACCGAAGGTGCACACCATGCGCCCATGCAGGACAATTGGCATTAACTATCAAGCACACTGTTGAGTTCTCAAGCAACCGACACGCACCGACTCCAACCCGTTTCCAGGCCTTCACTCGGGGCAACTTCT
>NZ_JACSQF010000036.1 GCF_014836755.1 Oerskovia merdavium
GAGTTCGAACGCCAGACCCTGGCCCTCGCGGCCTGAACCACTCAACCCCGCGAGTCAACTAAATCCGGGGCAGTCCCTGGGGATCTTCGTCGACGTGGGAACGCTCGGCAAGAAGACGCTCCCGAGTGGAGCATGGGGTAGCGGAAACTGGGCCGTGGGGCACTACAACTGCTCTAGCAGTGCCACCCACACCTTCCAGTCCTGGGTCGACGTGGACATGATCGGCATTTCCGACTGGATCAACAAGACCTTCTCCCTTCCCACGAACCTGGGATGCAACTAGTCCGTCTCTGACTTGTCGGCATACTCCTGAATGAGGGTTTCTGCGGTGCTTCGAATGACCTCTGAAACATCATCCCACTCGGTTCTGTCCGTAGGTGCAACAGTTGCAGATACGGTGAAGCCTCCAGGGCCCGACGGGAGTGGGTCTAGAAAGGTGGCGTCAAATACCGTGTCGGAACCTTCGCGGCGTCGGACGACTAGCCGGTGCTCGCCGACTACCAAAGAGAAGCTGTCGTCAATCTTCATTACTGGTTCCGTTCTCGTGATTCCGCTAACGCTGGTGGCGGGTTGCGGTTCGGTGGCGTCCTCTGAGCCGAGGGACGGGTGCTTCGATGAACCTGCCGTTCTGGTTGAAGAGTACTACGGCCGCATCGACGCGATGGCGCAGAGCGGCTACTCAGCAGAGGCGACAGCGAGAGTGATGACCCTGAGTGACGCTCAGGCCGCTGAGACCATCCAAGGGGAGATTGATTTCTTCCGCACTGCCGAGATCGTTCAAACGGGAGCGACAATCATTAGTTCTGTCGATGTGGTGTCGTCAGTTGATGCGTCGCCTGTTCAGGTCTCTGTGGAACTCGACGTGTCGGGAGTGTCCTACCAGAAGGGGGGCGGCGAGGCCGTGACAAACATCGAAAATCCGCTTGTTGAGACCGAGCTTTCGCTCTCGCAGGTAGGCGGATGTCTCGTCGTGAGTCACATGGAAGTCCTGTAGATCCACCCTCGCGGCGCCCCTGCACCCCACCGGGTGTGGGGGCGCCGTTGTCTTGGCGGGCGAGGTAGGCGGTCTTGAGCTCTTGCCCGAGCGCCTCGGCACTCTTGCCGGCGTCGAGGCCTTCTTGACGTAGTGCCCAGAGCTGGCCCTCCTCGATGTCCTTCTTGTCGGGGCGTCGTGGGATGCGATCGAGCTCGCCCGCACCACCTCCGCCCCGCTGCGCCTGATCAGTTAGGCGACTCTTACGCTCGCTTGCGCTTGGCTGCTCGCTCCCGATCGACCTTCGGCTGCGCAGTGGCGCTCGCCCATCGTTCGTGCGCGGACTGGCGAGTCATCCCGGCAGCGCGCCCGATCGCATCCCACGACGCCCCGACAGCCCGGGCAGTGAGGACGGCTAGGTCTAGCCGACGCGCCGCTTCGGCGGCTTCTCGCGCGGCGGTCGCTACGTCACTGGCCGCTACGTCGGGCGCGATGTGCGCCAGCCATTCGGCGTGAGCCTCGTCCTCGACCCACTGCGGAGCGAACGCGGATTCCTCGTAGGCAATCTTGTTCGCCCGGTCCTCGAGCTCGCGAAGGTGGACCCGTGTGAACGCTCGCGCGCTGCGCCAACCGCAAGAGCACCAACCGCGCCAGCCGACCACGCCGTCCTCGCTGCGCACGTCCGCATCAAGCCCGGCGCGCGAACCGTCCGCGTAGATGCCCACCGTGACCTGGTCGCCAGGTCCGTGGGACCCGCTCAGCGCCCCGTCCGCGAACACCGCTCTGGCCGCACCCTCGTGCGCACCGTCATCCGTCGACCAGCTCATCACTACCTCGTCTCCTCGTCAGGACTTCCTGACACGGAGACTGTCAGGAGATCCTGACGTGTGCAAGTGCTGTGCGCCCGGGACAGGAAGGCGGCTGACGGTGATGCACGGAGCTCGGCTCGAGTCGCGGGGACGTTGCTCCCAGCCCGACCCACGTGGTGGGCATGCACAGACAGAGAACGTTCGTCCGGGTCGTTGCGGTACTCGTGCTGCTGGTCGCCTTCTTCCCCGAGGCCCTGGGCGATGTCGTGGCCGCAGGCGTCGTCGCCTGGTTGGTAGGCAAGACGAGGGTGGGGGCCGTCGTGCGTCGTTGGTCGACCCGGCCGGAGAGTGGGGGAGTAGTAGAGCTCCGGTCGCGTCGTGCTCGGGTACTCGCCGCGACGGTGAAGGTGGACGTGCTCCTTGGGTACTTTGCCCTGGAGGTGCTCAAGGAGGTCGCGGTCGACGTGGCCTCTGGCGCGATCACGGCCTGGTTGCTCGGCGGGTGAGAGCGGGTGGGGGTCTCGCCCTGGAGCAGGGAGGGGCGTTCAGGGCGAGACCCTCGCCACCTCGGTCCTTGTGGTGGCCTCCTGGAGGAAGTGCCACCATCGCAGGGCCGCCGGTGTGATCGGGTGTGTGCGCACCGGTGGCCTTCCCACGGTCGCACGAGGCCGGCCGAGAGTTCTAGGGGCTTTGGGACCTTGTTCGCTGCCGGTATCCGGGCCGGTGGCCCGGCGTTTCGCTGGCGCGAACCAGGTCGGTGGCCGCAAGCGGCCGCTGTGCCGCGCTGCGCGCGGTGCTTCTTCTTCCCCTCCTGGCTCTCCATCATCGCCCGCGCGACCCTGCACACAACCTGTTCGCCTACGGCGTCCGGCCGGTGTCGAAACTGGTCGGGCGCGGTCGCAAGCTCCCTTATTTCGCCCGACCAGCCCCGCCCCCGACCGGCACCACAGGTTGTGCTCCAGGCCGCTATGCGGGCGGTGATTACGGAGCCAGGAGGGGGCGAAAAAAGGTCCGGGACCACCCGGTAACCCACCTCCTGCGCGGAAGGGAACCACCCATGAGTGCCATCGAGGTGCCGATGAGTCTTGCCGAGGTCGCGGAGTTCTTCGGCGGACAGATCATCCACTCCTACACCCGTGCCCAGGCCATCGCTGACGGTGCCCTGGTCGACATCACCACCACGGCGCGTGAGGCCGGGTTCCGGTGGCCGGTCGCGATCACCGCGGCCGCCCACGCCCGCACCATCGCGTGGGACGAGGGCAACGGGGCCATGCAGGACACCGACGGCCGGGCGTGGGACGTGGTCTGGATGGGAGCCCACGCCGCCCGCACCCTCAACAGCCCCGCCACCCGGGCCGTTGAGTTCGGGGTCTTCGTGGTACCGAACACCCCCGGCGGGAGCGCCGAAGCAGCCCTGGTGCCGCTCACGCTGCACCTGGGCGGGGGAGACGACGGCGAACCCGTCCTGACCATCACCCTGCGCGGGGAGGACTAACCAGCACCGGTGGCCCGCGTGCATCTCGCGGGCCACCGGACCGGACGGGACTGCCCCGGATTTAGTTGACTCGCGGGGTTGAGTGGTTCAGGCCGCGAGGGCCAGGGTCTGGCGTTCGAACT
>NZ_JACSQF010000037.1 GCF_014836755.1 Oerskovia merdavium
CACCACACCACCACCACACGGCCGGCCCACCAGAACCCAGCCCCGGAGCACCCCGTGCCCGGGGCATCTCCATGCCCCGGCATCCCGTCGGCTCGACCGACGTCCTGAACGCAGGTTGATGCGACGGGATGCGCCGGCGCCCTCGACCGCGCCGTGGTCAGCCCGAGCTGTGCCGGCCCCGGCCCCGGGCGTGGGCCTGGGACGCTCGCGAGCGACGGAGCTCGGGACGGACCGCAGCGGGGTGCCTTGCCAGTGCGTTGCCCCTGGTCCTGATCGGCGGAGCGCTAGCATCGGCGGATGAGCGCGCTACGGTCCGTCTCCTCGGACGCCCGGACCCCGCCGGACCGTCTCGCTCACTTCGCTGCCCCACTGGGATGTGGGATCCTCGCCGCCTTCGGTGTCGTGGTGGGCCAGGGCGTGCTTGTCGGTGCCCTGTTCGCCCCAGCGGTCATGCTTCCTTTCGGACTTCTGCTGCTCGTCGGCATCGCTTTCGCCAATGCGGCGATATTGCGGTCAGCCACAGGACGGCGCCGGATCGGACTGGCCGTCGTGCTCACTCTGCTCCTCCCTGTCGCGATCGGAGCGTCGCTCGCGGCGCAGGGGGAGCTCCCCCTCGCCCCACACCATGGCGTCCCCGCTCCGGTCGTGATCGGCGCCTTCATCGCGGGGATCTCGACGTTCGCACTCCCGCGGTGGGCGAAGCTGGTCGGCGGACTCACGGTCGTGCTCGTCACCGCGCTGTACGCCTGGCACGCCGTGTCGGAAGCCGCTCAGAAGGCCGCTGCGGTCCGCGCGAGCGACGCTGCGGTGCGTGAAGAGATGTACGACGACGTGCTCCCAGGTGCGACGACGACCTTGGCCGGCGCCGGGGTCGACCTGCGCAAGCTCACTGCGGAGATCGCCGAGGTGGGCGTCGACCGGGACGGGCGGGAGCTCACGATCACGATGTCAGCGTGGGGCGACCCTGGTGAGGAGGACCCCGACGGCTTCGCGTGCTGGCTGCTGACCGGCGGGGAGAGCTGGGAAGCGGCCCAGACGTATGCGGACTTTGCCGACCGCTGCCGCATCGTCGACGGAGGCTGGGCCAGTCCCGACGGGCTGACGTTCGGCACGTACCGCAAGGGCTACTGGGTCACCGTCGACGCCGGGCGCGCCGCGACGGCCGAGGACGTCACGGCGGTCGCCGACACTCTCGCGGACGTGCCCGAGGCTGAGCGCCGCACGTACTGGGATGCCGCGCTCGAGCTCTCCGGGAGCTGATCGTTCCTCACCGGGCCGCGTCGCCCACTCGCTGGTGCGCCGGTCGAGCGCGGCGGCGGGGCATAGACCGGAGCGGTGGTCGCGAGCGGTGTCGTCTGATTCCTCGTCCATTCCGTGCGATTGCTCGAGCTCGTGGAAGCAGCGAAGGGCGGAAGACCGCAGCGACGCTCCCGCGACCTGCTTCGGGCCGTGGCAGACGGTATGGAAGCGGCACAAGAGATTCGCTGAGGCCGGCATCTGGGCTCGCCGCGATCATCACCTGGCTGCGTGCGTCGTCGAGCACGGCCCGACTCAGGACGAAGCAGCGATCCGTGGCAGGTGGTCTGCGACCTCGGCCAACGCTCGATCAACCAACACGATCTCAGCTCCTCGAGGTTGTCACTGACGCTCTGAGTGAGACCGACTGTCATCACGGTGCCGATCGTCCCGGGCACGGCTTGCCGTGCCACCGGCCGTCGACTGTGCAGGCACACCCTGGGCCCCGGGTTCGTCTCGCACGAGTCTGCGGTCCGCGGCGCCGTCGGACCCGTCGTGTCTCGGGCCATACGTCTCGATCGGACGGGCGAAGCACGCTCGCCCATGCTGGAGCGCCGAACCGACGGGTGTGAACAGCGCTCTCGAGCTAGAGCAGGCGCCGGAAGAACACCGCGGGCTCGGCCACCTCGAGCGACTCCAGCTCCGCCACGAGGCGGATGAAGTGCTCGGTCTGCGTGTGAGCCCTCAGGTGATCGCGGGACTCCCACTCCTCGGTGAGGAGCAGCGAGGTCGGGTGGTCCTCCCGCTGCAGGAGCTCGTACGAGAGACAGCCTGGCTCGCGCCGGGTGGCGGCGACGAGCTCCTCATAGACCGCAAGTGCTCGAGGAAGATCGGCCTCCTGCACCATGCAGGGGACGTGTACGCGGATCAAGGAGTCTCCTCGAGGGGGAAGGGGGTGGCGTGCGGGCGGACGACCTCGTCCTGCGTGGTGTCCCGCGGTCCGCCCACGGATGCACGGCGGCCGCCCGGGACGCCCGCCCGGTCGACCGTACTCGCAACCACAGCGCGCCGGCGCCCCGGTGCCATCAGTCGACAACGAGACGTCCACAGGTCGGCACTCATGGACCCGTGCTGCGGGCCGCGGGGGACCGCAGCACCCTGAGACCTCTCGTCAGCCCGGGGTCAGCCGGTGGCCGGCCCATGCCGGCACCCGAAGCGCGGGACCCCGGCACGAGGACGCGGTGACCGGGGTCACCCCGAGCGGGTTTGACCAGAGGGAGGTCCCCCAGTAATGTTCTCTGAGTCAGCCCGGCAGGGAGGAACAGACACCACTGCGAAGCTCCTCGGAGCCGCCGCGAAGTGGCTGGATCCCCCGGGTGAGCCAAACTTCCTTGAGACTTCTGAGGACATTCGTGTCCTCGAGGAGTAGGGAATGTGGCCGACTTGGAAGGCTCACTTCACGAGAAATCATGAAGTTGGAAAGCCCCGGAGAGTCTGATAAGATTAAGAAGTTGCCCCGAGTGAAGGCCTGGAAACGGGTTGGAGTCGGTGCGTGTCGGTTGCTTGAGAACTCAACAGTG
>NZ_JACSQF010000038.1 GCF_014836755.1 Oerskovia merdavium
AACTCACGACCGAACGAACCTGCAGGTCAGCGCGCCGTCGCGCCGATCACATCACCGCGCCTGGTGAGAACGCCTCTGAGCCAGCAATTCGTGCGGTTGGGATAGGGAACCGGTCACCGCGGCGGACACCGCCGTCGAGGGTCGAGCGGTGGGTAGCGGTCGTCTCGGGAGAGATGCCGAGCGCGCGGGCGACGGCGGCGCGAGAGATTGGACGGGTGGCGGTGCCCGTTGGTCGATCCCTCCATCGGACAGTGTCCCGACGACGAGCCTGATCGCGATCAGCCCTTGTCTTCAGGTACGCCGTCGCGCGTCTTGGTTCCCTCCCGGTCACTGACAGCTGCTGTCTTGCGCTGCTCACGTTTGGTGCGCCGACGTTCGATGGCGGGCTTCACGCGGTCGTCCCATACGGGTCTGCCGAAGACATAGGCGAGGCCACCGGCGGCCAAGACCAAGGCTCCGATGACGACGAGCCTGTCGCTCAGGCCGGAGGTCGCGTCGTCGAACTGTTCGCCAATCGAATCGGAGTCATCGCCGTCGTATGCGTCGTCCTCGGCAAGCCCATCAACTGATGCAACCGGTTCTGACGGCCGCTTTGGCCTTGCGGCCCTACCCTCGAAGACGTTGTCCTGGTCAAGCAGGCCGAGATTGTCGTAGAGATACCGATGCGTCTGCTCCTCATCGGCGACATAGTCGCGTGTGTAGCGGCTGTCGGCCCACGAGGTGTCACCGCTGGCGCGCACCCGCAGTTCCCCGCCCGTGATGGTGTACGTGCGAGCCTCGCTGAAGTTCTTGCCCGAGTAGCTCGTCCTCGTCGAGAAGCCCTCGTTCTGCTCGAGCAGCTGCTTGCGTACGTCCTTCGTCAGTCGCATGGCGTCCTGTCGGCTTGTCGCTGTCCCCACCTGAATTGCTTGCCATCCTAAGGGTGCAGTCAGGCTGGGCGACGGTGCGGATGTGAGCGCTGAGCCGGAGCTCGCGAAGATTCCTGGGCGGACCCATCACAATTGGGGAAGATAGGTCGAGCCGCCCGTTAGTCGATCCCTCACCGGGCGCCTCGCGCCTTCTCACCGCCGCGCACGGTTCCACCGATTGAAGGTGCCCGGTAGACCCGCCCGCAATTGTGCCCGGTGAAGGCTGCCTATCTGCGACATCCGGGCCATGACTGCGACGCTCATCGGGTACGCGCGCTGCTCGACCGCAGAGCAAGAACTCACTGCCCAGCACCAAAGCGCTCGAGGCGGTGGGTGCCGACCCGCCGGGTCTATGTCGACCAGGGCGTGACCGGCACCCACCGCGACCGTGTGGGATGTCAATCTCTGATGAGCTGGCGCGAGATGCGTACCTGTGTGGGTGCTCCATCGACGAGGCGTAGACGTTGCTCTACGAAACGACAATCGAGCTGGGGCTCCTGCTGAACTGGTCCCAGCTGCTGCATGACCTGGCCCACGACGCGTACACAGCGTTTCCCACGACCAACAACGACACCTGGACGTAGAGTCGCTGCGCTACATAGTCATCGAGCCCAAGATCGGCCTGTTCAAGCCCGCGCATGTCGGTCAGCTCGGCACCTTCGAGGAGCGGCTAGTGCAGTTCTGTCGACTGCGAAGGTGGCGGGCTCGCTGCCCCTTGCGCAGGTGGCGGGTTCACGAGGACACCCTCGGCTGCTGTTTCGTGTTCGGCCGCGGTCCGTTGGTCCCAGGACGGTTTGCGCATGGCGTAGAAGAGCAGCGGCGGACCACCGAGGACCACTACTACGGCGGCCACCACGAAGGGGTAGGCGGCGGGCGGGACCCCCGTGAAACCCTCGGGCGGCACGAAGGCCAGCACGAAGGCCGTGGCGCAGGCGACGAACCCCAGACCCGCGACGAACTTCATCGCGGGTGTCCGGTAGGTGCGCACCACGTCCGGCTTGGAACGTCGCAGCCTGATCGCCGCGGCGAACATCAGCATGTACATGATCAGGTAGAGCGCAGCCGCCATGTCGATGAGCGCGATGAACGCCGTGTTGATGTTCGGGATGACGATGAACAGCAGGGCCAGGACCGACACCACGATCCCCTGGACCCCGAGAATGCCCACCTGCACACCTGCCTTGTTGCGCTTCTGGAGCGAGGGGGGCAGCAGGCCCGTCCGGGCCGCGGCCAGCAAGCCACGCGACGGACCGGCGATCCAGGTGACGACGGACGCGAACGCTCCCAGCGCGATGAGCGCCGAGATCGCGGTGACCGCCCACGGCATGTTCCACTTGTCGAAGAAGACCTCAAACGCGAGATTGATGCCGTTGGTCAGCCCCAGCTCCTTCTTGGGCACCGCGACCGCCATGGCGATCGTGGGGAGGATGAAGACGAGCAGAATGAGGAACGTCGCGATTGCGATCGACTTGGGGAACCCCTTCCCGGGATTCTTCAGGTCGTTCGCGTGGACGGCGTTGACCTCCATCCCCGCGTACGCGAGAACGTTGGAGACCACGAGGACGATCGACGCGATCCCGGTCCACGGCGGGATGACGGCGGACGCCTCCAGCGAGGTCTCCGACTTCTCCCCGGTCGCAAGCCAGATCGCACCGAGCACGATCAGCAGGACGGCAGGGAAC
>NZ_JACSQF010000039.1 GCF_014836755.1 Oerskovia merdavium
TGCGGATCCTTGCCGTACGGGTGCGGGGTGACATGTTCCGCCCCGGGAGCGTGGGTTCCGTCCGCCCGGACGAACGGGCCCGATGTTGGGCCGTTCGACCGGGTGCGGTCACCCTGAGAGATGGAGTCCATTGCTGTCCCCTTAGTGGTGGAAGCCCGGGTGGTGTCCCTCGATGGGCATGGGACCTGATAGGGCGTCGAGGTAGGCGACCTCAGCGTGCAGGTCGTCGATGAGTGCATGTGCGAGATCGATGCTCAGGCCGTTGCGCACCACGATGCGCTGGACCGTGAGGTCCTGGAGGTCTGCGGGCATGGGGTAGGCCGGGACGAGCCATCCCTTGAGCCGCAGGCGGTCCGAGAGGTGATAGAGGTTCCAGTTCTTGCCGTGCCCCTGCGCGATGCTCCAGGCGAAGACGGGGATGTCGCTCCCGTCATTCCACAGGTCGAACTGCGGCATCTTCGCGATCTCGCCCGAGAGGTAGAGCGCGACGTCCTGCGAGGCCTGCTGCACCTTGCGGTAGCCCTCGAACCCGAGCCGCAGGAACAGGTAGTACTGGAGCAGCACCTGGGCGCCCGGGCGCGAGAAGTTGAGCGCGAACGTCGGCATGTCGCCGCCGAGGTAGCTGACTCGGAAGATCAGGTCCTCGGGCAGCGCGGCCTCGTCGCGCCAGACGACCCACCCGAGCCCGGGGTACACGAGCCCGTACTTGTGCCCCGAGGTGTTGATCGACGCGACGCGCGGGACGCGGAAGTCCCACTCGAGGTCCGGCTGGATGAACGGCGCGATCATGGCTCCTGACGCGCCGTCGACGTGGATGGGGACGTCGAGCCCCGTCGAGGCCTGGATGCGGTCCAGGGCCGCCGCGATCTCCGTGACGGGCTCGTACATCCCGGTGTACGTGACCCCGAGGATCGCGACGACCCCGATCGTGTTCTCGTCCACGTACTTCTCGAGCTCGAACCCGTCGAGCACCTTGTGCTCGAGCGAGATGGGGACGTAGCGGGCCTCGACGTCCCAGTAGTTGCAGAACTTCTCCCAGCAGACCTGGACCGCGCTCGACAGCACGAGGTTGGGCTTCTCGGTCGACTTCCCCGCGGCGCGGCGCGCGTGCTGCCAGCGCCGCTTGAGCGCGAGCCCGCCCAGCATGGCGGCCTCGGAGGACCCGATGGTCGAGGTCCCGATCGTGCTCGCCGGGTCCGGCGCGTTCCACAGGTCGCCGAGGATCTTCCAGCACCGGGTCTCGATCGCGGCCGTGGCCGGGTACTCGTCCTTGTCGATCATGTTCTTGTCGGCCGTCTCCTCGTACAGCCGCTGGGCGTACGGGTCCATCCACGTGCCGACAAACGTCGCGAGGTTCAGGCGGGCGTTGCCATCGAGCATCGC
Organism: Oerskovia merdavium; assembly: GCF_014836755.1. Classification (GTDB taxonomy): domain Bacteria; phylum Actinomycetota; class Actinomycetes; order Actinomycetales; family Cellulomonadaceae; genus Oerskovia; species Oerskovia merdavium. Next base: position 1,384 of record NZ_JACSQF010000039.1, read on the forward strand.
CTCGTCATGGACGATCTGGTAGGCCGTCTCGGGAAGTGACTCTCCGGACGGCAGGACGTTGCGGGGGAGCTCGGTCGCCTCGCCGGGGCGGGCGAACAGTGGGTTGAGCGCGACGACGTCGCGCTCCTCGGACTCTGCACCTCGGGCTGATCCAGACATGTTCATTACCTTTCGTCGGACGGTAGTCGGCGGCACCGTGGTGACCGCCGCATGCCGTTGAAACGCCGCCATCGGGCTCATAGGCCAGCTCGTGTGAGAACTCGCCGGGCGACGGGCAACCACCGATCCGGGGTTGCGGATGCGTCGAGGCCCGCCAAGAACGCGGACCGAGGCCTGCCAGGAACTCAGGCTGTAGGGAGCGGTGCGGACGCCTCACACGACAGCAACAGCTCCGGGCTGCTGCGACGAGCGAGGGCGCGCCACTTCCGAACGAGGGGGTAGAACCTGAGCGCGCCGCGAGGAGTCGTTCGCGTCGCGTGCCCCACGGTCCTACGCAGCTGAAAGACGAGGATGAGCGTCCCGGACCAACTCACCTTGTCGCTCGCCAGCACCTCGGCCGCCGCGGTCGTGGCCGAGCATGTGGTTGACCGGAGCCGCGTCGTGATGTTCGTGCTGGTCGTGGTGTCCGGCACCGTTCCGGAGCAGGCCGCCGACGCCTCTCTGCGTGGCACCGGTCGTGACCTCGTACCCGAGTGCGCCGATCTGATCGGCCACGAATCTGGCCTCTCGCGGTGCATCCGCACCTTTGCCAGAACGATCGAGATGTCCCCCTGCGTAACCATCAGCATCTCCTTTGCCGTGGGCTGTGTTATTCACGGTTGCAGACTCTTCCTGGACTGGCCACTTCTGGAACGCGAGGAAAGGCTTCAAGGTGGAGGTCAAAAGACCGCTCCGATCGCGGCGAGGACTCCTGCGTCGTCGACGAGGTCTCTCGTGGCGCGCGGCCAGCCGTGTTGGCGTTGCCGGTGGAGAACCGGAAACACAAGGGTTCACCAGCCCAGCCATGCCCCCTTGGAACCCACCGGGCCTTGACCCCTGATCGTGGACACGCTGATTCCAGGTTCGCCCTGGAGGAAGCGAGAAGATCTGATCATGGCAAG
>NZ_JACSQF010000003.1:0-19851 GCF_014836755.1 Oerskovia merdavium
CCCCCCCCCCCCCCCCCCCCCCCCCCCCCCCCCCCTCACCGAGGCGGACGGGTCCGGCCCGTCTGCTGCGACCTGCGTGCCGCACGGCACCGCGGGGCCGCCTAGAGAGGCAGGGCCCTGTCCTCGACGACGCTCTTCATGACGAGCGTCGAGCTGAGGCGCATCACGCCGGGCAGGGTCGAGAGCCGCTCGTCGTAGAGCACCTGGAACCCCTGCAGGTCGCTCGCGACGACGCGCAGGAGGTAGTCGGGGTCGCCGAAGAGCCGCTGCGCCTGCAGGACGTTCGGCACCTCGACGACCGCGGTCTCGAACGCCTCGAGCGTGTCCCTCGTCGCGGACTGCATGGTCACGAAGAGGAGCGCCTCGAAGGTCAGCCCGACCGATCCCGCGTCGAGGTGCGCACGGTAGCCGCTGACGACCCCGGACCGCTCGAGCGCCCGCAGCCGCCGGTGGCACGGCGAGACGCTGAGGCGTACCCGTTCGGCGAGCTCGGTGAGCGTGAGCCGGCCGTCCTGCTGCAGCTCGGCAAGGATCTGCCGGTCGATGTCGTCCATGCGCAAGATCCTTCCACCCGAGCATGAAGCAGGGCAAGAAGTTGGAAGCACTTTTGCCCAGTTCCGACCTAACGTTGCTCTCGCGCCGGACGTCGGCGCCCACGAGCCGGGAGGAAGCATGTCCGTCGCCACCGTCGCCGCGTTCTGGGCGGTGTCGCTCGTCTTCGTCGTGACCCCCGGGGCCGACTGGGCGTACGCGATCACGGCCGGCCTGCGCCACCGGTCCGTCCTGCCCGCGGTGGGCGGGATGCTGGCCGGCCACCTCGCGGCCGCGCTCGTCGTCGCCGCCGGGGTCGGCGTCCTGGTGTCCCGCTCACCGGCCGTGCTCACGATCCTGACGATGCTCGGCGCGGCGTACATCGCATGGCTCGGCGTGACGATGCTCGCCCGTCCGGGTGGTCCCGTCACCGAGGGGGACGACGTCGCCGGTTCGTGGGTACGCCAGGCCGCGAAGGGCCTGGGGACCAGCGGGCTCAACCCCAAGGTCCTCCTGCTGTTCCTGGCGCTGCTGCCGCAGTTCACGGACCCGGCGGGCCGCTGGCCGGTCGGCGCGCAGATCGCGGCGCTGGGCGCGGTGCACATGGTCGGTTGCGCGGTCGTCTACCTGCTCGTGGCGTTCGGGGCACGGCACGTCCTGCGCTCCCGTCCCGGCGCGACGCGCGTCGTCACACGGGTCTCGGGCGTCGCGATGATCCTCATAGGCACCGCGCTGGTCCTGGAGCAGGCGCTCGCCTGACGCCCCCGTCCCAAGGCCCGCACAGGACGTTCACGCGAGGCTCCCGGGGCTTTCGCACCGCTCCCAGGTGACGCTGGCAGCATCCGAAGCGATGCGAAACAGCCAGCCCTCCCCCCAGGCCTCCGTCTTCCCGTCCGCCCCGTCGATCGACCTCCTCCCGAGCCTCGCGCAGGCGTCCTCGGCGGGGACCCCCGCAGCCGTCGTGTTCGTGCACGGTGTGCGCACCTCGAACGCGATCTGGGGGCGCCAGCTCGCCCACGTGCGCGAGGCGGGCCACCTCGCGGTCGCGGTCGACCTGCCGGGCCACGGCGAGCGCAGCGACGAGCGGTTCACGCTCGCACGAGCCTTCGAGATCCTGGACGACGCCGTCGCGTCCTTCCCCGACGACGTCCCCGTCGTCGTGGTCGGGATGTCGCTCGGCGGCTACACGTCGCTCGCCTACGCGGCGAGCCACCCCGACCGGCTCGCGGGCGTCGTGGCGTGCGCGTGCAGCGCGGACCCGCGCGGCAAGCCCGTCGCGCTCTTCCGCGAGGCCGCCGCGCTCGTGGATGCCGCGGGCGCCGCGACCCGCCGTGCGCTGGGCCGCGTCCAGGACGTGCTGCGCGCCGGCAGGTCGCTGCCCGGCGGCGCGCGCGCCTCGGCCCAGCTCACGGGGGCCGGCACGTTCGCCGACCCGCAGCTCCCCGGGCGGCCCGCGTGGCAGGTCGTGACCGACGTGCTGCACGAGCTCGCGGGCCGCTCCTCGCGCGCCGACCTCCGTGCCGCGAAGGTCCCTGTCTGGCTCATCAACGGCCAGCGCGACCACCTGCGCCTCGACGAGAAGCGCTACCTCGACACCGTTCCCGACACGGCCCTGGTGGTCGTGCCGCGCGCGGGCCACGACGTCAACCTCGACGCCCCCGACGCGTTCAACGACGCGCTCTCGCGCGCGCTGGGCGACCTCACGAGCCGCTGGTCCCCCGCGCGACGCGGCGAGCTGGTGGGCGCCTCGGCGTGACACGACCGTCCTGAGCGTCACGTCCGGCGACCCCGGACCGTGAGGACCCAGGACCGACAAGGCCCCAGGCACCCGAGGCGAGAACCGCCGTCGGGCACCTGGGGCCTTCTTCCTGCTACCTGCTCACCTCCCGCACCGGCACGTGCGGGCCGGCGTCAGCCGCAGGACGTCGCCGGGTAGGCGACCTCCAGCGTCCGCGGCTCGGCCCCCGGGAGCGTCACCGTGACGCTCGCCGTCCCGGCCTCGACCGCGCCCGAGCGTGCGTTGAACGTCTGCGCGGCGCTCTTGCCGGGCTGCAGCCCGTGGAAGGACTTCGTCCCGAACGGCGTCGCCAGGACGACGTCGACCGCGGTGTCGGCCGAGCTCGTGGCCTTGACCGAGACCTGGACGTTCTTGCCCACGCAGCGAGCCGTCGCGGAGACCTCGACGGGCAGCGGCGGGAGCGGCGCCGACAGGCTCGGGATGCGGTCCGCGGGCGCCGTGCCCCACGTGAGGCCCGCGCTCGAGTCGGCCAGGTCGAACTCGAGCGTGCCGCCGTCCTGGATCGCCGAGGCGTCCATCCACACGGCCGTGTGCTCGGCGCCGTCGAGCGTGACGCCCGAGACGTAGCTCGGCAGGTCCTCGTTGGCGCCCTCGGCCGAGATGGCGAACGTCGTGCCCGCGTCGGTCGTGACGGTCGCGGACTGGACCTTGGGCGCGTTGAGCGCGAGCATGCCCGAGCCCGGCAGGACAGGCTCGAAGCCGAGCGCGGCCATGACGTACCAGGCGGCCAGCGTGCCCAGGTCGTCGTTGCCGACGCCCCCGCCCGGCGTGTTCGGGAACCGGTTGAGGTTCGCGGCCAGCACGTCGTTGGTCTTCCACGGCTGCCCGACGTACCCGTAGAGCCACGCGTTGGTGATCGTCGGCTCGTTGCCCGGGTTGTAGCGGATGGTCTGGTAGTACGAGCTGCCGCCTCGCGCCCACGTCGAGGGCGAGACGCCCGGCTTCGCCGCGAGCGCTGGCATGTCGAAGTAGTAGTCGAGGCGCTCGACGAACGCGTCCTCACCACCCATGGCCTCGGCCAGACCCGTGACGTCCTGCGGGACCATCCACTGGTACTGCCACGGGACCCCCTCGTGGAAGCCCGTGCGCGTGACGTCGGTCAGCTCGGCGAGCGTGACGAACGTGCCGTCGGGGCGCTTGGCGTTGACCATGCCCTGGAAGCCGCCCGAGAGCTGGACGGCCGGGTTCCACAGCGTCTGCCAGTTCCGGCCCTTGGCGAGGAAGGTCTCGGCGTCCTCGGTCTTGCCGAGGCGCTGGGCGGCCGCCCCCAGGCCCGCGTCGGACAGCGCGAACTCGAGCGTCGACGAGCCGCCGTGACGGTACTCCTCGTACTGCCCGCCCAGGCCGCCCTCGTTCTCCGGGTAGAACGGGATGTGGCCGTTCTCGTTGTAGAAGGCCGCGCTCTGGCGACCCACGGACGCGACACCGGCGGGCGGGGCCGTCGTGGCGTTCTCCACGAGGTAGCCCCACAGCTCGTCCGAGATGTCGTCGGGAACGGTGCCCAGGGCGAAGTTCTCCGCGAGCCACGGCGTGACCGGGTCGCCCGCCATGATGTTGGCTCGAGCGCTGCCAGCGACCAGCGGGGCAGCCAGCCGCCCTCGACGCGGTGCTGGTACATCGAGCGGACGATGTCCTCGGCGCGCTCGGGGAGCAGAAGAGCGTGCAGCGTCGCCTGCGTGCGGTACGTGTCCCAGAGCGAGAAGTTCTGGTAGTAGTCCCACCCGTCGGTCGAGTGCTCCTTCAGGTCCATGCCGCGGTACCGGCCGTCGACGTCGTTGCCGATCGTCGGCGAGAGCAGGGTCTTGTAGAGCTGGGTGTAGAAGATCGCACGCTTCTCGGGCGAGGCCTCGATGTCGACGCGGCCCAGCTCGGTGTTCCAGGCGTCGCGCGCCCCCTCGCGGATCTCGTCGAACCCGACCTGGACGCCGTCGCGCACGGCCTCGGCCTCGCGGTTGCCGCGCGCGCCGTCGACGCTCACGAAGGACACGCCCACGCTCACCTCGACGTCGCGGTCCGTGGTCGTGTCGAACACCGCGACGGCGCCGTTGCGGCCCGTGGTGACCTGGCTCGTGGTGGAACCCGCGGTGTAGGCGCCGTTGGTGCCCCAGGTGCCGGACGAGGACACGGGACGGTCGAACGTCGCGCTGAAGAAGTAGCGCTGCTTGGCGGGCGTGCCGCCGCAGAACCCGCCGTTGTCGACCCAGCCCTCGAGCGTGCGGTCGTCGACCCACGTGACCGAGCTGGCGCCCGCGTCGCGCAGCGTCTGCCCGACGTTGAACGACAGGTGCGACGTGGTCGAGGCCGGGAACGTGTACCGGTGCGCACCCACGCGGGTGGTGGCCGTGAGCTCGGCGTGCACGTCGTTGGCGAGAGTCACCTCGTAGAAGCCGGCGACGGCCTTCTCGGTGCTCGCCTGGTCCTTGATCGCGATGGGCGTCCGGGCCGTCCGCGGGGCCGCGGTGGTGTCCGGGGTCACGAGCAGCTCGCCCGCGGCGGGGCAGCCCGCGCTGTTGACGTGCCGGTGGCTGAAGCCCCAGACCCGCCCGGCGTTCTTGCTGTAGGAGGTCGAGGCGTAGGAGTTGGTGTTGTCCGGGCTGAGCTGGACCATGCCGAACGGGACCGTGGCGCCGGGGTAGGCGTTGCCCTCGCTCTCCGTCCCGACGAAGGGGTTCACCTCGAGGGAGTGGTCCGCAGGCGAGCGCGGGCCGGTCGGGTCCGTGGCGCCGGGGGCGGCGGCGACCGGGGAGGCGAGATGCCCGCCCCGATCAGCAGCGCGAGCCCCGCGGAGAGCGTGGCGAGTCGTGATCGTCTCATGCGTGTTCGTCCTCTTCGACGTCCGAGCGGGCAGCGATGCCCACGACGCTCAGGCCTCGTCCGGCGCGCACCGGTGCGCTGTCCGGTGCTCGTCCGATGACGACGTGGGGTCGCGAGAGCGGCTGGCACCGGTGCCGGACGACGAGCGTCCGCGGCCCAGCATCCCTGCGAATGACTGCGCTGTCAATTGTGAATGACAGCGCAGTCATCTTGCGCGGCCGCAGCGCTGACCGACGACTGCTCGACGGCCGCCGGACGCTCCCGCACGCTTTCCCGACGACACCGGACGAGCACCCGAGGCACGCCCTGCCCGCAGCGCCGACGCGCCCGAGGGGCGCTCCGCCGTCGGGCCACGCTCCCTCTCCCAGCGACCGATGGGAGACTGGTGGCCATGAGCAACGACACCACCCCCGTCAGCGCGCCGGCCGCGGAGACCGAGCAGGAGATCGCCGCCCGGAACGACAACCGGTCGCACCGGCCCGACTCCGAGGCCTTCAAGGCGTTCATCACGAGCGGCTGGGCGCCGCGCGCGAGCAGCGACGTCGAGGCCGGCGCCGCCGCTCCGTACACCGCGGCGCGCCGCGCCGAGCTGTCGGCAGGCTTCGCCGGTGCGCGCCTCGTGATCCCCGCCGGCCCGCTCAAGGTCCGCTCGAACGACACCGACTACCGGTTCCGCCCGCACTCGGCGTTCGCGCACCTCACGGGCCTCGGCACCGACCAGGAGCCCGACGCGGTCCTGGTCCTGCACCCCGTCGAGCCCGGCACGGGCGACGACGGCTCGAACCACCACGCCGTCCTCTACGTGCGCCCCCTCGCGGCGCGCGACACCGACGAGTTCTACGCCGACTCGCGCTACGGCGAGTTCTGGGTCGGGGCGCGCCCCAGCCTCGACGACGTCACGACCCTCACCGGGATCGAGGCGGCTCACGTCGACGAGCTGCGCGACGCGCTCGCCAAGGACGTCGGCGAGCACGTGGTGCTGCTCGTCGTCACGGGGGCGGACGAGAACATCGAGGCCCTGGTCGAGGCGATCCGCCTCGAGAACGGCCAGGCCGACGACGCCGCCGCGGACGCCACGCTCGTCGAGGCCGCCTCCGAGCTGCGCCTGGTCAAGGACGCGCTCGAGATCGCGCACATGCGCGAGGCCGTCGACGCGACGATCGAGGGCTTCGCCGAGGTCGTGCGCAACCTGCCCCACGCGACCGTGCACCGCCGCGGCGAGCGCGTCATCGAGACGACGTTCGACGCGCACGCCCGCCTCGAGGGCAACACGGTCGGCTACGAGACCATCGCGGCCGCGGGCGAGCACGCCACGACTCTCCACTGGATCCGCAACGACGGCCAGGTCCGTACCGGCGAGCTCGTGCTGCTCGACGCGGGCGTCGAGGTCGACTCGCTCTACACGGCCGACGTCACGCGCACGCTGCCCGTCGACGGCACGTACACCGACGTCCAGCGCCGCATCTACACGGCCGTGCTCGACGCCGCCGACGCGGCCTTCGCGGTCGCCGTCCCCGGGGCGCGCTTCCGCGACATCCACGCGGCCGCCATGGAGGTCATCGCCGAGCGCCTCGCCGAGTGGGGCCTGCTGCCCGCGACCGCCGAGGAGTCGCTCGCCCCCGAGGGACAGTTCCACCGCCGCTGGATGGTGCACGGCACGAGCCACCACCTGGGCCTCGACGTGCACGACTGCGCGCAGGCGCGCCGCGACCTGTACGTCGACGGCATCCTGGAGCCGGGCATGGTCTTCACGATCGAGCCGGGCCTGTACTTCAAGAGCGACGACCTGACGGTCCCCGAGGAGTACCGCGGGATCGGCATCCGCATCGAGGACGACGTCCTGATCACGCAGGACGGCAACGAGAACCTCTCGGCCGCGCTCCCCCGCCGCCCCGAGGACATCGAGGCGTGGATGGCGTCGCTGCGCGACTGACGCACGAGGCGCAGCGGCGACACGCCGCACCGCCGGGCGCACCACACGCCGCACCGCCGGGCGCACCACCCGGCACGCAGAGGCGGCGGCCCCGAGGACTCCTCAGGGCCGCCGCCTTCGTCGTGCCCTCGGTCGGCCCGTGCAGGGTCGCCGTCCGGGCGCCCGGCGCGTCAGACCGCGCGCGCGACGACGAGCAGCTCGCCGTCGCCCTGCCCGACAGCCTCCCTCCGCCACCCGCCGTCGACCTGCTCGACGGTGAACCCGGCCGCCTCGACGCACCGCCGCACCTCCCCCTCGGCACGGAACCGCAGGGTCGCCGTGCTCGTCAGCACGTCGCCCTCGGGCATCTCGTAGCCGAGCGTGAAGTCGACGACACCGTCACGCTCGCCCGTGACCTCGCTCCAGGTCTGCACGACACGCCCGCCATCCAGCGCCACCGGGTCGCGATCGCCGGGAGCGTGCCACGCCTCCCAGGCGCGGTCACGGGGGTCGCGGGTGTCGAAGACGAGGACGCCACCGGGCACCAGGGCCCGCCGGAGGTCCGCGAGGACGCCCGCCCACTCGTCGTCGGCGACGAAGAGCTGGGCCACGTGGCTCGTCATGAGGGCGACGTCGAACGCACCCGCGGGCGCGTCGGCGGACGTCCCGTGGATCCAGGTCACGCCCTGGGCGCCGGGCCGACGCCGGGCCGCGTCCAGAGAGGCGCCCGCGGGGTCGACGCCCGTCACCTGGTGCCCGGCGTCGGCGAGGGCGACGGTCAGCCGCCCCGTGCCGCACCCGAGGTCGAGCACCCGCCCGCCGGGGCCTTCGGCCGCGCGGGCGAGGAAGTAGTCGTCGTCCCGACCCCACGTGTTCTGGGCGTCGTAGACCTCGACGAGGCGGGCGTCGCGGAACTCGGCCTGGTGCGTGGCGGGGTGCATGGCGGGGTGCATGGCGTCACGCTATCCGGCCGCCCGTGCGCAGGTCGCCTGAAATCCACCTCTTGTGTACGCCACACACAGTGCGTATGGTCTACACAGTGTAGGAAGTACACAACAGTCTGCGACGCACACGGAGGTAACGATGCCCGACCCGATGATCGACGTCCGGGGACTCACCAGGTCCTACGGAGACCACGCCGTCCTGCAGGGCGTGGACCTGTCCGTCCGACGAGGCGAGATCTTCGCGCTCCTCGGACCCAACGGCGCGGGCAAGACGACCGCCGTCAACATCCTCACGACCCTCGTCCGGCCCGACGCCGGGACCGCGACCATCGCGGGGCACGACGTCGTCCGCCAGGCCGCCCGGGTCCGCGAGGTCATCGCGCTCACGGGCCAGTACGCCTCGGTCGACGAGTTCCAGACGGGCGAGGAGAACCTCGCGATGATGGCCACTCTCGCGCACCTGCCCCGCGCAACGGTCAGGGCCCGCACGGCCGAGCTCCTCGACCGCTTCGACCTGACCGACGCCGCCCGGCGACGCGTCGAGACCTACTCGGGCGGCATGCGACGCCGTCTCGACCTCGCGATCAGCCTGGTCGCGAACCCGCAGGTCCTGATCCTCGACGAGCCGACCACGGGCCTGGACCCGCAGTCGCGCTCCGAGCTCTGGGACGTGGTCCGCGAGCTCGCGGCCGACGGCATCACCGTCCTGCTCACGACCCAGTACCTCGAGGAGGCGGACCGGCTCGCCGACACCATCGCGGTGCTCGACGGCGGACGCATCGTCGCGCGCGGGACCGCGAGCGAGCTCAAGGCCCTCGTCCCCGGCCAGCACGTGCGGGTCGACGTCGAGGACTCCCACGCGCTCGCGTCGGTCCAGGAGATCGGGCTCGAGATCTCGGGGATCGACGAGAAGGACCTCGCGGCGACGATCCCGACGACGGACCCCCTCCGCACGGTCCGCGACGTCCTGGCGCGGGCCGACGAGCAGGGCATCCCCGTCACGGGCGTGTCCGTGGTCAAGCCCTCGCTCGACGACGTCTTCCTCGCCCTCACGGGTTCGCGCGCCGCGCGCACCCCACGCCCGCCGCAGAGCACCTCGGGCACCCCGTCCGTCCCCACCCGGCCCGCGGCCTCCCCCGCGACGACGAAGGCAGGCCTGCGATGAGCACCACGGCACCGACCACCATGCGGCGACCCGCGCCCGACCGCCCCTCTCGCGCGGCCCCGAGGGCCGTCCGCCAGTCCCCCGCGACCGCGCTGCGCGACGTCTCGGCCATGACGGGCCGCGAGCTGCGGCGCACGCTGCGCAGCGTCGACGGGCTCGTCACGGCCCTCATGCTGCCCGTCCTCATCATGCTCGTGTTCGTCATCGTGTTCGGTGGCGCGATCGAGGACGACGGGAGCTACGTCGACTACGTGGTGCCCGGGATCCTGGTCCTGTGCCTGGGCTTCGGTTCGGCGACCGCCGCGCTCTCCGTGGCCCAGGACATGACGAGCGGCACGATCAACCGTTTCAAGACCCTGCCCATCTTCGGGCCCTCGGTCCTGTGGGCGCACGTCCTGGCCAGCACGGTCCGCAACCTCGTCTCGGCCACGCTCGTCCTGCTCGTGGCCGTCGCGCTCGGCTTCAGCCCGGGGGCCGACCTGGGCGGGTGGGTGGGCATCGCGGGCTATCTCGCCCTCATGGTCCTCGCGTTCACGTGGCTGAGCTGCCTCGCAGGCCTGGTCCTGAGCGTCGACGCCGCGGCGAGCTTCAACATGTTCTTCCTGTTCGTGCCCTACCTGTCGAGCGGGTTCGTGCCGGTCGAGACCATGCCGACGTGGCTGCACGGCTTCGCGACGCACCAGCCGTTCACGCCCGTCATCGAGACGTTGCGTGCACTGCTCTCGGGGACGTCGACCGCGGGGCAGCTCGTGCCGGCGCTCGCGTGGCTCGTCGGCATGTTCGTGGTCTCGTGCGCCGGGGCGTCGATCCTCTACCGGCGCCGGACGGCGCACTGAGGGTGCTCGGCCCGTGCGGCCCACGCCCCCCTCGCCCGTCGCGGTACGGACCGGCGATCCTGCACGGACCGGCGATGATGTACCCATGACGGACACCACCGATCCCGGCCTGCCCCACGCCATCGCCCTGGCGTGGGGCGTGGCCGAGAACCCGCAGCGCGGCCCTCGGCGCGAGCTGAGCATCGAGCGGATCGTCGAGCAGGCCATCGAGATCGCCGACGCCGAAGGGCTCGGCGCGCTCTCGATGAGCAAGCTCGCGGCAGCCCTGGGGTACACGACCATGTCGCTGTACCGCTACGTCACGAGCAAGGACGACCTGCTGCTCCTCATGCAGGAGCAGGCGATGGACATCGATCTTCCCTCGGGGGCGCACCCCGAGCTCACCGCGGTCATGGAGGGGCGGATCCCCGCGGGCGAGGGGCCCACGTGGCGGCGCGGCCTGCGCGAGTTCGCGCTCGCCTCCCTCGCGGTCTACGAGGCCCACCCGTGGTTCCTCGACGTCGCGGTCCAGGGCGTCCCGCTCACGCCCAACAACCTGCGGTTCGTCGACCTGGGCCTGCGCGCGATGCACGACACGTCGTTGTCCGACGCCGACAAGCTCGCGATGATCATGCTCGTCACGAGCTACGCGCAGAGTGCCGCCCGGATCCAGCGCGAGCTGCGCGGAGCCCGGCAGGACCCCGGCGGGCGCGACGTGAGCGGGGCCGCGTACGCCGAGGTCTTCTCCGAGCTGGTGACTCCCGAGAGGTTCCCGTACCTGCACCCCGTGGTCGCCTCGGGCGCGTACCTGAGCGACGACGACGGGGTCGACGACGTCGTGTTCGGCCTCGAGCGGGTTCTCGACGGGATCGGGGTCTACGTCGAGCGGACGCCCGCCGAGCGCGCCGAGTCTCCGCTCCCTCCGCACGAGGAGCGCGAGGCCGCCGAGCTCTACGCGCGCGACCCCAAGGTCAAGGAGGCGTCCAGGGCCCGCCGCGAGGCGGAGAAGGCCGTGCGCGAGGCCGAGAAGCGCCTCAAGGAGGCGCGCAAGCGTGAGCGGGACGCGGCCAAGGCCGCCGCGGAACGCGCCGCGCGCGACTGAGCCGCGCTGATCGGTCCGGAGGTGGTGGGGTCTGCTCCGGCCCCCTCCTGGCCGCCGGGCCGTCGGTGCGGCCGGTCAGCCCCCTGGCCGTTCGTCGGTGGTCGAGGAGCGTCGAGACAGCCAGCCGGGCAGGTCTCCGACAGGTCGTTCGTCCGCCACGTCGGCGAGCGCGTCGACCAGCGCGTCGAACCGCGCGTCACCGAGCCGGAGCCGCCACCCGTCCATGACGCGCTCGAACCCGGCCGCGCTGGCCGCCAGGAACTCCTCTGCGCGGGGCGTGCGACGCAGCAGCACCGCCCTGCGGTCTCCTGGGACCGGCTCGCGGGAGGCGTACCCGGACTTCTCGAGGCCGGCCGCCGTCTTCGCCGCCGCCTGCTTCGAGACGCCGAGCCGCTGACCGAGCTCGTTGATCGTGCACCCGTCGGGCCCGATCGCCTGGAGCGCGAACCCGTGCAACGGCCGGGCCTCGGGGTACCCCTGCTCGGCGAGGTCGTCGTGGAGCGCATCGATGCTGCCGCGGAACGCGCCCGCGAGCAGGAGCACGACGCGCCATCCAGGTTCGCTCATCTCAGGACCTCCCTGTCGACAACATGGTTGACGATATCGCGGCGGCGTGGTTCCGTTGATGGACAACCATGTTGTCAATCCAGGGAGTCGACATGTCTGACCTCAAGATCGCACGCTCGGACACCCGCGTCACCGAGACACCGAACGCCTCGATGACGACGCTCGCCTCACCCACGCAGGGCGGCACCACGACCGTGAGCCTGTGGCGCGTCTCCATGCGCGCCGGTCAACAAGGTCCTCAGCACTCGTTCGACGGCGAGCAGGCGTGGCACGTGCTCGACGGCGCAGCGACGGTGGCCGTCGACGACGAGACCGTCGACCTGTCGGCCGGAGACACCGTGGTGCTGCACGCCGGCGCCGCACGCCGGGTCAGCACCGTGTCGGGCGCCGAGTTCGTCGTCACCGGCCTCGCCGGCGCTCTGGCGACACCGATCTCGCCCGAGGGTCCCGGCGAGCCGGTCTCGCCCCCCTGGATCGGATAGCCCGCTCCGCCGCGCGAGCACGAGCGATGCCTTGCCTGGACGGCGGAGGGACGTCCCGGAGCTCCGCGCCGGGAGTGGCCGTTGGAGGGACCTAGCGCGTGCCCGACGACGTCTCGTCCGTCGCGCCGTCGGCCGCGGCCTGGGAGTCGGTCACCGGGGCAGGGCGCCCCTCGACGGGTGCGGCGTCAGCGGGAGCGGGCGGCGTGACGTCGCTGCGCATGGCTCCGTAGCGCGGCGCGCCCGAGGGCGTCGTCCAGCGCGGGTCCGGAGTCCTGACCGGAGGGGCCGGCTGGGCCGGGGCGTCGGCCGTCTGGACCGGTGTCGCGACCGGAGCGGGCGCCTGCGGGGCCGGCGGCTGCTGGGCCCCCCACGCCTGGCCCGGCTGCTGGCCGGGCGCCTGTCCCGGCTGTCCCCACTGGCCCGGCTGCGCGGGCGGCCCGGCCGGTCCCGCGACCGGCGGGACCTGACGCGCGATGGCCGCGGCGCCGTCGGGCATCTGGGACAGGAGGCGACGCGCGTCGCCCGCGCGCTCCGCGAGGCACAGCAGCGAGTACGACGACGCCACGATCTGGCTCGACGACGTGAAGTCGCGCTTGCCCCCCGTGAGCGAGTACGACAGGACCGAGAACAGCAGGCCGAAACCCGCACCCAGACCGATCGCGGCGAGCATCAGCCCGCCACCGCTGTTGAACATGTACAGCAGCAGACCCACGAACAGGCCGAACCACGCACCGGACGCGAGGCCCGCGAGCGCCACCCGGCCGTACGTGAGACGGCCCATGACGCGCTCGACCATGCGCAGGTCGGTGCCGACGATGGTCACGTACTCGACGGCGAACTTGTTGTCGGAGAGGTAGTCGACGGCCTTCTGCGCCTCGAGGTAGGTCGCGTAGGACGCGATCTGCTCCCCGCTCGGCGGCGTCGGGACCTTGGGCGCGGAATTGGGACGAGTCATGCTCATCTGCCCAGTCTCCCGTACATGTCGGTGTGAGGCGAGGGGGTTCGCTCTGGGGGTATCGCCGCGGGAGGGACCGCGTCGAGAGAGAGGGCCGGCACCCTCTCCCTCGACGACGTCCCTCGGCCTCCCGGGAGGACCCCGTCAGGCCGCGTTCAGCACACCCAGCAGGCGCACGACCTCGTCGCGCATCGCGTCGCGGCCCGCACCGAGGTACTTGCGAGGGTCGACGACGGCCGGGTTCTGGTCCAGGTAGGTGCGCAGCGCCCGCGTCAGGGTGTTGTTGAGGTGGGTCGAGATGTTGATCTTGGTCATCCCCTCCTCGACGGCACGCGTGAGGTCGGCGTCAGCGACGCCCGAGGACCCGTGCAGCACGAGCGGCACGGGCACGACCGCCCGCAGCTCGGCGATCCGCTCGAAGTCGAGCGCGGCCGTGCGGTCGGTCATGGCGTGCGACGAGCCGACCGCGACCGCGAGCGCGTCCACGCCGGTCGCGGCGACGAAGGCCACGGCCTCGGCCGGGTCGGTGCGCACGCCCGGGGCGTGCACGCCGTCCTTGCCGCCGACCTTGCCGAGCTCGGCCTCGACGAAGACCCCGCGGGCGTGGGCCTCGCGCACCACGTCGGCCGTCGCCTCGACGTTGGCCTCGTAGTCGAGCGCGGACCCGTCGTACATGACCGAGTTCAGGCCCAGCGCGATGGCCTCGCTCACGAGCGCGCGGTCCTCGGCGTGGTCCAGGTGGACCACGACCGGTGCGCTCGACGCCCGGGCGATCGCGAGCGTCGCGAGAGCGATGGGTTCGAGGCCGCCGTGGTACTTCGCGGCGTTCTGGCTGATCTGCAGGACGACGCCGGTGCCGGCGCGGGCGGCCGCGGCCACGAAGGCCTCGGCGTGCTCGACCTGGATCACGTTGAACGCGCCGACCCCCCGACGCTCGGCGCGGGCTCCGTAGATCAGCTGGCTGGCGGTGACGAGCGGCATTCAGTCCTCCGTGGTTCTCGGGGTGTCGTTCACGTTCTCGGTCAGGACGCGGTCGGCGAGCAGCCGCACGTCCTCGGGGTCGACCTCGCCCGCGACGGGCTGCAGCACCGCTGCGGCCGACGTGGCGACGGTCAGGGCCAGGCGCTCGGCCCAGGGCCGGCCGACGCTCACCGCGAGCGCCGCCATGGCCGCGTCACCGGCGCCGGTCGGGTTGCCGTGCACCGGGGCGTCGAGCCGGGCCCGCGCCGCGGGCGCCGTGGACCCGGGCTCGAACGCCGCGAGCCCCTTCTCGCCGTCGGTCACGACGACGTCGTGCGCACCCAGGCGCTGCAGCGCGGCCACGCCCTGGGCCAGGTCGTGCGTCCCGGTCGCCTCGGCGAGCTCGGCGCGGTTGGGCTTGATGAGGTCCGCGCCCGCCTGGGCGGCCCAGAGCAGCCCGGGCCCCGACACGTCGACGTGGACCGGGCAGCCGGCCTCGCGCAGCGCACGCACCAGACTGGTGAACCGGTCCTGCGTCGTGCCGGGAGGCAGCGAGCCGGAGATCGTCACGACCGGGCGGTCCGAGGTGAGGCCGACCGCGGTGCGGACGAGCAGCCCCCACTCCTCCTCCGTGAGCGCGGCCCCCGGTTCGTTGAGGACCGTGGGGTGACCTCCGTCGTCGGGCCCTGCGTGCTCCGGGACCACCGCGACCGCCTGCCGCAACGCACCCGCCACCGGGACGAGCGTCGCGGGCTGGCCCGCGGCCTCGAGGTCGGCCGCGAACGCCGGCGCGAGGAGGCCACCCACTGGGGCGACCGCGACCGAGTCCCCGCCCAGCGCACGCACGACGCGCGCGACGTTGACCCCCTTGCCGCCCGCGCGGGCCGCGACGGACCGGACCCGCAGCGCCTCGCCCGGGTCCAGGCGGTCGACCCCGTACGTGACGTCCCACGCGGGGTTGGGCGTGAGGCACAGGACGCGGACCTGCCCGGGGCCCGTCACAGCGACTCCAGCGCGGCCGCGCTCACGGCGTCCCACGCGAGGACCGTCGCACCGTACGTGCCGGCCGCCGGTCCCAGCGTGGCCGGGACGAGCCGGGGCGCCGGGTGGATCGTGAGGTACGAGCGCACCGCGGCGTCGAGCGGGACCATGAGGTCGTCGCCCGCGCGCACGAGCCCTCCACCGATCACCACGACGGGCAGCGCCAGGACACGGACCATCTCGGCGACGAGCTCGCCGAGGCGGTCGACCGCGCGGTCCCAGACCTCGCGGGCCACGACGTCGCCCGCGTGGGCGCGCGCCAGGACCTCGGCGGAGCCGGGCACCTCGTCGGTCGTCGCGCCCGTGAGCTCGCGATAGCTGCGCGCCATGCCCGCGGCCGACGCGAACGTCTCCGCGCACCCGGTGCCGCCGCACGGGCACGGCGCCCCGCCGTGCGCGCCACCGTGCCCGATCTCGCCCGCGTACCCGCCGCCCACGTAGACCTGACCGTGCAGGACGACCGCCGCAGCGATGCCCGTGCCGATCGACACGTAGGCGTGGTCGGGCGCCCCGCGGCCCGCGCCCAGGCGGGCCTCGGCGAGGCCCCCCGCGCGCACGTCGTGGCCGAAGCCCACGGGCAGGCCCGTCGCGTCCGCGACGACCTGCCGCAGCGGCAGGTCGACCCAGTCGAGGTTCTCGGCGCTCACCACGAGGCCCGCCGACTCGTCGACCGTGCCCGGCACCGCGAGGCCCACGCCCAGGACCTGGTACCCCGCGGGTACCTCGGCGCGCAGGGCCTCGACGGCCGCCAGGACCGCGGCGAGCGAGGCCTCGGGGCCCTCGGCCGCACGGGTGGGGGTGACCCGCTCGACGAGGATCTGGTCGAGCCCGTCCGGGTCGGTGCCGCGCGTGACGAGCACGGACTTGATGTCGGTCCCGCCGACGTCGAGCGCGATCACCGCCGGGCGCAGGCCTGCCCCCGTCGCTCCCGCCGCCGCCCCTCCGTGGGACGGCGACAGGAGCTCCGGGACGGCGGGGAAGGCGACCTGCTCTTCCCCGACCATCATGATGCCGAGTCCTCCAGGATGATCGAGCGCGTCAGGTGACGCGGGGCGTCGGGGTCCAGGCCCTTGCGCTCGGCGTTCGCGACAGACAGGAGCTGGCAGCGCACGAGCGTGAGCTGCGCGTCCTCGTCGAAGCGCACCACGAGGGCCCCCGTGCGCTCGATGTCCTCGACCAGGCCCGGGACCTCGGCGCCGAGCAGGATCACGGCGCTCGTCTCGTCGGAGATGCTGATGGGCCCGTGGCGGTAGTCCATGGCGGGGTACGCCTCGGCCCAGGCGAGCGACGCCTCGCGCATCTTGAGCCCCGCCTCGTTCGCGAGCCCCACGGCCATGCCGCGACCCAGGAACGTGAACTGGGTACGGGCCAGCACGGCCTCGGGGACCTCCCAGCCCACGACCTCCTCGGCTGCGGTCGCGAGCTCCTCGATGTCGTCGCCGAGTCCGGCACGCAGGAGCGTGAGCGCGGCCGTCGCGAACCGGGTCTGGACCACGGACTGCTCGTCGGCGAAGGGCATCACGACCACGTCGTCCGCTGCGCTCGCGCCGGGCGAGGTCGGGTCGCCGACGATCGCCAGGGTGCGCTGCTTGCCGTCGAGCACCTCGAGGAGGTGCAGGATCTCGGTGGTCGTCCCGGAACGGGTGATCGCCACCACGCGGTCGTACTCACGGCCCACCGGGTACTCGCTGCCGGCGAACGCGTCCGTGACCCCCTGCCCCAGCTCCTCGCGGCGGGCCGCGTAGGCCTGGGCGATGAACCAGGACGTGCCGCAGCCGACGATCGCGACGCGCTCGCCGGGCTGCGGGAGGACAGCGGCGCTCTCGGCCGCGAGGCGGGCCGCCTCGCGCCAGACCTGGGGCTGGCTCGCGATCTCGACGCTGACGTGGGAGGTGCTCATGGTGATGTCAAACCCTTCTGGTGTGGCCACCGGGTCGCGCGGTCGGCGCGGTCCGGCGTCCGTCGTGGTGCGGACGTGTGTGGCGGGAGCGGCGGGGCTCGTCCTAGACGACGATGACCTCGACGCCTGCGTCCCGCAGGGGCGCGAGCTGTTCCTCGGTCGCTCCCGAGTCGGTCACGAGCGTGGTGATCCGGGAGATGTCGCAGATCTGCGCGAACGACCGCTCGCCGACCTTGTCGGAGGTCCCGACGGCGATCACGTGGCGCGAGTGCTCGACGAGCGCGGAGGTGACCCCGGCCTCGTCGGGGTCGCCGCACGTGAGGCCCGCCTGGGCGTCGATGCCGACCATGCCGAGCACGAGCACGTCGAGCCACAGGGTGCGCGCCATGCTCACGGCCAAGGGGCCCGTCAGCTCGTAGGACTGGGCACGTGCCGTGCCGCCCAGGCACACCGTGCGCAGCTGCGGGCGCAGGACGAGCTCGGCGGCGATGTTGAGCGCGCTCGTCACGATCGTGTAGACGTGCTCGCCGTTGCGGGCGGCGTGCTCGGACCCCTGGTCGGAGAGCTCGCCGAGCGCCTTGGCGACCAGGGTCGTGGTGCGCCCGCCGTTGAACCCGATCACGGCCTGGTCCGCGTGGCGCTGCGTGACCAGGTGGGCCGCCGCCTCCGCGAGGCGCTGACGGTCGTCGAGCTGCTTGCCGTACCGGCCGGGAAGCCCGTAGGCGACCGAGGCCGCCACGATCCCCCCGTGGGTGCGGTGCGCGAGCTGCCGGTCCGCCATCTGGTCGAAGTCCCGGCGCACGGTCGACTCCGAGGTGCCGAACAGCTCTGCCACCTCGGTGACGGAGAGCCGGCGGCGGTCCGCCAGGAGCGCGAGCATGCGCTCCCAGCGGACCGACTTGCTGAGTCCGCCCGACGGCTCGGCGGCGCCGAGCTCGTGGGTCGCGTCCTCGATGCGTGTCACTTGATGCTCCCTGCGGTCAGACCTCCGACGAGACGCTTCTCGATGATCGCGAAGAGGATGATGACAGGCACGATGGCGACGATCGAGACGCCGAACACGTACTGCCACGCCGAGTCGTACTGACCCACGAACTTCGTCAGCGCCACGGACAGCGGCTGGTTGCCGGCCGTCGAGAGAATGACGAGGCTGGCGGCGAACTCGTTCCACGCAGCGACGAAGGTGAAGATGATCGCCGTCACGATACCGGGCCAGACCAACGGCAGGTTGATGCGGAACAGCGTCGCCCACCGCCCCGCCCCGTCGATCTGCGCGGCCTCGTCGATCTCCTGCGGGACGCTCGCGAAGAAGCTGTGCATGATCCACACCGCGAACGCCAGGTTGAAGGCTGCGTTGACCAGGATCATCGCGAGCCAGGTGTCGACGATCCCGAACGCGAGGAACTGCCGGAAGAGGCCCGCGACGAGCACTGCGGGCTGGAGCATCTGCGTGACCAGCACGAGGAACAGGAAGGCCATGCGCCCCGGGAACCGGAAGCGTGCCGTGAAGTACGCGGCCGGCAGGGCCACGATCAGGACCAGGACCGTCGCCGCGACCGAGATGACGATCGTGGAGACGAGGTTCTGCGGGAGCGGCGTCTCTGGGGTGGACCACATGGTGACGTAGTTGTCGGGGTGCCACTGCTCGGGGAAGTACGTCGGCGGGATCCGCAGGATCTCCGCCCGGCTCTTGAGCGAGCCGAACAGCATGATGCCGTAGGGCAGCAGGAAGAGCAGCGTCACGAGGATGCCCGCGACGACCCGTCCGGGGATCGACCCGCCCGAGCCGGGGCCCCCGGTCGCATACCTCGACGGCTTCTTGAGGGGCTGCGCGGGGCGAGCGTCCGGCTCGCGCGTCAGGACTCCGTTGCTCACTCGTCCACTCCCTTCATCGGCTTGACGATGCGCATGTAGAGCGCGATGACCGCGATCACGATCACGAAGTTCACGACCGACAGCGCGCTCGCCTGGTCGACCGCGCGGTCGGACTGGATGAGCTTGAAGATGAGCGTGGTCGTGGTGTCCGCGTCGTATCCCGGGATCGATCCCGTCATGAGGCGCAGGATCGGCAGCGAGTTGAAGACGTTGATGATGTTGATGATCGCGGCGACCGCGAGAGCGGGTTTGAGCTGCGGCAGGATGATCGAGAAGTAGACCTGCCGGTGCGAGGCGCCGTCCATGCGTGCCGCCTCGACCACGTCGCTCGGGATCGACTGGAGCCCCGCGAGGAGCGTGTACGTGGTGAAGGGCAGCGAGACGAACACCGCGACGACGATCGCGACGACGAACGCGGACGTCGCGTTCTTGGTGAAGCCGAAGTCCGGGCTGTCGAGGATGCCCACGTCCGCCAGGAACTGGTTGATGATGCCGTAGTTGGGCTGGAGCCCGTAGTAGACGACGGTCGTGGTCATCACGACGCTCGCGGCCCACGGCACGATGACCGCGAGACGGACGATCTGCCGGCCGGGGAACTGCTTGTTGAGGAAGTTCGACAGCGCGAGCGACAGGACGACCGTGAGGGCGACGACGGCGACGACCCACACCGCGGTGTTCGCGAGCACGCGAGGCAGCGCGGGGATCGCGAAGACGTCCAGGTAGTTCTGGAACCCGGCGCTCCCCCGGTCGATGCCCGACTGCGAGATGTCACGGGTCGAGCTGAAGACCATGTACCCCGCGGGGAACAGGACGATCAGGATGATCAGCGCGAGGCTGGGACCGATCCAGGGAAGTGCGGTGAGCAGGTCCCGGAACGAGCGGCGTGGCCGCTCGGGTGAACCGGCGGCTGGCGCCGGGGCGGTGGTGGTGGTCGAGCTCATCGAGGTCCTTCGGTGCCGGGTCCTGGGGCCCCCGGGGGGGGGGGGGGGG
>NZ_JACSQF010000003.1:19861-72821 GCF_014836755.1 Oerskovia merdavium
GGGCGGCCGGTCGAGCCGGCCGCGCGCCGCGGGGACCAGGACTGCTGGACGGGCAGTTACCGGTCCGGGGTCAGGAGTCGGCCTTGGCCTGGATCTCCTGGAGGACCGCTGCCGCGTCCTTGCCCTGCGCGACCTGTCCGATGAGCGACTGCATCGCCCCCTGCGTGGCCGACCACTTCGGGTTCGTCGACGGGTAGAACTGCGCGTCGGGCAGGAGAGCGAGGAACGGCGCGATGGACTCCTTGGTCGCGAGCTCCTCCGAGCCGGACTTCGTCACGGGGATGAAGCCCTCGGCGTCGACCCACGGCACGTACACGTCGGGCGTGTAGTAGTAGTCGAGGAACTTCTTGATCGCGTCCTGCTTCTTGCCGTCGTTCTTGAAGGCCATCAGGTGGTCGGCGACGCCCAGCGTCACGGGCGAGCCGTCCTTGGTGGCGATCGGCGCGGTGCCGTAGTTCAGGTCGGGGTTCTTCTCGGCGATCTGACCGATCGTGGGCGGCAGGCCGACGATCATGCCGATCTTGCCCTGGATGAACGTGTCGATGAGGGGCGTTCGGTCGGACGCACCGGCGTCGGGCTGCGTGAGGCCGCTCGTGGCGAGCTTCTGGAAGAACTGGGTCGCCTCGAGGTTCTCGGGGGTGTCGACCGTGATCTCCGACGCGTCGCCGTAGCCGCCACCGCCGCCGAAGAACCAGATGCCGGCCTCGGCCTGGGCCTCCTCCGAGCCGAGCGGCAGGCCGTAGCCGTACACGTCGCCCAGCGCCGAGATCTTGGTCGCGGCGGCCTCGAGCTCGTCCCACGTGGTGGGAGGCGCCGTGACGCCCGCCTTCTCGAAGATGTCCTTGTTGTAGAACATGGTGCGGGCCGAGGCGATGAGCGGCAGGCCGTACTGCTTGCCGTCGATCGAGGCGTTCTCGACGAACGACTCCTGGAAGTCCGCGATGGTCTCGGGCGAGAGGACCTCGTCGGCCGAGTAGAGCAGGTCGTCCTCGACGAACCCTGCGAAGGCGTCGATGTTGAGGATGTCGGGGGCCTGGTTCGACTGGACCTTGGTGCGGACCACGTCGTTGATGTTGTCCCAGGACTGGACCTCGAGCTTGACGTCGATGTCCGTGTTCTCGGCCTCGAAGCCCTTGATCACGTCCTCCCAGAGCGACTTCGTCTGGTCGGAGTAGGTGGGGACCAGGAGGTTCAGGGTCGTGGCGCCGTCGGCCGCCGTGCTGTCGCTGCCGCTGTCGCCGCCGAAGCCGCACGCCGAGAGGGCGAGGCCCGCGACGATCGTCATGCTGACGAGCCGGATCGGGTTCTTCATGAGTACTTCCTCCGCTTCATTGCTTTGAGGTGTTGCTCGAGCTGTGTCGCCGCAGGGTGCTCTGCCGCGATGAGGGCTCCGTCACGTTCCGTCATCCAGGATGACAGATCTTGATCGATTGCGCCTCGTTGGTTCCAGATTCAAGCAGGTCCAACACGTCTAGTCCAGTAGTCTCTCCCCGAAAGAAGGTCACGACTTGGCCACGGTCCGCACGCCCTCGCAGGACGACGCCCGTCGTGCGAGCAGCGCGCCCGACCGCACCCACCTCGCGCGGCCCGTCGGGGCGCCGCCCCCACGGGTGGTGCGTAGTCTTGCGACGTGAGTGCAACTACCCGCGTCTTCGTCGCGCGCCTGGCCGGTACGGCGGTGTTCGATCCCCTCGGTGACCAGGTCGGACGCGTGCGTGACGTCGTCGTCCTGCTCCGTCCCAAGGGCGCACCGCGCGCGGTGGGCCTCGTGGTCGAGGTCCCCGGGAGACGGCGCGTGTTCCTGCCCCTGACCCGCGTCACGAGCATCGACGCCGGGCAGGTCATCAGCACCGGGCTCGTCAACATGCGCCGCTTCGAGCAGCGCGCCATGGAGACCCTCGCGGTCAGCGAGCTCCTCGACCGCACGGTCCAGTTCGTCGACGGTTCGGGGTCCGCGACCGTCGAGGACCTCTCGATCGAGAAGCAGCGCACGGGCGACTGGCTCGTCAACCAGCTCTTCGTGCGCCGACAGACCGCCCCCAACGCGCTCGGCATCCGGCGGCGCGGCGACGCGTTCGTCGTCGAGATCGGTGCCGTCACGGGGCTCGCCGGCACACCCGAGACCCAGGGCGCGGCCCGTCTGCTCGCGGCCTACGACGACCTCAAGCCGGCCGACCTCGCCGACGTCCTGCACGACCTGGGAGACACGCGCCGCCTCGAGGTCGCCACGGCGCTCGACAACGAGCGCCTCGCCGACGTCCTGGAGGAGCTGCCCGAGGACGACCAGGTCGCGATCCTCTCGGGCCTCGACACCGACCGTGCCGCCGACGTCCTCGAGGCCATGCAGCCCGACGACGCCGCGGACCTCCTCCACGAGCTCCCGCAGGAGCAGGCCGCCGAGCTCCTCGAGCTCATGGAGCCCGAGGAGGCGCGCGACGTCCGACGTCTGCTCGCCTACGACGAGGACACCGCAGGCGGCCTCATGACGACCGAGCCCGTGATCCTCGGCCCAGAGACGACGATCGCCACCGCGCTCGCCCAGATCCGCCGCCAGGACGTGCCCCCGGCGCTCGCCGCGATGGTGTTCGTCGTGCGCCCGCCGCTCGAGACCCCCACGGGCCGCTTCCTCGGCATCGTGCACTTCCAGAAGCTCCTGCGCGAACCCCCGCACGTCTCGGTGGGGTCGGTGCTCGACTCCGACATCGAGTGGGTGCGACCCGACGCGCCGCTCGGGCGCGTCACGCGCCTGCTCGCGGCCTACGACCTGCTCGCGCTGCCCGTGCTCGACGACGAGAAGCGCCTGCTCGGCGCCATCAGCGTCGACGACGTGCTCGACCACATGCTCCCGGACGACTGGCGCGAGACCGACGACGAGTCCGAGGAGACGAGCCTGGGCACCCAGACCCCCGCGTCGTCCGCGTTCCCCGTCCGCCGAGGAGGTCACCGTGGCTGAGCGCCTCGACACCCCCAAGGCTGCCCGCCGCACCCTGCTGCCCCGCGTGCGGGTCGAGCAGGACGCGTTCGGCAAGATCTCCGAAGGCATCGCCCGCTTCATGGGCACCCCGCGGTTCCTGCTCTACATGACGGTCTTCTGCCTCCTGTGGCTCGGGTTCAACACCTGGGGACCCGAGTCCCTGCGGTTCGACTCGGCCGCGCTCGGCTTCACGGCCCTGACCCTCATGCTCTCGCTCCAGGCGTCCTACTCGGCACCGCTCATCCTGCTCGCGCAGAACCGCCAGACGGACCGCGACCGCGTGAGCGCCGAGCAGGACCGCCAGCGCGGCGAGCGCAACCTCGCGGACACCGAGTACCTCGCACGGGAGATGGCGGCCCTGCGCATCGCGCTGAGCGAGGTCGCGACGCGTGACTTCGTCCGCTCCGAGATCCGCAACCTGCTCGAGGAGCTCGACGAGAAGGAGACCGAGCGCGCGGAGGCGGCCGAGGCCGCCCGCGGCGACGGTACGGAGCCCGGGCTCGACGCCCCGCTCCCCCGGTCCTCCCCGTCCTCGCGGTCGGGGGCGCGCGACGCGCGCCGGTCCTCGGGCGGCGGCCGCCGTGCGGCCGCCCCGCCGGAGCCGCGCTGACGCGACCGGCCGTGCGGCGACACGGCGTCCCGCCCTGGCCCGAGGCCGAGCAGCTACTGCGTCTCCTGCACCGCGACCGCGCGCAGGCGGTCCGCGAGCGCCGCGTCCCCGCGGACGACCAGCCCGTCCCGTTCGCCACGCCCCCAGAGCCACAGGTCGAGGTCCCAGGCGGCCCCCGAGACCTGCGCGCTCGTCGATCCCGGCAGGTCCACGAGCTGTGCCGAGTCGAGGTCGTACGCGGTGCCCGACTCGGGCCCGGTCCCTGCGAGGCGCCCGAACGCCAGCTCCCACGAGCGGGGTGTCTCGCCCGGCCCGTCGACCGCGACCGAGATCGTGCTCCCGTCGGGAGTGAAGGTCGCCCACTCGGGGATGCCGTCGACCAGCACGCGCAGGATCTCGTCGACCCCGTCCGCGGCCACCTCGGGGTCGGCGCTCGTGACGTCCCGGCCCGCGGTCTGCTCGGCGTCGACGCGATGGACGAGGGCCTCGTGCGCCTGCCGGCGCCGGACCCAGCCGACGGTGCGGCCCGCGTCGTGCCACGACCAGCACGGCTCGTGGGGGTCCCGGCCCGCGAGCGCGGCGAGCAGCCTGGCGGTCGCCTCGGCGGCGAGCGTCGGCAGCGCCGCGTCGTCGTCGGGCCGTCGGAGCGTGCGCACGTCGTCGCCGTCGAGCCCACGCCCTTCCGCAGGCCCGACGACGGCGCTCCAGAAGTCCTGCACCTCGGCCAGGTGGTACGTCAGGTCCGCCGCGCCCCACTCGGGGCAGGCCGGTACGCGCGCGTCCGGCCGTGCCGCGCGGACGGCGTCGAGGAAGAGAGCCGAGTCACGGGCGATCGAGGCGAGGGCGTCCATCCTCGAACGCTAGACGCCCGCTTAGGATGGGGCCATGGCTGGCGGCTCCGCAACACCCACGACCGATGCACTCGAGGACCTCGTCCGGACGGCTCTGACCCAGGTCATGGACCCGGAGATCCGGCGCCCCGTGACCGAGCTGGGGATGGTGCGCTCGGTCGACGTGAGCGTCGACCCGGCCGCTGCCGCCGGAGGTGCGCACGTCGTGGTCGGCATCGACCTGACCGTCGCGGGCTGCCCCATGAAGTCGACCCTGGTCAAGGACGTCACGGCGGCCGCGCAGACCGTGGCCGGCGTCGGGAAGGTCGACGTCGACCTGGGCGTCATGAGCGCCGAGCAGCGTTCGGAGCTGCGCACCATGCTGCGCGGGGGTGTGGGCGAGCCCGAGATCCCCTTCGCCAAGCCGGACTCGTTGACCAAGGTCTACGCGATCGCCTCGGGCAAGGGCGGCGTGGGCAAGTCGTCGGTGACCGCCAACCTCGCGGTCGCGCTCGCCGCGGACGGGCTCAACGTGGGCGTGGTCGACGCCGACATCTACGGTTTCTCGATCCCGCGCATGCTGGGCGTGGACCGGGCTCCGACGCGCGTGGACAACATGTTGCTGCCGCCCGTCGCGCACGGGGTCAAGGTCGTCTCGATCGGCATGTTCGTGCCGCAGGGGCAGCCCGTGATCTGGCGCGGTCCCATGCTGCACCGCGCGCTCCAGCAGTTCCTCGCGGACGTCTACTGGGGCGACCTGGACGTGCTCCTGCTCGACCTGCCGCCGGGCACGGGCGACATCGCGATCTCGGTCGCCCAGCTCCTGCCGTCGAGCGAGATCGTGGTGGTCACGACCCCGCAGGTCGCCGCCGCCGAGGTCGCCGAGCGCGCGGGGTCGATCGCGACGCAGACGCAGCAGGGCGTGCTCGGCGTCGTCGAGAACATGTCGTGGCTCGAGCAGCCGGACGGGTCCCGGCTCGAGCTGTTCGGGTCCGGGGGCGGGGCCAAGGTCGCCGAGAACCTGTCCAAGGCGACGGGCGGCACCGTGGAGCTCCTCGGGCAGGTCCCGCTCGACGTGACCCTGCGCGAGGCCGGTGACGCCGGCACGCCCGTCGTGCTGACGAACCCCTCGTCGCCGGCCGCGGTCGCGCTGCGCCAGGTCGCGACGCACCTCGCGACCCGCAGCCGCGGGCTCGCAGGCCGCCGCCTCGGGCTCTCGCCCGTCTAGGCCTCGTCCCCTCGCGCGTCCCGCACCCGGGCCCGGTCCGTACGGACCGGGCCCGTCGTCGTCGGGCCTCTCCTCTTCCCGGGCCCAGCCGGGGGATCCCGCCGGGCGAGTGCCGACTGCACGTCCGCACCTCACGCCGGGCGCGGCGACCGGAACCCGGCCCCCTCTGGTCCTCCTCCGGTGTATGGTGCGCAGATCGTTTGTCAGAAGTGCGACCAATGAGGGTTGTCCAGGGGGACACAGGCAGACATCGCGGCAGGAAACTGACCCGATCGTGATCTTTCACGCATCCATCTCATACCTGGGGTGGATACGTGGGCGCTCGCCCGCCCCCTAGTCTTCCCAGAGCATGCCTGGACCTTGAGCTGTCGGCTCATCGGATTTCACCTGGAGACCTGCCGTGGGCGTCACACGCCGGATCATCTTTCCTACCCTTCGTCTCGTGATCTGGGCGGTGATCGCGGTGACCCTGGTGGTGATCGCGTTCAAGTCGGCCCCCCAGGCGGCGGG
The DNA here is from genome assembly GCF_014836755.1 of Oerskovia merdavium. Lineage (GTDB taxonomy): Bacteria > Actinomycetota > Actinomycetes > Actinomycetales > Cellulomonadaceae > Oerskovia > Oerskovia merdavium. The sequence goes on from NZ_JACSQF010000003.1 coordinate 26,014, forward strand.
CGACGCCGAGACCCCGTCGGCGGTCGTGACGCTTCCGCAGGTCGCGGTCGCCAAGGGACCCATCACCAACACCGTGACCCTCACGGGGTCCGTCGTCGCAGACCCGGCGAGCGAGGAGAAGGTGACCCAGCTCGGCAAGGTCACCGCCGTGCACGCCAAGGTCGGTGACGTCGTCGCGGCCGGCGCCCCGCTCCTCGAGGTCACGCTCGAGACCCCGCAGGATCCCCTGATCACCACGAACAAGGAGACGGGCGAGGAGACGGTGACCGAGCGCAAGCCCAAGGTCACCCGGACCACCATGAAGGCCGGCTCGGCCGGGACCGTCGCGACGTTCACCGCGATCAAGGACCAGGAGGTGAGCGTCGGCGAGACGTTCGCGTCGATCTCGCCCGGAACCCTGTCCGTGACGGCGTCCATGCTCCCCGAGCAGCAGTTCCGCCTCCTGACGATCCCCACCGAGGCGACGGTCACGGTCACGGGCGGTCCCGCCCCGTTCACCTGCACCTCGTTGCGCATGGGCACGGCGGCCGCGGCATCGACCACCGGGGCCGAGGAGACGGGCAACGAGCCCGGCGCGACGCCCTCGGCGTCGATCACGTGCGCGGTCCCCGCGGGCACGGTCGTGTTCGCGGGCCTGGCCGCCAAGCTCGAGGTGACCGCAGGGTCGGCCGAGGATGCCCTGCTGGTCCCCATCACCTCGGTCCAGGGCTCGGTCGAGACGGGCAACGTGTGGGTCGTGGCCGAGGACGGCACGAACACCGAGAAGGCCGTGAAGCTCGGCATCACGGACGGCTCGCAGGTCCAGATCGTCGAGGGGCTCGCCGAGGGCGACCTCGTCCTCGAGTTCGTGCCCGGCCAGGACGTCGCTCCGGTCGACGAGGGCATGATGTACGGGGGCTCGGCCGGATGAGCCTGCTCGAGCTGCACGGCGTGACCCGGTCGGTCCGCCTCCCCGACGACCGGATCCTCCAGATCCTGCGCGGGATCGACCTGACGGTCGACGCGGGCGAGCACGTCTCGATCGTGGGGCGTTCGGGGACCGGCAAGTCGACGCTCCTGAACATCCTGGGCCTGCTCGACACCCCCACGGCCGGCGAGTTCCTGCTCGACGGCGTGCCCATCGGCCGCCTGTCCGGCCGTGTCCGTGCACGCCGGCGCGGCGCCGACTTCGGCTTCGTGTTCCAGCAGTTCAACCTGCTCCAGGCCCGCACGGCGCTGGAGAACGTCGCGGCCCCCCTGCTCTACGCCCAGGGCAAGCAGTTCTGGAACCGCAAGAGGCTCGCAGCCGAGATGCTCGAGCGAGTCGGCCTGGGCGACCGCCTCGACACCATGCCGGAGAAGCTCTCGGGCGGCGAGCAGCAGCGCGTCGCGATCGCGCGCTCGCTCGTCCGCGGCCCCCGCGTCATCCTCGCCGACGAACCCACGGGCGCGCTCGACGTCGACACGGGCGGCGAGGTCATGGACCTGCTCGACACGATCGCCCAGGAGAACGGGTCCGCTCTCATCGCCATCACCCACGACCTCGCGGTCGCCTCGCGCGCCAAGCGCCACTTCCGCCTCGCGGAGGGCGTCCTGGCGCCCATCGCGATCGGCGCCCGCAGCGCGGGTTCGCTCGACGGGCTGGGCACCACCATGGAGCACGTGCCCGACGGCGAGGACCACCAGGCGGAGCACGTCGCCGTGCCCCTGGGGACCGTGGCATCGGCAGCGGCGGCCACCGGCTCGACCGGGGCGCACGGCCCCGGGGCCGGCCCCGGCAGCACCCTCGACGACCTCTTCGGCGACTCGGTGGTGGCCTCGTGACCGGGTTCTTCGGCGCCCTGGCGGAGGCCTGGGACGAGCTCCGCGTCCACAAGCTCCGCGTGCTGCTCGCCCTGATCGGTGTGGCCGTGGCGGTCTGCGCGATCACGACCATCACCGCGGCCGGCGACATGCTGCGCCAGGTCTCGGCCGAGTCCAACGAGCGCTGGGGCGGGCGACCCGCGACCCTCAACGTCTCGGCCTGGCCCACGGGCCAGGAGATGCCGGGCGTGGAGGAGTACGTCGCGGCGTACGACGACATCACGGCACGCTACGAGGTCGAGCACTCCTCGATGGTCATGTGGGCCCAGACCCCCTTCCGGTTCCCGGGCGGGACCATGGAGACCCAGACCAACGCGGTGAGCGCCGACTGGGCGACCATGCACCGGTTCGTGGTGGACGGCGGGCGCTGGTTCACGGAGGCCGACGCGGAGAACCTGTCGCCTGCCCTCGTGGTCAACCACGCCTTCCTCGAGGCCCTGGGCCAGCGCATCGCGGACCACCCGACCATCGTCATCGGCGGCGAGAACCCTGTCCTCGCGACGATCGTCGGCACCTATCCGGACAGCTGGCCCGGCGAGGGACCTGCCGCCTACATGCTCGTGGAGTCCCACCTGCGGTGGGCCTCCCCCACGTCGCTCGTGAACTCCGGCGCACCGTCGCTCGAGCTCTGGGTCCCCACGGACACGGCCGACGTGCTCACCGAGGCCGTCCGCCGCGACCTCACGGGTGCGATCCCCGGGACGCAGGTCGAGGTCAGCCGCATGGACAGCCCCGACATGGGCATGATCGACGGCGCGACCAAGTGGCTCATCCTCGGGGTCAGCACGATCGCCCTGCTGCTCGGTGGACTGGGGCTCGTCAACATCGCCCTCGTGACCGTCCGGTACCGGATCCGTGAGATCGGCATCCGACGCAGCTTCGGCGCCTCGTCCGGGCGCGTCTTCTTCTCGGTGCTCATGGAGAGCGTCGTCGCCACGATCGTGGCCGGGGTCGTGGGCGTCTCGCTCGCGATCGTGATCCTGCACAACGTCCCGCTCGACACGCTCATGGGCTCGACCGTCCAGGACCGCCCGGGCTTCCCGGCCTCGGCAGCCGTCACGGGCATGGTCGCCGCGGTGAGCGTCGGCGCGCTCGCCGGGCTGATCCCCGCGCTCGTCGCGGTACGGGTCAAGGTGATCGACGCCATCCGCTACTGATCGGCGCGGACCGACGAGCACGCGGCCGTCCACCTCGTGGGGTGGGCGGCCGTCGTGCGTCCCGGGCCGCGTACGCCCGTCGCGGTGATGTTCGCTCTTGTTGCTTTCTGTTCGAATGTGTCACCATGGCAGCATGCTCGCCTCCCAGCGCCACGAACGCATCCTCGCGGGGCTCCGCGACCACGGCGCCGTCCGGATCGCGGACCTCACCCAGGAGCTCGGCGTCTCCGACATGACCGTGCGACGTGACCTCCTCGAGCTCGCCGAGCAGGGACTGCTCCGCAAGGTCCACGGGGGCGCGGTCTCCCCGCAGGCCACGTCGCACGAGCCCGGGTTCGAGGCCAAGAGCGCGCTCGCCCTCGACGAGAAGCGTGCGATCGCCCGCGCCGCCGTCCGTCTCGTCTCCCCCGGCTCCTCGATCGCCCTGTCGGCCGGCACCACGACCCACCTGCTCGCGGTCGAGATCGCGGCGGACCCGAGCCTGCGCCCTCTGACCGTCGTGACCAACTCGCTCCCGGTCGCCGAGGCCCTGCACCGGGCGGGCGACCCTCAGCTCGAGACCGTGCTCACGGGCGGTTCGCGCACGCCGTCGGACGCCCTGGTCGGCCCCCTCACCGAGGCCGCGCTCGCGAGCCTGCGCGTCGACCAGACCTTCCTGGGCGCGCACGGCGTGAGCGTCGAGGCGGGGCTCACGACGCCCAACCTCGACGAGGCCGCGACGAACCGCGCCCTCGTCGCGATCGCCGGAAGCACGGTCGTGCTCGCCGACCACACCAAGTGGCGCACCACGGGCCTGAGCGTCTTCGCGCGGCTCGACCAGGTCGACGTGCTCGTGACCGACGACGCGCTCCCGTCGACCGACCAGGAGGCCGCGCGCGACGTCGTCGAGCAGCTCGTGATCGCCTCGCGCGACGAGCCGACCCGGCTCCCCCGAACCCCATCCACCCCCGCACCCCAGGACGGTCGTACCTCCCGATGAACCAGCACCTGCGCCGCACCCCGACCCGCCTGGCCGACGGCCGCGAGCTCGTCTACTTCGACGACTCCCCCGCGTACGTCTCGGGCGAGCTCACGCGGCGGCTCGACGACCCCCGCCCGCTGGGCGACCGGTTCGCCGCCGTCACCGGCCCCGACGGGCACGAGCACCCGTACACGGGCCCCGAGATGCGCCTCGACCCGCTGACCGGCGACTGGATCCCGATGGCCGCGCACCGCATGAACCGCACGTTCCTGCCGGCCGCCGACTCGTGCCCGCTGTGCCCGGCGCGCCCCGGCGCCGCGTACTCGGACGGCGAGGTCCCGGACACCGGTTACGACGTCGTGGTCTTCGAGAACCGCTTCCCGTCGCTTCAGTTCGTGCCGGGCGTCGCTGACGGCACAGGTGCCGAAGACGGCTTCTTCGGTGGCGAGGGGACCCTCGAGACCCGCGCTCCGGCGTCGGGCCGTTGCGAGGTCATCGTCTTCTCGAGCGACCACTCCTCGTCGTTCGGCGCGCTGCCCCCGCAGCGCGTGCGCACCATCATCGACGCGTGGGCCGACCGCACCGAGGCCCTCGGACGCGAGCCCGGCGTCGAGCAGGTCTTCTGCTTCGAGAACCGCGGTCAGGAGATCGGCGTCACCCTGCACCACCCGCACGGTCAGATCTACGGCTACCCGTACATCACGCCCAAGACGCGCGCGATGCTCGACCAGGCCCGCGCGCACCACGAGCGCACGGGCGGCAACCTGCTGCGCGACGTCCTCGACGCCGAACTGGCGGACGGCCGCCGGATCGTCCTGGAGACCGAGCACTGGGTCGCCTACGTGCCCTTCGCGGCCCGGTGGCCCGTCGAGGTGCACGTCGCGCCGCGCCGCGACGTGCCCGACCTGCCCGCGCTCACCGACGCCGAGCGCGACGACCTCGCGGTGACCTACCTCGAGCTCCTGCGCCGCCTCGACCTGTTCTTCGAGGGGCCCGACGGCGCCCCCGTCCCCCTGCCCTACATCGCGGCCTGGCACCAGGCCCCGGTGCGCGAGGGCCGCGAGCTCTCGCGCCTGCACCTGCAGGTGTTCTCGGTGCTGCGCTCGCCGGGCAAGCTCAAGTACCTCGCGGGCTCGGAGTCGGGCATGGGCGCGTGGGTCAGCGACACGACCCCCGAGCGGATCGCGGCACGCCTGCAGGCGCTCGCCCCGGCCCCGGCCGCGCAGTGGGTCGAGTCCTGGCCCGACGACGTCGGCGCGGACCGCGTCCGGCAGGCCTTCGCGGCGGCGTACCCCGCGGACGGCACGGAAGGCGGGGACGAGGCGGACGGCGCGTCGGACGTCCGCGTCTACGCCGCCCCCGGGCGCGTCAACATCATCGGCGAGCACACCGACTACAACGCCGGGCTGTGCCTGCCCATCGCGCTCCCCCACCGCACGTACGTCGCGCTGCGCCCCCGGACCGACTCGGTCGTTCGCCTCGCCTCGGCCCAGGAGCCGGGCGCGGCCTGGACCGGGCGGCTCGAGGACGTCGCACCGGGAGCCGTGACCGGCTGGGCCGCGTACGTGGCCGGGGTCGCGTGGGCGCTCGGACAGCACCTCGAGGAGACGGGCCGCTCGGCCGGGACCATCCGTGGTTTCGACGCCGTGGTCGACTCGTGCGTGCCCTACGGTGCGGGCCTGTCGTCGTCGGCCGCGCTCGAGTGCTCGGTCGCGGTCGGGATCGACGACGTCGCGGGTCTGGGGCTGGCTGCCACCGATGCGGGACGCGCGACCCTCGCGGCCGCCGCGATCCGCGCCGAGAACGAGGTCGCAGGCGCCCCGACCGGCGGCATGGACCAGTCGGCCTCGCTGCGCTGCGCCCCGGGTCACGCGCTGCTCCTCGACTGCCGCCCGGGTCTCGACCCGGTCGACGCGGTCGAGCAGATCCCGTTCGACCTCGCGGCCGAGGGGCTCGCGCTGCTCGTGATCGACACCCGGGCCGAGCACGCGCTCGTCGACGGCCAGTACGCCCAGCGCCGCGCGACGTGCGAGGCGGCCGCCGCGACCCTGGGCCTCGCGAACCTGCGCGAGCTCGCGGACTCGGTCGCCGGTGCGGCTGCCGCCACGGGCGACCCCGCGGCCCACGAGGCCGCGTTCGCCGAGGCTCTCGGCGCGGCGCTCGACCGCCTGCCCGACGACGTCTCGCGCCGCCGCGTGCGCCATGTCGTCACGGAGATCGCCCGGACCCAGGACCTGGTGGCGCTGCTGCGCGCAGGGCGAGCCTCCGACGTCGGGCCGCTCATGGACGCGTCCCACGCGTCCCTGCGCGACGACTACGAGGTCTCCGCGCTCGAGCTCGACGTGGCGGTCGAGGCCGCGCGCGAGGCCGGCGCCCTGGGGGCCCGCATGACGGGTGGCGGGTTCGGCGGCTCGGCGATCGCACTGGTCCCGGCCGAGCGCGCGTCCGCTGTCGCGGACGCCGTGGCCGGAGCCTTCTCCCGCGCCGGCCTCGCGGCCCCCGGCTTCCTGCTGGCCGTGCCGTCAGCCCCGGCCGGCGCCTGCTGACGCACCGCTGCCCACGAGGGTGCGCGGCGAGGACTCCTCGCCGCGCGCCCCGTCCGGCTCGGTGCCGCGGCCCGGGCCCCTCTGCCGGCCCGGGAGCCACCAGTTCCAGCGCCCCAGGAGCGACATCGAGGCCGGGAGGAGCAGGCCGCGGACGATCGTGACGTCGAGCAGGACCGCGACGGCCATCCCCACACCGATCTCCTTCATGGCCACGAGGTCGCCCAGCGCGAAGCCCGCGAACACGATCCCGATCGACACGGCCGCGACCGTGATGACGGGACCCGACGCCACGATGCCCGCGAGGACGGCGCGGTCGTTCGCGCGGCGGTCGTCTCCGGTCCGTCGGCGCCACTCCTCCGCGATGCGCGCGAGGAGGAACACCTCGTAGTCCATCGACAGACCGAACAGGAAGACGAACAGCAGCGCGGGACTCGTGGCGTCGATCGTGCCCGTGGGCTCGAAGCCCAGGAGCCGAGCTCCCCAGCCCCACTGGAAGATCGCGACGAGCACCCCGAGCGAGGCCGTCAGCGCGAGCAGGTTCAGGACCAGCGCCTTGAGCGGGACCACGACCGACCGCGTGAGCCAGCCCAGCAGGAGCATGGCCGGCAGCACGACCGCGGCGAAGGCCCACGGGAGCCGGTCCCGGGACTGCTGGGTCGCGTCGACGAGTTCGGCCGCCGGCCCCGCGACCTGCACCGAGAACGGCACGTCGAGGCCACGGACGTACCGGACCACGGACTGCGCCTCCTCACCCGTGGCCGTGCCCTCGGGGGTCACCTCCGCGACCGTCACGTCCGCCGGGAAGTCCTCGAGGTGCCGGACGTCCTCGACGCCGGGCGACGCGTAGACCGCGTCGAGCAGCGACCGGACCTGCGGGTCCTCGACCGACGCCCCCAGGACGAGCGTGACCGGCTGGACCCCCAGGACGTCGAAGTCCTGCTCGATCTTCTCCTGCGCGACCCGCTCCGGGGTTCCCGGCGGCAGCGACCGGGCGTCCGAGCTCCCCAGCGCGAGCGAGGCCAGAGGGGCGCTCAGGAGCAGGAGGACGGCCGCTGAGCCCAGGGTCACCGCGACCGGCCGGCGCTGGGCGAACGACGCCGACCGCGCGAGCAGCCCGGCTCCCGTCCCCGTCCGGCGTCGGGCCCAGGTCCGGGTCCGCGGGGCAGGGATCGAGGCGTGCAGCACCGCGACCAGGGCGGGGACGAGCGTGAGCCCCGCGACGGTCGTCAGACCGACCACGAGCAGGCCGCCCAGCGCCATGCTCGCGAGGAGCGGGTCGGCGAGGACGAGCAGCCCCGTGAGCGCCGAGGCGACCGCGAACCCCGAGACGAGGACCGCCCGGCCCGCGGTCGACACGGTCCTGGACAGCAGCTCCTCGAGCGTCGACTCAGGGGCCCGTTCGCGCTCCTCCCGGAACCGCACGATGACCAGGAGGCTGTAGTCGACGGCCAGACCGAGGCCCAGGAGGGTCACCACGTTGACCGCGAACTCGCTCACGGGGACGGCACCGGCCAGGGCGCTCAGCGCAAGGAGGGAGGCCGCGATCGAGGCGAGCGCGGCGGCCACGGGCAGCAGGCCGGCCCGCAGGCCGCCCAGCACGAGCACGAGGACCACGCACAGCACCACGAGAGCGACCGACTCGCCCACGACCGCGTCGGCCGTGGCGATGTCGGCGAACGTCCGCTCGGCCATGAGCTCCCCGCCCACGACGACCTCGGGCGCGTCGAGGGTCTGCAGGGTCGCGGCCACGCGGTCCCCGACCTCGAGCGCCTGGGCGTCCGTGAGGTCCCGCTCGAGCTCGACCACGACGAGCGAGCTGAACCCGTCGTCCGAGACGAGGCCGCCGGACGTGAACGCGTCCGTGACCTCCAGGACCCCCGGGATCTCGCGCACCTCCTGCATGACGCGGTACGCGCTCTCGACGAGCGAGGGGGTGAAGAAGTCGACGCCGCCGACGACCGCGGTGAGCGTCTCGCCCTGCGGGTCGAGCTCGTCGAGCAACGCCTGAGCCTGTGCGGCGGGCGCACCGGCCGGAAGGCTGTCGACCGCGGTCGTGCGGTCGAAGACCCCGCCGCCGACCACCGCCCCCAGGAGAGCGAGCGTGGCCCACAGGGCCAGGACGAGCACTCGGTGACGGACCGTGACCCGACCAAGGTGCGCGAGCATGGTCGACTACCTCTCGACGACAGACGAGGCGTCGTCGTCGACGCCCCGGCAGATGGTGACAGACGCCGCGCGACGAGGGCAAACGTGCGGCGCGGCGGTGGAGCAGGGTGGTGCGGGGCCGGGCTGTGTCGCGCGGCCCCTCTGCACCGGGTGCGCGACGCGGCGGGGACCTACCGTGCGGGTCGCCGCCGCATCGCGCGCTCAGTCAGGGGGCTCGGACGGCGGCCGGCTCAGCCGCCCGCCGCCCGAGGGTGCGTCAGCCGCAGCTCGACGCGTCGTAGGTCGTCTCGACCACGACCTCCTTGCCTCCGGAGCTCGCCGTCACGGTCGCGGTCCCGGCCTCGATCGAGGTCGAGCGTGTCGCGAACGTCTGCTGAGCCGACTTGCCCGGCAGGACGCCGGTCATGGTCTTCTTGCCGAACGGCGTGCTGAGCACGACGTCGACGGGCACCGTGTCGTCGTTGACGGCACGCACGCTCAGCGTGACCTTGCCGGCCACGCACTTGGGCTGGACGGTCACCGACACCGCGAGCTCGGGCTCGGGCTCGGCACCCAGGTCCTTGACGCGGATGTTCCGGTAGGAGACCGTCTCACCGTTGCCGTGGTTCTGGATCCCGATGAAGCCGCTCGACAGGTCGCGCGCCGGGTCGGTGCTCGTGAAGTCGTTGACGAGCACGTCGTTGAGGTAGATCCGAATGCGGTCGCCCTCGACGCGGATGTCGTACGCGTTCCACTGGCCCACGGGCTTGAGCGCCGCGGTCACGGCCGCTGCGTCAGCGCCCTGGAACGTGTAGATCGCACCGGTCGTGCGGTCGGCCGCGTCGCTCGCGTCGATCTGGATCTCGTACCCCTGGTTGACCGCGACCCAGGGGTCGTTGCCGGGGTTCGGGAAGCCGACGAACACGCCACCGTTGTCGTCCTTGACGAGCTTCCAGTCGAGCTTGAGCGAGTACTCCTCGAGCTCCTGGGCCGTGTACCAGAGCAGACCCATGCCACCGTTGGTGCGGATCGAGCAGTCGTCCTGGCGACCGAACGTGCCGGCGCCCGCGAGGCTCCAGTCCGCGAGGCTCGCGAGCGTGCCGTCGAAGATGCCGCGGTAGCCGTCCTCGACGTCCGCCGGGGAGCAGATGTCGGGGTTCTGCCCGATCGAGAGCACGTCGAGGTTCACGTTGCCCTGGTCACCCTGGTCGTACTTGAGGGTGATCGTGTTGTGGCCCGCGACGAGGTCGAGATCGCGCGTGATGGTCGCCCACTTCTTCCAGTCACCGGTCGTGGGGAGGGTCCACGGACCGACCTTCTGGTCGTTGACGTAGAGCGAGACGTTCTTGGCGCGGAGCTCGGTGTACGGGTGGATGCCGTTCGCGTAGCGCAGGTTGACCGGGTAGGTGCCCGCCTCGGGAACCGTCACGGCGAACGTGCGACCGGAGCCGACGTTCTGCATGCCGGCGGCGAAGCCCGAGCCGGAGTAGTTGCTGTGGTCCGAGCCGAGGCTCGAGCTGCCGAGCGGCTGCGCCTCCTCGGCCTCGTACCAGCCGCGGTCCGCCGGGGCGACGTAGCCCGGCAGCGAGTTGAGCGTGTACCAGGCCTCGGTGCTCAGGAGCTCAGCACCCTCGTCCGAGGCGAACGGGCGCGGCGAACGCAGGTGCACGACGTGGCCGGGCTTGAGACCCTCGACCTCGAGCGTGACGGTCGTGCGGTCCTCGGACACCGTGGCGTCGGTGACGAACAGCGGCGTCTCGTCGACCTTGGGGCCGCCGTACTGCTGCGTCGGCACGTAGCGCCACTGCTTGAGCGAGTAGGCGTCGGCCAGCTTCGCGACCACGGCGTCGGACACCGGGTCGGTGTACTCGATCTCGAACCCGCCCTCGACGACGCGCATCTCCTTCATGTCGAACGAGTCCTCGTCGACCAGAGAGAGCTTCTGGAGACCGAACCGGAGCTTGCCGGACTCGCCCCAGTTGCCGCCCTCGCCCGTGCCACCGACGTACAGCGCACCGTCGGGGCCCGTGATGACGCGGTTGGCACCGACCTCGAGGCCCGCGGTGTGGCGGAAGACCGCACCCTGGAACTCGCCGTCGACCTTCTCGAGGAACGCGCGCTGGAGCCCGCCGTAGGTGACGTCGCCGAGCAGCATCTGCCCGGCGAACTCGCCGTCCTCGACGAGGATCGGGTTGCCCGGGGAGTTCGCGATCTCGTTCTGCGGGAGCCACAGCGCGGGCTGGGACACGGGGTTCGCGTCGAACTTCCCGGCAGGGGTCGTGAAGTGGTTGAAGAACTTGTCCTGCTCGATGTGGACGAGCTTGTTCGCAGGGAGCCACGCGCCCTGGTTGTCCGTCCCGAAGATCTCGCCCTCGGGACCGAACCCGATGCCGTTGGGGGTGCGCAGGCCGCCCGCGACGTAGGTGACCTCACCCGTCGCGCGGTCGATCTTGATCGAGGTGCCCCGGTTGGCGGCGGGCTGCGGGGTGGTCGTCGCGCCGCCGTTGTCGATCGCGACCGAGAGGTTGACGTAGAAGTAGTTCTCGTCGTGGATCAGGCCGAACGCGAACTCGTGGAAGTTGCCGCCGTCGGGCCACCCGGCGATCTTGGTGTGCGTGTCGTAGAAGCCGTCGCCGTCCGGGTCGGTGAGCTGCGTGAGCTGGTACCGCTCGGAGACGAAGATCGAGTCCTCGATGACCTCGATGCCCATGGGGTTGAGGAGCTGGTCGGCGACCTTCGTCACCGTGACGTCCTCGGGGCCGGTCGCGTCGATCACGCCGTCGAGGAGGTACACCTCGCCCGACGTCGGGTTGGGCCGCCAGCCACCGGAGCTCACGTCACCCGTGGTCACCACGGCCAGCTTCTCGTCCGGGGTGAACGCGAGGCCCGAGACCTTGGGCTCGAAGCCCGCAGGACGCAGGTCGACGAGCTCGTAGTTCGGGTTGACGGTGTCCAGGCGCAGGCCGTCGCCCGAGGTGTCCGTCGCCCCCTCGCAGTACTTGTTGCCGGGCGCGGTCACGCGCACGACGTTGGCCTCGGTGCTCAGCACCGACGTCGGGACCACCACGAACGACGACGCGCCAGGGGTCTTCCACGCGAGCGTCAGACGCTGCTTGTCGGTGCCCTCGTAGTACTCGACCCGCAGGTCGTGGGCACCGGCGGTGAGGGTGATAGCACCCTCGACCGAGGTCGAGTCGTTGGGTCCGTCGTTCTCGAGCACGAGCTGGTCGTCGATGTAGACGAGAGCGCCGTCGTCGTTCGTCACGCGGAACGAGTACTCGCCCTCCGCGGGCACGGTGAGCGTCGCCAGGGCGTGGGTGATGAAGCGGTCGGACGCCCCGAACTGCTCCGGGGTGCTCCAGTCGATCGTCGGCATGAGCTTGTCGACGTTGGGCGTGGTCCCCGACTTGAGGGTGCACACGGAGCCGGGATCCTGCGCGAGCTGGAAGGTGCGCAGCGTGACGCCGGGCTCCATCTCGGTCTCGGCCGCGGTGGCCGACGGAAGCGTCCCGGCGAAGGCGAGGGGTACGAGCAGTGAGGCCCCGAGCAGGCCGGAGAGGCCTCTTCGATGGCGTGAGGGGATTCGCACTGGAGATCTTCCTCCTTGAAGACGAGTCAGCGTTGACTCTCGGACCTTAAGGAGGCTTTTGCTTGCTGTCAACCAAAAGTTGCAAGTTGTTAGGCAGATCGGGACCGGATGGCCCGGCACCGTCTTGCGGACCTGATCGGTCCGCGCCGCCGCGTCGAGTGCATGATCCTGCTGCGACACACCCGGCGAGTCGCAGCGAGATCATGCACTCGGGCGCGGGTCGCGGCTCGTGTCGTGGTGGATCGCGACGAACACCGACCACGGTTCGCCGTCGGCCACCGGCTCGCGCTGCCGGAAGTCCTCGAGGACCTCGTTGAGGCGCCGCGAGAGCTCATCGCGGCCCTCGGCGTCGAGCCGCAGGCCGAGCCGCCCCATGTCGACGCGCGCCGGGTCGGCCGCGGACAGCTCCTCGAGGAACGCGTCGAGGAGCACCTGGTGACCGCCGGGCCCCAGGTCCGTGGTCCAGGACCGGCCCGTCGCGAGGTACGGGACCTCTCGCGCTCCGCGCGCCCCGGTGCGCGCAGGCTGCGCCGTGAGGAACCCCCGGGCTACAAGCGTCCGGACATGATGGAGCGTCGTCGCCGGGTTCTTGCCGAGGAGCTGGGCGATCTCCTTGTTGGTCCGCGGTTCGTCGAGGCAGATGCGCAGGATCCGCACGCGCACCGTCGACGCGAGAGCGCGCGCGTCGGCGTCCCGTTCGGCGACCGAGTCGCCGGCCGTCGGCAGGTCGGCGGTCGGTGCGTGCGCACCGCGCCCTGCGACTGCGGCTGCGGCTGCGGCCGCGGCCGCGGCTGAGTGCGGCGCGCTGGGGGCTGCATGGTCCGGGGTCACCCCCACAGGCTAACTGATTGACATTTCCCAATCACTTGCAGCACGCTGTCCCGCATGACGTCTGACGAACCGCAGGTGCGCACCGCTGCGTCCCCGCGCAGCCTGATCCACCACCGCGACTTCCGCTACCTGTGGGGTGGCGATGCGCTGGGGCAGCTCGGCGCACAGCTCACGGGGTTCGTCCTGCCGATCTTCGCGGTGTCCCACCTGCACGCGACCGAGTGGCAGATGGGTGCCCTCAACGCGGCGGAGACGGCAGCATTCCTGCTCCTCAGCCTGCCGGCCGGGGCGTGGGTGGACCGCATGCGCAAGCGCCGCGTGCTCGTCGCGGCCGACCTCGCCCGCGCGGTCATCCTCTCGGTCGTGGTCGCCGCCGCCCTGACGGGGCACGCGAGCATGGGGCTGCTCATCGGAGCCGCCGTGGTCATCAGCACCTTCAGCCTCTTCTTCGACGTCGCGCACCAGAGCTACGTCCCCGGCCTCGTCGGGCTCGACCACGTCGTCGAGGGCAACTCCAAGCTCCAGGCGACCCAGTCCGTCGCGATGATCGCCGGTCCCGCGATCGGCGGGGTCGCGCTGCGGGTGCTGTCCGCTCCCCTGGTGATGGTCGCGACCGTCGGCACGTACCTGGCCAGCGCGTTCGCGATGGCGCGGATCGGCCACCGCGAGGACCTGCCCGACCCCGCGTCGCGACGCCCGCTGCGCACCGAGATCGCCGAGGGGCTCCGCTTCGTCGCGAGCGAGCCGCTGCTCCGACGGATCCTCGCCTGCACCTCGCTCAGCAACCTGGGCGGGGCGATCGGCAACGCCGTCGTGGTGATCTTCGCCCTGCGCACGCTCGACGTCGGGACCGCGACCTACGGCGTCGTGCTCTCGGCGAGCGCCGCGGGCGGCCTCCTCGGCGCGGTCCTGGCCGACCGCGCCGCCCGCTGGGTCGGCCCAGCACGGATCATCCCCGTCTCGGCGGTGTTCACGGGGCTGTCCTACGCCATCACACCCGCCGCGGCCATCGTGGCGGCGACGGGCGCGACGACCGGCGCCGGGGCAGCCCTGGTCCCGGTCGTGCTCGTGGTCGGGGGGTTCGTGTTCAACCTCGCGGTCGTCGTCTACAACGTCGCGCAGGTCAGCTTCCGTCAGCGGCTGTGCCCGCCCGCGTTGCTGGGCCGCATGAACGCCTCGGCCCGCTTCATCGTGTGGGGCCCCATCCCGATCGGCGGACTGCTCGGCGGATGGATCGGGACGGTGTGGGGCGTGACCCCCGCGCTGTGGATCGGGGCGGCCGTCATGACGTTGGGCGCCCTGCCCGTCCTCCTGTCGCCGCTGTCACGCATGACCGAGCTCCCGGTCCCCGCCCACGACTGATCCGAGGGGCCCCGGGCTCAGAGGTCGTACGTCGCGACCAGCGCGGCGTGGTCGCTCCAGCGGCTCTCGTAGTCGTCGGCACGGTCCACCTCGACCTTGACCGCGTGCTCGGCCAGGGCCGGGGACGCGAGCTGGTAGTCGATGCGCCAGCCCGAGTCGTTGACGAAGGCCTGACCACGCCAGGACCACCAGGTGAACGGGCCGGGGCCCTCTCCGCCGTGACGACGCCCGAGGTCGACGAACCCCAGCTCGTCGAACCAGGTGTCGAGGTAGGCGCGCTCCTCGGGCAGGAAGCCCGCGGACTTCTGGTTGCCCTTCCAGTTCTTGATGTCGACGTTCTTGTGCGCGATGTTCAGGTCTCCCGCGACGACGACGCGGCCCCCTGCGGCAGAGAGCTCGCGCAGGCGCTCGGTGACCTTCTCGAGGTAGGCGTACTTCTCGTCCATCTTGGGCGTGCCGGCCGTGCCCGAGTGGATGTAGGTCGAGACGACCGTGAGCTTCTCGCCCGAGGGCAGCTCGAGGTCCGCCTCGACCCAGCGGCCCGTGTCCACGGGCGGCTCCGGCTCCCCCTTGCCCAGGCCGATCCGCACGGCCGTCACGGGCAGCCGCGACGCGACCGCGACCCCTGCCCGGCCCTTGATGTCGCACGCCTGGTGGGCGATGTGCCACCCCTCGCCCAGGAGCTCGTTCAGGATCTCGTCGGGGGCTCGCACCTCCTGGAGGAGCATGACGTCCGGGGTGCGCGAGGCGACCCAGGCGTCCATGCCCCGACGGTAGGCGGCGCGGATCCCGTTCACGTTGGCAGTAGCGATCGTCAGCACCCGGCCATCAAACCCCACGCCACCCACACGGGGGAAAACGAGGCCGCGAGACGCTCGTCACGGCGCAGGACGCCGCACCGTTTCCCCTGGTCCGCAGGAACCTATCCCTGGTCCGCACGAGCCACGGGTAGCACGGCCTCACGGAAGCGCCCCGCGAGCACGACCGTCGCGAGCGCCAGCACGGCCAGCACCCCGAACCCCAGCCGCAGCGTGTCGGTCGTCGCGAACACCCCGGTCATCGCGCCACCGAGCACGGCGCCGACGTAGGTGAAGACGTTGAGCCGGGCCACGGCCCGGTCGGTCGCCTCCTCGACGGTCGGCCCGACGCCGGCCGCCGGGCCACCACCGGCCGCCAGGTCACCTCCGGCAGCAGGTGCCACGGGGGCCACCGCAGCACCGGCCACCGACTCCGCGGCCCGGTCTCCCGCGGCCGAGAACGCCATGGGAGCCACGACCCCGAGCCCCAGTCCTGTCGCGGCGAACCCGAGGACCGCTAGCGGCCACACCGGCGAGACCGCGACGAGCCCGAGCCCCACGACCCCCACCGCACCGCCGAGCGCCACGACACGCACGCGCCCCCAGCGCTCGACCGCGCGGTCCCCCAGGAGGCGCGAGCAGATCAGGGTCGCCTGGTAGGCGCCGAACCCCAGCGGCCCGACGACGGCGCTCGCCCCGAGCACGTCCTGCAGGAAGGTCGCACCCCAGCTCGAGACCGCGGAGTCCGCGACGGGGAACGCCAGCATCGCGAGGCCCAGCACGATCACGGTCCCCGCCCCGACCATGCCCGTCGTGGCACGAGGAACCCGCACGGCAGGTCCCCCCGCGCCGCCGGGCCGGTCGCCCTCGCCGAGCGCCGTGGATCCGCCGCCCGTCCCGCTGACGGGAGCGGCGCCGTCGGGCAGCGGGCGCACACCGCTCCCGGTCCCGCCCGGCTCCCCCGCCTCCCCCGCGACCGCGACCGCCGCGGTCCGCGAGAGCAGCCCGGCCCGCAGCACGAGCACCGTCACCGCGACGGCCGCAGCGACCAGCGCCAAGGACACGGGCAGCGCGATCCCGAGCCCCGCCGCTCCCGACACCGCGAGCGACCCGACAACCCCGCCCGCGGCGTTGGCCGCGAAGAACGACGCGATGAGGCTCCGGCCGTACGCGCGCTGCACGTCGATGCCCTGCATCGACGTCGAGGCGTCGACCGACCCGAGCGCCACCCCGTACACCGCGAACGCGAGGAAGAACGTCGCGAGCAGCCCCGCCCCCGCGCTCAGTCCTACCGCGAGGATCCCGGCGGCTGCCACCAGGAGCCCACCGGTCACGACGCGCGCCGACCCGAACCGGGCGGCGAACCAGCCGGACAGCGCGCTGCCCGTCCCTGCGCACACGCAGACCCCGAGGATCACGAGCGTGATGACGTCGGGGCCGATGCCCAGGTAGCGCTCGTACGTGGGGACGTTGGTCAGCATCACGGCGAAGCCGAAGCCCTGCGCCGCGTACGCGGCCGTGGCGCTCCAGCGCGCGCGGCGCACGACGTGGGGGACGACGAGAGGGGCGGGGACGAGGGCCGCGATGCCGTCGTCTCCCCCGGCCCGGGACGCGGGGGTCATGGCGGAACACTAGTCCTGCTCGGTCGTGCGGGACGACAGGACGTCCGAAAAGAAGGGACGGGCGCGACCCGCAGATCGCGCCCGTCCCTTAGTGCTCGCGGAGCGGGAACCTCAGGCGGTGATCCCCGCGGCGCGCTCGGCCGAGTCGACGACGTTCGCCAGGAGCATCGCGCGCGTCATGGGCCCGACGCCCCCGGGGTTCGGGGAGATCCAGCCCGCGACCTCGGCCACGGCCGGGTCGGCGTCCCCGACGACACGGCTCTTGCCGGTCTCCTCGTCGACCTCGCGCGAGACGCCCACGTCGATCACGACGGCGCCCGGCTTGACCATGTCGCGCGTGATGATGCCCTTGACGCCCGCTGCGGCCACGACGACGTCGGCCCGCCGGACGAGCGAGGCCAGGTCCTGGGTGCCCGTGTGCGTGAGCGTCACGGTCGCGTTGACCGCGCGGCGCGTGAGGAGCAGGCCGATCGAGCGGCCCACGGTCACGCCGCGGCCCACGACCACGACCTCCTTGCCCACGAGCGAGATCCCGTGGCGCTCGATGAGCTCGATGATGCCGCGCGGCGTGCACGGCAGCGGCGACGTGACCTCCTCGTTGACGCGCAGCACGAGGCGGCCGAGGTTGGTCGGGTGCAGACCGTCGGCGTCCTTGTCGGGGTCGATGAGCTCGAGCACGCGGTTGGTGTCGATGCCCTTCGGCAGCGGGAGCTGCACGATGTAGCCCGTGCACGCGGGGTCCTCGTTGAGGCGGCGGACCGCGGCCTCGATCTCCTCCTGCGTGGCCTCGGCGGGCAGGTCCTCACGGATCGACGACAGACCGATCTCGGCGCAGTCGCGGTGCTTGCCCGCGACGTACCACTGCGAACCGGGGTCGTCGCCGACCAGGAGCGTGCCGAGTCCCGGCACGACGCCCCGCTCGGCGAGGCCGACGAGGCGGGTCTTGAGCTCGGACTTGATGGCGGCGGCCGTGGCCTTGCCGTCCAGGATCTGCGCGGTCATGGGGCTCCTCAGGGTCTGGCGGGGACGAACAGACCGCTGAGTGCGGAGTTCTTGTGCGACTCGCCGGGCGTGTCGCACAAGAGCTCCGCACTCAGCGGCTCACGGGTGACTACTGCGACAGACCCGGGTACAGCGGGAAGTCTGCCGTCAGCTTGCGCACGCGAGCGCTCAGGCCCTCGACGTCGGCGCCCGCACCGGCCTTGAGCGTGGCGGCGATGATCTCGGCGACCTCGGTGAACTCCTCGTCGCCGAAGCCACGCGTCGCGAGCGCGGGCGTGCCGATGCGCAGGCCCGAGGTGACGCGCGGGGGGCGCGGGTCGAACGGCACGGCGTTGCGGTTCACGGTGATGCCCACGGCGTGCAGGAGGTCCTCGGCCTGCTGGCCGTCGAGCTCCGAGTGGCGCAGGTCCACGAGCACCAGGTGGACGTCGGTGCCGCCCGTGAGGACGGACACGCCCTTCTCGGCGACGTCGGGCTGGGCCAGGCGGTCCGCGATGATGCTCGCGCCGCGCAGCGTGCGCTCCTGACGGTCCTTGAACGCGTCGGAGCCGGCGATCTTGAAGGACACGGCCTTGGCCGCGACGACGTGCATGAGCGGGCCGCCCTGCTGACCCGGGAACACGGCGGAGTCGATCTTCTTGGCGAACTCCTCCTTGGACAGGATGAAGCCCGAGCGGGGGCCGCCGATGGTCTTGTGGACCGTCGAGGACACGACGTCGGCGTAGGGCACCGGGGACGGGTGCAGGCCCGCGGCAACCAGTCCGGCGAAGTGCGCCATGTCGACCCAGAGCTTGGCGCCGACCTCGTCCGCGATCTCGCGGAACGCCGCGAAGTCGATGTGGCGCGGGTACGCGGACCAGCCGGCGATGATCACGTCGGGGCGGGTCTCGAGAGCCGTCTTGCGGACCTCGTCCATCTCGATGCGGTACGACTGCGGGTCCACGCCGTACGCGGACACGTCGTACAGCTTGCCCGAGAAGTTGATCTTCATGCCGTGCGTGAGGTGGCCGCCGTGCGCCAGCTCGAGGCCGAGGATCTTGTCGCCCTTGTTGATGAGGGCGTGCAGCACGGCCGCGTTGGCGGTCGCACCCGAGTGGGGCTGGACGTTGGCGTGCTCGGCGCCGAACAGCGACTTGGCGCGCGCGATCGCGAGGTTCTCGGCGACGTCGACCTGCTCGCAGCCACCGTAGTAGCGGCGGCCCGGGTAGCCCTCGGCGTACTTGTTCGTCAGGACCGAGCCCTGCGCCTGCAGGACGGCGCGCGGCACGAAGTTCTCCGACGCGATCATCTCGAGGGTGTCTCGCTGGCGCGCGAGCTCCCCGTCGAGGACCGCGGCGATCTCCGGGTCGACCTCGAGCAGGGACTGGTTCAGGACGTTGTCCGGCTGGGCGCTCATGCGTCTCCTTGGGTTCTGTCTGCGGATGACGGTCTCGTGGGGAGGCGTGCTCTATCCGGGCACGTCCCCACAGGGGGCGACCCGGGGCCCAGGCGAACGACCCGTCGTCTACACAGCATGCCGCTCCCCGGTGGTGATCCACCATCCCCGTCCGTCCCGTGGCCTCCCCAGAGGGCGGCGTGCGGGGCGCGGGTGCGCCAGTCGCGACGTGCACGATCCTAGCCCACGTCGGCGGGCCGCGGCAGGTGGTCCATATCACGGCACGTCCCGGCCGCGCCCGGCCCCCGGCACAGCACAGCGGGGTGCGCGCGGCTCTCGCCGCACGCACCCCGCTGGTCCGGTCACGGCAGGACGGGTGTGCGCCCGTGCTGCCGTCCCCCCACCGCCACTCTCCTCACGACGGATCAGGAGAGTGCGGCGCGCCTCTTGCTCAGCAGGTCGAACGCGACCGCGAGGAGCAGGACCAGGCCCTTGATCGCCTGCTGCCAGGCGGCGTCGACGGCCATGATCGACAAGCCCATGTTGAGCACGCCCATGATGAGCGCACCGATCATGGCCCCGGACACGCGTCCTACGCCGCCCGCGACCGCGGTGCCGCCGATGAAGCACGCGGCGATCGCGTCGAGCTCGTAGTTCATGCCCGCAGCGGCCACGCCGGCCCCGGCACGTGACGTCGTGATGACGGCCGCGACCGCCGCCAGGACACCCATGTTGACGAAGATGCCGAAGTCGACCCGGCGCGAGTTGACGCCCGACAGGACGGCCGCGTGCCGGTTCCCGCCGATCGCGTAGATGTGCCGACCGAACACGCTGCGGTTGAGCACGAACGA
This sequence comes from Oerskovia merdavium, assembly GCF_014836755.1. Taxonomy (GTDB): domain Bacteria; phylum Actinomycetota; class Actinomycetes; order Actinomycetales; family Cellulomonadaceae; genus Oerskovia; species Oerskovia merdavium. Next base: position 46,094 of record NZ_JACSQF010000003.1, read on the forward strand.
GTACGCGATGATGAGGATGCCCACGATGAGCAGGACGATGGGCGTGCCGCCCGAGCTGAGCGAGAGCCAGTACGTCACGACACCGATGAGCACCGCGGCCAGGACGATCTTGACGACGAACGCGGGCAGCGGCTCGACCGCGAGGTCGTGGCGGCGCAGCGAGCTCCGTGCGCGCCACTGCGCCACGGCGAAAGCCACGATCCCGATCGCGCCGATCACCAGGGTCACGACGTCGAGGTCGCCCACGAACCCGAACCAGTTGGGCACCGAGCCGTTGCTGATCGCGATGAAGCCGCTGGGGAGTCCCGCGACCGTGGTGCCGACCAGGACGATCGCCAGACCGCGGAAGATGAGCATGCCCGCGAGGGTCACGATGAACGCGGGTATCCCCACGTACGCGACCCAGAAGCCCTGCCACATCCCGACGAGCGCCCCGACCCCGAGGGACAGGACCACGGCGAGGAGCCACGGCAGGTCCCACTGGCTCATCATGATGGCGCACAGACCGCCGACGAAGGCGACGACCGAGCCGACCGACAGGTCGATGTGTCCTGCGACGATCACCATGACCATGCCGATCGCGAGGATCATCACGTAGGCGTTCTGCTGGATGAGGCTCGCGACGTTGTTCGGGTAGAGCAGTCGTCCGTCCGTGAGGACCTGGAACAGCAGGACGATCACGAGCAGTGCCGCGACGATGCCGTACTGGCGGACGTTGCGGCCGAGGTATTCCCTGACGGCGTTCATCGGACGGTGACTCCCTTGTCCATGGTCATGTAGTGCATCAGTGCTTCTTGGGTGGCGTCGGCGCGCGCGACCTCGCCGGTGATCCGGCCCTGGCTCATCGCGTAGACACGGTCGCACAGGCCGATGAGCTCGGGGAGCTCGGAGGAGATGACGACGACGGCCTTGCCGGCGTCGGCGAGCGCGTTGATGATCGCGTAGATCTCGTACTTGGCGCCCACGTCGATGCCGCGCGTCGGCTCGTCGAGGATGAGGACGTCGGGGTCGGAGTAGACCCACTTCGACAGGACGACCTTCTGCTGGTTGCCGCCCGAGAGCTTCCCGACGACGGCCTCGACCGTCGGGGCCTTGATCCGGAAGTCGGTGCGGTAGCGCTCGGCGACCTGGGTCTCGGCCTGCGAGTCGACGACGCCCCAGCGTGAGACCTTGCCCAGCGCCGAGGCCGAGATGTTCTCGCGGATGGTCTGGATGAGGTTGAGCCCGTACCGCTTGCGGTCCTCGGTCGCGTAGGCCAGCCCGTGGGCGATGGCCTCCTTGACGCTGCGCGTCCGGATGAGGGTCCCGTTCTTGTACACGCTGCCGGAGATCCTGGAGCCGTACGAGTGCCCGAACACGCTCATCGCGAGCTCGGTGCGCCCTGCGCCCATGAGGCCGGCCATGCCGACGATCTCGCCCGCGCGCACGTGCAGGTTCGCGTGGTCGACGACGACACGGTCGGTGTCGATCGGGTGGTGCACCGTCCAGTCCTCGATGCGCAGGACCTCGTCGCCGATCGTCGGCTCGTGCTCCGGGAAGCGGCTGTCGAGCGAGCGGCCGACCATGCCGCGGATGATGCGGTCCTCGGTCACGGGCTCTTCGCCGTGCAGGTCGAGGGTCTCGATCGTGGCGCCGTCGCGGATGATCGTCACACGGTCGGCGATCGCGGCGATCTCGTTGAGCTTGTGGGAGATGATGATGCAGGTGATCCCGTGGCTGCGGAACTCGTCGATCAGCTTGAGCAGGTGGGCGCTGTCCTCGTCGTTGAGCGCCGCGGTGGGCTCGTCGAGGATGAGCAGGTCCACGCGCTTGGACAGTGCCTTGGCGATCTCGACGAGCTGCTGCTTGCCGACCCCGATGTCCATGGCCTTGGTCGCGGGGTTCTCGCCGAGCCCCACGCGCTCGAGCAGCGCGGCGGCCTCGCTCGTGGTCCGGTGCCAGTCGACGATCCCCGCCGAGGCCTTCTCGTTGCCGAGGAAGATGTTCTCCGCGATCGACAGGTGCGGCACGAGCGCCAGCTCCTGGTGGATGATGACGATCCCGCGGGCCTCGCTGTCCCGGATGGTCCGGAACTCGCACGTCTCGCCGTCCATGACGATCGTGCCCTCGTAGGTGCCGTGCGGGTAGACGCCCGACAGCACCTTCATCAGGGTCGACTTGCCGGCCCCGTTCTCCCCGCAGATCGCGTGGACCTCGCCTCGACGCACGTCCAGCGTGACGTCCTGCAAGGCCTTGACGCCGGGGAACTCCTTGGTGATCCCCCGCATCTCGAGGATGTTGCTCTCGCTGGCCATGGGTCAGCTCCTCACTCGTCCGTTCCTGTCGGGGGGGTCGCGCGGCGGGCGGCCCACCGCGCGACCCCGCCGCTCGTCATGCTCCTGTCGTGCTCACCGCGCCCGGCCCCGGGGCGCCCCCAGGGCCGGGCGCGGCGCCGACCGGTCAGAGGCCGAGCTGGTCGGCCGTGTAGAAGCCGGAGTCGACGAGCGACGACTGGACGGTGTCCGACGTGACGACCTGCGGGTCGAGGAGGTAGGACGGCACGACCTTCACGCCGTTGTCGTAGGTCGTGGTGTCGTTGACCTCGACCTCCTCGCCGTCGATGATCTGCTGGACCATGGTGGCGACCTGGTCACCGAGCGTGCGGGTGTCCTTCCAGACCGTCATGGCCTGCTTGCCCGCGAGCATGTTCTTGACGTTGGCCTCGTCGGCGTCCTGACCCGTGACGAGCGGCCAGGCGTCGCCCGGCGTGTAGCCGCCACCCTCGAGCGCCTGCTCGATGCCGAGCGCGAGCGAGTCGTTGGGCGACAGGACGACGTCGACCTTCTTGTCGGTGTAGAACGAGTTGAGCCGGTTCTCCATCTCGGACTGGGCCTTGGCGGACTCCCAGCCCTGGATGCCGATCGTGGTCCAGTCGTCGACCGTGGCGGGCGCCTTGCCCGAGGGCACGACGAGCTGGCCCTTCTCGACGTAGGGGCTCAGGACGTCCCAGGCCCCCTTGAAGAAGAAGCGGGCGTTGTTGTCGTCGGGCGACCCGGCGAAGGGCTCGAGGTTGAAGGGGCCGGCACCGCCGGCCAGGCCGAGCTGCTCGACGATGAACTCGCCCTGGAGCGTGCCGACCTTCTCGTTGTCGAACGTCGCGTAGTAGTCGACGTGCTCGGAGTCGTTGATCAGACGGTCGTAGGCGATGACCGGGATCTCCTCCTTGGCCGCCGCGTCGAGGACCGGGCCCAGGGCCGTGCCGTCGATCGAGGCGATGACGAGGACGTCGGCCCCCTGGTTGATCATGTTCTGCAGCTGCGTGATCTGCTGGTCGACCTTGTTGTCGGCGTACTGGAGGGTGGTCTCGTAGCCGGCTCCTGCGAGCAGCTCCTCGAGGTGGGCACCGTCGTTGTTCCAGCGCTCGAGGCTGCGGGTGGGCATCGCGATGCCGATCAGGGGCGTGTCGGTCCCCGTCTCGCCACCACCGGACTCTCCACCCGAACGCTCCGAGCTGCAGGCCGTGAGAGCACCGAACAGCAGCGTCATCCCGGCAGCTGCGGCGACCGCCTTGCGCATAGACGTCATCGTCATTCCCTTTCGTCTTCGAACCAGGGGCGGGCCTCAGCTGTGAGGCCCGGGATGCCTCCGAGCCGCGGAGGGAATCCGCGAGGCCTCGGTCGGCACTGCAGTGAAACTAGCCACCCTTGAGTTCGAGCGTCAAGCGCAGTAATCAGTTCGTGACCTAATTGTGTTCGAGACTCGAACTCAGAGTGGGGGCGGTACCACCCGGAGCACCTCGCGGATTCCCGGTTCTGCCTCCGTTCTGCGGCTCCCAGGAGCGTGTACGCTCCTTCCTGTGAACAACGACCGGTCCACGCCCGGCTCGCAGACCTCACTCCGAGAAGCGAACCGAACGCGCATCGTGGATGCGGTGAAGCGCTACGGCGGACTCACCCAGGTCGAGCTCGCCGAGGCCACGGGACTCTCGACGGCGACGGTGTCGACCATCGTCAAGGAGCTGACCCAGGCAGGGGTCGTCGACACCCGACCCACCTCGCGCTCCGGACGACGCGCCCTCAAGGTGACCCTCGCCCGCCAGCTCGGTCTCGTGGCAGGCATCCAGTTCGGCCACCGCCACCTCAAGGTCGCGCTCGGCGACTTCGGCCGCACGATCGTGGCCGAGCAGCAGATGCCCCTGCCCGTCGACCACCGCGTCGACACGGGCCTGGACCGCGCAGCGCTCCTCGTCATGGACCTCCTCGAGCGCGTGGGCGCGTCCACGGACGAGCTCCTCACGGTCGGCATGGCCCTGCCCGCCCCGGTCGACATCTCGACCGGGATGATCTCGGTGCGCGGCATCATGCGCGGCTGGGACGACCTGCACGTCGGCCAGGTCATGTCCAAGCGCCTGGCCCGCCCCGTGGTCGTGGACAACGACGCGAACCTCGCCGCGCTCGCCGAGGCCGAGCTCGGTGCGGCCCGCGCCGTCCGCGACTCGGTGTTCGTCCGGGTCTCGTACGGGACCGGGGCTGGCGTCGTGATCAACGGGAACGTCCATCGCGGGTACGCGGGCACGGCCGGGGAGATCGGGCACGTCCAGGTCGACCCCGCCGGACCCATCTGCCGCTGCGGCAACCGTGGTTGCCTCGAGACGGTCGTCGGCTCCGACGCGCTCCTCGCCCTCCTGCGCTCGAGCCACGGCGACCTCACGCTGCGCGACGTCATCTCCCGGGCGCTGGCCGGCGACCCGGGCTGCAGCCGCGTGGTGGCCGACGCCGGTGATCGCATCGGCATCGCGGTCGCCACGCTCGCGAGCGCCATGAACCCCCAGGTCATCGTCGTGGGGGGCGAGCTCGCGGAGACCGGCGAGATCCTCGCTGGCCCCCTGCGCGACGCGGTCCGCCGGCACCTGGTGCCCAACACGATCGCGCCCGTCGAGGTCGTGCTGAGCGAGCTCGGACCCCAGGCCGAGGTCATGGGTGCGCTCGCGCTCGCGCTCCAGTCGACCGACGTCGCGAGCGACGTCCGCCTCGCCCCCGGCACGCCCGGCCCGGTCGGGCTGGCGTCGGCCCAGGACCCTGGTGGCGCGGGCCGGTCGGGAGCCCCCGGATGACCCGGGCCCTCCGGGCGACGCCCCGACCCAGGACCCCGACCACCGCACGACCGCCGCACCACGACGACGTGGTGGGCACCCCGACGCCCCCGGGCGCCCGAGCACGAACAGGTGACACGACGTGAGCAGCTCCTCCGCCCTCCCCGCACTGTCGCTGCACGGCATCGACAAGTCGTTCGGCGCGGTCCGCGCCCTCGAGGGCATCGACCTCGAGGTCCATCGCGGCGAGGTCGTCGCGCTCGTGGGCGACAACGCCGCGGGCAAGTCGACGCTCGCCAAGGTCATCGCGGGCGTGCTGACCCCGGACGCGGGCATCATCGAGTCCGACGGCGTCCCGGTCACCATCCCCTCCCCGGCCGCGGCGCACGCGCTGGGCATCGCGACCGTCTTCCAGGACCTCGCGCTGTGCGACAACCTCGACGTGGTCTCCAACCTCTACCTGGGGCGCGAGCTGCACCGGGGTCCGCGCCTCGACGAGGCCGCGATGGAGGAGAACGCGCGGCGCATCCTGCGCGACCTCACGTCCCGCATCCCCTCGGTGCGCACGCTCGTCTCCGACCTGTCGGGCGGGCAGCGCCAGAGCGTCGCGATCGCCCGCACGCTCCTCGGCGACCCGCGCATCGTGGTGCTCGACGAGCCCACGGCCTCGCTGTCCGTCTCGCAGACGGCCGAGGTCCTGACCCACATCGAGCGCCTGCGCGACCTGGGCCACGCCGTGATCCTCATCAGCCACAACATGACCGACGTGCGCGCGGTCGCGGACCGGATCGAGGTGCTGCGCCACGGGCGCAACAACGGCAGCTTCTCGGGCCCCGGCACGAGCTACGAGGAGATCATCGCCGCGATCACCGGCGCCATGACGACGCCGCGACGCAGCGTGCGCCTGGGCTGAGCCCAGGCCGACAGGTGGTGCCGGGGCCACCGAGCTCCCGAAGGGCCCTCCGCCCGCCGGGCCCAGACCCGCCGGACAGCTCCCCGCACCGTGCGTGGCGCCGTCGGGCCGCACGACGCGCACGAACGTGCCGCGGCCGCGAGCGCCGCACGTGACGTCCCCGTGAACGGGACGTCAGCCACCGTGACGGGGCGTTACCACCGGGTTGCCGACCTGTGGAGATGTGGGCGCACACCTCGCATCACGCGCGAAACGGACGGCGCGGTGCTTCCGTCCTGCCCGCGTCTGCCCCTACGTTCGGAGCACGACACCGCAGGAGGTCCGGGGACACCCGGTCACCCGCCGTCGTGACAGGCACGCAGGGGTGTCTCTGCCCGTCCCGACGTCATCGCCGCCGCCGCTCTCGAGCCGCCGTGCGCGTCCTGCGCGCCACGACGACCCGACCTGGTCTCGTCGTCCGGCGGAGGTACGCATGGGAAGCAGCAGGCTCGCGGCGGTACGGCTCCTGGCCGTGGTCGCGGTGGCGTTCGGGCTCGTCTACATCGGCTGGCGCTGGACGGGGACCGTGGCCTGGGACGCCTGGTGGATCGCGGTCCCCCTGGTCCTGGCCGAGACGTACAGCCTCGGCGAGACCGTCCTCTACGCGCTGACGATGTGGAACGCGAGACGGCGGGCGCCCGCTCCCCCGGCGCCCGAGGGCCTGAGCGTCGACGTGTTCGTCACGACGTACAACGAGCCCGTGGACCTGGTGCTGCGCACCGCGATCGCCGCACGCGACATGACGTACCCGCACGCGACGTGGATCCTCGACGACGGCAACCGGGCCGAGCTCGAGGTCGCGGCCTCGCGCGTGGGGATCGGGTACATCACCCGCGGTCCCGAGTGGGAGGGGCGCCCCCGGTTCGCCAAGGCGGGCAACGTCAACAACGCGCTGTTCCGCACGAGCGGCGACCTCGTCGCGATCCTCGACGCCGACCAGGTCCCCGAGCCGCGGTTCCTCGACCGGGTCCTGGGGTACTTCGACGACGAGGAGGTCGCGTTCGTCCAGACGCCCCAGCACTTCTGGAACGTCCCCCCGAACGACCCCCTGGGCACCCAGGCCGAGCTCTTCTACGGACCCATCCAGCAGGGCAAGGACGGGTGGGGGGCCGCGTTCTTCTGCGGCTCGAACGCGGTCCTGCGGCGTGAGGCGCTCATGGCGCTCGGGCTCACCCGGTTCAGCCGGGACGCCCGGGGCAGCATGCGGGCCGCGCTGCGCGCCGGCAGGTCGCGCCTGCAGGACCTGCTGAGCCAGCTCGCGGTCCGCGAGCCCACGGCCATGCCCGTGGCCGAGCAGGCGCTCGCCGCGGTCCGGCGCGCCGAGGGGCAGTTCCGTCGGGGCGACGTCCTGACCGAGATCACGTCCGAGCTGAGAGCGGCGTTCGCCGCAGCCCTCGCTCCGCGCCCCGAGGCCGCACCGCTCCCCGAGGAGGTCGCGGGAGAGCTGCTCGAAGAGCTCGACGGCGTCCTGGAGCTGGTCGACGTGGCCCGCACCGACCAGGCCCTGACGATCAACCCCCTCGACACGACGACCATCACCGAGGACATGGCCACGGCCATGCACCTGCACGCGATGGGCTGGACGAGCGTCTACCACCACGAGGTGCTCGTCCACGGCCTCGCGCCCGAGGACGTGGGCACCGCGCTCTCCCAGCGCCTGCGCTGGGCGACGGGGTCGATGCAGGTCTTCTTCCGCGACAACCCGCTCATGGTCCGCGGCCTCACGCTCGCCCAGCGGCTCATGTACCTGGGCACCATGACGAGCTACCTGAGCGGGTTCGCCGCCCTGGTCTACCTCTCGGCACCGGTGCTCTTCCTGACGGTCGGGATCTTCCCGCTGCACGCCGACCCCACATTGTTCTTCCTCCACTTCATCCCGTTCTTCGTGGCCTGCCAGCTCCTCTTCCAGCTCTCCGGCCGGGGCAGCCGTGGGCTGTGGCGGGGGCAGCAGATGTCGTTCGCGCTGTTCCCCACGTGGATAGCGGCCACGCTCTCCGGGGCGTCGGCGGTGTTCCTCGGCAAGCACATCGCGTTCTCGGTCACCTCCAAGACCAAGCAGGCGACGGGCACGGGCTACCGGCACGTGCTCCCCCAGGTCGTGGCCACGGCCGTGCTGCTCGTGGCCTCGGCGATCGGCGTGGCCCGCATGCTCGCGGGCGAGGCCTCGGCCCCGGCGACCTACCTCACCCTGGCGTGGGTCGTGGTCGACCTCGCCCTCCTGTCCGCCGCGCTACGTGCAGCGCGGTACACCGGTCCCGGCGACTCCGTCGTGGACCCCACCCCCCCGTCCGTCGCGCTCCTCGCGGCCCAGGCCGTGAGCGACGGGCTCGACAGCAACGACAGCAACGACAGCAACGGCGCTGGGCTCACCTCCCTCCTCGACCCGACGGATCTCCCGCTCGACCTCACCGTCCGCCACGCACCCAGGAGCTCACCATGGCCACCATCGTCAGCGCACCCGACCTCACCCTGACCCACCCCGTCACGAGCATCGACCTCCCGACCGGCGGCAGGCTCGACGCAGCGGCCGTCCTGGCCCTGCGCGGCCCCGTGGCCGCGGCCGTCGCCGACGGCCCGGTGCTCGTCCTGCTCGACGTCTCGGGCGTCGACGGCGTCTCGCCGTCGGGGGTCGCCGGGCTGCTGGACCTGCTGCGCGTCGTCCGCTCGCGCGGCGGGGACCTGCGGTTCTTCGGGGCCTCGGCGGCGGTCCGGCACGCCTTCACCGCACTGCGCCTGGACACCGTGGCCCGCATCTACGGCGGCCACGACGAGGCGCGGGGACTGCTCGCCACCCGGGCCTCCTGATGACGTTCTACCTCCCTGGGACGAGCGGGCGCCGGCGGCGGCCCGGCCTGGTGACGCCCGTCATGATCATGTTCCTGGGCGTGGGGGCGGTCGGCGCCGGGTTCGCGGTCGCGGGTCCGCCCGAGGCCGGGCCGCCGCCTGCCCCCGAGGCCTGCACGGCCGACGCCGCGCAGGTCGTCCCCGACGACGGCACGCTGCTCGGGGTCAACCTCGACTGGGCGTCCGAGACGCTCGAGGAGCACCGGACGTACCTGGGCCACGCCCCGGCCGTCGCGGTCCAGTTCTCCGACGTCCCCTACGACCGGGCGACCTGGGAGCACACGGTCAGCGCGGTCACCCAGATGAAGGCCAACGGCGGGGTGCTGCTCCTGACCCTCGAGCCGCACGCGGGCCTGGCCGCCATGAGCGACGAGGTGATCGCGACGCTCGCGCACGACCTGCGCGAGGTCAACCAGCAGGGCGTCGCGGTCGTGCTGCGGTTCGCGCACGAGATGAACGGCTCGTGGTACGCGTGGGGACAGCAGCCCACGGCGTACGTCGAGACGTTCCGGCGGGTCGCCGCGGCGGTCCACGACCAGGCGCCCGGCACGGCCATGATGTGGGCGCCCAACTACGGGGGCGGGTACCCGTTCACCGGGGGCCAGTTCGCGGCGCTCCCCGGGTCGGCCGACTACGCGGCCCTCGACACCGACGGCGACGGCACGGTCACCATGTCCGACGACAGCTACCTCCCGTACTTCCCCGGGGACGACGCCGTCGACTGGGTCGGCGTCTCGCTCTACCACTGGGGCAACCAGCGCCCGTGGGGCAACAACGAGGTCCCCGAGGACGGCAAGTTCCTCGCGATGCTGACGGGCACCTACGTCGGCACGGCCGGGGACGACGCCGCCGTCCCGGACTTCTACACCGTGTACGGCGTCGAGCACGGCCACCCGGTCGCGGTCCCCGAGACCGCCGCGATCTACACGCCCTCGCGCGGTGGCGCGGCCGAGCTCGACATCAAGCGCGCCTGGTGGCGGCAGGTCTTCTCCCCGGAGACCCACGAGCGGTTCCCGCAGCTCAAGATGGTCAACTGGTTCGAGTGGGACAAGTACGAGATCGAGATCGACGACGACGTCGACTGGCGTGCGGCGGGTGCCCCCGACGTGCGTGACGCGTTCGTCGCCGACCTCCCGTCGTGGCTGCGCTACGCCGAGGACGTCTCGACCTGCAAGGAGTGATCATGCGCACCTCCACGTCCCCCAGCCTCCTGCTCTCGGCCGTCATCGTGGTCGCGGTGCTCGGGACGCTCGCGGCCGCCGCCGTCGGTCCTCCGGCCGCACGGACCGCGAGCGCCGCCCCGACCATGGGTGCTCCGCCCGGGCCGCTCACCTGGTCCGACGAGTTCGACGGCGCCCCCGGGGCCCCGCCCGACCCCGCACGCTGGCGCCTCGAGACGGGGGGCAGCGGGTGGGGCAACGACGAGCTCCAGTACTACACCGACAGCCCGAGCAACGCCTCGACCGACGGGGCGGGCCACCTCGTCGTCACGGCCCGCAAGGAGAACCCGGCCGGCTATCAGTGCCACTACGGACGCTGCGAGTACACGTCGGCACGGCTCATCACCGCGGACCGGTTCGCCCAGCAGCACGGGCGCTTCGAGGCACGCATCAAGATCCCGGGCGGGCAGGGGACGTGGCCCGCGTTCTGGATGCTCGGGCAGGACATCTTCACCTCGGAACCGTGGCCCGCGAGCGGCGAGATCGACGTGATGGAGAACGTCGGTCAGGAGCCCGGCACGGTGTGGGGAAGCCTGCACGGTCCCGGGTACTCGGGGGCGGACGCGGTGCACGAGTCGTTCACGCTCCCCGGGGGGCAACGCGTCGCCGACGACTTCCACACCTTCACGGTCGACTGGGCACCGGACTCGATCACCTGGTACGTCGACGGCGTCGCGTACTCGCACAAGACCCCCGCCGACACCGGCGGGGCACCCTGGGTGTTCGACGACCCGTTCTTCCTGCTGCTCAACCTCGCGGTCGGTGGGGACTGGCCGGGAGCACCCGACGCGAGCACCCCGCTGCCCGCGCAGATGGTCGTCGACTACGTCCGGGCCTACGCGTGGGACCGACCCGACGAGCCGGGCACGTCGCCCGTCTCCACGACGGGGCAGCTCGTGGGGCTCGGCGGGACGTGCCTCGAGCTGCCCTGGGGCGACACCGCCGCCGGCGTCCCGGTCCAGGTCCGCACGTGCTCGGACGCCGCCCACCAGCGGTGGACGCTCGAGGCCGACGGCACGGTCCGCACGCTCGGACGCTGCCTCGACGTCGCGTGGGGCGCCCGCGAGGACGGCGCGAAGATCCAGACCGCGCCGTGCTCGGGCGATCCTGCCCAGCAGTTCGTGCTCACCGCGAGCCACGACCTGGTCAACCCGCAGGCCGACCGGTGCGTCGACGTCAAGGACTTCAGCACGGCCGACGGATCGCCCGTCCAGCTCTGGGGCTGCGCCGGGACCGCCAACCAGAAGTGGTGGGTCCGCTCCCCCTGAGGCTGTCGTCCGAGCCGTCCCGGGCGCCTCGGGACGTGCCCGCGCGGCGTGCGCCCCGCCGTCGGGCCGGTGCGGTCCCCGCCCAGGACGCAGCGAGGCGCGTCCCCGTCCAGGGGACGCGCCTCGCCGGTGCGTGAGGGCTCAGTCCTGCCCGACGGCGTCGCTCGCGTTGCGCGCCTCGGCCTCGCCCAGGATGCGGCGCAGGTACGTGTACGTGAGGTCGCCCGCGGCCTTGTCGTACTGCTCCTCGTAGCCGTGACGCGTGTAGAGCTCGAGGTTCTGCTTGGAGTCCTTGCCCGTGAAGACCCAGATCTCCGTGGTCTCCTCGGGAAGGTGCGGCAGCACCGCGAAGAGCATCTGCGTGCCGATCCCGCGACCCTGCAGGTCCGGGGCGACGGCGAGCCTGCCGAGCGTGGCCTTGCCGCCCTCGATCTCGACGCGCACCGAACCGACCAGGCGCGGCCCCTGCCACGCACCGAGCGTGATGACGCCCGGCGTCGCCAGGTCCGCCTTGAGCTCCGCGAGCGTCTGGGTCAGCGGCGGGATGTTGGGGTCCCCGTAGAGCTGCGCCTCGGTGACGAACGCTGCCCGGCGGAGCGTGAGGAGCTCCCCCGCGTGCTCGTCCGTGACGAGGTCCATGGTCATCGGCGTGTCGGTCATGGTCCCATCGTGTCAGATCCAGGCAGCCTCGACGTCCGCGTCCGCGGGTGGAATGCCGACCGTCTCACCCCCTCGATCGCGGCTACCCTGGGACCGTGTCCAGCACTCCTTCGTCGAACGCTCCCGCGCCCACGCCCACCCACTGGGTCCTCACGCTGTCCTGCCCGGACGGTCCGGGGATCGTGCACGCCGTCGCGGGGACGCTCGCCGAGCACGGTGGCAACATCACCGAGTCGCAGCAGTTCGGCGACCCGCTGTCGGGGCTGTTCTTCATGCGTGTCCAGGTCGAGTCGACCGCGTCGCGCGACGAGCTCGAGGCCGCCCTGGCACCCGTGATCGAGGCGTTCGACATGACGTGGAACCTGGACGTCGTCGGGCGCCGCGTGCGCACGCTCGTCATGGTGTCCAAGGCCGCGCACTGCCTCGTCGACCTGCTCTACCGCGAGCGCTCGCAGGGCATGCCGATCGAGGTCGTGGGCGTCGTGGGCAACCACCGCGACCTCGAGGACATCGCCGCGTTCTACGGCAAGCCGTTCCACCACGTGCCCGTCACGCGCGACACCAAGGCAGGGGCCGAGGACCGGCTGCGCGAGCTGGTGGCCGAGCTCGACGTCGAGCTCGTCGTCCTCGCGCGGTACATGCAGATCCTGTCCGACGACCTGTGCCGCGACCTGTCGGGCCAGGTCATCAACATCCACCACTCGTTCCTGCCGAGCTTCAAGGGCGCCCGCCCCTACGCCCAGGCCCACGACCGCGGCGTCAAGCTCATCGGCGCCACGTCGCACTACGTGACGGGCGACCTCGACGAGGGGCCGATCATCGAGCAGGACGTCGAGCGCGTCGACCACTCGCGCGCCGTCGAGGACCTCGTGGCGCTGGGCGAGGACGTCGAGCGCCGCACGCTCGCACGGGCCGTGCGCTGGCACGCCGAGCACCGCGTGCTGCTCGACGGGCACCGCACGATCGTCTTCCGCTGACGGACCGGTTCGCGGGTCTCCCGTGACCATCCCGCCTCGGGCCACGCTCCAGGTCGTCACGACCCGGTGGACCAAGCGCTCGCGCGGCGGCGTCAGAGCGGCAGCTTGAACCCCTCGTGCGACTGCGCGTAGCCGAGCGAACGGTAGAACCGGTGCGCGTCCCCGCGAGCCTTGTCCGACGTGAGCTGCGCGAGCGACGCACCACGCTCGCGCCCGCGCTCGTGCGCCCACGCCATCATCGCGCGCCCGATCCCCTGTCCGCGCAGCCGCGAGTCGACGCGCACGGCCTCGACGAGCAACCGGGTCGCCCCGCGCCGCGAGATGCCCGGGACGAACGTCAGCTGCATGACCCCGACGACCTCGCCGCCCACGTCCGCGACCACGAGCTCGTTGTTCGGGTCCGCGTCGATCGCGGCGAACGCGACGTGGTGCTCGTCCCCCAGCTCGCCCGTGCGCCGGGCGGCGATCGCGTCGTCGGCGATGAGCTCGACGACGCGGGCGAGGTCGTCGAGGCGGGCGGTCCGGAAGGTCACGGGGCTCGGGGTGGGCGCGGTCGTCACGGCTGGGCACGCTACCAGCACCGGAAGGCGAGGGGCCCATCGCGCCTGCAGCGCGAGGGCCCCTCTCGGACCCGGCCCGGCTCGAACGGGCAGCCACCCTCACCAGCTGCAGGCAGGACGCGCCTTACCGGGTAGGCGCGCCTTGGGCGGGTTCAGAGATGAACGTACATCGAGCGATGGAGCAGGTCATCGTCTTTTCGGGGGACGCACCCTAAGGCCTCGCGGCCCGCACCGCGGCCGCGAGCCGGGCCACCGCCTCCTCGACGCGCGCGTCCGCGAGGTTGCCGTACCCGACGACGATCCGGTCGTGCTCGCCCTCGCGCGCGGGTGCGGCCGTCGCCCGGTACCGCTCGATCGCCGTGACCGACACCTCGCGCAGCACCGCCTCACGCACCACGTCCGCGGCCACGACGCCGGTCGGGAGCGTGACCACGGCGTGCATGCCCGCGGCGATCCCCGTGACGCTCGCGCCCGGCAGCGCGGCCCCGAGCGCGGACACGAGTGCCACGCGGCGCCGACGGAACCGGCCGCGCGACGCGCGCAGGTGCCGCTCGTACGCGCCCGAGACCAGGAACCTGGTCAGCGCGAGCTGGTCGATCGTGGACGGTCCGGCACCGCCCCGGTCGACGACCCTGCCGAGCAACCCGGGCGGCAGGACGACCCATCCCAGCCCGAACCCGGGGGACATCGTCTTGCTCAGCGATCCCAGCAGCACGACCCGGTCGGGCGCGAGGCCCTGCATCGCGGCCACGGGGCGGCGGTCGTAGCGGAACTCGGCGTCGTAGTCGTCCTCGACGACCATGCCGTCGACGTCGCGCGCCCAGCGCACGAGGGCCTCACGGCGCCCCGGCGACAGGGCAGCACCCGTGGGGAACTGGTGGGCGGGAGTCACGAGCGCGGCCCGCGCCCCGGTCCGGCGCGACGCCGCGAGGAGCGCGTCGACGTCGACCCCGTCCTCGTCGACCGGGACGGGCACGGGCGTGAGCCCTGCGGCCGCGGCCGTCTCGCGCAGGCGCGACCAGCTCGGGTCTTCGACGAGGAGAGCCCGGTGCCCGGCCTGGTGCAGCGCGCCGGCAATCCGCCGCATCGCGTCGTCCGCGCCGTGGGTCACGACGACGTCGCCCGCCCCTGCCCGCACGTGCCGGGCGCGCGCGAGGTAGGTCGCGAGCGCCGCCCGGGTCGCGGGGTGACCGGTCGGGTCGGGCGCGGCGAGGTCGGCGTCGGGTGCCACGGCAAGGGCTTCGCGCAGCGCACGGACCCAGGCGGCGCGCGGGACGTGCCGCAGGTCGGGCACCCCGGGCCCCAGGTCGAAGCGCGCTCGCGGGGCACGGGTCCCCGTGCCGGCACGGCCCGACGACGTCGCTCGCGTCCCGACGTCGTCGCGTGCGGCTCGGGAGGACGGCGGGGCGGTCCCGGCCGAGAGCGGCACCCTCGTCCCCGAGCCGGTCCGGGACTCGAGGAACCCCTCGGCGACGAGCTGGCCGTAGGCCTCGGTCACGACCCAGCGCGAGACGCCGAGCGTCTCCGCGAGGACCCGGCTGGGTGGCAGGGCTGCGCCCGGAGGGACCCTCCCCGAACGGACGGCCACCCG
Source organism: Oerskovia merdavium (assembly GCF_014836755.1). Taxonomy (GTDB): domain Bacteria; phylum Actinomycetota; class Actinomycetes; order Actinomycetales; family Cellulomonadaceae; genus Oerskovia; species Oerskovia merdavium. Next base: position 61,237 of record NZ_JACSQF010000003.1, read on the forward strand.
CACCGCGGCACCGAGCCGGGCGTGGAGCGGGTCCGGCCCCTCACCCAGGTCGAGGACTGTCTCCCAGGCGAGCGCCGCCGTCGGGCCTGGGCTGGACGAACCGGACGCACGGGACACGCCCGCCACGAACCGCCGGCGCGAATTGGTCTGGTCCGATGCCATGCCAATGGACCGTACACCCAGGCCGCTCGCCTCCTAGCGTGGATGACGTCAACCCACCGCCCCCTTCACCGGAGACCACCATGCGCTACCGCACCCTCGGCGACGGCAACACGTCCTTCGACGTCAGCACACTCTGCCTCGGCACCATGAACATGGGCACCCTGACGGACGAGGAGACCTCGTTCGCGATCCTCGACCGCTACCTCGAGGCCGGAGGGACCTTCCTCGACACGGCCAACAACTACAGCTTCTGGGCAGGAGGGAACGGGCGCGACAGCGAGGACCTGATCGCTCGCTGGCTCGTGAGCAGAGGGGTGCGCGACCAGGTCCGCATCGCGACCAAGCTCGGCGCGGCCAAGAAGGACCCCGCCCTGCCGTTGTCCAACACTCCCCCGACCAACTTCCAGGGCCTGGCGGCCGAGACCGTCGCGCGGGAGGCGTACGAGAGCCTGCGGCACCTCGGTGTCGACCGGCTCGACGTCCTCTACGGGCACGTCGACGACCTCGACACGCCGCTCGCGGAGACCGTCGGAGCCTTCGGCAAGCTCCAGGCCGAGGGGGTCGTGGGGATCTCGGGCATCTCGAACGTCGCGCTGTGGCGCGTGGTCGAGGCGCGTGAGGAGGCGCTGCGACAGGGCGTCGCACCCTACGGGGTGGTCCAGGAGCAGCTCAGCTACCTCTACCCGACGCCCGACCCCGACCGGCACAACTGGGCCTCGCCCGAGCTGCTCGACTACGCACGCTCGACCGGGAGCGACGAGCGCCCGCCGCTCGCGGTCACGGCCTACTCCCCGCTCCTGCAGGGGGCCATGGTGCGCGACGACAAGGAGCTGTGGGAGGGCTACAAGCACCCGACCTCGCTCGAGCGTCGGCGTGTGCTGCACGAGGTCGCGCGGCAGGTCGGCGCGACGCCGAACCAGGTCGCGCTCGCGTGGCTGCTCGGCGGTCCGGTGCCCGTGGTCCCCGTGATCGGGCCCAGCACCGTCGCACAGCTCGACGAGCTGCTCGGCGCGGCGGACCTGGACCTCGACCCGGAGGTGCGGGACCGGCTCGACGCGGTCTGACCCGGGCGACGCACCGAGTGCGGAGCCCTTGCGAGAGAGTCTCGCAAGGGCTCCGCACTCAGCGGACCTGCAGTGAGGCTAGGAGCAGTCGCGTGCCCCGTACGACACGTCGTAGACCGTCCGGACCTCCTTGCCGCCGATCGTCGCCGTCCCCGTGGCCGTGGCCGTCGCGGCGGGGATCGTCGCCAGACGCGTCGCGAACGTCTGCTGGGCGCTCTTGCCCGGCAGCACGCCGGTGAAGGTCTTGGCGCCGAACGGCGTCTCGACCTTGACCGTGGCGGGGGTCGGCCCCTCGTTGACCGCACTGACCGTGAGGGTCGCGCGACCTGCGACGCACTGGGTGCGCGTCGAGGTCGTGAGCTCGACCTTCGCGGCCTTGGGCTCGACGAGCACCGCGACCGAACGTGCCGGGACGGTGACCGTCCCGGTCGCCGCGTCCCACGTCGTCGTCTTGACGACCGGGTCGGCTCCGCGAGCCTGGACGGGAGAGAGCGAGTACTCGCGTCCCGAGAGGCCGGCGACCGTCTGCGTGACCGGCTCGGGCGAGGCGTTGAAGACGACGAGCGCGCCGTCGAGCTTCTCGTCCACGTCCTTGCCGATCGTGTCGTCGATGCTCATGACGATCACGCCGGGCGTCTGACCGGTCCCCGCGTCGGGGAACGTGACCTTCTGGTTGATGAGGTCCGCGCTGCCCAGGCGGAACAGGTCCGTCGAGGAGCGCAGCCGCAGCAGGTCGGCCGCGTTGTCCGAGGCCGACGCGATGTCCTGGGCGGTCGGCTTGAGCGCGGGGTTCGCGAGCAGGGGCGCCATGAGAGGCCACTTCTCACCGTTGTCCGCCTCGAGCGGCAGCCCCTTGCCGAACCCGTTGTCGGTGCCCGTCCAGTCGATCGCGTTGTACCAGTCGCCCGAGTCGTAGCTGTTGCGGTCGAGCGACTTGGAACGCAGCAGGTCGGTGCCCGCGTGCCACAGCGAAGGCGTCTGCGAGAGAGCCGTCGTGGCGAGCGAGACGTTGTTCATGCGCACCCGGTCGGCCATCGACGTGTCCGCCGGCAGCTTGAGGGTCAGCAGGTCGAACAGCGTCTCGTTGTCGTGCGCGTCGACGTAGCTGATGATCTCCTCGGGCGAGTCCGCGTAGCCTGCGGGCGCACCCCGGTAGTCGATCTGGTCGCCCCGCAGCGCCTCGCCCGTCGAGGTCGTGAACGTGAAGCTGCGCAGGTTCCCCGCGAGGCCCAGCCGGACCAGGTCCGTCTCGTGGCCCAGCGACGCCAGCTCGTCGGCCGATCCGTCGTTCACCGTCCCCGGCTCCCCCGCCCGGGCAGGCTGCCCGTTCGGGTCGGTCGCGAGCCCCGTACCGAAGCCCTGCGTGAACGTCGAGGCCCCGTCGACGGGAGAGCCGCCGTGGACCGCGTCGCGCAGACGGTCGGAGAACGTACCGATACCCGTGCCGCCGAGCTGGCCCTGCGTGGCCTGCTCGAACAGCGCGTTGTCGGCGACCTCCCCGAAGTTCCAGCCCTCGCCGTACAGGTACACGGCCTTGCCGTCCACGCCGTCCTTCTTCAGCGTGAGCTCGTCGAGCGCGGCCCGGACGTCGAGCATGTTCTGCTTCGAGTGGTGCCCCATGAGGTCGAAGCGGAAGCCGTCGACCTTGTAGTCGCGGGCCCACGTGACGACCGAGTCGACCATGAGCTTGCCGGTCATGGCGTGCTCGGTCGCGAGGTTCTGGCAGCAGGTGCTGGTCTCGACCGCACCCGTCGTCGTGTTCTGGCGGTGGTAGTAGCCGGGCACGACCTTGTCCAGGACGCTCTTGGCGTCCTGACCGCTGGCCGCGGTGTGGTTGAACACCTGGTCGAGCACGACCTGGAGCCCGGTCTGGTGCAGCGACCCGACCATGGTGCGGAACTCCGCGGCACGCGCCGAGCCCTCGGCGTCGACCGCGTACGAGCCCTCCGGCGTCGAGAAGTGCAGCGGGTCGTAGCCCCAGTTGAAACCGTCCGTGCCCTGGATCGCGGACACCGCGGCCTGCTGCTCGGTGCCGTCGGGCGCGAAGCCGCTCAGGTCACCGGTGACCGACTGCTTGGACCTGTCTTCCTCGATGGTCGCGATGTCGAACGTCGGCAGCAGGTGCACCGTCGTCAGACCGGCGTCGGCCAGCTCGGCGAGGTGTGTCATGCCGGCCGACTTCTTCTCGCCGAACGCGAGGTACGTGCCACGCTTGGCGGCAGGCACCGTGGTGTCGGCGATCGAGAAGTCCCGGACGTGCAGCTCGTAGATCGTCTGGTCGACGGCCCGCTCCACGACGGGAGCCGGTGTGTCCTTCCAGACCTTCGGCTGGGTGTCCTTCGCGTCGAGGTCGACGACGACCGAGTGGGTCGAGTTGAGCGTCAGCCCCAGCGAGTACGGGTCGGTCACGACGTTGGTCTCGACCTTGCCCGTCGACGGGACGAAGACCTCGACCTCGTAGAGGTACCGCGCACCGACCCAGCCGAACTTCTTGTCGGCGTCCTTGCCGTCGACCGTCCACGTCCCGTCCGACTGACGCTCGGCGGGGAACCGCCGCGCGTCCTCGTTCTTCAGGTCCGCGGCGTCGCCCGAACCGGGCCACGCGAGGAGCGTGACGCTCTTCGCCGTGGGAGCCCACAGCGCGAACGAGGCCCACTTGCCGTTGGTGTAGATGCTCGCGCCGAGCGTGCGGTCCGCGGCGCCCTCGGCGAACAGGTCGTCCAGGACACCGGGGAGCTGTACGCCGGTCGCCGCGGTGAGCGGAGCGTCCGCCGCGGTACCGGCGCGCTGGGCGACGAGGAGCTGCCCCGTGAGCGCGGTCGTCGCCGCGTCCACCGAGATCGGCTCGCCGTCGGCGCCTGTGACCCGCAGGGCCACCGCGTCGGCGAGGGCCGGGAAGTCCTCCGCGACGTCGTCGGGCAGGCCCGCCGGGTCGAGGACCAGACCGAACGACGACGACCCCTCAGGCGCGACGACCGCGCCGTCGGCGACGCTCAGGCCGCCCGCCGGTGCGGTGTGCAGCGTCCAGCCCAGCGTCGCCGGGTCGGCGCCCGCGAGCAGCTCGCGCGGCCACGCGACCAGGTCGCTGGTCACCCAGTGCGCGGCCTGCTGACCGGTCCCGGGCAGCGGGGGGTCCGCGACATCGATCGTGAGCACGTGCGTCGCGAGGACGTACGAGAACGTGACCGACTTGCCGTCGGACGCGCTGAACGAGTAGTTCTGGCCGTCCTTGACGCCGCCGACACCGTAGTTCTCGGCCCAGCTCAGACCGTGAGCGACCTTGCCCTCGTACGCACCCGTGGCGAGCGCCGACGTCGTGAGCGTGTAGACCCCGTCACCGTCAGGGTCACGGAGCCACGAGCCCATGCAGTCCGGAGACCAGGCGGCCGAGCAGCCGAGCTGGTCCTGGAACGAACCCGCGACCGTGATGATCGGGCCCTGCGCGGTGCTCGAGAAGTCGTGCGAGACCGGGTCCCAGTAGAACGTCACGGGGCCACCCGCGGTCGTGTACGTCGCGTTGGCACCGTCCTTCGCGCCGCCGACACCGTAGTTGAGGTCCCAGGACCCGTTGATCGCGACCTTGTACTCGTAGGTACCCGCCGGGATGTCGAACGTGCCCGCGTAGACGCCGTCGGCACGCTTGGTGAGCTTGGCCGCCTCGCAGCCGGGGGCCCAGTCGCCCGCGCAACCCATCTCGGAGTTGTGGCTCCCGGCGACCGTCACGAGGTCGATGTCCGTCGGAGGTTCGACGTCCTCGTCACCGCTCACGGAGTTGCCCACGCTCGCGAACGTCGAGGCCGCGTGGCGGTCACCGTCGGCGTCGACCGTCACGGCCCGGTACTCGACGAGCGTGCCCTTGGCCAGGTCGCTCACGTCGTGGAAGACGCGCGGCGAGGTGTCCTCGGCCGTGCCGAGGCCCTGCCACTCGTCGGACCCGACGACGCGCCAGGCGAAGCTGGTCTCGGACCACGCGGCGTCGTCGACGTCCGCGGCGACCGGGGCGACCCCGGTGAGGCCCGCCCCCGCGGCCGGTACGGCCACCGAGACGTCCCCCGTGGACTCGACGCCCACGGTGCGGTCCGCCTTGAGCACGACCGAGCCGAGGGCCGGGACCGTGAGCGAGACCGTGCCTTCGGCACCGGCCGTGACCGCGTCGCCGCCGCCGTAGAGCGGCGCGTACGTCGCGCCGGGCGTGAGCGTGGTGAAGCTGACCGTCTTGGCCGCGGCCGAGTTGTTCAGCCCCACGAGGTGCTCGATCTTCTCGGTGCGGTCCACGCGCGAGAACGCGTAGACGCCCGCGCCCGAGTCGGTGTAGCGCTCGATCTGGGCACCCTGCGCGAGCGCCGGGTTCTCGGAGCGCAGCGCGGAGAGCTCGGCGATGTGGGTGTAGAGCGGCGACGTGGTGTCGTAGCGGTCCTGGCTGCCGGCGGTCTCGCCCGTGATCAGCTTCTGGTCCGCGTACTCGTCGACCTGGGTCGCGAACAGCGACTGCCGCGCGTTCTTGTCCTTGCCGTCGCCCGCACCCGCGAAGCCCTGCTCGTCGCCGTAGTAGACGACCGGCTGACCGCGCGTGAGGTACATGAGGTCGTGCGCGAGCTCGTCACGACGCTGTGCGTCGCCCGTGGTCTGCAGCAGGTACCCGATGCGGCCCATGTCGTGGTTGCCGAGGAACGTGGGCAGCGCCGACGCCGAGGAGTCCGGCGTCGTGTACATGTCGTCGCTCGCGAAGAGCTGGGACAGCCCCTTGGCGCTGTTGCCGCTCGCGAAGCTCGCGGCCGAGGACTGGAACGCGAAGTCGAGAACGGAGCTCATGTCCGTCTTGCGCACGTAGGGCGAGAGCTTGGCGGCGTCGGCGTCGTAGATCTCGCCGAACATGAAGAAGTCGTCCTTGCCCTTCGAGTGGGCGTAGTCGAGGACCTCGGTGGTCCAGGTCTCCCAGAACTCGAAGTTGACGTGCTTGACCGTGTCGATGCGGAAGCCGTCGATGCCGAGGTCGACCCAGCCCTGGTAGACGTCGACGAACCCGTCGACGACACGCGGGTTCTCGGTCATGAGGTCGTCCAGGCCGTCGAAGTCGCCGTAGGTCACGGACTCGCCCGACCACGTCGAGTTGCCGCGGTTGTGGTAGAGCGTCGTGTCGTTGAGCCACGCGGGGACCTTGGCGTCCTTCGCGTCCTCGGCCACCACGGGCGTGTAGGGGAACGACGTCGCGGCGTCCATCGCGGGGAACGTGTCCTTGCCCGCGTGGTCGGCCGGGTCGAACGCGATGCCCGCGGCGTCCTTGTACGGCGAGGTCGCCTGGTCGACGTACGAGTACTGCTTCTGCTCGTTGTCGATCAGGTCGGCCGTGTGGTTGGTGATGATGTCGAAGTAGACCTTGATGCCCTTGGCGTGGGCCTCGTCGATCAGTGCCTCGAGCTCGGCGTTGGTGCCGAGGTGCGGGTCGATCTGCGTGAAGTCGGTGACCCAGTAGCCGTGGTAGCCCGCCGACGCGTTCGCTCCCTCGCCCTGGACCGGGTTGTTCTTGAACGACGGGGTCAGCCAGATCGCGGTGGTCCCGAGCCCGTCGATGTAGTCGAGCTGGTCGCGCAGGCCCTGGATGTCGCCACCCTGGTAGAACCCCTTGTCCGTGGGGTCGTAGCCCGAGTGCAGCGCACCGCCCTCGATGCCGGCCTCGTTGTTGGTGGGGTCGCCGTCCGCGAAGCGGTCAGTCATGACGAAGTAGAACTGCTCGTCGGAGCCGGCCTGGCGCACGGGCGGGGTCACGATCTGCGCGTCGGTCGCCTCGTCGTAGGCTCCCCCGAGATCGACGGGCGCGAGCGAGACGCGCTTGGCGACGTCGTCGAACGTGAAGCGCAGGGTCGTGGGGCCACCGACGACCAGCGGGATGTTGTCCGCACCACCGTTCAGGCCGTAGGCCTCGTCCCACGTGTCGTTCACGGCGACCTTGTACTCGTAGGTGCCCGCGGGCACCGTGAAGTCGGCCGAGTAGACACCCTCGGTACCGGTCGGCGCGAGCTCGGTCGCGGCGCAGGCCGGGTCCCAGTCGGCTGCACAGCCGGCCTCGTCCTGCAGGCTGCCGACGAGTGCGAAGGTGCGGGCCGCGTCCGTCGCGGTCGCCGCAGGGCCGGTCGCCGCGTTGGCGACGGCCGTGAAGCCTGTCAGCCCGGTGAGCCCGACGGACAGCGCCGCGAGGGACGCTGTGGCGCGGCGCGGTCTGGACGACCGCCTGGGGCGGGGTGATGCCATGAGGACTCCCTTGTCGACCGGGGAGTCGGACGTGCGTACGCACCGCCGGGTGACCGAGCCCCTGCGCTCCACGTGGTCTCCCGAGCCGGGCGCTCCCCGACGCCGGCTGACCCAGACTGTAGCCGTTGCTGAAAGTTGCAGCAAGGGTGCAACCGCATGTCGGCACGCCGAACCCGTGGCCCCCGCGACGGGGACGACCCCGGACAGCGCGAAGCCCGGCCGGGAAGCGTGATCGCTGCCCGGCCGGGCCAGGGGCTGGAGGACGTCAGCCCGCGAGGTGGCTCCAGCGCGGCGCCAGGTCGCTCCAGGGGCCGACCTCCGCGACGGCACCCTCGTGGAGCACCACGACGCGGTCCGCGCGGGCCAGCGCCGCACGCTTCGAGGTCGAACCGATCACCGTGGTCCCCCGCTCACGGAGCGACGACCACAGCTCGATCTCCGTCGCGGCGTCGAGAGCGCTCGACACGTCGTCGGCCAGGAGCAGCTCCGCGTCGGTCGCGAGCGCGCGGGCGAGCGCGAGCCGCTGCACCTGACCGCCCGAGAGCCGGACGCCTCGATGCCCCACGAGGGCCTCGTGACCGCCCGCCTCGACCACGTCGCGCTCGAGCCGCGCGGCCGCGACCGGGCCGTGGACCTCGCGCTCGTGGCCGAGCCGCACGTTGTCCGCGAACGTCCCCGACAGGACGCGCGGGACCTGCGCGACGTGCGCGACCTGGCCCGGGCGCAGGAAGGTCTGGGCGTCCTCGACGTCCGTCCCGTTCCACCGGATGTCACCCGTGTGCTCCATGAGCCCCGCGAGCGCCGCCAGCAGGCTCGACTTGCCCGACCCGACCTGGCCGAGCAGGAGCACGAGCTCGCCGCGCTCCACGCTCAGGTCGACGCCGTGCACGCCGATCGTGCCGTCGTCGTGCAGCGCGCTCACCCCCGCGAGCTCCAGGAGCTCGAGCGCCTGACGCGGGCCGGGGGCAGGGGTGGGCGCCTCGCCCGTGAGGAGGTCGACCCCGCGAGGCAGGTCCATGAGGTCCGCCCCGGCCGCGAAGCGGCTCGTCGCACGCTGCCACGAACGAGTCCCGGGAGCCTCCGTCACGACCGCCCCGGCGACGACGCCGAACCAACCGAAGCCGTTGACCGCGTTCGCGACCAGGAGCGCGGTCGCGAGGTCCCACGTCCCGGTGAGGAGCCCGGCCCAGGCCGCGACGACGCCGAGCTGGATCATCACGAGCGGCACGCCGTCGAGCGCGGCCTGCACGCGGTGCTCGAAGACCGCGGCACGCACGCGGCCCGCGTCGACCTCGTGCAGGTGCGCGTGCACCTGGGGCGTCCGGGCGGCGAGCTTGACCGAGCGCGCCGAGTCGAGCGCCGAGACCAGGGCCCGCCCGAACCGGGCGCGCGCGGCCGACGATCGCGTCGCCGAGCGGCCAGCGATGGGGCGCCCGAGCGTCGACGCCGCGGCGGAGACGACCATGACCGCGAGCAGCACGGCCCCGGCGAGCCACGACCGGCTCAGCAGCGCCGTGACACCGGCGATGACGAGGCCGTTGACGAGGTCCACCCAGCGGTCGGCGTACCGCACGAACCGGTCGGCATCCATGGCGCGCGCCACGACCTCGCCCGGGGGTGTGGCCGAGAGCCGGTGCTGGCGCGTCTGGCCCGTCATGACCGACATGCGCACCCGCAGCAGGACCTCGATCCACCAGCGGGGGTAGACGTACAGGGCCCGTGCGAGGCAGAGGGGCGCGACCACCAGGAGCACCGCGAACGGGACGAGCAGCGCCGCGGGGAACCCCTCGTCGAGCCCCTGGACCGCGTGGCCCCAGAGGAAGCCGGTCACTGCCCCCTGCGCCGACACGAGGCTCGCCACCAGGAACAGCACGGCCCCCACGACACCCCACGCCGGCCGCACGAACAGCGCGTGCAGCACGCCGCGCGCGAGGCTGGGGCCTTCGCCCGGGTCCGCCAGGGTCGGCGGGACGCCACGCCGACGCCGGCCGCCGACGGCCTCGTCGGACGCGCCGGGCGCGCCGGGCGTCTCCGGGTCCGCTCCGACGACGGCGACAGCGGCCGAGACCACACCGCCGTCCGCCTCAGCAGCGGCGAGTCCGACCGCCGCAGCGTCCTCGCGGCCCTCGCTCCCCCGGTCGACGAGCGCGACGTCAGGCGAGCCCCCCTGCGCGACGCTCGCCTCCAGCAGGTCGCGATAGGGACCCGCGACGCGCGCGAGCGTGGCCCGCACGCCCTGCTGGACGACGCGCCCCCGGTCGAGCACCGCGATCAGGCCCGCGCGCTCGATCGTCGTGAGCCGGTGCGCGACGAGCACGCCCGTGCGCCCCGCGAGCAACCGCTCCGACGCCGCCACGACGCGCGCCTCGGTCAAGGGGTCCATGCGTGCCGTGGCCTCGTCGAGGACCACGACCTGGACGTCGCGCACGAGCAGGCGGGCGAACGCGACGAGCTGTTCCTCGCCGGCCGACAGCGACGTCCCGCCCGGGCCGAGCAGCGTGTCCAGACCGTCCGGCAGGCCGGCGACCCACTCGTCGAGGCGGAGCTCGCGCACCGCGTCCTCGACGGCCGTGCGCGGCACGTCGGCGAAGAGCGCGACGTTCTCCGCGAGCGTGCCCGCGAGGATCTCGGTCCGCTGGGTCACGACGCCGACCGCGGCGCGCAGCGCCTGCAGGTCGAGGTCTCGCACGTCCACGCCCCCGAGGAGCACCGCACCGCGCGGTGGCTCGACGGCCCGGGACAGCAGCGACGCGAGCGTCGACTTGCCCGAGCCCGTGCGGCCCACGAGCGCGACCGTCGCGCCCGCGGGCACGCGCAGGCTCACGCCGTCCAGGGCGAAGGTGCCCTCGGCGTACGAGAAGTGCAGGTCCCGGAGCTCGATGCCCACGGGCCCGGCCGGCACGTCGCGCCCGCCCACCGGCTCGGGGGCGACCGAGAGCATCTGACGGATGCGCGTGAGCGCCCCGAGCCCCTCCTGGATGTCCGGGAGGTGGTGGACCAGGTTGTCGGTCTGCCCCACGAACATCGACGTGACCAGGAACAGGGTGACGAGACGGTCGACGCCCAGCTCGCCGTCGGCGGCGAGGGCAGCCCCCGCGACGGCCACGCCCGCGAGCAGCGACGCGAGCACGAGCCCGGCCCGGCGGAGCATGCGCGACTCGACCGACAGCACGGCCTCGAAGCGTCGGTGGACCTGCGCCGACCGCTCGGCGAGCCTGCGTACCGCGAACGACTGCCCCAGGCTCGTGCGCAGGTCGTCGCGTGCTGCGACCGCTTCCTCGAACACCGCGGCGTGGTCCGTCCAGGCCGCCTCCTCGACGACCTTGCGGCGAGCGATCTCGCCGAGCATGGGGCGCACGATCAGCGCGGCGACCAGACCGAGCACGGGGAAGAGGATCCAGGCCGGCCACCAGGTGAGCCCGGCGACGACCCACATGGGGATCACGCCGACGAGGGTGCGGCCCGCCCCCCAGGCCTGCCGGCGCACGAGCGTGCCGACCGCGTGGGTGTCGTCGTCGACCCGGTCGAGCACCTCGCCGACGGCCTGCTCGGTGAGCGTGGCGAGGGGCTGGTGCAGCGCCGCGGACAGGAGGTCGCCGCGCAGCCGCCCCTCGGCCCGGTCGACGACTCCCGCCCAGACCACCTGGCCGATCGTGTCGAGCAGCGCCGCGCTCACGATGCACGCGGCCAGGAGCTGGAGCGTGGCCGTCGTCGGGTCCGCCGCGAGCCACCCCGCGACGACCGTGCCGAACGCACCACCGACCGCCCCGACGGTGAGCGCGACGAGCGCGAAGACGGACTGCGGGCCGCGCAGCCGCCGCCAGTCCAGGCGGCGGGCGGGGTCCGTCGAGGAGACGGTCGGGGAGGAAGGGGCAGCGTCGGGGCCGGTCGGAGAGCCGGTGGGTGCATCGGTCATGGCCAGCCGATCCTATGGCGGGGGTACGACGCGCACGCAGGCATTTTCCGGCCCTGCGTCATGGTCCGGACGTCACGGTCCGGACGTCACGGTCCGGACGACGGTGTCCTGTCGCGGGGACCCGCGGGACCGGCCACAGGGACCGGCCACGCAGCGGGTTGGCGCCCGGGGCGCCCCGGCGCCGCCCCGCGGGG
>NZ_JACSQF010000003.1:72831-109095 GCF_014836755.1 Oerskovia merdavium
CCCCCCCCCCCCCGACCCTCGTGGCTCAGACGAGGCCGAGGCCCCGCACGGCGTCGCGCTCCTCGACGAGCTCGGCGACCGAGGCGTCGATGCGTCCGCGCGAGAAGTCCGAGATCTCGAGCCCCTGGACGATCTCCCACGTCCCGCCGCGCGAGACCACGGGGAACGAGGCCATGAGGCCCTCGGGGACGCCGTACGACCCGTCGGACACGATGCCCGCGCTCGTCCAGTCGCCCTCGGGCGTGCCGTTGACCCAGTCGAAGACGTGGTCGATCGCGGCGTTCGCCGCCGAGGCGGCGGACGACGCACCCCGTGCGTCGATGATCGCCGCACCACGCTTGGCGACGGTCGGGATGAACTCGCCCGTGAGCCAGGCCGAGTCGGCTGCGAGCTCGGCGCCCGGACGGCCCGCGACGTCGGCGTGGAAGATGTCCGGGTACTGCGTGGCCGAGTGGTTGCCCCAGATGCTGACCTTGCGGACCTCGGCGACGGGCACGCCCGCGCGCTTGGCGACCTGCGTCAGCGCACGGTTGTGGTCGAGGCGCGTCATGGCCGTGAAGCGGTCCTTGGGCACGTCGGGCGCGTTCGACGCCGCGATGAGCGCGTTGGTGTTCGCCGGGTTGCCCACGACCAGCACGCGGATGTCGTCGGCCGCACCGGCGTTGATCGCCTCGCCCTGGGGCTTGAAGATGCCGCCGTTGGCCTCGAGGAGGTCACCGCGCTCCATGCCCGGTCCACGGGGGCGCGCACCCACGAGCAGGCCGACGTTGGCCCCCTCGAACCCGGCCCGCGGGTCGTCGAAGATGTCGATCCCGGCGAGCAGCGGGAAGGCGCAGTCGTCGAGCTCCATCGCGGTGCCTTCTGCGGCCTTCACCCCCTGCGGGATCTCGAGGAGTCGCAGGCGGACGGGCACGTCCGGTCCGAGGAGCTGGCCTGCGGCGATGCGGAACAGCAGGGCGTAACCGATCTGACCGGCGGCTCCGGTCACGGTCACGTTCACGGGAGTTGTCATGCCCACACTCTGTCACAACGCCCGGGCGCTCCCCAGGGGTACCCGCACCCCCGGCGGACGGGGCGTCGGTCACACCCGCGCACACCCTCGGCAGACGGCGGGCGCGCCCCGCCCGGGCGCCGTGCCCGCCACGGTGCGCGGAGTCGTGGCGGGTCTCCGCAGACGCCCGACGGCGCCGCTCACCGGACGAGGTGAGCGGCGCCGTCGGGCGTGCGGGGACGAGGATCAGGCCAGGCGTGCGGCCAGGTTCTCGTCGAGCGCCGCGAGGAAGTCCTCGGTCGTCAGCCACTCCTGGTCCGGGCCGACCAGGAGCGCGAGGTCCTTGGTCATCTTGCCGGACTCGACGGTCTTGATGACGACGTCCTCGAGCGTCTCGGCGAACGCCGTGACCTCGGGGGTGCCGTCGATCTTGCCGCGGTGCATGAGGCCACGGGTCCAGGCGAAGATCGACGCGATCGGGTTGGTCGACGTCGGCTTGCCCTGCTGGTGCTGGCGGTAGTGACGCGTCACGGTGCCGTGCGCGGCCTCGGCCTCGACGGTCTTGCCGTCCGGGGTCATGAGGACCGACGTCATGAGGCCGAGCGAGCCGAAGCCCTGCGCGACGGTGTCGGACTGGACGTCGCCGTCGTAGTTCTTGCAGGCCCAGACGTAGCCGCCCTCCCACTTCATGGCCGAGGCGACCATGTCGTCGATGAGGCGGTGCTCGTAGGTGAGGCCTGCGGCCTCGAACTGGTCCTTGAACTCGGCGTCGAAGACCTCCTGGAACAGGTCCTTGAACTGGCCGTCGTAGGCCTTGAGGATCGTGTTCTTGGTCGACAGGTACACCGGGTAGTTCCGCTGCAGGCCGTACGCGAACGAGGCGCGCGCGAAGTCCTTGATGGACTCGTTGAAGTTGTACATGCCCATGGCCACGCCACCGTCGTCGCCGTAGGTGACGACCGTCTGCTTGATCTCCTCGGAGCCGTCGGCAGGCGTGTAGGTGAGCGTCAGGGTGCCGGCGCCGGGGACCTTGAAGTTGGTCGCCTTGTACTGGTCGCCGTGCGCGTGACGGCCGATGATGATCGGCTTGTTCCAGCCCGGCACCAGGCGCGGGATGTTCGAGATGATGATGGGCTCGCGGAAGACGACGCCACCGAGGATGTTGCGGATGGTCCCGTTCGGGGAGACCCACATCTTCTTCAGGCCGAACTCCTCGACGCGTGCCTCGTCGGGGGTGATGGTCGCGCACTTGACGCCCACGTTGTACTGCTTGATCGCGTTCGCGGCGTCGATCGTCACCTGGTCGTCGGTGGCGTCGCGGTTCTCGATCGACAGGTCGTAGTACTTGAGGTCGATGTCGAGGTAGGGGTAGATGAGGCGGTCCTTGATGAACTGCCAGATGATGCGCGTCATCTCGTCACCGTCGAGCTCGACGACCGGGTTGACGACCTTGATCTTGCCCATAGCGGGGGTAACTCCAACTCTGCGAGGGGAACCGGCGGTCGCCCGCCGGCCTCCGGCGAGTGCCGGAACCGCGCGCGAACCGATGATGCTGACCGCCGCCCAGGGTACTCGACTTCTCGACGTCAAGATACTTTCCCCCGGCCGCGAGGGGGCGCACGCGGACTCGGGGTCACCCTCTGCGCGCTGCCCGACGGCGGTCCGCCCTGGCGCGCCCGCGCCCCGCCCTCTGGCGCGCTCGAGTTCAGCAGGTGAGACTGGTCACGTTCTCATCAGCGAACTCCCAGAGATCGGTGGCAGGATGCCACCGAGATGCCGGTTCTGCACCGACGTCGGCTGTTCATCCGGAAGGTCCGGCCTTCCCGGACTCCCCACGCACACGAGACAGGAACATCATGTCCCAGGACACTTCAGCACCCGACGCAGTGGTCGTCGAAGAGGCGACGGTCGTCGTCGGGCCCAGCCTGCTCGCCCGGCTCGGCGCCGAAGCCTTCGGTACGTTCTTCCTCGTCCTCTCGATCCTCGGGGTCGCGCTCTACGGCCGCTTCACGGGCGCCGGGCTGGTCCTGCCGGTCGCGCTGGCCGCCGGCATCGCGCTCCTCGCGGCGATCGCAGCCGTGGGCCACGTGTCGGGCGGGCACTTCAACCCGGCGGTGACGCTCGGCGCCGCGATCGGTGGGCGCACCGCATGGCGCGACGTCCTGCCCTACTGGCTCGCCCAGGTCGTCGGCGGCATCATCGCCTCGCTCATCCTCTTCGCGACGCTCCCCAGCGCAGCGCTGCCGATCCTCCAGCAGAACCAGGTGATCGCCGACGCGACCAAGCAGGCCTTCATCTCCGGCACGGCCAACGGGTTCGCCGAGCACTCTCCCCTCGCAGCCAGCACTGGCGGCGCGTTCTCGTTCGAGTGGTTCTCGGCGTTCCTGATCGAGGTCGTCGCCACCGCCATCTTCGTCGGGGTGATCCTCGGCGTCACGGACAAGCGCTCCAACTCCAAGCTCGCACCGACCGCGATCGGCCTGTCGTTCGCCGCGCTGCTCCTCATCGCCGCCCCGTTCACCAACGGTTCGCTCAACCCCGCGCGCTCGATCGCCGCAGCGATCTTCTCCGACTCGTGGGCCCTGAGCCAGCTCTGGCTCTTCATCGTCGCCCCGCTCGTCGGCGCGGCCATCGCGGCCCTGTTCTACCGCGCTTTCGCCTTCGCCCCGGTCCAGGACGACCTCTTGGCCGAGGACGAGGTCTTCGTGGTCGAGGAGGAGACCGACCTGCCCGGCGCCCCCGCCGCGACCGCCGCCGTGGTCGCCGAGGAGGCGGCATCGCCCGCCGCCGAGGTTCCCGGCGCAGTGGAGACCGTCGAGGTCACCGAGGTCGAGATCACCGAGGTCGCCGAGACCGAGGCCGGCAAGCCCTCGCCGGACGAGGACGGCACGGCCCCCAAGGCCTGATCCGCACCTCCACCGCACGACGAGGCCCGGGCCGCGGCTGCGGACCGGGCCTCGTCGTCTCGTCTCAGATGTTAGGGACGGTCACCGCGAGGGCACCCATCACGGTGGCCGTCGCGAGGTACATGATCACGTCGGTCCAGCGGGTGCGGACCGTCAGTCCCACGGGTCCGGGACCGGGCAGGAACGCGCGGACCCCCGCCCCGACGACCAGGATCCCGACGATGACGAAGACCCCCGCCCGGGCGCCGGCCAACAGGGTCACCGCGACCGCGAGCAGGACGCCCGCGAACACGAGCCACATCGCCAGGTTGCTCTGGGGCGCCGGCACGACGACCACGGTCGCCTGCTCGGCGGGCTGCACTCCCCCCGCCCCGTTCCCGGCGCTCACCCGGGGGATGCCCGCGAGCGGCCCGACAGGAAGCGGTCGGTCCTCGTCCGACGCCTCGGGCGCACCGTCGAGACGGTGCCACGCAGGGGCGGCGGCCGGCCGATGCTGCGTCGAGGGGTCGTTGTGCGGTCCGCGCCCACGCGCGGTGACGTCGCTCACGCTGCCCACCAGTTCACGGTTCCGAGCCTACCGCCGACTACGGTGGTGAACGTGCCCTCACCAGTCACCACCGATGTCCTGCCGCACGCGCGGCGCCCCGCGGCCGGGTCCGTCGTCGTCGTGGGAGCGGGCCTCGCCGGCGCGCAGACCGTCGCCGCACTGCGCGCGCACGGTTTCACGGGGCGCGTGACGCTCCTCGGCGCCGAAGGAGTCCCACCCTACGACCGTCCCCCCTTGTCCAAGGAGCTCGTGTCACGGCCCGAGCCCGCCTGGCTGACCGGGGAGATCGGGGTCGACGTCAGCACGCTGGCCGACGAGCTGCTGCTCGACGACCCGGCCGTCGACCTCGAGCCCGGCACCGACGAGGTCACGGTCACGACGCGGTCGGGGCGGCGCGTCACGGCCGACGTCGCGGTCCTCGCCCTGGGCTCCGAGCCCGTGCGCCCGCCCGGCTGGGAGGCCGCGCTCACGCTGCACACGGCCGACGACGCCGCGCGCCTGCGCGGACGGCTCACGCCCGGCACGCGCCTGGTCTCGATCGGCGCGGGCTGGATCGGCGCGGAGGTCGCCGGGGTCGCCGCGAAGGCAGGCTGCGAGGTCACCGTGCTCGAGGCCGCGCAGACCCCGCTCGAGCGTCAGCTCGGCGCCGAGGTCGGCGCCCACCTGGTCCGCTGGTACGCCGACGCCGGCGCGCGCCTCCTCACCGGCGCGCAGGTCACCGAGGTGGGCGCGAGGTCCGTGGTGCTGGCCGACGGGTCGCGGATCGAGGGCGACCTCGTGCTCGCGGCCGTGGGCGCACGCCCCGCGACCGCGTGGCTCAAGGGCACGCTCCCGCTCGACCCGCGCGGCTCGATCCGGGTCAACAGCGCGGGGCGGGTGGCTCCCCCGACCGTCGCGTCGCCGTCGGGCACCTCGGGGCACCTGCCCCTCAAGGCGCTGCGGCGCCTGTACGCGGTGGGCGACTGCGCGACGCGCGACAACGCGGTGTTCGGCCCCGTGCCCGGCGGGCACTGGTCCGCCGCGCTGCACGACCCCGAGCCGACCGTCCGCGCCCTCCTGGGCGTCGACGAGATGCCCGCCGAGCCGCAGCCCGTCCGCGAGCTGCTCGGGCTCGCCCCGGTCCCCCAGCACGCGCCGTACGTCTTCTCGCAGCAGCTCGGGCACGACATCGCGCTGTTCGGTACGCCCTCGCCCTTCCACGAGGTCGTCTACCGCGGCGACCCGACCGGCGGCGCGTCGGGCCACGAGGGCTGGATCGCGCTGTACCTCGAGACCGTCGCGGGCGCGCACCGCACCAACACCGAGGGGCACCGGCTCGCGACCGTGCGGGCGGTCCTCGTGGTCGACGCACCGCGCGAGGTGGGCCAGGTGCGCAAGCTCATGAACCGCGACGTGGCGCTGCACGTCGACGTCGAGGTCGCGACGGACCCGTCGCGCAGGCTGCGCGACGCGGTCGTCTGAAGGAGGCGGGGGCTCGCCCCGGCCTCGGCCGCTCGGCCGCTTGACCGCTCGGCGCTCGGCCGATCGGCCGATCGGCCGATCGGCCGCCGAGCATGCGGTTGTCGTCCGGGTCCGGGTCGACCCGGACGAGAACCGCATGCTCGGCCCGCAGGAACCGCATGCTCGGCGCGCCCCTCCCCTGAACGGGGCGCCGAGCCGGACGGGTCAGTGCGCGAAGTGGCGCGTGCCCGTCAGGTAGAGCGTGACGCCGGCAGCCTGTGCGGCTGCGATGACCTCGTCGTCGCGGACCGAGCCACCGGGCTGGACCACGGCCTTGACGCCGGCGTCGAGCAGGACCTGCAGGCCGTCCGCGAACGGGAAGAACGCGTCGGACGCGGCCACCGAGCCGCGCGCACGCTCCTCGCCCTCGGCGCCCAGGGTGTTGGCACGCTCGACCGACAGGCGGCACGAGTCGACGCGGTTGACCTGGCCCATGCCGATACCGACCGCTGCCCCGCCCTTGGCGAGCAGGATCGCGTTCGACTTCGCGGCACGCACGGCACGCCATGCGAACTCGAGGTCTGCGAGCGTCTCGGCGTCCGCAGCCTCGCCCGTCGCGAGCGTCCACGACTGGGGGCTGTCTCCACCGTTCTCCGACGCGGCGTCGATGCGGTCGACCTGCTGCATGAGCAGACCACCCGAGATGGGGCGGATCTCGACGCCTGCGCTCGGGGCGCCGTCGACCTGGAGCAGGCGGACGTTCTTCTTGCGCGAGAGGATCTCGAGCGCCTCGGGCTCGTAGCCCGGCGCCACGACGACCTCGGTGAAGACCCCCGCGATCTGCTCTGCGGCGGCCGCGCTCACCACGGTGTTGGTCGCGATGACCCCGCCGTAGGCCGAGACCGGGTCGGTCGCGTGGGCCTTGGCGTGGGCGTCGGCCACGTCGGTGCCGACCGCGACGCCGCACGGGTTGGCGTGCTTGATGATCGCGACCGTCGGGGCGTCGCCGTGGTCGTGCGCGGCGCGCCACGCGGCGTCGGCGTCGACGTAGTTGTTGTAGCTCATCGCCTTGCCGTGGAGCTGGGTCGCCTGCGCGAGGCCCGAGGCACCGTGGCCGTTGGTGTAGAGCGCGGCACGCTGGTGCGGGTTCTCGCCGTAGCGCAGCACGTCGGAACGGTCCCAGGTGGCGCCGACCCAGGCGGGGAAACCGGTGGAGACCGGACCGGCCTCGGCAGTGTCCACGACGTCGGTGGGCGCGACCACGCTGCTCATCCAGGACGCCACCGCGACGTCGTAGGTCGCGGTGTGCACGAACGCCTGCGCCGCGAGGAGCTTGCGCTGCGCGTACGTGAAGCCGCCCGCCTGGACGGCGGCGATCACGTCGCCGTAGGCGGCCGGGTCGACGACGACGGCCACGCTCGGGTGGTTCTTCGCCGCGGCGCGGACCATCGAGGGGCCGCCGATGTCGATCTGCTCGATCACGGCGTCCGGACCGGCACCCGAAGCGACCGTGTCGGCGAAGGGGTACAGGTTGACGACGACGAGCTCGAACGGTGCGATCTCGAGCTGGGCGAGCTGCTCGAGGTGGTCCTGCTTGCGGGTGTCCGCGAGGATCCCCGCGTGCACGCGCGGGTGCAGGGTCTTGACGCGCCCCTCGAGGCACTCGGGGAAGCCCGTGAGCTCCTCGACCTTGGTCACGGGGATGCCCGCGGCTGCGACCGTGGACGCGGTCGAGCCGGTCGAGACGAGCTCGACGCCCGCGGCGTGCAGGGCCGTGGCCAGCTCGACCAGGCCGGTCTTGTCGTAGACGCTCAGCAGAGCGCGACGCACGGGACGCTGGGCGTCGTCGGCGATCTGGGTCTCGGGAGACGTGGGGGCTGCGGACATCGGAGTACTCCTGTGGGTCGTCAGCGGGTCGCGGGAAGATACCGGTCACCCAGGCGCCCAGGCGGACGACGCACCAACAGGTCGATCGGACGCTCCCCGGTGGTCGTTCCCACCCTCGCCAGTCGCGGCCGCCTCCGATCTTACCGTGCCCTCTTGGCGGCGGGCTGGGGGTCGGGGCTGGGTGGGGGGCGGGGCTGGGTGGGTCGCGCGGGCGGCGTCGGCGGGCGCTCGGGTAGGGCCGGGTGGGGTGGCGGTGTCCGCCTGCCCGACGGCGCCACGCACCTGTGGCGACCGGGGCCCGCCACGTCCTCCGCGAGATGCGGCTTGTGGGGGTCAGGACGCGTGTTCGACCCCCACGAGCCGCATCTCGACGGAGGCCCCCGGTCGCCGCGACCACCAGGTGTCAGGCGACGGCGTCCGAGGCCAGGAGCTCGTCCAGGCGCTCGTAGCCCTCGCTCATGCCGTCCGCCATGCCCGAGCCGACCATGGCGTCGCGAGCCTCGACCGACTGGTGGACCGAGCGGGTGGTGATCCTGGTCCCGCCGCCGGGAAGGTCCTCGAACGAGACGGTGTCGAGGCTCACGTGACCGGGCGCGCCCGCGAACTCGAACGTCTGGACTGCGCGCTCGTCCGGCACGACCGAGTGGAACGCGCCGAAGAACCCGTACTCCTCGCCGCCTGCGCGATGGGTGTAGGCCCACGAGCCGCCCGTCCGGGCGTCCCAGTGGTCGAGGACCATCTCGTAGCGGCGGGGGCCGAGCCACTGCGTGACGAGCGTGGGGTCGGTGAAGGCCCGGAACACGAGAGGGCGCGGCGCGTCGACGTCGCGGACGATCTCGATGAAGGGCGTCCCCGGAGGGGCGGTGACGGTCGTGGGGTGCGTGCTGCTCATGACTGCTCCTTCGATGGGTCCGACGACGTCGCCTGGAGCCGCCCGAGGAGGGCGTCGAGCCGGCGGTACTGCCGCTCCGCGGTGAGCCGGTACTCGTCGATCCACGCCGTGAGCCGTTCGAGTGCGGCGGGGTCGAGGTGGCAGGGTCGTCGTTGGCCGTCCCGGGTGCGGGTGATGAGACCCGCGGCCTCGAGGACCTGGATGTGCCGGGACACGGCCTGCTTCGTGATGGGGAAGGGTGCGGCGAGCTCGTTGACAGTGGCCGGCCCCCGGGACAGCGTGGCGACGATGCTCCGGCGGACCGGGTCGGCCAGTGCGAGGAACGCACGGTCGAGGGCTGCGTCGGTGTCGTCGTGGGAACCGTCCGGGAGAGTCATGTCGGCCTGCTCGTCGTGATCAACAGTTACATTGATCAACGTACTCGTTGATAACGTGGCGCGTCAAGGGTCCGCGTCCCCCGGCATGCGAGACGGGTCTTCCCGGCCGAGACCGGTCCCCGGACCGTGGTGCACGCGCCCTTCTCGAACCGACGACCCCGTCTCGAGCAGCTGATGGCCGCCCGGTGCCCCCGTCAGAACCGGTCGACCCGGACCCGGACCACACCGTCCGCGTCAGCGCATGCCGCGCGGTGCAGCAGCATCGGCAGCGCCTCGTCGACCGTTCCCGGGACGGCGAACCCGCCGACCGCGCCGGCGAGGTGTCGCTCGATCCTCGGCAGGCTGTCCTCGTCGATCCGCACCGAGCGCACCGCACCGTCCGCCGTGAGGTAGACAAGATCGCGCTGCGGGTCGTCGTCCTCATCGAGGATCCCCCTCAGCACAGCCGCGACGTCGGCGGACACGTCCGGCCAGACCTCCACCACGGCTCGCGGGCGGAACACAGGCCGGGGACCACCCGCGACGACCCGGTGCCAACGGTCCCAACCAGCGTGTTCCTGGAGGAGCGCACCACCGCGCTCGTCGACCAGGGCGTCGACGGCCGCCCAGAACACCTCGTCGACCGGAGGCACGTCGGCCATCTCTCCCATCGCGCCCGCCGACGTCGGGTCGTACGGGGACTGCTCGACCAGGACCGGGAACAGGCCCGACGCCGCGACTGCCTCGACTGCAGGCAGGCACGACTCCGACGCCCCGATGTACAGGTAGAGGTCGTAACCCGTGTGCACGAACATGCGCCCCTCGGCCTCGAAGCGGCACCACAGCGTCGGCTCCTCGGGCGCGGGGGGATCGAAGCTCTCGGCACGGAGCGCCTCGCGCACCAGGAGCCTGGCCCCGTCGACGTCCACGGTCGCGCCGTCGTAGCAGCCCTCCAGGCGCGGCCCGAAGAGCCGGGCCAGGACGCTCCCCGGGTCGAGGTCCGAGTCGTCGTGCCGGAGCTCGATGTCGCGCAGCGTCAGCCGCTCGACCCCGAGCTCGCGCGCGAAGGTCGAGATCGCGTCGAGGTAGGCCGCCTCGATCGAGCCGTCCGCGTCCGGCCGCTCCGCCCAGTCGACGCTCCCGTCAGGGTTGACGGTCCGCGTCGCGGGGTCCCACTTGGTGACCTGGTAGGCGAACGAGAGCTGCACGGACGGCCTCCTGACGAGTCGCGCGGCACGGAGTCGTGCCGCCCGCCCGATCCTGCCCGACGGCGCGCCCTGCGCACCCCACCTTTTCGCCGCCCCCGCGCAGCATCACCCTCTCGACGCTCGACCTACCGCCGCCCCGCGCTGGCTCAGCCCAGCAGCGCCCGGCGACCCTCGACCCGCAGGCCCTCGCGCGCGGCGCGACCGACCGTCTCGACCAGCAGCGCCCGCTCGGCGACCTTGATCCGCTCGTGCAGGGTCGACTCGTCGTCGGAGTCCTCGACCGTCACCGTCGCCTGCGCGATGATCGGCCCCGTGTCCACGCCGTTGTCGACCACGTGGACCGTGCAGCCCGTGACCTTGACGCCGTACGCGAGCGCGTCGCGCACGCCGTGCGCGCCGGGGAACGAGGGCAGCAGCGCCGGGTGCGTGTTGATCGTCCGGCCCGCGAACCGGTCCACGAACGCCGGGCTCAGGATGCGCATGAAGCCCGCGAGGACCACCAGGTCCGGCGAGAAGACCGCCACGGCCTCCGCGACGCCGTCGTTCCATGCGTCGCGGTCCGCGAAGTCACCCGGCGCGACGACGACCGAGGCGACCCCTGCGTCGCGCGCCAGGTCGAGCGCACCCGCGCCCGGCTTGTCCGTGACGACACCCACGACCCGCGCCCCGTAGGCGGGGTCCTCGTGCGCCGCGAGCAGCGCCGCGAGGTTGCTCCCAGCCCCTGAGACCAGGACGACGACGCGCGCCGCGCTCGTCGTGTCGATGGGCTGACCGGAAGGTGTGCGCACGGTGCTCCTCAAGGGCGTCTGCGGTGGGGGGAGAATGCGGGAGAATAGCCAGGCACCACCCTAGTCCGCGCCGGAGAGGCGCCGGTCTGCTCCGCGTCCTCCGGGCCCGGGACGAGCACCGACCCGCTCCCGTGCCATCCGCGAAGCACCGAGGAGCTGCCCATGGGCAACCCGTACGCGCCCCCACGTCCCGGCGCCCAGAAGCCGACCGACGAGGCGCGACAGCCCGGCCCTCCCCCGGTGCAAGGACCTCCCGGCGCGCCTCAGGGCCCGCAGCAGGGCCCGCCTCCCGGTCACGGCCGCACCGGCGGTCCGGCGGGCCCCGGCGGCCCCGGCAAGCCCGACCCGCTCGCGCAGGTCGACCCCGAGCAGCTGCGCGCCACGACGCGCCAGGTCCTGCACTTCGGGCTGCTCATGCTCGTCACGCTCGTCACGAGCTCGCTGGCCTTCCCCTGGCGGGTCGCGAGCCTGTTCTTCGCGGTCGTGACCATCGTGTTCGGCGTCCGCGCGCTGCGCGCGGTCTGGCGTGCCCGGCTCGGCGGGGCGCTGCTGCCCGCGGTCGCCGTGGGACTGGGCCTGACGGTGACCATGTCGCTGTCGATGATCGGCGGCCTCGCGATGTGGGACATCGAGATGGACAACCAGGCCTGCCTCGACGGCGCGATCACCGTCGCGGCGCAGCAGGAGTGCGCGGTCCAGTACGAGCAGGCGCGCGAGCAGTGGACCAAGGACCAGCTGGGCCGCTAGTCAGCAACCGGTAGCTGCCCCGACGCCCGGGGCGATCTCAGTCGCCCGGGCGCGCTCCGTCGTCGGGCTCCTCGTCGTGGCGGTGCCGCACCCGCTCGGTCACGGCCGCCTTGCCCCAGACCAGGGCGAGCGCCGCTCCCCCGGCGATCTCCGCCGCGACGAGCCCGCCCGCGAGCAGGGGCGGCGCGCCCACGTGCGCCATGCGCCCGGGCCCGACGGCGCCCCCCGCCGCGACCTGCAGCGTCACCACGAGGAGTCCCGAGGCCAGGGCCACGCCCAGGACCGCGAGCCCGAGGTCGGTCCAGCGGGCGTCGAGACCTCCGCATCGGCGCCACACGAACGCACCGGCGACCAGCCCCGTGGCGACCACGAGCACCGGGGAGAACGAGGCGAGGACCGTCGTCCACTCGGCCCCCGGCAGCGCGCCCAGGAGCGGGACCGCAGGTAGCGCCCCGGGCTCGGAGGCCGCGGTCGTGAAGCTGCTCCCGTCCCCGACCACGAACCCCGGACCGGCGATCCACGAGCTCACCCAGAGCACCAGGTTGGGCACGACCATGACCTGGGCCACCGCGAGGATCAGGCCACCGACCGCGCCGGGGGCCAGGCCGGTGATGATGTCGGCCGCGGTCGCGCGCCCGGCCACGACCCACACGCCCAGCACGACGCTCGAGAGCCCCACGAGCAGCGCGACGCCCAGCAGTCCCGCGCGGGCGCCCAGCCGGACCACCGGCGGGACGTAGGGGTCCAGGACCGCGGTCAGCTCGCCGACCCGGGGCGCGTCGGGGCGCGCGAGGATCCCGGCACCCAGACCGAGGGCGGCGACGACCGCGCCGCCCAGCGGGGCGAACAGGACGTCCCAGCCCGGCGCCGCGCCGGACAGCAGCGCGATGACCAGGGTCATGAGCGCGTACACGCCCACGCCCACGGCCCACGCGGACCAGGCGGTGTGCGCCGAGCGGCGCGCCGAGGCGTAGCACGTGAAGAGCGCCAGGGCCGTGAGCCCGAGCGGGACGAGGGTGACCGACGTGCCCGCAGCAGCCAGCGGGACGCCGTGCGCGAGCAGCCACAGGCCGGCCGCGACCGACACCGACTGCCCCCAGCCCGTGCCGTCGTCGGCCGGCCCTGCCGAGGACGCGAGGAAGGCCGCGACGGCCGGCAGGATCACGACGGCGAGCGAGAGCGCGAGCGCCTGGAGCGCTGCGACGAGACCGGAGACCCAGCGCCGAGGGGCCTCGAGCGGGCGCCGTGGACCCCCGACGGGTTCCTCGAGCGTGCGGGGCGTCCCGCGCCGGGCTGCGGCGGACTGGGTCGGCGTGGTCATGGTCTCCATCGTCGTCGATCGGGTGGGCGTCGTGGGGCACGTCGTGCGGCGCGCCCGCGACCCGCCCAGGAGCGGGGTCCCCAGGGTACGCCGACGGCGCCCGGCCACGAGGGGCCGGACGCCGACGGATGATGCTCAGGTGCTGCTCAGGCGTGCGAGGTCAGGAGAGGATCTCGCGCATGAGAGCGGCGGTCTCGGACGGCGTCTTGCCGACCTTGACACCAGCGGCCTCGAGGGCCTCCTTCTTGGCCTGCGCGGTGCCCGACGAGCCCGAGACGATGGCGCCTGCGTGGCCCATCGTCTTGCCCTCGGGAGCCGTGAAGCCCGCGACGTAGCCGACGACCGGCTTGGTCACGTGCGCCTGGATGTACGCCGCGGCGCGCTCCTCGGCGTCGCCACCGATCTCGCCGATCATGACGATCGCCTCGGTGTCGGGGTCCGCCTCGAACGCCGCGAGGGCGTCGATGTGCGTGGTGCCGATGATCGGGTCGCCGCCGATGCCGATCGCGGTCGAGAACCCGAAGTCCCGCAGCTCGTACATCATCTGGTAGGTCAGCGTGCCGGACTTCGAGACGAGCCCGATCTTGCCGGGGCCCGTGATGTCGGCCGGGATGATCCCGACGTTCGACTTCCCGGGGCTGATGATGCCCGGGCAGTTGGGGCCGATGAGGCGGACGCCCTTGGCCTCGGCCAGGGTGAAGAACTCCGCGGAGTCCGCGACCGGGACGCCCTCGGTGATGATGACGGTGAGCGGCATGCCGGCCTCGATGGACTCGACGACCGCCGACTTGGTGAATGCCGGGGGCACGAAGATCACGGAGACGTCGGCGCCCGTGGCGGCGATCGCCTCGGCGACGGACCCGAAGACGGGGACGTCGACCGTGCCCTCACCCTTCGGGAAGCTGACCGAGGTGCCGGCCTTGCGCGGGTTCACGCCACCCACGATGTTGGTGCCGGAGGCCAGCATGCGCGTCGTGTGCTTCTGGCCCTCCGAACCCGTCATGCCCTGGACGATGACCTTGGAGTCCTCGTTGATGAAGATTGCCATGTCTGTCTGTTTTCTCTCTCGGGTCTCGGGTCAGGAAGCGGCGTTGGCCAGCTCGGCAGCCTTGTCGGCGCCGCCGTCCATCGTCTCGGCCAGGGTGACGAGCGGGTGGTTCGCCTCCGCGAGGATCGCGCGACCCTCCTCGACGTTGTTGCCGTCCAGGCGGACGACGAGCGGCTTGTTCGCCTCGTCGCCGAGGATCGCGAGCGCCTGGACGATGCCGTTGGCGACCTCGTCGCACGCCGTGATGCCGCCGAAGACGTTCACGAACACGCTCTTGACCTGCTCGTCGTTGAGGATGACGTCCAGGCCCGCAGCCATGACGGCTGCCGAGGCGCCGCCACCGATGTCGAGGAAGTTGGCGGGCTTGACGCCGCCGTGCTGCTCGCCCGCGTAGGCGACGACGTCGAGCGTGCTCATGACGAGCCCCGCACCGTTGCCGATGATGCCGACCTGGCCGTCGAGCTTGACGTAGTTGAGGTCGTTCTCCTTGGCCTTGGCCTCGAGAGGGTCGGCCGCGTCCTTGTCCTCGAGCTCGGCGTGGTCCGCGTGGCGGAAGCCTGCGTTCTCGTCGAGGGTCACCTTGCCGTCGAGGGCGACGATCGAGCCGTCCTCGGTGCGGACCAGGGGGTTGACCTCGACCAGGGTCGCGTCCTCCTCCTTGTAGACGGTCCACAGCTTCTGGATGACGTCGGCGACCTGCGCCTTGATGTCGTCGGCGAACCCGGCGGCGGCGACGATCTCGTCAGCCTTGGCCTGGTCGATGCCGACGGTCGGGTCCACCGCGACCTTGGCGAGCGCCTCGGGGCGCTCGACCGCGAGGACCTCGATCTCCATGCCACCCTCGACGCTCGCCATGGCGAGGTACGAGCGGTTGGCCCGGTCGAGGAGCACCGAGAAGTAGAACTCCTCGGCGATCTTCGCGCCGGCCGCGATCATGACGCGGTGGACGGTGTGTCCCTTGATGTCCATGCCGAGGATCTCGGACGCCTTCTCGGCGGCCTCCTCGGGCGAGTGGGCGAGCTTGACGCCGCCCGCCTTGCCACGTCCTCCGGTCTTGACCTGGGCCTTGACGACCACGGTCCCGCCACCGAGCTTCTCAGCGCCCTCGCGAGCCTCTTCGGGGGTCGTGGCAACCACGCCGCCCAGCACGGGAACCCCGTGCTTCTCGAAGATGTCGCGCGCCTGGTATTCGAACAGGTCCACCCTGTGTCGTCCTTCCATCTGACTGCCCTGACCGGCCTACCGATGTCTCGACATCGAGACATCCCGTAACAGGGTAGCCCGGCGACACGCCGGGACCTACACGGGGCGGCCCGAACGGCGGCCCCGACGCTGTCTCGTTGGCCACACCCGGGCGGCCTGGCGCAGCGCGGGAAACGTCCGGGAGGGCGCACCTCGCGCCGTTGCGCAGAAGGTCGTGCCCGACGGCGCCGCTCACCCTGGGAGGTGAGCCGCGCCGCCGGGCAGCGAGGCGGGCGGGCGCCCTACAGCTTGGTGACGGGCGAGAACCGCAGCAGGAGCCGCTTGGTGCCGTCGGCACCGAAGTCGATCTTGGCGACCGCGTTGGTGCCCGCGCCCTCGACCGCGACGACCGTGCCGAGCCCGTAGGCGTCGTGCGTGACCTTGTCGCCGATCGCGAGCGAGGGGATGTCCCCCTCCTTGCGCGGCGTCGCCGAGCCGAACTTGGGGCCGTCCGGGTTGGGCGTGACCGATCGCGTGCGCACCGCGCCGTTGCGCGAGCCCGAGCCCCCGGATCCGTAGCCGCTGCCCGAGCCGCCGCGCGAGGAGCCCGACGACGAGCCCCACCCGCCCGTGTACCCGCCGGGCCCGCGCAGGGTCGCCATGGACGACTCCCTGCGGCGCCAGTCCCACAGGTCCTCGGGGATCTCGTCCAGGAAGCGGCTGGGCGGGAACTCGTTGGCCATGCCCCAGGCAGAGCGCACCGCGGAGCGCGAGATGTAGAGGCGCTCCCGGGCACGCGTGATGCCCACGTAGGCGAGGCGGCGCTCCTCGGCGAGCTCGCTGTCGTCGTGCAGCGAGCGCATGTGCGGGAACGTGCCGTCCTCCATGCCGCTGAGGAACACGACGGGGAACTCGAGGCCCTTGGCCGTGTGGAGCGTCATGAGGGTCACGACCCCCGGGTCCACGACGGGCTTGCCCTCGTGCCCCTCGTCGTCGCTCGACGGGATCTGGTCCGAGTCCGCGACGAGCGAGACCCGCTCCAGGAAGTCCGTGAGGTCGCCCTCGGGCTCGAGCTCGGTGAACTCGCTCGCGACCGCGTGCAGCTCGGCGAGGTTCTCGACGCGCGAGCCGTCCTGCGGGTCCTCGCTCGCGCGGAGCTCGGCGAGGTAGCCCGAGCGGTCGAGGACCGCACCGAGGATCTCCGCGGGCGTCGCCCCGGTGGCGTACAGGTCGAGGAGCCCGTGGAACAGCTCGCGGAAGGTCCGCAGCGGGTTGAGGGTCCGGGTCGTCATGCCCGGGATCTCCTCGGCGCGGTCGAGCGACGCGGCGAACGAGATGCGCTCGCGCTCGGCGAACGCCGCCACGAGGGCCTCCGCACGGTCGCCGAGCCCGCGCTTGGGCACGTTGAGGATGCGCCGCAGGTTCACGTCGTCGTCCGGGTTCGCGATGGCGCGCAGGTAGGCGATCGCGTCCTTGATCTCGCGCCGCTCGTAGAAGCGCGTGCCACCGACGACCTTGTACGGCAGGCCGACCCGGATGAGCACCTCCTCGAGCGCACGGGACTGGGCGTTGGTCCGGTAGAAGATCGCGACGTCGCCCGGGCGCACGCCGTCCGAGTCGCCGAGGCGGTCGATCTCCTCCGCGATGAAGCGCGCTTCCTCGTGCTCGTTGTCCGCGACGTAGCCGATGATCTTGACGCCCGCCCCCGCGTCGGTCCACAGGCGCTTGGGCTTGCGGTCGACGTTGCGCGAGATCACGGCGTTCGCGGCCGAGAGGATGTTCTGCGTCGAGCGGTAGTTCTGCTCGAGCAGGATGGTGCGTGCGTTCGGGTAGTCGGCCTCGAACTCGAGGATGTTGCGGATGGTCGCACCACGGAAGGCGTAGATCGACTGGTCGGCGTCGCCGACGACCGTGAGCTCCCCGGGCGGGATGGTCCCCGGCGCCCACGTGCCCTCGCCGTCCTCCGCCACGGGGGCCGAGGCTCCCGCGAGCTCGCGCACCAGCACGTACTGCGCGTGGTTGGTGTCCTGGTACTCGTCGACCAGCACGTGCCGGAACCGTCGGCGGTAGTGCTCCGCGACCGCCGGGAACGCCTGGAGGAGGTTGACCGTGGTCATGATGATGTCGTCGAAGTCGAGCGCGTGGGCCTGCGCGAGACGTGCCTGGTAGCGCGTGTAGACGTCGGAGAGGACCTGGTCGAACGCGTCGGCCGAGCCGTCGGCGGCCGACGCACCGCTCTCCCGCGCGTAGCGCTCGGGGTCGATCAGCTCGTTCTTGAGGTCCGAGATCTTGTTGGACAGCGTCCGCGCGGGGTACTTCTTCACGTCCAGGTCGAGCTCGCGGCTCACGAGCGTGATGAGTCGCTGGGAGTCCGCCGCGTCGTAGATCGAGAAGCTCGACTTGAGCCCGAGCGCCGAGGCCTCCTTGCGCAGGATCCGCACGCACGCCGAGTGGAAGGTCGAGACCCACATGTACTTGGCCGCGGGGCCGATGAGCGACTCGACGCGCTCGCGCATCTCCGCCGCCGCCTTGTTGGTGAAGGTGATCGCGAGGATCTCGCCCGGCCGGGCCCGCCCGGTCGCGAGCAGGTAGGCGATGCGGTGCGTGAGCACACGCGTCTTGCCCGACCCCGCACCCGCGACGATGAGCAGGGGGCTGCCCGAGTGCACCACGGCCTCGCGCTGCTCCGGGTTGAGCCCCTGGAGGAGCGACTCGGGATCGATGTGCGAGAACCCGCTCGAGCGGTGCCCGTCCTCGTCGGGCGCACCGGCACCGCCCGACCCCGACGAGCCGCGCCCGGGGCGCGTGGCCGCGCGGGCGGAACCTCCGCCGTCGGGCGCCTCGTCCCACCGCGGCGCGGTGGACGGCAGGCGCGACGAGTCCCCGAGGGACGCGAGGTCGAATCCGGGCAGCGGCAGGTTCTCGAAGAGCGATGTCATAGCCCTCCAAGGGTAGGCGCGGGCACCGACACTTCCGGCATCGACACCTGCCGCGGCACAGGCGTCGCGTCTCGCGCGTCCTCCCCCGGCGCGCCCCCGCGGGCGCCGGGACGCGACCGATGACTTCGCGACCGCCGCACGGTCCTACCGACGACGCCTCGCACCAGGGCGCCCCGCAGCGAGGGAGGAATCATGACGACGACCCACTTCACAGGACTGCACACGGTCGCGGTCCCCGTCGACGACCAGGACGCCGCTCTCGCGTTCTACCGCGACGTCCTGGGCTTCGAGGTCCGCATGGACGGCGACCTGCAGGAGGGCTTCCGCTGGATCGAGGTCGCCCCGCCCGGCGCCGCGGTCTCGGTCGCGCTCGTCGCCGCCGGCCCGGACCAGCCCGCGGGCGTCGACACGGGGATCCGGCTCGCGACCTCGGACGCCGCAGCCGACCACGCGACGCTCGGGGCCCACGGCGTGCGCGTCGAGGAGCTGCTGCGCTGGGACGGTGTGCCGCCCATGTTCTCGATGCGCGACCTCGACGGCAACATGCTCTACGTGACGGAGATCTCGGTCGGCTGAGCACAGGGCGGTCCCCGGCCCCCCGCAGCAGAGCGAGCGCGGGATCGGCGCCGTTCCGCGCCTGGCGAGGTTCCCGAGCCGTTCTCGGCACGCGACCACCGACCGACCACGATCAGGTCGCCCGGGCCTGCCACGTCCCGCGCCCGATAGTGTCCGAGGCGTGAACGCCTTCACCGAACCAGTGACCCTGACCGGCCGCCTCGTGCGCCTCGTCCCGCTGCGCCCGGACCACCACGACGCGCTGGTCGAGGCCGTGCGCGACGGCGAGCTGTGGAACCGCTGGTACACCTCGGTCCCGACCCCCGAGGAGATGGCGGTGTACATCCACGACAAGATCGCCGCCCGGGAGGCCGGGGCGGCGAATCCGTGGGTCGTGGTCCGCAACGCCGACGACCAGGTGCTGGGCGTCACGACGTTCCTCGGGATCGACCCGCTCAACCGCCGGGTCGAGATCGGCGCGACCTGGCAGCGGGCGGGCGCCCAGGGCACGGGCGCGAACCCCGCCGCCAAGCTCCTGCTGCTCGCGCACGCGTTCGACGACCTCGACGCGATCGCGGTCGAGTTCCGCACGCACTTCCACAACCGGGAGTCCCGCTCCGCGATCGAGCGCCTGGGCGCCAAGCTCGACGGCGTGCTGCGCAGCCACCAGATCGGGTACGACGGCACGCTGCGCGACACCGTGGTCTACTCGGTCACTGCCGCCGAGTGGCCGACCGTGCGCGTGGGCCTCGAGTACCGGCTGCGGGCGCGGCTCGAGGCCTGAGCCTCTGAGGGCTGACGCTAGCCTGCCGAGGAGCCGCCGAGAACGGGGTTGCGGTCGTCCTGCCGCTCATCGCGACCGCAACCTCGTTGTCGGCGGCCCCCACGACTCATCGCGACCGCAACCTCGTGCTCGGCACCGCGGGGCCCCGCGGACTCACGTCAGCGCGAGCCCCACGCCCCACGCCGCCGTCGCGAGCAGCCCACCGAGGAGCTGGACCACGATCGTGATGCCGGTCGCCTGGAGCGCGGCGACCGTCGCCCGCCAGGCCGCCCGGCGGTCGCGACGGCGCAGCAGCTCGGCGACGAACACCGCGAGCACGAACCCGATGAACAGCCCGACCACGGGGATCACGAAGAAGCCGACGACGCCCAGGAGCCCGCCCCAGGCGAGCGTCGACCAGGGCACGTCGGCCCGTCGCATGTGCCGTCCCGCGAGCAGGAGCTGCCCGCCCTCGGCCGCCACGACGAACGTGGCCGCGACCGCGAAGCACACCCAGGCCGTGGTGCCGCCCGTCAGGATCGCCCAGACGAGGATCGCCCCGCCCACGAGCGTGTTCCCCGGCAGCACCTGCACGACGATCCCGGCCAGCCCGACCAGGATCACCAGCCCGACGACGATCTCTCCAGCGATGCTCACGGGGCCAACCCTCGCACGTCGGTGACCGCGCGCTGCGCCCGGGCACCGGTCTCCTCGAGACTCTCACGCCGGCAACCGCCGCCCGCAGCCGTCGACGGTGAAGACGCACCAGGACGACGAAGGCCCCCGACGGTCGAACCGCCGGAGGCCCTGGTCTCGTGCCGGCGCGCTGCGCGCACCGGAACCCGTCAGACGAAGACGGCCACGATGATGTTGACGAGCGTGAGGCCGCCGATCGAGTGCTTGAGCGCGGGCGAGATCTTGTCCCCCTGGCGCACGCCGACGAACGCGAGGACGGCGATGATCACGGCGATGACCAGCTTGATGCCGATCTTGACCATGCTCGGCCCGCCGTCGTCCCACATGCCGCTCATCTCGGCGACGCCGACCATGAGGATGCCCGCGACGGCAGCCGTCGCAGCACCGTGGAAGACGCCCTTGTTGAGCGCCGCGGACTTGAGCGACACGAAGTAGCCGCCGAGGACGATGGCCCAGCCGACGAAGTGCAGGACCGCGAACACGTTGTAGACGATTTCCATGGGCCCCATCCTAGTTTGCTGACGCGACTGTCGGAAAAACTCCGCGTGTCGCCGCGCGGCGGGGACAGCCGACGAGACGTCTGGAGCCGCAGCGGCGAGGCCGAAGTCTGAGACACCCATCCACCATGCGGACAGGGGCTACCCATACGGTCGCGGCCTCTGTAGCGTTCCCGCCATGACCACGGCAGCGCACCTCCTCCTCGTGACGACGCGTCACGAGTCGACGGCGTGCGCCCGCAACAGCTTCTGCTGTTGTTGTTGACCCGCGCCTGACTCAGCCCGAGCCGTCCTCGCCGACAGCTCGCCATCTTTCTGAGCCGAGGGCGCGCGTGGTCGGCCCTCAGCCACTCCCCTCGTCGCGCTGAGACCTCTGGCCCCGTGTGCCCATGTCCCCCCATGAGGAGCACGATGACGCCGCCGCACACCACCACCGAGGCGACCCCGGTCGCCGACCGGTCGGCCGGCAGCAGCCCCGCCACCCCGGCAGAGGCCACCGTCGGCACGACCGCCGCGACCACCCCGCAGACGCCCGACGGCGCCGCTCCCGCCGCGCGTCCGGCCCGCCCGGCGCGGGTCGCCCGCCCCAACGGCCAGTGGGCCGTCGACGGCAAGGAACCGCTCAACGGCAACGAGAAGTGGAAGCAGGAGGACGGCGGGCTCTCGGTGCGCCAGCGCATCGAGGACGTCTACTCGCGCGAGGGCTTCGACTCGATCTCGGGCGACGACCTGCACGGCCGCTTCCGCTGGTGGGGCCTGTACACGCAGCGCAAGCCCGGGATCGACGGCGGGCGCACGGCCCAGCTCGAGCCGCACGAGCTCGAGGACAAGTACTTCATGCTCCGCGTGCGCATCGACGGCGGCGCGGTGAGCACCGAGCAGCTCCGGGTCATCGCGGACATCTCCCGGGACTTCGGACGCGACAGCGCCGACATCACCGACCGCCAGAACATCCAGCTCCACTGGGTCGAGGTCGAGAACGTCCCGGAGATCTGGCGCCGGCTCGAGTCCGTCGGCCTGCAGACCACCGAGGCCTGCGGCGACGTCCCGCGCGTCGTGCTCGGCAGCCCCGTGGCCGGGATCGCGGCCGACGAGCTGATCGACCCCGCCCGCGTCATCAAGGAGATCACCGACAAGTACATCGGCGTCCCCGAGCTCGCGAACCTCCCCCGCAAGTTCAAGACCGCCGTCACGGGTCACCCGTCCCAGGACGTCGTCCACGAGATCAACGACGTCGGGTTCGTCGCGCTCGAGCACCCCGAGCTGGGCGTCGGGTTCGACCTGTGGGTCGGCGGCGGCCTGTCGGCGAACCCCCGCCTGGGCGAGCGCCTCGGTGCCTTCGTGACCGAGGAGCAGGTCGCCGACGTGTGGCACGGAGTGGTCCAGATCTTCCGCGACTACGGGTACCGCCGGCTGCGCAACAAGGCGCGCCTGAAGTTCCTGCTCGCGGACTGGGGGCCCACGAAGTTCCGCGAGGTCCTCGAGACCGAGTACCTGGGCTACGCGCTGCCCGACGGCCCGCCCGCCCCGCAGCCCACCCAGCCGGGCGACCACGTCGGCGTGCACAAGCAGAAGGACGGCCTCAACTACATCGGCGCGGCCCCCTACGTGGGGCGGGTCTCGGGGAGCATCCTCGCGGCCGTCGCGGACCTCGCCGAGTCGGCCGGCTCGCAGCGCGTGCGGTTCACGCCGCACCAGAAGCTGCTCGTGCTCGACGTCCCCGACGAGCACCTCGAGCGCGTCGTCTCGGGTCTCAAGGAGCAGGGCCTCGACGCCGACCCGAGCCCCTTCCGCCGCAGCACCATCGCGTGCACGGGCATCGAGTACTGCAAGCTCGCGATCGTCGAGACCAAGGCCTCGGCGAGCCGCGCGATCGACGACCTCGAGAAGCGCCTGGGCGACCTGTCCGCGATGAAGCCGCTCTCGCTGCACATCAACGGCTGCCCCAACTCGTGCGCCCGCATCCAGACCGCGGACATCGGTCTCAAGGGTCAGCTCGTGCTGGACGACGAGGGCAACCAGGTCCCCGGCTTCCAGGTGCACCTCGGTGGCGGGCTCGCCTCGGACGACCGCGCCGAGGCGGGCATGGGCCGCACGGTCCGTGGCCTCAAGGTCACCAACGACGACCTGCCCGAGTACGTCGAGCGCGTCGTGCGCCAGTTCGAGAAGGAGAAGGACGGCACCGAGACCTTCGCCCAGTGGGCGCACCGCGCGGACGAGGAGTCGCTGCGATGAGCGGGACGACCACCGCGCCGGGTGACGCGCTCGACGCTGCGGGCGCGGCGCCGTCGGGCACGCCGCTCGCCACGACCGGCAACGACCCGCTCGCCGCGCTGCGCGCCGCCGCCAAGGCGCGCACCGAGGCGCGCGCCACGTCCAAGGCCGCGCACGCGGCCCGCCGGGCGCGGGACGCCCGCCCCAAGCGGTCGGCCGACGAGCTGCGCGCGATCGTCGAGCGCGGTCAGGCCGAGCTGCACGGCTCAGGGCTGGGCGCCGCTGATGAAGCGACCGCCGAGCAGGTCGTCGCGTGGGCCGTGCGCGAGTTCAGCGGCTCGATCGCCGTCGCGTGCTCCATGGCCGACGCGGTCCTCCCGCACGTCGTCGCGCAGCAGGCACCGTGGGTCGACGTCCTGTTCCTCGAGACCGGATACCACTTCCCCGAGACCACGGGGACGCGCGACGCCGTCGAGCAGCAGATGGAGGTCACGATCGTCGACGTCCTGCCCCGGCTCACGGTCGCCCAGCAGGACGAGGCGCACGGCAAGGACCTCTGGTCGCGCGACCCCGCAGCGTGCTGCGCGATGCGCAAGGTCGAACCGTTGACACGCACGCTCGGCGAGTACGAGGTCTGGGTCACGGGCGTGCGTCGCGACGAGGCACCGACCCGCACCAGCACCCCGCTCGTGACCTGGGACGAGAAGAACGGGCTGGTCAAGATCAACCCGCTCGCCGCGTGGTCGTTCGACGACCTGCTCGGCTACGCGGCCCAGCACCAGGTCGTCCTCAACCCGCTCCTCAACGACGGGTACCCCTCGATCGGCTGCGCGCCCTGCACGCGGCGGGTCGCCCCCGGCGAGGACCCGCGCGCGGGCCGCTGGTCTGGGCTCGACAAGACCGAGTGCGGGCTCCACGTATGAGCGCGCCCACCGCGACCACGGCGACGTCCTCGCCGACCGCACCGACCACCGCGACCGCACCCCCCACGCACACCGACGAGAAGAGCGACGCCGTGACCGCCCCAGTGGCTTCCCCTGCGGATACCGCCCAGACCTACCGCCTGACCCAGCTCGAGTCCCTCGAGTCCGAGGCCATCCACATCATCCGCGAGGTCGTCGCGGAGTTCGAGCGCCCCGTGCTGCTCTTCAGCGGTGGCAAGGACTCGGTCGTCATGCTGCACCTGGCGACCAAGGCGTTCTGGCCCGCCCCCGTGCCGTTCCCGCTGCTGCACGTCGACACGGGCCACAACTTCCCCGAGGTCCTCGCCTACCGAGACACGACGGTCGCCCGCCTCGGCGCCCGCCTCGAGGTCGCGAGCGTCCAGGACTACCTCGACGACGGTCGCCTGCTCGAACGTGCCGACGGCACGCGCAACCCCCTCCAGACCCAGCCCCTGCTCGACGCCATCACAGGGCACAAGTTCGACGCCGTGTTCGGCGGCGGCCGCCGCGACGAGGAGAAGGCGCGCGCCAAGGAGCGCGTCATCTCGCTGCGCGACGAGTTCGGGCAGTGGGACCCGCGCAACCAGCGCCCCGAGCTGTGGAACCTGTACAACGGCCGTCACCGCCCGGGCGAGCACGTCCGCGCGTTCCCCCTGAGCAACTGGACCGAGCTCGACATCTGGCGCTACATCGCCGCCGAGAAGATCGACCTGCCCAGCCTGTACTACGCGCACGAGCGCGAGGTCTTCGAGCGCGACGGCATGCTGCTCGCCGTCGGGCCGTACTCCCAGCCGCGCACCGACGCCGAGGCCTCGAACGTGCGCACCGAGACCGTGCGCTACCGGACGGTGGGCGACATGTCCTGCACGGGCGCGGTCGAGTCCGACTCCTACACGGTCGACGACGTCATCACCGAGGTCGCAGCGACCCGCATCACCGAGCGCGGCGCCACGCGCGCCGACGACCGCATCTCCGAAGCCGCCATGGAAGACCGCAAGAAGGAGGGGTACTTCTAGTGAGCGCCACCACCACGCACCCGCAGCCCGCCGAGGGCACGGCCGCCCAGGACTCGCCCGTGCTCCCCACGAGCACCCTGCTGCGCCTCGCGACCGCCGGATCCGTCGACGACGGGAAGTCGACGCTCGTCGGCCGCCTGCTGTTCGACTCCAAGTCCGTGCTCGCGGACCAGCTCGACGCCGTCGAGCGCGTCTCGCGCGACCGCGGTCTCGCGACGGCCGACCTCGCGCTGCTGACCGACGGCCTGCGCGCCGAGCGCGAGCAGGGCATCACGATCGACGTCGCCTACCGCTACTTCGCGACCGCCAGGCGCTCGTTCATCCTGGCCGACTGCCCCGGGCACGTGCAGTACACGCGCAACACCGTCACGGGGGCCTCGACCGCCGACGTCGTCGTGCTGCTCATCGACGCCCGCAAGGGCCTGCTCGAGCAGACGCGCCGCCACCTCGCGGTCGCGAGCCTCCTGCGCGTCCCGCACGTGATCGTGGCCGTCAACAAGATCGACCTCGTCGACTACAGCCAGGAGCGCTACGAGGAGCTCGCCGACCAGATCCGCGAGGCCGCGGCCTCGCTCGGCGTCCCCCACATCCTCACGCTGCCCGTCTCGGCGCTCGAGGGCGTCAACGTCGTCGACCGCTCGGACGGCCCGGGCGGCAAGACCCCCTGGTACGACGGACCGAGCCTGCTCGACCTGCTCGAGGAGCTCCCCGCGGCAGAGACCCCGGACACCGAGGCGTTCCGCTTCCCCGTCCAGGTGGTCCTGCGTCCCCAGGGCGCCGCGCTCGAGGAGCGCTTCCGCGACTACCGCGGGTACGCCGGGCAGATCGCCTCGGGCGTCGTCCGCGTGGGCGACGAGATCGTGGTCCTGCCCAGCGGGAGGAGGAGCACGGTCGAGGGCATCGACACGGCCGACGGCACTCTCGCCGAGGCCTTCGCCCCCCAGTCCGTCACGATCCGCCTCACGGACGAGATCGACATCGCCCGCGGCGACCTCATCGCCGCCGCGGTCGACGCACCCCAGGTCACGCAGGACGTCGAGGGCACCGTCGCGTGGCTCAGCGACAAGACGCTGCGCCCCGGCACCCGCGTCCTGCTCAAGCACACGACCCGCACCGTGCAGGCCGTGGTGCGCGACGTCGTCGGGCGCCTGGACCTCGACACGGCCGAGCTCGAGCCCGCGGAAGCGCTCGAGCTCAACGACATCGGGCGCGTCACGCTGCGCCTCGCCTCCCCCGTCGCGGCCGAGGAGTACATCACCTCGCGTCGCACCGGTGCTTTCCTCCTGATCGACGGTCAGGACGGCGGCACCCTTGCAGCAGGAATGGTCGGAGACGCTCTGGCGGCCGTGCGATGTCCTTCGCAGCGCCCCGTGCAGTACGCGATCTGAGGTCACCCGACCACCGCAGGTAGGGGCCCGGACCACCGGGCCCTCGGATCGCGTACTGCATGGATCGGCGCTGCCGGGACTCGACACGTCCACCGCCAGGCACCCTCCGACCATCCAGAAGGATCTTCCATGAACACCTCGTCCCGCCCGACCCGCGCCTCCCGGGCCGCCACGCCACGACACCGCTTCGCCCGGACCCGGTCCGCGGTCGCAGCGCTCGCCGTCGCGCCGCTGCTCCTGCTCGCCGCCTGCTCCACGGGCACGTCCGACGCCGCCGACGCCCCCGCCGCGTCGTCCGGCCCGGCCGACGAGCTGCGCCTCGGCTACTTCGCGAACGTCACGCACGCCCCCGCGCTCGTCGGGGTCGCGGGCGGCCAGTTCGAGGAGGCCCTGGGCGACACCAAGCTGACGACCCAGGTCTTCAACGCCGGTCCCGCCGCGATCGAAGCCCTCAACGCGGGCGCCATCGACGCCACGTTCATCGGCCCCAACCCCGCGATCAACAACTTCGTGAAGTCGAACGGTGAGGCCGTGCGCATCATCGCGGGCTCGACGTCGGGCGGTGCGCAGCTCGTCGTGCGCGAGGGGATCGACACGGCCGCCGACCTCGAGGGCACCAAGATCGCCTCGCCCCAGCTCGGCGGGACCCAGGACGTCGCGCTGCGCGCCTGGCTCACCGAGAACGGCCTGGAGAACGACATCCAGGGCGGCGGGGACGTCGCGGTCACCCCGACCGAGAACGCCCAGACCCTCACGCTGTTCCAGAACGGCGAGCTCGACGGCGGCTGGCTGCCCGAGCCCTGGGCCTCGCGCCTCGTGCTCGACGCCGGAGCGCACGTCCTGGTCGACGAGAAGGACCTGTGGGACGACGGCCAGTTCCTCACCACGCACCTGATCGTCCGCACCGACTTCCTCGAGGAGCACCCGGAGACGGTCGAGGCGCTCCTGCGCGGCGAGGTCGCGGCGATCGACTGGCTCGACGCCAACCCCGACGAGGCCAAGACGCTCGTCAACGGCGAGATCGAGAAGATCGCCGGCAAGCCGCTGTCGGACGCGGTCCTGGACCGCGCCTTCACCAACATCACCTTCACCACGGACCCGCTCGCGGGCACGCTCAACACCCTGCTCGAGGACGGCGTGACCGCCGGGACCACCACCGAGGCGGACCTGAACGGCATCTACGACCTGAGCCTCCTCAACAAGGTGCTGACGGAGGCCGGTCAGCCGACCGTCTCCGCCGCCGGTCTCGGCAAGGAGTAGCACCATGACCACCACGTCCCCCGCCCGCACGGGCTCCCCTGCCGGCATCACCCTCGACGAGGGTGCCGGCCCCACGACCGGCGTCCGCCTGCGCGGCGTGTCCAAGCGGTTCTCCCCGACGGGCGCCCCGGTGCTCGAGGGGATCGACCTGGACATCGCGCAGGGCGAGTTCGTCTGCCTGCTCGGAGCCTCCGGCTGCGGCAAGTCGACGCTGCTCAACATCGTCGCGGGTCTGGAGCGCCCGACCACGGGGGACGTGGAGGTCGCCGGGGGCGGCGCGGCCCTGATGTTCCAGGAGTCCGCGCTGTTCCCCTGGCTCACCGCGAGCCGCAACATCGAGCTCGCGCTGAAGTTCCGCGGCGTGCCGCGCGCCGAGCGGCGTGAACGTGCCGCCGAGCTCCTCTCGCTCGTGCGGCTCGACGGATCGGGCGACAAGCGCGTCCACGAGCTCTCGGGCGGCATGCGCCAGCGCGTCGCGCTCGCTCGCTCGCTCGCCCAGGAGCGGGACGTCCTGCTCATGGACGAGCCGTTCGCCGCGCTCGACGCCATCACGCGCGACCTGCTCCACGACGAGCTCGAGCGCGTCTGGGAGCAGACCGGGCGCACCATCGTCTTCATCACGCACAACGTCCGCGAGGCCGTGCGGCTCGGGCAGCGCGTGCTGCTCATGTCCTCGCGCCCCGGACGCATCGTGCGCGAGTGGGACGTCGACGTGTACGGCGCGAACGAGCAACGCAGCATCGAGGCCGCCGCCGCGTCGCGCCTCGCGACCGAGATCACCAACGACCTCCGTGAGGAGATCCGCCGTCATGCCGTCTGAGACCCTGACCCCGCGGGACGAGGCCCGTCCCGGTTCCGGCCCGGCCGAGAGTCCCACCACCCGGCCCGCCGACGAGGTGAGCACACCCCGCGAGGTGAGCGCCGTCGTCGGGCACGCCAAGGACGTGGGCGACATCGAGGCGGGCCTCGACGCCCTCCAGACGAGCGTCGCGCCCAGCGCGAGCCGGTGGTCCAAGGTCTTCCAGGCCGTGTACCCGCCCGTGCTCGCGATCGCGATCCTGCTCGCGGTCTGGCAGGTGCTGGTGTGGCTCGAGGTCCAGCCCATCTACAACCTGCCCGGCCCCACGCAGGTCTGGGAGGCCGTGACCCGGGCCGCCGCGAGCGGCACGCTCTGGCAGGCGCTCGGCACGAGCCTCTCGCGCGGTGTCCTGGGCTTCCTCGCAGCCGTCGCGATCGGTACCCCGCTGGGCATCCTGGTGGCACGCGTGCGCTGGGTGCGGGTGTCGTTCGGGCCCATCATCACGGGCCTGCAGGTGCTGCCGTCGGTCGCCTGGGTGCCCGCGGGCATCATCTGGTTCGGGCTGTCGGACGCCACGGTGTACTTCGTGATCCTCATGGGCGCGGTCCCGTCGATCATCAACGGGATCGTGTCCGGCGTGGACCAGGTGCCGCCGCTGTACCGGCGCGTGGGCCAGGTCCTGGGCGCGGGCCGCTTCCAGATGATCAAGGACGTGATCCTGCCCGCAGCGTTCCCCGGCTACCTCGCGGGCCTCAAGCAGGGCTGGGCGTTCTCGTGGCGCTCGCTCATGGCCGCGGAGATCATCGCGGTCGGCGGCGGGATCGGGTTCGGGCTGGGGGCCTTCCTCCAGCAGGGCCGCGAGCTGTCCGACATGGCGCTCGTCTTCACCGCGATCCTGCTGATCCTCGTGGTCGGCATGGTCATCGAGCTGCTCTTCTTCGCTCCGGTCGAGAAGACCATGCTGCGTCGCCGCGGCCTGGCTCCCGAGACGTCCACGAGCAAGGGCCCGGGGTGGCTGCGCCGGCGTGAGCTGGCTTCGGCCGCTCTCGGGCGATGATGGGCGCATGAACTCTGAGCTCTACCCCCTCGGTCTGCGGATCGCAGGCCGTCCGGTCGTCGTCGTGGGCGGGGGGCCGGTGGCCGCGCGCCGCACGCGGTCCCTCGTGGGCGCGGGCGCGCAGGTGCGTGTCGTGGCCCCCGAGGTCTGCGAGGACCTGGCGGCGCTGGTCGCCCTCCCCGCGCCCGACGGCGCGACTCACCTGCCCGACGGCGCGACTCACCTGCCCGACGGCGCGGGGCCCCTCGCCGGGTCCGGCACGCCCCGGCCCGTGGTCACGTGGGACGCGCGCGCGTTCCGCCCGGGCGACCTCGAGGGTGCGTGGCTCGTGCACACCGCGACCGGTTCGACCGAGGTCGACGCCCAGGTCGCTGCCGAGGCCGAGGCGCTGCGCATCTTCTGCGTGAACGCGGGCGACGCCGAGGCCGGGACCGCCTGGGTGCCCGCGGTCGCGCGGGTCACGGTCGGCGGCACTGCGGTCGGCGGCACTGCGGCGACCGCTTCGTCGTCCGCGACCGTCGCGTCGGATGCCCGCGCCACGGAGATCACCGTCGCCGTCAACGCGGGGCGCGACCCGCGACGGGCCCAGCGGATCCGCGACGCGATCGACGCCCTGCTCGCGACCGGTGAGCTCCCCCTGCGTCAGGTCCGCCCGGGCACGGGCGGCGTCGGGATGGTCGCGCTCGTGGGTGGTGGCCCCGGCGACACCGGGCTCATCACGGCGCGCGGGCGGCGGCTGCTCGCCCAGGCCGACGTCGTGGTCACCGACCGCCTGGGGCCGCGTTCGCTGCTCGACGACCTGGACGACGACGTCGTGATCGTCGACGTCGGCAAGACCCCGGGCTTCCACCCGGTCCCGCAGGAGGAGATCAACGCGCTGCTTGTCGAGCACGCGCTCGCCGGCCGAAGAGTTGTACGACTCAAGGGCGGCGACCCGTACGTATTCGGCCGCGGAGGTGAGGAGCTCATCGCGTGCGAGGAGCACGGCATCCCGGTCGAGGTCGTGCCTGGCGTGACGAGCGCGGTCTCGGTACCTGCGGCGGTGGGGATCCCGGTCACGCACCGTGGCTGGTCGCGCGGCTTCACGGTGCTGACCGGGCACGAGGACATCGGCAAGGTCCCGGCCGCGGCCGACCACACCGTGATCCTTCTCATGGGTGTCTCGCGGCTGCGCGACTCGGCCGCGGCCCTCGTGGCCTTCGGGCGGTCACCGCGGACGCCGGTCGCCGTGGTCGAGGACGGCTACGGCCCGCGCCAGCGCTCGACCGTCGGCACGCTCGAGACCATCGCGGACGTGGCCACCGCGGCCGGGGTCCGTGCGCCGGCCGTGACCGTGGTCGGGGACGTGGTGCGCGTCAGCCCTGCCTGGCGGGCTGCCGGGCTGGACTGACTCCCGCCGGTCGGCCGGGACCAGCTCAAGCAGGCAGAGCAGCCCGACGACGCGAGAAACCCCGAGGGGCCCGTCATCCACAGGATGACGGGCCCCCTCGGGGTATCGGAGAAGGCTGCGCTCAGGCCTGCGGGGCCAGGGCAGCGATCATCGGGTCGTCCTTCTCGATCATGCCCATCTTCGCCGCACCACCCGGCGACCCCAGGTCATCGAAGAACTCCACGTTCGCCCGGTAGTAGTCGCTCCACTCCGAGGGCACGTCGTCCTCGTAGTAGATCGCCTCCACCGGACACACCGGCTCGCACGCACCACAGTCCACGCACTCGTCAGGATGGATGTACAACGACCGCTTGCCCTCGTAGATGCAGTCCACCGGACACTCCTCGATGCACGCCTTGTCCTTCACGTCCACACAAGGCTGAGCAATCACGTACGTCACGTCGGAGGTCCTTTTCGTCGGGCCGGAGGGCTTCACCCGGCTGCCTCCAGGCTATCGCCCCACCCGGCTGCGGCGAACCGCTTCTCACCTGCTAATACGGCCAGATCTCGCGGTTCGTCAGGTGTCCCCGGAGCGGACCGACGGGCTCAGAGGAGGCGCCGGGCCGCGGCCCACCGCGTGAGCTCGTGGCGCGAGGAGAGCTGGAGCTTGCGCAGCACCGACGACACGTGGGTCTCGACCGTCTTGACCGAGATGAAGAGCTCCGAGGCGACCTCGCGGTAGGCGTAGCCGCGCGCGATGAGCCGCATGACCTCCTGCTCGCGGGCCGAGAGCCGGTCGAGCTCGTCGTCGGCGACCGCGACGTCGGCCTGCCCGGTGCCGAACGCGTCGAGCACGAACCCCGCGAGCCGCGGCGAGAAGACCGCGTCGCCGCTCGCGACCTGGACGACCGCGCCCGCCAGGTCCGGACCCGAGATCGCCTTGGTCACGTAGCCGCGGGCTCCCGCCCGGATGACCGCCACGACGTCCTCGGCCGCGTCGGACACGGACAGGGCGAGGAACCGCGTGGAGCCCAGGAGGTCGGAGCAGCGGGTGATGACCTCGGCCCCGCCTCCGCCGTTGCCGCCCGGGAGGTGCACGTCGAGCAGGACGACCGGTGGCCGCAGGGCGCGGATGGCCTCGACGGC
The DNA here is from genome assembly GCF_014836755.1 of Oerskovia merdavium. Taxonomy (GTDB): domain Bacteria; phylum Actinomycetota; class Actinomycetes; order Actinomycetales; family Cellulomonadaceae; genus Oerskovia; species Oerskovia merdavium. The sequence goes on from NZ_JACSQF010000003.1 coordinate 104,788, forward strand.
GCCGTCGACGCTGTCGGCCTCGCCCACGATGTCCACGCGCCCGTCGAGGCTCGCACGGACCCCCGCGCGGAACATGTGGTGGTCGTCGACGAGCACGACCGGGACGGGCGCGCCCGGGAGCGTGGCCGGTTCGGGGTTCGGGATGGTGGTCACGTGCGCTCCTGGGTCGTGCGGGCGATGGGCTCGGGCTGCGGCGCGGGTCCCGTGAAGGGCGTCGGCGCAGGCCGCGCCCCGTTCCGGGCCGGTCCGACGGGCGTCGTGCCCGCGTCGGGCTCCCCCGGCATCCTAGGTGCGGTCGCACCCGGGGCGGCCGTCGAGGCCGTCGACTCGCCCTCGGCCTCGGCCGCCCGGGGCACCTTGAGCCGCACCTCGGTCCCCCACCCCGGCCGCGACACGACCTCGGCCTGCCCTCCGCGCCGCGTCACTCGCCCGATGATCGACTCGCGCACGCCGAACCGGTCCTGGGCGATGTCCTTCATCTCGAACCCGTCGCCGCGGTCGCGCACGAACACCTCGACCATGTCGTCGGACACCTCGAGGTAGACCGAGACGGGCGGACGCCCGTGCGCGACGGCGTTGACGAGCGCCTCGCGCGTGGCCTGGAGGAGCGCCGTGGTCTCGTCGGTCGGCACGCAGTCCCCCACGACGACGACGTCGACCACGACCGCGGCCGTCCCGGCCGACCCGCCGTCGCCGACGGTCCCCGCAGCGCTCATGCCCGCGGTGCTCGCGGCGCCGGCCGCGAGCCGCCAGCTCTGGCGGTCCTCGACCTCGCCCACGAGCGTCCGGAGCTCGGCCGCGAGCGACGTACCAGGAGCCGGTCGGTCGTTGTACAACCACTCGCGCAGCTCGCGCTCCTGGGCCCGCGCGAGGCGTGCCACGGTGTCCGCGTCGGCCGCGCTGGCCCGGATGAGCGCGAGCGTCTGCAGGACCGAGTCGTGCAGGTGGGCCGCGATGTCCGCCCGCTCGGCCTCGCGTGCCCGGGCAGCGCGCTCGTCGCCGAGCTCGCGCACGAGCCGCAGCCACCACGGGGCGAGCACGATCGCAGCGCCCGCGAGCACGGCGAGCGACGCCACGGTCGCCCGGACCATGTCCGAGGCCGTCGAGTCCTGACCCACCAGGAGCAGGACCCCGACCAGGACGAGGACCAGACCGCCCGCGAGCCGCAGCACCCCGGCGGGTGTCCGCCCTCCCGCGCGCGAGAGCCAGCGTCCTCGCTGCGCGGCGTCGAGCTGGGACCACGCGAGGGCGGTCCCCGCGAGCGCGATGAGCACCGGCAGGACCCACGAGACCTCGACGTCGACGCCGGCACGCGCTGCCACCAGGACCGCGGCACCGCTCAGCAGGACCACGCCGATCGCGACGTCGCGCACCGGGAGCTTGCGTACGCGCCCCTGCAGGCGGGGCGCGATCCGCCGGAGCGAGGTGGGACGCTCCTCGTCCGCGGCCTGCGCCGGGTCGCCCACGGGCACCGTGACCCAGAGGAAGACGTACAGGACGATCCCCGCGCCGCCCGCGAGGGCGAGCAGGACCATCACGAAGCGCATCGCGCCCACGGGCAGGTCGAGGTGCAGCGCCAGCCCTCGGCACACGCCACCGACCCAGCGCCCCTGCTCGGGGCGCCGGAGCGGGAGCCGTCTGGCTGGTTGCGCGGTCTGTGTCACCCTCTGATGGTCACACGTCCTGACGCCCTCACCGGGCGAAACGCCCCCTTGGTCCCTTCCCTGACCGGAAGATCAGGGTCGCGCGGCACGGGATTCAGGGTCGGCTCAGGGGAACACCCGATACCGGCCGGCCGCTGCGCGCGTCAGGCTGGAGCCATGAGAACCGAGGACACCTCCCCAGAACCGCCGGCCGGGAGCTCCGCACCGACCGGGGCGGCCCAGCAGACCGCCGGCACGCCCTTCTCCGCGAACGGTCCGGCCCCGGCAGGGCCTGAGGGCCCGCCGACCCCGTCCACCGGGATGGACAGCTTCTTCGACGCCGTCCGACGTCTCGGCATCTCCCGCTCGGACGACCGCTGGATCGGTGGCGTCGCCGGCGGGATCGCCGACCGGTTCGGGATCGACCCCCTGATCGTGCGTGGTCTCCTCGTCGTCTCGGTCTTCCTCTCGGGAGCCGGCCTCGTCCTGTACGGCGTCGCCTGGGCTCTCCTCCCCGAGGCCCGCGACGGCCGCATCCACCTGCAGCAGACGGTCCGCGGCGACTTCGACGTCGCGATGCTCGGTGCGGCCGCGACGACGATCGTCGGCCTGAGCTGGAGCACCGGCTGGTCGTCCTGGTGGCACTTCGCAGGGCTCGAGTGGCTCAACGGGCTGTTCTGGACCGCCGCGGTGATCGTCGTGATCGTGCTGGTCGTCAACCGTCGCAACGACAAGCGGGCCGCGTACACCGCGGCCCAGCACACGCAGCAGCAGGCCCCGCCGGTCGCCCAGCCCGGCCAGCCCTACCCCGCGCAGCCGTTCGGACCGGGCGTCGCGCCGTCCCAGCAGGGACACCAGGGGAATGCCTGGCAGCACGGCCGCCCCGGCCAGCCCGCGCAGGCCCGCCCCCCGTACGGACCTCCCGTGCCGGGCGCTGCGCCCGCACCCGGGGTGACGTACCCCGCGACCCCCGCGGCGCCGTCGGGCCCCGCGTACACCGCCTCCGCTCCCCTGCCCCCGCAGGCCTACGCGGGCCAGCGCCCCACGCCGCCCGTCCCGCCCCAGGCCTACGCCGCCCAGCAGGCAGCGCGGGCCCAGGAGCAGGCGCGTCGCCAGGCCCAGCGCGAGGCGGACCGCCTGCGCCGCGTCGAGGAGCAGCGCGCCCGCGCCGCCCGGCGGCCGCGCGGCCCCGGGACCGCGATCGTGGGGATCACGCTCGGCGTGAGCCTGCTCGGCGCAGCGGTCCTCATGCTGCTCGAGCGTCGCGACGTGATCGACGTGCCGTTCTTCTACACGTGGATCGGCGCGACGATCATCCTCCTGGGCCTCGGCGTCGTGATCTCGGGCCTCCGTGGTCGCACGAGCGGAGCCATGGGCGGCCTCGCGATCGTCGCGACGATCATCGCGCTCCCGATCGCCGGCTGGAACTCGGTCGATCGCTTCGACGTGAACCTCCAGGGCCGCGCGTCGGACTCGACCTACACGGTCACCTCGGTCCAGGACGCCGAGAACGGGTTCGCCTTCACGTTCGGTGACCCCGTCGTCGACCTGAGCCGGCTCGACCTGAGCACGGTCGGTGAGGCCCCGGTCGTCGTGCCCGTCGACCTGCGCGCCGGGGACCTCACCGTGATCGTCCCCTCGGGCGTCCCGGTCGAGGCCGAGGTCCGCGTCCTCGCGGGCAACGCGACCTGGACCGTCGACGGCGAGCGCCGCAGCATCAACGGCGTCAACACCCGCCCGCACACCTTCACCACCGACTCCGTCTCCGACGGCGCCGACCCCGTGCTCCTGCTCGAGGTCGACGTCGCCGCGGGAGACGTCACCATCCGGGAGGAATCATGACCACCGAGAAGAACCCCTACGAGTCCGACGACCACGACGAGACTCAGGCCCTCCCCCCGGTCGACCCGACGATCGAGCTCGCGGCCACGCCGGGCGAGGCCCCGGGCTCCGTGTCCGAGGAACAGGCCGAGGACCGGCCCGAGGCACCGGCAGAGGCCGGCGTGCTCGCGTCCGAGGACACCTCGACCGACCCCGACGCGACCCAGGTCCTGGAGGCGGCCGCTCCGTCCGACGCCGACCTGGCCGACGAGATCTTCCGGACCGAGGCGACCCAGGCGCTGCCCGTCGCCGAGCCCACCCAGGCTCTCCCGGTGACTCCCCCGACCCAGGCGCTGCCCGTCTGGGAGGCTGCGCCGACGCACACGCAGGCCTACCCCGTGCAGGACGCGCCGGTCGACCCCGAGCCCGCCGCCGCGAGCGTGCCGGCACCGGTCCCCGCTCCGGCGGTGGCGACGCCCGCTCCCGCGGTCGACCCGGCAGCGCAGTGGAACACCACGGCGCAGCAGAAGGCGAACCTCGCCCCGGGCGGCCCCGTCCCCGGCGAGGACCCGCGCAACCGGGGCCTGCGCGTGGGCACGGTCGTGTGGGGTTTCGTCATCGTCGCGGTGGGCGCGGGCATCCTCGCCCTGGCCCTCGGTGCGACGTACGACCTGGACGTCGCCCTCATCGCCCTGCTGAGCGTCGCGGGCCTCGTGCTCGTGGTCGGCTCGATCGCGTCGAGCGCACGTCGCAACGCCCGGGAGAGAGCTCACCGGTGACTCACCTTCCGTGAGTGCGTGGAAGGGGTGAGCACGACGGCGGCGCACCGGTCGAAGGACCGGTG
>NZ_JACSQF010000003.1:109105-205388 GCF_014836755.1 Oerskovia merdavium
CCCCCCCCCCCCCCCCCCCCCCCCCCCCCCCCGTCGTGCTTCCGTGCGAGGGGTGCCTCAGCGCGGGGCCGTGCCCTCCGTCGGGGGTGTGGCGGGAGGCGTGTCGGTACCGGTCGGCGGGACGCCCGGGCTCTTGGGCTCGACGACCGGCGGGACCTGGGTCGTGGGGACGCCCGGGCTCTTGGGCTCCTCGACAGGAGCCGCGTGGGCCGAGGTGCGGGTGGGCGGCGTGACCGGCGGGGTCGTGGGTGCCGGCGTCGTCGGGGCCGGCGTCATGGGAGCGGCCGGGGCGGCGTGCGCGGGCGTGTGGGTCGGCGGTGCGGCCGACGAGAGCCCGCCGCCCGAGGTGTAGCCGGCCGGCGTCTCGACCGCGACCGCCGGACCGCTCGCGATCCTGCGGAGCGCGATCCCGATGAGGATGAACATGATGCCGAGACCGATCACGAGGGCCGCGACGCCGAACGCGACGACCGACGTGAAGAGCGAGGCGCGCAGGAACGAGGCGTTCATGACCGTGGCGCGGCGCTCGTCGTCCTGCGGGAGCTCGGCGTAGGTCTGGCCGTCGCTCATCTCGAGCGCGTGCTTGTTGATGACCTCGGCCTGCGCGTAGGCGGAGAACGGCCCGCTGACGTGGGCCCCCGCGAGGAACGACGCGTCGTCGGACACCGTGATGTCCTCGGCCGACAGCTGCGAGGACACGACGCCCCACGTGACGCCACCCGCGATGATCATGACGATTCCCGCGATGACGCTGAGGAGTCCGATGACTCCTACGCCCTTCGCGGGCCGAACCGTGACAGTGCTGGACATTGCGGTATCCCTCCCCGAGCCGGATCTTTGGTGTCAACGTAGCGACGTTTCGTCGTTTCCGCCGGACGAAAGGTCTGTTCGACGTCGAAACGGCGCACGCGCGGGCAGGTCGGACACCGCGTGATGGGAGAATCCGGGGGTGAGGATCACCCATGTGACGGACTGCTACCTGCCGCTGCTCGGCGGCATCGAGACCCAGGTGAGCCGTCTCGCGGCCCAGCAGGCCGCGACGGGCCACGTCGTCGAGGTGATCACCACGACGCCCGCGGCGCGCGGCGAGCACGGGGTGAGCACCGAGGTGCACGACGGCGTCACGATCCACCGCGTCGCGGCCCGGGTCCCCGGTGGCTACCCCGTGCACCCCCGTGCCGCGCACCACGTGACGCGCATCCTGCGGGACGCGCGGCCCGACGTCGTGCACCTGCACATGGGCGTCCTGACGCCGTCCGTGCAGGCGTCGCTGAAGCCCGTCGCGCGCCTCGGCCTGCCCGCGGTCCTGACCGTGCACAGCGTGTGGGGGTCGGCCGAGAGGTGGTTCGCCGCGCTCGACCGCGTCACGCACTGGTCGCGCCTCCCGATCCTGCTCTCGGCCGTGAGCGAGCTGACCGCGGCGCCGCTGCGGCGCATCGCGGGACGCGGCGTGCCCGTCGAGATCCTGCACAACGGGCTGGACCTCGACGAGTGGGCCGTGCCGCGCGTCGAGCGCGACGCGCGGGGCGAGGGCAAGGCCGTGCACGTCGTCGCCGCGACCCGGTTCGCGCCACGCAAGCGGGTGCTCCCCCTGCTCGAGTCGATCCGGCAGGCCGTCGAGCGTCTCCCCCACGACGCCCTGTTCGCGACGATCGCGGGCGAGGGCCCCGAGCTCGACGCGGCCCGGCGCTTCGTCAAGGAGCACGGGCTGTCCTCGACGGTCAGCCTCCCGGGACGGCTCGGGGCGCACGAGCTCAAGCGGCTCTACTCGCGCGCCGACGTGTTCCTGGCACCGGCCGTCCAGGAGTCCTTCGGGATCGCGGCGCTCGAAGCGCAGGCCGCGGGGCTCGCGGTGGTGACGCGCGCGGAGTCCGGGGTGGCCGAGCGCCTGACGGACGGGGTCGACGGGCTGCTCGCCGCCGACGACGCCGAGATGACCGAGCAGATCGTGCGGCTCGTGACGCAGGACGGCCTGCTCGACCGGATCGTCGCGCACAACCGCGAGGTCCGGCCGTCGAGCGGGTGGCCCAGCGTGCTCGCGGACGTCGAGAAGGCCTACGAGAAGGCGGCGGCGTACCGCGAGGAGCGGCGCGGCTGACCCGCCGGTACGCCGGACCGGTCCCCAGGCGCTCCCCCGTCGGCCTGCGTTCCCGGCCCGGGGACGGGCCCGGGGACGGGACCAGGAACGCCGAAGGGCCGGTCCCCGCAGATCGCTCTGCGGGGGCCGGCCCTTCGCGGCTCAGCGGGAGGTCACTCCCACTCGATGGTGCCCGGCGGCTTGCTCGTCACGTCGAGCACGACGCGGTTGACGTCCTTGACCTCGTTCGTGATGCGCGTCGAGATGGTCGCGAGCACGTCGTACGGCAGGCGCGTCCAGTCCGCGGTCATGGCGTCCTCGGAGGACACGGGGCGCAGCACGATCGGGTGACCGTAGGTGCGGCCGTCGCCCTGGACGCCGACCGAGCGGACGTCGGCCAGGAGCACCACGGGGCACTGCCAGATCTCGTCGTCCAGCCCCGCCTTGGTGAGCTCCTCGCGCGCGATCGCGTCCGCTGCGCGCAGGATCTCCAGGCGCTCGGCCGTGACCTCGCCGACGATGCGGATACCGAGCCCGGGACCGGGGAAGGGCTGACGGGCCACGATGACCTCGGGCACGCCGAGCTCGCGGCCCACGGCGCGGACCTCGTCCTTGAACAGGGCCCGCAGCGGCTCGACGAGCGAGAACTGCAGGTCGTCGGGCAGGCCGCCCACGTTGTGGTGGCTCTTGATGTTCGCGGTGCCCTCGCCGCCGCCGGACTCGACGACGTCCGGGTACAGGGTGCCCTGCACGAGGAACTTGACCTCGGTGTCGTCGGAGTCGTGCTCCCGGCTCTCCCCGACGATGTCACGCGCAGCCTGCTCGAACGCGCGGATGAACTCGCGGCCGATGATCTTGCGCTTGGTCTCCGGGTCCGAGTGGCCCGCGAGCGCCGCGAGGAAGCGCTGCTTCTCGTCCATGACGACGAGCTTGACGCCCGTGGCCGCGACGAAGTCGCGCTCGACCTGCTCGACCTCGCCCGCGCGCAGCAGGCCGTGGTCGACGAACACGCACGTGAGCTGGTCGCCCACGGCCTGCTGGACGAGGGCTGCTGCCACCGACGAGTCGACGCCTCCGGACAGGCCACAGATGACGCGCGCGTCGCCGACCTGCTCACGGATGAGCGCGACCTGCTCGGCGATGACGTTGCCGGGGGTCCAGTCGGGGGCGAGGCCCGCGCCCTCGTACAGGAAGCGTTCGAGCACGGCCTGGCCGTGCGCGGAGTGCTTCACCTCGGGGTGCCACTGCACGCCGTACAGGCGCCGGCTGGTGTCCTCGAAGGCCGCGACCGGGGAGCCGGACGACGTCGCGAGGACCTCGAAGCCCTCGGGCGCCGCGTGCACGGAGTCGCCGTGGCTCATCCACGTGGTCTGGTGGTCGGGGGTCTCGGCGAGCAGGACGCCCGCGGAGCACACCTCGACCTCGGTGCCGCCGTACTCGCTGAGGCCGGTCTGCGCGACCTTGCCGCCGAGCGCCTGGGCCATGGCCTGGAAGCCGTAGCAGATGCCGAGGACGGGCACGCCGGCCTCAAACAGCGCGGGGTCCACGAACGGGGCGCCCTGGGCGTACACGGACGACGGACCGCCGGACAGGATGATCGCTGCCGGGTCCTTGGCGAGCATCTGCTCGACGGTGAAGGTGTGAGGGACGATCTCCGAGTACACCTTGGCCTCACGCACGCGACGCGCGATCAGCTGGGCGTACTGTGCGCCGAAGTCGACGACCAATACGGGCCGGGGGGCTGAGGGGGTGGGTGTCACCACCCCAGGATAGTTGGCCCCCGGGCCCGTCACGTCATCCGTCCACCCAGGGCGGGCGGGGCCTGCGCTCAGGAGGACGCGAACGTGATCTCGACGCGCCGGTTCAGCGCCCGCCCGCCCGGGCTGTCCTGGCCGCCGACCGTGTTGTCCGCCACGGGTTCCCTGCTGCCGTACCCGGTGACCGTCAGCACCAGGTCCGGGCGCGCCGCGCGCAGGAGCGCGGCGACCGCATCCGCGCGCTGCTGCGACAACGGGTCGTTGACGGTGTCGTCCCCCACGGAGTCGGTGTGACCGTCGACGGCCACGTCGGCTCCCTGAGGGATGGTCGCGACCAGGTCCGTGACCGCTGCGGCGGCCTGGGGCGACAGGTCTGCGGACGCGAAGGCGAAGAGCAGGTCGGACGTGAGGACCATCACGGTCTCGCCCTCCTCCTCGCGGACGGTCTCGAGGCCCGTCGTCGCGTCGTCGGGCCGCAGGTCGAACGTCGCGTCGGCGCTCATCTGCTCCGTCACCACGAGGTCGGGGACCGGCTCGGGCGAGACCGCCGCCGTGCTGGGCGACGTCGTGCCGAGGAGTCCGACCGTCACGGCCCCGACGACGGCCGTTCCGCGGAGGGTCTCTCGCAGGGTGCTCACGGCCCTACTTCCCGTCGTCGACGACGACGGGGGTGATCCCGCTGAACGCCGGCCACCCGTCGGAGACGAGGATGTCGAGCGGCCCGGGGTCGCCCTGCGGCGAGGGCAGGAGCGCCCAGGCCTCGATCGTCGAGCCGTTGGTCAGGCCTGCACCGCTGGACGCGCTCGGCGAGACGAGCGCGGAGAGCTCGCAGGCCTGGACGTCGAGCGCGGCGCCCTTCCAGGCCCCCTTGGTGCAGAAGGGCTTGTAGATCTTGAGGTTCGTGCTGTCCGTCACGGTCGGCACGTGTCGTGCGCCGAGGTCGGAGAACGACGCGCGCTCTCCGGCCCCCTTGTCAGGGTTGTCCCAGCGAAGGGCCCAGCGCACGGTCATGGTCCTGCCCGTCACCTCGACCGAGCGCAGCGTCATGGTGATCGTGCCGCCGGGGGCCTCTCCGGACCCCGCGGTCGCGTCGAACGTCTGCTCGGCGAGCGACGCCGTCGTGATCGAGGCTTCGCCGGCCGCCTGCTCCTGGTCGCCGTCCGCCGCGGGGGACGAGGCCGTCGTCCCCTCCGTGCCACCGCCCGGCGACGGCTCGGCGCCGGCGCCAGCACCGGTGCAGCCCGCGAGCACGAGCAGGGTGAGCGAGAACAGGGCGGCCACGAGGGGCCCACGCGTGCGGGTCATGGTTCTCCGGGTCTGAGGATCGAGGACGGGAGCGTCCTGCGCTCGGCGGCGAGCACTCTGCAGCCCAGACCCTCCCACAGCGGCCCGGCGGCGGGAAGACCTTCCGTCCTCTGAGACCGCCCGGGGGACGGGGACCTGTCCCTCTGGGGCCCGGTCAGGCGGGCAGCCGCTCGCGCAGCTCGCGTGCGGCCTGCTCCGGGTCGGCGGCCTCGGTGAGGGCGCGGACGACGACGATCCGCTCGGCGCCCGCGTCGAGCACCTCGTCGAGACGCGCGGCGTCGATGCCCCCGATCGCGAACCACGGCGTCGTCGGCCGGGTCGCCGCGACCTGTCGCAGGAGGTCGAGCCCGACGGCGTCGCGCCCCGGCTTGGTCGGCGTGGACCAGAGCGGCCCGACGCAGAAGTAGTCGACCGACGGGTCGGCCTCGGCGGCCGCGGCCTGGGTGAGCGAGTGCGTCGATCGCCCCAGCAGCGGACCCGCGCCCAGGAGCGACCGGACCGCGGGGACCGGGAGGTCGCCCTGGCCCGTGTGCACGACCGGCGCACCGGTGAGCAGCGCGACGTCGGCACGGTCGTTGACGGCCCACAGCGCACCGTGCTGGGTCGCGACGCGCGCGACCGTCTCCTGGAGCTCGAGCTCGCGCGCGACGTCCAGCGTCTTGTCGCGGAGCTGGACCACGTCGACCCCGCCCGCGAGCGCCGCGTGCAGGAAGTCCTCGAGGTCGCCGCGCTCCTCGCGCGCGTCGGTGCACAGGTACAGGCGGGCGGCGCCCAGGCGCTCGACGGCGGCCTCGCGGGCTGCGAGGGTCCTCGCGTCGAGGCCCTCGGGCGCGTCGGAGCGGTGGCGGGGTGCGGAGCGTCGGCGGCGGCCGGGGTCGCCGGTCGGGAGGGTGGTCACGGCGCCAGGATAGGCACGGCCGGGGCCGGGTCGCCCGGGCTGCGCAGCCTCCGGGCACGCCCGGAGGGTGGACGGGACGCGTTGTAGGGTGGCCGCGAAGCACGGGAGCCCCGCACGGGGCTGAGAGGGCGAGAGCCGACCGTCGAACCTGATCTGGGTCATGCCAGCGAAGGGAGCGAGCGCATGAGCGCAGCCCTGCCACACCCTGCCCTGCCTGCGCGCCCACCGGGGCGCGACGGAGGCCTTGGGCGCGCGGCGCCATCGGGCCTGCCCCACGACCACCTGCCCGACGGCGCCGCGGACGTCCTCGTCGTGGGCGGCGGCATCGTGGGGCTCACCGCGGCCTGGCGGGCCTCGCGCGCGGGCCTGCGCGTGACCGTCCTGGACCCTTCCCCCGGAGACGGCGCGACGCACGCCGCAGCCGGGATGCTGGCGCCCGTGACCGAGGCCGACTTCGGCGAGGAGGCCGCGCTGCGTCTGGGCTCCGACTCCGCGGCGCGCTGGCCCGTGTTCGCGGCCGAGCTCGAGGCGGACTCGGGGCTGAGCGTGGGTCTGCGGACGACCGGGACCCTCACGCTGGCCTACGACGGCGACGACCTCGCGCTCGGGCGCCGCGTGCGCGCGCTGCAGGAGGCGTGGGGCCTCGACTCGACCGAGATCTCGGTCGCGGCCGCACGCGACCTGGAGCCCCTGGTCGGGCCGCGCGTGGCCGGGGCGTTCTGGGCCCCGGGTGACCACCAGGTCGATCCCCGCGCGGTGCACCGGGCCCTGACCGCGGCCCTGGGACGGGACCCGCGTGCCGCCGTCGTGCACCGGCGGGCCGTCCGGCTGCTGCGCTCCCCCGGGCTCGGCGCTCCCGTGACCGGTGCCCTCGACGACGCGGGCCACGAGCACCGTGCGGGGACCGTGGTCCTCGCGGCCGGGGCCGACTCGGGCGCCCTGCTCACGGGCGTCCCCGAGGTGTGCGTCCCGACCCGCCCGGTGAAGGGGCAGACGCTGCGGCTCGACGCCCCGCCGTGGTTCACGCTCGACCACGTGGTGCGGGGGATCGTGCAGGGACGTCCGGTGTACGTCGTACCGCGTACGCCCGGACCCGACGGGCACCGCGAGGTCGTCGTCGGTGCGACGAGCGAGGAGCACCCCGACGACCGGCGCGCGACCGCGGGCGGCGTCTTCGCCCTCCTGCGCGACGCGCGCGCCCTGCTGCCCGGGCTCGACGAGGCGGCCCTCGTCGAGGTCACGCCGCGCGTGCGCCCCGGGACCCCGGACAACCTGCCTCTCCTGGGGCCCACCACCGTGCCCGGCCTGGTCCTCGCGACGGGCCACTACCGCAACGGGGTGCTGCTCGCGCCGGTCACGGGGGCCGCGGTCGACGCGGTCCTGGCCGGGGAACCCCTGCCGCCCACGGTCGCCGCGATCGACCCCCTGCGCTTCTCGCCCGCCCCCTCGTCCGTTCCCACGAACCGTCCCGGAGGACCCTGATGACCGACACCGCCCTCGTCAACGGCGAGCCCCACCCGCTCACGACCCCCACGACCGTCGCGAGCCTCGTCGCCCGCCTGCTGCCCGGGCTCGTCACCGGCACCGGCGCCCCCCAGGGCGTCGCGGTCGCGATCGACGACGCCGTGCTGCCGCGCAGCGCATGGGCGTCCACGACGCTGCGCGACGGCGACCGCGTCGAGGTCGTCACGGCGGTGCAGGGTGGCTGACCCCCGGCAGGACCGCGCGGCCGACGACCCCCTGGTGGTCGCGGGCGTACCCCTCGGCTCCCGCCTCGTCATGGGCACGGGCGGCGCGGCCAACCTGCTCACGCTCGAGGAGGCGCTCGTCGCGTCCGGGACCGCGCTGACGACCGTCGCGATGCGCCGCGTCGCGCGGGTCCGCCCGTCGGGCGACCGGGCCGGGTCGGGCGGCGCGGGTGACGCCGGCGAGACCGGCGTCTGGGCGATGCTCGACCGCCTCGGCATCCGCGCTCTGCCCAACACCGCAGGCTGCTTCTCGGCCAAGGAAGCCGTCCTCACCGCGCACCTCGCGCGCGAGGCGTGCGGCACGGACTGGGTCAAGCTCGAGGTGATCGCCGACGACGTGACGCTCCTGCCCGACCCGATCGGGCTCGTCCAGGCCGCCGAGACCCTGGTCCGCGACGGCTTCGTCGTGCTTCCGTACACCAACGACGACCCGATCCTCGCGCGGCGCCTCGAGGACGTGGGGTGCGCCGCGGTCATGCCGCTCGGGGCGCCCATCGGGTCGGGGCTCGGCATCCTCAACCCGCGCAACATCGCGGCCATCACGTCGGCCGCTCGGGTGCCCGTGATCCTGGACGCGGGGATCGGGACCGCGTCGGAGGCCGCGCACGCCCTGGAGCTCGGGTGCGACGGGGTTCTCCTGGCCACCGCGGTCACGCGTGCCGCCGACCCGGTGCGGATGGCCAGGGCCATGCGGCTCGCGGTCGAGGCGGGTCGTCTCGCGGCGCTCGCGGGCCGCATCCCGCGGCGCGAGCAGGCGCTCGCGAGCTCGCCGGTCGACGGGATGGTGGGCCGAGCCGGGGCCGTCGGCGCCGGGTCGCCGGCCGGGCTCACGGGGGCCGGGGTGCTGGGCGGAGGGAACCTCGACCTGGCGCTGTGACCGATGCGCCGAGGTAGAGGATTCTCGTCGAGGTAGAGGGCGCTGGCCCTCTACCTCGACGGCAGGCCTCTACCTCGGCAGAGGATCAGTACGTCGGGCGCCCCGGCTCGACGTCCCGCACCCACGCCAGGATCCCGCCCTCGACGTTGCGCGCGTCGACGCCCGCGGCCCGTGCGAGGCTCGCGACGCGGTCGGAGCGGCCTCCGACCTTGCACAGCACCGCGACGGTCCGGTCCCGCGGCAGGTCCGCGAGCGCCGCCCCGGCGCCCGGTCCCGCGTAGATCCCGCTCGGCACCACGCGGGCGCTGTCGATCCCCACGATCTGCGTCTCCCAGTCCTCGCGCACGTCGAGCAGCAGCAGGTCGTCGGTGGGGTCGGCGAGGCGCGCGGCGAGCTCGCGGGCCGTCAGGCTCGTCGGGGACTCAGCCCCCACGCGGAGCGCGTGCCCAGCGGTGGTCGGCTCCCCCGGCACCCTGGCGAGGTCGATGGCGAGGCGACCCTCCGCCGTCGGGCCGGAGAAGAGGTCGCCGGCGACCGGCGGGCCGCCCGTGACGCCCGCCGCGGTCGCGGGGGTGGCGGACGGGCCCAGCCCGCAGAACGCCTCGTAGGCGTGGTCCCCGGCCAGCAGCCCGGTGACGGGCACGCGCTGCGGGTCGGCGCGGACCGTGAGGTGGCGCCACGTGAGCTCGAGCGAGTCGTAGACCGCGAGGCGTCCCAGGAGCGTGCGTCCGGCACCCGTGACGAGCTTGACCGCCTCGGTCGCCATGACCGAGCCGATCGTCCCGCACATGGCACCGAGGACTCCGCCCGTCGCGCAGTCGGGGACCGTGCCGGGCGGCGGTGGCTCGGGGAACACGTCGCGGTAGACCACACCCTCGCCACCGGGGGGTGTCGCCCAGAAGACGCTCACCTGGCCCTGGAACCGGAAGATCGAGCCCCACACGCACGGGATGCCCGCGATCTCCGCGGCGTCCCCCACGAGGTAGCGGGTCGCGAAGTTGTCGGTCCCGTCGAGGACCAGGTCGTAGCCGGCCAGGACGTCCAGGACGTTGTCCGCGTCGAGTCGCTGCTCGTGCAGGCGGACGGTCACGTGCGGGTTGACCTCGGCGATCGCGTCCCGAGCCGAGGCGACCTTGGGCCGTCCCACGTCCGAGCCGCCGTGGATCACCTGGCGCTGGAGGTTGGAGACCTCGACGCGGTCGTCGTCGACGATCCCGAGCGTGCCGACGCCTGCCGCCGCGAGGTAGAGCAGCGCGGGGCTGCCCAGCCCGCCCGCACCCACGACCAGGACGCGCGCGGCGCGCAGCCGTTGCTGGCCCTCGATCCCGATGCCCGGCAGCGCGAGGTGCCGCGAGTACCGGGCGAGCTCCTCAGGGCCGAGCGGCTCGGTCGAGGGCGCGACCAGCGGCGGCAGCGAGGTCATCGTGCGTACTGCTCCACGAGGGCGTCGAGCTTGGCCTCGGCCTCGCGGTGGACCTTCTTCTCCAGGATGAAGGACATGACCGGCACGACACCGGCGAACACCATGCTGGTCAGTCGGCCCCAGCTCCAGCGCATCTTGGACCACAGGTCGAGGACCGTGACGAGGTAGACCACGTAGACCCACCCGTGCGCGAACGGGATCCAGCCGACGAAGCGCATCACGCCGTCGACGTCGACGAACGCGCCCACGCCGTACTTGACGATCATCTCGACGCACAGGATCAGGAGCATCACACCGGTGATGAGGGCCATCACGCGGTAGCGGGCGAGCGCGCCGCGGGCCTTGCGGACCGCACGGTCGACGACGTCCTGCGTGGGGGCCTGCGCCACGGCGTCGGAGGTCTGCTGCGTGCCGGCGGGGTCGGGCGTGGTCATGGGAAGGTTTCCTTACGCTGTGCGAAAATCCGTGGCTCGGTGTCGGTGGCCACACCTAATGTTAGTGACCGTGCGACCCCTCCCCCTCCCCGACCCGGGCACCCCTCCGGTCACCGGCCCTGGCGCCCTCCTCTGGTGGCTCGCCCGCCGCCAGTGGGGCATCCTCACGGTCGCCGTCCTGCTCGGGATGGTCACGTTCGGGTGCCAGGCCGTCATGCCCTACGTGCTCGGCCGAGCGCTCGACGAGGGACTGACCGAGGGCTTCGGCGCGGTCCTGCTGGGCTGGGCCGCGGTCATGCTCGGGATCGGCGTCGTCCAGGTGGCCGCCGCCGCGGTCGGGCACCGGTTCGACATCGAGAACTGGCTGCGTGCGGCCTTCACCACCTCGCAGCTCGTCGGGGACACCGTGGCCCGTTCGGGGCACACCATCACCGACGAGCTCCCCACGGGAGAGGTCGTCTCGGCCGTCGCGTCCGACGCGCTGCGCGTGGGCGAGGTCTACGCGATCGCGGCGCGGTTCGCGGGCTCGCTCATGGCGTACGCGGTCGTCGCGGGCATCATGCTGAGCACCTCGTTCCAGCTGGGGCTCGTCGTGGTCCTCGGCCTGCCCGTCGTCGCGGGCATCCTCGCGTTCCTCGTCAAGCCGCTCCAGCAGCGCCAGGCCGCCCAGCGCGAGGCCTCGGGCCGGCTCACGACGCTCGGCGCGGACACCGTCTCGGGCCTGCGCATCCTGCGCGGCATCGGCGGCGAGAAGGTCTTCACGGACCGCTACCGGACCCAGTCGCAGGACGTGCGCCGTACGGGGGTGCGCGTCGCGACGACGCAGTCCTACCTCGACGCGCTCCAGGTCCTGCTGCCGGGGCTGTTCGTAGCCCTGGTCCTCTACCTGGGCGCGCACGCCGCGGTGCGCGGGGAGATCAGCCCGGGGCAGCTCGTGGCGTTCTACGGCTACGCGGCGTTCCTGTCGTGGCCCCTGCAGATCGCGACGCAGACGCTCCAGGCCACGACGCGTGCGCACGTCGCCGCGAAGAAGCTCATCAAGGTCCTCTCGGTCGTCCCGGCGACGGGCGCGACGCCCGGCACCTCCTCGGCGCCGCCCGCAGGTTCGGTGCTGGTCGACGACGCGAGCGGCGTCGAGCTCGCACCCGGCCGGGTCGTCGCGCTCGTGAGCGTGGACCCGGACGAGTCGGCGCGCATCGCCACGCGCATGGGCCGGTTCGACGACGTCGCGGAGGCGGGCACGCCCGTGCACCTGGGCGGGGTCCGGCTCGCGGACCTCGACAAGGACGTGGTGCGCGAGCGCATCGTCGTCGCCGAGGCCACGCCGCACCTGTTCTCGGGCGTGCTCGGCGAGGAGCTCGACGTGCGCGGCGGGAACCTCGAGGCCGAGCTGATGCGCGCCATCATGATCGCCGACGCGCACGACGTCCTGGACTCGGTCCCGGACGGCCTCGCGGGCGACCTCCCGGAGAAGGGCCGGTCCCTGTCCGGCGGCCAGCGACAGCGCGTGGCGCTGGCGCGCGCGATCCTCACCGACCCGGAGATCCTGATCCTGATCGAGCCCACGAGCGCGGTCGACGCCCACACCGAGGCCCGCATCGCCGAGCGCCTCGCCGAGGTCCGGCGCGGACGCACCACGCTCGTCGTGACCGCGAGCCCGCTCGTCCTCGACCACGTGGACGACGTCCTGTTCGTCGAGGACGGCCGCGTCGTGACCCACGGGACGCACCGCGAGCTCCTGCACCGGCCCCGCGGCGCGCACCAGGGCGAGCAGGCCGCTCGCTACCGTGCCGTCGTCGGGCGCTCGATGGACGAGCCCGCCGCCACGCAGCCGGGCGAGGACGTCGAGGGCGCGCACGGGACCGACCACCTGACCTCGAGCTCCCCCGAGCTCTCCGACGCCTCGAAGGGCGTGTCATGAAGCTGCCCATCGCCGACGGCCCCACCGTCCGCAAGCACACCGCCTACCTGGTCCGCGAGCACCGTGGGACGCTGATCGGTCTCGCGGTCCTGCACACCGTCGCCGCGGTCGCCGGGCTCGCGGGACCGTGGATCCTGGGCCGGCTCGTCGACGCCGTGACCCAGGGCACCACGGCCGGATACGTGAACCAGGTCATCGCGATCGGCGTGGTCGCGGTGATCGTCCAGGCCGTGCTCATCCGCTACGCGCAGAAGGCCTCGATGATCTTCGGCGAGGCCGTGTTCGCCGAGCTCCGCGAGGACTTCCTCGAGACCGTCACGACGCTGCCGCTGTCGACCGTCGAGCGCGCGGGCACGGGCGACCTCGTCGCGCGCACCACGAACGACGTCAACCGCATCCAGCACGCCGTGCGGTTCGGCGTGCCGCGCCTGATCGTCGCGGTCGTGACGATCCTGCTCACGGTCGTCGCGAGCCTGCTCACGTCGCCGCTCGTCGCGGTCGCGCTGTTCGTGGGCGTGCCGCTCATGGTCGTCGTCTCGCGCTGGTACCTGCGCCGGGCCTCTCCGGGCTACCAGCGCGAGTCCGCGGCCTACGCGGCGCTCAACGGCACCATCACCGAGTCGGTCGAGGGTGCGCGGACGGTCGACGCCCTGCGGCTCGGCGCACGCCGCCGGGCCCGGGTCCAGGCGGACCTGCGCGAGGCCTTCGCGGCCGAGAGGTACACGCTGAACCTGCGGACCGTGCTCTTCCCCGCGGTCGACTTCACGTTCGTCCTCGCGCCCGTCGCGGTCATCGTCTGGGGCGGCTACATGATCTCCACGGGGCACGCGACGCTCGGCGCCGTGACGACCATCGCGATGTACGCGTTCCAGCTCGCGGGGCCCGTGTGGGAGCTCATCTTCTGGCTCGACGAGATCCAGGTCGCCGCGACCTCGCTCGCCCGCATCGTCGGCGTCAAGCTCGTCGACAGCGACCGCGAGGCCGGGGACGAGGTCCCCACCGACGAGCACGTCGTGGCCCGGAAGGTCGAGTACGCCTACCGCGCGGGGCACAACGTGCTGCACGGGATCGACCTGGACCTGCGGGTCGGCGAACGCCTCGCCGTGGTCGGCCCCTCGGGCGCGGGCAAGTCGACCCTGGGACGCATGCTCGCGGGCATCCACCCGCCCACGGGCGGGTCGGTCCAGGTGGGCGGTGTCGACCTGGTCGACCTGCCGCTCGACGACCTGCGCCGCCACGTCGCCCTGGTCACCCAGGAGCACCACGTGTTCGTGGGCTCGCTCGCGGACAACCTCCGCCTGGCCGACGAGACGGCCGACGACGAGCAGCTGCTCGCCGCACTGGCCGCGGTCGACGCCCTCGGCTGGGTCGAGTCCCTGCCGGAGGGGCTCGCGACCGGGGTCGGCTCGGGAGGGCACGTGCTGACCCCCGCGCAGGCGCAGCAGGTGGCGCTCGCGCGGCTCGTCCTGCTGGACCCGCACACGCTGATCCTCGACGAGGCCACCTCGCTGCTGGACCCGCGAGCAGCCCGGCACCTCGAGCGCTCGCTCAACGCGGTGCTCGAGGGGCGCACGGTCGTCGCGATCGCGCACCGTCTGCACACCGCGCACGACGCCGACCGGGTCGCGGTCGTCGACGGGGGCCGCATCACCGAGATCGGCCCGCACGACGAGCTCGTCGCCGCTGGCGGCGACTACGCCCGGCTCTGGAAGTCCTGGCAGCAGGAATAGCCGCACCTGTGCGCTGAGCCACCTCCCACCGCGAGGGCAGCTCACGACGCGTGCGCGCACCTCTCGGGGCGTGACCGGATCCCGGTCACGCCCCTCTGCACCTTCTGCGCGGCGGCCCGGCACGCCGGACGTGGCGACAACGATTCAGGATCAGCGACCTGAGCACAGGGGTCGCCGCAAATATCGCAGGACACTGCGGGATATCAATCGTCCGGTCGTCGCCGCCATGACCTGGCGAGCGCTGCTCGCGCCATGGAACCGGCCCGGTGATAGCGTGACCGCGGAGGTGGAATCAATGGAACTGGTTTATCGAACCGGTGGAAACCACGTCGTCGTCAATCCGGCGCTTCTCGTGATCGCCTGCGATCCGCGCGAGCTCGAGCCGGTCATGGACTATACGCGCGAAGAGCGAGCGCTGCTGAATTCGCTCCGCAACTTCACCTTCTACACGACCTGTCTGCGAGTCTCTCCGCGCAGGGCGCAAGATCGGGTCGTCATCCTCGCTCCCGACATCGTCGAGTCCCAGACCGGCCTCGTGCAGGGGTATCGCAACGAGACGGCAAAACAGTGGGGCCTTCCCGCCGCGAACCGCGCCGCGACCAACGTCGTCACGATATACCAGATGGTAGGGATCAACGGCGAGTCGGATCCCGGCACCCTCGCCGCACAGCGAAAGGCATTCTTGGACGACCCTCCTTCGTGGTGGCCGTTCCGGCCCGGCCAGTACGAGATCGTGCAGGTCGAAGAAAATCAGAACGGCGAGATCCACCAGGCCGTGAACCCGTTGCAGACGCCCTACTTCAACCAGTTCTTCTCCGGCGCGCTCGAAGCCGGGGCTCCGTGGCGATGGCTCGACATGCAGGGCGCGAACGACACGGTGTACGTCCACGCGTCGACGTGCTTCGAGTCTGTCCTGCACTGCTGGTCGTATCTGAACATCCTGCTCGACGCCAAGCCCGCCCTGCTGTCGGCAGCCAAGGACAGCGCCATCGTCGTCATCGGTGCGGGAGTGAGCGGGTTGCTCTTCGCGCAGCGCTTCATCGACTCGGGCTTCACCAACATCACCCTGCTGGAGAAGACGAACAGGTTCGCCGGCAAGACGCATTCGTTGCAGGTGCCGGACCAGGGCGTCACCTCGATCGCCGAGCTCGGCACGTGCTACCTGTCGCCGGCGTACGACGAGATGGTGCAAGCGCTCTCCGAGTTCACCGTCGGCAACAAGCGCGTGGCCGTCGCGCACGGGACCGAACGAGGCATAGTCGTCGGCACGCCGCCGAACGAGACGGTCATGGCTTTCGGCGACTACGGACTCATGGTCGCGTGCCAGTATCTCGGTTTCGGTTGGCCCTGCAGCAAGGTGGAGCAGGACCTCGCCTACGCCGAGCTGCTGGCCGCCGCCGCGATCTACGTCCGCCTGCGCTGGGAGATCTTCGGCACCGTCGACGGCGTCATGCCGGTCTCGAAGCCTGTCGGCGACCCGCACGGCATCTTTTCGAAGAGCTTCGCGCAATATCTTGACGACAACAAGATGGGCGCGTTGAAGGGCTATCTGATGTACGCCTATCAGGTGCAGGGTTATGGCGATCTCGACAAGATCCCTGCGTACTACGGCCTCGTGTGGGTCATGCCGGACATGGCGCAACCTCTTGGCGAGTCGAGCGGCGTCACGGCCTGGCAGAAGGGCTGGGAAGACGTCTGGGATCAGATGGTCGAGAAGCGCAACATGAACATCAAGCTGAACACGAGCGTGGTCAGCATCCGCCGCTGACTGCACGGCGCGACGGAGGGTGACACCCGGCCGCTGCGCGCTCTGGACAAAGGCATCACGGAGATCGGGCCGCACGATGAGCTCGCCGCTTCGGGGGAAGCTGCGCGCGGCTCTGGCGCGCCTGGCAGCAGGAGAAGTCGCCAACCCTCGGCACGGCAACCAGGTTCACAGCACTCCCGACGCCCCGCTCCCAGGCAATCCCCAGGAAACCCGGCAAGGCTTAGTTGACCGTTCAACTAGGGAGCTGGGCCGCATGAAGAAGACCGTCGCACTGACCATCGGGATCGTGCTGCTCTGCGGCGCACTGCTCCTGGGCGGGACCTGGGTCTACGCCCGCTCGCAGGCCGGGACCGAGGCAGCACCTCTCGCCCTCACGTCGCCCGCTCCGAGCGGGTCGTCGGACTCCGTAGACGACGCCGGCAGCACGGCCACCGGCCCCGTCGCCGACGGCGTCTACGCGGTCGACACCGGGTCGCAGGCCGGGTACCGGGTCGACGAGGTCCTCTCGGGACAGGACGTGACCGTCGTCGGGCGCACGAGCGACGTGCGCGGCGAGGCGACGGTCGAGGGCGGCGTGCTCACCGCGGCCAGCATCGAGGTCGACATGACCACGATCGCGACCGACGACTCGGGCCGCGACCGGCAGTTCCTGGGGATCCTCGACACCTCGGCGCACCCGACCGCGACGTTCGTCCTGTCGTCGCCCGTGGACCTGTCGGGACTCGCCGGCGGCACCGCGACCGTCGAGGCGACAGGGACGCTCACGATCAAGGGCGTCTCGCACGAGGTCGTCGTGACCCTCGACGCCCAGACCGTGGGTGACGGCGCGCAGGTCAGCGGATCCATCCCCGTGACGTTCTCCGACTACGACGTGAGCGCGCCGAACCTCGGGTTCGTCACGGTCGAGGATGCCGGGACCGTGGAGCTGCTGCTCGAGCTCACGCCCGCTGGTTCCTGACCGGGCCGTCCGGCGCCTCGCCGGCTGCCTCGCCTACCGGCTCGCCTGCCGCCTCCCGAGGCGCGACCGGCAGGTCGGGGAGCCCGGCGATCCCGCTCGAGACGCCGTCGCCGCGCTTGCGCCCGCCGGCCGCCTCGTCACGCACCAGGCGGACCCACAGCAGGACCGCGAAGGCTCCGAAGATCCACCACTGGAGCGCATAGAACGCGTTCTGGATGTTGACGCCCGTGCCGCCCTCGATCGTGGGTCGGGGCAGCACGCGCGGACCGCCCTCGTCCGCTGCGAGCTGGGCGGGGTCGGAGTCGATCATGACGAGGTAGCCGCCGTAGATGGGGTTGCCCCAGGCGTTCGCGAGCGCCGCGGACGAGATCGAGTCGGTCTGCCCCTCGGGCAGGCCACCGGTCCCGTCGGCCTCGGAGGCCTGGAGGTAGGCGGTGACCCGCACCTGGCCGGAGGGTACGGCGAGGGCCACGTCGTCCTCAGCGTCCGCCGTCGGGACCCAGCCGCGGACGACCGGGACGACGGGCGGGCCGGACAGGTCGGCCCACGACTCGCCGTCCGTCCCGTCGTCGGACACGCGCAGGGGCGTCAGGACGAGGAAACCCGTCTCGCCGTCGAGCGCACGGCCGGCGACCAGGAGCTGGCCCTCGGGCTCGTACTCGCCCTCGACCCAGACCTTGTGCCCCACGAGCTCGCCCGGGAAGGTCGACTGCGGGGGCAGGACCTCGCCGAGCCCGTCGGGTCCCTTGGCCTCCGCCTCGGCCTCGGCCTCCGCGAGGGCGTGCTGCTCGGCGAGCTCGGCACGCTCGTAGGCGCGGTCGAGCTGCCACACCCCGAGGCGGCCGCACACGCCCGCCGCGAGGAGGAAGAGCAGCAGGAAGCCGATCATGCGGGGGCTGCGGGCGACGGCCCAGAAGCCTGGGCGAGGGGAGGCCTGGTCGGACACGCCCCCACGGTAACCGGGCGCGAGTTGCCCCGGAGAATCCGTGCGGGGAGACGTGACCCACACCACTGTCCGTGGTTCCGGCGACCCGATCGGGACTTCCTGACCGACCGGTCGGGGACCTTCGTCCTTTTCTGCCGTTTCGGGCGCACCTCACACTCCGCGGGACCACCGAAACCATGCGTCACCCCGGCCGATGCGGTTGTATGAAGGGGCCACCATCCCCCGGTACAGCTGGAGCGTGCGATGACTACGACCACCTCGCGTCCGACAGAAGGAACACCTTGGCGATCCGGTGAGGTCGCCCCTCTCTCGGAGGAGACCCTCGCCCGCGTCGACGGCTGGTGGAGGGCGGCCAACTACCTCTCGGTGGGTCAGATCTACCTGCTCGCGAACCCCTTGCTGCGCGAGCCCCTCGACCGGGACGACGTGAAGCCCCGTCTCCTGGGCCACTGGGGCACCACGCCGGGCCTCAACTTCCTCTACGCGCACCTCAACCGTGCGATCGTCGAGCGCGAGCAGTCCACGATCTACGTCACGGGTCCCGGCCACGGCGGCCCCGGCCTCGTCGCGAACTCCTACCTCGAGGGCACCTACTCCGAGGTCTACTCCGACATCACGCAGGACACCGAGGGGCTTCGCCGCCTGTTCCGGCAGTTCTCGTTCCCCGGCGGCATCCCCTCGCACGTCGCACCGGAGACTCCCGGCTCGATCCACGAGGGCGGCGAGCTCGGCTACGCGCTCTCGCACGCGTACGGCGCCGCGTTCGACAACCCGGACCTCCTGGTCGCGGCCGTCGTGGGCGACGGCGAGGCCGAGACCGGCCCCCTGGCCACGAGCTGGCACTCGAACAAGTTCGTCAACCCGGTCAACGACGGTGTGGTGCTGCCGATCCTGCACCTCAACGGGTACAAGATCGCGAACCCGACGATCCTCGGCCGCATCAGCGACGACGAGCTGCACGACCTCATGGTCGGCTACGGGCACACGCCCTACTTCTTCTCGGGCGGGTTCGACGGCGAGGACCACTACGAGGTGCACCGCCGGTTCGCGTCCCTGCTCGACGAGGTGCTCAACCACATCGCGCAGATCAAGGCCGACGCCGCGGCAGGCAACGACGAGCGCCCGTTCTGGCCCATGATCGTGTTCCGCACCCCCAAGGGATGGACGGGCCCCAAGACGATCGACGGCAAGAAGACCGAGGACTCCTGGCGCTCGCACCAGGTGCCGCTCGCGAGCGCGCGCGACACCCCGGAGCACCTCCAGGACCTCAAGGACTGGCTCGACTCCTACCGCGTCCACGAGCTGTTCGACGACAAGGGCCGCCTCGACGCGGACATCGCGCAGCTCGCCCCGCGCGGCACGCTGCGCATGAGCGACAACCCGCACACCAACGGTGGCCTGCTCCTCAAGGACCTGCGCCTGCCCGACTTCCGCGACTACGCGGTCGAGGTCACCGCCCCCGGCGGGGGCCTCTCGGAGGCGACCAGGGTCCTGGGCCAGTGGCTGACCGACGTCGTGCGGCTCAACCCGGACAACTTCCGGATCTTCGGCCCGGACGAGACCGCGTCGAACCGCCTGCAGGCGGTCTACGAGGTCACGGACAAGCAGTGGAACGCGGAGTTCTTCGGGCCCGACGTCGACGAGCACCTCGCGCGTGCGGGTCGCGTCATGGAGATGCTCTCCGAGCACCAGTGCCAGGGCTGGCTCGAGGGGTACCTCCTCACGGGGCGCCACGGGCTCTTCTCGTGCTACGAGGCCTTCATCCACATCATCGACTCGATGTTCAACCAGCACGCCAAGTGGCTCAAGGTCACCAACGACATCCCGTGGCGACGGCCCATCGCGAGCCTCAACTACCTGCTCTCGAGCCACGTGTGGCGCCAGGACCACAACGGCTTCAGCCACCAGGACCCCGGCTTCATCGACCACGTGGTCAACAAGAAGGCGGAGATCGTCCGCGTCTACCTGCCGCCGGACGCCAACACGCTGCTCTCGACCTACGACCACTGCCTGCGCTCGCGCCAGTACGTGAACGTCGTGGTCGCGGGCAAGCAGCCCGCGCCGAACTTCCTGACCATGGACCAGGCGATCGCCCACTGCACGCGCGGCCTGGGCATCTGGGAGTGGGCCGGCACCGAGGTCCCGGGCGAGGACCCGGACGTGGTGCTCGGCTGCGCCGGCGACGTCCCGACGCTCGAGACCCTGGCCGCGGCCGACCTGCTGCGCCAGCACCTGCCCGAGCTCAAGGTCCGCGTGGTCAACGTCGTGGACCTCATGCGCCTGCAGGACGAGAAGGAGCACCCGCACGGGCTCTCCGACCGCGACTTCGACACGCTGTTCACCACGGACAAGCCGGTCGTGTTCGCGTACCACGGCTACCCGTGGCTCATCCACCGCCTGACGTACCGCCGCAACGGGCACGAGAACATCCACGTGCGCGGCTACAAGGAGGAGGGCACCACCACCACGCCGTTCGACATGGTCATGCTCAACGACCTCGACCGGTTCCACCTGGTGATCGACGTGATCGACCGCGTGCCCTCGCTGCGGTCGAAGGCGGCCGGGCTGCGCCAGAAGATGGTGGACGCCCGTCTGGAGGCTCGTCAGTACACGAGAGAGCACGGCGAGGACATCCCCTCGGTCCGTGACTGGGTGTGGCCCGACGCGGGCGACACCGCAACTGCAGAAGGCGGGCCGGCGTACGACGCGGCCGCCGCTACCGGAGGCGACAACGAGTGACCAGCACCGCCCGATCCATCTACCTCGCCTCACCCGAGGGTGAGACGGGGAAGTCGACGATCGCCCTGGGAGTCCTCGACCTGCTGACCCGCAGGGTCCAGCGGGTCGGGGTCTTCCGTCCCGTGACCAGGACCTCGCCCAGCGCCGTCACGGGGGCCGTGGCCCCCGTCGAGGCGGCCGGCACCCCGGCCGGCGCCCCGGCAGAGGCCGGCGCACGCGAGCAGGACCGCGACTACGTGCTCGAGCTCCTGCTCGCGCACGACGGCGTCGACCTCACCTACGAGGAGGCCATGGGCGTCACGTACGACGACGTCCACGCCGACCCCGAGGCCGCGCTCGCGCAGATCGTCTCGCGGTACCACGAGGTCGCCAAGCAGTGCGACTTCGTGGTCGTCGTCGGGACCGACTACACCGACGTCGCAGGACCGACCGAGCTCGCGTTCAACGCGCGGATCGCCGCCAACCTGGGTGCCCCCGTGCTCCTGGTCGTCTCGGGCCGCGAGCGCTCCCCCGAGGCCATCGCTAACCTCATCGAGGTCAGCGTGTCCGAGCTCCGCTCGAACCACGCGCAGCCCATCGCGGTCATCGCCAACCGCTGCCTCCCGGCCAGCATCGAGGACGTGCGCGCCCAGCTGTCGGCGCTGTCGTCCGACGACACGGGCAGGGGTGCGGCGCCGTCGGGCACGCTGCCCGGCTGGGCCATCCCCGAGGACCCGTTCCTCAACGCGCCCACGGTGGCCGCACTCATGGAGGCCGTGGGCGGCGAGCTCGCCCTGGGCGACCCCGAGCTGCTCGGCCGCGAGGTCCTCGACGTGCTCGTGGGTGCCATGTCGCTCGAGCACCTGCTCGACAAGCTGGTCGACGGCGCCGTGGTCATCACGCCCGGCGACCGCAGCGACATCCTCATCGGGCTGCTCGCCGCCCAGCAGGCGCGCAACTTCCCGTCGCTCGCGGGCATCATCCTCAACGGCGGGTTCTACCCGCCCGACTCGACCGGGCGCCTCGTCGAGGCCCTCGACCCGAGCCTGCCGATCATCCGCACGGACCTCGGGACGTTCCGCTCGGCGAGCGCCGCGTCACGCGCGCGGGGCCGGGTCTCCAAGGAGTCCCAGCGCAAGGTCGACACCGCGCTCGCGCTGTTCGAGCAGAACGTCGACGGCGCGGCGCTCCTCGCGGGGCTCGACGTCCCGCGCCCGGAGGTCGTCACGCCGCTCATGTTCGAGTACGAGCTCCTGTCGCGGGCGCGCGCGGACCGCAAGAACATCGTCCTCCCCGAGGGCGAGGACGACCGCATCCTGCGCGCGGCCTCGACGCTCCTGGGCCGTCAGGTCGCGGACCTCACGATCCTGGGCGACGAGCAGTCGATCCGGGCGCGCGCGACCGAGCTGGGCCTGGACATCGACGCGGCGACCGTGATCGACCCGCACGACCCCGAGCTCGTCGAGCGGTTCGCCGAGGAGTACACCCGGTTGCGCGCCCACAAGGGCATGACGGTCGAGCGCGCGCGCGAGATCGTGCCGGACGTGTCCTACTTCGGCACCATGATGGTCCACCTGGGCCTGGCCGACGGCATGGTCTCGGGCGCCCGGCACACCACGGCGCACACCATCAAGCCGTCGTTCGAGATCATCAAGACCGTCCCGGGCGTCTCGGTCGTCTCGTCGGTGTTCCTCATGTGCCTCGAGGACCGTGTCCTGGTCTACGGCGACTGCGCCGTCAACCCGGACCCGACCGACACGCAGCTCGCGGACATCGCCATCTCGTCCGCGGCCACGGCGCTCCAGTTCGGGATCGACCAGCGCGTCGCGATGCTGTCCTACTCGACGGGCGAGTCGGGCTCGGGCGTCGACGTCGACAAGGTGCGCGCCGCGACCGAGCTGGTCCGCAGCCGTCGCCCCGACCTGTTCGTCGAGGGCCCCATCCAGTACGACGCCGCGGTGGACGCATCGGTGGCGGCCTCCAAGATGCCGGGCTCCGACGTGGCCGGCAAGGCGACCGTCTTCATCTTCCCGGACCTCAACACGGGCAACAACACCTACAAGGCCGTGCAGCGCTCGGCCGGCGCGGTGGCCGTGGGACCGGTCCTGCAGGGCCTCAACAAGCCCGTGAACGACCTCTCGCGCGGTGCCCTGGTCCAGGACATCGTCAACACCGTGGCCATCACGGCCATCCAGGCACAGGCAGGGTCGACCGCCCTGTCCAGCACGAACGGAGCTTCCGCATGACCGTCCTCCCGGAGCACGAGCGCACCAACCCGTACTCGGCGTACGGCGCGCACGGCTCGGTGCTCGTGATGAACTCGGGCTCGTCCTCGCTCAAGTACCAGCTGGTCAACCCGGTGGGCGGCGAGGCCATCGCCGCCGGGACGATCGAGCGCATCGGTGAGTCGAGCGGGGTCATCAAGCACCGCTTCGCGGGGAACACGACGACGCGCGAGGAGCGCGTCGCCGACCACGGCGAGGCGTTGCGCATCGCGCTCTCGCTCTTCGACGAGGTGGGCCCCCGGCTCGCGGACGCCAACGTGTACGCCGTGGGGCACCGCGTGGTGCACGGTGGCGCGACGTTCTCGCGGCCGGTCCTGGTCGACGACGACGTGGAGCGCCAGATCCTCGACCTGGCCCCCCTCGCGCCGCTGCACAACCCCGCCAACGTCACGGGCATCTCGGTCGCACGCCGGCTCCTGCCCGACGTCCCGCACGTCGCGGTGTTCGACACCGCGTTCTTCTCGTCGCTGCCCAAGGCCGCCTCGACGTACGCGCTCGAGAAGGAGACCGCGGAGAAGTACGGCGTGCGCCGGTACGGCTTCCACGGCACGAGCCACCACTACGTGTCGGGCAAGGTCGCGCGCGTCCTGGGCCGCCGGCTGCAGGACCTCAACATCATCGTGCTGCACCTCGGCAACGGCGCGTCGGCCTCGGCCGTGCGCGGCGGGATCGCGGTCGACACCTCGATGGGCCTGACGCCGCTCGAGGGCCTGGTCATGGGGACCCGGACGGGCGACATCGACCCCGCGGTCATCTTCCACCTGGCCCGCAACGCGAACATGTCGATCGACGAGCTCGACGACCTGTTCAACAAGCGCTCGGGCATCAAGGGCCTCGCGGGGGAGAACGACTTCCGCGCCCTGCACGAGCTCATCGCGTCGGGCGACGAGGACGCGAGGCTGGCCCTGGACGTCTACATCCACCGCCTGCGCAAGTACATCGGCGCCTACATGGCCGTGCTGGGGCGCATCGACGTGATCGCCTTCACGGCCGGCGTGGGCGAGAACGACGACATCGTGCGCGCCCAGGTCGTCGAGGGTCTCGCGGGTCTGGGTATCGCCGTGGACCCCGAGCGCAACGCGGTCCGCAGCAAGGAGCCGCGCGTCATCTCGCCCGACTGGACGAGCACGCTCGTCATGGTCGTCCCGACCATGGAGGAGCTCGCGATCGCCCGGCTGAGCGTCGAGGTCGTCGAGGAGACCGAGAAGGCGGGTCACCCTGTCACGTTCCCCCCGGCTGCGCTAGCCTCCGAGGCGGTGGACCCCGAGGTCCCGGCCGAGGACCACGCGCCCGAGCCGACCCTCGCCGAGGAGAGCTGACCTCACCACCCCGCTGACGCCGTCGGGCAGGGAGCACCGCCCGGCGACGACAGTGCACCGGCACGGCACTGCCGGCGCACGACCCGAGCCACGCCTCGACCCTCCAGGGTCGAGGCGTGGCTCTTCTCATCGACCCGCCGACCTGGCCGGCCCACGGGACCCTCTGGTCCCACCTCGTGTCCGACTCCTCGCTCGACGAGCTGCACGCGTTCGCCGAGCGGTTGGGGCTCGGGCGGCGCGCGTTCGACCTGGACCACTACGACGTCCCGGCCGAGCGCCACGCGGACTGCGTCGCCGCGGGTGCGCACGGCGTCTCGGGGCGGGAGCTCATCGTGCGGCTGCGCGCCTCGGGCCTGCGCGTCCCCGCACGCGACCGGGCGGCCGCGAAGGCGGCCGCGCTCACGGCCCGCTGGGACACGCTCCTGCCGGGCGTCCCGGGCGCGCCAGAGGTCGGCGCGGACCTCGTGCGGCGCTGGCACGAGCCGCACCGCGTCTACCACGGCCCCTCGCACCTGGTGCACGTGCTCGACTCGCTCGCGGTCCTCGAGGAGCGCTCGCCGGGCGTGCCCGCGCGGGGCGAGGCGGCGCCGTCGGGCACGTCGTCGCGCGCGCAGCTCGCGCTGTGGTTCCACGACGCGGTCCACGAGGGGGTCGCGGGCGAGGACGAGGAGGCGTCGGCGGACCTCGCGGTGGCGAGCCTCACCCCGCTGCTCGCCGGCCCGACGACGGAGCACGCCCCGGGCGCCGATCCCGCCGCCGGCGGGACTCGCCTCACGGCGGACGACGTCGCGGAGGTCGCGCGGCTCGTCCGGCTCACCGCGGGTCACGACCCCTCCCCCGACGACGCCGTGGGAGCGCTCGTGTGCGACGCGGACCTCGCGATCCTCGGCGCCATGCCCGACCGCTACGCCCGCTACGTGCGCCAGGTCCGCGCCGAGTACGCGCACGTCCCCGACGACCTCTTCCGGGCCGGACGCGCCGCGGTGCTCGAGCAGCTCCTCGCACTGCCCGCGCTCTTCAGGACCCCGCTCGGGCGCGAGCGCTGGGCCGCGCGCGCCGAGGAGAACCTCCGGACCGAGCTCGCGGGGCTCGTGGGCGCCTCGGGAACTGCCTGACTGCTCCCCTGGGTTCGCGGCCCTCCCGGGGGCGTGCGGCCCGGGCTCCGCGCCTCGGGCCGCGACGCGCACGACGGCAGGGCTCCGAAGCCCGGACCGGCCGCTAGGCTCGCCCGCGTGAGCGCACCGCAGGGGAACCCCGCACCGACGGTACCGACGGATCCGACGGCAGGGCCCGTCCCGCCACCTCGGGGGCATCGACGGACGCTCGCGCTCGGCGCTGCCGCGCTCGTGCTCGTGGTCGCGGCCCCGCTCGCCTGGGTGCAGGTCGGCGGTCGGCTCCAGGTCAGCCCCGACGTCGCGTCGACGCCCGAGCGGCCCGTGGCCATCGTGCTCGGTGCAGGGCTGCGACCCGACGGGTCACCGTCGACCTTCCTGCGTCGGCGCCTCGACGCGGCGCGCGAGCTCTACGAGCAGGGAAAGGTCCAGGTCGTCCTCGTGAGCGGCGACAACTCCCGCGAAGGGTACGACGAGCCGACCGCGATGCTCGACTGGCTCGTCGAGCAGGGGGTCCCGGCCGAGCACGTGGTCCGCGACTTCGCCGGGTTCGACACGCACGACACGTGCGTCCGCGCGCACGAGATCTTCGGCGTCACGGAGGCCGTGGTCGTCACGCAGGACTACCACCTGCCACGCGCCCTGTTCTCGTGCTCCCAGGCGGGTATCGACGCCGTGGGCGTGGGGGTGCCCTCGACGAGCGTCGAGCCCCCGAAGGCCGTGATGTACCGCGTGCGCGAGGTGCCCGCGTCGCTCAAGGCGGCCTGGGACGCCCTCACGCACCGCGAGCCGGTGCACCTGGGCGCGAAGGAGACCGCGGTCTCCGACGTCCTCGAGTCGCGCTCCGCGACGCCCTGACACCCACGATCGATCGCCCGCCCCGGACGTGGGGCGGGCGATCGATCGTCGTGGGCGCCGGTCGGCGCGACGCCGCTACGGCAGACGCAGCTTCTTCATGACCGCGAACGCGGCCGTGAGCAGGCGGCTGGGCCGGTCCCCCGGCTGGGCGTACAGCGTGTCGAAGCTCAGCCCGCGCGACACCCCGCGCTGGACCACGATCGTCTGGGGCTCGGTGAGCGCCTCGATGCCTTCGCGTCCGTGGCGGCGCCCCTGCCCCGAGGACTTGAAACCGCCCATGGGGGCCGAGACCGACCCGAACGCCGCGGCGTAGCCGTCGTTGATGTTGACCGCACCGGCCTCGACCTGCGCCGCGAGGCGACGGCCCCGCGCCGTGTCCTGGGTCCAGATGCTCGCGCTGAGCCCGTACTCGGAGTCGTTCATGACGCGGATCGCGGTCGCGTCGTCAGGCACGCGCGTCACCGAGACGACCGGCCCGAACGTCTCCTCGTGAGCGCAGGCCGCGGTGGGCGGGACATGGTCGAGGACCGTGGGGGCGTAGAAGTACGGGCCGATGTCCGCGCGGTGGACGCCGCCGGCCAGCACCCGGGCACCCTGCGCGAGGGCGTCGTCGACGTGCGCGACGACGCGGTCGAGCTGCGCCTGCGACGTGAGCGAGCCCATGTCGACCGAGTAGTCGAGCGCGGTCCCGAGCGTGAGCCCGCGCACGAGCGGGACGAACGCGTCGAGGAACTCCTCGGCGATGTCCTCGTGGAGGACCAGACGCTCGATCGAGACGCACAGCTGGCCGCTGTTCGAGAAGCAGGCCCGCACCGCTCCCTGGGCTGCCGACGGGACGTGCGCGTCCGCCGCGACGTACAGGGGATTCTTGCCGCCCAGCTCGAGCGTGGTCCCGATGAGGCGCTCGCCAGCCTGGGCGGCGACCTTCCGACCTGTCGCGGTCGAGCCCGTGAAGGCGATGTGGTCGACCAGACCCGTCAGAGCGGCGCCCACGTCTCCACCGCCCGCGACGACGAGGAAGAGGTCGCCGGGCAACCCGGCCTCCTCGAGCAGCTCGGCGGCCCACAGTGCGGTCAGGGACGTCTGCGGGTCCGGCTTGAGCACGACCGCGTTGCCTGCCACGAGCGCGGGCAGGGCCTCGGCGAGCCCGAGCGTCAGCGGGTAGTTCCAGGGAGCGATGGCCCCGACGACGCCGACGGGCCGGCGGTGCACCGTGGCTCCGGTCAGGACCGGGAGCATGCCGCCCACGCGACGGTCCGCGAGGTAGGTGGCCGCCCGCACGCCGTAGTGACGCGTGACCTGGGCGATGTCGCCGACCTCCTCGAACGCGCTGCGCCGCGACTTGCCGGTCTCCATCTGCAGGAGGTCCAGGACCTCGGCCTGCCTCTCGAGGACCAGGTCGTGGAAGCGCAGGAGCACCGCGGCACGCTCGGCGACCGTGGTGTGAGCCCACGAGCGCTGAGCCCGACGAGCACGCTCGACGGCTTCGGCCACGTCCTCGACCGAGGACAGGGGGATCGCCGCGAGGGGCGCGCCCGTGAACGGGAGGAGGGACCGGTGGTCGCCCGCGGTGTGAGAGGTGACGATGCGGGCCACGAGGGGAGCGACGACGTCGGGCTCCAGGACGTACGTGGCCGAGGGGTCCTCGGGGTCGATGAGTCCGTCGATCGCGGCGCTGCCGCCCTGGCCGCCGTCGGCTGGTTCGCTTGCCATGCGTGACAGGTTACGCGTCGGTACCCCCACGCAGAACATCCTTCACACAATCCCCCTGGTGACGCGGTCCCGACGCCGCGCCGGGAGACCGGGCCGGGGGCTCCGGGCCGCACGCCGCCCGGCTCAGCCCTGCGCGGCCCAGGTCCGCGCGCCGTCGAGCAGGTGCGTGAGCGCCTCGTCCACGACCCCGGCGGGGTCACGCTCGGGGGCACTCTGCGCCCACCAGACGAGGGCCGCGAAGTTCGCTGCCGCGCACGCCGCCGCGAGCGAACGGGCACGCAACGAGGACTGCGCGGCCCCCTCGGCCCGGCTGAGGAACTCCGCGACCGACGCGGCCGACGTCCCGATGCTCGACGTGCCCCAGGAGAGGAGCTCCTCGTCGCCGGCGATGAGGCACAGCCGCTGACGCGTGACCTCGAGCGCCTCGGGCGGGAAGGTGGACGACGCCACGAACGCACCGCGCACGACGTCGAGGGCCTCGGGCAGGGTCACGTCACCGGCCGCGGCGAGCACGCCGTCGATCGCGTCGCGCGCCTCCCCCGAGCCACCCCAGACCATCGCGGCCTTGGAGGGGAAGAGGCGGAACAGGGTCCGTCGGCCGACGCCGCACGCGACCGCCACGTCGTCCATCGTGACGTTGCCGAACCCCTCGTCCGTGAAGAGGCGCAGGGCCGTGGCCGCCACCCGGTGCCGGTCGACGGTGGCCGGCCGGCCTCGGCGTGCGGTTGTCTCCGACATCACATCTCCTCGGGGTACTTCTTTATGGCACTCGGTGTTAAAAAGGTAGCGGGGGGCCGCACCCGGCCCCTCCATCCGGCGGAAGGACCCCATCATGACCACGTCGACCATCCCGAACCGCTTCGCAGGGGCGACCGTCGTCGTCACCGGCGCCGGCTCCGGCATCGGCAAGGCGACCGCGACCCGGCTCCTCGCCGAGGGCGCCCGCGTCATCGCGAGCGACCTCGACGCCGAACGGCTCGATGCGCTCAGCGTAGAGGTCGGCGACCTCCCCCTGACGACCGTCGTGGGCGACGTGTCCGACGACGCGGTGATCGCGCAGATCGTCGAGGTCGGCGAAGGGCGCATCACGGGCCTCGTCAACAACGCGGGGATCATGGACGCGTTCGTGCCCACCGCCGAGATCGACGACGCGCTGTGGGAGCGGGTCCTGCGCATCAACGTGACAGCCCCCATGAAGCTCATGCGCGCCGTGCTGCCCGCGATGGTCGAGGCCGGGCACGGGCGGATCGTCAACGTCGCGAGCGAGGCCAGCATCCGCGCAGGCGCGTCGGGCACGCCCTACGCGACGTCCAAGCACGCCGTCGTGGGCCTCACCAAGAGCACCGCGCTCTTCTACGGCCCCGCGGGCGTGCGCGTCAACGCCGTCGCACCGGGAGCCGTCGCGACCAACATCGAGGCGCCGTTCCGCTCCGAGCTGGGCGCCCAGCGCCTGGGCCCGATCATGCAGGCGACCGTGCCCGCTCCCGCGACCGCCGAGCAGCTCGCGGCCTCGATCACGTGGCTGCTGTCCGAGGACTCCGCCAACGTCAACGGCGCGCTCCTGATGTCGGACGGTGGCTGGTCGACGATCTGACGGCTCGCCCCCACGGGTGACGGCCGCGGGTCAGTCGGGCGGCAGCACCGCGCCTCCTGACCGACCCGCGAGCGGCAGCTCGTCGCGTCGCGCCGTCGCGGCCGAGGGTCAGACGAGGTCTCGCCCCAGGACCGTGCACTCGGCGTCCGTGTACCCGAGGCGCTCGTAGAAGCCCAGGACGGGCGTGTTGGTCGTGCGCACCATGAGTCGCACCTTGCGGGCGCCGGCGGCCAGGAGCCACGCCTCTGCGGCCACGACCGCGTCTCTGCCGAGCCCCGCGCCCTGGAGCGCGGGCGCCACCGCGACGTAGTAGATCCATCCGCGGTGCCCTTCGTACCCGGCCAGCGCGGTGGCGACGACGGCGCCGCCCTCGTCGTGCGCGACCAGGACCGTCGACGTCGGGTTGACCCGCGCGTCAGCGACGTCCCGGTGGGCGTCGTTCCACGGGCGCACCAGGCCGCACCCGTCCCACAGGGCGACGACCTGCTCGACGTCGTCGTCGGCGATCTCGCGGAACTCCACGCCGCCGACCCGCAGGTGCTCGGGCGCGGCGTCGGGCGCACCCGCGGCGAGGGCGTTCGTCAGAGCGACCCCGTCGCGGATGCGGCCCGGAGCCATCAGCGCGGCTGGTACGGCGAGACGACGACCTCGACGCGCTGGAACTCCTTGAGGTCGGAGTAGCCCGTCGTGGCCATGGCGCGCTTGAGCGCGCCCACGAGGTTGAGCGTGCCGTCGGCCTGGCGGCCCGGGCCGAACAGGATCTCGTCGAGCGTGCCGGCCGTGCCGACGCTCACGCGCTCGCCGCGGGGCAGCTGCGGGTGGTGCGCCTCGGAGCCCCAGTGCCAGCCACGCCCGGGAGCCTCG
This sequence comes from Oerskovia merdavium, assembly GCF_014836755.1. Taxonomy (GTDB): domain Bacteria; phylum Actinomycetota; class Actinomycetes; order Actinomycetales; family Cellulomonadaceae; genus Oerskovia; species Oerskovia merdavium. The sequence continues at coordinate 139,411 of NZ_JACSQF010000003.1, forward strand.
GAGGCGCGCGCCAGAGCGGCACCCAGCATCACGGCGTCAGCGCCGCACGCGACCGCCTTGACCAGGTCGCCCGAGCGGCCCACTCCGCCGTCGGCGATGACGTGCACGTACCGGCCGCCCGACTCGTCGAGGTAGTCACGGCGCGCGGCCGCGACGTCTGCGACGGCCGTCGCCATGGGGGCGTGGATGCCGAGGCTCACGCGCGTCGTGTGCGCCGCACCGCCGCCGAACCCGACCAGGACGCCCGCGGCACCCGTCCGCATGAGGTGCAGGGCCGCGGTGTACGTCGAGGCGCCGCCGACGACCACGGGGACGTCCAGCTCGTAGATGAAACGCTTGAGGTTGAGCGGCTCGGCGTTGCCCGAGACGTGCTCGGCCGAGACCGTGGTGCCACGGATGACGAACAGGTCCACCCCCGCGTCCACGACCGTCTTGTAGAACTCCTGGGTCCGCTGCGGGGACAGCGCGCCCGCGACCGTGACGCCCGTCGCGCGGATCTCCTTCAGGCGCTGGGTGATGAGCTCGGCCTTGATGGGCTCGGCGTACACCTCCTGCATGCGGCGCGTCGCGCTCGCGGCGTCGAGCGTCGCGATCTCCGCGAGGATCGGCTCCGGGTTCTCGTAGCGCGTCCACAGGCCCTCGAGGTCCAGCACGCCCAGGCCGCCCGCGTTGCCCAGGGCGACCGCGGTCGACGGGCTCATGACGGAGTCCATGGGTGCCGCCAGGATCGGCAGGTCGAAGTGGTAGGCGTCGATCTGCCACCCCACCGACACGTCCTCCGGGTCACGAGTACGCCGGGAGGGGACCACGGCGATGTCGTCGAAGGAGAAGGCGCGCCGTCCGCGCTTGCCACGACCGATCTCGATCTCGTTGCTCACCCGATGAGGATACCGGCCCGCACCGCTCCCCCGCCCGCCCGTGCCGCCGGGTGGACTCCGCACGTCCAGCCCCGGGCGACCGGGAGCCCGGCGGACCGTCGGGGACGGCGGGCCCGTCCCGCGGCGCACGGGCGAGCCTGCGGCGACCTGACACCCCTGCGAACGTGCCGCGCCCGCGCGTGTCAGTGGCCGCTGGCATGCTCACGACCAGAGACCAGGACAGGTCGGGCACGGCGCAGTCGGCGGGCCGGCCGTCCACAGGACCACTGCAAGGAGCACGACGATGAGCTGGACCACCAGGCCCCTGCTGGGCTTCGACACGGAGACCACCGGCGTGGACGTCCACAACGACCGCATCGTCACGGCAGCCCTCGTCCGGCGCGTGCCGGGCGAGAGCACCGAGGTGCGGACGTGGCTGATCGACCCGGGCGTCCCCATCCCCGCGGAGGCCGCCGCGATCCACGGGATCTCGACCGAGCACGCGGTCGAGCACGGGGAGGCCCCGGGCCCCGCGCTCGAGGAGATCGCGTCGCTCATCGCCGCGGACCTCGCGCTGGGGGTCCCGGTCGTCGCGTTCAACGCCGCGTTCGACCTCTCGCTGCTCGACGCCGAGCTCACGCGGCACGGCCTGCCGACCCTGGGCGAGCGCCTGGGGCGCGAGGTCACCCCGGTGATCGACCCGCTCGTGCTGGACCGTTCGCTCGACCGCTACCGCAAGGGCAAGCGCAAGCTCGGTGACCTGTGCGCGCACTACGGCGTGTTCGACGGCGGCAACCTGCACACCGCGGACGTCGACGTCCTGGCGACCCTCGACGTGCTCGAGGCCATGACCCGCGCGTTCCCGGAGATCGTCGACCAGGACCTCGACGCGCTCCACCGCCACCAGATCACGGCCCACCGCGCCTGGGCGGAGAACTTCAACTCCTGGCGCCAGCAGCAGGGGTACGTCGGGGCCGGCGCCAGCACCGCCTGGCCGTCCTGACCACCCGCAGCGCACCGCTCTGAACTCATGGAACAGATGAGGCAGGCGTGATGATCTCGTGAAACTGCCGCCACACCCCAAGATCGACGCGCCAATATCTCATGCATGAGTTACGGTCGGTCCATGACCATGGTCGACGAAGCACCCCAGCACCTCGCGCAGGTCGCCGCGCTCATCCGCGGCGCCCGCCAGAACAAGGGCCTGACCCAGGCCCAGCTCGCCGAGAGGCTCGGCACCAGCCAGAGCGCGATCCACCGGATCGAGCAGGGCTCGCAGAATGTGAGCCTCGACATGCTCGCGCGGATCAGCGCAGCCCTCGACTCCGAGATCATCACGTTCGGGGCCCCCAAGCACTCGCACCTGCGGGTCAGCGGAGGTCACGAGCTCTCCGGACGCATCGAGGTCAACTCCTCGAAGAACGGGGCCGTCGCGCTGCTCTGCGCGTCGCTGCTCAACCGGGGCCGGACCACGCTGCGGCGCGTCGCGCGCATCGTCGAGGTCGACCGCATCGTCGACGTCCTGCGCAGCATCGGCGTCCAGGCGACGTGGTCGACCGACGGCCGCGACCTCGAGATCGTCGTGCCCGAGCACCTCGACCTGGCCTCGATCGACGTCGACGCGGCACGCCGCACACGGTCGATCATCATGTTCCTCGGCCCGCTCCTGGGCCTCGAGCGCGAGTTCGCGCTCCCCTACGCGGGCGGGTGCGACCTCGGCACCCGGACCGTCGAGCCGCACATGATCGCGCTGCGCCCGTTCGGGCTGTCGGTCACGGCGGCATCGGGCAACTACGAGGCCCTCGTGACCCCGGGTGGCACGGAGGACCTGAGCGTCGTCCTGACCGAGCGCGGCGACACCGTCACGGAGAACGCGATCATGGCGGCCGCATCGCGCGACGGCGTGACCACGATCCGCAACGCCAGCCCCAACTACATGGTCCAGGACCTGTGCTTCTACCTCGAGCTCGTCGGGGTGCGCATCGAGGGCATCGGCACCACGACCCTGCGCATCCACGGCCGCACCGACATCGACGCGGACGTCGAGTACGCGGTCTCCGAGGACCCGGTCGAGGCCATGAGCCTGCTGACCGCGGGGATCGTGACGGGCTCAGAGATCACGGTCGCGCGCGTGCCCATCGAGTTCATGGAGATCGAGCTCGCGACGCTCTCCGAGATGGGGCTGCGTTACTCCCTCACGCCGGAGTACCTGGCGCTCAACGGTCGCACGCGTCTGGTCGACGTGACGGTGCACCCGAGCGAGCTGCACGCCCCGATCGACAAGATCCACCCCATGCCGTTTCCGGGGCTCAACATCGACAACCTGCCGTTCTTCGCGGTCATCGCCGCGTGCGCGAGCGGTCACACGCTCATCCACGACTGGGTCTACGAGGGCCGGGCCATCCACCTGACGGACCTGACCCGGCTCGGGGCGGACGTCCGGCTGCTCGACTCGCACCGCCTCGACATCACGGGCCCCACCCACTGGTCGGGCGCCGAGGTCAGCTGCCCGCCCGCGCTGCGCCCCGCCGTCGTGATCCTGCTCGGGATGCTCGCCGCGAAGGGCACCTCGGTGCTGCGCAACGTCGACATCATCTCGCGCGGCTACGAGCAGCTCCAGGAGCGGCTCATCGAGCTGGGGGCGCGGATCGAGACGTTCCGCGACTGACCCCCCCCAACACCGCACCGGGCGGCCCCCCCACCAAGGGGGTCACGCCCGTTCCGGCGTTCGGGAGGAGGCGGGTCAGCGTCCCGTGTAGTTGGGCGCCTCGACCGTCATCTGGATGTCGTGCGGGTGCGACTCCTTGAGCCCGGCCGGCGTGATGCGCACGAACTTCCCGCGCTCCTGGAGCTGGGGGATGGTGTGCGCACCGACGTAGAACATCGACTGGTGCAGTCCGCCGACGAGCTGGTGGGCGACCGCACCGAGCGGGCCACGGTAGGGCACCTGGCCCTCGATGCCCTCGGGCACGATCTTGTCGTCGCTCGCGACGTCCGCCTGGAAGTAGCGGTCCTTGGAGTAGGACGCCTTCTTGCCGCGCGAGGCCATCGCGCCGATCGAACCCATGCCGCGGTAGAGCTTGTACTGCTTGCCGTTGACGAACACGAGGTCGCCGGGGCTCTCGTCGCAGCCCGCGAGGAGCGAGCCGAGCATGACCGTGTCCGCTCCGGCGACGAGCGCCTTGGCGATGTCTCCCGAGTACTGCAGGCCGCCGTCGCCGATGACGGGGACGCCGGCCGGGCGGCACGCGAGCGAGGCCTCGTAGATCGCGGTGACCTGCGGGACGCCGACCCCGGCGACGACGCGGGTCGTGCAGATCGAGCCCGGCCCGACGCCGACCTTCACGCCGTCCGCGCCCGCGTCGACGAGCGCCTGCGCACCTGCGCGGGTCGCGATGTTGCCGCCGATGACCTGGACGTCCTTGAACGCCGGGTCCGCCTTGAGCTTGCGGATCATGTCGAGCAGGAGGCGGGCGTGCCCGTTGGCCGTGTCCGCGACAAGGACGTCGACCCCGGCCTCGGCGAGCGAGGTCGCGCGCGTCCAGGCGTCACCGAAGAAGCCGATCGCGGCGCCGACGCGCAGGCGCCCCTCGGCGTCCTTGGTCGCCCCCGGGTACTGCTCGGTCTTGACGAAGTCCTTGACCGTGATGAGCCCGCCCAGGCGGCCCTCGGCGTCGATGAGGGGCAGCTTCTCGATCTTGTGCTTGGCGAGCAGCGCTGCGGCGTCGTCGCGCTCGATGCCGATCGGGGCCGTCACGAGCGGCATGGGGGTCATGATCTCGAAGACGCGACGCTCCGCGAAGTCAGCCGGGTTGACGAAGCGCAGGTCCCGGTTCGTGATGATGCCCAGCAGCTTGCCGGTCTCGTCGACCACGGGCAGCCCGGAGACCCGGTACTGGCCGCACAGGGCGTCGAGCTCGGAGAGGGTGGCCTCCGGGCCGACCGTGACCGGGTCGGTGATCATGCCGGACTCGGACCGCTTGACGAGGTCGACCTCCTTGGCCTGCGCCTCGATCGACAGGTTGCGGTGGATGATCCCGATCCCGCCCTGGCGGGCCATGGCGATCGCCATGCGCGACTCGGTGACCGTGTCCATCGCGGCGGAGAGCAGCGGCGAGGACATGGTGATCTCGCGCGTCAGCCGCGCGGTCGTATCGACCTCGCTCGGGATGACGTCCGTCTCGTTCGGGAGCAGGAGGACGTCGTCGTACGTCAGTCCGGTGAATCCGAAGGGGTCGTGTGCGGGGGCTGCGAGAGAGTCGGTCACATCAAGATTCTACGCCGAGGGCCTCTGACATATTCCCGGCCGTCCCGCCACCGGACGGCCGGGAGGGCGGCTCCCGCCGTGCACGTGGCGCGCGTCACCGGACGACGGCGAGCGCCTCGTGGAGGAGCCCCGTAAAGCTGCGCACCCGCTGCACGGTCGCGGCGAGGGGCAGTCCCGTCGCCGCCGCGTCGTTCTGGAGCCCGACGAAGATGGGCAGGTCCGGGTTCGCCTCGTGCACCGTCCGGACGACGTCGAGGTCCGGCCGGGGCTGCGTCGTCACGACCGCGACCGCTGCAGGGCGCACCATGGCGACGAGCTCGAGCGAACGGTGCATCGTGGCCGACCCGGTCACGATGCGGGCCATGGCTCCCTGCGCGCCCAGGGCGGCGGCGAGCGCGTGGGCCGCGAGCGGCACCTGCTCTCCCGGCGCCGCGAAGATCAGCACGATCCGCCGCATCCTGCTCGGATGGTTGGGGGGCGGACCGCCTCCCGCGACGAGCGCGGCCTCGGACTGCTGGGTGTACTCGCGCAGCGCGGCCAGGGTCGCGTTGCTGAAGACCACCTCCGGCATCTCTCCCGGGGAGGCGAGGAACGTGCGCTCGGCGATGCGGTGGAGGGCCGGTTCCACGAGCGTCGACCACCACTGACCGGGGTCGGTGCCGGGCGCGATGCGCAGGAGCTTGTCGCACCGCTTCTGGTCGAACGAGATCGCGGCGTCGACCACGTCGGACACGCCCGTGGCGCGCGTCGCGCCGATGCGGACCGGCTCGTCGTCCGCGCCGCGCGGGACCGCGCGCAGGAGGCGCAGCCCCCCGCCGGGCGTCTCGCCCGACGGCTCGCCCTCGTCCCCGTCCTCGGCGGGGCCGTCGGAGCCGGCGGCCTGCTCGATCTGGCCGCTCTCGAGCGCGAGCTCCGCCTGGTCGGCATCCAGGGCCGCGCGCGCGGCGTCGACCGGTGCGACGCCCTCGAGCGTGAGGCGACGCATGATGACGAGGCGCGCGACGTCGTCGGCCGTGTATCTCCGGTGCGAACCGGCAGTGTGCTCGGAGGGACCCAGACCGTAGCGACGGTCCCAGGTGCGGAGGGTGGCCGGGGCGACGCCCAACCTCTTGGCGACGGCTGCGACAGCGAGTGCAGGAACCTCGGTCACCTTCCGTCGGGGCCCGCCGGGGGTCGGGGCGGACCGGAGTGAAGTCATGCACCGATTCTGCCGACCGGCTCACCCCCTCGCCACTTCGGGCGCGGCGTGTCTCGGTCGGCTGTCCCGGTGTGTCCTGTCACACAGTGGACAACGCCGCAGTTCGCGCCATGTTCGCCATGAAACGGTGCACAGAGAGGCAAAGCCGGTCAGAAACTCATCCACCCCCGCCCCTTGAACAACTTCTGCAACGCTTGTAGGTTGTTCGACATGACAGAGATCTCGAGGCTCCCCGGACCGGTGATGGAACTGTGGGAATGGCAGTACCAGGGCTCGTGCCGCGACGCGGACGACACCCTCTTCTTCCACCCGGAGGGCGAGCGAGGCTCCACCCGCCGCCGCCGCGCGGAAGCGGCCAAGGCCATCTGCGCCTCGTGCCCCGTGCTGATGCAGTGCCGCGAGCAGTCGCTCAAGGTTCGCGAGCCGTACGGCGTGTGGGGCGGCCTGAGCGAGGACGAGCGCTCTGCGATCCTGGCCGGGGTCTCGAAGACCGCCTGACCTCCACCTGGCCTCACGCTCGTCGCGGCGCCGCGCTCGACGAAGCGCCGCGGCCGGCACCACGACCGGCCTCGTCACGACCTGCACCACTCGAGAGCTCAGCAGACCCCTGACATGACGAAGGGCCCCGCAACCGAGGTTGCGGGGCCCTTCGTGCTGGCAGCTGCCAGCCGTCAGCCGATGATCAGGCGACGACCACGGCGAGGATGTCGCGTGCGGAGAGCACCAGGTACTCCTGGCCCCCGTACTTGACCTCGGTGCCGCCGTACTTGCTGTAGATGACCTTGTCGCCGACGACGACGTCCAGGGGGACGCGGTTGCCGTTGTCGTCGATACGACCCGGACCAACGGCCAGGACCTCGCCCTCCTGGGGCTTCTCCTTGGCGGTGTCCGGAATGACCAGGCCGGATGCGGTCGTGGTCTCGGCCTCGAGGGCCTTCACGACGATCCGGTCCTCGAGCGGCTTGATGGGGACCGACACGTCGGACCTCCCCTTTCGCTATGAGAACTGCAACGGATGAGTGTCGAGCGCTGCCTGCCGTCCGTCGTCGCGGGTGCCGGACCGGCTGGTGTCGCTCTGGTGTTCGCCCGCCCCCGAGGGGGCGAACGTCCTACGCACAATCTAGGTCCGCATTAGCACTCGGTCAAGGCGAGTGCCAACGCGCGCCGGGCGTGGAAAGATCGACGCATGGACGCGTCGGCACTGACCAAGCTGCTCAGCCCGACGGGGTGGGCGCTCCTCAACGCGCTCCCCCCGTACGACGAGCGGCAGGCCATGGTGCTCGCGACGGGACTGCGGGCCCAGGGGGTGGACCCTGAGCTCGCCGCGGCCGCGCTCACCCAGTCGCGCCTGCGCGCCAAGGCGCACCTGAAGTTCGACACGTTCGCGGACGGCATGCTCTTCACCCAGGACGGCCTCGAGCAGGCCACGCGGCTCGTGGTGGCCGCACGCCACGCGCAGCGCTATCACGCGGCCGGCGTGACCAAGGTCGCCGACCTGACGTGCGGGATCGGTGCCGACTCCATGACGTTCGCCGGGACGGGCCTGCAGGTCCTCGCGACGGACATCGACGAGGTCACGGCGTCGATCGCGACCGTCAACCTCCGTCACTTCCCCGAGGCCGAGGTCCGCCACGCGGACGGGCTGAGCATCGACCTGGCGGCAGAGGGCGTCGACGGCGTGTTCGCCGACCCTGCGCGCCGCACGCGCTCGGGCACGCGCATCTTCGACCCTCGCTCGTACGCTCCCCCGCTCGACGACGTGTGGGCCCTGCGCTCGGTCGTTCCCGCGGTCAGTATCAAGGTCGGCCCCGGCATCCCGCACGCGGGACTGCCGACCGACGCCGAGACGCAGTGGGTCTCGGTCGACGGCGACGTGGTCGAGGCCGCGCTGTGGTTCGGCCCGCTCGCCCCCGAGGGCCCCGGGCGCACCGCGCTGGTCCTGCGGACCGTGACGGACGACGACGGCACGCGCCGCACCACGTCGCGCACCCTTCGCCATGCCCAGGGGGACGACGAGCTCGTCCCGGACGTGGGCGTCGTCGGGCGCTATCTCTACGAGCCCGACGGCGCGATCATCCGCGCCGGGCTCGTCGCCCAGGCCGCAGCGGAGCTCGGCGGACGCCTGCTCGACCGGACCATCGCCTACGTGACCACGGACTCCCCCGCTCCCCGCTCCGCCGTGGGCAGCGACGGGTCGGCAGACGTCGCGACCGGGTACCGCGTCCTGGACGTCATGCCCTTCAGCCTCAAGAAGCTCAAGGCCTACCTGCGCGAGCGTGGCGTGGGACGGCTGACCATCAAGAAGCGGGGCACGGCCGTCGTGCCCGAACAGCTCCGCAAGCAGCTCGACCTCCGCGGCACCGCGGAGGCGACCGTCGTCCTCACCCGGATCGCCGGCTCGCAGCAGGTCCTGGTCGTCGAACCGCTGATCCGGCCCGACGGCACGAACATCCTCGACTCCCCCACGCCTCCTGAAAGGGGCTGATCGGTGCACCTTCCCTTCGCCCGGTCCGAGCGTTCGTCCGTCGGCATCGAGTGGGAGCTCGCGCTCGTCGACAAGGACTCGGGCGACCTGCGCCAGGTCGCCCAGACCGTGCTCGACGCCGTCGAGCCCACCGACGGCTCGCAGCACCCCCACATCCGCCAGGAGCTCCTGCTCAACACGGTCGAGGTCGTGAGCGGCGTGTGCCGCACGGTCGGCGACGCGGGCCGCGACCTCGAGGCCGCGATCGAGGAGATCCGCGTCCTGACCGACCCCCTGCGCGTCGAGCTCATGAGCGCGGGCACGCACCCGTTCGCGCGCTGGGCCCAGCAGAAGGTCACCGACAAGCAGCGCTACGCGACGCTCATCGACCGCACCCAGTGGTGGGGCCGGCAGATGCTCATCTACGGCGTGCACGTGCACGTCGGGATCGAGGACCGCAGCAAGGTGCTGCCCATCTCGCGCGCCATGCTCGGGTACTTCGCCCACCTGCAGTCGCTCTCGGCCTCGTCACCGTTCTGGGGTGGCAAGGACACGGGCTACGCGTCGAACCGTGCGCTCATGTTCCAGCAGCTGCCGACCGCAGGCCTGGGCTTCCAGTTCGAGACCTGGGAGCAGCTCGAGGGCTACGTCGGGGACATGATCCACACGGGCGTGATCGACCAGTTCGACGAGGTCCGGTGGGACCTGCGCCCCTCACCGCGCTTCGGGACGCTCGAGACCCGCATCTGCGACGGCGCGACCAACCTCACCGAGGTCCTCGCGCTCGCGGCGCTCAACCACTGCCTCGTCGAGCACCTGTCGACGCTGCTCGACCAGGGCAAGGAGCTCCCGACCATCCCGGCCTGGTTCGCCCAGGAGAACAAGTGGCGTTCGGCCCGGTACGGGATGGACGCGATCATCATCCTCGACCGCGCGGGCAACGAGGAGCTCGTGACCGAGGCCGTCGCCAAGCTGCTCGTCGAGCTCGAGCCCGTGGCGGCCCGGCTCGGGTGCCTCCAGGAGCTCGACGACGTTCGCGTGATCCTGCGGCGCGGTGCGTCGTACCAGCGGCAGCGGGCCGTGGCGCGCCGCAACGGCGGAGAGCTGGACGCCGTGGTGCGCGCGCTCGTCGCGGAGATGCGGGCGGGGCGCCCGCTGTAGCGGCGAGTGGCCCGACGCCGGAGCGCACCGCGGGTGCGCCCGGTCAGTGGTCCGTGATCGTGACCCCACGTGCCGCGGCCTGCTCGGCGAGCCAGTCCTCCGACCAGTCCGGGGCCGTGCACGGCGACGACGAGCTGTCCGCGACCTCCTGCGAGTAACCGCCCCAGGACAGGACGCGGCACGTCGCGTCCGACTCGACGACGTCCTTCCAGTCCTCGTCGTCCCGCAGCCCCGCCTCGCCCGCAGACTGGACGACGTCGAACCGGTGCCACCACTGCATGAGGTGCGAGAGCTCGTGCGCGAGCACGAACTCCTTTGCCGCAGCGCTCGCCTCGGGTCCCCAGTACATGAACAGGGTCGTCGGGTAGTCGGGGTCGTAGCACCCGGCGACGCCGGTCTCGCGCATGTCGCGCTCGACGATCCACTCCATGCCGCAGTTGTAGGCGCCGTCGTCGGTGAAGACCACGCGCAGGCCCTCGTTGGCCGGGTTGAGATCGACGAGCCATCGCGTCGGGTCGGGCTGGCCGGGCGCGAAAGCGGTGCCGGGGGCCGCCGTGAGCAGGCTGTCCGGCACCGGCAGCGCGTAGTCTCCCTGCTTCCAGCGTTCCTCCATGCCCGCGTCGGCAGAGAGGTCTGATCCGCCCGCGGCGAGGTCGCCGGGAGCAGGGTCGGCGACGACGTCGTCCGAACCGGTGCCCGGGACGGGGGTGGTCTCCGGGTCCGGCTCGGGCGCGACCCAGCCGTCGATCGCCGGCACGGTCGGTGCGGGGTTGTCGAAGGCGCCCGCGAGCCCCTGCTGCGCGGACCGGATCACGCCGGCGGCCAGCCCGACCACGACCAGGACCCCGACGAGAGCGACGAAGGTCCCGACGAGCGCGGAGCGTCGACGGCGCGGGGGCTGTGGTGCGGCCGGGGCCGGGTACCCGGTGGGCCCGGCAGGGGCCGGGGGCCAGCGGTGGCCGCCCGCACGCGCCGCCTCCTGGGCGGCGAGCGTGCGGTGGACCGCAAACCAGTGCGCCGACGCCGCCAGGGCGTGCTGCTGAGCGCGGCCCACCTGGGTGAGGGCGTACGCGTGCCACGCCTGCGCGCTCTGCCACGCGGCGGCAGCGCTGCCCGGCGCGTGCGCGGACCCCGACGGCGGGCCCTGGTAGGCAGGTCCTGCCGGGCCGGGTCGCGCGGGATCCATGAGCTCTCCGTACTGCCCCGCGGCGGTCGCGTCGGCCAGGTCGCACGGTATCAAGTCCACCCGCGCGCCCCGCCCGGGGGTCCGAACAATTCGGTGGCGGTGGCTGAGAGCATGGGCGCATGGATCCCGCGGACTTCTACACCGGACTCGTCGTCGAGCTCTACTCGCCCCTGAAGTCGGGCCACGAGGACCCCGAGCGCTACGCGCGCTTCGTCCTGGACTCGGGCGAGCCGGCCCTCGAGCTCGGGTGCGGCGACGGGGACCCGCTCCTCGCGCTGCGCGCGCTCGACCTCGACGTCGAGGGCGTCGACTCGTCGGCCGACATGCTCGCCCGGTGCCGCGAGCTCGCGGCCCAGGAGGGCCTCGACGTCGTGGTGCACCACCAGCGCATGGAGGAGCTCGACCTCGACCGGTGCTACCGGTCGATCTTCCTCGCGGGCCCCACGTTCACCCTGCTGCCCGACGACGGCACGGCCCTCGCGGCGCTGCGCCGCATCCGGACCCACCTGACCCCCGACGGCACCGCGCTGGTCCCGCTCTTCGTCCCGACGCCGACGCCGTCCGAGCAGCTCGGGCGCGCCCGCGCGACGACGCGTGAGGACGGCGCGCTCCTGAGCGTCGCGGTCACGACCGAGGAGCGCGACGAGGTCGCCCGGGTCCAGCGCAGCACACTGCGCTACGAACGCGTCCTGGACGGTCTCACCACGGTCGACGAACGGGTGTGGACCATCCACTGGTACACCCGCGACGGCTTCCGCGACCTGGCCCGTGCCGCGGGTCTCGAGGTCGTCGAGGTCCAGGACGACGAGGGGCGCCCGGCCGCGCACGACGCGAGCGACGTCACGTTCGTGCTGCGCGCCGCGCGCTGAGCGACGGCGCCCGATCGGGCACGCCGCCTCACCGAGAACGAGCTGCTCGGCTCAGAGCGGGCCAGGCCTGGCCCGCTCAGACCGTGACGGTCGTGAGCGGCATCGAGGAGTCGACGGGGATGTCGAGGCCCGAGGGCGCGACGCCCGCCCGGACGACCGCCGACCCGAGCGCGGCGATCATCGCGCCGTTGTCGGTGCAGTACCGGATGGGAGGGATGCGCAGGTCGATACCGGCCTCGGCGCAACGCTTCGCGGCCATGTCGCGCAGCTGGGAGTTGGCGCTGAACCCGCCACCGACCACGAGCGTCTCGACGCCGTGCCGCTGGCAGGCCGCGATGGTCTTGGCCGTGAGGACGTCGGCGACGGCCTCGGCGAACGAGGCCGCGACGTCGTTCAAGGGCACCTCGAGCCCGCTGTCGACACGGGCCTCGACCCAGCGGGCGACCGCGGTCTTGAGGCCGGAGAACGAGAAGTCGTACGCGTGCTTCTCCTGGTCCTTGCGCGCGGTGAGGCCACGCGGGAAGCGGATCGCGGTCGGGTCGCCCTCGCGCGCGAGGCGGTCGACGTGGGGCCCTCCGGGGTAGGGCAGCCCGAGGAGGCGGCCGACCTTGTCGAACGCCTCGCCCGCGGCGTCGTCGAGCGTCGAGCCGAGCTCGGTCACGTCGGTCGCGATGTCGTCCACGAGCAGCAGCGACGAGTGCCCGCCCGAGACCACGAGGGCCATGACGTGCTCGGGGAACTCGCCGTGGACCAGCTCGTCGACCGCGGCGTGGCCGATCACGTGGTTCACGCCGTACAGAGGCTTGTTCAGGCCGATCGACAGCGCCTTGGCGGCCGAGGCGCCGATCGTGAGCGGGCCGACGAGGCCGGGACCGGCCGTGACCGCGATCGCGTCGATCTGCGAGAGGTCGACGTCCGCCTCGCCCAGCGCACGCTGGATCGTGGGGATCATCGCCTCGAGGTGGGCGCGCGAGGCGACCTCGGGGATGATGCCGCCGTAGCGGGCGTGCTCGTCCATCGAGCTCGCGACCGCGTCGACGAGGAGCTCGCGGCCGCGCACGAGCGCGACCCCCGTCTCGTCGCAGGAGGACTCGATCCCGAGGACGAGGGGGGCACCGAGGCTGTCAGAGGAACCGCCAGAAACCATGGTTCCCAGCGTAGTCGTGCTGGAGAGGTCGTCGTGCGGGCGGGGACGCCGTCGTTGTGTCGCACGTCACGCCCCGGATCGGGAAGGGTGATTGATCCTTCAACTGTTGACCGAGGCATGAGCACAGAGACCTTCACCCCCATCGACGCCGCCTTCGACGACCTGCTCGAGATCGACGCCTCGACCGCCGACCTGCTGTTCCGCGAGGCCCGCACCGTCCACGCGTTCGAGGACGAGGCCGTGCCGGACGAGAAGATCCAGGCCGCCTACGACCTGGTCCGCTGGGGACCGACCGCCATGAACACCGTGCCGCTGCGCCTCCTCGTGGTCCGTGACCCCGAGGCCCGTGCACGCCTGGTCGAGCACATGGCCGACGGCAACAAGGCCAAGACCCTGGCTGCGCCGCTGACCATCGTCGCCGCGGCCGACCCCAACTTCCACGAGTACCTGCCCGTCCTCGCCCCGCACATGGAGGGCGCCAAGGAGAACTTCGAGGCTGCCGGCGAGGAGACCCGTACCGGGATGTCCCGCACCTCTGCGCTGATCCAGGTCGGCTACTTCATCGTGGGTCTGCGTGCGGCCGGTCTGCACGTCGGTCCCATGGGTGGCTTCGACGCGGCAGGTGTCGACGCCGAGTTCTTCGGCGAGAACGGCTGGAAGTCGCTCGTCGTCATCAACGTCGGCACCCCGGCTGGCGAGGGCGCGACGTACCCGCGCCAGACGCGCCTCACGTTCGAGCAGGCCTCGACGACGCTCTGACGCCGTCCCGCCGGTGCGCCGAGCCCTCTGCGGCCCCCGGCTGAACGACCCCGAGACCCGTCCGGTCAGGCCCCTGTGGCCACCGGGCGGGTCTCGTCGTTGGACCACTGGGACCACGAGCCCGCGTAGAGCGCGGCGTCGATCCCCAGCGTGGCGAGGGCTGCGACCTCGTGCGCGGCCGTGACCCCGGACCCGCAGTAGACGCCGACGTGCTGCTCGCCGTCGGCGCGCACCCCGAGCGCCGCGAAGCGCTCGCGCAGCGCGGGCTCGTCGAGGAACCGTCCGTCGGACCCGAGGTTCTGGACGGTCGGCGCGCTCACGGCTCCGGGCACGTGCCCCGCGCGCGGGTCCACGGGCTCGACCTCGCCCCGGAAGCGCTCGCCCGCCCGAGCGTCGAGGAGCAGTCCGCTGCCCGACGACGCCAGGCGCGCCGCGTCGTCGGGCGTGAGCGTGGGGAGCTCCCCCTGCGACAGGACGACGTCCCCGCGCACGGGGACGACCTCCCCCTGCTCGAGGACGAAGCCCGCACCGGTCCAGGCACCGAGACCACCGTCGAGGAGGCGGACGTCGGCGAGACCCGCCCAGCGCAGCAGCCACCAGGCGCGCGCCGCCGACGTGGCGCCCACGGCGTCGTACGCGACGACGCGGGACCCCTGGCGCACGCCCCAGCGACGCGCGGCCGCCTCGAGGTCGGCGAGGTCCGGGAGCGGGTGCCGGCCCCTCGCCGGGGACGGCGGCGCGGCGAGCTCGGACTCGAGGTCCACGAACACCGCGCCGGGCAGGTGCCCCGCGAGGTACTGCTCGTGGCCGTCCGTGACCCCGAGGGCCCAGCGGACGTCGAGCAGGACCAGGTCGCCCGTTCCTGCCGCGAGCTCGTCGTGCAGGGCCCGTGCCGAGACGAGCACCGCGTCGCGTGCGCTCACGCGACGCCCGGCTCGTCGGGCACCGCTGCGTCGCGGGTCTCCGCGGCAGGCGCGTCGTCGGTCAGCTCGAGGCGCATGGTGTACGCGTCGACGTCCTCTGGCTGGTAGTACCGCTTGCGGATGCCGAGCTGCTCGAACCCGAACTTGCCGTACATGGCCAGCGCGGCGTCGTTGTCCACCCGGACCTCGAGCAGCACCGCGCTCGCCCCGACCTGGCGCGAACGGTCGATCAGAGCCGTCAGCAGCACCGACCCGATGCCGAGGTGCTGGTACTGCGGGTCCACGCCGATCGTCATGATCTGCGTGACGTCGCCGTCGAACCACAGTCCCGCGTAGCCGATGAGCTCCTGCGGGCCGGCGGCGTAGAGGCGGACGGGCTCGGCCGCGACGTACCAGCGGCCCAGCGCCCCGAGCTCCTCGGCGAGCATGCCGTAGGTCCAGGCGCTCGACCCGAACAGCTCCTGCTCGAGGCGTACGACGCGCGGCAGGTCCGCGGCCCGCAGCGGCCGGAGCTTGACCTCGTAGCGCGCGCTCACGCCCCGGCCCCCGTCGGCGTCGCCGCGGGCGGTGCGTCGCTCGCCCGCTTGCGCGCGGCGGGCTCCTGGACGTCCGGTCGGCGCAGGTACAGCGGCTCGGTGGGCTGCTCGACGCCCGCGTCGCGGCGGGCGATCGCGAGCCGCGCCAGGACCGTCGCGTCGGGCACCAGGGGCGCGTCCTCGGCGAGCGGCAGGTGGTCGGGGTACAGCGCGGCCCCTTCTCCCACGACGACGGCGCCCGCGACCTGGTCGGCCAGGCCCGCGGCCGGACCCACGTCGGGACCCGCGACGAGCTCGACGACCGGGGTCGCGTGCGGACCCTCGTGCGCCACGACGCGGTAGCGCGCCCAGTACACCTCACGACGGCGCGCGTCGGCGGTCGCGAGGACCTCGTCGCCCGGCGTGAGGCCCAGGTCGCTCACGGCCTGCGCCGCGATCGCGTCGAGGCCCGAGACGCCGAGCGCCGGGATGCCGAGCGAGAGCGCGAGCGTGCGGGCCGTGACCAGCCCCACGCGCAGGCCCGTGAACGGCGCCGGCCCGGTGCCCGCGACGACCGCGGTCAGCGCGGTCCGGTCCACGCCGGCCTCGGCGAGCACCTCGCTCACGAGGGGAGCCAGGGTCTCGGCGTGCCGGCGTCTCTCGTCCGCGGAGCGCACGGCGAGCCGTTCACCGCCTTCCCCGACGAGGGCGACCGCGACGGCGGCTGACGTATCGAGCGCGAGGACTGCCACGGTCCCAGCCTACTTTTCCGCGGACGGGTCGGCGGCCAGCTCCTGCATGCCGGAGCCCTCCGCACGGGGTCCCGCGGTGTCGTCCGGCTCCCCCGAGGACTCGAGGGACGCGACGACGGCCGCGCGCAGCGCGGCTGCGGCCCGCTCGAAGCCGGCCCAGCGGTCGCCCACGGCCCGCACGGTCACGTGCCGGACCCCGGCCTCGGGCGAGTCGAGCCCGTCGTCGGTCCCGTCGCTCCCCGCGGAGACGCCCAGTCCGCCGCGCGGGCGCTCGATCGTGATCTCCAGGCGGTCCTCGGCGAGGGACTCCACGAGGTCCTGTCCCCACTCGACGACCGTGACCGACTCGTCGAGGCTCGCGTCGAGGTCGAGCGCCTCGACCTCGTCGAGCGAACCGAGCCGGTAGGCGTCGACGTGCACCAGGTACGGCCCGCCCGCGAGCGGCGGGTGCACGCGCGCGATGATGAACGTGGGCGACGCCACCTGGCCCCGCACCCCCAGCCCCGTGCCGATCCCCTGGGTCAGGGTCGTCTTGCCCGCGCCCAGGTCGCCCGTGAGCATCACGAGGTCTCCCGCGCGCAGCTCGCGGGCCAGCGCGAGCCCGAACGCGCGGGTCGCGTCGGCGTCGGGCAGATCGATGGTCAGGTCGTTCATGACAGCCACTCCTGGTCGTGGTGAAGGGGGTTGCTCGACGCCTCGGGGGCGCGGTCCGCCGGAGCGCCCGTGGCGGGCTCCGTCGTCTGGCCGGTCGTGCCGCCCGTGCCGTCGACGTGAACGCGCGGCACGCGCGCGCCCAGACGCGTCGTGATCTCGTAGCTGATGGTGCCGGCGGCCAGCGCCCAGTCCTCGGCGGTCGGGGCTCCCCCGCGGGCCAGCCCCGCACCGGGCCCGAACAACGTCACGACGTCGCCCGCCTGCTCGGACGCGTAGGGACCCAGGTCGAGCACGAACTGGTCCATGCAGACCCGCCCGGCCACGTGCAGGACGCGGCCCGTGCCGTCCACTCCGCCGGCCTCGTCGATCGGCCCACCCACCAGCACGGGGCCACCGGGCCGCTCGGGCAGGGCGCCCGAGGCGTGCCGCGGGATGCCGTCGGCGTAGCCGAGCGGGACCACGCCGAGGATCGTCGCCTGCGGCGTCGTGTAGGCGTGCGCGTAGGAGACGCCCTGGCCCCCCGCGACCTGCTTGACGGTCGCGAGCCGAGCCTCGAGCGTCATGGCCGGGGTCAGGCCGAAGTCGTCGGGCGTCCCGAGCTGCGGGACCGGCGAGAGGCCGTAGACCGCGAGGCCCGGGCGCACCAGGTCGTAGTGCACGCGCGGGTTGGTGAGCGTCGCCGCCGAGTTCGCGAGGTGACGCACCTCGAGCTGCGCACCCGCGGCCTCGGTCGTGCGCACCGCGGCGTCGAACACGTCGGCCTGGTGCAGGACGGTCGGGTGCTCGGGCTCGTCCGCGAACGCGAAGTGCGACCAGATCCCGACGACGCGCAGCACGCCCTCGGACTCGGCGCGCAGCGCGGCGTCGAGCACGGCCGGGAGCTGGTCCGGCACGATCCCGTTGCGCCCGAGCCCCGTGTCGATCTTCAGGTGCACGCGAGCAGGACGCCCGGCCGCGCGGGCCGCCGCGGCGACCTCGTCGAGGGCCCAGGGCGCGGCGACCGAGACGTCGATCTCGGCCTCGACGAGCGCCCGGAGCGGCGCTCCCGGCGCGTAGAGCCAGGTCAGGACCCGCGCCTGGTCGGGGCCGATGCCCGCGGCGCGCAGCGCGAGCGCCTCCGAGAGCTGCGCCGTGCCGAGCCACGTGGCCCCGCCCGCGAGCGCCGCACGGGCGCTGGGCAGCAGGCCGTGGCCGTACGCGTCGGCCTTGACGACCGCCATGACCTGGGCCGTGCCGGCGTGCCGCGCGAGCGACTCGACGTTGGAGCGGATCGCGCCCAGGTCGATCACGGCGCGGGCCGGGTAGTAGTCGGCGGGCGGGACGGGGCCGGTGGCCGACGGCGAGGGGGTGGTGTCGCCGGTGGAACCGTGCGGGGGATCGCTGAAGGGGCTCACGGTCACCGATTCTCTCACCGGCGGTGACGGGCGTGCGGGCCGAGGCGACGGACCCGCCCACCAGGGACGCCGTCGGGCCTACGACCACTCCTGCAGAGGCCGCGTCGTCTCGAACCGCCGTGGCCTCCCGCTGAGCGGGTCGACGAACTCGATCGAGCGCGAGACGAGCTGGAGCGGCCTGCTGAAGTCGTCGGGGCGCACGTCGTAGAACGTCGGGTAGAAGTTGTCGTGCAGGATCGGCAGGCCCAGCGAGCTCATGTGCAGCCGGAGCTGGTGGGTCTTGCCCGTGTGCGGGGTGAGGCGGTAGAGCCCGGTCCGGCCGCGCGACCCGTCGCCCGTCCCGGACGAGTCCTCGCGCGTGGCCACGAGCTCGACGAGGCTCTCGGAGTTCGGCTCGCCCGGCACCTCGGACGCGCGCATGACGCCGCGCTCCTTGTGGATGCGGCTGCGCACGACGCGCGGCAGGTCGAGCGCTGGGTCGACGCCCGCGACGGCCTCGTACACCTTGGTCACGCGCCGCTCGGCGAAGAGGGTCTGGTACGGCCCGCGGACCTCGGGCCGCACGGTCAGCACGAGCACCCCCGCGGTCACGCGGTCGAGCCGGTGAGCGGGCGAGAGCTCGGGCAGGTCGAGGTCTCGGCGCAGCCGGACCAGCACGGACTCCGCGATGAAGGCACCGCGCGGGATGCTCGCCAGGAAGTGCGGCTTGTCGACCACGACCAGGTCGTCGTCGCGGTGCAGGATCTCGATCTCGAACGGCACGCGTGCCTCCACGGGCGGGTCCCGGTACAGGAACACGCGCGCGTGCTGCGCGAAGGCCGTGTCGGGCGTGACCGGCCGGCCCAGATGGTCGACGACCTCCCCCGCGGCGACCTTCTCGCGCAGGCGCGGCTCGTCGTCGGGGAAGCGGTGGACGAGGTGGTCCAGGACGGTGTCCCACCGGGGCGATCCGTCGCTCCCGTCGCCGTTCTGGGGCAGGACGACGCGGGTCGCGTTGAGTCCGTCGCGCACGGGGAGCGGCTGGAACGGGATGCGCCGACGGCGCGGCGGGACCTGGGGGGTCGTGGGGGTCGGCACGGCCACCACGGTAGCCGCTCGCCCCGGGCGACCCTGCTGGGTGGCCGTCAGGAGGGGCGCACGACGACGTCGGCCCGGTCCCGCGTCGAGGCCACGAGCCGGGCGTTGGCCTCGTCGGGCCCCAGCGCCCAGGCGCGCGCCGCGGCAGGCGGCTTGCCGTGCCGTTCGTGCCGGGCCACGAGGCGCTCGATGCGCACGGGTTCGGGGACCTCGAGGAACCAGGTCTCGTCGAGGATCGTGCGCACCGGGCTCCAGCGCCCGTGGTCCTGGTCCTCGCCCAGCAGGAGGTAGTTGCCCTCGGTCAGGACGAGCTCGACGTCCGGTCCGACGGGGATCGATCCCGCGACAGGCTCCTCGATCTCGCGGTCGAACGCGGGCGCGTAGACCGTGACGCCGTCGCGGGGCGAGCGGAGCCGCCCGAGGAGCGCGACGTACCCGTGGGCGTCGAACGTGTCGGGCGCGCCCTTGCGGTCCCGGCGGCCCAGGCGGGCGAGCTCGGCGTCGGCGAGGTGGAAGCCGTCCATGGGCACGACGACGGCGCTCACCCCAGGCGCGCGGGCGCCCTGCGCGGACGGGGCCGACGGGACGCCGCCGCTGTCGGCGGGTGCGGCGCGCTGCGCGAGCGCGGCGAGGACGTCCGCGGCGAGCGTCGACTTCCCCGCCCCCGGTGCGCCGACGATCCCGACGAGCACCCTGGCCGTTCCCCTTGGCGCCGTGCCCCTGGCCGACGTGCCCCCAGGGGCCGTGCCTCGGGCGCGTGCGACGAGGTCCAGGCACCGGTCCGCGAGCGCTGCCGCGACCTCGCCCTCGATCAGCACCTGGTCACCCTCGACGTCTACGTGCCTCACCCGCGACCTCCTCTCTCGTCACCGACGGTGTGGCGGTGCGCCGCCACCGTGGACCTGAGCGTCCGCCGCCGTGGGCCTGCGCGTCCGTCACCCTCGGAGCAGGTCCGCGACCACGCCGGGAACTGCCTCGGCCACGTCCATGGCCGCGACCGGCCCGCCAGGGTTCGCCCGCACGGCTGCCAACCCGTGGACCGTAGCAGCCGCGGCAGCGAGCTCTGCGGCCAGCCCGGGCTCCTGGACCACGCGCTCGCCGTGGGCGGCCAGAAGGGCGCCCAGGAGCCCCGTGAGCACGTCCCCGGCCCCCGCGGTCGCGAGCCAGGCCGGTCCGTCCGCCTGGGACCACACTCCCTCGGGTCCGACCACCACGGTCGCCGACCCCTTGAGCAGCACGGTCGCGCCCGTGAGCTCGTGCGCGGTGCGCGCCCAGCGCAGCGGCTCGGCCTCGACGTCGGCCCGGTCGACGTCCTCGCCACGCGCCCTCAGGAGGCTCGCGAGCTCGCCCGCGTGCGGCGTCAGCACGACCGACGGCGGGCAGGTCGCAGGCAGCAGCGACAGCGCGCCGGCGTCCACGACGCACGCCGGTCGCGGCCCGGCCGAGGCGTCCCAGGCATCCTGTGCGAGCTCGCCGCACGCCACCGCGAGCGCGTACCGGATGCGCTCGTGCTGGCCGGCGTCCGGTCCGGCGCCCGTGTCCCGCTCGCTCGCGCCGTCGCGCAGCGGTGGCCGCTCCCCCGCGGCCGGCACCCCCGACCCGAGCGCCCACGCCTGGACCCTGCCCTCGGCGGGCACGGCCTCGGGGCGAGCCGAGACGACGACCCGCGCGACGTCGTCGGGCCCGCGGTACCGCACCATGCCCGCGCCTGCACGGACGGCCGCCGTGACCGCGAGCACCGCGGCACCCGGGAACGTCGGCGTGCCCGCGACGACGCCCAGGACCCCGCGCGTGTACTTCTGGTCGCTCGCCCCGGGCACAGGCCACAGGCGTGCGACGTCCGCAGGTTCGAGGCGCCGGACCGCGGGGGTTCCCAGCCCGGCGAGGCCCACGTCGACGGGTGTCACGTGCCCTGCGAGGTGGGTCGCCGGGGGCAGGAGCAGCCCGGGCTTGGGTGCGCCGAAGGTGACCGTCCGGTCGGCGGGCAGGACGGGCCCGGGGACCGAGCCGTCGTCGACACCGATCCCGCTCGGGGCGTCGACCGCGACGACCCAGGGCCGCGGCCCGCCGCGGGAGACCCACCCCGACAGCCGGTCCGCGAGCGCCTCGACCAGCTCGCCGGCCACGCCCCGCAGGGCTCCCGACGCACCGATCCCGACCAGCCCGTCGACGACCACGTCGGCCGAGAGGATGCCCTCGACGGCCTGTCCCCATCGCGCGCGCCCTGCCGGGGCGCCCAGGTCGAGGACCCTCCCACCCGCGCGGTGCAGCGCCGTCAGGCCGTCGGCATGAGGGTGCTCGCTCGTGCAGACCGCCTCGACCGCGACACCTCGCCGGGCCAGGTACGCCCCCGCGAACAGGGCGTCGCCGCCGTTGTTGCCCGAGCCCACGAGGAGCACCACCCGTGTGCCGGTCACGTGCCCTGGGCGCGCTCCGCCGTCGGGCCCGGCACCCCCTGCCCGCGCGGAACTCCAGCGCGGGGACGCGCGCCGCAGGTCGCCTGCCACGATCGTCGCGAGCGCGAACGCCGCACGCTCCATGAGCGGGACGCCCCGGGCGAGCAGCGGCTCCTCGGCGGCACGAACCTGGGCGGCGGCGAACGCTTCGATCATGGGGCCATGATGCCGCGCTTGGGCGCCGCACGCTGAGAGAGCCTCCGGTCCTCCCGTCCGGAATTCACCCGGTCGCTGCATGAGATTCGCCTCACCGGTCCCGGTCCAGCCAGTACGGTTCTGGCACTTTCGTCCCTCTCCGTGAGCAGGTTGCCGTGACCGATTCCCCGCAGAACTCCTACCGCGTCGGCGACGTGGTCAACGGTTGGCGTCTGGCTCCCGACGGGACCTGGGTGCCCGCCTCGTCACCGCCCCCGCCGCCGGGACTCATCCAGGGCGTCCCGACCTCCACCGAGGCGATGAACCACGACGCGGGGCACGCAGGTGCGGCGTGGCCCTACGCCCCCTCGGCGACCACAGAGCCGTACGGCTGGACCGGGCAGAGTGCAGCGCCGTCACCGAGCGGGTGGACCGCTCCGACCAAGAACACCCCCGCGACCCTGAGCCTGACGGCCGGGATCATCGCCGCCCTGGCGAACCTGTTCTTCCTCCCCGGAATCGCTGCGATCGTCCTGGGGATCGTCGGTCTGCGTCGCGCGAGCCGTTCGACGCCCGCCGTGGGAAGGACGCGGTCGATCTTGGGCATCGTGCTCGCGGTCGTCGGCACCGTCTCGGGCGTCCTCCTCCTGGTCGCGATCCTCGACGACTCCCCGGATGCCGCAAGCCCGGACCGCACCACAGTCGGCACGTCGCCCGAGGGCGAGTCGATGCAGGACATGGACCTCTCGTCGTTCACAGCGGTCGACGAAGCCGCCTGGGCGCAGATCGCCAAGGACCCGGAAGGGTACGTCGGCGACAAGATCGTCCTCTACGCCGAGGTCACACAGTTCGACGCCGCCACCGGGTCGGACTCGTTCCGCGCCAGCACCGGAGCCGAGCAACCGTCAACCTCCTTCGAGCTCGACGTCAACACCCTGCTCTCCGGCGACAGCTCGGTGCTGACCGACGTCACCGTGGGCGACGTCCTGAAGGTCCACGCGATCGTCGAGGGCGCGACGACCTACGACACCGTGATGGGCGGAGGCATGACCGCACCGGTGCTCAAGGTCGCTGCGGTCGAGGGCGTCGGCTTCAAGGATCTCAGCGGAGACGTCGCGCTCGGGGCTCCGGTCGCGCAGGAGTATGGCGGTGTGGCGCTCGCGCTCACCGTGACGAACAGCAGCACGGTGCAGATGACCTACTCCGTGGAGGTCGTCGCCGAGAGCCCCGACGGAACCGTCCAGCTCGGCACCGCGAGCGCCTACGCCGAGAACCTCGGCCCGAGCCAGTCAGCAGCGGTGACCGCCGACTTCTACGAGGACCTGCCCCCGGACGCGGTCTTCCGCATCGCGTCGGTCGATCGGTTCGACTACTAGGGCCCGGCATCCGCACGCGCCGACCGGGCACGTCAGGGCAGGACGCCCGGTCGACGCGTGCGGACGTTCCCCGAGCTCCCGTGCTGGGCCGGGCTAGATTGGCGACCATGCGATTCGGACTCTTCATCCCGCAAGGCTGGCGACAGGACCTCGTCGGCATCGACCCTTCCGAGCAGTGGGAGACCATGCGGTCGCTCGCTCACCACGCGGACACCGCGACGACCGGAGCGCCCGGCCCGGGCGGCTCAGACGCGCAGCACGTGTGGGAGTCGGTGTGGGTCTACGACCACTTCCACACCGTGCCCGAGCCCACGGGAGAGGCCACGCACGAGGCCTGGACGCTCATGGCGGCGTTCGCGGCGTCGACCGAGCGCGTACGCCTGGGCCAGATGTGCACGTGCATGGCCTACCGCAACCCGGCCTACCTCGCGAAGCTCGCGGCGACCGTCGACATCGTGAGCGGCGGCCGCACGGAGATGGGCATCGGCGCCGGCTGGTACGAGCACGAGTGGCGCGCCTACGGCTACGGGTTCCCGGGGGCGGGAGCACGCCTGGGCGCGCTCGACGAGGGCGTGCAGGTCATGGAGCAGATGTGGCGCACGGGCTCCGCGACGCTCGACGGCACGTACTTCCAGGTCGACGGCGCGCTGTGCCACCCGCAGCCGCTCCAGGTCCTGGACGGCGTGGGGGCCGACGGCGGCGGCGCTCCCAGCATCCCCCTGTGGATCGCGGGCGGTGGCGAGAAGAAGACGCTGCGCATCGCGGCGCAGCACGCCCAGTACACCAACTTCGACGGTTCGCTCGAGGGGTTCGCGCACAAGTCCGACGTCCTGCGGGGGCACTGCGAGGCGATCGGTCGGCCCTTCGAGGACATCACGCGCTCGGCCAACTACAACGTGGTCATCGGGGAGACCGAGGCCGACGTCGAGGACCGCCTGCGGTGGATCGGCGAGCACTACGCCAAGACCGTCCCCGCCAAGGCCGAGCAGACCGTGCGGGACTTCCGCTCTGGCCCGCTCGTGGGTACCCCCGAGCAGGTCGTCGAGACGCTCCAGAAGCTCGAGGGCGCGGGCATGACGTACGCCATCACGTACTTCGCGGAGGCGGCCTACGACCGCAGCGGGATCGAGCTGTTCGAGCGCGAGGTCGTGCCGGCGCTGCAGGGCTGACCGCTCCGCCGGCTCGGTGCCGCGGGGGCTGGAGCTGGAGAGCCGGTGCCTGTGCCTGTGCCTGTGCCTGTGCCGAGCACGAGGTTGCGGTCGTTCTGACGTCGAGAACGACCGCAACCTCGTGTTCGACAGCCGCTCGCGGCCACGCGACCACCTGCGCGAGAGACGCCGGAGCGCCCCGCGTCTCTGGCCTCCCCGGGTGGGACGACTTCGAGGCGACGAGCCCTCAGCCCTCCGCGACCACCATGGCCGACGCGATCCCGGCGTCGTGCGAGATCGACAGGTGGAACGACGTGATCCCGAGCGCGGTCGCCCTGGCCTGGACCGTCCCGGTGATCTCGACCTGTGGAGCGCCACCGACGACGCGGTGGACCGTGGCGTCCTGCCAGTTCATGCCGCCCGGCGCGCCGAGAGCCTTGGCGATGGCCTCCTTGGCCGCGAAGCGGGCCGCGAGGGACGCCGCCGGGAGGTCGCGCTCGGCGGGGGTGAAGAGCTTCTCGCGCAGGCGCGGCGTCCTGCCGAGCGTGTCCATGAACCGCGCGACGTCCACGACGTCGATTCCCACCCCGATGATCATGCGTTCACCCTAAGCGGTGGCGCGCGGCGCGGGCCCCGGACGCCGGAAGCCCACCGGGCCGGTGGCGCGGTGGGCTTCCGGGTGGTGCTGCGTCCGGGCGATGCCGGCGCGGCGCGCGGGACTACTCGACCGTGACGGACTTCGCCAGGTTGCGCGGCTGGTCGACGTCGAGGCCCTTGGCCGTGGCCAGCGCCATGGCGAAGATCTGCAGCGGGACGACCGCCAGGAGCGGCGAGAGCAGCGTGGGCGACTGCGGGATCCAGAAGATCTCGTCCGCGAAGGGCAGCACCGCGTCGTCGCCGTCCTCGGCGATGACGAGCGTGCGGGCCCCACGCGCCCGGATCTCCTGGATGTTGGAGATGACCTTCGAGTGGAGCGAGTCGCGTCCGCGCGGCGAGGGCACGACGACGAACACCGGCTGCCCCTCGTCGATCAGGGCGATGGGGCCGTGCTTGAGCTCGCCCGCCGCGAAGCCCTCGGCGTGGATGTACGCGAGCTCCTTGAGCTTGAGCGCGCCCTCGAGGGCGACCGGGAACCCGACGTGCCGGCCCAGGAAGAGCACCGACGTCGCGTCCTTCATGGAGCGGGCCACGGCGCTGACGTACTCGCCCCGCTCGATCACGGTCTGGATCTTGCGCGGCATCTCGCGCAGGTCGTCGAGGATCTCGCGGATCTCGTCGGGGAACTTGTTGCCGCGCAGCTGGGCCAGGTAGAGGCCCAGCAGGTAGGCCGCGGTGATCTGCGAGAGGAACGCCTTGGTCGAGGCGACCGCGATCTCCGGGCCGGCGTGCGTGTACAGGACCGCGTCGGACTCGCGCGGGATGGTCGACCCGTGCGTGTTGACGATCGAGATGACCTTGGCGCCCTGCTCACGCGCGTGCCGGACCGCCATGAGCGTGTCCATGGTCTCGCCGGACTGGGTGACGGCCACGACGAGCGTCTTCTCGTTGACGATCGGGTCGCGGTAGCGGAACTCGTGCGCGAGCTCGACCTCGACGGGGATGCGGCACCAGTGCTCGATCGCGTACTTGGCGACGTGCCCCGAGTAGGCCGCGGTGCCGCACGCGATGACGATGATCTTGTCGATGGTCCGCAGCACGGCCTCGTCGATGCGCAGGTCGTCGAGGATCAGGCGCCCCTCGGCGTCGGTCCGTCCCAGCAGGGTGTCCCCCACGGCCTGCGGCTGGTCGTGGATCTCCTTGTCCATGAAGGACGCGAAGCCACCCTTCTCGGCGGCGGCGGCGTCCCAGTCGACCGTGAAGCGCGTGGCCTCGGCCGGGTTGCCGTGGAAGTCGACGACCTCGACCGAGTCGGGGGTGATGGTCACGATCTGGTCCTGGCCCAGCTCGAGCGCGTCCTTGGTGAAGGCGATGAAGGCCGCGACGTCGGAGCCGAGGAAGTTCTCGCCCTCGCCGAGCCCGACGACGAGCGGCGAGTCGTGCCGCGCGCCCACCACGGTCGTGGGGCTGTCCGCGTGGACGGCGAGCAGGGTGAACGTTCCTTCGAGCTGGCGGGCGACGTAGGCCATGGCCTCGGTCAGGTCACCCGTGCGGCGGTAGGCACGGGCGAGCAGCTGGGCGGCGACCTCGGTGTCGGTCTCGGAGAGGAACGTGGCGCCGTCGGCCAGCAGCTCTTCCTTGAGGACCGCGAAGTTCTCGACGATCCCGTTGTGGATGACCGCGAGCCGCCCCTCGTCCGCGAGGTGCGGGTGGGCGTTGGTGTCGTTGGGCGCGCCGTGCGTCGCCCACCGCGTGTGCCCGATCGCCGCGGACGCGGCGGGCAGCGGTCTGGCGGCGAGCTCGTCGAGGAGCTTGACCAGCTTTCCGGACTTCTTGGCCGTCGCGACACGGTTCAGCTCGGGTGCGACGAGCGCGACCCCGGCCGAGTCGTAGCCGCGGTACTCGAGCCTGCCGAGTCCTTCGAGGACGACGTCCAGGGGTCGCCCGGACGTTGCGAGAGGGCCTGCGTAACCCACGATTCCACACATGTTTCGGAGTCTAGCGGCACCGGTCCGGGCTCTTTCGACCGCGACATCTCGCGATTCTTTGTTAGCGGTCCGGCGGCATTCGGTTCCCGATCACCGCGTGCGTCCGGCAGAATCATCCGAGTGGTTCCTCCCTCCGACCTGCCCGTCCCTCCGCGCGAGGGTGTCCCTGCGAGCGACCCGAGCGCCTCTCCCGGTGCGGGGCTGCTGTCCGAGCGCACCACGGCGTCGCCGTACGTCGACCTGGACCGCGCCGCGTGGAGCAAGCTCTCCGAGTCGACGCCGCTGCCGCTGACCGACTCCGACGTCGTCAAGCTCCGCGGCCTGGGCGATCCGATCGACCTGGCCGAGGTCGACGCGATCTACCGCCCCATCTCGCGACTCCTCAACCTGTACGTGACGGCCACGAGCGGCCTCCACGAAGCCACGTCGACCTTCCTGCGGGAGAACTCGACGCGCACGCCGTACGTGATCGGTGTCGCGGGGTCGGTCGCCGTGGGCAAGTCGACGACGTCCCGCATCCTGCGCGAGATGCTCGCGCGCTGGCCCGAGACCCCGCGCGTCGAGCTCATCACGACCGACGGGTTCCTCTACCCGAACGCCGAGCTCGCGCGGCGCGGCCTCATGGAGCGCAAGGGCTTCCCGGAGTCGTACGACCGCCGTGCCCTGATCCGGTTCCTGTCCCGCGTCAAGGCGGGGGCTCCCGAGGTCCGCAGCCCGGTCTACGACCACCTGACCTACGACATCGTCCCGGGGGCCGAGACGGTCGTCCGCAAGCCGGACGTCCTGATCGTCGAGGGGCTCAACGTCCTGCAGCCCGCACGGCCGAGCGCGACCGACGAGTCGACGGTCGCGGTGAGCGACTTCTTCGACTTCTCGATCTACGTCGACGCGCGCACGCGCAACATCCGCCAGTGGTACGTGGACCGGTTCCTCTCGCTGCGCCGGACGGCGTTCGCGCGTCCCGAGTCGTACTTCAAGCGCTACGCGACGCTCACGGACGAGGAGGCGATCGAGAAGGCCAGGTCGATCTGGGACTCGATCAACGCGCCGAACCTCGAGGAGAACATCCTGCCGACCCGCGGGCGGGCGACCCTGGTGCTGACGAAGGGCTCGGACCACTCGGTCCAGCGGGCGCGCCTGCGCAAGATCTGAGCGGCAGCCTGGGCGCCTGGCGGGGCGCTGGGGGCCTGGCGACCCGGGGGCCCGCGAACACCCTGAGCGCTCGGCCCCTCCCGCCGCTCACGCCCCGACGGGGCGCGCGAACGCGCTCAGCAGGCCCGGCGGACCGCGGACTCGTCGTCCTGCAGGTCCTCAGTGCCCGACGACGGTGCGGCGGTCTGGTCGGTCGGCGCACCGTGGAGCGGGGTGGCTCCGGCGGCGGCTGCCCGCGCGGCCTCGGCTGCGCGGCGCTTGCGGGCCATGCGGTTCATGATGCGGTCGACGACCACCCCGGACAGGACGCCCAGGATCACGCCGATGACCATGGCGAGGAGCGGCTGGTGGCCGAGCCACTGCGCGGCGACCAGTCCGATGAGGACCGAGTAGAGCGACCACGTCACGGCGGCGAGCCCCGAGTACAGCATGAAACGTCGCCGCGGATAGCCCACCGCGCCCGCGGTCATGTTGACCGCGACACGACCGATGGGGATGTACCGCGCCGCGAGGATGAAGGCGGCCCCACGAGCCTTGAGAGCCTGGTCGGCCCAGGCGACCGCCTTGCGCCCCCGGACCGTGCGGAGGAAACGGATCCGCTCGGTGCCGATGCTGCGGCCGAGCGCGTACGCGATCTGGTCGCCGGTCCACGCTCCGAGCGCGGCGATGACCAGGACGAGGACGAGGTTGGGATTGCCCGACGCGCTGGCGGCGACCGCGAGCGTGATGACCACGGACTCGCTGGGGATCGGCGGGAAGAAGCCGTCGATCGTCGCGAAGGCGTACAGGGCGGGGTAGATCCATGCGGACGCCGCGAGTGCGAGGACCCAGGTCTCCAGGTTCTCCAGGAAGGTCGAGACGGCCTCGATCACGGGTCCTCTGTTCGTCGGCTGGTGTGGCGAACCAGGCTGGTCACAGGTACAGGAGATGCACCTGTGACCAGCCTACGGATACGAGGGGCCGGCACCATCGGGGAAACCCCCCAGTCTGCCCTGATACCGACCCCTACCTTCCTCGATGAATTCTGCCGCACCGGCCGGGACCGGTGCGTCATCCTCCGGAGGGAGATCCACACCTAGGGAGGTCCCCCGGAAGGATGCTGTGACACCTCCGAGGGACGGGCATCCTGGCAGGGGCCCGAGCCGGTCAGGGCAGCGTGAACCCCAGCGCCTCAGCGGCCCCGGAGGGATCCGGGGTCTGTCCCCAGAACCGCATCATGCTGTCGTTCGACGCGAGCGACCGGAGCTCGGCGCGGTCGAGGTAGAGCCCGCCCTGCAGATGGTCGGTCTCGTGCTGGACGATGCGCGCCGGCCAACCGGTCAGGACGTCGTCCACCGGGCGACCGTGCTCGTCCTGGCCGGTGAGCCGGACGGTCCGGGGCCGGGCCACGACGGCCTGCCAACCGCTCACGCTCAGGCAGCCCTCGTAGAACGCCCGACGGTCGTCGCCCACGGCCTCGTACGCGGGGTTGACGAGCACGCGGAACGGCAGAGGGTGACGTTCGCGCAGGTCCGCGTCCTCGGGGTCGGAGACTCCCTGGTCCTGGATCACCGCGACCGCGATGCCCAGGCCGATCTGGGGAGCCGCGAGGCCGACCCCGGGGGCCGCGTGCATGGTGCGACGCATGGCCTCGACCAGCTCGGGGAACAGGTCCCCGAGCTGACCCGTGTAGGGCACCGCCGTTCGGCGGAGCACCGGATGACCCGCCTGGACGATCGGCAGCACACCGTCCTCGTGGCGTGCGAGATGGCTCGCGACCTGGTCGCGCAGCTCCTCGTCGACGGGTCCGGCGAACCCGACAGCGTGGCTCTCGGTGGTCACAGGGCCAGCCTGTCCCGCACCACTGCGGCGAGCGACTCGGCCACGGCGTCGGCCGAGGCCTGCGTCGCGGCCTCGACCATGACGCGCACCAGGGGCTCGGTGCCCGACGAGCGCAGGACGACCCGGCCGGTCTCGCCGAGGCGGGACTCGGCTGCCGCGACCGCCTCCTGCAGGACCGCGTCCGTCGCGGTGCGGGCCTTGTCCACGCCCGGCACGTTGAGCAGCGTCTGCGGCAGCTTGGGCACGGCGCCCGCGAGGTCCGCGAGCTTGGTCCCCGACTCCTGGATGCGTGCGGCGAGCTGGAGCGCCGTGAGGACACCGTCGCCCGTGGTCGCGAACTGCGACAGGATGATGTGGCCCGACTGCTCGCCGCCGAGGGTGTACCCGTTGGCGCGCATCTCCTCCAGCACGTACCGGTCGCCCACGCCGGTCTGGACGGTCCGGATGCCCGCCTCACGCATCGCGAGGATCAGCCCGAGGTTGCTCATGACCGTCACGACGAGCGTGTCCTCGTGCAGTCGCCCCTTGTCCTTCTCGGCGAGGGCCAGGACACCCATGATCTGGTCGCCGTCGACGAGCACGCCTCGGTGGTCCACGGCGATGCAGCGGTCGGCGTCGCCGTCGAACGCGACGCCGAAGTCGGCCTCGGAGGCGACCACGACGGCCTGGAGCTGCTCGGGGTGGTTCGAGCCGCACTTCTCGTTGATGTTGCGCCCGTCGGGGCTCGCGTTCATCACGACGACGTCGGCACCGGCCGCGCGCAGCGCGGCGGGTCCCACGTCGCTCGCCGCCCCGTTCGCGCAGTCCACGGCGATCCGCAGCCCCGAGAGCGGCAGGGCGTCACCCGTGGCGCCGATGCTCCCGATGAGGTGCTCGACGTAGTCCGCACCGGCGCTGCCCGTGTCGGTCCGGACGCGGCCGACGCCGGCCCCGAGCGGACGGTCCCATGCGGTGCCGAGCTGACGCTCGATCTCGTCCTCGAGCGAGTCCTCGAGCTTGATCCCGCCTCGGGCCAGGAACTTGATGCCGTTGTCGGCCATCGGGTTGTGCGAGGCGGAGATCATGACGCCGAAGTCCACGTCGAGAGTGCTCGTGAGGAACGCGACGGCGGGCGTCGGCAGGACGCCGACGTCGAGCACGTTGACCCCGGCGCTCGCCAGGCCCGCGGTCACTGCCGCGCCGAGGAACTCGCCCGAGGCCCGGGGGTCGCGGCCGATCACCGCACGCGGGCGGTGCCCTTCGGGTTGTCCCGTGCGTCCCAGCACGTTGGCCGAGGCCACGCCCAGGCCGAGCGCGAGCTCGGCCGTGACGTCCCTGTTCGCCAGCCCCCGCACGCCGTCGGTGCCGAACAGTCGTCCCATGAGATTTCCTCCCTCAACGGGACGGTACAGGCACCGAGGCCCGCTCCGCCCCCGCTGCGAGCAGACCGGTCCGGTCGCTCGTCAGCATCCCTGACAAATGACGACGGCCCCGGTGGACGATGTCCACCGGGGCCGTTGTGCGCAAGCGCTGGATCAGCGCTTGGAGTACTGCGGAGCCTTACGAGCCTTCTTGAGCCCGGCCTTCTTGCGCTCGACGACGCGGGCGTCGCGGGTCAGGAAGCCGGCCTTCTTGAGCGCCGGGCGGTTGTGCTCGGCGTCGATCTCGTTCAGCGCACGGGCGATGCCCAGGCGCAGAGCGCCGGCCTGGCCGGACGAGCCGCCACCGTTGATGCGGGCGATGACGTCGAAGCGACCCTCGACGTCGACCAGCTTCAGCGGGGAGTTGACCAGCTGCTGGTGCACCTTGTTGGGGAAGTACCCCTCGAGGGTGCGGCCGTTGATCTTCCACTGGCCGGTGCCGGGCACCAGGCGCACGCGGGCGATGGCCTCCTTGCGACGGCCCAGGGCCTGCGCGGGGGCGGTGATGCTCTGGCCACGGCCCGTGGGGGCTGCGCTCTCAGAGGTGTAGTTGCTGGGAGTCTCTTCGTCCAGCACGTCGATGTCGACGGTGGTCTCGGCCACTGGTGTGTCCTCGCGTCCTAAGTTCTCGTCTACGAGCAGGCGGAGCCTACTGCGCGACCTGGGTGATCTCGAAAGTCTTCGGCTGCTGCGCGGCGTGCGGGTGCTCAGAGCCTGCGTAGACCTTGAGCTTGCCGAACTGGGCGCGGCCGAGCGAGGTCTTGGGGATCATGCCGCGGACGGCCTTCTCCACAGCACGCTCGGGGTGCTTCTCCAGCAGGTCGCTGTAGGCGACCGCCCGAAGACCACCCGGGTAACCGGAGTGGGTGTAGGCAAGCTTCTGCTCGCGCTTGTTGCCGGTGAGGGCGACCTTGCCGGCGTTGATGACGATGACGAAGTCACCTCCGTCGACGTGAGGCGCGAAGGTGGCCTTGTGCTTGCCACGGAGCAGGGTCGCCACGTGGGTGGCGAGGCGGCCCAGGACGACGTCGGTCGCGTCGATGACGTACCAGTCACGCTGGACGTCGCCGGGCTTCGGGGTGTACGTACGCACGGTCGTAGCCTTCGTTTCGTGTCTTCGATGTCTTCGGCGCAGGAGCCTGCGTCCGACAAGTCGTTCGGCCTTCGGTCGACGGATGTCCCCGTCACGGAGCGAGTGGGCGCACAAGTGACGAGATAACCGAAGGGGAAGCACAACGACTCAACAGACTACCTGGACGGCCCGTGCAGGGTCAAAACAAGATGCGTCACACCGAGGGCGAAAAGTACCTCGGTGTGATCGGCCTCGTCAGACGGCACAGGCTCTGGTGCCAGACAGCCGATTCAGGCGGTTGCCCGGTGGTTGTCGTGGGAGAGACCGGTCCTCGCGTCTTCCCGAGGTCGAGGATACGCGCCCGGGCGCAGTTCGGCACAGGCGTCGCACTGGAGCGTGCGGGCCAGACCCGCGCAGTCGGTGCAGAACAGGCGCAGCGTCTGGCACCCGGGGTCGACGCAGTTCTCGTACTTCGCGGTCGCCGCGCCGCACTCGCAGCACGCGCCGAGCGGGACCGTGTCGTCACCGAACTCGACGTGCATGCGCTCGTCGAACACGTAGAGCGACCCTTCCCACAGCCCCTGGTCGCCGAACGTCTCGCCGTAGCGGACGATCCCGCCGTCGAGCTGGTAGACCTCCTCGAAGCCGCGCGCGAGCATGAGCGAGGACAGGACCTCGCACCGCACGCCGCCCGTGCAGTAGGTCACGACAGGACGGCCCTTGAGGGCGTCGTACGCGCCCGAGTCGAGCTCCGCGACGAAGTCGCGGGTCGTCGCGACGTCGGGCACGACCGCACCGCGGAACCGGCCGATCGCGGCCTCGAACGCGTTGCGACCGTCGAAGAACACGACGTCCTCGCCACGCTCGGCGACCAGCTCGTGGAGCGCCTCGGGGGCGAGCCGCACCCCGCTGTCGACCACGCCGTCCGCGTCGACCGCGATCTCGTCCGCGGCCCCGAAGCTCACGAGCTCGGGCCGGACCTTGACGGACAGGCGCGGGAAGTCGCGTCCCGTGCCGTCCGACCACTTGACGTCGATCCCGGCGAAGCCCGGGTACTGCTTGGTG
Organism: Oerskovia merdavium; assembly: GCF_014836755.1. Taxonomy (GTDB): domain Bacteria; phylum Actinomycetota; class Actinomycetes; order Actinomycetales; family Cellulomonadaceae; genus Oerskovia; species Oerskovia merdavium. Next base: position 172,844 of record NZ_JACSQF010000003.1, read on the forward strand.
GTCTTGACGTACTGCTTGAGGTTCTCGACCGTCCCGCCGAGCGTGGCGTTGATGCCGTGCTCGGAGACGATGACGCGTCCCGTCAGGCCCCACTGCTCCCCGAGCGAACGTTGCCACAGCTGCACCGCGCGCGGGTCGGCGAGCGGTGTGAAGGCGTAGAAGAGCACGATCTTGGGGACGGCCATTGCTCCATTTTAGGAGCCCGACGACGCCCCGCAGGCCGTGCTATCGGCCCACCGTGGCGCATGTGGTCTTCCTCACCGCACCCTCTCCGCGCGCAAGGCCGGGTCTGAGCGCGCCAGGGGCCCGGCCTCGCCCGACGGACGTCGGGCCCGCAGTCCGTGGCGCCCCGACGACGGACCGCCACGGTCCGCCGGTCAGCGCTGCCGCTTGACCCGCTCGACGTCCCACACGGGCTCGGGAGTCTCCACGACGCGGCCGTCGGAGCCGAAGACCACGAACCGGTCGAAGCCTCGCGCGAACCACCGGTCGTGCGTGACGGCCATGACCGTGCCCTCGAACGCCAGGAGACCGGTCTCGAGCGCCTCGGCCGAGTGCAGGTCGAGGTTGTCGGTCGGCTCGTCGAGCAGCAGGAGCGTGGCTCCACCGAGCTCGAGGAGCAGGATCTGGAAGCGCGCCTGCTGGCCACCCGAGAGCGTCTCGAAGCGTTGCTCGGCCTGACCGACCAGCTCGTAGCGGTCGAGGGCCTTGCTCGCGGGCTCACGCCCCATGCCGTCGCGCGCACCGTCGCCACGGTGCAGGATCTCCAGGAGCGTGCGGCCCTCGAACTCGGGGTGGGCGTGGTTCTGCGCGAACCATCCCGGGCGCACGCGCGAGCCGAGCGCGGCGCGGCCCGTGTGCGCGACGGGCGGGACCACGGCGGCGTCGCCTGCCGCGCCCGCACCGCCTGCCGTGTTCTCGTAGACCGGCCGGTGCTCGACGTCCGGGTCCGACCCGCCCCGTGCCAGCAGGCGCATGAAGTGGGACTTGCCCGAGCCGTTGGACCCCAGGATCGCGACGCGCTCACCGAAGAAGACCTCGAGGTCGAACGGCTCCATGAGCCCCGTGAGCTCGAGCCGCTCGCACGTCACGGCACGCTTGGCCGTGCGACCGCCCGTGAGCCGGACCTTGACGTTCTGCTCGTGGGCGAGCACCTGGGGCGGGCCCGCCTCCTCGAACTTGCGCAGGCGCGTCTGGGCGGCCTGGTAGCGGCTCGCGAGCCCGTCGTTGAAGGCCGACTTGTTCTTGAGCATGTTGACGAGGTCCTTGAGCTTGGCGTGCTCCTCCTCCCACCGGCGCAGCAGCTCCTCGAGGCGGCTGCGGCGGTCGGCCCGCGCCTCGGCGTACGTGCCGAACCCGCCGCCGTGCACCCAGATCGTGCCGCCCGCGGCAGTGGGCTCGACGGTCGCTACCTGGGTCGCGGTGCGCGCCAGGAGCTCGCGGTCGTGGCTGATGAACAGCACGGTCTTGGGCGAGGCCGCGAGCTTCTCCTCGAGCCAACGCTTGGTCGGCACGTCGAGGTAGTTGTCGGGCTCGTCGAGGAGCAGGACCTCCTCGGGGCCGCGGAACAGGGCCGTGAGGACCAGGCGCTTCTGCTCGCCGCCGGACAGCGTCCGGACCTCGCGGAACTGGGCCTGGTCGAACGGGATGGACAGGACCTCGTCGGTGACCTTGTCCCACTCGGCCTCGGCCTCGTAGCCGCGCGCGTCGGCCCAGTCGGCGAGCGCCTGGGCGTACCGCATCTGGGAGGGGGTGTCGTCGACCGTCATGATGTCGAGCTCTGCCGCGGCGAGCTCGCGCGCGGCGTCCCGGATCGAGGGCTGCGCGAGGTCGACGAGCAGGTCGCGGACCGTGCGGTCGTCGTCGATGCGGCCCACGAACTGGCGCATGACACCGAGCCCGCCGCTGCGTCCCACGGTGCCCCCGTGCGGGGACAGGTCCCCCGCGACGATGCGCAGGAGCGTCGTCTTGCCGGCGCCGTTGGGTCCGACGAGCGCGACCTTGGCCCCGTCCGCGACGCGCAGGGTCGCCCCGGCGAGGAGGGGACGCCCGTCGGGCAGGAAGTAGCTGATGTCGCTGATGTCGATGTGACCCACGGGCACATCCTCCCTGCCCGAGGCCCCGGATGACGATTCCTTTCCGTCCGGGCGACCGCGCACGGGCTGCGGACGGCGGGCAGGACTCCCCTGCGTCGCCCTCGCGGTGCCCGACGGCGGAGCACACCCGGGTGCACCCGTGCGCCCGGGGCGCGCTCCGCCGTCGGGCGGGGGTCAGCGCTTGCCGCCGCCCAGGAGGCCGCCCAGCCCGCCCAGGATGCTCCCGAGGCCGCCTCCCGAACCGCCTTGCCCACCACCCAGGAGCCCGCCCAGCAGGTCGCCGATCCCGCCGCCCCCGGCGGCCTCCTGCGTCCCGGCCGGCTGCTCGCTCTTGCCCCCGAGCTGCTTGGCGAGGAAGGACAGCGCGATGGGTGCGAGCGCCGGGAGGATCGAGGCCAGGACGTTCGACTGCGTGCCGCTCTTGTCCGCGAGCTGCGCGACGACCTGCTCCTCGTTCGAGCCGAAGATGTTGCGGACGATCTTCTCGCCGTCGGCCGTGTCGACGTCGTCGAGGTTCACGCCGCCCTCGACGAGCGAGGGAGAGTGCTGCGCGAGAGCCTTCTGGAGCGACGCGGCCCCGGCGGGGTCCTGCGCGTTGGCCTCGAGACCGCCGATCAGCGCGGGAAGGGCCGTCGTGACCGCCTGCTGGGCGGTCGCCTCGTCCACGCCGAGCCTGCCGGCGAGCTGGTCGAGCGGGATGGCGGACAGGAGATCGTCGATCGATGCCATGGTGGGACTCCTGGTTCAGGCCGCCCCGCAGGTCGAGGACGGCGTCGTCACGGGACGGACGTGCGCCGGGGCACCGGACGGCCACCCGTCGGGAGTCACTGCCGCGCGCACCCCGAGCCTAGTCCGCAGGTGGCCGGATCCGCCCGGTGGGCTGCGCGAACGCGTCACCGGTGCGAGTGTGGAGACATGAGCGACGACACACCGGCCACCCGGACAGACCCGGCCCTCGGCACCGAGGGCGACTCCGACCAGCTCCAGCAGGACGACACCCTGGTCGACCGCGGCGTCGACGACGTGCTCGACGAGGGGTACGCCCCGCCCGAGCGCGCTCCCCTGACCTACGCCCACCCCGAACGGCTCGAGGAGGACGGCGAGTCGCTCGACCAGCGCCTCGCCGACGAGGAGCCCGAGGACTGGGACGCCGCCCCTCTCGACCGCCCCGACTCGACCCGGTCGGGCCGCCTCGTGGCGGACGCCGACGCGCTCGACGGGCGCGTCAACGACACGTACGCGGACGACGCCGGGATCGACGGCGCCGCGGCGAGCGCCGAGGAGGCCGCGGTCCACATCGTCGAGGAGCCGTAGGAGACGGCAGCGGGCGCGGGACGACGGCCCGGCGCTACGAGGTCGGGGAGGCCCCTGCTCCGGCGGTCGGCCCTGCAGCCCCCGCGTCCCACACGTCCTCGTCCATGCGCACCGCGCGCACGCGCTCGGCACGGGCAGCGAGCTCGTCGTCGGGCGGGTACGTGACCTCCTCGAGGACCAGGCCGTGCGGCGGCACGACGCCGGCCCCCGCGTCCCGGCGCCTCGCTGCCAGGACCTCGGCCGGCCACGAGACCGAGCGGCGCCCCTCCCCCACGGCGACCGACGCCCCGACGAGCGCCCGGACCATGTTGTGGCAGAACGCGTCGGCGCGGACGTGCGCGACGACGAGCCCCGCGTCCGGGCCGTCGGCCGCACGCTGCCACGACAGGTGCTGGAGCTCGCGGATCGTGGTCGCACCGGGGCGCGGCTTGCAGAAGGCCGCGAAGTCGCGCACGCCGAGCAAGGGCTGCAGCGCCTCGTGCATCGCGTCCGCGTCGAGCGGCTTGCGGTTCCACAGGACCCACTCGCGGCGCAACGGGTCGCGCAGGGTGGGGTCGTCGACGATCCGGAACGTGTAGCTGCGGTAGAGGGCCGAGAAGCGCGCGTCGAACCCCTCCGGCGCCCGGGAGGCCCGGTGCACCACGACGTCACCCGGCAGCACTCCCCCGAGCCGCGCGACGAGCGCGTCTCCCGGCTCGCGGTCCGACCGGCCGGGCATCGCGTCCCAGACGGACCGTGGGAGGTCGACGTGGGCCACCTGCCCGCGGGCGTGCACGCCGGCGTCGGTGCGTCCCGCGACCGTCAGGCGCGGCGGGACGCCCCGCAGGATCTGCCCCAGACCGTCCTCGAGGGCCCCCTCGACGGTCCGCAGACCGGGCTGTCGGGCCCAGCCCGCGAAGTCGGTGCCCTGGTAGGCGAGGTCCAGGCGGACGCGGACCGGCTGCTCGTTCGTCACGTGCACCTACGCTAGCGCCCGTTAGTGTGCAGACATGCCCGAACGTCCCGCCACGACCGACCCCGCCGACCTGCGCACCCTCGCGGTGGACTGCGGCGGGGGCGGCATCAAGGCCAACGTGCTCGACGCCGCGGGCACCGCGCACGCGACCGCTGTGCGGGTACCCACGCCCTACCCGCTGCCGCCCTCGCTCCTGGTCGACGTCATCGCGCAGATCGCCGATCGTCTGCCCCCCGCCGTGCGTGTCACGGTCGGCATGCCCGGCATGATCCGGCGCGGGGTCGTCGTCCACACCCCGCACTACATCACCCGCTCGGGCCCGCGGAGCCGTGTCGACCCGGCCCTCGCCGAGCAGTGGGCCAGCTTCGACGTCCAGGCCGCCGTGAGCGAGAGGCTGGGGATACCGGCGCTCGTCCTCAACGACGCCGAGGTCCACGGGGCCGGGGTCATCGCGGCGTCGGGCCTCGAGCTCGTCCTGACGCTCGGCACGGGGCTGGGGTCTGCGCTGTTCCACGGAGGGCGTCTCGCGCCCCACCTCGAGTGGTCCCACGCCCCGGTGCGGCGTGGCACCACGTACGACGAGTACATCGGCGAGGTCGAGCGTCGTCGCCTCGGGAACGGGCTGTGGTCACGGCGCGTCGTCGCGCTCGTCGACGGCCTGCGGCCCGTCTTCTGGTGGGACCGCCTCTATCTCGGTGGGGGCAACTCACGCCAGATCACGCCGTCCGCGCTCGAGCGGCTCGGCGACGACGTCGTGATCGTCCCCAACTCCGCCGCGCTCGTGGGCGGGGCCAGGGCGTGGGACCTGCCCCTGGCCTGAGCCAGGTGGCCGTGCGGGCCGGGAACGCGCCTGCAGGGACAGCAGGGCGGGACGGCCTGCGGGCGAGGCAGGGCCGGACGGCGGGTCACGCCCGCCGCTCTTCCGCCACGACCTCTCCGTACGCCTCGAGGACCGCACGGTTGAACGCGACGGGTCGGTCGAGGCTCACGAGGTGCTTGGCCCCGGGAATCACGACGAGCTGGGCGCTGGCCCCGCCGGCCCGGGCCGCTGCGACGAACTCGCGCTCACCGAGGCGGAAGTGGTCCCACCGACCGTTGACGAACCAGACCGGCGAGTCGGTCCCGGCCAGAGCCGTGAGCGGGTCCGAGGTGCCCACCTCGTCCAGGATCGCGGTCATGGCCGTCAGGGCGAACCCGCCCGCACCGATGTCGACGATCCCGGCCGCGGGCAGGGTCCGGTCGACCAGTGCCTGGTTGATCGCCGCACCGTTGTCGGGCAGCTTCTCGATCCGGTCGGCCGCGACGCGCCACGCGCCACGCAGGGGCGAGCCGGGGACGGTGCAGCAGCTCGCGGCGACGAGGCCCGCGACCTGCTCGGGACACCGCGCACGGTGCTCGATCCCGACGTACCCGCCCAGCGAGAGCCCGACGACGAGCGCCCGGCCCCCGAGGTCGTCCACGGCACGGGCGACGGTCGTCACCGCGCCGTCGAGCGTGAACGGCTCGCCGATCCGTCGGCCGTGTCCCGGCAGGTCCACCGCGCGAGCCTCGATGCCGGCACGGTCCATGGCCTCGAGCTGCGCGCGCCACATCGTGCGGGACGTGCGCGAGCCGTGGACGAACAGCACCGGGAGAGCCATGCGGACCAATCTAGGGCGAACCAGCCTACGTCGCGGGCCGAGGCGTGCTCGTCACCGCACGCGAGACGTCGCGCACTCGTGCGGGCCGGAACCTGTGTCCCGCCCCGCGGCAAGCGCCAAGTTTCCCGCCTCCCGGCCTGACGCCACCCCGGGCCCAGCCCTCAGCGCCCGACGTCGCTCCGTCGTCGGGCATGGCGAAGGGCCCGGCACCAGATGGTGCCGGGCCCTTCAGGAGGTACCCGTCCGGCAGAGCCGGAGCGAGATCAGTCCTCCTTGGAAGCCGGAGCGTCCTCGACAACCGGGGCGTCCTCGACGACCGGCGCGTCCTCGACCTTGGCGGCCTTGGGCTTGCTGGTCTTCTTCGTGGCCTTCTCGGCCTCGCGGACGACAGCCTGCTTGGGGCTGACGGGCTCGGTCACGAGCTCGATGACGGCCATGGGGGCGTTGTCGCCCTTGCGGTTGCCGACCTTCGTGATGCGCGTGTAGCCACCGTTGCGCTCCGCCATCTGCGGGGCGATCTCGGTGAAGAGCGTGTGCACGACGGACTTGTCGCGGACGACGGTCATGACGCGACGGCGAGCCGACAGGTCACCGCGCTTCGCGAACGTAATGAGACGCTCGGCCAGCGGACGCAGGCGCTTGGCCTTGGTCTCGGTGGTCGTGATGCGGCCGTGCTCGAAGAGCGCCGTGGACAGGTTCGCGAGGATGAGACGCTCGTGAGCCGGGCCACCGCCGAGCCGCGGACCCTTGGTGGGGGTAGGCATTGATCTTGCTCCTTAGAAGTGGATCGTGCGTGCGGCCGAGCCGCTCGCACGGAAGGTCAGTACTGCTGCTGCTCGTCGGAGAACGTCGCCTCGTCCTCGTCGGCCTCGTAGTAGTCGGCCGTCGAGGGGTCGAAGTCCAGCGGCGAGTCCTTGAGGTTCAGGCCGAGCTCTGCGAGCTTCTCCTTGACCTCGTTGATGGACTTCGCGCCGAAGTTCCGGATGTCCAGCAGGTCTGCTTCGCTGCGAGCGACGAGCTCGCCGACCTGGTGGATGCCCTCGCGCTTGAGGCAGTTGTACGAACGGATCGTGAGGTTGAGCTCCTCGATCGGGAGCGCCAGGTCCGCGGCGAGAGCGGCGTCCGTCGGGGACGGGCCGATCTCGATGCCCTCGGCCTCGACGTTGAGCTCACGGGCGAGGCCGAAGAGCTCGACGAGCGTCTTGCCGGCCGAGGCCAGCGCGTCGCGCGGGGAGATCGCCTGCTTCGTCTCGACGTCGACGATCAGCTTGTCGAAGTCGGTGCGCTGCTCGACACGGGTCGCCTCGACCTTGTACGTGACCTTGAGGACCGGCGAGTAGATCGAGTCGACGGGAACACGGCCGATCTCGGCGTCGAAGGACTTGTTCTGGTTGGCGGAGACGTAGCCACGTCCACGCTCGACCGTCAGCTCGATCTCGAGCTTGCCCTTGTCGTTGAGGGTGGCGATGTGCAGGTCCGGGTTGTGGACCTCCACACCCGCCGGCGGAACGATGTCCGCGGCGGTGACCGCGCCAGCGCCCTGCTTGCGCAGGTACATCACGACCGGCTCGTCGTTCTCCGAGGAGACCACGAGGTTCTTGATGTTGAGGATGATCTCGGTGACGTCTTCCTTGACACCGGACACCGTGGTGAACTCGTGGAGCACACCGTCGATACGGATCGAGGTCACTGCAGCGCCCGGGATGGACGAGAGCAGCGTGCGACGAAGCGAGTTGCCGAGGGTGTAGCCGAAGCCAGGCTCGAGCGGCTCGATGGAGAAGCGCGAACGGTTCTCCGAGAGGACCTCTTCGGTCAGGGTGGGGCGCTGTGCGATCAGCACTGGTGTGTTCCTTTCAGTGTGCGTCCGCCATATGACGCATCACGGGCAACGCTGTGCCGGGGCGGGACTCTGTCCACCCGCCCAGGTGGCTGCGCCCGCCGCCGCACCGGCCCGAAGGGATCGGGTGCGGCGCGACGGCGAGCGAAGCGGAAGATCAGACGCGGCGACGCTTCGGGGGGCGGCAGCCGTTGTGAGCCTGAGGCGTCACGTCCTGGATCGAGCCGACCTCGAGGCCGGTCGCCGTGAGCGAGCGGATCGCGGTCTCGCGACCGGAGCCCGGGCCCTTGACGAAGACGTCGACCTTCTTGACGCCGTGCTCCTGGGCGCGGCGAGCCGCGGACTCAGCAGCGAGCTGCGCGGCGAACGGGGTCGACTTGCGCGAGCCCTTGAAGCCGACGTGGCCGGCGGAGGCCCAGGCGATGACAGCACCCGTCTGGTCCGTGATCGACACGATCGTGTTGTTGAACGTGCTCTTGATGTGAGCCTGGCCGTGAGGGACGTTCTTCTTGTCCTTGCGGCGCGGCTTGCGAGCCGCGGTGGCGCGAGTCTTGGGAGGCATTTCTGAGTTCTCTCCTGGTCTGAGGTGTTCGGACCGGGTCGGCGTGCGCTGCGCGGGTGAACTCGAGGTTCAGGCGAGCGGCACGCGTTCCACGGACTACTGCTTAGCGGGCCTTCTTCTTGCCGGCCACGGTGCGCTTGGGTCCCTTGCGGGTACGCGCGTTGGTCTTGGTGCGCTGCCCGCGGACGGGCAGGCCGCGGCGGTGACGCAGGCCCTCGTAGCAGCCGATCTCGACCTTGCGGCGAATGTCAGCGGCCACCTCACGGCGGAGGTCACCCTCGAGCTTGTAGTTGCCCTCGAGGTAGTCACGCAGCGCGACGAGCTCGGTGTCACCGAGGTCCTTCACGCGAACGTCCGGGGAGATCCCGGTGGCGGCCAGCGTCTGCTGGGCGCGGGTACGGCCGACGCCGTAGATGTAGGTGAGCGCGATCTCGAGCCGCTTCTCGCGGGGGAGGTCGACGCCGACAAGACGTGCCATGTGCCTTTCGGCTCCTCTGTACTTCGTTCGGAGGTCTACCGCACCATCTTCCCGCGGAGCTGCGGGCCCCGGCCTCCGAGCCGGGGGTTCCCCTCAGTGGGCCTGTGCGGCCCGACCGTGAGGTTCGTGGTGATGCGCTGGTTGGCACCCGAGGGTGCCGGCGACCGGTCCGCTCTCGCGGACCTGGATCACCGTGCGCCGGAGCGCCGGGGACTCAGCCCTGGCGCTGCTTGTGGCGCAGGTTCTCGCAGATCACCATGACGCGACCGTGCCGGCGGATCACCTTGCACTTGTCGCAGATCTTCTTGACGCTGGGCTTGACCTTCATCAGTCTGTTCCTCCGCCGCCGCACGCACGCGCGGGCGAACCCAGGCTTGCGGCAGCAGTTGTTTCGAGTGGTGGATTCTTGACGACTACTTGTAGCGGTAGACGATCCGGCCACGGGACAGGTCGTACGGGCTCAGCTCCACCACCACTCGGTCCTCAGGGAGGATCCGGATGTAGTGCTGTCGCATCTTGCCCGAGATGTGAGCCAGAACCTTGTGCCCGTTGGCCAGCTCCACGCGGAACATCGCGTTCGGCAAGGCCTCGACCACGCTGCCCTCGATCTCGATGACACCGTCCTTCTTTGCCATATCCTCCGCTAACTCTCGTCTGAACTGCTTCCCACGCACCCGTGCTCTACGAGGACCGGTGAGTGGACGTCGTGTGTGGTCCGGCCCGTCGTCGGTCAGTTCGACTCGCACGGGAAACGCGGACTACACCCAGCGGACTATCCTACGGCATGGATCACCGCGAGGGAACCGCAGGGTTGTGCACCCCGTCACCGTGCTGCGCGGTGCGCGGTGCGCGGTGCGCGGTGCTTGGTGCTCGGGCGAGCGACGGCTCGCCCGACGGCCGACGGCCCGCCCGGACCATGAAGGGCGGGACGGGCCGGGTCTGACGCCGGCCCACGCCTGGGCGGGGGCTGGCTGAACAGGGCCGTCAGGCGTCGAGCGGGGCGATCGTGACACCGAGCTCGGCGAGCTTGGCCGCACCGCCGTCAGGGGCCGTCAGGACCCAGATCCCGTCCTCGAGGATCGCGACGCTGTGCTCCCAGTGAGCAGCACGGGCGCCGTCGTCGGTCACGACCGTCCAGTCGTCCTCGAGAACCTGCGTGAACCGCTCGCCACGCGTCACCATCGGCTCGATCGCGAGGCACATGCCCGGCTTGAGCCGAGGGCCGCGCTCCCGCGTCCGGTAGTTCAGGACGTCCGGCGGCTGGTGCATCGAGGTACCGATGCCGTGGCCGACGTACTCCTCGATGATCCCGTACGCGACGCCGTCCGCGGCAGCCGAGGCCTCGATCGAGTCCTCGACCGCGTTCCCGACGTCGCCCAGCCGCTCACCCGTGGCCAGCGCGGCGATGCCCGCCCAGAGCGCCCGTTCGGTCGCCTCGACGAGCGCGAGGTCCGCTGCGTCGGCCTCCGGCAGCACGAACGAGAACGCGGAGTCCCCGTGCCAGCCGTCGACGATCGCGCCGCAGTCGACCGAGACCACGTCGCCCGGGAGGAGCTCGCGCGTCCCGGGGATACCGTGCACGACCTCGTCGTTCACCGAGACGCAGAGCGTCGCCGGGTAGCCGTGGTATCCCAGGAACGACGGGGTGGCACCGGCGTCGCCGATGACAGCCGCCGCCAGGGCGTCCAGGTCCGCGGTCGTCATGCCGGGACGCACCGCCGAGCGGACCGTGGCGAGCGCGTCAGCGACCACCAGGCCCGCCCGGCGCATGGTGCGCACCTGGTCGACCGTCTTGTACTCGATCTTCTCGCGACCGAACACGTCTCGCCCCAACCGTCCCGGGTCAGCCGACGAGAGGCGCGAGCGCCTCGACGAGACGCGAGGTCACGTCGTCGATCTCACCGATACCGTCGACCTGGGCGAGCAGACCGCGCTCGGCGTAGGCGGAGGTGAGCGGAGCCGTCTGCTCGGCGTAGATGTCCAGACGGCGGGCGATCGCCTCCTCGGTGTCGTCCTCGCGACCTTCGATCTCGGCGCGCTTGCGCAGACGAGCGAGGAGCTCGTCGCGGTCCGCGGTGAGCTCGAGGACGGCATCCAGCCGGACGCCGAGGTCCGCGAGGATCTCGTCGAGCTCGACGACCTGCGCCGCGTTGCGCGGGTAGCCGTCGAGGATGAAGCCGCGCGCCACGTCGTCCTGAGCGAGACGGTCACGGACCATCTCGTTCGTCACGGAGTCCGGGACGAGCTCACCCTTCGCGGTGTACTCCTGAACGAGCCTGCCCAGCTCGGTGCCGCCCTTGATGTTCGCACGGAAGATGTCGCCCGTGGAGATCGCAGGGATGCCGTAGTGCTCCGCCAGGCGCGCCGCCTGGGTGCCCTTGCCTGCACCCTGGGGACCCATGATGATCAGGCGAGCGGAGCCCTCCGCGGAGGACGCTGCAGTGGGAGTCGATTCGGTCAACGCAAGAACCCTTCGTAGTGACGCTGCTGCAGCTGCGAGTCGATCTGCTTGACCGTCTCGAGGCCGACGCCCACGACGATGAGGATCGAGCTACCGCCGAACGGGATGTTCGTGCTCACCCCCAGCAGGACGAGGACGAGCGTCGGGATGAGCGCAACGAGCGCGAGGTAGATGGCACCCGCAGAGGTGATGCGGGTGATGACGTAGTCCAGGTACTCCGCCGTCGGCCGGCCGGCACGGATGCCGGGGATGAAGCCGCCGTACTTCTTCATGTTGTCGGCGACCTCGTCCGGGTTGAACGTGATGGCCGTGTAGAAGAAGCAGAAGAAGACGATCAGGAGCACGTAGATCGAGATGTGGATCGGCGAGGCCGGGTCCGCGAGGTACTTCGAGACCCACTGGACCCATCCGGCCGTCGCGTCGCCGAACTGGGCGATGAGGCCGGGGACCGCGAGCAGCGACGACGCGAAGATGACGGGGATGACACCCGACATGTTGATCTTGATGGGGATGTAGGTGCTGGAGCCGCCGTACATCTTGCGTCCGACCATGCGCTTCGCGTACTGCACCGGCACTCTGCGCTGGGACTGCTCGACGAAGACGACGAGCCCGATGACCAGGATGATGACCGCGATCATGATGGTGAAGTTCACGGCGCCGTTGGCGCCACCCGCGATGGACCACAGCGCCGTGGGGAAGCTGGCGGCGATCGAGGTGAAGATGAGGAGCGACATGCCGTTGCCGACGCCGCGCTCCGAGATCAGCTCACCGAGCCACATGATCAGACCGGTACCGGCGGTCATGGTGATCACCATGAGGGCCGAGGTCATGAAGCTGTCGTTCGGGATGACCTCGACCGGGCAGTTCGGGAAGAGGAAGCCGCTGCGGGCAGTGGTGATCACCGTCGTGGACTGCAGGATCGCGAGAGCGATGGTCAGGTAGCGCGTGTACTGCGTGAGCTTCGCGGTACCGGACTGGCCTTCCTTGTGCAGCGCCTCGAAGTGAGGGATGACCACGCGGAGCAGCTGCACGATGATGCTCGCGGTGATGTACGGCATGATGCCGAGCGCGAAGATCGAGAGCTGGAGCAGAGCTCCACCGCTGAACAGGTTGACCATTCCGAGGAGGTCGTTCTGCCCCTGGGAATCAATGCACTGCTGGACGTTGGCATAGTCCACGCCGGGGGTAGGGATGAACGAGCCCACACGGAAGATCGCCATGATGGCGATCGTGAACAGCAGCTTGCGCCGCAGGTCAGGTGTCCGGAAAGCCCGGGCGAATGCGCTGAGCACCTATCCTCCTGGCCCGCTCGAGGCGGGATGTCGTGTCGCCGGGGTTCGGCGAGATGTGACGCACCCGGCACGGGACGCCACTGGGCACCTTAGCCGCTGCGCCGCGATGGACGGCAATTTGAGACAACCGGCAGTGATTCTACGTTCCCCCGAGCGAGGCTGGCACCGGCTACCACGCCTCTAGACGCAGACAGGGCCGACAGCGCATAGCGCTATCGGCCCTGTCCTTCGTATCAGTTCTCCGAGATGGAGCCACCGGCCGCAAGGATCTTGTCCTTGGCGGAACCAGAGAGCGCGTCGACCGCGACCTCGAGCTTGACGGTGATCTCACCCGTGCCGAGCACCTTGACGAGCTCGCCCTTGCGGACGGCTCCCTTGGCGACCAGGTCCTCGACGGTGACGGAGCCACCCTCGGGGTACAGCGCGGAGAGCTTGTCCAGGTTCACGACCTGGTACTCCGTGCGGAACGGGTTCTTGAAGCCACGAAGCTTGGGCAGACGCATGTGCAGCGGCATCTGACCACCCTCGAAACGCTCCGGCACCTGGTAACGAGCCTTCTGGCCCTTGGTACCACGGCCGGCCGTCTTACCCTTCGACGCCTCACCACGACCCACACGGGTCTTGGCCTTCTTGGCGCCGGGGGCCGGACGGAGGTGGTGCACCTTCAGGGTGCCACCAGCGCCGACGGTCTGCTGAGCCTCGGCCTTAGGGGCCTCGGCGACAGCAGCCTTCTTGGCAGGAGCCTTCTTCTTGGGAGCGTCGGTCGAAGCCTCGACCGCGGTCTCCTTCTTGGCCTTCTCAGCCATGATCACTCGACCTCCTCAACGGCGACGAGGTGCGCCACCGTTGCGACCATGCCGCGGATCTCCGGGCGGTCCTCCTTCACGGCGGTGTCGCCGATCCGCTTGAGGCCCAGAGTGCGCAGCGTGTCGCGCTGATTCTGCTTGCCGCCGATGGCGGACTTCGTCTGGGTCACCTTGAGTCGAGCCATCACGCACCTACCCCAGCTGCACGTGCACGCAGGAGGGCGGCCGGAGCCACTGCCTCGAGCGGCAGGCCACGGCGCGCTGCAACAGCCTCAGGCTGCTCCAGGTTGCGCAGTGCCTCGACCGTTGCGTGCACGATGTTGATCGCGTTGGACGAACCGAGCGACTTGCTCAGGACGTCGTGGATGCCCGCGCACTCCAGCACGGCGCGCACCGGTCCACCGGCGATAACACCGGTACCCGGAGCGGCCGGACGCAGGAAGACGACACCGGCGGCTGCCTCGCCCTGGATGGGGTGAGGGATGGTGCCCTGGATGCGGGGAACCTTGAAGAAGTTCTTCTTGGCTTCCTCGACACCCTTGGCGATCGCCGCGGGAACTTCCTTCGCCTTGCCGTAGCCGACACCGACGGTACCGTCACCATCGCCCACCACGACGAGCGCGGTGAAGCTGAAGCGACGGCCGCCCTTGACGACCTTGGACACGCGGTTGATGGTGACGACGCGCTCGACGAAGGCGTTCTTCTCGGCGGCGTCACCACGGCGACCGTCACCCCGACGACCGTCGCGACGAGCGTCGCCCCGGCCTCCGGAGTTGCGGTCGGTCGACTCGTTGGCGGCACCCGTAGGGGCGCCGGTGCTGCTGCGCTGCCCTGCAGCCATCAGAGAATCCTTTGCTTCCGTACCGTGTACACGGTGGTGGTTTCGGCCATCATCACAGGGACAGACCGCCTTCGCGGGCCCCGTCGGCGACTGCAGCCACCCGGCCGTGGTACTTGTTGCCACCGCGGTCGAAGACGACCGAGTCGACGCCAGCGGCCTTGGCACGCTCTGCGACGAGCTCGCCGACCTTGCGGGCCTTCGCGCTCTTGTCGCCCTCGAGCGACCGCAGGTCGCCCTCGATGGTCGAAGCGGAAGCAACGGTCTGGCCGATCGTGTCGTCCACGATCTGCGCCGTGATGTGGCGCGCGGAGCGCGTCACCACGAGGCGGGGACGAGCAGCCGTGCCGGCAATCTTCTTGCGCAGGCGGAGGTGGCGGCGCTTGCGCGAGACCGCCTTGCCCTTGCCGAGAACCTTGAGAGCCATCGTTACTTACCAGCCTTTCCGACCTTGCGGCGGACGACCTCGCCGGCGTACCGCACACCCTTGCCCTTGTACGGCTCGGGCTTGCGGATCTTGCGGATGTTCGCAGCGACCTCGCCGACCTGCTGCTTGTCGATGCCCGCGACCGAGAACTTGGTCGGGGACTCGACAGCGAAGGTGATACCAGCGGGCGCGGACACCACGACGGGGTGGCTGAAGCCCAGAGCGAACTCCAGGTCAGTGCCCTTCGCGGTCACGCGGTAACCGGTACCGACGATCTCGAGCTTCTTCTCGTAGCCCTCGGTGACACCAGTCACCAGGTTCGCGAGAAGCGTGCGGGTCAGGCCGTGCAGAGCGCGAGATGAACGCTCTTCGTTGGGGCGCGTCACCACGAGGGTGGAGGCGTCCTGGGAGACCTCGATGGGGGCGGGGATGGTGTGCTCCAAGGAACCCTTCGGGCCCTTGACCGTCACCAGTGCGCCGCTGATCGTGACATCCACTCCGGCGGGAACCGGAACGGGGATCTTGCCGATACGAGACATGGCGTATCTCTCCTTTCCGATTACCAGACGTAGGCGAGGACTTCTCCGCCCACGCCCTTCTTGGCTGCCTGACGGTCGGTCAGGAGGCCGGAGGACGTGGACAGGATCGCCACGCCGAGGCCACCGAGAACCTTGGGCAGGTTGGTCGACTTCGCGTACACACGCAGGCCGGGCTTCGACACGCGGCGCACGCCAGCAAGGGAGCGCTCACGGTTCGGGCCGAACTTCAGCTGGATCGTGAGGTACTTGCCCACGGGGGCGTCCTCGACGGTCCAGCCGGAGATGTAGCCCTCGGCCTGCAGGATCTCAGCAATGTGCGACTTCAGCTTCGAGAACGGCATCTGAACCGTCTCGTGGTAAGCCGAGTTCGCGTTACGCAGACGGGTCAGCATGTCTGCGATCGGGTCGGTCATCGTCATTGGGCTTCAGCCCTTCCTCGCCGGGGTATCTGGCCGGTTCCCCGTGGGGAACCGTGCCAGACCTACGACGTAGTTGTTACCAGCTGCTCTTGGTGACGCCGGGAAGCTCGCCACGGTGTGCCATCTCGCGAACGCAGATACGGCACAGGCCGAACTTGCGGTACACGGAGTGCGGGCGACCGCACTTCTGGCAGCGAGTGTAGGCGCGAACCGCGAACTTAGGCTTTGCGGCTGCCTTGTTGACCAGGGCCTTCTTCGCCATATCAGTTCTGCTCCTTGAAGGGGAAGCCGAGACGGCGCAGCAGAGAGCGGCCCTCGTCATCGGTCGTCGCCGTCGTCACGATCGTGATGTCCATACCGCGGACGCGATCGATCTTGTCCTGGTCGATCTCGTGGAACATCGACTGCTCCGTAAGACCGAAGGTGTAGTTGCCGTGTCCGTCGAACTGCTTGGGCGACAGGCCGCGGAAGTCGCGGATACGCGGCAGTGCGATGGACAGCAGGCGGTCGAGGAACTCCCACATGCGCTCGCCGCGCAGCGTGACGTGCGCGCCGATCGGCATGCCCTCACGCAGCTTGAACTGAGCGATGGACTTGCGGGCCTTGGTGACCTGCGGCTTCTGGCCGGTGATGGCCGAGAGGTCGCGGATGGCACCTTCGATGAGCTTCGAGTCCTTGGCCGCGTCGCCGACACCCATGTTGACGACGATCTTCGTCAGTCGTGCAACCTGGTTGACGTTCTCGTGGCCGAACTCCTCGAGGAGCCCGGCGACGATCTCGTCGCGGTAGCGCTGCTTGAGACGCGCGATCTCCGGGGCTTGCAGTTCAGTGCTCATCAGATGTCCTTACCGGAACGCTTGGCGACGCGCACGCGGACGTTACGCGTACGGCCGTCACGCTCGACCTCTTCGGTGCGGTACCCGACGCGGGTGCCCTTCTTGGTCTCCGGGTCGACGACCATCACGTTGCTCACGTGGATCGGCGCCTCGACGACCTCGATGCCACCGGTACGCGTCCCGCGCTGGGACTGACCCACCTTGGTGTGCTTCGTGACGCGGTTGATGCCCTCGACGATCACGCGGTCGGAGTCCGTGAGGACCTCGAGCACGCGACCCTGCTGGGTACGGTCCTTGCCAGAGATGACGACCACCAGGTCGCCCTTCTTGATCTTCGCCATGTTCAGAGCACCTCCGGAGCCAGCGAGATGATCTTCATGAACCGCTTGTCACGCAGCTCGCGGCCCACGGGGCCGAAGATGCGCGTGCCACGAGGCTCGCCGTCGTTCTTGAGGATCACGGCCGCGTTCTCGTCAAACTTGATGTAGGAACCGTCCGGACGACGACGCTCCTTGGCGGTGCGGACGATGACCGCCTTCACGACATCGCCCTTCTTCACGTTGCCGCCGGGGATAGCGTCCTTGACGGTTGCGACGATGACGTCGCCGATTCCGGCGTAGCGACGGCCCGAACCACCGAGAACACGGATGCAGAGAATCTCCTTGGCACCCGTGTTGTCGGCGACGCGAAGTCGCGACTCCTGCTGGATCATTTAGTGAACTCCTGTCGTCGAGCCGGTTCTCGCTGAGCGAGCCTTGCCGAACGGATAGCTGTCAGTGCCGGGTCCCTTGCGGGTGAACCGGCCAGGTGCGGCGGGGTCCCGCCGCCCTGTCTACTGGTTGCCGCACCTTGGTGCGGCCCGAGACCGGTCGTGACGGACGGGACCCCCGCCCGTCACGACCTGGTAGGCGCAGGGCCTACTTGGCCTTCTCGAGGATCTCCACCAGGCGCCACCGCTTGGTCGCGGACAGCGGGCGGGTCTCCATGATAAGGACGAGGTCACCGACGCCGGCAGCATTCTGCTCGTCGTGGACCTTGACCTTGCTCGTGCGCCGGATGACCTTGCCGTAGAGCGGGTGCTTGACCCGGTCCTCGACCTCGATCACGACGGTCTTGTCCATCTTGTCGCTCACCACGTAGCCGCGCCGCGTCTTGCGGTTGGCGCGCTGGTCAGCGGCCGTCTCGGTCACCGGTGCGGCGTTCGTTGCGTTCTCGCTCATTCCAGCCTCACTCACTCACGCTCGGTGCGGTACGGATACCGAGCTCGCGCTCGCGCAGGATCGTGTAGATCCGAGCGATGTCGCGACGCACGGCCTTCAGGCGACCGTGGCTCTCCAGCTGACCGGTGGCCGACTGGAAACGGAGGTTGAAAAGCTCCTCCTTGGCCTTCTTCAGCTCGGCGACGAGCTTCTCGTCATCGAACGTGTCCAGCTCGCTCGAACCCAGTTCCTTGGTTCCGATAGCCATCAGTTGCCACCACCCTCGCGCACCACGAAACGGCACTTCATCGGGAGCTTGTGGATCGCGCGGCGCATGGCCTCGCGAGCCAGGGGCTCCGGTACACCGGCCAGCTCGAAGATGATACGGCCGGGCTTGACGTTGGCGATCCACCACTCGGGCGAACCCTTACCAGAACCCATGCGGGTCTCCGCCGGCTTCTTGGTCAGCGGGCGGTCCGGATAGATGTTGATCCAGACCTTTCCGCCTCGCTTGATGTGGCGGGTCATCGCGATACGAGCAGCCTCGATCTGGCGGTTCGTGACGTACGCAGGCTCGAGAGCCTGGATGCCGAACTCGCCGAACGCGATCTGGTTGCCACCCTTCGAGGCGCCGGAGCGCGAGGGGTGGTGCTGCTTGCGGTGCTTCAGCCTGCGCGGGATAAGCATGCTCAGGCCTCCGTTCCGGACTCAGGAGCCTTCTCGGCGACAGGTGCCTCCGCCCCTGCAGCTGCAGGTGCCTCGGACTGTGCCGGACGCTCGTTGCGACGACCAGCACCGCGACGGTCTCCACCACGGTCAGGACGGTCGCCACCGCGGGGGCCACCACGGCCCTGGCGGGGAGCGGCGGTCGCCTGCTGCGCAGCGAACTCCTTCTCGGTCATGTCGCCCTTGTAGATCCACACCTTGACGCCGATACGGCCGAAGGTGGTGCGGGCCTCGAAGAAGCCGTAGTCGATGTTCGCGCGGAGCGTGTGCAGCGGCACACGGCCTTCGCGGTAGAACTCCGAGCGGCTCATCTCGGCGCCGCCGAGACGACCCGAGCACTGGACACGGATGCCCTTAGCGCCGGCGCGCTGCGCGGACTGCATGCCCTTGCGCATCGCACGACGGAAGGACACGCGGCTCGCGAGCTGCTCCGCGATCCCCTGGGCCACGAGCTGAGCATCGATCTCAGCGTTCTTGACCTCGAGGATGTTGAGCTGGACCTGCTTGCCCGTGAGCTTCTCGAGCTCGCCGCGGATGCGGTCTGCCTCTGCGCCACGGCGGCCGATGACGATGCCCGGACGTGCGGTGTGGATGTCCACACGAACACGGTCGCGGGTGCGCTCGATCTCGACCTTGGAGATGCCGGCACGCTCGAGGCCGGTGGCCATGAGCTTGCGGATCTGGACGTCCTCACGGACGTAGTCGCGGTACCGCTGTCCGGGCTTGGTGCTGTCGGCGAACCAACGCGACCGGTGGTCGGTGGTGATGCCGAGGCGGTACCCGTGCGGGTGAACCTTCTGTCCCACTATCGGGCCCTTCCCTTCGTGTCTTCGCGCGGAACGAGAACCACGGTGATGTGGCTCGTCCGCTTGAGGATCTGGCTCGCGCGCCCCTGAGCGCGAGGCCGGAACCGCTTGAGGGTCGGGCCCTCGTCCACGAACGCCTGGGCAACGACGAGCTCCTGCTCGTCGAATGCCACGCTCGCGCGGTCGGCCTTCACCCGTGCGTTCGCGATCGCGCTCTCCACGACCTTGCGGATGGGCTCACTCGCGGCCTGCGGTGCGAACTTCAGCACCGCGACGGCCTCGGTGGCCTGCTTGCCACGGATGAGGTCCACGACGCGCCGGGCCTTCTGGGGCGTGACACGGACGAACCGCGCCTGCGCCTTGGCTTCCATTGCTGTCCTGCCTTCTTGTCTCGTCATGACGTTCGGAGTCGCCGTCTCTTGATCTGCGTCTGCACGCAGATCAGCGACGACGGCCCTTCTTGTCGTCCTTCACGTGGCCGCGGAAGGTCCGGGTGGGTGCGAACTCGCCGAGCTTGTGGCCAACCATCGACTCGGTGACGAACACCGGAGTGTGCTTGCGTCCGTCGTGCACGGCAAAAGTGTGACCGAGGAAGTCGGGCGTGATGACCGACCGACGGGACCAGGTCTTGATGACGTTCTTGGTCCCCTTCTCGTTCTGGACGTCCACCTTCTTCTGAAGGTGTCCATCGACGAAGGGGCCCTTCTTCAGGCTGCGTGGCATCTGTCAGGCTCCTATCAGCGCTTCTTGCCGGTACGGCGACGACGCACGATCAGCTTGTCGCTCGGCTTGTTGGGACGGCGGGTACGACCTTCGGCCTGGCCCCAGGGGCTGACCGGGTGACGTCCACCGGAGGTCTTGCCTTCACCACCACCGTGAGGGTGGTCGATCGGGTTCATGGCGACACCACGGACGGAGGGGCGCTTGCCCTTCCAACGCATACGGCCGGCCTTGCCCCAGTTGATGTTCGACTGCTCGGCGTTGCCCACCTCGCCGACCGTGGCGCGGCAGCGCAGGTCGACGTTGCGGATCTCACCGGACGGCATACGCAGCTGGGCGTAGGGGCCGTCCTTGGCGACGAGCTGCACGGAGGCACCAGCCGAACGGGCGATCTTCGCGCCGCCACCGGGCTTGAGCTCGATGGCGTGGATGACCGTACCGGTCGGGATGTTGCGCAACGGCAGGTTGTTGCCGGGCTTGATGTCGGCGCCGGCGCCGTTCTCGATGACGTCGCCCTGCTTCAGCTTGTTCGGCGCGATGATGTAGCGCTTCTCGCCGTCCGCGTAGTGCAGGAGCGCGATGCGTGCCGTGCGGTTGGGGTCGTACTCGATGTGAGCGACCTTCGCGGGCACGCCGTCCTTGTCGTGACGACGGAAGTCGATGACTCGGTATGCGCGCTTGTGGCCACCACCCTTGTGACGGGTGGTGATGCGACCGGTGCTGTTGCGGCCACCGCTCTTGGTGAGCGGACGGACCAGCGACTTCTCCGGCTGCGAGCGCGTGATCTCGACGAAGTCGGCAACGCTCGAGCCGCGGCGGCCGGGCGTCGTCGGCTTGTACTTACGGATTCCCATGGGGATCTGTCCTCAATCTGCTCTCGTCCGGCCTCAGCCGACCGGCCCGCCGAAGATGTCGATCGTGCCCTCGCGGAGGGTGATGATCGCACGCTTGGTGTCCTTGCGCTTGCCCAGTCCGAAACGCGTCCGCCGGGTCTTGCCCTTGCGGTTGATCGTGTTCACGGAGGCAACCTTGACCGAGAAGATCTGCTCGACAGCGATCTTGATCTCGGTCTTGTTGGCCCGCGGGTCCACGAGGAAGGTGTACTTACCCTCGTCGAGGAGCCCGTAGCTCTTCTCGGAGACCACCGGCGCGAGCAGGATGTCGCGGGGGTCCTTCGTCACGGCGGTCACTTCGCGGCCTCCTCGGCCTCGTCAGCTGCTTCCGACTCGGACGCGACGGCCTTGACCGACGAGCCCGTGGCGGGTCCGGCGAGGAACGCAGCGAGTGCGCCCTCGGTGAAGACCACGTCGTCGGAGACCAGCACGTCGTAGGTGTTCAGCTGGTCTGCGACCAGGAGGTGCACCTGCTCCGCGTTGCGGAGGGACTTGCTCGTCAGCTCGTCGCCGCGCTCCAGCACCACGAGCACGTGCTTGCGGGGAGAGAGGTTGGCGAGCGAGGAGATCGCGGCCTTGGTCGACGGCTGGCCGTCGATCCCGAAGCCGGACACGACGTGGACACGGCCTGCACGAGCCCGGTCGGAGAGGGCGCCGCGCAGGGCAGCAGCCTTCATCTTCTTGGGGGTGCGCTGGCTGTAGTCGCGCGGCGTCGGGCCGTGAACGACCCCACCGCCGGCGAACTGAGGCGCACGGGTCGAACCCTGACGGGCGCGGCCGGTGCCCTTCTGCTTGTACGGCTTGCGTCCACCACCGCGGACCTCGCCGCGGCTCTTGGTGTCGTGCGTGCCCTGACGGGCTGCAGCGAGCTGCGCGACGACAACCTGGTGGATCAGCGGGACGTTCGTCTGGACGTCGAACACCTCGGCGGGAAGCTCGGCGGTGCCGGCCTTCTTGCCCGTGGCGTCGAGGACGTCAACAGTGAGAGCTGCCATGAGTGTCATGCTCCCTTCACGGCGCTACGCACGAGGACGACGCCGCCCTTGGGGCCGGGCACTGCGCCCTTGACGAGCAGCAGACCCTTCTCTGCGTCGACCGCGTGGACGGTCAGGTTCTGCGTGGTCTGCTGGTCGAAACCCATGCGACCAGCCATGCGCACGCCCTTGAAGACTCGACCCGGGGTCGAGGCCCCACCGATCGAACCAGGCTTGCGGTGGTTACGGTGTGCACCGTGGGAGGCCGGGGCGCCGTGGAAGCCGTGACGCTTCATGACACCGGCCGTGCCCTTGCCCTTGGTGGTGCCCTGGACGTCGACCTTCGCGCCGGCCGTGAAGACCTCCGCGGTGATCTCCTGGCCGAGGGTGTACTCACCGGCGTTGGTCGTGCGGACCTCGGTCACGTGACGGCGCGGCGTGACGCCGGCCTTCTCGAAGTGACCCTTGAGGGGCTTCGTGACCTTGCGCGGGTCGATCTGGCCTGCAGCCAGCTGGACCGCGCTGTAGCCGTCGACCTCTTCGGTACGGACCTGGGTCACGACGTTCGTGCCCACGGCAACGACCGTGACGGGAACCAGGCGACCGGCCTCGTCCCAGAGCTGGGTCATGCCGAGCTTCGTACCGAGCACGGCCGTGACGGGCCGCTCGTTCTGCTGGGGGGTAGTCATGTTGTCCTCCCGCCTCAGAGCTTGATCTCGATGTTCACGTCCGCAGGCAGGTCGAGACGCATGAGCGAGTCGACGGCCTTCGGAGTGGGATCGATGATGTCGATAAGCCGCTTGTGCGTGCGCATCTCGAAGTGCTCGCGGCTGTCCTTGTACTTGTGAGGCGACCGGATGACGCAGAAGACGTTCTTCTCCGTCGGCAGCGGCACCGGGCCCACGACCGTTGCACCAGCGCGGGTGACAGTGTCGACGATCTTGCGCGCCGAGCTGTCAATCACCTCGTGGTCGTAGGACTTGAGCCGGATGCGGATCTTCTGTCCCGCCATGGCGTCGTCTGACTCTCTCTCTCGAACCGCTAGCTGTCCGACCCACGCGCTCGGGCGTGTCGCGTATCGCGACCTACCCAGCGCACGCACCGAGGAACGGTGCAGGGCCGTTGGATATGTGAACCGCTCACGCATCGGGCCAACTTCTGGCGCCCGACGGCGTCACAGCCGTTCACAACGTTGTCGAGCCTGTGCAGAACCTGAGCTCCGCGGGGTCCTCGATCCGTATCGACAGAGAGTTCAACCCGCGGCAACCCCGGAATACCGAGGTCCGCATGCTTAGCGGTTCAACACACTGTTCGACACATGAAAGAGCGCACCCGTAACAGGCAACCTGAACAGTCTGCCACAGGAACTCGTGGAAGACCAATCGTTGCGCGTGTGACTCTGCCCTCAGAGGGACTGTCCCCACGCTCCGACCGACACGCTCACGCGCAGTGCGGGCTTGTCGGTACTTCTAGGGTAACCGCCAGATCGGACCTCGCAGGACGAAGTGACGGCCTTCACACCGACGGCCGGCTCCCCCGGAGAGCCCCGTACCCGACCGCACGCTCCTCACCTGCATCGATGCAGGTCGGCCACGCCCCGTCCGGAATCGAGATCGGTGCGAGATCACCGCACCGGGCCCTGTCGGCCTGCCCTCTTCGCCCTCGAGTCGAGTCTCGCACGATCTGACGCGACCCCGGCCCGGAGTCGAATCCTCACCCGGAGTCACGCGCTGCCCGCTCCCCCGCGACCGGCCGTGCACCGGCCACGACCAGCTCGTCGGACCGCACGACGTCCGACGGCCGTCACGGCGGCGAGCAGCTGCGGCACCTGGGCCGCCCCGGCGTCAGCCCACGGTGACGACGACGTCGGGGCTCGCCTCGAGAGTCCGTGTCGGGCGTCCGGGGACGACGAAGGGCCCGGGTACCTTGCGGTACCCGGGCCCTTCGTTCAATCCTTCCCGGCTGCCCTGAGCGTGAGGCTCAGGACCGGCCGGAGTGGATCAGGTGGTCAGAAGATCACTTGATGATCTTCGTGACACGGCCCGAACCGACCGTACGGCCGCCCTCACGGATGGCGAAGCCGAGGCCCTCCTCCATGGCGATCGGCTGGATCAGCGCGACCGTCATCTCGGTGTTGTCACCAGGCATGACCATCTCGGTGCCCTCGGGCAGCGTGATGACGCCGGTGACGTCCGTGGTGCGGAAGTAGAACTGCGGGCGGTAGTTCGAGTAGAACGGGTTGTGACGCCCACCCTCGTCCTTGCCCAGGATGTAGACCTGAGCCTCGAAGTCGGTGTGCGGGGTGATCGAACCCGGCTTGACGACGACCTGGCCGCGCTCGACGTCCTCGCGCTTGATGCCGCGGAGCAGCAGACCGGTGTTGTCGCCGGCCTGAGCCTCGTCCATCTGCTTGTGGAACGTCTCGATACCCGTGACCGTGGTCTTCTGCGGGTTGCGGATGCCGACGATCTCGACCTCGGAGTTGACCGCGAGGGTACCGCGCTCGACCTTGCCGGTGACGACGGTGCCACGACCGGTGATCGTGAAGACGTCCTCGACAGGCATGAGGAAGGGCTTGTCGAGCTCACGGACGGGCTCGGGGACGTTCTCGTCCACGGCCTCCATGAGCGCCTCGACGGACTTGACCCACTCGGGGTCGCCCTCGAGAGCCTTCAGACCGGAGACGCGGACCACGGGGGCCTCGTCGCCGTCGAAGCCCTGCGACGAGAGGAGCTCACGCACCTCCATCTCGACGAGCTCGAGGATTTCCTCGTCCTCGACCATGTCGGACTTGTTCAGCGCGACCAGCAGGTAGGGGACACCCACCTGGCGGGCGAGCAGCACGTGCTCACGCGTCTGAGCCATGGGGCCGTCGGTCGCCGCGACCACGAGGATCGCGCCGTCCATCTGAGCGGCACCGGTGATCATGTTCTTGATGTAGTCGGCGTGCCCGGGAGCGTCGACGTGAGCGTAGTGACGCTTCTCCGTCTCGTACTCGATGTGCGCGATGTTGATCGTGATACCGCGCTGCTTCTCTTCCGGAGCCTTGTCGATCTCGTCGAACTTGAACTCGGGGTTCACGTCCGGGTACTTGTCGTGCAGCACCTTGGAGATCGCTGCCGTCAGGGTCGTCTTACCGTGGTCGACGTGACCGATGGTGCCGACATTGACGTGCGGCTTGGTCCGCTCGAACTTGGCCTTCGCCACTGGGGTCCTCCTGGGACTTGGGTAGTTGTGCCGAACGATGCAGATGCACAAGACATCTGCGGGGCGTGCGGGTCGCTACAGGTTGATGGTTGTTACAGGGTCTTCGACCTGTGGGGACTCACTCGCCCCGGGTCTTCTTGATGATCTCTTCGGCAACGTTCCGAGGGACCTCGGCATAGCTGTCGAATGACATCGAGTACACAGCACGACCCTGGGTCTTGGACCGCAGGTCGCCGATGTACCCGAACATCTCGGACAACGGTACTTGAGCACGGATGACCTTGACACCCGTCGCGTCCTCCATGGACTGGATCATGCCGCGACGAGAGTTGAGGTCACCGATCACGTCGCCCATGTACTCCTCGGGCGTACGCACCTCGACCGCCATGACCGGCTCCAGCAGAACCGGGTCCGCCCGCTTGACGCCCTCCTTGAGGACCATCGAGCCGGCAATCTTGAATGCCATCTCCGAGGAGTCGACATCATGGTACGCGCCGTCGATGAGCGTAGCCTTCACGCCCACGAGCGGGAAGCCGGCGAGGACACCCAGCTGGAGGGCGGCCTGGATACCGGCGTCGACCGACGGGATGTACTCACGCGGGATGCGACCACCGGTGACGGCGTTCTTGAACTCGTAGAGCTCGCCGCCGTCGGTCAGGTCGAGAGGCTCGAAGGTGACCTGCACCTTGGCGAACTGACCCGAACCACCGGTCTGCTTCTTGTGCGTGTAGTCGATCTTCTCCGCCGCGCGGCGGATGGTCTCGCGGTACGCGACCTGCGGCTTGCCGACGTTCGCCTCGACGTTGAACTCACGACGCATACGGTCGACGAGGATGTCGAGGTGGAGCTCGCCCATGCCGCCGATGACGGTCTGGCCGGTCTCCTCGTCGAGCTTGACGCGGAAGGTCGGGTCCTCCTCGGCGAGCTTCTGGATGGCGACCGAGAGCTTCTCCTGGTCGGCCTTCGTCTTGGGCTCGATCGCCACGTCGATGACGGGCTCCGGGAAGGTCATCGACTCGAGGACGACGGGGTTCGCGATGTCACACAGGGTGTCACCGGTCGTCGTGTCCTTGAGGCCGATGAACGCGTAGATGTGGCCGGCGCTGCCGAGCTCGACCGCGTTCTCCTTGTTGGAGTGCATCTGGAAGATCTTGCCCAGACGCTCCTTCTTGCCCTTGGTCGCGTTGAGCACCTGGGTGCCCGGCGTGACCTGGCCGGAGTAGACGCGGACGTACGTCAGCTTGCCGAAGAACGGGTGCGAGGCGACCTTGAACGCCAGAGCCGCGAAGGGCTCCGTGGCGTCGGGGTGGCGCTCGACGACCTTCTCCTCGTCCTTGACGTCGTGGCCGTTGATGGCCGGGACGTCGAGGGGCGAGGGGAGGTAGTCGATGACCGCGTCGAGCATGGGCTGGACGCCCTTGTTCTTGAAAGCGGAGCCGCACAGGACGGGGAAGGCCTCGCCCGAGACGGTGAGCTTGCGGATCGCGGACTTGATCTCCGGGACCGTCAGCTCCTCACCGTTGAGGTACTTCTCGAGAAGCTCCTCGTCGGCCTCGGCGACGTTCTCGACGAGCTCGGCACGGTAGGTCTTGGCCTTCTCGAGGAGGTCCGCGGGGATCTCCTCGATCTCGTAGGCCTCGCCCATCTTGGTCTCGCCGCGCCAGACGAGCGCGCGCATCTCGAGCAGGTCGACGACGCCCGTGAAGTCGCTCTCCGAGCCGATCGGCAGCTGGATGACCAGCGGCTTGGCCTTGAGGCGGTTCACGATGGTGTCGACCGTGAAGTAGAAGTCCGCGCCGAGCTTGTCCATCTTGTTGACGAAGCAGATGCGCGGGACGTTGTACTTGTCGGCCTGGCGCCAGACGGTCTCGGACTGGGGCTCGACGCCCTCCTTGCCGTCGAAGACAGCAACAGCGCCGTCGAGCACGCGCAGGGAGCGCTCGACCTCGACCGTGAAGTCCACGTGGCCCGGGGTGTCGATGATGTTGATCTGGTTCTTGTTCCAGAAGCAGGTCACGGCGGCAGACGTGATCGTGATGCCGCGCTCCTTCTCCTGCTCCATCCAGTCGGTCGTCGACGCGCCGTCGTGCGTCTCACCGATCTTGTAGTTCACCCCGGTGTAGAACAGGATGCGCTCGGTGGTCGTGGTCTTACCGGCATCGATGTGGGCCATGATGCCGATGTTGCGGACCTTGTTCAGGTCGGTCAGCACGTCGTGTGCCACGGGTACTTCCCCTTTGTGTGGGTTGAGTCGGGGGCGATGCTTCGACCGAGAGGCCGGCTGGACCCGCCGACGGCCCCGGGGGGTGAACCCCCAGGGCCGGTCGGTCGGACTACCAGCGGTAGTGCGCGAAGGCCTTGTTGGACTCGGCCATCTTGTGCATGTCCTCGCGACGCTTGACCGCGGCACCGAGGCCGTTGCTCGCGTCGAGGATCTCGTTCATGAGGCGCTCGGTCATGGTCTTCTCGCGACGGGCGCGCGAGTAGTCCGTGAGCCAGCGCAGCGCGAGCGTCGTCGAACGCACGGGGCGCACCTCGACGGGGACCTGGTAGGTCGCGCCACCGACGCGGCGGGAGCGGACCTCGAGGGCCGGGCGCACGTTCTCGAGCGCACGCTTGAGGACGACGACGGGGTCGCCGTCGGTCTTCGCGCGGACACCCTCGAGGGCACCGTAGACGATCGCCTCGGCGGTCGACTTCTTGCCGTCCAGGAGGACCTTGTTGATGAGCTGCGTGACGACCGGGGAACCGTAGACAGGGTCGACGATGAGCGGGCGCTTCGGGGCGGGGCCCTTACGAGGCATTAGCTCTTCTCCTTCTTGGCGCCGTAGCGGCTGCGAGCCTGCTTGCGGTTCTTGACGCCCTGGGTGTCGAGTGCGCCACGGACGATCTTGTAGCGGACACCGGGGAGGTCCTTCACACGACCGCCACGGACGAGCACGATGGAGTGCTCCTGGAGGTTGTGGCCGACACCGGGGATGTACGCGGTGACCTCGACCTGCGAGGACAGCTTCACGCGTGCGACCTTGCGCAGTGCGGAGTTCGGCTTCTTGGGGGTGGTGGTGTACACACGCGTGCACACACCACGCCGCTGCGGGGAACCCTTGAGGGCGGGAGTCTTGGACTTCCCGACCTTCGAGGTCCGCCCCTTGCGGACGAGCTGCTGGATCGTAGGCACTACGTCTCCGTGTCTTCTCGAGCTGGACCGGGGCGAACCCCGGCGGTGGTCTACGGGCTGTGGGCGCCGACGGCAAACGGCACCTGCGACGCAGAGCGTCGCAATCGCCACGTACCACCGGCTCGATGGTCCGGGCCCCGAACCACGGATCATCCGAGGAACACAGGGACCGGAATGCTCGCGCACTCACATCGGCTCGCTGGAGAACACCACAGCAAGCCCGACGGCGCGGGCACGGTCATTCACGATACCTGCCGGTTGGCAGGTAGTCAAAGCGAGAGGGGGTGATCGCGGCGCGTCGAACGCGCCACGACCACCCCCTGTGCTACTCGTTCCCCCGCGGGGCGGGGGGGCCGCTGGGTCAGGATCAGCGGTAGTCGCCGAAGTCCAGGTCCTCGAGCGGGATCGCCTCGCCGGAGCCCATGCCGAGCCCCTGGAAGTCGATCTCGTCGTAGCCGAAGCTCGGGTAGAGCTCGGTCTTGGCCTGCTCGGTGGGCTCGACCTCGACGTTGCGGTAGCGGGGCAGACCCGTACCGGCCGGGATGAGCTTACCGAGGATGACGTTCTCCTTGAGGCCGAGGAGCGGGTCACGACGACCGCTCATCGCTGCCTCGGTGAGGACGCGTGTCGTCTCCTGGAAGGAGGCCGCCGAGAGCCACGAGTCCGTCGCGAGCGACGCCTTCGTGATGCCCATCAGCTCGGGACGGCCGGAGGCCGGCTGGCCACCCTCCGCCACCGCGCGACGGTTGAGGTCCTCGAAACGCCCACGCTCGGCCAGCTCGCCCGGGAGGAGCTGCGAGTCGCCCGAGTCCAGCACGGTCACGCGACGCAGCATCTGCCGCACGATGACCTCGATGTGCTTGTCGTGGATGTCCACGCCCTGGGAGCGGTAGACCTCCTGGACCTCGTCCACCAGGTGCTTCTGGGTGGCGCGGGGGCCGAGGATGCGCAGGACCTTCTTGGGGTCGACCGCACCCTGGACCAGCTGCGTGCCGACCTCGACGTGGTCGCCGTCGCTGACGAGGAGGCGCGAACGCTTCGTCACCGGGTAGGCGAGCTCTTCCGAGCCGTCGTCGGGGGTCAGGACGATGCGGCGCGTGCGCTCCGCCTCGTCGATCGTGATACGACCCGAGAACTCCGCGATGGGGCCCTCACCCTTCGGGGTACGTGCCTCGAAGAGCTCGGTCACACGGGGCAGACCCTGCGTGATGTCGTCCGCGGAGGCCACACCACCGGTGTGGAAGGTACGCATCGTCAGCTGGGTACCGGGCTCACCGATCGACTGGGCCGCGATGATGCCGACGGCCTCGCCGATGTCGACGAGCTTGCCGGTGGCCAGCGAACGGCCGTAGCACTTGGCGCACGTACCGACGCGGGACTCGCAGGTCAGGACCGAGCGGACCTTGACCGTGTCGATCCCGGCAGCGAGGAGAGCGTCGATGACCAGGTCACCGGCGTCCTCCCCTCCCTTGGCGATGAGGTTGCCGTCGGCGTCCTGCACGTCGGAGGCCAGCGTGCGGGAGTAGATGCTCGTCTCGACCTTGTCGTGACGGACCAGGCGGTCGCCGATCTTCTCCCCGACGGGCAGCGTCAGACCACGCTCGGTGCCGCAGTCCTCCTCACGGACGATGACGTCCTGCGACACGTCGACCAGACGACGGGTCAGGTAACCCGAGTCGGCCGTACGCAGAGCGGTGTCGGCGAGGCCCTTACGGGCACCGTGGGTCGCGATGAAGTACTCGAGGACCGAGAGGCCCTCACGGTAGTTGGACTTGATCGGGCGGGGGATGATCTCGCCCTTCGGGTTCGCCACGAGGCCGCGCATACCGGCGATCTGACGGACCTGCATCCAGTTACCACGAGCACCCGAGCCGACCATCGTGTAGACGGTGTTGCGCTCGGGGAAGCTCGCGCGCATCGCGGTGGCGACCTTGTCGGTGGCCTGGGTCCAGATCTCGATGAGCTCCTGACGGCGCTCGTCGTCGGTGATCAGACCACGCTCGTACTCCTGCTGGACCTTGAGCGCACGAGCCTCGTGCTCCTCCAGGATCGCGGCCTTCTCGCTCGGCGTCGCGACGTCGGAGATCGCGATGGTGACACCCGAACGGGTGGCCCAGCGGAAGCCGGCCTCCTTGAGAGCGTCGAGCGAGGCAGCGACCTCGACCTTGGGGTAGGTCTCGGCGAGCTCGTTGACGATCGTCGACAGCTTCTTCTTGTCGACGATCCCGTTGACGTAGCCGTAGCTGACGGGCAGCGTCTCGTTGAAGAGCGCGCGCCCGAGCGTCGTCCCGAAGACGAAGGGCTCGCCGGGGACGAAGCCCTCAGGGGCCTCTCCCTCGGCGAAGACGAGGCCGTCCATGCGGATGCTGACCTCGGCGTTCAGGTCCAGCGTCCCGCCGTCGAAGGCCATGATGGCCTCGGCGACGGAGCTGAACGCACGCCCTGCACCCTTGGCATCCTTCTTGTCGTTCGTCAGGTGGTACAGACCGATGATCATGTCCTGCGAGGGCATGGTCACCGGACGGCCGTCCGACGGCTTCAGGATGTTGTTGCTCGAGAGCATGAGGATGCGGGCCTCGGCCTGGGCCTCGGCCGACAGCGGCAGGTGCACGGCCATCTGGTCACCGTCGAAGTCCGCGTTGAACGCGGCACACACGAGCGGGTGCAGGTGGATGGCCTTGCCCTCGACCAGCTGGGGCTCGAACGCCTGGATGCCGAGACGGTGCAGCGTCGGTGCACGGTTGAGCAGCACCGGGTGCTCGGTGATGACCTCTTCGAGGACGTCCCACACGACCGGGCGCGCGCGCTCGACCATGCGCTTGGCGCTCTTGATGTTCTGCGCGTGGTTCAGGTCCACGAGGCGCTTCATCACGAACGGCTTGAAGAGCTCGAGGGCCATCTGCTTGGGCAGACCGCACTGGTGCAGCTTGAGCTGCGGGCCGACCACGATGACCGAACGGCCCGAGTAGTCGACACGCTTGCCGAGCAGGTTCTGACGGAATCGACCCTGCTTGCCCTTGAGCATGTCGGAGATCGACTTCAGCGGACGGTTGCCGGGGCCCGTGACCGGGCGACCACGACGGCCGTTGTCGAAGAGCGAGTCCACAGCTTCCTGCAGCATGCGCTTCTCGTTGTTGACGATGATCTCCGGGGCGCCCAGGTCGAGAAGACGCTTGAGGCGGTTGTTCCGGTTGATCACGCGGCGGTACAGGTCGTTCAGGTCCGAGGTCGCGAAGCGGCCACCGTCGAGCTGCACCATGGGGCGCAGGTCCGGCGGGATGACCGGGACGGCGTCCAGCACCATGCCCGTGGGCGAGTTCGTGGTCGTCAGGAACGCGTTGACGACCTTGAGGCGCTTGAGCGCACGGGTCTTCTTCTGGCCCTTGCCGGAGCGGATGATCTCGCGCAGGAGGTCAGCCTCGGCAGCCAGGTCGAAGTCCTGGAGACGCTTCTGGATCGCCGCGGCGCCCATCGAGCCCTCGAAGTAGTTGCCGTAGCGGTCCTGGAGGGCGCGGTACAGCATCTCGTCGCCCTCGAGGTCGGCGACCTTGAGGTTCTTGAAACGGTCCCAGACCTGGTCCAGGCGGTCGAGCTCGGCGTCGGAACGCTTGCGGATCGCCGCCATCTCGCGCTCGGCCGAGTCGCGGACCTTGCGGCGGGCGTCGGCGCGAGCGCCCTCGGCCTCGAGCGCGGCCAGGTCGGCCTCGAGCTTCTGGGCACGGGTGTTGATGTCGTTGTCGCGACGGTCCGTGATCTCCTTCTTCTCCAGGTCGATCTCGTTCTGGAGGTTGGGGAGGTCTTCCTGACGGCCCTCGACGTCGACCGACGTGATCATGTACGCGGCGAAGTAGATGACCTTCTCGAGGTCCTTCGGCGCGAGGTCGAGGAGGTAACCGAGGCGGGAGGGCACACCCTTGAAGAACCAGATGTGCGTGACAGGAGCGGCGAGCTCGATGTGGCCCATGCGCTCGCGGCGCACCTTCGAGCGCGTCAC
This sequence comes from Oerskovia merdavium, assembly GCF_014836755.1. Classification (GTDB taxonomy): domain Bacteria; phylum Actinomycetota; class Actinomycetes; order Actinomycetales; family Cellulomonadaceae; genus Oerskovia; species Oerskovia merdavium. The sequence continues at coordinate 205,041 of NZ_JACSQF010000003.1, forward strand.
CTCGACGCCGCAGCGCTCGCAGATGATGCCCTTGAAGCGCACGCGCTTGTACTTGCCGCAGTAGCACTCCCAGTCACGGGTGGGACCGAAGATCTTCTCGCAGAAGAGCCCGTCCTTCTCCGGCTTGAGGGTGCGGTAGTTGATGGTCTCAGGCTTCTTGACCTCGCCGTGAGACCAGTCACGGATGTCGTCTGCCGTGGCCAGTCCGATACGCAGCTCGTCGAAGACATTGACGTCGAGCAAGGTGGTCCTACTTCCTTCGTCTGCCGGCCTGTCCGGGGTTCGTCCCGGCCGGCGCGGTGGAGGTGCTACAGAGTGTCGGGTGGCGGTGGGGCGGTCGTTCGTGAC
>NZ_JACSQF010000003.1:205398-263273 GCF_014836755.1 Oerskovia merdavium
CCACCCCCCCCCCCCCCCCGCTTCCGAGATCAGATCTCGTCGATGCTGGATGCTGCGTTGGGGCGACGCGAGAGGTCGATGCCGAGCTCCTCGGCAGCGCGGTACACGTCGTCGTCCGACTCACGCATCTCGATGGAGACACCGTCGCTGGAGAGCACCTCGACGTTCAGGCACAGCGACTGCATCTCCTTGAGGAGAACCTTGAAGGACTCCGGGATGCCCGAGTCGGGGATGTTCTCGCCCTTGACGATCGCCTCGTAGACCTTGACACGGCCCGGGACGTCGTCGGACTTGATCGTCAGCAGCTCCTGGAGGGTGTACGCCGCGCCATAAGCCTCGAGCGCCCACACCTCCATCTCGCCGAAACGCTGTCCACCGAACTGCGCCTTACCACCCAGCGGCTGCTGCGTGATCATGGAGTACGGACCGGTCGAGCGGGCGTGGATCTTGTCGTCCACCAGGTGGTGGAGCTTCAGGATGTACATGTAGCCCACGGAGACCGGCTCCGGGAACGGCTCGCCGGAGCGGCCGTCGAACAGACGGGCCTTGCCGTCGCGCCCGACCATGCGGTTGCCGTCACGGTTCGGCAGCGTCGTGGAGAGCAGACCCGTGAGGGCTTCCTCCTCGAGGCCGTCGAAGACCGGGGTGGCCACGGGGCGACCGGGCTCGGACGATGCCGCGACGACGGGGAGGCGCTCCTTCCAGGAGAGGTCGCCCTCGCCTGCTGCGCCGTCCGTCTGCGAGATGTCCCAGCCCTGCTTGGCGACCCACCCGAGGTGGGTCTCGAGGACCTGGCCGACGTTCATACGACCGGGGACACCCAGCGGGTTGAGGATGACGTCCACAGGGGTGCCGTCCTCGAGGAAGGGCATGTCCTCGACCGGGAGGATCTTCGAGATGACACCCTTGTTGCCGTGACGGCCGGCGAGCTTGTCGCCGTCCGTGATCTTGCGTCGCTGCGCGATGTAGACGCGGACCAGCTGGTTGACGCCGGCGGGCAGCTCGTCGCCGTCCTCACGGTTGAACTCGCGGACGCCGATGACGGTGCCGGACTCGCCGTGGGGGACCTTGAGCGACGTGTCTCGGACCTCGCGGGCCTTCTCGCCGAAGATGGCGCGCAGCAGGCGCTCCTCGGGGGTCAGCTCGGTCTCGCCCTTGGGCGTGACCTTGCCGACGAGCACGTCGCCCGCGCCGACCTCTGCACCGATGCGGATGACTCCGCGCTCGTCGAGGTCCGCCAGGACGTCCTCGGAGACGTTCGGGATGTCCCGCGTGATCTCCTCGGGGCCGAGCTTCGTGTCGCGGGCGTCGACCTCGTGCTCCTCGATGTGGATCGAGGACAGGACGTCGTCCTGCACGAGGCGCTGCGACAGGATGATCGCGTCCTCGTAGTTGTGGCCTTCCCAGGACATGAACGCGACCAGCAGGTTGCGGCCGAGCGAGAGCTCGCCCTCGTCGGTCGCCGGGCCGTCGGCCAGCACGGAGCCGACCTCGACGCGTGCGCCCTCGTCGACGACGACACGCTGGTTGTACGACGTGCCCTGGTTCGAGCGGCGGAACTTGGCCGCGCGGTAGCTCGTCGTGGTCGCGTCGTCGTTGGCGACGACGATCATGTCGGCCGAGACCTCGGTCACGACACCGGGCTTGGTGGCGACGATGACGTCACCGGCGTCGATGGCTGCACGACGCTCCATGCCGGTCCCGACGAGCGGGGCCTCGGAACGGACCAGGGGCACGGCCTGACGCTGCATGTTGGCACCCATGAGTGCGCGGTTGGCGTCGTCGTGCTCGAGGAACGGGATGAGGGCGGTCGCGACCGACACCATCTGGCGCGGCGAGACGTCCATGTAGTCGACCTCGGTACCGAGGACGTCAGCCGTCTCGCCACCCTTGGTGCGGACCAGGACGCGCTCCTGACGGAACGAGCCGTCCACGTTGAGCTCGGTGTTCGCCTGGGCGATGACGTAACGGTCCTCGTCGTCGGCCGTCAGGTAGACGACCTCGTCGGAGACCTTGCCGTTCTCGACCTTGCGGTACGGCGTCTCGATGAACCCGAAGGGGTTGATCCGGCCGTAGGAGGCGAGCGAGCCGATCAGACCGATGTTCGGGCCTTCAGGGGTCTCGATGGGGCACATGCGGCCGTAGTGCGACGGGTGGACGTCACGGACCTCCATGCCGGCGCGGTCACGGGACAGACCACCCGGGCCCAGCGCGGACAGACGACGCTTGTGCGTCAGGCCGGCGAGCGGGTTGTTCTGGTCCATGAACTGCGACAGCTGCGAGGTGCCGAAGAACTCCTTGATCGACGCCACCACGGGGCGGATGTTGATCAGGGTCTGCGGCGTGATCGCCTCGACGTCCTGGGTCGTCATGCGCTCGCGCACGACACGCTCCATGCGCGAGAGACCGGTGCGCACCTGGTTCTGGATGAGCTCACCCACGGCGCGGATACGACGGTTGCCGAAGTGGTCGATGTCGTCGGTCTCGACGCGGATCTCGACGGGCTCGCCGGCACGCGTGCCGGGGAGCGTCGTGACCTCTGCGTGGAGGGCCGCGAGGTACTTGATCGTCGCGACGATGTCCGTGACGGACAGCGTGGAGTCCGCGAGGGGCGCGTCGACGCCGAGCTTCTTGTTCGCCTTGTAGCGGCCGACCTTCGCGAAGTCGTAGCGCTTGGGGTTGAAGTAGAAGTTCTCGAGGAGCGAGCGACCGGCCTCGACCGTGGGCGGCTCGCCCGGGCGGATCTTGCGGTAGAGGTCGACGAGCGCCTCTTCCTCGGTGTGGACGTGGTCCTTCTCGAGCGTGTCGAGCACGGCCGGGAAGTCCGCGAACTCCTCGCGGATCTGCGACTCGGTCACGCCGAGGGCCTTGAGCAGCACCGTGACGGACTGCTTGCGCTTGCGGTCGACGCGGACGCCCACGGCGTCACGCTTGTCGATCTCGAACTCCAGCCACGCACCGCGCGACGGGATGATCTTCGCGGAGTAGATGTCCTTGTCGCTCGTCTTGTCGGCCTGGCGCTCGAAGTACACGCCGGGCGAACGGACGAGCTGCGAGACGACGACGCGCTCGGTGCCGTTGATGATGAAGGTGCCGCGCGCGGTCATGAGCGGGAAGTCGCCCATGAAGACGGTCTGGCTCTTGATCTCACCGGTGTTGTAGTTCACGAACTCCGCGGTGACGAAGAGCGGTGCGGCGAAGGTGAAGTCCTTCTCCTTGCACTCCTCGGCCGTGTACTTCGGGGGCTCGAAACGGTGGTTCGAGAAGGAGAGAGACATGGAGGAGCCGAAGTCCTCGATCGGGGAGATCTCCTCGAAGATCTCCTCGAGACCCGACGTCGCGGGGACGTCCTGGCGACCGGCAGCAGCCGCGGCGTCGACGCGTGCGCGCCACGCCGGGTTGCCGAGCAGCCAGTCGAAGCTCTCCGTCTGGAGCCCGAGCAGGTCGGGCACCTCGAGAGGCTCGTAGATCTTGGCGAAAGAGACGCGCCGGGAAGCGGTGCGGTTCGCGATAGCGTCGGCGGACGGAGCAGAAGGGGTGCGCGAGGCAGCCAAGAGGGGTCCTTCCCTGCAGATCGATTGCACGCTGTACGCTGCGTGGCTGGAGGACCTCTTCCCCCTGAGGCTGCCGTGGTGCACGATGGACGCACACCGAAGACGGTTCGGGCAGTTCAGAGGGTGCCGAGGGCACACGCGAGCGCAAAGCGCTAGCATACCCGGTCCGGTCAAGCGTGTCCAGCGACGCCAAATCACGGCCTGTCAAGACCGTTGTCGAGCCGCGTTCCACTCCCCCACCGGACCGGTGAGGACATCTTCTCGGTGGCCGCCATATGCCGCCCAAGAACACGAAAAAGATCCCTGCCCGACGGCGCCTGTCACCTTCTCCTGGAAGGTGGGCTCCGGCGTCGGGCCGGGAGACGCACAAGCGACGAGAGGCCCGCACCCCGGAGGGTGCGGGCCTCGTCGCCTGTGCTACCTGTCAGGTCGCGCGAGGCGACCTGTCATGCGATACCGCCCCGAAGGGCAGTGATCACTTGACGGTGACGGTTGCGCCGGCGCCCTCGAGGGCAGCCTTGGCCTTGTCAGCAGCGTCCTTGGCGACGTTCTCCAGGACGGGCTTGGGGGCGCCGTCAACGAGGTCCTTGGCCTCCTTCAGGCCGAGGCTCGTGAGGGCACGCACCTCCTTGATGACCTGGATCTTCTTGTCGCCGGCAGCCTCGAGGATGACGTCGAACTCCGTCTTCTCCTCGACCTCCTCGGCGGCAGCGGCCGCGGGGCCCGCAACGGCGACGGCGGCCGGAGCGGCTGCGGTGACCTCGAAAGCGTCCTCGAACGCCTTCACGAACTCAGAGAGCTCGATGAGGGAGAGGCCCTTGAACTGCTCGATGAGCTCTTCGGTGCTGAGCTTCGCCATGATGGCGGTCCTTTCGGTTGGTGCTCGGCAGCGGCCCTGTCAACGATCCACAGAGCCCTGCTGGAAGCAGAGGGGGTGTGTGCGTGCTGCGTGATCCTCCGAGGAGGGTCAGGCTGCAGCGCTCTCCGATTCCTGCTTGAGGCGCAGGGCATCGATGGTGCGAACGGCCTGCGAGGCGGGCGCGTTGAACAGGTATGCCGCCTGGTAGAGCGGCTGCTTGAACGCGCCGGCCAGCTTGGCCAGCAGGACCTCGCGGGACTCGAGGTCCGCGAGCTTGGTGATGTCCGCAGCGGTCAGGGAGCGTCCGTCGAGGACACCGCCCTTGATGACCAGTGCGGGGTTCGCCTTGGCGAAGTCACGCAGGCCCTTGGCCGCCTCGACCGGGTCACCGGTCACGAAGGCGATGGCCGAGGGGCCCTTGAAGTCGGCGTCGATCTCGATGCCGGCTTCCTTGGCCGCGATGGCGGTCAGCGTGTTCTTCACCACGGCGTAGGTTGCGTTGCCGCTGAGCGACCGACGCAGCTGCTTGAGCTGCGCGACGGTGAGCCCGCGGTACTCGGTCAGCACGGCCGCGTTCGACTCGCGGAAGTTCTCCGTGAGCTCTGCGACTGCGGCTGCCTTGTCCGGCCTCGCCATGGCAATCCTTCCGGTGGTGGTGCCACCGGTCTCCGCAGGGCGGGGGCCCTGGGGGGTGAGGTCCTGCGGAGACGAGAAGAGCCCCGCGCAGGCGCGGGGCTCGAAGTGCAGGCTCTCGCCCGCTCCGTGAACTCTCACCTGCGCTGGCCTCCGCACTTCTGCGGGACTTCGGTCCGGACTGCAGCTGACGAGTCAGCGGGCAGGACGGTACGACCGGCGGTCTTGGGTACTGGAACAGAGTACGTGACGCGGGCGTGTGGTCCAAATCCGGCCCGACGGCGCCGCGCACCGCGCGCTCCGGACGGCTCAGGCGGGCGGCGCACCGCACGCGCGGGTCAGATCGCGAGCGGTCCGAAGCAGACGAGGGGCACGGGTTCGTCCTCGGTACGGATCGCGCGTGCGAGCGCCTCCCCCGGCGTGGCTCTTGAGCAAACTCCGCGTGCAACCTGGGCATGACCCGCAGCGGGGGCGGCGCTTACGATGAGCGCCCGGAGCAACGGCCGGAGCGCAGCGCTGTGGGACCCACCCCGTGACGTGCAGTTTGCCAACCCCCCATCCTCGCCGAGCGAGCCCAGTCAATCAGGCCCGCTTCCCGGTCAGAGACGATCTACAGAAGGGAACGCGCTTTCCTGCCACCATCGCGACAGGAAAGCGCCTCCCACGAATCTCAGGTCAGTGGCTACCGGTCTTCGGCGTTGCCGCAGCGATCGCTGCCCCAACCGTGAGAACCGTCGTCGAAGCAAGGAACGTGGACACTGCAGCGCGCTTCAAGAACTTCTTCATCGTGACTCCCTGTGTTTGCCATGAACCGCTTCATGGTCCAGGCCGACACTAGTTTGACGTCAACGACATGTCTATGGATGGCTCTTCCCTGGGTCAGAGCGCGAGCGGCCCGAAGCAGACGAGGGGCACGGGTTCGTCCTCACGCTCGACAGCTGTCGCGAGTGCTTCTCCCGGCGCGGCCCCCGCGCGCAGCTCACCGTGGAACCCGGGCATGACCCGTGCGGCGACGTCGTCGCGCAGCGGAGCGACGCTCGCGACGACGGCCCTCGCCCCGAGCCGGAGCAGGACGCTCGTGAGGCCGAGCGGCTCGCCACCGATCCGGACCGACGACAGACCTGCCTCGCACGCCGAGAGGACGACGACGGCACCTCGGAGGTCCACCCCGTCGAGCTCGTGGGCGAACAAGGGACCGTCGGCGAGCCGCAACGACGAGAACAACGGGTTGTCGGTCTCGTGCTTGCCGTGCGTCGCGAGGTGGACGACCCCCGCCCCGGGAAGCCGCTCGATCGTCGCCGCGCACGTCGCGTCCTCACCGGACAGGAGCGTCGCGCTGCCCCACGCACCGGCCACCGCCTCGGCCTCCGCCTCGGCCGCGCGCAAGCCGGGTCCGGCCACGACCACGACGTCCGGATCGGCCGGTACAGGGGCTGCCTCCTGCAGGTCGATCCAGGAGTTGACCCAGGTCCGGCGACCGACCCTGGACGGGAGCGACGACCACGGGACGGCCAGGAGAAGGTCGCGAGCGGCGACGTGCAGGTCGCCCTGCGCGTCGATCGGGGCGAGGAGCTCGCGATCGAGCCAGGCGAGGCCGCGCTCGAGCGAGGCGCGGGCCGCTGCGCGCATAGGTGCGGGGATCAGGTCGTTCGCCAGGACGTCGAGGTCTGCCCGGGTGCGTCGGATCCGTTCACCGATCTCCACCATCGGTGCCAGTCGGACCATGCTCAGACCGGATGCGTCCGCACGCAGCACACGGAGCGACTCGTCCGCGACCACGAAGTCCGCGACGACCGTCGACGAGCTCCTCGACGTCAAGGCGCTGCGCAGGCGACGGGCGGTGACGGCGGTCGGCGTCGCGGCTCCCCCTCCCTCCTGCCAGGCCCGACGTCTCGCGGCCTCCTGCAACCGACGGGCCTCGCTCAGGTGCGTACGTCGACGTTCCAGACGTTCGCCCGAGGGGTTCGCTCCCAGGAGCCTGGCCGACTCGATCTCCTGGCGTGCGCGAGTGAGGAGCTCGGCGGACTCGACGTCCGACGGTGGCCGGACCCTCCCGCTGCCGGCGACGGTCGCACGCCCACGCTCGACGGCGTCGAGGAGCGCGGAGGCACGTCCGGTGCGAAGGGCCGCGGCCACGTCCACGTGCCCCAGGCGTACGCCGTGCACCGCCGAGGCTGTGATGGCGTCGACGGACCCCACCCCCTCCCGGTGCTCGGCGAGCATGCGCTGGCCCCGGCGCACCGCACGCAGCGCCGCTCCGCGCTCACCCGCGGCGAACGCGAGCTGGGCGGTCACGGCCTGGTGCTGCAGACGCAGCGGCAGCGCCACACGTCCGAGGTGACCCGGCACCTGAGAGAGGACCTCGCGCGCGCCCGCAGGGTCCTTCGCCGCGAGGAACCACTCGGCAGCCAGGAGCTGGGCGGGCACGGTCACCCCCCGGCCGACGGCCGCGCCGAGCGACGTCCCGACGTCTGCGAGCGCGAGCGCGCGAGCGGCCCTCCGCCGGGCCACGCCGATCGAGACGCCGACCGACCGGTCCTCGGCCAGCCGCGCCTGGAGCTCGGCCACCCGAGCCCGTGCAGCCCAGGGATCGTTGCCGATGCGGTCGAACCGGGCCGCTGCGGCACGGGCCTGACGCTGCGCCTCCGCGTAGCGGCGCAGCCCCACGAGGCACTGAGCGCGCAAGAGCTCGACCTCGGCGACGTCCCGGACCATCCGGTTGCGGGCCAGGTGCTCGCGCGCCTCGGCGAGCGTCGCGTCCGCGTCCGAGAGCAGTCCTGCCTCCAGAAGAACCTGGGCCTTGTCGATGAGACCGACCGACGCGTGCCGGTCGGGAGCGCCTCTCGCGGCTTCCTCCATGTCACGCAGAGCGCTCGGCAGGTCGCCCCCGAGGTACTTGGCGTATCCGAGGTTGTGCTGCGCCTTGGACGCGAGCAGCGCATCGCCCAGGTCCTCCGCACGACGGACCACCTCGGCGAGGTCCGACTCGGCCCGACCAAGGTTGCCCAGCTCGAGGTGCAGCGACCCCCGGTTGAGGAGGAGGACCGCGGCATCGAGCGGGCGGGCCACGTCGATGAATCGAGCAGCGGCATCCATCTCCTCGACCGCCTCGACGACCCGTCCGGTGCGCAGCCGGAGCAGACCGCGCTGCCCGCCGACCACGAGCTGGAGGTCCTCGGGCCCGTGGGCCTCGACCCACGCCCGGGCCTCCTCGAGGAGATCCAGCGAGCGGTCGACATCGCCCTCGTACTCGAACCTGGAGATCGCCAGACCGATGAGCGCCCGGACGTGCGCGTAGCTCTTGTCCGGGTCCGTCTCGAAGGCCGGCTCCTCGAGGTCCGCGAGGAGAGTGCGGTAGAGCTGAGCGGCCCTTGCGTGACGCCCCCGGGCATTGGTGGCCGACGCGAACTCGAGGCGTGCGCGCAGGGTCTGACCAACGCTGCGCGTCACGCCGTCACCTCATTCCGCGGTCACCTCCGTGGGGACCAGTCCAGTGGCCAGGGTAATGGACTCCCACAGCCACGCGCAGCGTCCCGGAGCTCCTTCACCCGGTACCAGCGCGCTCGGTGACGTCGGGTCCGCCGCGGAGTCGTCCAGCAGGTAGGACGCGAGCTCGCCGGCCAGCACGGGGGCTGCGAACGACGTGCCGCTCCAGCTCGCGAACCCGCCCTGGAAGCCCTCCGGGTCGATCGTGGCGCGGTTGCCCTCCGACCAGAGCTCCTTGAGCCAACGGGTGGGGGCGACCGCGCCGTCCATGGTCGTCGGAGCGGTGGAGACGAGCGCCGCCCCGGGACGCACGCAGGTGACCCAGGGCCCGTCGTTGCTGAACAGGGCGGTCGTCCCGTCCGGGTTCAGGGCCCCGACCGTGAGCACGGGCGGCTCGTCCTTCAGGAGAGCGACGCCCGGGAGCGGTACGGGCGGCGTCTGTCGACGATCGATCCTCGGTGCGAAGGCCGCGGGATAGCTCGGCCTCGTCTGCCCGTCGTTCCCGGACGAGACGACGACCAGCACCCCGTAGCGCCGGAGCGCCCGCAGGACGGTGCCGAACGGGGCGTCGAAGTCCGCGTCCTCGGGTCGCTCGTGGTAGTACCCGAGCGAGAGCACCAGGACGTCGATCGGGGAGTAGCCCTTCCGACCGACGAGTCCGAGCACGTGCCAGAGAAGCACCCGGCGCAGCGAGCGCAGGAGGTCTCGCTCCGGGATGACCCCGGCACCGCCGTAGAGGCGAGGGGCCAGGATGACCGCATCAGGGCACTTCTGGTGGACGAGGCCGGCGATGAAGGTTCCGTGCCCGGCGACAGGGTCGAGCGGGCCCGTCAAGGGAGAGATCGACACGCCACCGATCTCCGGGTCCTCGTACTCGTACTCCGTCTCCGGCAGCACGGACAGCGGCTCTCCGAGCAGCTCGGGGTCCCGCACCACGATCGTCCCGCGCGACTCGAGGGACGCGTCGAACCAAGGGTGCGCCCCCACGCCGGTGTCCAGGACCGCGACCACGGGTCGACGCGTCCCGTCGGCCGCCGTGTACTCGTCGTCTCCGACCGCCAGGCGACGCGCTGGGACGGGCCCTACCCAGTTCACCGGGGTCCGACCGCCCGAGCCGGGGGCTGCGTACTCTGCGGTACCCGTGACCGGGAACGGCTGGGTGTACGGGAAGGGCTGGGTGTACGGGAAGGGCTGCGTGTACGGGAAGGGCTGCGTGTACGGGAAGGGCTGCGTGTAGGGGAACGGCTGCGTGTACGGCTGGCCACCGATGGCCGGTCCCGCCGACGGCGCGATCATGTGGTCGAGGCCAACCCGTGGGCTGCACTTGTCGTCCGGGCACAGGCGCCCGCCGAGCTTCTCGATCACCTTCCACGCGTCCGGGAGCTCCCCCTCGCTGCCGCCCTTCTGCCGCAGGCGAGCCGAGAGCCCGAACACGCGTCGCAGGTCGCGGGTCGTCTCACGATCGAGCCTCGCCCGGGTGATGAGCTCCGCGTCGCTCTTGCTGGCCTCCTCGACCTCGACCGTCAGGTCGAACTTCTCCGCAGCCTCCTCGAGCCACCGCAGCGAACGGTTGCCGGTCAGGTCGTCCGGAGACTCTGGAACCAGGACCCGGTCCCCCACGTACCACGTGGGGTGCGGCGAGGACTGCCCGGCCCGACGCGGCGCGGTGATCGGGTCGAGAGTCCGCGTTCGCCACTGCAGCCGGCTCGGCCGGTCCCCGAAGGGCCGTCCGCCCGGCGGGACGGGCGGCGTGGCCGACTGCTCTGGGGTCTCACTCATCGGTGCTCCAATGCACGAAGGGGGCTACCGCCGAGGCGGTGGGCCGCCGGCGCGTGAAGTAGGTGTCGCGAGTTCGCTACAGCTCGATGATGGGCGTGGTCACTGCGTCGCCGTCCGCGCCGGGTGTCCGCAGCAGGAGGCTCGCCGGGCCGGGGGCGACGTCCTCGAACACGAACCGGCCGTCCTCGTCGGTGGTGGTCGAGACCATCCCGTCCGGGCGGTGCAGCTCGACCGCCAGCTCTCCAGCGGGCGCAGCCCAGCCGTCGATCCTGATCCTGGTGTCGTCCCGGGTCGAGAGCGTGATCATCACGGTCAGCGACTCGGCCGTGAACGTGATGGTCCGTGCCTCGACCGGCGGCGCTTCACCGCGGACGGACATCTCCGGTACGCGTACGTACTCGAGCTCCATGACCTCTGCCTCGAGGCCGGCCAACGTGATCGCGAAGAGCGACCTCTCGACGAGACCCCCGGGTACCGGGTCGAGCATCGCGCTGATCCGCGCGAGGTCCGCGAGGATCTCGAGGTCGACGGTGTCCAACGGGTCGTCGGGGCTGTATCCGATCGGCGCGCTCATGATGTTTCCCATGTCCTGTCCCCCTGATCGCTTTCCATGATGTCGCGGAGCTTGGCCAGGCAGCGCCCGCGGTTGGATCCGATGCTTCCCACCGGCATACCGATGGCGCTCGAGATGTACTTGTAGTCAGGGCGGTCCGCCAACGAGATCAGCCGGAGCAACTGCTGGCAGCGGTCCGGCAGCTGGAGGACGGCCCGCCACAGGTGGCGGTCTCGCTCCACCTCGAGGACCTGGGTCTCCGGGGTGGGGTCAGAGGACGGCAGCGCGCCGACAGGGCCGTCGAGCAGGTCGTCGGGAAGCTCGGTGCGGCGCTTCTGGTCGTCGCGCTGCTTGCGGACGACCTCCCACGCCCCGCGCTTGGCGGTCACGAGGAGCCACTTGAGCACCGCGTGCGGCTCCTGGATGCTGTGAGCGTTGCGCACGAGCGCCATCCAGGTGTTCTGGACCACGTCGTCGGCGTGCTCTCGGTCGGCACCTTGCGCCCGCGCCGTGTGCCACAGCAGCGGGGTCGCCTCCTTGACGAAGTCGGCCAGTGCCTGGTGCTTGCCCTCCCGATAGTCGAGGAGAGCGGCCGCGGCTCGATCGCCGAGGCTCACCTCCGGTTCGTCGACTTCCGGGACGTCCTCGGTGATCCGTGTCATGGCTGGGTGCGCCGTCTGCTCTCGGTCGTGCTCGGGTACTTCGGGGGAACCCGAGTCTAGAGGTGTTCGTGCAGGTGGGACAAGCATTTCCGCCATAGCAGCACCTCCCTCCGACCCGCTCTCGCGGCACTCTCGACGGACAGGCCGACTGGTCGTCGGACCTCTTCCTGCTGGGAGGGAGGGAGGTTCGTCGCGTTTGATACACGCTCGTGAGATCTTTCCCGAACGATCCCGCCGACACCTCGGGCGACTGCGCGGCCCCGGCCCCCGCTGCGCCGTCGGGCAGGCTCGCAGAGCCACTACGGGTACGTGACCCGTACGGGGATCCACGTATGGACAGGGCGCAGAGAGTCGTGGAATCCCTCATCACACGCGTGACCCAGGTCACGTACGGTCGGCCTGACCGACCACGACCGGTCCACTCCGACGGTCCCGGTGAGACGACGACGTCCCGGACCCCCTGCTAGAGGAGCTACACGTGAGAACCCTTCGCCACCCCGCCGACGGCACCCGCCGTCCGGCTCGTCTGCTCGCGGCGCTGACCGCCGCGACCGTCGCGCTCGGCGGCCTCGCGCTCGCCGGCACGAGCGCCCAGGCCGCACCGCTGCCCGCCGCCCAGCCGGCGACGGTCGCCGCCGCAGCCGCTCCCGGCCACCAGTGGCTCACGGGCTACTGGCACAACTTCAACAACGGCTCGGTCGTCATGCCGCTGAGCGACATCCCGGCTGCGTACAACCTCGTCGCGGTCGCGTTCGCCGACAACCTGACCGGCACGCCCGGTGGCATCACGTTCAACCTGTCGAGCGCCGAGCTCAACGGGTACACGGTGCCCCAGTTCAAGGCCGACATCGCCGCGATCCGGGCGCAGGGCCGCAAGGTCATCCTGTCGGTCGGCGGTGAGAAGGGGAACGTGATCGTCTCCAACGCGACCGAGGCGAAGAACTTCGCAGACACCGCGTACGGCCTGATGCAGGAGTACGGGTTCGACGGCGTCGACATCGACCTCGAGCACGGCATCAACGCGACGTACATGTCGAGCGCGCTGCACCAGCTCTCGGCCAAGGCCGGACCGAACCTCATCATCGCGATGGCACCGCAGACCATCGACTACCAGGCCACCTCGATGGGGTACTACCAGCTCACGCTCGCGATCAAGGACATCCTGACGATCGTCAACACCCAGTACTACAACTCGGGCGCCATGATGGGCTGCAACCAGCAGGTCTACAGCCAGGGCAGCATCGACTTCCTCACCTCGCTCAGCTGCATCCAGCTCGAGATGGGCCTGCGCCCCGACCAGGTCGGCATCGGCGTCCCCGCGGTCCAGGCCGCTGCCGGCGGCGGCTACCAGCCCATCGCCAACGTCATCAAGGCCGTCGACTGCCTCGAGACCGGGACGGGCTGCGGCACGTTCAAGCCAGCCACTCCGTACGGCAAGATCGGCGGCGTCATGACCTGGTCGATCAACTGGGACAAGAAGAACAACTACGCGCTCGCCACCGCGGTGGGCGCCCGCCTCGGCACCGGCTCGGGCGGCGGCGGCACCGACCCGACCGGCGGCAGCACGGGCGGCGACCCCACCGGCGGCAGCACCGGCGGCGACCCCACGGGCGGCAGCACCGGCGGCACGGACCCGACCGGCGGGACGACGGGCGGCAGCACCGGCGGCTCGGGCACCTGCTCGGCCGCGGCGTGGGACGCCTCGAGCATCTACACCGGTGGCAACACCGTGGCGCACAACGGCCACACCTGGCAGGCCAAGTGGTGGACCCGCGGCGACGCCCCGGCACCGAGCGACTGGGGCGTGTGGAAGGACCTCGGCGCCTGCTGAGCCCCGTCCCCCGGTGACGGCGGTACCGTCACCGTGACGACCGAGCCGCCCGGCTCTCCTCCCCCAGGGAAGGAGAGCCGGGCGGCTCCGTGCTGCCGGCCGCAAGGGGGCGAGCGGCAGCGCGGCGCGGGACGTCAGTCGACCGGGAAGAGCGAGACCGTCAGCGTCGCTCCGTAGGAGCCGGGAGCGGTGTCGGCCGGCAGCTCGAGAGCGAGGTCGGCCGTGACGTCGCTCGTGCCCTTGCGGCCGATCGCGTCGGCCCCCGCGAGGGTCTGCGGCGTCGACAGCCCTGCTCCCCCGGCCTGCGCCGAGGCGATGCGCTGCCCGGCGGTCACGCCCGGCTTGTCGACGACCAGGCGCGGTGACCAGCCGAGCCGGTCCGCGCCGAACGTCGTCGACCCCGCCGAGAACGCGGTCGACTGGCCCGAGACGGCCCAGCCCGCAGCGTCACGACGCGTGTCCGAGACGCTCACGACGGGCAGCGCCGCGGTGTACGCCAGGTGGTCACCGTCGAGCCCGCCCGCGAGCCGCACGGGCGCGCCGTCGCCCGCGACGGTCATCGAGAGCTTGCCCTCGGTCACGACCTCCTCCACGACGGCCTCGAGCGCGATGCCCTCGGCACCCGCGGGGTCGGTCTGGCCCTGCGCCGCGAACCGTACCTGGTCGAGTGCCCAGAACCAGTCGTTCGTGCCGCTGTAGTGGAAGCGGTACTGCGCGGTCCTCGCCCCGGCCGGGACGTCGGTGACGATCGCGCGCTTCCCGTTGTCGCTCGCGGGGAACGAGGCCACCTGGACCGGGGCGGCGCCGTCGAAGCTCACGAGGACCTCCGCGACCTGCACGCGGTCATGACGGTACGAGTGCTCGAACGTCAGCACTGCCTGCTCCTTGCCCGCGACCGCATAGTCGGGCGTGACGAGCGTCGAGTCGAACTTCCCCGCGCCGTGGGCCTTGTCGTCCCACTCGTCCGAGTCGGCGACCGCGATCACGTCGCGCCCACGCGTGAAGTTCTCCCGCGCCTGGCCCGCCTCGGCCGCCGACCAGAACGTCTGGGTCGTGAACGACCAACCGCGCCACTCGGTCACGCCACCCGACGGCATGGCCGAGTTGTCGACGCTCCAGCCCGTCGGGGGCGTCGTCGTGAAGCCGAGCGTCCCGGCCGGGACGCCCGTCTCGTCGACCCGGGGCGCGAGCGCGGGGCGCAGGGAGTCGAAGTCGTCGGAGACGTCGTCGCCGATCGGGGTGCCGTCGAGCCCCCACGCAGGGTCCACCGCGACACCGGCCTGCCGCATGACCGTCGGCGCGATGTCGGTGATCGCGAGGTTCTCCTGGCGACCGCGCGGCTCGATGCCGTCGCCCGCGGCGATGACGAACGTCGCGCGCTCGGTCTGCGCCCGGCCGCCGTGCCCGCCCTTCGGCAGGTGGCCGTGGTCGGCCGTCACGATGATGTTCCAGCTCTCGGCCCCCGCGTGGGCCGCGCGTCGATCGCGGCGAGGATGCGGCCGATGCGTGCGTCCTGGACCTCGAGCTCGGCGGCGTACTGGGCCGCGTCCGCGCCGTGGCTGTGACCGGCGCCGTCGATGTCGTCGAGGTGGAGGAACGCCACGTCGGGGTTCTGCGTCCCGAGGTAGGTGATCGCGGCCTGCTCGGTCTTGACGTCCGAGCCCGTCGCGATGCGCAGGTCGATCCCGTCGGAGACGATGTCGCCGTTGCTCGCCGACGACGTGATCGGGGCCCAGGTCGAGGCCGCGAACGTCGCAATGCTCGGGTCGACCTGCTCGAGGCGATCGAGGAAGCTCGGGTACTGCGCGTAGTTCTTGCCCGCGAAGGTGTTGTCGCGGACGTTGTGCTTGTCCGTCCACACGCCCGTGAGGATCGTCGACCAGCCCGCGCCGGACACCGTCTGGGCGCCGCGCTGGCTCACCTCGGGTGCGTCGCTCGTGGCGTACAGGAGGCTGTGACCCGAGGTCCCGCGCTGCATGAGCGCGTGGAGGGTGGGGGTCGAGGCCGCCTCGATCTTGTCGAGCCGAGCCCCGTCGAGCCCGATCACGAGGGTCTTGTCCGTACGAGTTCCCTGCAGGACGGGGGCTTCGCCGTCGGCGGCGAAGGCGGCGGCCGGGACGAGGAACGTCCCTGCTGCCAGCGACCCGGCGAGTGCCAGGTGTGCGATCTTGCGCATGTCCAACCCTTCAGTCGTCATGGTGCACGTCATGGATGCGGTGTCCGGACGAGCCGCGAGACTCACCTGTCCAGACAGGCCTCACTCTGACCGCGCCAGGCAGACCAGGGATGAACCGGGACGATCGGGGCCGTGAACGTCTGCGTCGCGCGGGCCGCGATTCGGTCCACCCGCTGCACATACCAGACATTTCAACTATGCCCGACGACGGCACGCAGCACCGCACGGACCGGCACCTCGGACGCCGTCACGCCCCGACGACGAAAAGACCGACGGCGCCTCTCCCCGTGAGGGGAGAGACGCCGTCGGTCAGGAAGAGAACGGGCTGATCAGGCCGCGTCCTCCTCGAGGAGCTTCGTCGCCTTGGACGGGTCCACGGGGATGCCGGGGCCCATCGTCGTCGAGAGCGTCGCCTTGCTGATGTAGCGGCCCTTGGAGGAGGACGGCTTCAGACGCAGGACCTCTTCGATCGCTGCGGCGTAGTTCTCCACGAGCGCCTTCTCGTCGAACGAGACCTTGCCGATGATGAAGTGGAGGTTCGAGTGCTTGTCGACGCGGAACTCGATCTTTCCGCCCTTGATGTCCTCGACGGCCTTCGCGACGTCCATGGTCACGGTGCCGGTCTTCGGGTTCGGCATCAGACCACGGGGGCCGAGGACCTTACCGAGGCGACCGACCTTGCCCATGAGGTCCGGCGTCGCGACAGCGGAGTCGAAGTCCGTGTAGCCAGCGGCGACCTTCTCGATGAGCTCGTCGCCACCGACGATGTCGGCGCCGGCTGCACGAGCCTGCTCCGCCTTCTCGCCGTTCGCGAAGACCAGGACGCGGGCGGTCTTACCGGTGCCGTGAGGCAGGTTGACCGTTCCACGAACCATCTGGTCCGCCTTGCGGGGGTCGACACCGAGACGGAAAGCGACCTCGACGGTCGCGTCGTACTTGGTGGGCGACGTCTCCTTGGCGAGACGAACCGCCTGGAGCGGGGTGTAGAGCTCGTCGCGGTCGATCTTCTCCGCGGCGGCGCGGTATGCCTTGCTGCGCGTTGCCATCTGCTTCTCCTTGTCGAGCAGTCGTGGTCTACGGATCCGCGCGGACCCTGCCACTGCCCGCCGGTCAGAGACCGGCGGGCTCATGAAAATGAGGTTCAGCCCGGAGGCTGGGGGTGGAGCTGGGTCAGCCCTCGACCGTGATGCCCATGGAGCGAGCGGTGCCCGCGATGATGAGCGATGCAGCGTCGAGGTCGTTCGCGTTGAGGTCCTCGAGCTTGGTCTGAGCGATCTCGCGCACCTGGGCGGAGGTCAGCTTCGCGACCTTGACCGTGTGCGGGGTCGGCGATCCCTTGTCCACGCCGGCAGCCTGCTTGATGAGCTCAGCAGCCGGGGGGGTCTTGGTGATGAAGGTGAACGAGCGGTCCTCGTAGACCGTGATCTCCACGGGGATGACGTTGCCGCGCTGCGACTCGGTCGCGGCGTTGTACGCCTTGCAGAACTCCATGATGTTGACGCCGTGCTGACCGAGCGCGGGGCCGATCGGCGGGGCGGGAGTTGCTGCGCCGGCCTTGATCTGGAGCTTGATCAGCCCAGAGACCTTCTTCTTGGGAGGCATGAGATTCCGTGCTTTCTGTGTCTGGGCCGACGCCGTGGGCGATGACCCGGTTGCAGGTGCTGTCGTCCGACAGGATCAGATCTTGGCGACCTGGTTGAACGACAGCTCGACCGGGGTCTCCCGGCCGAAGATGGAGACGAGGACCTTGAGCTTCTGGCCCTCGGCGTTGATCTCGGAGATCGTCGCGGGGAGCGTGTCGAACGGACCGTCCGTGACGGTGACCGACTCGCCGACCTGGAAGTCGACCTCGAAGGGGGCCTTGGCCGACGCTGCGGGCTTGCCGGCCTCGGCCTTGGGCTCGATCGTCGGGGCGAGCATCGAGAAGACCTCGTCGAGCGTCAGCGGCACCGGCTGGTGGGTGTGGCCCACGAAGCCCGTGACACCGGGCGTGTGGCGCACTGCGCCCCACGACTCGTCGGTCAGGTCCATGCGGACCAGGACGTAGCCGGGGATGCGGACGCGACGGACGATCTTCTTCTGCGCGTTCTTGATCTCCGCGACCTCTTCCATGGGGACCTCGATCTGGAAGATGAAGTCCTCCATGTTCAGGCTCTGGATGCGGTTCTCCAGGTTGGCCTTCACACGGTTCTCGTAGCCCGCGTAGGAGTGGATCACGAACCAGTCGCCCGGCTTGGTGCGCAGGTCCTTCTTGAACTCCTCGACCGGGTCGAGGTCGTCGAGGATGTCGCCGTCCTCGTCGACACGGGGCTCGTCGTCGGCCTCGGCCGGCTCCTCGTCCGTCTCGGTGTCCAGCTCTTCGTCGTCCGCCTCGACCTCGTCGATGGCAGCCTCGGGTGCGTCGAGCTCGACCTCGGCGCCTTCGGCGACGGGCTCGGTGGGATCGACGTTCTCCGCCTGGTCCAGCGACTCCTGGGACACGAACGAACCTGCTTTCTACTGACTACTCGAACATGCTATTGACGGGACCGCTCACGGTCCTCACGCTCCGGGCGCGTACTCGTGCAGTGCCGCGAGATGCTCGCGGCACGAGGCGCCCTCCGGGAATCAGCCCCCGAAGACCCACAGGGCGGCGATGCCGACCCCGAAGTCGAGCAGCGTCACGAACGCCATGACCACGGCCACGAAGACGAGGACGACGGTGGTGTAGGTGATCAGCTCGGAACGAGTGGGGGTGACGACCTTCTTGAGCTCGGCGATCACCTGGCGGACGAACAGGGCGATCCGCGAGAAGATGTTGCCCTTCTTCGCGTCGCCCTTCTTCTTGTCACCGCCGGCGCGCACGCCTTCAGCACCCAGCGCCTCTGATGGCGATTCGCTCACTGTTCATCCCCACTACGTGACGTTGAAACCGAAACCGATGCTGACCTTTCGTGGTGTAACCCGTTACCGGACTACGCGCACGCCCCTGGGGGGACGACGCCTTGCAGGGCAGACAGGGCTCGAACCTGCAACCTGCGGTTTTGGAGACCGCTGCGCTACCAATTGCGCCACTGCCCTTCGTGATCGACGCCACCCCGAGAGCCTACCGAGAAGGCAGAGATCATCGGGTGGGCACCTGCCACCGAAGGAATACTGTACGCGAACCGAGCGCCGTGGTCGAACCGGCCCTCGTCACGCCCCGTCGGAGCCCGCCGGGCCCCACCAGGTGACCGCACACGAAGCACCTCTCAGCACCCGTCGCGACCGTCCTTCACGACCCACGCTAGACGACGGTCCGCAGATCTCACCCGCTCGTCCGGGATCCGATCATCCTCTCCCGGTGATTCACCGCACGTCCACACGTTCTCCTCGCAATACTTACCCCCGAGTCCTCGCGCACCCCGCACGAGGCGACCGGGACACGAGAGGGCGACATGTCGGAAGCCGCGGTCGTACGTCGCACCCCCCTCGAGCGCATGCTCGACGGGATCGAGCGGGTGGGGAACAAGGTCCCGCACCCCGCCATCATCTTCCTTGGCCTCATCGCCCTCATCATCGTGCTCTCGCACGCGTTCTACCTCGCCGGGACCTCGGTCACGTTCGACCAGGCGCAGGTCGCCGAGCAGGTCGAGCCGAGCGGCGAGGAGCTCATCGGGGACGCGCCCTACCAGAGCGAAGACCCCCACGTGGAGCAGGTCACGGTCTCGGTCGAGTCGCTCCTAAGCGCCGACGGGATCCGGTTCATCTTCACGTCGCCGGTCGAGAACTTCAACGGGTTCGGCGTCGTCGGCGTGATCGTCGTCGCCATGATCGGCGTGGGGCTCGCCGAGGAGGTCGGCCTGATCGGCGCCTTCATCAAGCGCCTCGTCAGGGTCACGCCGGCGCGCTTCATCACGCTCATCGTGGTCTTCCTGGGCGTCCTGTCCTCGATCGCGACCGACGCCGGATACCTGGTCCTCATCCCGCTCGCCGCCGCGGTGTTCCACACGCTCGGCCGACATCCGCTCGCAGGCCTGGCCGCGGCGTTCGCGGGCGTGGGCGGCGGGTTCGGCGTGAACCTGCTCATCACCCCGATCGACGGCATGCTCGCCGAGATCACCAACGAGTCGATCGCGGACCCCGCGCAGCACGTCTCGATCACGGGCAACCTCTACTTCTCGATCGTCTCGACCATCGTGGTGACCCTGGTCGCGACGCTCGTGACCGAGAAGTTCGTCGAGCCCCGCCTGGGCACCTACCGGGAGGACGAGGCCCCTGCGGCCGACGACCACGACTCGGGCGGGGCCGCCGCCCCGGCCCCCTCGGGCGAGCTGACCGCCGCGGAGAAGCGCGGGCTCAAGTGGTCCGGGTTCGGCCTGATCGGCGTCACCGCTCTCATCCTGCTGCTGGCGCTCCCGTCCTGGGGGCCGCTGCGCAACCCCGAGACCGGCAGCCTCATCGAGGGCTCACCCCTCATGGGCAGCATCATCTTCCTGATCCTGATCTACTTCTTCGTCATGGGCCTGTGCTACGGCAAGGGCGCAGGGACGATCAAGGGCAGCATGGACGTCATCAACCCCATGACGAAGACCATCGCGGGCCTGTCCGGGCTGATCTTCCTGCTGCTGATCATCAGCCAGTTCATCGCCTACTTCAACTACTCGAACCTGGGCACGGTCGCGGCCGTGAACATGGCCGACGCCCTGGAGCAGGCGAACCTCGGGACGGTCCCGCTCATCATCGGTCTCATCGCGATGACGGCCGTGATCGACATCTTCATCGGCGGCGTGGTGCCGAAGTGGGCGATCTTCGCCCCGATCTTCGTGCCGCTGTTCATCCAGCTCGGCATCTCGCCCGACCTCGCGGTCGCGGCCTACCGCGTGGGCGACTCGCCGATCAACGTCGCGACCCCGCTCATGCCGTACTTCGCGCTCATCGTGATCTTCGCCGAGCGGTACCGCAAGAAGGTCGGCGTGGGCTCGATCATCTCGCTCATGCTGCCGTACACGGTCGCGCTGCTGCTCGTGTGGACCGCGCTGCTCGTGGGCTGGTACCTGCTGGGTCTGCCGCTGGGCCCGGGCGCGGAGATCTACCTGCAGTGAGGCAGGGCCCGACGGCGGAGCGTACGTCGTCGGGCACGGGTCGCCCCGCCGGGGGCCTCCCGGGTGACGTGACGAGGACATGACGAGAGGCCGGTCGCCCGCAGTGCGGGCGGCCGGCCTCTCCCGTCCACAGGACCTACGCGACCGGGACCGTGAACGCGCCCGCGAGCTCGGCGAGGAGGCGCGCGCCGAAGCCCGTGGCTCCCTTGGTCCAGACCGCGTCGTCGGTGTCCGACTTCATGGTGCCCGCGATGTCGAGGTGGGCCCACGACACGTCGCCCGCCCACTCCGCGAGGAACAGCGCAGCGGTGATGGCCCCCGCGAACTCGCCACCCAGGTTCTTGATGTCCGCGACGTCCGAGTCGAGCTGGGGCCGGTAGCGGTGCTCGAGCGGGAGACGCCAGACGCGCTCGTCGGTCGCTGCCGACGCCGACTCGACCTGGGCAGCCAGCGCGTCGTCGTTGCCGAGCAGCGCGGCCCGCGCCGTGCCGAGCGCCGCGAGCGCCGCGCCCGTGAGGGTCGCGATGTCGACGATCGCGTCGACGCCGTCCTCGACCGCGAGCGCGATCGCATCGGCCATGACCAGCCGGCCCTCGGCGTCGGTGTTGACGACCTCGATCGTGCGGCCGCTGCGCGTCGTCAGGACGTCACCCAGCTTGGTCGCGCTGCCCGAGGGCATGTTGTCGGTGCACGCGAGGTACGCCGTGACGGTCGTGCCCACGCCCAGGTCCTTGAGCACCGAGAGGGCCGCGAGCGCCGCCCCGGCCCCGGACATGTCCATCTTCATGGCCGCGTGCATCGCGTTCGAGGGCTTGAGGCTGATGCCGCCCGAGTCGTAGGTGATGCCCTTGCCGACGAACGCGAGGTGCCCCTCGCCACCGCGGTACGTCAGCTTGACCAGGCGTGGCTCGACGACGCTGCCCGCGTTGACCCCGAGGATGCCGCCGCACCCCATCTCGGTCAGCGCTGCCTTGTCGAAGACCTCGACCTCGAGGCCGTTCGCGGCTCCCAGGCGCACCGCGACGTCGGCCAGGTCGGGGGCCGTGAGGTAGCCCGCCGGGGTGTTCGCGAGGTCGCGCGAGACGAGCGCCGCGCGGGCGAGGACCAGGCCGCGCCGGGCGCCCGCGAGCGCCTCGGCCGCGTCGCCGTCGGTGACCAGGACGATGCCCGTGACCGGGACCGTCGCAGGCTCGGTGCGGAGCTGGTCGTAGCGGTAGCGCCCCAGCAGGACGCCCTCGACGACCGCGCTCGCGACGTCCCCGAGGTCGAGGCCCTCGGTGCCCGCGAGCGAGACCGTCACGATCGTGTCGCGCGCGACGGCCCGGGCGTGGTGGGCCGCGGCGTCGCGGACCGCTGCGGTGTCGAGCCGTTCGGCCGGTCCGGCGCCGACCGCGACCACGTCGGCCCCCACCGAGGGACGGGCGAGGCTCTGCCCCGCACGCCCTGTGAAGCCCCAACGGGCGAGCTCGTCGCGGTCGGCGCCGATCGCGGCCGGGACGTCGCCGTCCGAGGTGACCAGGACCCCGGTCGTGCCCCCTGCGGGCGCTGCGTCGACGGACACCTCCACGGCGCGGACGGCCGTGTCGGACGGGATCGGGTCGAAGGGTGCGTCACCCATGGCGTGCTCCATCTCTCGGGCCACGGCCGGTGCCGGGGCGGGTGCGGTGCGGGTCGTGCAGGACATGCCAGGCGAGCCCTACGGCCGCCAGATCAGGGGGACGAGGAACACTGCGACCAGCAGGTAGACCCCGAGCACGGGCAGGCCGAGCTTCCAGTAGTCGCCGAACCGGTAGCCGCCGGGTTCCATGACCATCATGTTGCCGGGCGTCGCGACGGGCGTCAGGAGCGCCGCGGCGGACGCGACCGCGACGCACATCACGAGCGGCACGGGCGAGATCCCGAGCTCGAGCGCGACCGACCCGGCGATGGGGATCATGACCAGGGCCGTGGCCATGTTGCTGATGAGCTGCCCGAGCACCGCGCACAGCACGAAGATGCCCAGCAGCAGGAGCGTCAGCCCTCCCCCGCCGACCACGTCGATCAGCGCCGTCGCGACGATCTCCGCGGCGCCGGTCTGCGTGATCGCGGTCGAGAGCGGGATCATGCCCGCCACGAGGATCACGGTCGTGAGCGAGATCGAGCGCTGCGCCTGGCGGGTCGTGACGACCCGCAGCAGGATCATCGCGATCGCGGCCCCCACTGCGGTGACCGCGGCCGGCAGCACGTCCGTCGCGAGCGCGGCCACCATGAGCACGAGCACCACGATGGCCGGCACGGCACGGCGCCCGAGCGGCGCGGCCTGTCGGCGGATCGAGTCCGGTGTGTCGACCACCAGGACGTCGGGGTCGTCGGTGTGGCGGTCGAGCGCGTCCCACGGCCCCTGCAGGAGCACCGCGTCGCCTGCGCGCAGCGTGACCTCGTGGTCGCGTGGGTCAGCAGCAGGACGGTTCTCCCCCTCGTCGGTGGCCGGGTCGAGGACCTCTCCGAGCCGCTTCACGGCCAGGACCACGAGCTCGCCCGAGTCCGTGACCATGCCGGGGAAGACGCGCTCGCCGATCAGGCCCGAGCGCGGGCGCACGATGACCTCGGCGACCCCGTGCTCGCGGGAGACGAGCCCGCAGGTGACGTCCTCGCCGTCGGGCCTCGTGGGGGCGACCAGGCCGCCCACGGCCGCGAACTCGTCGATCCCCCCGCGGCTCCCGCGCACCACGAGCTGACCGCCTGCCACGACCTCCGACGTGGGCCGCCCCGACCGGTCCTGCACCGCGACCGCGTGCACCGAGCGGTCACCCGTGTCGATCGCGTCGGCCGCGACCCCGACGAGGGGTGAGCCCGCGGGCACGGTCAGGCGCGCGATGCTGCCGACCGGCGCGTAGTCGCGCAGCAGGTCCGCGGGCAGGCCCGTGAGGTCGCGCGAGAGCGAGCGCGCGCTGCGGTGCGGCAGCAGGCGCGGACCCCACAGGACGCACACCAGGATCGTCCCCGCGAGCAGCGGGACGCCCACGAGCGCGAACTCGAAGAACCCCAGTCCCGTGCCCGTCTCCTCGAGGGCCGTCGCCGAGACGATCACGTTGACGGGCGTGCCCGTCAGCATGAGGAGCGACCCGGCGTGCGCACCGAACGCGAGGGGCATGAGGAGCTGCGAGGGCGAGCGGCCGAGCCGCGTCGAGAGGACCACGACCATGGGGAACAGGGCCGCGACCGCACCGTTCGGCGTGACGAGCGCGGACAGCACCGCCGAGAGCACGAGCATGAGCACCATGAGCCGCGCGGGGCTCGTCCCCGCCCGGTCGATCAGCTGCTGACCCGCCCACGCCGTGATACCTGCGGCGTCGAGCGCCTCGGCGACCACGAAGAGCGCGGCGATGAGGATCACGGTCGGGGTGCCGAAGCCCGCGAGCGACTCCTCGACCGTGAGGACGCCCGTGAGGTAGAGCGAGACCGCGACCGCGAGCGCCACGACGCCGACCGGGAGCCTGTTCCACACGAAGAGGACCACCGCTGCGCCCAGAACGGTCAGCGTGATCGCGGCATCGCTCATGCGGCTGACAGTAGTGGACCCCCGGTGGGCCTTCGCGGCGGACATCCCGTCACCGCGGGTGAGTCTTCCGGTCACCCCCGGCGGGCAGGCCCGTCACCGCCGGTGAGCAGGCCCGTCACCGTCGGCGAGCAGGCCCGTCACCCCCGGCGTCCACCGACCGGTGGACCCCACGTCCCCCCGACCGGTCGTCGCGGCGGGCACCCCACCCACGCCACGCTGGAGCCATGAGCACAGACAGGACAGCCCCCCGAGCAGGAACGGGCACCCCGGCCATCGAGGTCCGCGGGCTCACCAAGCGGTACACCAAGCGCGGCGTCGTGAAGCAGGCCGTCGACGGCCTGGACCTCACGGTCGAGCGCGGCGAGATCTTCGCGGTCCTCGGCCCCAACGGCGCGGGCAAGACCACGACCGTCGAGATCCTCGAGGGCTTCCGCAAGCGCGACGGCGGCCAGGTCCAGGTCCTGGGCGAAGACCCCGCGCTCGCAGGCCGCGCGTGGCGCAGCCGGATCGGCGTCGTCCTGCAGGACCCGCGCGACCAGGCCGAGCTCACGGTGCGCGAGCTCGTGCACCACTTCGCGACGTTCTACCCGGCCCCGCGCGATCCCGAGGAGGTGATCGCCGCCGTCGGGCTGGAGGAGAAGGCGTCCACGCGCTCGCGCCAGCTCTCGGGCGGCCAGCGCCGACGGCTCGACGTAGCGCTCGGGATCGTGGGCGACCCCGAGCTGCTCTTCCTCGACGAGCCCACCACGGGCTTCGACCCGCAGGCCCGCCGCAGCTTCTGGGACCTCGTCCTGAGCCTGCGCGCGGGCGGCACCACGATCCTCCTGACCACCCACTACCTCGACGAGGCCGCGCACCTGGCCGACCGAGCCGCCGTCGTGCGTGACGGGAAGGTCGTCGCCCTCGGGGCGCCGGCCGACCTGGGCGGGCCCGGCGCGCTGCGCCCCGTCGTGCGCTGGGAGGCCGACGGCGTCACGCACGTCGAGCGCACCGACCACCCGACCGCGCTGGTCGCCTCGCTCGCGGCACGCCTGGCCGGACCCGACGGCGAGGTGCCCGGTCTGCGGGTGCTCCAGCCGAGCCTCGAGGACGTGTACCTCGAGCTCATCGGCGCCGCGCCCACCGCCCTGCCCACCACCTCGTCGGCCGAGGCGGTACCAGGACTCCCGTCCGACACTCGATCCTCTGCCGTACCGTCCGTTCCCGTCGCCGAGGAGGCGTCCCGATGAGCACCCAGACGTCCCCCACCCGCGCGGTGCCCGCGGAGCGGCCCCTGCCCGGCGTCCTCGGCACGGGCCTGCGACGGGCCTGGATCGAGATGCTCGCGTTCCTGCGCGAGCGTGACGCGGTCGTCTTCATCCTGGCGTACCCGCTCATCATGATGGCGATCTTCGCGACGGTCTTCGGGCAGCAGGACCAGGGCAACGCGGCCGGGTCCGTACCGTTCGCGCAATACTTCCTGCCGGGCATGGTCGCCACGGGCGTCATGCTCACGAGCTTCCAGAACCTCGCGATCTCGATCTCGGTCGAGCGCGACGACGACACGCTCAAGCGCCTGCGGGCGACCCCTCTGCCGGCGACCTCGTACTTCCTGGGGAAGATCGGGCAGGTCCTGCTCGTCACGACCGTCCAGACCGCCGCCCTGCTGCTGCTCTCCGCGACGGCGTTCGACGTCCCGATGCCCTCGACCGCGTCGGCCTGGGCGACGTTCGCGTGGGTGTTCGTGCTCGGCACCGCGACCGGCTCGGTGCTGGGTGTCGCGTTCTCCTCGGTCCCCCGCTCGGGAAAGTCGGTGAGCGCCGTGGTGACGCCGATCGTCCTGGTCCTGCAGTTCATCTCGGGCGTGTTCTTCGCGTTCTTCGCCCTCCCGTCGTGGATGCAGCAGGTCGCGTCGGTCTTCCCGCTCAAGTGGCTCGCGCAGGGCATGCGGTCGGTCTTCCTGCCGCCCGAGGCCGCCGCGCTCGAGGTGGGCGGTTCGTGGCAGCACGGCGCGACGGCTGCTGTACTGGTGGCGTGGCTCGTCGTGGGCCTCGTGGTGGGGGTCCGGACGTTCAGGTGGAGGCGGCGTGACGACGGCTGAGAGCCCGGTGGACCGTCCGTCGACGGGGTCCGTGGCGGCGGGGCCCTCCGGCTCGGCCGCCTCGGGCGCGCCCGTGCCCCCTTCCCCCGGCCCGGCGCCCGATCCCGACCCGGCGCTCGATCCCGGCTCCTCGGCCCTCGGACGGTTCGAGGGCTCGTGGGACCGGGTCGTCGTGTGGTGGGACGTGGGCTTCTACGTGGTCGTGGCCCTGTGCGCGCTGGCCCTGGTCTCGGCCGGGGTCGAGCCCGACCGGCTCGCGCTGGCGCTGGGGGCGATCGGGGTGATCCTGCTGGCGTACACGTTCCTGGGCCGGCGTGCCGCCCGGAACCGGGACCAGCGTCTGGCCGTGGCGTACCTGCTGACCCTGATCGTCGCGACCGATGTCGCCGTCGTCCAGAACCCGCTCGGGACGTTCCTGCTGTTCGTCGCGTTCACCCAGATCTGGATGCTCTCGGAGTACCGCTGGGTGAGTCTCACGCTCTCGGTGCTGCTCGCGGTCGGCACGACCCTCGCGCTCACGGCCGCGTCTGGGTTCTCCCGCGAGGCCCTCACGAGGGCCGCACCGCAGATCGGCGTCGGACTCGTGTTCTCGATCCTGCTCGGCACGTGGGTGGGCCAGGCGATGCTCCAGACCGCACGCCATGCCCAGCTCGTCGACGAGCTGAACGCCACGCAGGCCGAGCTCGGGACGGTCCACCACGCGGCCGGGGTCGCGGCCGAGCGCGAGCGCATGGCGCGCGAGATCCACGACACCCTGGCGCAGGGGTTCACGAGCGTCGTCATGCTCGCCCAGGCCGCGAACGCCGACCTCGACCGTGACGACGTGGGCGCAGCCCGGGACCGGCTCGCGCTCGTCGAGGCCACGGCCCGCGACAACCTGGCCGAGGCCCGGTCCCTCGTCACGGCGTTCGCTCCCCTGCCGTTGCAGGGCGCGACGCTCGTCGAGGCGATCGAGCGCCTGGCCGCTCGCTTCGAGGACGAGTCGGGGGTCGCGGTGACGCTGCGGCTGTCGGCCGTCCCAGGACTGGGCAGTGCCGAGGACGTCGTCCTGCTGCGGTCCGCGCAGGAGGCCCTGGCCAACGTGCGCCGCCACGCGGCGGCGCGCTCCGTCGTCGTCTCCCTGGGGCCCGGGGAGGGCGTCGGGACCGTTCGCTCGGAGGACGTGAGGCCCGACGGCACCACGGTCGTCCTCGACGTCGCGGACGACGGTCAGGGGCTGGGGCCGGGCATCGTGGAAGGGTTCGGCCTGCGCGGCATGCGCGAGCGTGTCGCGGCGAGCGGCGGCACGGTGAGCGTCGCGTCCGTCCCGGGCGGCGGGACGCACGTGCGGGTCGAGCTGCCGGTGCCCGCCGACCACCCCGCCGACGCCCCCACGCATCCCGCCCTACTCCCCCGGAGCCAGCCGTGACCTCCCCCACCGACCACCCAGCGCCCTCACCCACCCTTCATCCGGGGACCGCCGCGGCGACCGCGACCGGAGCGACGCCGTCGGATCCCCAGGTCCGCGTCCTCGTGGTCGACGACCACCCCGTGGTCCGTTCGGGCCTCGTCGGGATGCTCACTGCCGAGCCCGACCTGGTGGTGGTCGGCGAGGCGGGCGACGGGCACGAGGGCGTGCGGCTCGCGCGCGAGCTGCGCCCCGACGTCGTGCTCATGGACCTGCGCATGCCCGTGCTCGACGGCGTGGGTGCGACCAGCGAGATCCTCGCCGGCCCCCGCTCCCCCGGTGAGGCGCGGCCCACGCGGCCCCGCGTCGTCGTGCTCACGACGTACGAGACCGACACCGACATCCTGCGTGCGGTCGAGGCCGGCGCGACGGGCTACCTGCTCAAGGACACGCCGCGCGACGTGCTCGTCGCGGCCATCCGGGCCGCGGCGCGCGGCGAGACGGTCCTGGCCCCCACGGTCGCGACCCGGCTCGTGACGTCGGTCCGGGGCGCGGGCGAACGGCTCACGCCCCGCGAGTCGCAGGTCCTCGCGCTGGTCGCGCGCGGGCTGAGCAACCCGGCGATCGGGCGTGAGCTGTTCATCTCCGAGGCGACCGTCAAGACGCACCTGCTGCGTGCGTTCGCCAAGCTCGGGGTCGACGACCGCACGCGCGCCGTGACCGTCGCGATCGAGCGCGGGATCCTGCCCGGCGCGTGAGGTCGCCCCCGATCTCACCCGGCCGGGGAACGGACCTCCCCGTGCGGGGGACCTGCTGATGGAAGACTGCCCCTGTGCGTGATCTGGCGAAGCTCCCCAAGGCCCACCTCCACCTGCACTTCACCGGGTCCATGCGGCCCGAGACGCTGCGGGACCTCGCGGCGCAGTACGGGGTGCGGCTCCCGTCCGCGCTGCTCGACGGCGACCCGCTGCGCCTGCCCGCGACCGAGCGTGGCTGGTTCCGCTTCCAGCGCCTGTACGACGCCGCGCGCGCGTGCGTGCGCTCCGAGGCGGACATGCGCCGGATCGTGCACGAGGCCGCCGAGGACGACGCGGCCGAGGGGTCGGGGCGCCTCGAGATCCAGGTCGACCCCACGTCGTACGCGCCGTTCGTGGGCGGCATCTCGCCCGCGGTCGAGATCGTGCTCGACGCGGCGCGCGAGGCGAGCGCCGCGACGGGGACCGAGGTGGGCGTGATCGTCGCCGCGTCGCGCATGCGGCACCCGCTCGACGCGCGCACGCTCGCACGCCTCGCCGCGCAGTACGTGGGCGACGGTCCGGGCGAGGTCCTGGGCTTCGGGCTGAGCAACGACGAGCGGCGCGGGGACACCGCGGCCTTCGCGCCCGCGTTCGCGATCGCGCGCCGCGCGGGGCTCGCCCTGGTCCCGCACGGTGGCGAGCTCCTCGGCCCGGACCACGTGAGCGAGGTCCTGACGGACCTGGACCCGGACCGGCTCGGCCACGGGGTCCGGTCCGTCGAGGATCCGCGGGTCCTCGAGCAGGTCGTCGAGCGGGGCGTCGCGCTCGAGGTCTGCCCCGCCTCGAACGTGTCGCTCGGGGTGTACGACGACGGCGCGCAGGTCCCGCTCGGGGCGCTCGTCGACGCGGGCGCGCAGGTCGCGCTCGGGGCCGACGACCCGCTGCTCTTCGGTTCGCGGCTCGTGGCGCAGTACGAGTCGGCGCGGACCGAGCACGGGTTCTCCGACGAGGAGCTGGCCGATCTCGCGCGCTCCTCGATCCGGGCGAGCCGGGCGAGCCGTTCGACCACGGCGCGGCTGCTCGCGGGAGTCGACGAGTGGATCGCCGAGGCTCCGCCCACGGGCGAGGCACCCCGTGGGTGACGCGCCCTCTCATGCCCCTCTCATCAGGGCACGGGACACTCGCGCCATGCGACGGACGACGACGTGGGTGGGCGCCCTGGTGCTCGGCTTCCTCGGCGTCGGCACGGCCGCCGTGGCACTCGTCTCCGCGAGCCCTCCGGACCGCGACCTGGGGAACCAGGTCGTCCTGAGCCCGGCCCCGGTCGAGACCGTGACCCCCACGCCCGTCCCGGCCCCGGTCGAGCCCGTCGAGGAGGAACCGGGCGAGCCCGTCGAGCCGGTCGAGAAGCCGGGCGACGGGTCCCTCGTCCCCGTCCAGCCCGCGCCGCCCCGGATCGGGAGCACCGTCGACAGCGGCACCGGCACGGCGCCTTCGACCGGCGAGCTGCCGTACGACGACGGCATGTACCACCCCGGCGACGAGTACGACGACGGCATGTACCGGCCCTCGGACGAGTACGACGACGGCATGTGGACTCCCGACACGGGGAACGGATGATGTCCGCCCCCCTCGATCCCGCCGCGCCCCACCGTCCCCGGACCACCGCGCGGCTGCTGACCGTCCGCGTCCGCATCCTCGGCGCGGTCCTCGCCCTCGCGGCCCTGGGGCTGATCATCGCGGGCGGCGTCGCGTTCACGTCCCAGCGCCGGCACGTCGACGACCGGATGGCCCTGTCCCTCACGCGCTCGCTCGAGGAGTTCGAGGCCCTCGCCCAGGACGGCGTCAACCCCTCCACGGGCGAGCGGTTCACGTCGTCGGACGACCTGGTGAACTTCGCGATGCGACAGACCGTGCCCGCCCCGCACGAGGGCATGGTGGGCTTCCGCGCCGGACGCGCCCAGTGGATCGCGGCGTCGCCCGTGCCGCTCCGGCTCGAGGACGACGAGGCGCTCATGGACGCCCTCGAGCCCCTGACCACGGGGGGCCGGGTCGTCCTGCGCGAGATCTCGACGCCCACCACCAGCTACCGGGCGCTGGTCGTGCCCGTGACGGACGGCAAGGAGCCCTCCGCCCTCGTCCTGGCGTACGACCGGGACGCCGAGCACGCCGAGTTCGACCAGGTGTTCCGGACGTACGCGATCATCGCGGTGGTCTCGCTCCTGCTCATCGGCGCGGTCGGCTGGGTCGTCGCGGGTCGCCTGCTGCGTCCGGTACGCCTGCTCGGCCAGACCGCTCGTCGGATCAGCGACACCCGCACGTCCGAGCGCATCCCGGTCACGGGGAACGACGACGTCTCCGAGCTCACCCAGGCCTTCAACGAGATGCTCGACCGTCTCGCCGCCGCGTCCGACGCCGAGCACCAGCTCCTCGACGACGTAGGGCACGAGCTGCGGACCCCGCTGACGATCGTCCGCGGGCACCTCGAGCTCATGGACCCGCACGACCCCGAGGACTCGGCGGCCACGCGCAGCCTCGCGCTCGACGAGCTCGACCGCATGCACCGGCTCGTCGACGACCTCATGACCCTCGCGACCGCCGGGAGCCCGGACTTCGTCCGCCTCGAGGAGACCGACCTGGGGCGCCTGACCGACGACATCCTCGACAAGGCCCGTCTCCTGGGCGACCGCAGGTGGAAGATCGACGCGCGGACGGGGGCCACGGCGCTCGTCGACGAGCAGCGCCTGACCCAGGCGTGGCTCCAGCTCGCCTCGAACGCCGTGAAGTTCTCCGCACCGGGATCGAAGATCACCCTGGGCTCCGCGGTGCGCGACGGCCGGATCCGGCTCTGGGTCCGGGACGAGGGCATCGGCGTCTCGCCCGACCAGCTCGAACGCATCTTCGTGCGCTTCGCCCAGGCCGAGCGCGACCCTGCGTTCCGCGACGGCGCGGGCCTGGGCCTGGCGATCGTCAGCGCGATCGCGGGCGGGCACGACGGACGGGTCGAGGTCACCTCGACCCGAGGATTCGGTTCCACGTTCACTCTCGACCTCCCGCTCGAACCCGGCCAGGCTCTCCCCGTCCCGGGGCCGGACCACGACCACAGGTCCTCCTCCCCGTCACCCGCCGGGACGGGGCCGGGCAGGGCGGACCACGACCTCTTGACTCCGCTGACCGTGGAGATCCCCGTGGTCGTCCCGGCACACCTGGGTGAAAGGACATCGCTGTGAGCCAGATCCTCGTCGTCGAGGACGAGACACGGATCTCGTCGTTCGTGTCCAAGGGGCTGCGCGCGGCCGGGTACGCGAGCACGGCCGTGACCACAGGTCGAGAGGGCTACGACCTGGCACAGACGGGCGACCACGACCTGATGATCCTCGACCTCGGTCTGCCGGACCAGGACGGATTCACGGTCCTGCGGCGGCTCCGCGCGGCGCGCAACACGATCCCCGTCATCATCCTCACGGCCCGGTCCTCGGTCACCGACACGGTCGCGGGCCTCGAGGGCGGGGCGGACGACTACATGGTCAAGCCGTTCCGCTTCGAGGAGCTGCTGGCACGCATCCGCCTGCGCCTGCGGACCGAGCCCGCAGGCGAGGTCACGGTGCTCTCGCACGGCTCGCTCAGCCTCGACCTGCGCACGCGTCGCGCCCGCACCGCGGACCGGGAGGCCGACCTCTCGGCCCGGGAGTTCGCCCTCGCGGAGACGTTCCTGCGCAACCCGGGCCAGGTCCTGAGCCGGGAGCAGCTGCTCTCGCGGGTATGGGGGTACGACTTCGACCCCGGCTCCAACGTCGTGGACGTCTACGTCCGCTACCTGCGCAACAAGCTGGGTCCCGAGCGGGTGGTCACGGTGCGCGGCATGGGCTACCGGTTGGCGGACCCGGCGGCCTGACCCGTCGGCGGCGGGCGCGGGTCCGTGTCCCGTCTCTCAGCCGAGGGGCAGCCTGTCCTCGGCCCCTGCGAGGAGCTCTTCGGCAACAGCGAGCCAGACCTCGGCGAGGGCGTCGCGCGGCGCGCCGGGCAGCAACGAGAGGACGACGCCGGCGGTGCGTGCCCGCAGCCCGACGGGGTCCGTGCTCTCGCCGAACGCCGCGAGGCAGCGGTCCACGAGTCCCCGGACCCCGGGGTACACCTGGGGCGCGAGGGTCTCGAGGACCGCGAGGTGCCCGGTCATGCACGCGAGGTCGTCCACGCGGTGACCCGGGCCAAGTGTGTCGACGTCGAGCACAGCGGCCACCCGGCGGCAGCCCGCGCCACCGACGAGGAGGACGTTGGCCTCGTAGAAGTCGCCGTGCGTCGCGACCACGGGACCGGGGTCCCGTGTCTCGACGATGCGACGCACGCCTCGTTCGAGGGCTTCGATCCGCGGGGCGAGAGCCGGCAGACGCCCGACGGCGGAGCGTGCGTAGTGCGCGGACCGCTCGGCCCAGGCGGGGCGGCGCTCGAGCAGGACGGCGTCCGGGGGCAGGGCGTCGAGCGCCCGGACCAGCTCGTGCGGGTCGACCGCGAGCGCCTGCTCGTGCCGGGGGGTCGAGGCCACGGCGGAAGCCATGGTCTCCTCAGGGCGCGCACCGAGGACGAGGATGCCCTCGCCGAGCGAGGCCAGGACCCTGGGGCTGCGAGCGGCGCCGTCAGGCTGCAGCCCTGCGGTGCGGCCTCGGCGACCAGGAAGAGGTCGTGGCGCAGCCGGAGCTCGGCGACCCGGTCCGGGCGGACGACCTTGAGGTAGACGTCTCCCGCGGTCGTCCGCGCGCGCAGGACCGCGCGGCGCAGGGGGCGGTAGGCGACCAGGTCCAGCCCCAGGACGAGCGGGGCGTGCGGGTCGATCGAGCGCCACCGGTCGGTCAGCGTCGCGGCGTCGCAGGCCGTCGCGAGCCCCGGCAGGAGGGGGTCGACGGGGTGGCGCCACACGTGGACGGTCCGGTCACCGTCGACCATGCGCAGGATGCCGTGCCGTTCGACGACGTCCGGCGGGAGGTCGGCCGTGGTCGCCACGAGGTACTCGTCGCGACGTCCGGCGGTCCGCGGCCCCCCGGCGCGACCGCGCACGGTGACCTCGTACCCGACGCTCACCTCGGCACCCGGCCGCGCGTGCACCTGGTGCACGCGCCACGAACCGAGCGCGACGTGGTCGACGGCGAGCGCCGCCTCCAGGAGGTCCCCGGCCCGGGGGCCGGTGAGCAGCTGCGCAGCGGTGTCCATGAGAGCGACCCAAGCGGTCCGACGTGATGCGGGGATGAGGGGCGCGTGAGAGACCTCTCACGCGGTCGTTGACACCGGACGTTGTGGATGTCATTGTATCGACATGATGACACAAAGCCACGGAGGCGGTCTGCTCACACCCCTCGAGGACCTCGCCCGGCCGGTGGTCCAGGTGCCTGCACCCAGGCCCGTCGCACACCTGGGCGCCTGAGATCGCCGGGACCGAGCGGCCCTCCGCCTCCGGGCTGCAGCTCGAGATCGACCCCGCGTCGGGTGTACCTCCCTACGAACAGATCCGCTCGCAGGTCGTCGCGCACATCGCCGCGGAGCGCCTCGTGGTCGGCGACCGGCTACCGACCATCCGGGCCCTCGCGACAGACCTGGGCCTCGCCGCCGGGACCGTCGCGCGCGCCTACCGCGAGCTCGAGTCGGCCGGCATCACCACGACGCGCCGTCGCGCGGGCACGGTCGTCGCCGACGGGGTGGCCCCCACCGACGTCGTCGCCCGGCAGGCCGCACGCGCCTTCGTCGCTGCGGTGCGCGAGGCGGGGCTCGACGACGACGCGATCGTCGACCTCGTGCGAGGCGAGCTCCTGCGCCGGCACGAAGCCTGAGGCCTGAGGCAGGACGCTTCACAACGATTGCGCATCCCCCGGGTCGGCGATGCGGACCCTGCGCGCGCGGCGTGAGAACGTGGTCGTGCCAGTTCTCCGGCAGGACGCCGGGCATCGAGGGGGATCACGCATGTCGAAGGAACGATCGACGAGGACGAGATGGACGGCCGCGACGGCCGCCCTCGTCGCGCTGCTGCTCGTCGGAGGGTGCGACGTCCTGAGCCCCGGCGACGGCGGGACCTCGGCCCCGCCCGCCTCGACCTCGTCGCCCTCTCCTTCCGAGACACCGACGCCCACGCCCACTCCGACGCCCAGCGAGACCCCGGCCCCTGCGCCGGAGACAGCCGCTCCCGTCGAACCGGCCCCTCCCGTCGAGACGCCCGCTCCCCCGGCAGCCGAGCCCGCGCCCGTCACGCCGGCCCCCGACCCCGCGACCGAGGAGCTCGTGCGCGGGAGCACGGGAGAACGGGTCGTCGCCCTCCAGCAACGGCTTGCCGACCTCGGCTACCTCGGAGCGAGCCCCGACGGCATTTACGGTCCGGGCACGCAGCAAGCCGTCTGGGCGCTCCAGAAGGCCGCAGGGATCAGCCGCGACGGCCGGGTGGGTCCCAAGACCCAGGCCGCACTGGACCAGGGCGTGCGGCCCACGCCCCAGAGCTCGTCGGGCCACGTGATCGAGATCGACATCGCCCGTCAGCTCGTCCTGGCCGTCGACGACGGGCGGGTCACCGCGATCATCAACGCCTCGTCCGGCAACGGCGAGCGCTACGAGGCCAA
The DNA here is from genome assembly GCF_014836755.1 of Oerskovia merdavium. Taxonomy (GTDB): domain Bacteria; phylum Actinomycetota; class Actinomycetes; order Actinomycetales; family Cellulomonadaceae; genus Oerskovia; species Oerskovia merdavium. The sequence goes on from NZ_JACSQF010000003.1 coordinate 240,336, forward strand.
GGGCCGCACGTACTACGCCCGGACCCCCGCCGGGACGTTCCAGGTGGGGCGCCAGGTCGACGGGAGCTACGAGTCCTCGCTCGAGCTCGGGAGCATGTGGCGGCCCAAGTTCTTCAACGGCGGGATCGCGGTCCACGGCTCGGGCTCGGTCCCCCCGTCGCCCGCGTCGCACGGGTGCGTGCGGGTCTCCAACGGCGCCATGAACTGGATCTGGGACTCGTGGGGCGCCCCGGCCGGCACGGCCGTGATCGTCTACTGACCAGCCCAGCCAGTCGGTCCGCGGGGTAGCGGGCCTCTGTCCCCGGCACCGGCACCCCGCGGGCGCCCGGTGCGTCAGAGCGCGACGCCCACCAGCACGGGCTCGGGGACGAGCTCGATCCCGTACGCGTCGAGCACGCCGTCGCGCACGGTGCGCGCGAGCTCGACGATCTCCGCCGCGGTCGCGGCCCCCCGGTTCGTCAGCGCCAGCGTGTGCTTGGTCGAGAGCCGCGCCGCGCTCGACGGGCCGTGCACCCCGAACCCCTTGGTGAAGCCCGCGTGCTCGATGAGCCAGGCCGCCGAGGTCTTGACCAGGGTCGGGTCGATCTCGCCCAGGCTGGGGCCCGTGGTGCGCGACGGGAGCGCCGACCGGACCGGGAAGCGCGGGGCGTCGGCCGGCAGCAGGTCGGCCTGGTCCGCGGCGACGACCGGGTTCGTGAAGAAAGAGCCCGCGCTCCAGCGGTCGTGGTCGGGGGCCGACGGGTCGTCGAGCAGCATGCCCTTGCTCCCGCGCAGCTCGAGCACCGCGGCGCGGACCTCGGCGCTCGGCGCCCGCTCGCCCACCTGGACCCCGAGCCGACGGGCGAGCTCGGGGTAGCCGATCGGTGCCGAGAGCGTCCCGAGCCGCATCTGGAGGTTGACGTCGAGGACGACGAACCGGGGGGACGGGTACCAGATGTCGCCGCCGTCGGGCGACGCGTGCATGGTCCGCTTGAGGAGGGAGGTGCGGTAGCCGAAGTCCAGGTCGACGAGAGGCAGCGTGCGGATGCGCGCCTGCTCGCGGTCCCACACGCGCACCGACGCCACGACCCCCGCGACCTCCTGGCCGTACGCGCCGATGTTCTGCACCGGCGCGGCCCCGACCGTGCCCGGGATGCCTGACAACGCCTCGATCCCGACCCACTCCTGCGCGACCGTCTGCGCGACGAGCTGGTCCCAGTCCTGGCCCGCGGTCGCGGTCAGGCTGCCGCCCCCGCACGTGTCCTCGGCGTCGATCCGGATCTCGGAGCGCACGTCGCGCACGACGACACCGCCGAACCCCTCGTCGCTCACGAGCAGGTTGGAGCCGCCCCCGAGGACGAGGAGCGGCTCGCCCGCGTCGTCGGCCGCGCGCACCGCGTCGATGAGCTCTGCCTCGGTGCTCGCCTCGAGGTACGCGTCGGCGGGGCCGCCGACGCGCAGCGTCGTGAGGTCGGCGAGCGTGGGCTGCTCGAGCACCTCGCCCGGACCGGGCGCGGCACCCTCGGTGACGGCTTCGACGGCGGACACGCGGCGCGAGGAGGGGGCGGTCATGGCTCCAGCCTAGTTCGCCGCCGCCCGCCCCCTCTCTCGACGCCGCTCCCGCTCCTCGCCCTGGCGACCGTCAGGGGGTCGCGGTGCCCGCGCCGCCTGCCGCGGTGGGCAGCGGCTTGGCCGCGTTGACCACGAGCAGACCGATCACGAGCGGCACCGCGATGACGAGCAGCGCGGGGCGGTAGCCGCCGATGTGCTCGGCCAGGAACCCGATGAGCGGCGGGCCGACGAAGAACGCCGAGTACCCGACGGTCGACACGACGCTGACCCGGACCGCGGCGTGCGCGGGGTCGTCCGAGGCCGCGCTCATCCCGACCGGGAAGCCGAGCGCCGCCCCCATGCCCCACAGCACCACGCCCACGAGCGCGACCCACAGGTTGGGCACGAGCGTGAACACGAGCAGGCCGACGAACGCGAGGCCTGCCGAGATGCGCAGCACGGCCACCCGGCCGAACCGGTCGAGCAGGCCCGTCCCGAGCAGGCGCATGCCCGTCATGGCGGTGAGGAAGATCCCGAGCGCGACGGCGCCCATCGCGTCGGACGTGCCGAACCCGTCGACGACCGCGAGCCCGACCCAGTCGTTCGCCGCGCCCTCGGTCAGGGCGGCGGCCAGGACCACGAGGCCGATGAGCAGCGTGCGCGGTTCCTTCCACGCGGCGAGGGCGCTGCGCGCGCCCTTGCCGTGGACCGCGGTCGCGGGGTCCTCGCCCGCCGCGTCGTCCCGCAGGTCGCCCGACGACGCCGCGAGGGCCTCGTCCGTGACCGCACCTGCGGGGAGGAAGGACCGCACGCACCACAGGACCGCGAGCAGGCTCAGTGCGAGAGCCACCGCGAGGTGCCACTGCACGGGGACCCCTGCGAGCGCGGCCAGTGCGCCGACGCCGGCCCCTGCCATGGTCCCGAACGAGAAGCCCGCGTGGAAGCGGGGCATGATCGCCTTGCCGAGGCGCTGCTCGACCGCCGCGCCCTCGATGTTCATCGCGGCGTCCCAGACCCCGGTGCCGATCCCGAAGAGGAACAGGCCGACCCGTACGACGTCGACCGAGCCCTGGGACACGCCCGTGACGGCCACGACGAGCCCCGCCACGTTGACCGTCGCGAAGATCACGACCGCGCGCGAGGCGCCGACGCGCTGGACGACCATGCCCGAGAGCGGCAGCGCGAGGAGCGAGCCGATCGCGGCGAACAGCAGCAGGAAGCCCATGCTGCCCTCGGAGAGCCCGAGCGCGTCCCGGACCGCGGGCAGGCGCGAGGCCCAGCTCGCGAAGTTGAAGCCGTTGAGGAAGAACACCGCGAACACGGCCCAGGTGGCTGCCTGGACGACGCGGGCGGCGCTCGCTGCGCGCTGCTCCCCGGAGCGGGGGGCGGGCGGGGTGGTCATGCGGGGGTCTCCTCGCGTCGGTGGGAGGTCGAGCCGGTCGGTGCAGGGTCGGTCGCGCGGTGTCGTCGCACACCACGACGGCGGCGCGTGCGCAGGGTCGACGGTACCGCGTGATGAGTTACCACCTGGTCAGGCTTCGCGGTCGCGTCAGGAGCGCCCGCCAAGGTGTCCTCGGCGCGCACGTCGCGGTCGCCGTCACCGTCGAGCAGGGCGTCGTCCGTGCCGGTGCCGACCGCTCGGCGACCCGCGGGCGGGACGGGAGCCCCGCCGTCGGGCCCTGCGAGCGGTGCCGGGCGCTCCCCCGCGACGAGCGGCGCGACCTTCTTCGAGAGCAGCACGCTGACGACCATCGCGACCACGATGAGGACGAGCGCGTGACGCGCGCCCATGGCCTCGGCAGCGATGCCCAGCAGCGGCGGGGCCGCGAGCGAGGCCATGGACGAGAACGCCGAGACGACCGAGACACGGCTCGCCGCCTGCATCGGCTCGTCCGAGGCCGCGGCGATGCCGATCGGGACCGCGAGCGCTGCACCCAGGCCCCACGCGACCACGCCCACGCCCGCGAGGGCGAGGTTCGGGGCGAACCCGAACAGGAGGAGGCCACCGATCGAGGCGACCCCCGAGACCCGGAGCACCGCGACGCGGCCGTAGCGGTCGATCAGGCGCGTGCCCAGCAGGCGCATGACGGTCATCGCGCCGACGAACGCGCCGAACACGACCGCGCCCACGGCCTCGGTCTGGTCGAACCCGTCGACCACGGCGAGCGAGAGCCAGTCGTTCGCGGACCCCTCGGACAGTGCCGCGGCCATGATGACGAGGCCGATGAGCAGCGTGCGGGGCTCACGCCACGCACCGAGCGCGGCCCCCAGGCGCACGCGGCGCGAACGCGGGTGCAGCGCTGCGGCGGCCTCGCCCCCGTCGGGGCCGGCGTCGCCCAGGCGCCCCTCGACCCGCGGGCGGGGCAGCGTGTCGTGGATGAACATCGGGATGCTGGCCAGCCGCCAGACCGTCGCGACGACCGCGGTGCCCACGAACTGCGCCAGGACCGGGACGTCGCCCGCGGCGCACGCCGCGCCGACGAGCGAGCCCAGGACGGCACCGATGCTGAAGGCCGCGTGGAACTGCGGCAGGATCGTGCGGCCCGTCCGACGCTCGACGCTCGCGCTCTCGACGTTCATGGGGACGTTGCCGAGCGAGAAGGCCACGCCGTTGAGGAAGATGCCCGCAGCCAGCAACGGGACCGAGCCCGTCGCGGGGCCGACGCCCAGGAGCACGAGGGCCGCGGCGAAGAAGCCCGTCGAGGCGAGCATGGCCGCGCGGCCGCCGAAGCGGTTGACGATCGGCCCGGCGAGCGTGACGGTCAGGAGCGCACCGACAGCGCCGGCGAGGAGCACGAAGCCCAGGTCCTTGGGCGTCATGCCCAGGGCGTCACGCACCGAGGGGATGCGGGCGAGCCAGCTCGACATGGTGATGCCGTTGAGCAGGAAGATCCCCAGGAGGGACCAGCGGGCGCGGGAGAGGCCGGGGTCGAGCGCTGGTCGAATCGATTCGATACCTGCGTCGGGAGTGGCCTTCGAAACGATTCGAGACATGGTGACAAGTCTGCGGGTAGTCTGGCCGCGCCGTCAAACACCTTTTCCGTGCGTCACGGCGGATCCGAGTTCGTCCAGAAGACCGGCAGAGGGGCAACGATGACCGAGACCGAGCAGGCACCCAAGCCGCCAGGCCGTCCGACCCTCGCCCGTGTCGCCGCGCTCGCCGGCGTCTCGGTGTCCACCGCGTCGCTCGCGTTCTCCGGCGCGGGCCCCATCACCCCCGAGACGCGCGACCGCGTCATGGCCGCCGCGACCGAGCTCGGCTACGCCGGTCCCAACCCGCTCGGCCGCCAGCTCCGCTCGGGACGGTCCGGGATCGTCGGCGTCGTGATCGGCGACCAGCTCAAGCGCGCGTTCCGCGACCCCGTCGCGGTCCAGGTCCTCGACGGGCTCGTCTCGACGCTCGGCACGAGCGGCCTCGGCGTGCTCCTCATCCCCGGCATCCCGTCCGAGGACCCGTCCCGCGCGGTCGACCCTCTCATCGAGAGCGCAGCGATGGACGTCGCGGTCCTCGTGTGGGGCATCGGGACCGACGACGCGACCCTCGCCGCGCTGCAGCGCCGCGGCGTCCCCGTCGTGATCGGCGAGGGGCACCCCGTACCGGGGACCCCGCTCGTCGGCATCGAGGACCGCAAGGGCACGGCCGAGGTCGTGCGCCACCTCGTCGACCTGGGGCACACCCGCGTCGCCGAGATCACCCTCCCCCTCGACAACTCACGCCGCAGCGGCGTCATCGATGCCGACCGCCTCGCCCAGGCCGACCGCACCCCCACGCTCAACCGGCTCGCGGGCGTGCGCGACGTCGTCGAACCTCTCATCTCCTGGGAGACCGAGGCCTCGCTCGTCGAGCACGGGCACGCGGCAGCGGTCGAGATCCTCGGGACCTGGGTACCGTCCGACGAGCGCCCGACCGCGATCATCGCGCACTCGGACCTGCTCGCCGCGGGCGCCGTCCTGGGCGCCAAGGAGCTCGGCCTGCGCGTGCCCGAGGACGTGTCCGTCGCAGGCTTCGACGGGCTCGACCTGCCGTGGCTCAGCCCGGACACCCTCACGAGCGTGCACCAGCCTCTCGCCGAGAAGGGCGCCGAGCTCGGCCGCGCGGTGGTCTCGCTCCTCGCGGGCAAGGAGCCCGAGACCGTGATGCTCGACGTCACGCTCGTCGTCGGGACCACGACCGGGCCTGTCCCGGCCGTCTGAGCCGCAGGGTCAGGTCCGGCCGCACCGTCCCCACGGCCCTACCACCGACGCCGGAGGGCGCCTCTCCCGTGCGGGAGAGGCGCCCTTCGTCGACGTGCTGGCGGCGCTGACGTCCGGCTCTCAGAGGCGGACGACGGCCTGCGACTTCATGAGTACCTTGGCACCCTCGAACGTGACGGTGAGGTCGACGCGGACCGTGCGGGCCTCGGGGTCGATCGCGCCGATCGTGCCGGACACCGAGATGACCGCCTCGCCCGGGTTCGGCACGGGCACGGGGCGCGTGAAGCGGGTCTGGTAGTCGACGACCGCCCCCGGGTCCCCGGCCCAGTCCTCGACGAGGGTCACCGCCGCACCCATGGTGAACATGCCGTGCGCGATCACGCCGGGCAGGTCCACGCTCTGGGCGAAGGTGTCGTTCCAGTGGATCGGGTTGAAGTCGCCGCTCGCGCCGGCGTACCGGACGAGGCGTGCGCGGTCGACAGCGATCTCCCGCGTCCCGACGACGTCACCGACCGCGAGAGCGGAGAGGTCCGGTCGCGTGGTGCTCACCGGGGAAGCCGTGTGCTCGGTCATGCGTCCTCCCCGCGGACGACGAGGCTGGACGTGACGGTCGCGACGGGCTCGACGGTTCCGGAGCCGTCGGCCGCCAGGGCGCCGATCTCGGCGCGCGTGGTGACCATCGAGATGCCCGCCCGCTGCGTGATCGAGTCGACGTGCAGGACCGTGACCAGCTCGTCGCCGGCGACGATGGGTCGGTGGTGCACGAACCGCTCGTCCGCGTGGACGACCCGCGTGAAGTCGACGCCGGCCTCAGGGTCCTGGATGAACGGGGCCTCGGCGCGCTGCGCGACGACCACCGCGAAGGTGGGCGGCGCGATCAGGTCCGGATAGCCCAAACCCCGCGCTGTGACCACATCGTGGTGCGCGGGGTGGGTCGAACCGACGGCGCTGGCGAACTCGCGGATCTTCTCGCGGCCCACGGAGTACGGGGCGGTGGCCGGGTACTCACGACCGGCGTAGTCAGCGTTGATCGCCATGCGTGTCGGTGCTGCTCAGAGGAGCCGCTGGATCAGCGGGTCTCGCGGTGAGCGGTGTGCTTGCCGCAACGCGGGCAGAACTTCGCCAGCTCGAGACGGTCGGGGTCGTTGCGGCGGTTCTTCTTCGTGATGTAGTTGCGCTCCTTGCAGTCCACGCATGCGAGCGTGATCTTCGGGCGAACGTCTGAGCTCTTGCTTGCCACGGTAGTGCCACCTCTCGCGCCTCCGGAGGGCGCTACGTGCTTGCTAGGCCGCACGGCGCCGGCCGCCGTACGGTGTGATGTCAGGAAGTGGTAGCGGGGGCGGGGCTCGAACCCGCGACCTCACGATTATGAGCCGTGCGCTCTGACCAACTGAGCTACCCCGCCGCGTGATGAACGCGGGGTCGTGTCGCCAGTATTCCAGCGAGACGACCCCGCGTCACTTCACAGAGCCCCGAAAGGGAATCGAACCCTTGACCTTCTCCTTACCATGGAGACGCTCTGCCGACTGAGCTATCGGGGCAGCGGTGAAAAGATTACACGGGTTCTGCCGTGGTGCGAAATCGACCTCTGCGACCACCCGGAAACCCAGTGATCAGGCCGATTTCTCGACCTGAGGGCCGTGCGCCCCGGGGCCCGCGCGACACCTCGCACGCGTCGGACATGTCAGGACTTCACCCCCCGCGCCGACCGCACGACCCGCCGGCCGAGAGACCGAGACGAGCTCCGACGTCGGGCGGGGAGCGTGCGCCCCCCGCTCCCTGCCGGACCGCGACACCCGCCGGACCGACCGCCCCGTACCTCCGACAACGCGAACGAGGCGCCACCCAGGGGGTGACGCCTCGTTCAGGTGCGTGGCAGGTGAGGGATTCGAACCCACGAAGGCTGTGCCGTCTGATTTACAGTCAGATCCCTTTGGCCGCTCGGGCAACCTGCCATGTTCGGTTGTGCACTCTCGCCACACGGTAGCGACCGGGCCGCGCCGAGGCGCAACCAGAGGACGCTTCCGAACTGCGGGAGCGTGGCAACAGTACAGCCGATCGGGCCCTGGTGAAAAATCGACCCCGCGCGCGGACCCCGCCCACGCTTACAGTGGACCGTGAGCCAGGCCCCCCAGCACCCCGTGAACGACCTCTCCGCACCACCGGACGCGTCCCGTCCGGGCACCCAGGCGGGCCCCGCCCCGATCGACCGCCTGGGCGTGGTCCTCGGCGCGAGCGCGTACTTCCTGTGGGGCGCGATGCCCCTGTTCTTCCCCCTGCTCCAGCCCGCCGGGCCGCTCGAGATCATCGCCCACCGCGTGGTCTGGAGCCTGCTCTTCTGCCTGCTCCTGCTGCTCGTGATGCGCAAGCTGCCCGCCTACCGGGCGGTGTTCCGGGTGCGCCGGACCGTCGGGCTGCTCGCGATCGCGGCCGTCCTGGTCGCCACGAACTGGGCCGTCTACGTCTACGGCGTGCTGTCCGGCCACGTGCTCGACGCCGCGCTCGGCTACTTCATCAACCCGCTCGTCACGGTGCTGCTCGCTGTCCTCGTGCTCAAGGAACGCCTGCGGCCCGCACAGTGGGTGGCCCTGGGGATCGGGGCGTCGGCCGTGATCATCCTCACGATCGGCCTGGGCCGCCTGCCCTGGATCGCGCTGACCCTCGCGATCTCGTTCGGGCTGTACGGGCTCGTCAAGAACCGGGTCGGCCGCGACGTCGAGGCCCTCCCGGGGCTCGCGGTCGAGACCACCCTGCTGTTCCCCGTGGCGCTCGGCTACCTGGTCTTCCTGGGCGCGACGGGGGTCGGGACGTTCGGCGCCGAGGGCACGGGCCACGCGCTCCTGCTGGCCTCGAGCGGGATCGTCACGGCCTTGCCCCTGCTGCTCTTCGGCGCGGCCGCCCGCCGTCTGCCGCTGAGCCTCGTGGGCATGCTCCAGTACCTCGCGCCCGTGCTCCAGCTCCTCGTCGGGCTCCTCGTGTTCCACGAGCCCATGCCGCCCGCGCGGTGGGCAGGCTTCTCGCTGGTCTGGCTCGCGCTCGTCGTCCTGAGCGTCGACGGCCTGCGCGCCATGCGCGCGTCCCGCCTGGCCGCGACGCGCTGACGCCCGCCTGCGCCGACACCGCGCAGCCCGGGGCGGCATCCGCGCCGCCCGCCCACTACCGTGGACCCCAGACCAATCCACCTACCTCGTCAGGAGAGCACCGTGGCCGATTCATCGATGGACATCGTCAGCAAGGTCGACCGCCAGGAGGTCGACAACGCCCTCAACCAGGCCGTCAAGGAGATCCAGACGCGCTACGACTTCAAGAACGTCGGCGCCTCGATCGCCTGGAGCGGCGAGAAGATCGTCATGATCGCCAACTCCGAGGAGCGCGTGCTCGCGATCCTCGACGTCTTCCAGACCAAGCTCATCAAGCGCGGGATCTCGCTCAAGGCGTTCGACACGGACGACAAGGAGCCCAAGCTGTCGGGCAAGGAGTACCGCCTCGAGGGCGTGCTCAAGGAGGGCCTCGCCGGCGAGAACGCCAAGAAGATCACGAAGATCATCCGCGAGGAGGGGCCCAAGGGCGTCAAGACGCAGATCACGGGCGACGAGGTCCGCGCGACCAGCAAGTCGCGCGACGACCTCCAGGCCGTCCAGTCGCTGCTCAAGGGCGCGGACCTGGACTTCGCGGTGCAGTTCACGAACTACCGTTAGTCAAGGATTGGCGGGTACGGGTGAGGGCCAGGATCGTTGGAAACTCAACGATCCTGGCCCTCTTACCGTTGGTGGTCACGGGCCGCTTACGGGGTTCCTGCGGACTATCTGCGGACTCGTCAGCCGTTGACGGCCTTGATGGGGATCGTGAGGTGGTGATCCCTGCCGTTGCGCATCCGCAGGAGTGCGGGACCGTTCGGAAGGTAGGTCTCGCCCTTCCATCGGAGCCGGTGCGCGACGGGGTCGAAGTTGAACGCCGGGGTGATGGCGCGCAACTCCTCAACGAATGCGGTACGTCCGTCCTCGCCCGCGAAGAGACTCGTCGTGGTGTGTCCGACGTATGCGGGCAGGGTGCCGACGACGATGGGGTTGTCCCAGTCGTACTCCGTGTTGCCGTGCCCGTCTTCGTAGGTGTCGGCCGTGAGGATCTCGACCTTGTCCCGCAAGCGCAGACCAGAGCCGGTGACGACAAGTGGCGCGGGAGGCTCGATTGGCACCGATGTGAGATCGACCGCGAAGCCGCGCATGAACACGGATGGGTAGTCCCCAGCATCGGCCGTGTAGGCGACAGCGACGTTCTCGGTCGTGCTCGTCGCGGTGAAATCGACGGACACCGCACCGACCGCGAGGGGGACCGTGACCCCACCTGCGCTGACGGTCCAGTGGTTCGCCGCGGAGAAGGAGTGAACCGTGACCGTGGCCCGGTAGTCCTCTCCGATGACGAGTCCCGTGACAGGGCGTACCGCTTGCGCGCCGTTGTCCGTGGCCTGCACGTACAGCGACGCGGGCGACCCGTAGGAGTCCACGTCGCAGTTCGTCGCGCCCCACAGCGGTTTGTCGGCCGCAGCGACGCCAGGTGCGGAGTAGTCCAGGGCGAGCGTCACGCCGTCCTCCGCCTGTAGAGGTGCAGGACGGCGAGCTCGGGGAGCGTGAAGCCGTCGAGGACTGCGGGCGTCTCGGCGTAGTCGGCTGTCTGGTACCGCTTGACCTGCTCGGGGTTGACCACGAGACGGGCCGTGGCGGTCGTGATGACAGCGGACAGGTCTGCGTTGGGTTCGTCGGCGGTGAAGCCGTTGCCCCGCACGTACGCCTTGACGAAGACGGTGACCAAGGGCAGGTGCGCCCCGGCCAGGGCGACGGTCTCGCTGTCGTCGCCCCGGCCGAGGATTGCCGCGACCTGCGCGGCGGTGACTGCCATCAGAGAGTGATCCCCGAGAGGGTCACGATCGCCTGCGGGTTGATCGGCTTGGCGTCGTAGCGGGCAATGACGCGGATGGCCTGCTGGTCGTAGTCCGCGTACCGCTCGGTGAGGATCTTGACCGAGGGGGCCAGGTCGCGGGCAACGGCGATCTGGGAGAAGTCGACCAGGGCCGCGCGGCCGGTGTTCGGGGTGCCGGCGGCGTCCGGGACACGACCGGTGACGATCACCGGGGACCCGAAGAGGCGGAACACGCCGTCCTGCGTGGCGTCGGGCGTGAGGACGTATTGGTTGGACCCGGTGGCCTGCTTGACCTTGCGGAGCTTGATGAACTCGCGCGGGGTCATGACCCACTTCAGGGCGGACGTGTCGACGTTCGCGCTGAGGGCCTTGCCCCAGGCGTCGAGGAGGTGGTCCAGCCCGAGTGCACCAGCCACGGCGACGTTCTGCACACCCGCGTAGGCGAACAGGCCCGTGGGGGTCGCGATGCCGTCACCCGTGGACCCGAGGAACTGGGTGTCGAGGGTCGCGGCGACGTCGGTGACGAGGCGGTCGCGCAGTGCGGCGTCGAGGGACACGACGGACTGGCGGGCCAGTTCGTTGCTGTACCGGGTGAGCACCTTGACGGACTTCATCGTCGAGGGCAGTAGCTCGACCTCGTCGAACGTCGCGTCCTGCTCGGGAATGAGGGTGTTCTCCCCGACAAACGTGGGGGTCGTCGGTGCGCCACCCTTGGGGATACGAACAGGGGAACCGTTCGTGTCGAAGATGCGGGGGCCAGCGGCGAGGAAGACGGACTTTGCCTCGAGCGGCTTGACCAGGATGTGCTGGACCTGCTCGGCGGTAAGTTCGCCGGCGGTCGAAACGGAAACTGCCATGAGATGACTCCAAGGTGAGAACTACGGATGGGTTCTCGCACTTGGACGCCTGGCCCGTGCGACGGGGACGGCCACCTGGGCCGTCCCCGCCATTGTATACCCCTAGGGGGTATCTGTCATCGGGCACCGGCCCGGAGTGCACCCGCGAGGGAGAATCCTTCCGGACCCCCGCTCGCACCCTGCCCGACGTCGCCGCGTGGCGTGCGGGACGCGAGGTGAGGCTTCGACACCAGGAGGGCGTCCACGGCGGCGCTGAGGGCGTCAGGGTCGTCCAGGTGGGCCTCGTCGAACGGGAGGTCCGTAGGGTCGGCCAGGCGGCCCGTAGCGGCTGTCAGTGCCTCGTGCAGGCGGTGCGCGAGGGCGTCGGTCTGCTGTGCCCGGGTGCGGTACTTCGCGGACTCGTCGCGGAGCTTCTGCACGTACTCCCGGGGGAATGTCTCGGCGTCCTCGGTCGTGGGCTCAGTGGTCTCTTCGACGTCCTCGGGGGTCTCTTCGACGACGTCCTGGGGCTCGGTGTTCTCGATGGTCTCAGCGGTCATTTGGTGGCTTCCTTTGCTCGTTGCTTGTCGATCCATAGGTCGGATCTCTTGCGGTTCTCGACCCCGGCAGCTAGCCGGGCCTGCTTGCGGGTGTATTCGGTCTCTTCGACCTTGTCGACGAACACGACTGACTGTGTGCAGGTGCATCCCTTGTGGTGCTGCATGGGATGCGACGCGGGCCACACGCGACCTTCGCGTGACCACCAGGTGCAGAGTTGGCACGGGTCAGCGGACATGTTCCGGGTCCAGCCCTTCACGTTGCCGGCCCGCTTCTGCATTGCCTCTGAGTACGTCGTCACGGCAGTGTTGAGGGGTTCGACGCGCCCAAGCCGGGCCACCCGCTCGGAGGTGACTCCTTGGATGCTCAGGAGCGTCTGCGCGGCCTTGGTGAGGCGTTCCACTTCCCCCGGCCGCGGGACGAGCCCCAGGACCGGCACGGGCTGTCCGAGGGCAAGCATCATGTTCGCGGCAAACGCGATGTCAGCCAGGGCGACGGCACGGGCGTTTCCCTTGGCGATGACGACCGCGATGAGCCGGACGGCAACCGGTTGCGTGATCCTTCCCACCGAGTACTCGCCGAAGATGTCAAGGACCTTTGCCTCGACATCCCCGGCGAGTAGGTGGAGCTTGTCCCGGTAGGTCAAGCGATCAGCCCGGCGAGGTCGACCCCGGCACCGTCGAGGGCCTGCGTCCGCTGTGCCGTGCGCACGCGGTCGATCTGGGCGGGCGTGTAGCCCATCTGGTCTTCGAGGACGACCGTCAGCGGCACACCGACGCTCACGAGCTTGGCGGCGGCGTCTGCGGCCTGTGCGGGGGTCCGGGTCTCCGGGTTACCCCACACGACGTCAAGGTCGATCGCGAGCGGGTCCACACCCTCACGAACCGCGATGATGAGGCGTGCGACGTCTGCCCACGCCTGACCAAACGTGCGCTGCAACTGGTAGCAGCGCGACACCAGGGACGCCTCAGCGGAACGGATCGCGTCCGCGCTCGGCGGCTGGTCACCGTTCAGCCCGAGGTAGTGCGGCGGCAGGGTTGACAGTGCACCGATCTGCTGCGTGATGAGCGCGACCGCGTCCGCGTACCCGTCGAGCCGGGCGGCGTCGAACTGCCCGAACTTCGTAACCGGGTCCTCCGACTGCCAGATGTCGTCGAGGGCCGCACTGAACGGCTTCACGGGGTTGCCGTCGTCGTCCTCAAGGATCTCGAGCCCGGACGCCCACCGTCGCGGGCGGGCGTAGAACTCGCTCGTGACCATCATGTCGGCCAGGAGCTTGTTCAGGGCGTCGGACAGGTCGAGGAGGTCGTCCATCTCCGAGACACCGTCAACCTCAAGCAACCGGCCACGGTTCACGATGGGCACGACCGGGACAACTCCAAGCGGGTTCGCGATCGTCTCTGCGTGCTCCCACGACGTCGCAGGCATCGCGGCCGGGTCCTCGACGTTCGCGGCCGACGTGTACCGCGTGATCTGGTCCGGCTCGTAGAGGACCGCGTGGCCCTTGCCGTCAGCGACCCAACGCTTCAACGCTGCCGTGACCTCACGCGTCGCGGGGTCACGGATCACGGCGACCTGTCGGGCGGACTCTACGGTCACGAGCGGTCCGCGAGGACCAGCCCACACGATGACGAACGAACGCCCGTACACGAGGGCGTCTACGTGGGCCTGCGCGGCGGCGTCCTCCATGCGGTTACGCCGCCAGTCAGCCCACAGTGCGCTGTCCGGAGCCTCGGAGCCCGCCCGCCGGAAGCCCGACACCTGCAACCGCTCGGCGAGAGCGTGCACGGCCAGGCGGGGGAAGTTGACTGCCAGGACCTTGAGCCGGTCCCCCAGCGCCTCGCGGGCCTCCTTGCTCAGGAAGGCCGTGGGCTGCGTGCCGGAGTAGTACGTGTCGAGCCGGGCGAGCGTGCCCCCGGAGGCATCGAGCTTGTCACTGAGGTTCTTGAGGAGATCATTCATCGGAAGGAAACTGCCTTTCGTCGGACGGACTTATTCGCGTGCCAAGCGGCACGATCAAACGCAACAATGGCCGCAACAGCGCCATCAATCTTTCGAGGCGAACCGCGCTTGTCCTTAGTGACAAGATCACCCATCGGCGTTGCCTTCGCCTTACAGTTCGCGACGTGAGCCGCTAGCCGAACATCGCCGTCATGGGTCATGGTCTGCGCCGTCACACCCTGGTAAATGCGGTCAGTTGCCGGCGCCATTCGGTGAGCATTAGCCGTGTTCCACTCGAGGACCTTCTTTTCCCCGTGCGCTTTCGCCCATGATTCAATCTCGGACCGCCATCCCCACGGGTCGGCGGCGAGCTCGACGACGTCCCACCGCTTGAACGCCGCATGGACGACCGTGTCGACCTGTTCACGGGGCACACGCCAGCCCCGATCGCCAGGGTTAGCCCAGATGTCCACGACGAACACGAACGGGTCTTCACCGACCGTGCATCCCACAAGAGCCGTACTGTCACCCGACGCGGACCCGTCGAAGCCCAGGACCACGCGTTCCCCGTCGCGCACCTCGCGAGTTGGGTCAGCACACAGGTCCCAGACGCCCCACGGCATCCAACCCTCTGCCTGCCCAACCCACTGCCCGAGGCGATACCTGCGGAATGCGGGTTCGCGGGTCGTCTTCATCGTGGCGCGCAATGCGTCAATGTGGAGGAAATCCCCGAGCGCCGGATTCGCGATCTTCCACGCCTTCTCGTCACCGACCAGACAACCCTCGGGCGCCGCATATTCCTTGAAGTAGAAAGCCGGGTCGTTGTTCTCCCGGCCCCATTCAACCAGCTTCCACATGATGGATTCCGGAGTGTCCGAGGGTGTCGAGATTGCCAGGGTCAAGGATTGTTCCCGCTTACCTGACGCCGACGTGACAGCTTCCCAAACAGGCTCCGTCACAACGTGCAATTCATCGACAATCATGAGCGTCGGGTCCCACCCCTGCAATGCGCCCGGCTCAGCCGGCAAGGTCCGCAATTCAGAGTTGGTGTGCGGGACGACAATTCGATCGGTATACACCTGCACCTGCTCGGCCAGCCGCTCATCCAGTTCGATCATGCGCTTCACAGCCTTGAACACATGGCCCGCCTGTCGCTCATCCGACGCGACGATCAGAACCTGTGCACCCTCGACGCCGTCTGCGAACAGGGCGTAGGCGCCGAGCACGGCAGCGAGGGCCGTCTTCCCGTTGCCTCGCGGGATCGACAGCAACCCCTGACGAGGGCGCTGCCCACGGGCCGGGAACAGCCCACGAATGATCTCCAACTGCCACTTCCGCAACTTGAACGGCGTCAGAGCGCCCGTCCCCTTCGGCACCTTCAAGTACTCCCGAGCGAAAGCATCCACGCGCTTCCACCCATTCGCCGGCAGATCGGATAGGTCAAGCGGCGGCGCGGTCACCTTCGCCTTCGGTCCCATCATCGCCATGGGTTCTCCTGTCTGTAAGCCCCGAAGCCGTGTACGGCGATCTGAGAGCCTGTCTAGTCGTCCAGTGGTCCTAACCCGTATTCCGGGCACAAAGACGCGCACGGCCCCTTCTCGCTTGCCTGAGGGGGTCGTGCGCGGAAGTCAGTCTGAGAAAATGCCTTACCCAGAGGGTGAACTAGCGGGTCGTTGACCCCAACCCCCCTGGTCTTGCCCGGCCGCGTTTGGAATTGCAGGAGCGGCATACGACTTCGACGTCTTGGAGTCGGATGGTCTTGCCTGCGAGCTTGCGTTCCCAGGCGATTGGGAGGTGGTCTGCTGTGAGGTCGTCGGTCGTTTGGCAATCGGTGCAGAACGGTTGGAGCTTGCGGGCGCGACGCGAGAGGTTGACCCATGTCCAGTCGTACCCGCGCTCGTCCTTCGAGCGCTTGGGTGGCGGTGGTGGCGTGTGTTCTGGGCAGCGGTAGCCGTCGCATGGTTCGCCGCAGATGGAGCAGGGTCTCCAGGTCATGCGTCGCTCGCGGGGAGCCTGAGCTTGTCCTTCTGCTCGTCCCTGAACGTGTCGAGGTGGCGGTGCATCTCGAGCATGGTGTCGACGCTCATGGTCTCGGTGCGTCGTGCGAGGCCGTAGAGGCGGTGCGCGAGGTGCTTCTGTGCGAGGGCGATGAGGTTGTCGTGCTCGGTGTTCGTGGTCATCGGAACATCCATTCGTTGCGGCGGTCGATGGGCGGCTCTTCGTAGGACCGTGCGGGCAGTGCGCCTTGGTTGGCCTTGTGGTTGGCCCATGCTTCGTGCTTGGTGGTGGGGATACCTGCGCGCTCGCAGGCGATGTCGAGCGCGGCCTGAGGGTCGAGGCCGTCCGTGAGCGCGCGCGTGTAGGTCATTGAGAACGTGTGGTACTGCCGGGGATGCGCGTTCTCCCACGGCCTGTCAGCGACTTTGAATGCTTCCAGTTCGGGCACCTCGCGCAGAGCAGGGGGGATCTGGTTGTAGTACCGATTGCGAGTCTTGTTGACGAGGGCGAGGATGTCGCCGGGGACGACCCATCGGTCGGTGGAGAGTCGGGTCCTGGCGATCTCTCGTGCGGCTGCCTCGGCGTCTTTGAACGCGACGTTCTGGAGGATGTCTGCCCAGACGGCGCCTTGGTCTTCCATCATGCGGATGAGGCCAGCGCGGTTGAGGTACATCAGGATGTTGAGGGCTTCGGGCTCGTTCATGGTCAGGCTCCGATCATTGTCGGGTTGGTTGTCTGGTTTGCTCGTGCGAGCGCCTTCGCCATTTCGGCGCGGGCTAGGTCGGCTTGTGGGTCGTGGCTTCTGGTCTCGGCTCGTGAGGGTTCGGGGTCGTTGTTCCAGCGTTCCTCGGTGAGCCACTTGGCCGGGGCGACTGTGTAGCGGTCGACTCGGTTGGGGTCGTCGGCGTGACGCTTGGCTGCGGCGATGATGTCGACTGGTTCGAGCTTCTTCTTTGCCTCGAGCCATGCGGCACGAGCGGCAGGGAGCGATCCACCCTTGCGAGGGTATGCAGCCCAGAACTCCTCGAAGCCGCTGGGGACTATAGGGGTGTTCTTAGATTGTTCTTCAGGGTTCTTAGAGGAAGTGCTGCTCAGATTGCGCACCTGTGTGCTGCTCACTTTGCGCACCAGACTGCTGCTCAGATTGGGCACCACGTGTTGCTCAGATTGCGCAGCACCGTCGTTCCAACGAATCTCCCATGTGGAGGTCGGGTCCCAGGTGCTTGCCCGGTGCTTGACGAGGTGGCCGTTCTTGATGAGCCAGTCGGTCACACGACGGACCGTCGCGTATGTGATGCCAGTCTTCTCGGCGATCTCGTCAAGGGGCAGGACGGCGCGTCCGGTGGTCCTGTCGCGCCGGTACCAGAGGTACTGGAGCACGATCGCACGGTCGGTGCTGCCGAGGGTCCTGCCGATCTCGGGGAAGTACGCGATGTACTCCCCGGTGTGAATCAGTGGATTCTCGTTCACGAGGTGCCTCCTTGGGCATGGTCAGAGTCGTAGGTGTGCGTAGGGCTGTCGGTCGCGGTCGAGGGCGGGCTGTCGAACGTAGAGACCGACCGCTTCCTCCCCTGTGACGTCGGAGTGCTGGAGGACCTTGTTCAGGTCGACGTCTTCGGCTCTCAGCGCCCGCTTGTGGAGCTTCAGGGCCAGGCGTTGGCGTTGGCCTCGGGAGAGGTGGCCTGCGTCTGGGTGGGCGGCAACGCGCTTCTCCCAGGCGGTGACTGTGAGCACGCCAAAGTCTGGGGTGTCTGCGTCCGGGGCGGTACTCGGAGCGGTCGGGGCGGGGTTGGTCACGTCGTGGCGTGTTCCTTGTCGTACTGGGCCTGGACCCATGCCAGGACGTCGTCCTCGCGGTAGACGACGCGGCGCGGGCCGAGGGTGAACGACTTGGGGCCAGTACCGCAGTGGCGCCAGTACCGGAGCGTGGCTTCCGGCAGGCCGAGCAGCTCGGCCACCTCGGCAGTCCTCAGCAAAGCGGTCATCTTCAACTCCAATTCCTAGTCCCGGAGGGACCTTCGTTCCTAGTCTTCCACAAACGTAGTCATGCGTCTACTGGCATTCGTAGTACGCTCCAACGGTGAGTAGAGATGAGGTCATTGGCAACGCCGTTGCGGCAGCGCGCGGAGATCGGTCCCAGCAGGCACTGGCGGACGCCATGCGCGACATGGGTTGGAAGTGGTCGCAGGCGACGGTCTGGAGCGTCGAGTCCGGGAAGAGGCCGCTGCGATTGGCTGAGGCGCAGGACGTCGCGAGCATCCTCGAAGTACCCCTGGACCGATTGACGTCGTCGATGTCGCCCGCTGATGCTCATGCACGAGCTGCGGCGTCGACTCTGCGCAATCGGTGCGCTGACCTGGTCGCCGCGCTCCAGGACTTCCGCAAGGCACGCGAGCGCGTCGACTACCTCATCAAAACGGGCACGATGATCTCGCCCAGGTACCGGGAGACACTGGTCGAGGCGCGCGAGAGGTTCACCTTGGAGTGGGCAATCGACAAGGAGGAGGCCAGCCATGGCGAGCCTGAAGAGACGAGCTGACGGCGTCTGGCGCGCCCGGTACCGCGACGCTGCGGGCAAGGAGCATGCGAAGCACTTCCCCCGCAAGGTCGACGCTCAGAGGTGGCTGGACGAGGTCACGGCGTCGGTCGTCACGGGCCGGTACGTAGACCCGAAGGCCGGGCGGATCACGTTCGACATGTGGTGGGCTGATTGGTCGGCGCGGCAGGTGTGGGCCAGGGGCACGCTCGAGGCGGCTAAGCAGGCTGCGGACTCGGTGACGTTCGGGGACCTTCCCATGAGCGCCCTGAGGGCTTCGCACGTCGAGGCGTGGGTGAAGTCCATGTCGCAGCCTGCTGCGTCGCGCAAGGGCGGCCTGGCGGCGTCCACGATCAAGACACGGGTCACGTACGTGCGCATGTCGTTGAGTGCTGCGGTGCGTGACCGGGTGATTCCCGAGGACCCGTCCTCCCGGGTGCCGCTCCCCCGCATCCGCAAGGCCGAGGCGAGCATGGCGATACCCACAGCTCGGGGTGTCGGGGACGCGCTACGGGAGGCCCCGGAGTGGTTCGCACCGTTCATCGGGGTGTGCGCGTTCGCCGGCCTGAGGCTCGGGGAAGCGGCGGGACTTCAGCTCGCGGATGTTGACTTCCTGCGTCGGACGATCCGCGTTGACCGTCAGGTCCAGGGTGCGACGTCGAAGACGGTGGAGATCGTCCCGCCGAAGTACGGGTCGGAGCGGACAGTGTTCGTCCCCGAAGAGCTGACGACGATGATCGCCCGGCACGTCGAGGGGTTCGGGACGCGAGGCGAGGAAGAGTGGTTGTTCTGCGCACCGTCCGGGGACCTGTGGAACCGGAACTCGGCGGGCAACCAGTGGCGGGCCGTACGGGACGCTGTAGGCCTCGGGGAGCACACGCTGCACGACCTCCGACACTTCTACGCGTCGGGCCTCATTGCGGACGGCTGCGACGTCGTGACCGTCCAGCGCGCCCTGGGGCACTCGTCACCGACGATCACGCTCGGGACGTACTCGCACCTGTGGCCGACCGCTGAGGACCGGACTCGCACCGCTGCGGCTGGTCTCATGATGTCGGCTTTTGAATCTCCTGCGGACTCTGTGCGGACTGAGGGCACGTAATGGGCCGCTGACCTGTGGGTTCACCATTACACGAACTACCGCTGACACCCTCTCGCGACGGGCGCGTCGCCGGTCGGGCTCGTGCCCGACGGCGGCGCGCCCGTCCGCGTGTCGGGTCCCGCCGTGTCACGCCCACGACGCGCGGGCGTGTCGCCGCCGCACGGACCTAGACTCGCGGCGTGGACACTCATCGACTCCCGGCGGCGGTGCCCGTGCTGAGCCACGGGGTCCACCGCGCCGTCCCGGCCCACCCTGCTGGCTGCTCTGCATGACCAGCCCCCTGCGGCCGCCCCGCGTCGTCGCGACCGACCTCGACGGGACCCTGCTGCGCTCGGACGGCTCCGTCTCCGAGCGCACGCGCGAGGTCCTGGCAGCCCTCGACGACGCCGGGACCCAGGTCGTGTTCGTGACCGCTCGCCCGCCGCGCTGGCTCACGGAGGTCGGGCGGCTGGTCGGTGGCCACGGCGTCATCATCTGCCTGGGCGGGGCGTGCGTGTACGACGTCGGCACGCGCCAGGTCGTCGAGTCCCGCGGTTTCGCGCCGCTCGCCCTGGGCGACGTGGTCCGTGACCTGCGGGCGGCGGTGCCGGGGGTCGCGCTGGCCGTCGAACGGGTCGACGGGCCGGTGTTCGACCCGACGTTCCGGCACGACGAGGGCATGCCCGAGGAATGGCGCGGACCGGTCGAGCGTGCGCTCGACGCTCCCGTCGCGAAGCTGCTCGCGCGCACCGACGACACCTCGCAGGACGAGTTCTTCGAGCGCGTGCTGGACGCGGTCGGCGACCGGGCCCTGCTCGCCTACTCGGGGGCCGCGGGGCTCGCCGAGCTGCTCCCTCCCGACGTGACCAAGGCCGGCGCGCTGTCCGCCTGGTGCGCGTCGCACGGCATCGAGGCGAGGGACGTGTGGGCGTTCGGCGACATGCCCAACGACCTGCCCATGCTGGCCTGGGCCGGAACCTCGTACGCCGTAGCGAACGCGCACCCCGACGTGCTGGGCGCGGTCACGCACCGCACGGCGTCCAACGACGAGGACGGCGTCGCGGTCGCGCTCGAGGGCCTGCTCGACACCTCGGTACCGCACCCCCGCCCGTCGGCCGACAGGTCGGGCACATGATGTTCGCCCTCGCACGGCAGGACGGTCGTCGCTCCCTCTCCCGCCGCGCTCGCCGGCTGTCGGCCCTCGCGCTGGCGGTCGCGCTCACGGCAGCAGGCTGTACCGCGCCCGCGTCGCCCGACCCGGAGGTGCTGTCCGCCGCGACCGACGCGCCGTCACGCCCGGCCCAGCCCGACGACGCCGCGCTCACGACGTACTCCTACGGCCCGCGCCCCGCGCAGACTGCCGACCTGATCCTGCCGGCGTCGCTCACCGAGCGGACCGAGGAACTGCGTACACCGTCCGGCAGCGAGGCTCCCGCGCCGCAGGTCGTCGACGTCGTCGTCCTCGTCCACGGCGGCGGCTGGGACGCCGCCTACGACCGCTCGTCCGAGACCGAGGTCGCCCGTGACCTGACCGACGACGGCATCGTGGTGTGGAACCTCGACTACCGCGGCGTCGGCGCGGCCGACCCGCTCGACGAGGGCGGCTGGCCCGGGACGTTCGAGGACGTCGCCGCAGGCCTCGACCTCCTCCCCCATGCCCTCGGGGAGGCGGGGCTCGCACCCGGGCGCGTGGCCGTCGTCGGGCACTCCGCGGGCGGGACCATGGCCCTGTGGCTCGCCGCCCGCCACACCCTGCCCGACGGCGCCCCCGGCGCGGCTCCGCTCGTCCGGCCCGACCTCGTGGTCACCCAGGCCGGCGTGAACGACCTGAAGACGGCCGGGGCCGAGGGGCCCGTCGAGGGAGCCGTCCAGGCGCTCATGGGCGGCTCCACGAGCGGGGTCCGGGACGACCGGTACGACCTCGCATCCCCCACCGCGCTGCTCCCGCTCGGTGTCCCGACGCTCGTCACGACGGGTGACCTGGACGCCGTGGTCGTGCCGTCGGTCGCGACCGACTACGCCGAGGCTGCGCAGGCCGCCGGAGACGACGTGACGCTCGCGGTGATCCCCGGCGAGGACCATCTGTCGCCCCAGAACCCTCGCTCGGACGCCTGGGCCGCGGTGCGCGACTGGATGGCCGAGCGCGGGATCAGTAGCGCGTGATGCCGCCCTGCTGACCTGCCATGGTCTCGAGCCGCTTGATGCGCTCGGCCATGGGCGGGTGCGTCGCGAACATCTTGGCGACGCCCGCCCCGCGGAACGGGTTGGCGATCATGACGTGCGAGACGTCCACGAGCTCTCGGTTCTGCGGCAGGGGCGCACGTGCGGTCCCCTGCTCGAGCTTGCGCAGCGCCGACGCGAGGGCCAACGGGTCGCCCGTGAGCTTGGCGCCGTCCTCGTCCGCGTCGTACTCGCGCGTCCGGGAGATCGCGAGCTGGATGACCATGGCCGCGACGGGCGCGAGCAGAGCCATCGCGAGCGCGGCGAGCGGGTTGCCGCCCCGGTCGCGGTTGCCGCCGAAGATCAGCAGGAACTGCGCGAGCGACGTGATGACGCCGGCCAAGGCGCTGGCGACCGACGACGTGAGGATGTCCCGGTTGTACACGTGCATGAGCTCGTGCCCCAGGACTCCGCGCAGCTCACGCTCGTCGAGCAGCACCAGGATGCCCTCGGTGCAGCACACCGCGGCGTTCTTGGGGTTGCGGCCCGTCGCGAACGCGTTGGGCGCCTGCGTGGGCGAGACGTACAGCTTGGGCATGGGCTGACGTGCAGCGGTCGAGAGCTCGCGCACGATCCTGTACATCGCAGGCTGCTCGAGCTCGCTCACGGGCCGCGCGTGCATGGCACGGATCGCGATCTTGTCGGAGTTCCAGTAGCCGTACGCGGTGGTCACCAGACCGATCGCGACGAAGATCCACAACGTCCCGGCCGAACGGGCGAACACCGCCCACAGCCCCAGGATCACGACCCACATGATCCCGAAAAGTCCTGCGGTCTTCAGACCGTTGAAATGCTGGTGACCCACTCCCAGCCCCTTCCCTCGAGCACAGGATGCCGTGGTGCGAGCATCCACCGGATGAACGCGCGGCGCACGCGGGAGGTTCCCTCCGCCGTCGGGCACGGGCCTCGCGGCGACGAGCCGCGCTGCGGGCGCCGACTGTGGGCGGCCGGGGACGGTGCCGCGCCCTGGGAGCCTGCGGCACCGCAGGTCCCGGTACGACGACGGCGCCCCGGCCCGGGTGGGCAGGGGCGCCGTGCGTGGTGCGCGGGTCAGGCCGTGGCGTCGTCCTCGCGGCGTGCGATGCGGATCATGTCCTCACGGGGCACGACCTTGACGCGCTCGCGAC
>NZ_JACSQF010000040.1 GCF_014836755.1 Oerskovia merdavium
GGGACTGCCCCGGATTTAGTTGACTCGCGGGGTTGAGTGGTTCAGGCCGCGAGGGCCAGGGTCTGGCGTTCGAACTCTACCGGGGTGAGTCTGCCGAGTCGTTCTTGGCGTCGTCGTCGGTGGTAGGTCTTCTCGATCCAGGTCACGATTGCCAGGCGTAGCTCGTCACGTGTCGTCCAGCGGTGACGGTTCAGGACGTTCTTCTGGAGTAGCGCGAAGAAGCTCTCCATTGCGGCATTGTCGCCTGCTGCTGCGACTCGGCCCATCGATCCGCGCAGCCCGGCCGCGGTCAGGGCATCGACGTAGGCGTGCGATCGAAATTGAGATCCTCTGTCCGAGTGCACGATCGTCGACTCGGGCGTGCGGGCTGTGATCGCGTTGGCCAGTGCGTTCACGGCGAGCGAGGACGTCATGCGTGAGTCGATCGAGTAGCCGACGATCTTGTTCGAGTGCACGTCCTTGATCGCGCACAAGTACAGCCGGCCCTCGTCAGTCCAGTGCTCGGTGATGTCGGTCAGCCAGACCTGATCGAGGCCCTCGGCGGCGAAATCACGGTTCACGAGGTCGTCGTGGACCGCCGGTCCGGGACGCTTGGCACCGCGGCGACGTCGGTGGATCGTCGAGACGATCGCTTGCCCGTGACACAGCCGGGCGACCTTGTTGCGGCCGGCGGCCATACCAGCGTCGTTGAGTTCGTCGGAGATGAACCGGTACCCGAACTCCGGGTCGTCGTGATGGACCCGCAGGGCTGCGTGGATCACGTAGGCGTCCTCGATGTCGCGGCGGGTGACCGGGGCGGCCCGCCACTTGTAGAAG
The DNA here is from genome assembly GCF_014836755.1 of Oerskovia merdavium. Classification (GTDB taxonomy): domain Bacteria; phylum Actinomycetota; class Actinomycetes; order Actinomycetales; family Cellulomonadaceae; genus Oerskovia; species Oerskovia merdavium. The sequence continues at coordinate 817 of NZ_JACSQF010000040.1, forward strand.
GCCTGCTTGGAGAAGCCCAGCACCCTGCAAGTCACCGCGACGGGAACACCGTCGTCGGCAAGGTCAAGGACCAGCGGGTACGTCATTTTGGGGGCAGCTCGCGGGCGAAGTACGCAGCAGCCCGGCGCAGGATCTCGTTCTCCTGCTCGAGAGCCCGGTTGCGCTTCTTCAGCTCACGCAACGCTTCAGACTCCGACGCGGTCACGCCGGGACGTTTGCCGTCCTCGACATCGGCGATCTTCAACCAGCGCTGCAGACACGACTCGGACACACCGAAGTCCTTCGCGACCTGCCGGATCGGCAGCTCGCCCTTCCGGGCGATCGCGACCACGTCATCACGGAACTCTCTCGGGAACGCTTTAGGCACGATGAACATCCTTCCAGCAAGGACCACAGTCCTCACAGGTCAGGAGTCAACCGAATCCGGGGCAGTCCC
>NZ_JACSQF010000041.1 GCF_014836755.1 Oerskovia merdavium
TCGTCGGCGCTGGTCCTGCTGGTATCTATGCGGCGGACATTCTGTCGAAGACGGATGTCGAGGTGAGTATCGATCTGTTCGAGCGGTTGCCTGCGCCTTTTGGTCTGGTGCGGTATGGGGTGGCGCCGGATCATCCGCGGATCAAGGCGATCATCGTGGCGTTGCACAAGGTGTTGGCGCGTGGTGATGTGCGGTTGTTGGCGAACGTGGATTATGGGGTGGATCTGAAGCTGGACGATCTGCGGCAGTTCTATGACGCGGTGATCTTCTCGACGGGTTCGATCCGGGATGCGGCGTTGGCGATCGAGGGGATCGATCTGCCGGGGTCGTTCGGTGCTGCCGATTTCGTGTCGTGGTACGACGGGCACCCGGACGTGCCGCGGGAGTGGCCGTTGGAGGCGCGGGAGGTCGCGGTGCTGGGGGCGGGGAACGTGGCGTTGGACGTGGCGCGGATCTTGGCCAAGCACGCGGATGATCTGTTGCCCACGGAGATCCCGGACAACGTGTATGCGGGGTTGAAGGCGTCGCCGGTGACGGATGTGCACGTGTTCGCGCGGCGTGGTCCGGCGCAGGCGAAGTTCTCGCCGTTGGAGCTGCGTGAGCTGGGTCATGTGCCGGACGTGGACGTGATCGTGTATCCGGAGGACTTCGAGTTCGACGAGGGGTCGATGGCGGCGATCAATTCGTCGAACCAGACGAAGCAGGTCGTCAAGACGTTGACGGACTGGACGTTGAAGGATCCGTCGCAGTTCACGGCTTCGCGGCGGTTGCACCTGCATTTCTTGAAGGCTCCGGTCGCGGTGCTGGGGCGGGAGAAGGTCGAGGGGTTGCGTACCGAGCGCACGGTCTTGAACGGGGACGGGACGGTCAGTGGGACGGGGGAGTTCCAGGACTGGCCGGTGCAGGCGGTGTATCGGGCGGTGGGGTATTTCGGGTCGCCGCTGCCCGAGGTCCCGTTCGACGAGCTCAAGGGTGTCATTCCCAACCGTGAGGGTCGGGTGATCGACATCGATGGTGAGCAGGTCCCGGGGGTCTATGCCACGGGGTGGATCAAGCGTGGGCCGGTCGGATTGATCGGGCACACCAAGTCCGACGCCTCCGAGACCGTCCGCCACCTCGTCGAGGAC
>NZ_JACSQF010000042.1 GCF_014836755.1 Oerskovia merdavium
ACCGGGATGTACGAGCCCGTCACGGAGATCGCGGCGGCCCTGGACCGCATCCAGGCCTCGACGGGGCTCGACGTCCCGATCCACGTGGACGGGGCGTCGGGCGCCATGATCGCGCCGTTCATCCAGCCGGACCTCGAGTGGGACTTCCGGGTCCCCCGGGTCGTGTCGATCAACACCTCGGGGCACAAGTACGGCCTGGTGTACCCGGGGCTGGGGTGGGTCGTGTGGCGCGACGTCCCCGCGCTCCCCGAGGACCTGATCTTCCGGGTCAGCTACCTGGGCGGCGACATGCCGACGTTCGCCCTCAACTTCTCCCGTCCCGGCGCCCAGGTGCTGCTCCAGTACTACCTGTTCCTGCGGCTCGGGTTCGACGGCTACCGCAAGGTCCAGCAGGCCTCGCAGGACGTCGCGCTCTACCTCTCGGGCGAGATCGCGAAGATGCCGGAGTTCGACCTGTGGAACGACGGGAGCGACATCCCCGTCTTCGCGTGGAGCATCGCGCAGGGGCACGGCACGTACTGGAACCTCTACCACCTGTCCGACCGCCTGCGGCTCAAGGGCTGGTTGGTCCCCGCCTATCCGATGCCGGTCGACCTCGAGGACCTGACGGTCCAGCGCATCGTGGTGCGCAACGGGCTCAGCATGGACCTCGCGCACAGCCTGATCGACGACCTGCGCACCGAGGTCGCCTACCTCGAGGCGCTGTCCGGACCCATGCCCGTCGAGGGGCAGCACCCGGGCTTCCACCACTGAGGGGGACACGATGGACACGGACAAGCCAGACGGCGGCGCCCGCACGACGACACCGGCCGGTGGGCCGTTCGTCCGGGCGGACGGAACCCACGCTCCCGGGGCGGAACATGTCACCCCGCACCCGTACGGCAAGGATCCGCA
>NZ_JACSQF010000043.1 GCF_014836755.1 Oerskovia merdavium
GGGCCTTGACCCCTGATCGTGGACACGCTGATTCCAGGTTCGCCCTGGAGGAAGCGAGAAGATCTGATCATGGCAAGGAAGACGTACTCCGAGGAGTTCCGGCGTGATGCGGTGGAGCTGTATCGCTCGACGCCGGCGGCCACGGTCTCCGGGATCGCCTCGGATCTGGGCATCATGGACACGACGTTGTCGAACTGGTTGAAGGCCGCCGGCGTGCCGATCCGCGGGCAGTCCCGTCCCCGCCCCCAGGCCCCGTCGGGCGATGAGACCCCCGAGCAGGAGCTCGCCAGGCTGCGGGCGCGTGTGAGGGACCTGGAGGACTCCGAACGCAAGCTCAACACTGAGCGGGACATCCTGCGGGCGGCGGCGAAGTATTTCGCCGGGGAGACGAACTGGTGAGCCGCTTCCAGTTCGTTGCCGACCACCTGGCCACCTTCGAGGTGAAGCGGTTGTGCGAGGTCATCGAGGTCTCGCGCTCGTCCTTCTACGCCTGGCGCAAGGCCGCCCCCGCCCGCCACGCGCGGGCCGAGTCCGACGCGGAGCTCGCCGCTCGGATCAAGGCCGCCCATGCCAAAGACAAGGCTTGCGGAGCCCCGAGGATCACCGCTGAGCTCAACGACGGCGCCCCGCCCGCCGAGCGTGTCAACCACAAGCGCGTGGCTCGCGTCATGCGCGAGCACGTCATCGCCGGGATCCGGCTGCGCCGACGGGTGCGCACCACGATCAGCGCACCCGATGACCAGGTCGTGCCCGACTTGCTCGAACGTGACTTCACGGCGAGCGAGCCGAACACCCGCTACGTCGGGGACATCACCTACCTGCCCTGCGCAGA
>NZ_JACSQF010000044.1 GCF_014836755.1 Oerskovia merdavium
CCTCCAGCGAGGTCTCCGACTTCTCCCCGGTCGCAAGCCAGATCGCACCGAGCACGATCAGCAGGACGGCAGGGAACAGAGTCCCCAGGATGCCGCTCCACGACCCCACCTTGGCGAACAGGTTGCCGCCCTTGAGCGTGATGAGGGTCGACCCCCAGTACAGGACGAGGATCACGACCGCGGTGTACAGGCCGTTGCTCGCCAGCCCCTGGTTCCCGATCACGAACGACAGGCTCGCTGCGATGAAGGCGATCTGCGTCGGGTACCAGACCACGTTCTGGATCCACTGGAGCCAGATGGCCGTGAAGCCCAGCCGGTTGCCGAAGGCCTCCCGGACCCAGGTGTACACGCCCCCCTTCCACCCTGTGGCCAACTCCGCGGCCACGAGGGCCGTCGGCACGAGGAACACGATCGCAGGAATGACGAACAGGGTGATCGACCCGAGGCCGTAGGCCCCCATGGCAGGCAGCGAACGCAGTGACGCCACGGTGACGACCGTGAGCATCGCGAGCTGGAAGACCGACAGGAAGGCCGTCGCAGTCGCGGCTGGCGCGCCGATGGCGGGCCCGGTGTGCTGCGGATCCTTGCCGTACGGGTGCGGGGTGACATGTTCCGCCCCGGGAGCGTGGGTTCCGTCCGCCCGGACGAACGG
>NZ_JACSQF010000045.1 GCF_014836755.1 Oerskovia merdavium
GCCCAGTTGACGAGGTTCCACCAGGCGGTGACGTAGTCGGCGCGCACGTTCTGGTAGTCGAGGTAGTAGGCGTGCTCCCAGACGTCGAGCAGGACGATGGGGACCAGGCCCAGGGCGATGTTGCCCTGCTGGTCGTAGAGCTGGACGATGATGAGCTTCTTGCCGAGGGTGTCCCAGGCGAGGATGGCCCAGCCCGAGCCCTGGACGCCTGCGGCGACCGCGGCGAAGTGCTTCTTGAACTTCTCGAACGAGCCGAAGTCCTCGTCGATGGCTGCGGCGATGTCGCCGGTGGGCTCGCCGCCGCCCTCGGGGGAGAGGTTGGTCCAGAACGCGGAGTGGTTGACGTGGCCGCCGAGGTTGAACGCGAGGTTCTTCTCGTGGAGGTTGACCGCGGCGAGGTCGCCGGAGTCGCGGGCCTCGGCGAGCTTGTCGAGCGCGGTGTTGGCGCCGGTCACGTAGGCCTGGTGGTGCTTGGAGTGGTGGAGCTCCATGATGCGGCCGGAGATGTGGGGCTCGAGTGCGCCGTAGTCGTACGACAGCTCGGGAAGGGTGTAGACAGCCATG
>NZ_JACSQF010000046.1 GCF_014836755.1 Oerskovia merdavium
AGGCACGATGAACATCCTTCCAGCAAGGACCACAGTCCTCACAGGTCAGGAGTCAACCGAATCCGGGGCAGTCCCCCACGACGTTCTTCTTCATGACGCCGACCGTGATTGCGGCGTGCGTTGCACTACAGTTGCCGTTGATCCAACCGCCGTGAGACTGCACGGCCAGGTTGCCAGACGTCGAGGAGATGTGGGCGTAGTCCACCTTTCCGTAGGCCGTACAGATGGCCTTTGCCCCCGCATCCGTCGTGACGGTTGCTTCCTGCTGCTGGACGAAGCTTCCATCCTCTTGGGCGACCGCCGGAGCCGGAGCCGGTGACGGCTCGGCCGCACCCGCGCTAAGCGGAGCTCCGACTGCGAGGACGATGGCAGCGGCGGCCACCATCGAGATTCTCCGCACCCTTGCGGTCACGTATTGATCCATGCGCTTCATTGAGCAACCCTTCGCTTCCCCTGCGAGCCCTTCTCGCATGTAGGCAGAGAGGTGTTCTCACCAGGCTGATTTGGCGGTTCCTCGTTGAAGGTGGAGCAGGACGAGGGCTGCTGCGGTGATCTCG
>NZ_JACSQF010000004.1:0-222003 GCF_014836755.1 Oerskovia merdavium
GCACACTGTTGAGTTCTCAAGCAACCGACACGCACCGACTCCAACCCGTTTCCAGGCCTTCACTCGGGGCAACTTCTTAAACCTACCAGACCGGCTTCTTCGTTTCAAACCCGGCCGAACCGGGTCGAAACTGGAAGATCGGCACCGTCGTCCGTCCTGGAGGCGCGAGGCGACCAGTTCAAGATCTCGGATTCCAACCCCGGGAACAGCCACTTCGCGGCGGCTCCGAGGAGCTTCGCAGTGGTGTCTGTTTCTCCCTGCCGGGCTGACTTCGAGAACATTACGGGGACGTGAACCCCCAGGTCAACCTGGCCGGAGGTGACCCCGGTCACCGCTGCTCCGGACCGTCCGCGCACCTCGCCCCGCGGACTCCTGCGCGCCCGCCACCGCCCGCCGGCACGGGCGCTGGCACCGCACGCTTCCGCACCTGCGGACTCCCGCGCACGCTCGTCCGCCCCGACGCCCCGCCGTTCCACCAGCGCCGAGCCACGCTCACCGGTTCTCGAGCGCTCCCCGGTACCGCTCTCCCAGCTCACGCACCGCGTCGCGCAGCTCCTGGGGGCCGACCACCTCGAACGGCACGTCGAACATCCCGACCCACGCCGCGAGGCCGCGCCAGGACCACGAGCCGGCGACCAGACGGGACCTGTCCGGACCGATCGCCTCGACCACGCCCTGGTCCCCGACCCACGGCGCCAGCGCGTCTGCCCGTGCGTGCAGCACCACCTCGCCCTCGACGGGCCACCGGGGGCGCGAGAAGACGTGCGCGACGTACGTGGCGACGTCGGGCTCCTTCCCTCTTCCCTGCCTGTCGCGCCCGCGCGCCCCACCTGCCTGCGCGCCCGCGCCTGGACCGTCCCCGCTCCCCCGGCCGTCCTCCTCGCCCGCCGCGCCCCGCGCGCCGCTCCGGACCGAGCCCGCACCGACCGGCACGGCCGGCAGCGCCCGGTGCGCGAACCGGGGCCCTGTCGGGCTCCTCGGCGTCATGCGGTCGACGCGGAACGTGCGCCAGTCCTCGCGCTCGAGGTCCCACGCGACGAGGTACCAGCGTCCTCCCCACGTCACGAGGTGGTGGGGCTCGGCCCGCCGCGGGGGCCGGAAGGCCGCCTCGCCCGAGCCGAGCAGGGGCGAGGACCCGCCGTCGTAGTCGAAGCGCAGCACCTCGCGCGCCCGCACCGCGCTCCCCACCGCGACCAGCACGGCCTGGTCCACGACCGGCCGCGCCTCGTCCCGCGCAGACCGGACCGCGGTCACCTCGAGCGCGTCGATGCGTCCGCGCAGCCGCGCGGGCATGACCTGGCGGATGGTCGCGAGCGCACGGCGCGCAGGTTCCTCGATCCCGCCCACGTGGGTCGTCTGGAGGGCGACCGCGACCGCGACCGCCTGCTCGTCGTCGAACAGCAGGGGCGGGAGCTCAGCGCCCGCGTCGAGGCGGTACCCGCCGTCGGGCCCCTTGGTCGCGCGTACGGGGTAGCCGAGCTCGCGCAACCGGTCGACGTCGCGCCGCACGGTGCGCGGGCTGACGCGCAAGCGGTCGGCGAGGGCCTCCCCGGGCCAGTCCCGCCGGGCCTGGAGCAGGGAGAGCAGGGCGAGGAGCCGGGCCGATGTCTCGAGCATGCTCCCAGCGTCGCACGAGGTAGCGGACAGAACCTGACCGCTACCCCCGACAGGGTGGAGTCATCACCCACTCCTGGAGGACACCGTGATCCACACCCGCTCCCTCACGAAGGACTTCGTCGTGAGCCGCCACGAGACCGTGCACGCCGTGCGCGGGATCTCGCTCGACATCGAGCCGGGCGAGCTCGTCGCCGTCCTGGGCCCCAACGGGGCCGGCAAGACCACGACCCTGCGCATGCTCACGACGCTCATCGCGCCCACCGCGGGCAGCGCGACCGTCGCGGGGTACGACGTCGTCGCGCACCCCGCGCAGGTCCGTCACCACATCGGGTACGTCGGGCAGGGCAACGCCGCGGGCCACAACCAGCGCGCCGTCGACGAGCTCGTGACGCAGGGCGTCGTCTACGGCCTCGACCGTCGGTCCGCGCGGCGCCGCGCCGACGAGCTGTTCGAGGCGCTCGACCTGACCTCGCTGCGCACGCGCAAGGTCGCGGACCTCTCGGGCGGGCAGCGTCGGCGCCTCGACGTCGCGATGGGCCTGGTCCACGCGCCCTCGCTCCTGTTCCTCGACGAGCCCTCGACCGGGCTCGACCCGCACAACCGCGCCAACCTGTGGGAGCACGTCCTGCGCATGCGCGCCGATGCGCTCGCGTCGACGGGCGAGCCCATGACGATCGTCCTGACGACGCACTACCTCGACGAGGCCGACACCATGGCCGAGCGCGTCGTGGTCGTCGACCACGGCGAGGTCATCGCGGACGACACCGCGGAAGCGCTCAAGACGGACCTCGCCGGGGACCGCGTCGTCCTCGAGACCGCCGGGCCCGACGACGGCGCTCGCCTCGCACAGCTCGTCTCCCGGGCCGACGGCGTCCGGGAGGTCGGGACCGACGAGGCCTCGACCGGCGGCACGCAGGTCACCGCGCGCGTCACGGACGGCCCCGCGCTGCTCCCCGCGCTGCTGCGCGCGGCCGACCACGCGGGCGTCCCGGTCGCCACGGCCCAGGTCCACCGCCCGACGCTCGACGACGTGTTCCTCGCCCTGACGGGACGCAGCCTGCGCGAGTCGGGCGCAGCGGACAAGGACGGCGCCTCGGGCGCCGGCGACAGCTCCGGCGCCGCTGACCACGCCACCGCACGGACCACGGAGGGCGCCGCGCTCTCCGGGAAGGACGCAGCATGAGCACCGTCGACACCACCACCTCCGCCCCCGGCCGTGGGGCGCCCACGGGCACGCGCCACGGCACCGGCCCGACGGCTGGACGTCCCGGCACCCGCCCCGGGGGCCCGGTCGCGCGCCTGGCCCGGGACACGAGCATCGTCCTGGTCCGCGAGCTGCGCCCGTTGCTCCACGACCCGTTCTCGGTCGTGTTCGGCCTGGTGCAGCCGCTCGTGTTCCTCGCGCTGTTCGGCCCCCTGCTCGTCGGCACGCTCAGCGGGCAGGACGGGGGTGCGGCCGGGACGCTGGGCGGCAACGTCTGGCAGTGGTTCGTGCCCTCGATCCTCGTGATGACCACGCTGTTCGGCACCTCGACCACGGGCGCCAACCTCCAGCAGGAGCTCAACACCGGGGCGCACGAGCGCATGCTCGTCTCCCCGTTGTCCCGCCCGTCGCTGCTCGTGGGGCGCGCGCTCAAGGAGATGGTGCCGATCGCGGCGCAGTCGGTCGTGGTCGTGCTCGTGATGCTGCCGTTCGGGTTCGAGCTCTACCCCGTCGGCGCGGTGCTCGGGCTGCTCATGCTCGCGGTCTTCGGCGTCGGCATCGGGTCGCTCAGCTACGCCCTGGCCCTCGCGGTCCGCAAGCAGGAGTGGATGTTCTGGCTCGTGCAGCAGACGCTGCTCTTCCCGCTCATGATCCTGTCCGGGATGCTGCTGCCCCTCGAGACCGGGCCGGGGTGGATGCGCGCCGCTGCCCACCTCAACCCCCTGACCTACCTGGTCGACGCCGAGCGCTCGCTGTTCGCGGGCGACCTGACCTCGTCGGCCGCCGCCTGGGGATGGGTGGCCGCGGTGGTGACCGCCGCCGTCGGGCTGGCCGTGGGGATCCGGACCATGGTGCGCAGCACGGACTGACGCCGCACCAGGTTCCCGGGACGGAGAAGGGGTGGCACGCCCGCGGGCGTGCCACCCCTTCCCGTTCGTCGGCGGCCTCAGCGGCGTCGCGCCGGCCTGCCGCGTCCAGGCGTCAGGCGTACTGCTCGCGGAACGCGTCCGTGAGCGTGGGCCCGCCGTCGCCCAGGCGCCACACGCTCCACCCGTCGGCCGTCGCGGTCCCCGACACCGCGACCGCTGCCGCGTCCGGGTGACGGAAGCGGGCGCCGTCGGTCAGCTCGATGAATCCGTCCGGGTACAGGACCGCCTCGAAGCGCTGCCCGCGGCGCGGGCGCGACCAGACGAGCGCGACCGGCGTGCCGAAGGACCGCGCGAGCGCGTGGAGGTCGGGGTCGTCGTCCGGGTCGTCGTCGAGAGCCGGCGCGGGCGGAGGCGGCGGGGAGGGCACGAGGCCCTGCCCGAGCGGGTCGATCGTGCTCAGGGCGTCGACCACGGGGACGTTCGCGGGCGGCTGGTAGGACAGCGGGTCGTACGCGGGCTCCTCGGCCTGGAAGGACTCGCGCGTCAGCACCGACTCGCGCGTCCGGATCGACTCGCGCGTCCGGATGGACTCCCGGGTCAGGATCGAGGACCGGCTGGGCGTGCGCGACGAGAGGGCGTCGTCGGGCGGGCTCGAGTACGCCGACGACGACGAGTAGCGGCCCTGCTCCGACGCCTCGTCGCCCGGAGGGCTCGCCAGCAGCGGGACGGGCGGGACGGTGGGCGGCTCGGGGAGGACGGTCGGAAGGCTCGGCACCGGGCCGGGGACGACCGGCGGGACGCTCAGCTCGAGGTCCGCAGGGACCGGAGCGGCGGGCACGGGCGCGGGGAGCACCGGGTCGAGGACGGGCTCGAGGCGCCCCGTCTCGGCCATCGACCCCGCGGACGAGCCGTAGAGAGTCTCCGCGACGTCGAGCTCGGTGCCGCGCCGACGGTCCGCGCGCGAGCGCTGCGTGACGATCGGCAGCTTGCCGGTCAGCGCGCGGCCCACCGCGACGCCCTCCGCGAAGTCGGCCGTGGCGGCCGCGGACCGGGTCCCGACCGCAGGACGCGCCGGCGCCGCCGGAACCGTCGAGCGCGACCTGCGCTCGGGGACCAGGGGCGAGACGTCGACGAACCGGCGGCCGTCCGCGCCGTGCATGACCCCGAGCTTGAGGACCGAGACAGACGACCCGGGCTGGCGCAGGAAGTCGAGGGCGTCCACGATCCCCTCCTCCGCGCTCGAGCAGATGACGATCAGGCGGGCCCCGGTGGCGCGCGACGTGGCTTGCGAGCGGGTCAGCGGGACGTTGTCGTAGAACGTCGAGACGTCCTGCTGGAAGCGCCCCGCACCCCCGGCGTAGCGGCTCGCGAGCTCGGCGCGCGTGAGCTGGCCGGCCCGGCCCGCATGGTTCATGGCCCGGGTGAGCGTCTCCTCGGTCAGCTCGGCGACGACCTCGATGACCACGGGCAGCCCGGCCGCGTCGAGTGCCAGGAGATGCGGCTCGTCGACCGACGAGCCCTGCCGCACGGGGAAGATCTGCTCACCGAGCAGGCCGTCCAGGTGACCGTCGACCACGCGCTGCGCGACCGTGCCGAACCCCCCGCCCGCCGGCTGCGACGGGCGGACGAGAACTGGACGCTCGGCGTCCACCTCGAAGAGGGGCATCGTGGTCTCCTGCGACTTGTGACACGGCTCGTAACGCAGCCTCGAACACTGCCGGGGACGGCGGCGTTGCCGCATAGCCTACGACGCCCATGGGTGCACGCCGTAAACGCCCGTTTCACCCTGTGGGATGCCGGTGGCGCACGGTGCTCAGTCGCGCGCGAGGCGCTCCTCGACGCGCTCGACCTTGCCCGTCAGCTCCCCCGTGTGACCTGGGCGGATGTCCGCCTTGAGGACGAGGGAGACCCGGTGCCCGCCCGCACCGACCGCCTCCGTCGCGCGCTTGACGACGTCCATGACTTCATCCCATTCACCCTCGATCTCGGTGAACATCGACGTCGTCCTGTTGGGCAGCCCCGAGGCACGGACGATGCGGACTGCCTCGGCGACGGAGTCCGTGACGGACTCGCCGGCACCGAGCGGGGCGACGGAGAAAGCGAAGATGGCCATGCGTCCATCATGCCGCGTCCCTGCGGATCACCGGGCGGGCCCGCGCGGCACACGCGCGCCGTCATCTTCTGCCGGGCTCCGGGGCGCGCCGTAGCGTGGTCGCATGGTCACCAGACGCAGCACGCAGACGGTCGGGGACGACGCGGTCGTGGCCGCGACGGGACAGCCCCGGGCAGCATGGTTCGAGCTCCTCGACGCGCAGGGCGCGACCGGGTGGACGCACACCCGGATCGCCACCTGGCTCGTCGAGGAGCAGGGGGTCGACGCGTGGTGGGCGCAGTCGCTCACGGTCGCGTACGAGCAGGAGCGCGGGATGCGCGAGCCGGGTCAGCGTGCCGACGGCACGTTCGACGTCTCGGTCACCAGGACCGTGGACGCGACGCCCGCTGCGGTCTACGCCCTCGTGTCCGACGACGCCGCTCGCGCCGCGTGGTTGGGTCCCGCCCTGGCGGAGGTCGGGGTCGCGGGCGACCTGGACGTCGTCGGGCGGACGATCGACCGGTCCGTCCGGCTGCGCTGGCCCACCGAGGCCGTGGGCGGGGCGACCGGCCGCGCACGCCGGGTGCTCCTGACCTTCGACGCGACGAGCCCGGGCGTGGCGGGCGGGTCCCGGACCCGGGTGGGGGTGAGCTACTCGGGGGTGCCGACGCTCGACGAGGTCGCGCCGCTCAAGGAGTTCTGGAAGCGCCGGCTCGACGCGCTCGCGGCGCTGGTCTGACGCTCCGGCACGGGCTCGCCGCGCCGGGCGTCCCGCCCTGCACGTAGCGTGGGCCCCATGCGTATCGGAGCACACGTCGACCAGGCCGACGCCGTCAACCAGGCACGAGCGATCGGCGCCGACCAGGTCCAGGTCTTCCTGGGCGACCCGCAGGGCTGGAAGGGCGCCGAGTTCACGTACCCCGGTGGCGCCGAGGCCCTGCGCACAGACGCCGCGGCCGCGGACCTCGACGTCTACGTGCACGCCCCGTACGTCATCAACGTCGCGAGCACCAACAACCGCATCCGCATCCCGAGCCGCAAGTCGCTCCAGAAGATCGTCGACGGAGCGGCAGAGATCGGCGCCAAGGGCGTGATCGTGCACGGCGGCCACGTGACCGCGGCCGACGACGTCGCGGTCGGCTACGACAACTGGCGCAAGGCGATCGACGCGCTCGACGCCAAGGTCCCTGTGCTGATCGAGAACACCGCGGGCGGGGCCAAGTCGATGGCCCGGACGATCGAGAGCATCGGGCGGCTGTGGGACGCGATCGGGGCTGCGGAGGGCGGCGACCAGGTCGGGTTCACGCTCGACACGTGCCACGCCTGGGCGGGCGGGATCGACCTGAGCACCGCCGCGGACCAGGTGCGCGCCGTGACCGGGCGGATCGACCTGGTGCACGCGAACGACAGCCGGGACACGTTCGACTCGGGGGCCGACCGCCACGCGCACTTCGGCGACGGGCTCATCCCGCCCGACGAGCTGGTCGCGGTCGTCGCCTCGGCCGGGGCGCCCGTCATCTGCGAGACGCACGGCGACATGGGCCCGGACATCGCCTGGCTGCGCTCGCGGCTGGGCTGAGAGGCCCGACGGCGCAGCTCACCGCGGGCGTCCGGGGGCGGTGGGCGTCGGCCGAGCATGCGGAGGGCGTCCGTCCTCGGGTCGAGGACGGACGACCAGCGCATGTCCGACGAGAGGTCAGCCCGTGTTCTGCAGGCCGGCCGCGACGCCGTTGACCGTGAGCAGCAGCAGGTGCTGCAGACCGTCCTTGTACTGGCCCTCGGCGCCCGAGCGCAGGCCGCGCAGCGCACGCAGCTGGAGCAGCGAGAGCGCGTCGACGTACGGGCTGCGGAGCTGGACCGCGCGGCCCAGGACACGGCGACCGGCCAACGGCCACTCGCTCCCCGAGATCTTCAGGACCCACTCGCGCGTCAGGCGCAGCTCATCGAGGATCTTCGCGGCCAGGTCGTCACGGTCGCCGAGCGCGAGGTAGCGCTCCGCGATCCGCTCGTCGGCCTTGGCGAGCGACATCTCGACGTTGTCGATGAGCGTCGCGAACAGCGGCCAGTCGCGGTGCGCCTCGCGCAGCCGCTCGAGGTCGCCGAACTCGCGGAGCGAGGTGCCCAGGCCGTACCAGCCGGCCAGGTTGATGCGGGCCTGCGACCACGAGAAGACCCACGGGATGGCGCGCAGGTCCTCGAGCGACTCGACCGACAGGCCGCGGCGGGCCGGGCGCGAGCCGATCGGCAGCAGGCCGACCTCCTCGAGCGGGGTGACCTCGGAGAACCACTGCGGGAACCCCTCGCTGCGGACGAGCGCGTGGAAGTGCTCGCGCGACGACGAGTCGAGCGCGGCGGCCACGTCGGCGAAGCGCGCGGTGGCCTCGGCGTTGCGGCGCTCGACCGACGGAGCGGAGGCGAGCAGCGTCGCGGCCGCCACCTGCTCGATGTGCCGGGCGGCGATGGTCGCGTCGCCGTAGCGGGCCGTGATGACCTCGCCCTGCTCGGTCAGCTTGAACCGGCCGTCGACCGAGCCCGGGGGCTGGGCCAGGACCGCGCGGTTCGCGGGGCCGCCGCCGCGCCCGAGCGCGCCACCACGGCCGTGGAACAGCGTCAGGTTGATCTCGTGGCGCTGCGCCCACTCGGCGATGCGGCTCTGCGCGGAGTGCAGCGCGAGCGTGGCCGAGACCGGGCCGACGTCCTTCGAGGAGTCCGAGTAGCCGAGCATGACCTCGACCTTGCGGCCGTTCTCCGCGAGCCGGCGCTGGACCTGGGGCAGCTCGAGCGAGGCCTCGAGGATCTCGACGCTCGCCTCGAGGTCGGCGAAGGTCTCGAACAGCGGGATCGCGTCGATCACGGGCGCGTCGTCGGCGCCCTCGAACGCGTGCTCGGCGAGCTGGTAGACCGCGGCCAGGTGCTCGGGCTTCTGCGTGAACGAGACGATGTAGCGGCGCGCGGCACGGATGCCGTAGCGCTGCTGGATCGAGCCGATCGCGCGGTAGGTGTCGAGGACCTCGCGCGTGCGGTCGGACAGCTGGCCGTGCACGCCGTGCTCCGCGATCTCCGCGAGGGCGGCCTCGTGGACCTGCGAGTGCTGACGGACCTCGAGCTCGGCCAGGTGGAACCCGAAGGTCTGGACCTGCCACACGAGCTGCTGCAGGTCGCCGTAGGCAGCGCGGGGCGCACCTGCCGCGATGAGCGAGTCCTGGACGACCTTGAGGTCCGCCTCGAGCTGCTCGGGCGTCTGGTACGCGAGGTCCGCGTCGCGCAGGCGCGTCGCCGCGACGCGGCGGGCCACGACGAGCATGACTGCGCGGTGCGGCTCGGACGGCGACTCGGACGCCGCCTCGGCCGTGATGGCCTCGGAGAGCTGACGCTGCTTCTGCCACAGCGAGCGCAGGCCGTCGGACGCGGGCGTGCCCTGCTCGTCGAGCGTGAGCGTGCGCCCGATCCGCTGGGCCGCCTGCTCGAGGGCCCGGAGCGCGTGGTCGGCCGCGATGGCCGCGGCCTGGCGCGTGGTCTCGGCGGTCACGTTCGGGTTGCCGTCGCGGTCGCCGCCGATCCAGGTGCCCAGGCGCACGAACGGTGCGGCGAGCGGGCGGTCGTGGCCCGCCTTGTCGGCCAGGAGCCAGTCGTCGAGGCGGCGGTAGACGGTGGGGAACACCGAGAAGAGGGTCGCGTCGAACACGCTCATCGCGGTGCGGACCTCGTCGAGCGGGGTCGGCTTCGCGGCGCGGATCGGGGACGTGCGCCACAGGCCGTCGATCTCGGCGAGGAGCTTGCGCTCGTTCTCGGCGAGCGACGCGCCGCCGGCCGGCAGGCCGTCGCGCTCGGTCAGCAGCGCGGACAGGCGCCGGATCGAGGCGGACACGGCCCGACGGCGGGCCTCGGTCGGGTGGGCCGTCAGGACCGGGCGGAACTCGAGCCGCTGGAGCCGGGCGAGCGCCTCGGCGTGACCGACCTCGTCCGCGAGCTGCGTGAAGGCCTCGGGCAGCGTGTCGTCGACCACGGACGGGGCCAGCTCGGCCTCGCGGTCGTGCAGGACGCGCACCCGGTGGTGCTCCTCGGCGAGGTTCGCCAGGTGGAAGTAGACCGTGAACGCGCGGGCGACCTGCTCGGCGCGCTCGTGGCTGAAGCTCTCGACGAGGCGTTCGGCCTCCTCGAGCGCGGCGTCGGCGTGCTCGCCGTACGCGCGGATCGAGAGCTCGCGCAGGTGCTCGACGTCGTCGAGCAGCGCGGGGTCCCCCGTCTCCGTCAGGACCGTGCCGAGCAGTCGGCCGAGGAGGCGGACGTCGTCACGCAGCGGCGCCGGGACCTCGTGCCGGGCGCCCGTGCGGCCGTTGCCGTCGGTGGATTCGGGGGGAAGGTTGTCGCTCACAGGTCGGAAGCCTAAGTGCTCCGGGTCCCGGCGCGTCCATGCGTCTGCCTGGTGGTCGGTCCGGGTCGGCCCGCGAGGGGCTCCCGGACCGCGAGAGCGCGCCCCGGGGAGCGGTCGGTTCCCCGGGCAGCACGACGCCCGGGCGAGGAGACCTCGCCCGGGCGCGTGACGTCGTCGGGCCGGGCGCGACCACCCTGGCGCCGCACCCCTCCCGTGCCGTGTCAGTCCGTGTACGCGCCCTGCCACACCGTGTCGAACGGCGCGTGCGAGCTCACGCGCGCCTCGATCGCCTCGGTGACCAGCTGCTTCGCGACGCCCACCGCGCGCTCGACGTCGTTGCCCTTGGCGAGCTCCGCGGTGATCGCCGCGGCGAACGTGCAGCCCGCACCGCTCACGCGCTCCTCGCCCACCTTGGGGACGGAGAAGACCGTGATCTCCTGGCCGTCGAACAGGACGTCGACCGCGTCCGGGCCCGGCAGCTCGACGCCGCCCTTGACGACCACGAAGTCCGGGCCCAGCGCGTGGATGCGCTCGGCGGCCTCGACCAGGTCGTCGACCGACTCGATCGTGTCCATGCCCGACAGGATCTTGGCCTCGAACACGTTGGGGGTGATGACCGTGGCGAACGGCAGGATCTTCTCGCGCAGCGCGGTGTCGGTGTCGAGGGCCGCGCCCGGCTCCTGGCCCTTGCAGATCAGGACCGGGTCGAGGACCACGTGGTGCCAGCGCTGGCTCGCGAGCGACTCGGCCACGACGTCGATCGTCGCGGGCGTGCCGAGCATGCCGATCTTCACGACGTCGAGGTCGTACGTGCTGGTCGCGGCCTCGAACTGGTCCGCGATGACCTGCGGCTCGACCGGGACGAACCGGTGGCCCCAGTCGTTCTGGGGGTCGAACGACACGATGCACGTCAGGGTCCCGACGCCGTAGACGCCCAGCTCCTGGAACGTCTTGAGGTCGGCCTGGATACCGGCTCCCCCGGTGGCTTCCGATCCGGCGATGACGTACGCGAGGTTGACCATGGTGCTGCCTGTGTCCTTCGAGGAAGAGTGGTGGGACCGGGGCCGAGCCCCCGGGAAAGCCTACGCCGCGCGGCTCACCGACCCGGGCGGACCAGCTCCGCCTCGTACGCGAGGATCACGAGCTGGACGCGGTTCGTGAGCCCCACCTTGGTCAGGAGCGAGCGCACGTGGCTCTTGACGGTCGCCTCGGAGAGGAAGAGCTCGTCCCCGATCTCCTTGTTGGACAGGCCGCGCGCGACGGCCAGCAGGACCTCGCGCTCGCGCGGGGTCGCGAGCTCGAGCCCCGACCCAACGCCGGGGGCGCTCGCGACGCCCGAGCCCGCGTGCCAGTCGGAGAGCTCGACGTACCGCTCGATGATCCTGCGCGTGACACCGGGGTCGAGCAGGCTGTCGCCCGCCCGCACGCGGTGGACCGCGCTCACGAGCGACTCGGGGTCGGCGTCCTTGAGCAGGAACCCCGCAGCCCCGGCCCGCAGCGCGCCGTAGACGTACTCGTCGTCGTCGAACGTCGTCAGGACGAGCGTGCGCACGCCCGCGAGCGCCGGGTCGGCGGAGATCTGGGCCGCCGCGTCGATCCCGTTGAGGTGGGGCATGCGCACGTCCATGAGGACGACGTCGGGCAGCAGGGCGCGGGCCATGCGGACGCCCTGGACGCCGTCGGCGGCCTCGCCCACGACCGTGATGTCGGGCTCGTTGTCGAGGATCATGCGCAGGCCCAGGCGGATGGTCGCCTGGTCGTCGACCACGACGACGCGCACGGGCTCGGTGAACGGCCGGCTCTCCGCGACGACGTGCAGGGTGGCGGGGGCCGGTGGGCGCCGGTCCTCCGGGTGGGGGAACGGGACGGGACTGTGGCTCATGGGGTCTCCCGGGGCAGGACGGCCTGGACGCGCCAGCCGCCGCTCTGGTCGGGTCCTGCGGACAGCGTGCCGCCGCAGGACAGGGCTCGTTCGCGCATGTTCAGCAGGCCGTTGCCGCCGTGCAGGTCGGGGTTGTCGGGCAGGGGTGGCCCGGGGTCGCGGACCGCGACGCGCACGTACCCGGGCGTCGCGACGATCTCGAGGCGCAGGCGCGGGGCGAGCGAGTGCAGCAGCACGTTCGTCAGGCCCTCCTGGGCGATGCGCACGACGGCGAGGCTCACCTCGGGCCGCAGGTCGCCCAGGTCGTCGGGCAGGTCGAGCTCGACCTCCCGGCCGGCCTCGGTCAGGCGGGCGGCCGCGGCCCGGACGTCGTCGAGCGCGGGGGCGGGGGCGAGCTCGAGCGCCTCCCCGGTCTCGCGGCGCAGCACGTGCACGACCGACCGCATCGAGGTCAGCGCCTTCTTGCCCTCCTCGGCGATCCAGGTGACCGCCTCGGCCGGTGCCTGGGGCTGGTTGGGCGCGACGCGGTCCGCGGCCTGCGCCCGGACGACGATCGCGGACATGTGGTGCGCGACGACGTCGTGCAGCTCGCGGGCGATGCGCGTGCGCTCGGCGTGCACCGCCTGCTGGGCCAGAGCACCCTGCAGGGCCGTGAGCTCCTCGTTGCGCTCGCGCAGGGCCTCGCCCGTCACGGCGATGCGCCGGACCATCCACCCGAGCGCCACGGCCGCGAGCGCCAGGGAGACCGTGGTGAGGATTCCCGAGGGCGACGACATGCTCATGAGATCCCAGTAGCCGTACCCATGCAGGCTGCTCATGTGCAGCGACCAGCCCGACAGGACGACACCGAGCGCCGCGAGCGGAGGGGGTACCGCTCCCTCGCGGGTCGCGCCGAAGCCCGCCACGAGGAGCGGGACGAGATGGAACTGGTTGCTCAGGGCGTCGTCCTGGAACAGGGGGTAGAACGCCGCGGTGACCCAGAAGACCCCACCGGGCGCGACGCGCCTCAGGGCCAGCGTCAGGACGAGCCAGGCGCCGGTCCACCAGTACGACCGGATGTCCCGGGGCATCCAGTAGTCCCCCTGGTACATGAACCAGACTCCGCCGAACCAGACCAGCCCGACCGCGAGCGCGACGAGGAGGTCCTGGGCCCGCTCGGGCGCACGGCGGGTGGGCTGCACGCTCCCACCGTATCCAGGACCGCCCCGGGGCGAGTCCGCCCTGGGGCTGGTGTCCGACGACGTCGCGTCCGCCCCGGGGACGAACGCACCCGGGTGCGACGCGCCCTGCGGACAGGGCGAGGACGGCCCCGGGGGGCGATGCCCCGGACAGGGCCGCGCGGCGAGGGTCGAGACATGACCTTCGACGTCCCTCCTCCGCCCCCTGTCGGTTCCCTGCCGGTCGGCCCGGCCGCTGCTGCACCGTCGGGTGCAGCTCCCACGAGCGCTGTGCCGTCACCCCCTCCGCCGACGAGCCCCGTGCCCCCACCCCCGCCGCCGAGCTTCGACTCGCTCGTGCCTGGCCCGGGCGCCGCGGGCCCACGACCTGCGCGACGGGGCAGGCCGCGAGCCCGGTCCGGTCGGGCGTGGCCGTCCGGTCGCTCGTCCGCGGGCTCGGCTCGTCGACCCCGGAGCCCCGCGGACCGCGTCTACGCCGCGGTCGTCGTCGCCGCGCTCGTCGCGTGCGGGGTCTCGGCGTACCGGCTGCTGGCCCCCGACACCCCGTCGTCCGGGGCCGTCTCCGGGGCCGGCCGTGGCGCGGGAGCGGCCCCGGACGCGACCGGCTCGGCGGCCGAGGCACCCGCGACCGGGCTCGACCCCGAGCTGGTCCGCCGGTTCGAGCAGGCGCAGGCGCTCGCGGCCGAGGACGGGATCGAGCTGACGCTCGTCTCGGGGTGGCGGTCGGCCGATGAGCAGGCCCAGGTGGTCGAGGACGTGGTCCGCAAGCGCGGCTCGCTCGAGGAGGCCAAGAGGTGGGTCCTGCCGCCCGAGGCCTCGGCGCACGTGGCGGGCACGGCGATCGACGTCGGGGCGACCGACGGCTCGCTCTGGCTCGGCGAGCACGGCGCGGAGCTGGGCCTGTGCCGGACCTACGCGAACGAGATGTGGCACTTCGAGGCCGTCATCGAACCCGGCGGGACGTGCCCCGAGATGCACGAGGACTCGCGCGTGGGGTGGGAGTGAGGTCGGGGGCGCCCCCTGGGACGCGGTCCGGCTAGGGCGTCCCGGTCCGCGGTCCCGGCACGGGGCCGTCAGCTGAGGGGTGGCCCGTCGGGGTCGGGGGCTCCTCCGACGGGTCGGGAGCAGCCAGCATCTCGGGAGCGCTGCGCACCAGGAGCCACACGGGCAGGATCGCGATGCACAGCAGCGGCAGGACGCCCACGTCGCCCACGACCGCGACCGCGACGAACAGCGCGACCCACCCGTCGCGTCCCACGGCCAGCACGACCCCGAGCACCCCGCTCGCGATCGACAGTCCGAGCGGGATCCCCGGCAGCGCGGCGTTGACGGTGACGCCGGCCGCGACCCCGATGAACACCGCGGGGAAGATCCGCCCTCCCCGGAAGCCTGCGGCCGCGGCGACCACGAGCGCGACGAGCTTGATCGCGAAGATGAGCACGAGGTTCCACGTCGAGAAGTCGGCACGCTGCTGGACGAGCTCGAACGACTGCTCCGACCCCTTGAACAGCGTGAGCGGCCCGCCGATCGCCCCCAGGACGCCCAGCACCACGCCGCCGAGCGTCACGTAGAGCACGGGGTTGCGCATCGAGTGGAAGAAGCGGTGCACGTGCGGGAACGCGAGGACCCCGAGCAGCGCCAGGCCCGCCGCGGCGGTCGCGATCAGGAGGGAAGTCCCCACGTCGCCGATGTCCGGGATGCCGAGGTCGGGCAGGTCCATCGCGGCGAACGGGCGGCCGATCGCGTCCATGGTGATGGCGCCCGCACCGGCCGAGACGAGCGGCAGGAACAACCGGTCGAACAGCGGGCCCCCGCTGCGGAAGCCCGCGACGACCCCCGTGAACACGAGCGCGGCCGCGACCGGGGTGCCGAACAGCGCGCCGATCGTCGCGGACGCCGCGAGCATCACGACGAGGTCCGTGGGGACCTTGGGCCACAGCCGCGCGACGACGGCCACGAGCAGCGCGGTGTTGATCGCGATGATCGGGTTCTCCGGGCCCAGGCTCACGCCGCCGGCCAGCCCCAGGACCGTGACGATCACGAGGCTCGGCAGGACGTGCAGCGGCAGCGGGGGCGCGATGAGCTCGGTCGTCGCCGAGTCCCGGCCCCCGTGCCCCGGCACGAGCCACACGACCAGGCCCACGAGCAGCCCCGCGCCGGTCAGCATCGCGAAGATCCACCAGCGCGCGTCGGGGTCCACGCCCAGCGCGCCCGGCAGGTCCGTCCACAGGACGTCCTCGACCGCTGCGGACGCCTGGTCGAGCGCCCACAGCACGACCGCCGCGACGATCCCGATCAGCACGGCCGGGAGCGAGAGCTCGAGCAGCGTGCGCAGCGCGGGGGCGTCCGGCGGGCTGGGGGCGGGCGTCGGTGGAGGCGTGGCTGACGCGTCGTCGTGCCGGTCGGGCATGCGCCCAGCGTGGCACGCAGGGCGCGAGCGCGCCCGGGGAGGGCAGCCGCGCCCGCCTCCCCGTCGACCGGCCAGCGCCGCGCACGCCTCGTGACCTACGGGCTCGTCCTCGCTCTCCTGCTCACCGCCGCCGTCGAGGCCGAGCTGTGGCCGTTCACGGCGTACCGGCTCTTCAGCGAGGTGCGCACGGGCACGACGGTGAGCCTCGACCTCGTGGCCGCGACCACCGAGGGGGACGTGGTCGTGCGGCCGGCCGACCGCGACGCCCCCCTCGCCACCACGACCCGCCAGTACCAGGACCTTGCGGGCGCCGCGCCCGACCGGCGTCAGGAGATGGTGACGGCCTGGCTGGGGCTGGCCGGGATCGACCCCCGGACCGTGCGCTCGGTGCGGCTCGAGCGCACCGTGCGGACCCTGCCCGCGGGGGCCGACCAGTGGGTCGAGCGGTCCCGCGAGACGGTCCTGGACGTCACACCGTGAGCGGTGCCGCCGGGTCGTCGCTGCGCCGGACCGCGCTCGCCGTCGACCGGGCGCTGCTCGCCCCCGGCCCGGCGCACCGGCTGCTCGAGGTCCGCACGCTGCTCGCGCTCGTGATCGGTCTGCGTCTGGCCACGCGCGACTGGACCGCGATCGCCCGCCGCCCCGCGGCGCTCACCGACCACGGCAACGTCATGGGCTGGCTGGCCCTGACCCCGCCCGCGTGGCTGCTCGTCGCGGTCCAGGTCGCGGGGCTCACGGGCGTCGCGCTCGTCGTCGCGCACCGCAGGGGGCGTGCCGGGTTCGTGCTCGCGTGGTGCACCTACACCGCGCTCACCGCCCTGTGGGGCAGCTCGGGCAAGGTGCTGCACAACGACGTCCTGACCGTCACGGTCGCGGTCGCGCTGCTGCTCGCCGCCGATCCACCACGCCCCGCGCGCACCGCGCTGCGTGGCTCGGCCTGGGGATGGCCGCCGCGGGCTGCCCTCGCGACCCTCGCCACGGTGTACTTCCTGACCGGAGCGCAGAAGCTGCGGCACAGCGGCCCCGAGTGGGTCTTCAGCGACAACATGTCCTGGGTGCTGCGCCAGGGAGCGGGCGGGTCCCCGTTCGGCGCCCGGTGGGTCCAGACCATCGCGGACCAGCCCGTGCTCACGCAGGCCCTCGCGGGCGGGGCGCTCGCGCTCGAGCTCACGGCTCCCCTGTGGCTCGCGATCCGGGTCACGCGGATCCCGTTCGTGCTCGCGGTCGCCGCGATGCACGGCAGCATCTGGGTGTTCCTCGGGCTGGACTACTCGGCGTGGGTCCTGACGGCGGCCGCGGTCGCGGTTCCCCTCGCGCTGCGGCCCGACCAGCGGCTGCTCGGTGGTGTGCTCAGCCCTGGCAGGGGCACGGGTCGGCGCCTCGGGACGGGGGCCGGGGGTGCCGGCGCCCCCGTGCCCGACGGGGCGCCCGGCGACGAGGAGCGGCGGACGGGGGTCACGGTGGGTCAGTGACTCCCGTCCGCCGCTCCTCGTGCTGCGTCCGGTGGTGCTCGTCTGCCGGTGGGTCGCTCAGCTCGTGCGACGCAGCCGGGCGCCGAGCGCGTAGGCCCCGACGACCGTCGCGGCGGCGACCAGGACGACGTCCTTGAGCACGTACTGGCCCAGGAGCGTCATGCCCGAGCCGAACAGCTCGTCGAAGAACAGGACCGTCGGGGCGAGGATGCCCACGAACGCGCCGGCCAGGACCACGAGGCCCGCGCGGAGCAGGTACCCCGTGACGAGCGTGATCCCGATGAAGCACTCGACGACCGCCGTGCCGACCACGGCGACCGAGCCGTGGACCAGTCCGAGGGTCAGGGTGTCGATCGTGCGTTCGGCGACGACCTCGGCCGGGCTGGCCCCGGGGAAGAACTTCAGGATCCCGAACCCGAGGAAGACCAGCCCGAGCGAGACGCGCAGCGCCGGGACGGACCAGCGGGTCAGGAGGCGAGCGAGGGCGTCGACGGCGTCGCTCAGGTGGGTGGAGACGGAGCCTCGGCGGGAGATCGCCGGGCCGTCGACGGAGAGGGTGGACATGGACGTGCCTTTCTGGATGTGGTGGGTTGTCGGCGCCTCGTCGTCGGGCGCACATCCAGAAGGAGACCGCGGACCGGGTGAGTGATGCGGGTCACGCCGCGTTTTCACCCGGTCGGCGCGGCTACTGGCCGAACATCTGAGCGAACGAGGGCACGCCGTCGAACATGCCCGTCGTGGTGCGCGGGTCGCGGGCCGCGACCGTGCCCGCGAGCTCCTTGGCCGCCCTGCGGATGCGGGCCGGGAGCGGACCCGCGCCGTCCGTGCTGTCGCCCTCGGCGGCCCAGTCGTCCGTGGCCGCGAACACCGACGTCGTCGCGACGTCCGCGTGCAGGTACGTGAACAACGGGCGCATCGAGTACTCGACGGCCAGCGAGTGGCGCGACGTGCCGCCCGTCGCGCCCAGCAGCACGGGCATGCCCTGGAGCGAGTCCTTGTCGAGGATGTCGACGAAGGACTTGAAGAGCCCCGAGTAGGTGGTCGTGAACAGCGGGGTGACCAGGACGAGCGCGTCGGCGCCCGTGACCTTCTCGATCACCTCGGCGAGGTCGCCGCTCGCGAAGCCCGTGAGCATCGCGTCGGTGATGGCGTGGGCGACATCACGCAGCTCGACCGTCGTGACCTCGGCGGTCACGCCCAGGTCGCCGAGCTCGGCCACCGTGGCGGCGGACAGGCGGTCGGCGAGCAGGCGGGTCGAGGACGGCTGGCCGAGGCCGGCGGAGATCGCGACGATCTGGCGAGCGGTCATGAGGTGGTGCTCCTGGTTCGTGAGTGTTCTTCGAGTGTGCCGCACGGTGCGTGCGGCGGGCGGTGCGTGGCGCTCTCGTGGCCTGCCGGGTGGTGCTGGGGTCCGGGCCGCCCCTGGCCACAAGGGCGGCCCGGTCGCCCGGGGTCTCCCCCGGGCGGGCGTCCGGTCAGAGACCGAACGCGGAGCCCTTGCGGGCGGTGTCCGCGGTGCCCTCGACAGCCTCGGCGGCTGCGATGTCGTCTTCTGCGGTCTTGCCCGTCCAGTGGTCAGCGGCCGCGACGACCTGCTCCGCGATCTTGCCCTCGGCGCGGGCCTTCGCGACGCGCTGGGCGTGGCTCGGCGGGTCGCTCGGGACGTGGGCGGGACGCTTGGCCTCCATCTCCTTGCGGAGCACGGGGACGACCTCGCCGGCCAGCAGGTCGATCTGCTCGAGGACCGTCTTGAGCGGCAGGCCCGCGTGGTCCATGAGGAAGAGCTGGCGCTGGTAGTCGCCGACGTGCTCGCGCATGGCGCCGTAGCGGTCGATGACCTCCTGCGGGCTGCCCACGGTCAACGGGGTCTGCGCGCTGAAGTCCTCGAGCGACGGGCCGTGCCCGTAGACGGGCGCGTTGTCGAAGTAGGGCCGGAACTCGCGCACCGCGTCCTGCGAGTTCTTGCGCATGAAGACCTGGCCGCCGAGCCCGACGATCGCCTGGTCCGCCTGGCCGTGCCCGTAGTGCTCGAAGCGCTGGCGGTAGTACCGGACCATCTGCTGGGTGTGGCCGATGGGCCAGAAGATGTTGTTGTGGAAGAAGCCGTCACCGTAGTAGGCGGCCTGCTCGGCGATCTCCGGGGTGCGGATCGAGCCGTGCCACACGAAGGGCGCGACGCCGTCGAGCGGGCGCGGCGTGGCCGTGAAGCCCTGGAGCGGCGTGCGGTACTTGCCCTGCCAGTCCACGACCTCCTCCTCCCAGAGGCGGCGCAGCAGCGCGTAGTTCTCGATCGCGAGGTTGACGCCCTCGCGGATGTCCTTGCCGAACCACGGGTAGACGGGTCCGGTGTTTCCGCGGCCCATCATGAGGTCCATGCGGCCGTCCGAGATGACCTGGAGCATCGCGTAGTCCTCGGCGATCTTCACCGGGTCGTTCGTGGTGATGAGCGTCGTGGAGGTCGACAGGATGATGTTCTTCGTCTGCCCGGCGAGGTAGCCGAGCATCGTCGTGGGGGACGACGGGACGAACGGGGGGTTGTGGTGCTCACCCGTGGCGAACACGTCGAGACCTGCCTCGTCCGCGTGCTTGGCGATGGTGAGCATGGACCGCACGCGCTCGGTGTCGTTGGGCGTGCGACCGGTGACGGGGTCGGTGGTGACGTCGCCGACGGTGAAGATGCCGAACTGCATGGGGGTTGCTCCCTCGACCTACAAGTTGATGCATTTGCATGTACTTGGAGGAGAACCGGGAGGGTGCCGAGGTTATTCCCCGCGCCAGGGAGTGGCGTGGGTCACGCCGGACGCGGCGCGTACATGATGACCGCGACCCCCACGAGGCACAGCAGCGCGCCGGCCACGTCCCAGCGGTCGGGCCGGAAGCCGTCGACCGCCATGCCCCACACGAGCGACCCCGCGACGAACACTCCCCCGTACGCCGCGAGGATCCGCCCGAAGCTCGCGTCCGGCTGGAGCGTCGCGAAGAACCCGTAGAGCCCGAGCGCGACGATCCCCGCCCCGATCCACACCCACCCCTTGTGCTCGCGGACTCCCTGCCAGACCAGCCACGCACCACCGATCTCGAAGAGCGCGGCAGCGCCGAAGAGCAGGATCGAGCGCAGGACGGTCACGGGGTCTCCTCGGGGTCGCGCGGGCAGCGGGGCGAGCGGAGCTCGGCAGCGCACCACATCTTCGCGCACAGTCCCCTCACAGGCTCCGGGACCAGACTGGCGAGAGGCCACAGCCCCGAGGACCGGAGACCCGATGCCCGACGCCACGCACCCCACCGCCCAGCCGGGTGGCGCACACAGCGCGACGGAAGCGCGCCTCGCGCCGCCCGGGTCCGTCGATACGCCCGCCGGGACGCCGCACGTGACCGTCCGGCGCGCGCGCTTCGTCGACGTGCCCGGCGTCGCCCGGCTGCTCACGGCCGACCACCCCGTGGTCGACCTCGACGGCGACGGCCGTCCCGACGCTCCCGTCGACCCCGAGCAGCTCTCGTCCGCGACGCGCCTGGTCCTGAGCCACGGGATCCTCGAGCAGGGCGAGATCTGGGTCGCCGAGGACACCGACGGCCTCCGGGCCGCGACCGTGTGGCTGCCCCCCCGAGGTCCCCGCCTTCGAGGACGAGCTCCGCGAGGTCCTGGTCCGCGAGGTGGGCGTCGACCCGCTCGACGAGCCGGCCGACGACGAGCCGGTCCGTGCCGCGACCCGCCAGGCGCTGGGCGTCGCGCAGTCCGCGATCGCCGACGCGCTCGACGCCGTGCGCCCGCGCCTCGTCCTCGTCGCGGCGGCCGTGGCCCCCGACGTCGAGGGCGCGGACCGGACGGACACGCTGCGCCGCCTCGTCGACGCGCCCGCGAGCGCCCAGCACTCCCTCGACGGGCTCCCCGTGGACGGGCCCTTGTTCACGGCGATCGTCGACCCGGCGCGCGTCGAGGGGATGCGGGCGATCGGGTTCGTCGAGCACCGCAGCGTCGGGCTCGAGCACGGGACGCTGTGGATCGGCGTGCGGGCCTGAGGGCTCGCCCGCGGGTGGGCCTACGCGACCGCCGCGACCGCGAGCGCCCCGGTGACCACGGCCAGGGGCGCGAGGACCAGTCCCTGGCGCACGAGCGGCCACCAGCCGACCTCGCGGAAGCCCATCCAGTGGCGTGAGCACTGGACCCACCAGAGCACGGTCGCGACCGAGGCCCACGGCGTGATCAATGGGCCGGCGTTCACCCCGACGAGGAGCGCCGCGAGCCGCGCGGGGTCGCCCGCGGCCGCGGGCTCGAGCGCGAGGTAGGCGGGCAGGTTGTTGACCGCGTTGGCCGCGACGGCGCCCGCTCCGGCGACCTGGAGCAGGTCCCCGGTCCTGTTCCCGGTCCCCGCGAACCGGGCGAGCAGGTCGCCGAGGCCGTGGACCTGCCACGCCTCGACCGCCACGAAGAGCGACGCGACGACCAGCACGGTCCGCCACGGCACGAGCTCTCCGACGGGGGCCACGAGGTCGCGCCGTCGAGCGAGCGTCACGGCCAGCAGCAGCACGGCCCCGGCCAGCGCGACGAGCGCCACGGGCAGCCCGACGGCGAAGCACACCCCGAGCGCGACCGTCACCAGCGCGGCCAGCGGCAGGAGCACGGGGTCCCGCTCCGTGGCGGGCGCCGCCGCGTCGAACGTCCCGCGCAGGTCCCGGTGGTGGGCCACGAACAGGTAGAGGACCGTCACGGCGATCACGACCAGGGCGGGCAGCCACATGGTCGCGGTGTACGAGGTCCCGGGCTCGAGCCTCGCGAAGCGGTGGGCCGCGAGCAGGTTCGTCAGGTTGGAGACGGGCAGCAGCAGCGACGCGGTGTTGGCGAGCGCGAGGACCGTGAGCGCGAAGGGCAGAGGCCTGCTCCCCGTCCGTCGTGCGAGGGTCAGGACCACGGGCGTGACGAGCACGGCCGTGGTGTCGAGCGAGAGCACGATCGTGCACACGCACGCGAGCAGGACCACGAGGCCCCACAGGCGCAGCCGGCTCCCGCGGGCGAGCCGGACCGCCCAGGA
Source organism: Oerskovia merdavium (assembly GCF_014836755.1). Lineage (GTDB taxonomy): Bacteria > Actinomycetota > Actinomycetes > Actinomycetales > Cellulomonadaceae > Oerskovia > Oerskovia merdavium. The sequence continues at coordinate 22,127 of NZ_JACSQF010000004.1, forward strand.
GGCTGCGGCGTCGAACAGGCCTGCGGCCGCGCACATCTCGGCGACGACGGTGATCGCCACGAGGAACAGCAGGATCGGCCCGACCCGCTCGGCCAGCTCCCCGGCCGCGTCGAGCAGGAGCCACCCGACCGCGACGACGATCCCGGCCAGCACGACCGCGACCGACCACAGCGGCACCTTCACCCGACGACCGGCCATCCGACTCTTCCCTCCCGGCGCCCCGTCTCGTCCCGCGCACCGCTACCCGACGAGCGGCTGGGTCACTATCGCACGCGCCGCGCCGTCTGCCACGGGCGTCGCGGGCTTTCGCACCCGCCTCGCAGCGGGCAGAGTCGGGGTATGACGGACGGGACGCGGTTGCTGGTGCTGGGCGGGACGGAGTTCGTGGGTCGGGCGGTCGTCGACGACGCCCTGGCCCGCGGCTGGGACGTGACCCTGTTCCACCGGGGCACGCGCGACGCCCCGCCCGGGGTGCGGGACCTGCGCGGCGACCGCTCCGCCGTCGGGGGCCTGGACGCCCTGGCCGCGGGCGAGTGGGACGTCGCGGTCGACACGTGGTCGTGGGCGCCGAGCGCGGTGCGCGACGCTGCGCGCCTGCTCGACGACCGCGTGGGCCGGTACGTGTACGTGTCGAGCCGGTCGGTCTACACGTACCCGACGGGCGCGGGCCTCGCCGAGGACGCCCCCGTCGTGGAGGCCTCGCCCGACGACGGCGCCGACGTCGACTACGCGCGCGCCAAGCGCGGCGGCGAGCTGGCCGTCGAGGAGTCGTTCGGGCACCGCGCGATCCTCGCGCGGGCGGGCCTGATCCTGGGGCCGTGGGAGAACGTCGGGCGCCTGCCGTGGTGGTTGCAGCGCGTCGCGCGCGGCGGACCCGTGCTCGCTCCCGGGCCGCGCGAGCTGCCCCTGCAGTACGTGGACGCGCGCGACCTGGCGGCGTTCGTGCTCGACGCGACCGAGCAGGGCCTGAGCGGGCCGTTCAACGTCGTGAGCCCCAGCGGGCACGCGACCATGGGCGAGCTGCTCGACGCGTGCGTGGCTGCGACCGGCTCGGACGCCGAGCTGCGCTGGACCGCTCCCGACGTGATCGAGGCCGCGGGCATCGCGCCCTGGACCGAGCTGCCCGTCTGGCTCCCCCCGGGCGAGCTGCACGACACGCTGCACCGCGGCGACGTGTCCCGCGCGGTCGCGGCTGGCCTGCGCAACCGGCCCGTCGAGGAGACGGTCGCGGACACGTGGGCATGGTTGCAGTCCCAGCCCGACGGCGGAGCCCCCCAGCGCGCGGACCGCCCCCGGGTGGGGCTCGACCCGGACAAGGAGGCGCGGGCGCTCGCGCTCTGACGGCCCCGGGGCGAGAGGCCCGGGACGGCACAAGTTGCCGACGCGACGTTGGTATCCTTACCGACAAGGCGTCGGCAACCCGTGCCGGCCCGGAAGGAGCACCATGTTTCTCGCGTGGCGCGAGCTGTCGTTCGCGCGCTCACGATTCGCCCTGATGGGGGGTGTCGTCGCGCTCGTGTCCGTGCTCGTCGTCCTCCTGTCGGGCCTGTCCTCGGGACTCGTCAACGACGGCGTGTCCGGCCTCAAGAAGCTGCCCGTCGCGGCCTTCGCATTCGGCGCGGACACCTCCGTCGACTCCGCGTTCTCCCGCAGCACGGTCGACCGCGAGCAGGCCGAGCACTGGGCCGCCCGCGACGACGTCGCCGACGCAGCACTGTTCGGCAACCAGCTCGTCAACGCCGAGGGTCCCGGCGGCGAGGCCGTCGACCTGGCCCTCTTCGGCGTCGAGCCGGGGTCGTTCGTCGCGCCGTCCACGGCCGACGTGGCCACCGGGGAGATCCTCGGGGACCCGCACGGGATCGTCGTCAGCGAGACGGTGGCCGACCTGGGCCTCGGCATCGGGGACACCGTGACGATCGAACGGCTGGGCACCGAGCTCACGATCGTCGGCGTGCTCGACGGGCAGCACACGTTCGGGCACGTCGACGTCGCCTACGTACCGCTGACGACCTGGCAGGAGATCCACGCCGGCGCGACCGACGCCGCCGAGGTGCGTCCCGAGGCGTACGACGAGGCGACCGCCGTCGCGCTCGCCCCCGCCGACGGCACCGAGATCGACCTCGCGGGCGGCGACGCCGCCGCGGGCACCACGGCCGTCTCGCTCACCGAGTCCTTCGACGGATCGCCGGGCTACGCGGCCGAGACGCTCACGCTCAACCTCATCCAGGTCTTCCTCTACGCGATCTCGGCCCTCGTCGTCGGTGCGTTCTTCACGGTCTGGACCATCCAGCGCAAGCACGAGATCGCCGTGGCCCGCGCCATGGGCGCCTCGACGTCGTACCTCGTGCGCGACGCCCTCGGCCAGGCGGCGGTGCTCCTCGTGGTGTCCACCGCGGTGGGCATGGTCGCGGGCGTGGGCTTCGGCGCGCTGCTCACCTCGACCCCCATGCCGTTCGCCCTCGAGGCCGGGCCCCTCGCGCTCGCCGCGGTGCTGCTCGTCGGTCTGGGTCTCGCGGGCGCCGCCGCCTCGGTCGGTCGCATCGCCCACGTCGATCCCCTGACGGCTCTCGGAGGCCAACGATGACGCACCCCACCCAGCAGATCGCAGACACGTCCGCGCCGACCGGCGCCGGGCTCGTGCTCGACGACGTCTCCCTCACGCTCGGCGACGGCGACTCGACCGTCACGGCCCTCGACCACGTGCACCTCACCGTCGCACCGGGCGAGCTGCTCGCCGTGCTCGGCCCCTCGGGGGCCGGCAAGTCGAGCCTCCTCGCGGTCGCCGGGGCACTGACCCGGCCGACCTCGGGGACGGTCCGCATCGACGGCGCCGACATCTCGGCCCTGCCCTCGTCCGGCCAGGCCGCGCTACGACGCGAGCGGATCGGCTTCGTGTTCCAGTCCGGCAATCTCCTGCCCGCGCTGACCGCGCTCGACCAGCTCCGGTTCGCGCTCCACGTCTCGGGCGGGAAGGACCGGGGGCGCGACCCCCAGACCCTGCTCGAGCAGGTGGGCATGGGGCACAAGGCCGGCCGACGACCGCACGAGCTGTCCGGCGGAGAGCGACAGCGCGTGGGGATCGCCCGCGCCCTGGTCACCGCGCCCGCGCTGCTCCTCGTCGACGAGCCCACGGCGGCCCTCGACCGTGCGCGCAGCCACGAGGTGGTCCGGCTGCTCGCAGCAGAGACCCACGAGCACGGCGTCGCGACCGTCATGGTGACCCACGACCACGACGTGCTCGAGCACTGCGACCGCGTCGTCCACATGGAGGATGGGAGACTGAGCGCTTGATCCACGCTTCCCTGCCCCGGGCGGGGCAGGGAAGCCACCGTGAGGAGAGCCGTGCCCCGCATCAGCGCCCCGACCGTCGCCGAGCACCGTGCGGCGCAGATGCGCGTGCTCCTCGATGCCGCCCGGTCGCTCCTCGCCGAGACGGGCCGACCGCCGACGTTCGCGGCGCTCGCCGAACGTGCGGGTCTGGCCCGCCCCAGCCTGTACCAGTACTTCCGGTCGGCGGACGACCTGCTGCTCGCCATGGTCGAGGACGTCTTCCCCCGGTGGTCCGCCACGGTCGCACGAGCCATGGACGCGGCTCCCGACGACCGCGACCGCGTCGTCGCCTACGTCCGCGCGAACCTCGAGCTCGTCGCCCAGGGCGAGCACGCCCTCGCGACGGCCCTCGCGACCATCGGTCCGACGAACGCCGTGATGGAAGGTTCTCGCGCCATGCACGACGAGCTCGTGCGGCCGCTGGGTGACGCGCTGCAGGCGCTCGGGGCCCGGGACGCCGCCCGCTCGGCCGAGCTGGTCAACGCGGTGGTGAACTCCGCCTCACGCATGATCGAGTTCGGCACCCCCCTCGACGACGTGTGGAGCAGCGTCGAGGAGCTCGTCGCACCGTTCCTCGACCGTCTGGCCGACGAACGAGGCGACGCTCAGGGCTTGAGGTAGTCGAAGATCAGCGTCGTGCTCGTGCCCGCGACCTCGGGGCGCACGCTCAGCGTGCTCGCGACCAGGTCGCGCAGCGCGGCCGAGTCCCGCACCGCGACGTGCACCATGAAGTCGCGGTCCCCCGTCACGAAGTAGATGCCCTCGACGTTCGGCAGGCCCGCGAGGTAGTCGCGGAACGCCGTGAGCCCCGAGCGGGCGTGCGAGTGCAGGCGGATCGCGATGAGCGCCTGGAGGCTGCGCCCCATGGCCGCGGGGTCCACCTCGGTGCGGAACCCCTGGATGACCCCGCGCTCCTGGAGCGAGCGGATGCGCGTGTGGCACGTCGACGGCGCGATCCCCACGGCGTCCGCGACGGCCTTGTTCGTGGCCCGCGCGTCGGCCTCGAGGAGCGCGAGGATGCGGCGGTCGGTCTCGTCGAGGACCACGGCCTGGACGTGGGCCGCCCCGGCCCGAACGTCGTTCGGCATGCTCGCCCTTTCGTCCTGCTCGGCAGAAGGATGTTCGTGGAGCGGGCCAATTGCCGAAGATCAGGCTGCTCGCCTTGAACCCTACCGAAGATCCCTCCAACATTGGAGGTGAGGCGCAACCCGTCTCCCACGACCCGGCCTCAGCATCCTCGAGGCCGGGTCGAATTCGTCCCAGGGCAAAGGAGCCCCGATGGCCACCCCGTCTCGCACCACCCCCACCGGTTCACGCGCTCCCCGCACGGCAGTCGTCGTCGGGGCAGGCATGGTGGGTCTCGCGACCGCCTGGCACCTGCAGGAGCGCGGTGTCGAGGTCACGGTCCTCGACCGCGAGGGCGTCGCCGCAGGCTCGTCGTGGGGCAACGCCGGCTGGCTCACGCCCGGCATGGCCATGCCGCTCGCCGACCCCACGCTGTGGACCTACGCCCCCAAGGCGCTGCTCGACCCGGCAGCGCCCCTGCACGTCCCGGCACGGCTCGACCCGCGCCTGTGGTCGTTCCTCGCCCGGTTCGCGGCGCACGCGAACAGGCGCGCGTGGGACCGCGCCATGGCGGCACTCACCCCGATCGACCGGCTCGCGCTCGACGCGTTCGACGAGCTCAGCGCGCACGGCGTCGCCGCGCGCTCGACCCCCGGGCCGTTCGTCATCGGGTTCGAGGACGAGAGGCAGGCCGCGCCGTTCCTCCACGAGATCGCCCAGGTCGAGGCTGCCGGGCAGGTGGTCCCGCTGCGACGCATCGACCAGCCCGACGGCGCAGCTCACCGCTCCGGTCCGTCGCACCCGGACGCGGGTCTGGGCACCGGCGCGGGCGATGCCGTCGGGCACGCCACCCCCGCGACACGGCCAGGCGGGGGCCGAGAACCTGGGGCGAGCGGCGCCGTCGAGCACGCCTCCGCCTCGACGTCCCCGGACGCGAGCCGAGCACCCGGAGCGAGCGGCGCCGTCGGACGTCCTGCGCAGCTCACCGACCGCGTGCGCGCGGTCTACGCCCTCGAGGGCCAGCGGTTCATCGAGCCCGGGCCGTTCGTCGGCGCGCTGGGCGACGCGGTCCGTGCGCGCGGCGGGCGCATCGTGACCGGTGCGACCGTCATCGGGCTGCGCGCCCAGGAGGGGCGTGGCGTGCAGGTGCTCGTGGACGGGCAGGACCCCGTGGCCGCCGACGTCGCGGTCCTCGCGACCGGTGCCTGGCTGCCCGGGCTCGCGCGACCGCTCGGCGTGCGCACGCTCGTCCAGGCCGGGCGCGGCTACTCGTTCACGGTCAAGACCGACCTGCCCGTCGAGCAACCCATCTACCTGCCGTCCCGCCGCGTGGCGTGCACGCCGTACCAGGGGCGGTTCCGCATCGCGGGGACCATGGAGTTCCGCGGTCCGGACGAGCCGTTCCAGCCACGGCGCATCGAGGCGATCCTCGCGTCGGTGCGCGACCTGTTCCAGGGAGTCGACCTCGACGACCGGGCGAGTGGGTCGGGTCCCGGCCCGTGACCCCCGACGGGCTGCCGCTGGTCGGGGCGACCCGGGCGCCCGGCGTGTACGTCGCGGGCGGGCACGGGATGTGGGGCATCGTGCTCGGCCCCGCGACCGGGAAGCTGCTCGCCGAGCAGATCGTGACGGGGACGGTGCCGCAGGAGATCAGGGCGTTCGACCCGCTGCGGTGAGGTGGCGTGGGCGTGGACGTCCGGCCGGGGGGCCACCCGGTAACCGGGCCACCCGGCCACCCGGCCACCCGGCCACCGAGAAGTGAGTAGATGCCCCTGGATCGCCCGGATCTGGGGCATCTACTCACTTCTCGGCGAGAGCGCCGGCTAATTTCACCCGCTCGCGCGCCTGCGTCCTGCCACGTCCATGGTCCGGCCGACCTCTCTCCTCTCAGGGGCAGGGCCAGCAGGTCCGCCGGGCGACGGCTCGGCGCAACCACGACGAGGTGGCCGACATGCGCGCTCGATCAGCTCTTCCGCTCTTCTCCGCCCTCGCCCTCGCCCTCAGCACCTTGCTCCCGCTCGGCGCGAGCGCCCAGACAGCCGTCGACGAGTCGCCGCCGCCCTCGTGCCAGGAGGTGATCGAGCTGGCGACCTCCCATCGTCCGAGCGCAGCGCTCGTCGCCGCGGCCCAGGTCGAGGCCGCAGGTGAGACTGCCTGCGACGCCACGGTCCTGGCCGAGGCCGAGGGGTCGGTCGCCGAGGCCGCGGTGCTCCTGCGTCGGGCACAGGGGCTGGACACAGAGGCCGGCCGCGTCGCCACCGACACCGAGGCGGCAGCCGAGCTCCGCAGCGCGGCCGACACCTCCTACGCCCAGGCGCTCGCGCTCGACCTGGGGCTGACTGCAGCGTTCGACGGACTGACGTCGGACCCGGGCTCCGAGGCCCCACCGGCCGAGGCCGCAGTGGCCGCCGCCCGGCTCGTCGACCTGGGCCACCGCGCCGAGGCCCGTGAGCTGCTCCTCACGGCGGTCGAGGAGGGCAAGGTGGACCCGAAGAAGCTCGACCAGGCCCTGCAGGACCTGCTGGCCCCGAGCCCTCCGGAGACCGTCGTGGACTGGTGGGACGAGGACGGCAGGACGTGGCTCACGGTCGTGGCCTGGTGCCTTGCAGGGCTCGCACTGATCTACCTCGTGCTGTGGACGTGGGTCCGTCGCCCGCCCTACCGGATCGACCCCGCGACCCAGGCAGTGACCGCGGGGAAGGCCGACGACGTCGCCCAGGCATGGGCCGAGATGCTCCCGCGCCGGCTCGACGACCTTGCCGAGTCGACACCTGCCATGCGGATCTCGACGGGCCCGGACACCGACCTCACGCTCCCCGACATCGACGGGATGCCGTCGGGCTTCAAGGCCGTCGTGGAGTTCTGGACGTGGTTCCGACGTCTGCGCGTGCGGCACGTCTCGGCCCTCCTGCACGACGAGGGCGGGAAGGTCGGTGTGACGGTGTCGATCAGGAAGCGGTCCGGCAGGCTCCTCGAGACCCGGACGCTCCGCCCCCTGGACGACACCGCCCCCGTCGAGCGGGCGACGTACCTCGGCCTGCTGCCTCAGGCCGCCGTCTGGATCGCGTTCCAGACCACCGTGAAGCGCCACCGGGTCGCCGTGCTCGGGACGAGGTCCGAGGTCGCGGTCCTCCGTTTCGCCGACTCCGCCGCGCTCCTCGCCGCCGGCGACAAGGGGGCGGCCCGCCAGGCTCTGCTCCGGGCGCGCGCCGCAGATCCCCAGATGCTCGCGGCCCGGCTCAACCTCGCGGTCCTCGACCTCCGGAGGGAGGGCGACGATCCGGCCGCCGCCCCGCAGGACTGGCAGGTGCGACTCGAGGCGCTCCACGGCGTCGAGCAGGCAGCGTCGGCACGGCTCGACGAGCTCTTCGGCTATGCCCCGCACGTCCTCCCGGCCGCACGCGACCGGTGGCTGAGGGAGGCGGTCCGGTGCCGCGCGACCATCATGCGAGCCTGCTACAACCGGGCGATCAGCAGCCTCAACTGGTCGGCCGCTGGTGGTACGGGCGAGATGCGGCACGACCTGGCAGCGGCGTTGGAGTCCACGAGGAAGGCGGCCGTCGACCTGCGCGAGAGCACTCCGCGGCGGGCGCGGTGGGACGCTATCCGACGGACCGCGCACAACGTCGAGCGCCACGCGGAGCTCATGCGCCGAGGGCATCTCGACCCTGGTCCGGCCGGGTTCCTGTCCGACGCCTCGCACCAGCTCACGACGATCGAGCCCGACTGGGGGGCCGCCTACCCGGACGTCCTCCCGGGCTGGGTCGACTACGGCATCGCCTGTGTCGCGGCAGCCGTGGTGCCGCCCGACCCGGGGGCGCCGACCAGGCAGGCCGCCGTCGCGCGCGTGCAGTCGTGGTTGGACCGCGCCTTCGCCAAGCAGCCCGGGCACTACGTCTCGGCCGCTCGACGCGACCCGTTCTTCGCGCACCTCGTGCCCGTCCCACCTGAACGGGCCACCGCCGGACCGCGACCGGCGCCGAGCGGTCCGACGACGGAGGCGTGAGCGAGAAGTGAGCTGATGCCCCTGAACCGGCCGGATCAGGGGCAGCTGCTCACTTCTCGGCGAGGGCGGCCGGCCCTCGCACCACGTCCGCCGGCGCCGCATCGACCCTGATGGCCTCGAGGTAGTCCGCGATCGCGTCGCGGTTCCTCGTGAGGGTGTCGATGCGCTCGGTCATCCGGGCCAGCTCGGTCTCGAGCAGCGCGATCTTGTCCGGGAAGGCGTTCTGCAGGTGGATCTCACGGGGCTGGTTGAGGCAGGGCAGCAGCTCGGCGATGATCCGCGTCGGGAAGCCCACCTCCAGCAGGCCCCGGATCTGGAGCACCCGGTCGACGAGGTGCTCGCCGTACTCGCGGTAGCCGTTCTCCTCGCGCTGCGGGGTCAGGAGCCCCTGCTCCTCGTAGTACCGCAGCAGGCGTGTGGCCGTGCCGGTGCGGCGGGACAGCTCGCCGATGCGCATGTGATGCACCCCTCTCGCGGGTCGGGCTTGACCTTCACACCCATGTCAGACATTCATGCTAACCCTATGACCACGTGCACCACTCCGACCGAGTCGTCGACCGACGCTCCCCCGACGTCCACCGCGTCCGTCTCGCCCGGTGCGCTCGCCACGCCGGCGGGTCCCCCGACGTCCGCAGCGCCCCCTGCGCCCCGGACGACCACGCTCCCCGACCGGACCGACGCGCCCGCGGACGCTCCGCCGTCGGGCACTCGCTTCCCCCTGCTGCCCCTGCTCGCCCTGGCCGCGACCGGGTTCGTCACGCTCCTCACCGAGGTGCTGCCCGCGGGCGTGCTGCCCGCGCTGGGCGCCGACCTCGGCGTGTCCGCGAGCGCCGCCGGGCAGACCGTCACGGTCTTCGCGATCGGGGCGATCGTCGCCGCGATCCCGCTCAGCCGGGCCACGGCCCGCTGGCCCCGGCGCCGCCTGCTGCTCACGACGATCGCCGGGCCCGTGGTCGCGAACACCGTCACGGCCGTGTCGTCGAGCTATGCGCTGACGCTCGGCGCGCGCTTCGCGGCCGGGCTCGTCGCCGGGCTGACCTGGGCCCTGCTCGCCGGGTACGCACGGCGCCTCGCCGCGCCGGAGCAGGCGGGGCGGGCGCTCGCGATCGCGATGGGCGGGGCGCCGCTCGCGCTGGCCCTCGGCGTCCCGGCCGGGACCGCGCTGGGCGCGACCGTCGGGTGGCGCTGGGCGTTCGGCGCCATGACGATCCTCAGCCTCGGGCTGGCGGCGTGGGTGCGCTGGGGCGTGCGGGACTTCCCGGGCGAGCCGCGCGGGACGCAGGTGCCGATCGGGCGGGCGCTGCGGCTGCCCGGCGTCGCGCCGGTCGTGGTCGTGACGGGCCTGACGGTCCTGGCCTACAACGTGTTCTCGACCTACGTCGCGGTGTTCCTCGAGGACGTCGGGCTCGGCGCGCAGACCGGGGTGCTGCTCGCGGTGCTCGGCGCGACGTCGTTCGCGAGCCTCGTCGTGATCGGCGCCCTGATCGACACGCACCTGCGCGTCATGACGGTCCTCGCCGCGACCCTCCTGGGGGTCGCGGGCCTGACTCTCGCGGTCGCGGCGGACTCCCCCGTCGCGGTCTACGCCGCGGTCGCCGCGCTGGGCTTCGCGTTCGGCGGCAGCGGGACCCTGTTCCAGACCGCGCTCGCGCGAGCCGCAGGTCCTGCCGCGGACGTGGCGCAGTCCGCGTTCGTCACCTCGTGGAACGGGGCGCTCGCGCTGGGCGGGATCGTGGGCGGCGTGGTGCTGGGTGCGGGCGGGTCCGGTGCGCTGCCGTGGGCGACGCTCGCGCTCGCGGTGCCGGTCGTGGGGATCGTGCTGGGGGCGCGGCGGCACGCGTTCCCGGGTGGAACGGGCCCTGTGCGGCCTGCCGAGAAGTGAGTAGATGCCCCTGATCCGCGCGGATCAGGGGCATCTACTCACTTCTCGGCGGCGCGGGCGGCAGCAGCAGCTCAGCCGTTGAACGCGTCCGGGTCCGGCCCGATCCGGCCGTCGGTCCGGTCGAGCCCGTCGATCGCCGCGACCTGCTCGGCCGGCAGCTCGAAGCCCAGCACGTCGAGGTTCGCCGCGATGCGCTCGGGCGTGACCGACTTGGGGATCGCGACGGTCCCGGCCTGCAGGTGCCAGCGGAGCACGACCTGCGCGGGCGTCACGCCGTGCGCGTCGGCGATCGCCCCCAGGACCGGGTCGCCCAGCACCGTGCCCTGGCCCAGCGGGCTCCACGCCTCGGTCACGATCCCGAGCTCGCGGTGGCGCTCGCGCAGGGCGCGCTGCGCGAACGCCGGGTGCAGCTCGACCTGGTTCACGGCCGGTGTCACACCCGTGGCCGCGATGATCGCGTCGAGGTGCGCGGGCTGGAAGTTCGAGACCCCGATCTCGCCGACGAGCCCGGCCTCTTGCAGCGCGACGAGCCCCTCCCACGCCTCGACGTACCGGCCCAGGCCCGGCGCGGGCCAGTGGATCAGGTACAGGTCGAGACGGTCGAGCCCGAGCAGCTCGAGGCTCTTCTCGTACGCGGGGCGCACGGCCTCGCGCGACAGCGAGTCGATCCACAGCTTGCTCGTCACGAAGACCTCGTCACGGGGCAGGCCCGACGCCGCGATGCCCGCGCCGACGCCCGCCTCGTTGCCGTAGACCGCGGCGGTGTCGATGCTGCGGTAGCCCGCGTCCAGGGCGAGCGAGACGGCCTGGGCGGTCTCGCCGTCGGGCACCTGGAAGACGCCGAAGCCGAGCTGCGGGATGCTCGTCCCGCCGCGCAGTGCGACCGCGGGGACGGTGGTGGTGCTGGTCATGGTTTCTCCTGAGGGGTGGTGGTGGGGCAGCGGGTCAGGCCGCGGGGACGGTGGTGAGCGGGGCCGGGGCGGGCGTCACGGCCGTGCGCCGCTCCTGGAGCGTCGCGACGCCCAGCGCCACGACCGCGAGCAGCGTGAGCGCAGCGCCCGCCCACAGGGGCGAGGTGAAGCCGAGCCCGGCCGCGATGGCCAGGCCGCCGATCCACGCGCCCAGCGCGTTGCCCACGTTGAACGCGGCGATGTTGGCGCCGGACGCCATGGTCGGGGCGGCCTGCGCGTGGCCCATGATGCGCATCTGGAGGCCGGGGACGGTCGCGAACCCGAACGCCCCCATGAGGAACAGCGACACCAGGGTCATGACCTGGCTCGTCGCGGTGAGCGCGAAGACCGCGAGGATCACGGTCAGCACGGCGAGGATCACGAGGAGGCTCGTGGTCAGGTACCGGTCCGCGGCCTTGCCGCCCAGGAAGTTGCCGACGAACAGCCCCACCCCGAACAGCACGAGCAGCCAGGGCACGCTCGTGGTCGCGAACCCACCGACCTCTGTGACCGTGAAGGCGATGTAGGTGAACGCACCGAACATGCCGCCGAACCCGAGCACGGTCACGAGGATGGACCACCAGACCTGCGGGTTGCGGAAGGCTGCGAGCTCGGTCCGCAGGGACGGGGTGCCCGACGGCGTCGCTCCCGCCAGGAGGACGGGGTCGCCCTCCGCGGGGGGCGTCGAGGAGGTGCGGGCTGCCGCAGCGCCGTGCGCGCCGGACGCCCGGCGCGTGGACGGCACGAGCAGCAGGATCCCGACGAGCGCGACGACGCCGATGGCCGTGATGGCCCAGAACGTGGAGCGCCAGCCGTACTGCTGGCCCAGGAACGTGCCGAACGGCACGCCCAGGACGTTGGCGGTCGTGAGGCCCGCGAACATCATCGCGATGGCGCCCGCACGCTTGGAGGGGGCGACCATGTCGGCCGCGACGACCGCGCCGATCCCGAAGAAGGCGCCGTGGCACAGCGCCGCGAGGATGCGTCCGGCGAGCAGCAGCTCGTAGGTGGGGGCGAGGGCCGAGACCAGGTTCCCGGCGATGAACAGGATCATGAGGCTGCCGAGGACCGTCTTGCGGTCGAGACGGATCACGGCGGCCGTGAGGCCGATCGCGCCGACGGCGACCGCGAGCGCGTAGCCCGAGATGAGGTAGCCGGCGACGGCCTCGGTCACGCCGAACTCTGCCGCGACCTCCGGCAGGAGTCCCATGATGACGAACTCGGTGAGCCCGATCCCGAAGCCCCCGACGGCGAGGGCGAGAAGACCCAGCGGCATGCGCTGCTCCTTGTCTGTGTCAGGCACCGCGCGCCGCAGCGTGTGTGCAACAACCGGCGCGTGCAGTAGTTGCAGGCGCCTCCTAAATAGTTGCACGCGCCGGTAGTTCACACAAGCGGTATAGTTGAGAGCGACGTCACGACAGGCACAGGAGGCACGCATGGGCATCGGGGACGACGCGGTCGAGATCCGCTCGCAGGGCTGGCGCACGCTCGCCGCGCTGCACGGCATCCTCGACGCCGCGCTCGAGCGAGCGCTCCAGGCCGGCCACGGGCTCTCGGTCGTCGAGTACACCGTGCTCGACGCGCTCTCGCGCCAGGACGGCTGGCACATGCGCATGCAGCAGCTCGCGCGCGCCGCGGCCCTGAGCAGCAGCGCCACGACCCGCCTGGTCAACCGCCTCGAGGACCGCGGCCTGCTCACGCGCATCCTCTGCCAGGACGACCGCCGCGGCATCTACACCGAGCTCACCCCGCAGGGCGAGCAGCTCCTGCGCCAGGCCAGGCCCACTCACGACGCGGCCCTCGAGGAGGCGCTCGACGAGGCCTGCCAGGTCGAGGAGCTCGCGCCCCTCGTCGCGGCCCTGCACGAGCTGCCGGTCGAGGCGTCGGCGAGCACAGCCACCGTGGGCGCGACGGCCTGACCCGCGGGGCCCGGCCGGCCGCCTGACAATCCCCCGCCGATCTGGGACCCTCGTCCCCATGGGGGACATCGCGACGACGCCGGCACCGCACCACGACGTGGACGGCTTCTCGACGCTCGACCCCGCGGACGCCCCGCCGTTCGGGCCGTACGCACGGTGGTCGCGGCGGGTCGTGGCGTTCCTGCTCGACAACGCGATCCTGGCCGGGCTCATGTTCGTCGCCGTCGGCCCCGGCCTCGCACCGAGCATGCTCCCGGGTCTCGACAACGTCGGAGGCCTCGGCTCCGCGGTCGACGACCTCCGCTGGTCCGAGAGTGCGTGGATGCTCGGCGCGGTGATCGCGATGACGGTGTTCCAGGCCTACACCGGCGCGACGCCCGGCAAGCGGGCGGTGGGAATCGTCGTCGTCAACCGCGACTCGGGGCGACCGGTCGGGCTCGTGACGACGGTCCTGCGCTGGCTCGCGCACTTCCTCGACGCGATCTTCTGCATCGGCTACCTCCGTCCGCTCTGGGACGAGCAGCGGCGCACGTTCGCCGACAGCCTCCTGTCGACGGTCGTCGTGCAGTCCCGCTCCCCCGCGCCGCACCCCTGGATCGTTCCCCTCGTGCGACCAGGGCGACCTGGCGCGCAGGTCGTCACCGCGAGCGCAGCCGTCCTGTGCACCGCGGGAGCACTGTTCGCGGTGGGCCCCACCTCGTCCATGAGCGGCAACTTCGCGTCGTCGGCCATGTGCACCTCCTGGGACCCGGCGACGCGCCCCGGCGTGCCGCAGCTGAGCGAGGCGACCTTCACCTCGACCGGCACGGGCACCATCTCCCGCTGGGGCGTGACCCACGTCCTGCCGCCCACGGGCGAAGGGTCGGAGATCACCCTCGACTGGGACGGCCCCCTCCCCCTCGACGCCGACGTGTCGCTCGAGGCCGTCCTCACGAGCCCGGACGGCAGCCGCCTCGAGTACTCGACGCCTCTCGACACCGGCGCCACAGGCTTCGGTGCGGATCCGACGAGCCCAGGAACGATCGAGATCCCCGCGAACGACCTCCGGGGCATCGACGCGGGGTGGAGCTGGAGCGCGCAGATGCGCGTCGACGGTGTCGCGATCCCGGGCTGTGGCGGCCGCGTGCCCTTCTGACCCTCGCGCCTCCACCGGTCGCCCTGCGCCGTCACCGCTTCGCCGAGCCGAACCCCCCGGCCCGCCCTAGGGTGTGGGCCATGAGCCCCCTCGCCCTGTTCGAGGTCTCCCTCGACTGCCCTGTCCCCCGCGACCTCGCGGAGTTCTACCGCCGCCTGCTCGGCTGGGAGTACGTGCCGGGCCACGAGACGTCGGACCCGGACGGCGACGAGTGGCTCGCGATCGTGCCGCCCGGCCCCGGCCCACGGCTTGCTTTCCAGCGGTCCGACGCCGAGGTCCCGCCCTGGCGGACGGGTGCGCGGGTCCACTTCGACGTCGCGGTCCCGGACCTGGACGCGGGCCACGCGCTCGCGGTCGCGGCCGGTGCCCGGCCGCTGACCGGGACCCCCGCCGAGGAGGGCCACGCCGACGACCCGTTCCGCGTCTACGCGGACCCTGTGGGGCACCCGTTCTGCCTGACACTGGTCGCGGCGCCCCCGCCTGCTGCTCCGACCGCGCCCGTTGCAGCAGCCGAGGAGGCGACGCGATGAACGCCAAGAAGATCGGCCTGGTCCTGCTGCTCGTGGCGCCCATGGTCGCGCTCATGCTCTCGCCGTGGAAGCACGACGGCACGCTCGTCTACCTGGGGATGCTGCCCGCGGGAGTGGGCCTGCTCGTGGGCCGGGGCCCCGCGCTCGTGGCCGGGCCGCTCACGGCGGTCTGCATGGCGATCGGCGTCTCGCTGAGCGACTGGCCCCTCACGGGGGCCCTCTTCATGGCGGCCCTCGGGGCGTGCGTGGGCCTGTCCGCGGTCAAGGGGTGGCACGGGATCGGCGGTTTCGTCGGCCCGCAGACGGCGTTCGCCCTCATCGGCGGACCGCTCGTCGCCCTGCCCTCGGGCACGGTCGGCGCCTCGGCGTCGGCCGGGGCGCTCTGGGCCATGGCCGGCTGGGTCGCGTTCGGCGGGCTGTGGACCGCGATCATCGGCGGGTTCCTCACGCGGGGCATGCACCTGCCGGGTCCCAAGCCCGTCCCGCAACGCGCCGCGACGTACTTCGCGGTCGCGCTCGCGATCCTCACGGGCGTGGCGACCTACGTCGCGATGGGCTGGATCGACTCGCCGAACTCCTGGTGGTTGCTGCTCACGCTGTTCGTGATCGTCCAGCCGTACTTCGCGGCCACGCTCTCGCGCACGGCCGCGCGGGTCGGCGGGACGCTCGCCGGCGCGGTGCTCGCCGGGCTGGTCGCTCACCTGCTCAGCGGTTCGCCCGGCGTCCTGTCCGCCGTGGCGCTCCTGCTCACGGGAGCGGCCGCGTGGGCGTACCTCAAGCGCCCGTACTGGGTCTTCACGCTCTTCCTCACCCCCGCGGTGATCCTGCAGACCTCGGGCGGCAAGGACGTGCTCCTCTCGGCAGACCTCGAGCGCGCCCTCTTCACGGCCGCGGCGGCCGTGGTCGCGGTCGCAGTCCTCGCGGTGGGGCACGGGATCCTCTCGGCCCGCACACGCACCACGGCCTGACTGCCGTCACCGGGCGCACGGGTCACCACCCACCCGCCGTCGGCCAACGCGCGCCGTCCTTGCTCGTCCGCCCTACTGTGACCGTATGACCGCTCGGCGGATCGCCCTGGCGCTGGTGCTCGTCGCTCCGGCGGTCGGGCTGCTGCTCTCGCCGTGGCGCCCCGACGGCACGCTCGTCTACCTGGGGATGCTGCCTGCGGGGCTGGGTCTGCTGTTGAGCCGCCGGGCGGCACTGACCGCGAGCCTCCTGACCCCCGCGAGCATGCTGGCGGCCACCGCTCTGCGGGACCTTCCGCTCGGCGCGGCCCTCTTCATGCTGGTGCTCGGCGCCGCGGTCGGCCTGTCCGCGGCGGTCGGGTGGCACGGGATCGGGAGCCTGGTCGGTCCGCTGGCAGCGTTCGCCCTGCTCGGGACCCCCCTCGTGGCCCTGCCGTCCGGCACGGTGAGCGCGGTGAGCTCGCCTGCGGCGATCGCCACGATGACGGGGCTCGTCACGTTCGGCGGCCTGTGGACGACGTTCGTGGGTGGTGTCCTCGCGCGCAACGTCCGGGGGATCGGTCCTCGCCCCGTCCCGCGCCCGGCGTCGGCGTACTTCGGCCTGACCCTGGGGATCCTGGCCGGTCTCATCACCTACACGGTCGACGACTGGACCGACGCCCGGAACCGGTGGTGGCTGCTGCTCACGGTCTTCGTGATGATCCAGCCGTACTTCACCGGGACGCTCCGGCGCGCGGGCGCCCGCGTGGTCGACGTCCTGGCCGGCACGGTCCTCGCCGCGATCGTCGCGCACACGCTCGACGAGCTCCCCGTGGTGCTCGTCGTGGTCGCGCTCGCCCTGACGGGGTTCGCGGTGCGTGCTCTGCTGCGGAGCCCGTTCTGGGTCGTGCCGCTCCTCCTGACGCCCGCGGTGGTGCTCCTGACGTCGGGCGGCGAGGACGTCCTGGTCGCGGCGGACGTCGAGCACGCCGCGTTCATCGTGGCTGCCTCGTTGGCGACGGTCCCGATCCTCGTGATGGGCCGGCGCATCATGGCCGTCGCTCCGCTGGTCCCCACCTGACGGGCACGCCGTCGGTGGACGCCGGGAACGCGGCCGGCCCGACGGCGCCGCTCACCCCGCCAGCGCGACGTCCGGTCCCGCGAGGACCAGCAGGACCGCGCACACCGCCGCGACAGCCATGCTCAGCGCGAACGGCAGACGGCTCGTGGTCCGTCGCACGGCCACCACGCCCGCGGACACCGCGAGCACGACCGCGACCGCTCCGGCCACCCACGCGACCGCGGTCGGCGGTCCGGGCGGCCCGAGCACCACGACCCCGACCGCCGTGACGAGCACCGCCGGCGCCAGCACGCTGGCCCCCGTCCGACCGAGCCGGTGCGGCAGCCCCCGGACCCCGGTCGCCCGGTCGTCCTCGAGGTCGGGCAGCGTGTTCGCGACGTGCGCCCCGACGCCCAGGAGCGCGGTCGCGGTCATGGCCCAGGGGGCGGCGACCCGTTCGCCGGGCGAGGCGAGCACCACGAACAGCGGCAGGAGCCCGAACGAGACCGCGTACGGAGCCCAGGACCACACGGTCGACTTGAGCCACGCGTTGTAGGACCACGCGCTCGCGACGGCCACGAGGTGCACCAGGCCCGCGACGAGCCCGGTCGCGAGCGACAGCACCACGCACGCCGCCGCCGCGGCGAGCGCGGCCGCGTGCACCTGCCGCACCGAGACCAGCCCCGCGACGACGGGCTTGTCCGCCCGATCGACAGCCAGGTCGCGGCGCGCGTCGAGCCAGTCGTTGGACCACCCGACCGAGAGCTGTCCGGACAGGACCGCGGCGGTGACGAGCGCCGTCGTGCCTGCGCCCGACCCGACCCCCACGGCGAAGAAGCCCGCGAGGACCGTGACCACGACCGTAGGTCCCGCGTGGCTCGCGAGCGCGAGCCCCCGCAGCGTCGTCGCCGCTGCTCGCGTCTTCACGATGCCTCCACCCGCCCGACGCTAGCAACGCGCGGGCCGCGCGTCCCCGTGACACGATGCGGGAATGTCGCGGTTGCTCGCGGTCGCACCGGTCCTGCCGGGGCCCGCGCACCCTCAGAGCGAGATCACGGACACGATCGGGCCCCTGCTGACCCGCTCGCCCGCGACCCGCGCCGTCCTCCGCAGGCTCCACGCCGCGTCCGGCGTCGAGACCCGCCACACGGCCCTGCGCCTCGACGAGTACGCGGGGCTCACGTCGTTCGGCGAGGCCAACGACCACTTCATCCGGGTCGGCACCGACCTCGCCGAGGAGGCGTGCCGGACCGCGCTCGACGACGCGGGCATCGACCCCGGCGAGGTCGACTTCCTGCTCTTCACCTCTGTCACCGGGATCGCAGCGCCCTCGATCGACGCACAGCTCGTGACCCGCCTGGGGCTGCGGACCGACGTCAAGCGGCTGCCGTCGTTCGGGCTCGGCTGCGTCGCGGGGGCCGCGGGGATCGCGCGCGTGCACGACTACCTGACGGGCCACCCGCAGGACGTGGCCCTGCTCGTGTCGGTCGAGCTGTGCTCGCTCACGCTCCAGCACGGTGACGACTCCATGGCGAACCTCGTCTCGACCGGGCTGTTCGGCGACGGCGCGACGGCCGTGGTCATGGTCGGGGACGCGCACCCGGCGGGCCGCCCGCCCACGCTGCCCGACGGCGCCACGCCAGATCCGGGGGCACGTGGCACCCGGGCGGAGCGTGCCTCGGCGGCACGAACCCCGCCCCGGGGCGTCGAGGTCGTCGACACCCGCAGCCGCCTCTACCCCGAGACCGCCGACCACCTAGGCTGGACGATCCGCGACAGCGGGTTCGGGATCGTGCTGTCCGCGGGCCTGCCCGAGGTCATCGCGGCCCACCTCGCGGGCGACGTGAAGTCGCTGCTCGTCGAGCACGACCTGACGACCGAGGACATCGGGACCTGGGTCGTGCACGCGGGCGGGCCGCGCATCCTCGACGTCGTGCGCGACTCGCTGGGGCTCGACGAGGCCGACCTGAGGCACAGCAGGGAGTCGCTCGCCGCCGTCGGGAACCTGTCCTCCTCCTCGGTGCTGCACGTGCTCGCCGCGACCCTCGCGGCACGCGACGCCTCGCCGAGCGGCGGCGCGGGGCCGCACGGTGTCCTCATGGCGTTCGGCCCCGGGGTCTCGGCCGAGCTCGTGCTCCTGCGCCGGACCCCGTCGCTGGAGGGTTGATGCTCGCCTTCTTCTACGTCGTGCTCGGGGCGACCGCGCTCGAACGCCTCGCCGAGCTCGTGGTCTCGGCGCGCAACGCCAGATGGTCGTTCGCGCGCGGGGGCGTCGAGACCGGCCGGGGCCACTTCCCCGCGATGGTCGCCCTGCACACGGGCCTGCTCGTCGCGTGCGTGGTCGAGGTCAACGTCGCGGACCGGCCGTTCCTCCCGTGGGTCGGGTGGCCCGCGTTCGCGCTCGTGCTCGCGAGCCAGGCGCTGCGCTGGTGGTGCATCGCGTCGCTCGGGCCGCGCTGGAACACGCGCGTCATCGTCGTCCCCGGGCTGCCGTGGGTCGACCGCGGCCCGTACCGCTGGATCGCCCGGCACCCCGGGCAGCGCTGGTTCCGGCACCCCAACTACCTCGCGGTCGTCGTCGAGGGCTTCGCGCTCCCGCTCGTCCACTCGTGCTGGACCACCGCGCTCGTGTTCACGGTGCTCAACGCCGTGCTGCTGCTGCGGTTCCGGCTCCCGGCCGAGGAGCGCGCGCTCGACGCGCTGCCGCACACGTGAGGACCAGCACCCATGAGACGAGCTGTCGCGAGGTGGGCACGAGCCGACGGGGCGACGACCGGCCCGGGTGCACCATGAGCGCGGACGCAGCATGACCGACACCGACGTCCTGATCGTGGGCGGCGGCCCGATCGGTCTCGCCGCCGCGATCGAGGCACGGCTCGCGGGATACGACGTCGTCGTGGTCGAGCCCCGCGAGGGCCCCGTCGACAAGGCGTGCGGCGAAGGCCTCATGCCCGGCGCGCTGCTGGCCCTCCAGGCCCTCGACGTCGACCCCGACGGACACGTCCTGCGCGGCATCAGCTACCGCGACGCCCACCGCCACGCCGACCACCTCTTCACGGACGGGCCGGGCCGGGGCGTGCGCCGCACCACGCTGCACGCCGCGCTCGCCGAGCGCGCGGCCGCCCTGGGCGCCACGACGGTCCGCGGCCGGGTCGAGCAGATCGAGGAGGGGGCGGGGTCGGTGACCGCGGCCGGGATCAGCGCACGCTGGCTCCTGGGCTGCGACGGGCTGCACTCGACCGTCCGGCGCCTCGCGGGGCTCGAGGTGGGCGCCGACGCCCACGCGCACGAGTCGCTCCTGGCGCGCGCGCACCACGACGCTGCAGGTGCCGAGGCGCGGGACACGGGCTCGCTCGCCGCCGGTGCGGCGGTGCCGGCCTCCGGCAGCGCTGGCCCGGTCGCTCCGCGTGACTCGGACCCGGCCACTCCGCGTGCCGCCGCTCTACCCACCCCGCGTGCCGCTGCTCTCCCAACTCCGCGTGCCGCAGCCATACCCACCGAGCTCGGCGGCACCGCCCCACCCGTCCGCCCCGGGCCCGACCCGCGGCGCCGCTTCGGCCTGCGCCGCCACTTCCGCGTGCCCGCGTGGACGGACCTGGTCGAGGTCCACTGGGGGGACCGCGTCGAGGCGTACGTGACGCCCGTGGCGCCGGACGTCGTCGGGATCGCGATGCTCGGCCCCACCGGGACGCACTTCGACGAGGCCCTCGCGGGGTTCGCCGAGCTGAGCGAGCGCCTGCGGGACGCCGAGCCGCTGGGCCCGGTCCGCGGGGCGGGCCCGCTCAGGCAACGGTCCCGACGGCGCAGCACCGGCCGGGTGCGCCTCGTCGGGGACGCCTCGGGATACGTAGACGCCCTGACGGGCGAAGGGCTGCGGGTCGGGCTCGCGCAGGCGAGCGCCGCCGTCGGGCACCTGGACGACCCCGACGCGTACGAACGCGACTGGACCCGCGTGACGCGCGACTACCGCGTGCTGACCTCGGGGCTCGTCGCCTGGGCGACCTCGCCCGCGCGGCGAGCGATCGTGCCGCTCGCAGCGCACGCGCCGTGGCTCTACGGGAGGGTCGTGGAACGGCTGGCGCGGTGACCGGGGCCGTCGGGACCCTGCCGGACGTCCTGTCGTGTGCCGTCACGCGCGACCTCTCGCGCGACCATGTACTCGGTTGCCCACACGCCGACCGCAGCGAGGGCGACCACCCAGGTCTCGGTGAACCGGAACGCCAGGTACACAGCCACCAGGAAGAGCAGCAGCGCGGCCACCCAGACCCCGGTCCGCGACGGGGCGTCGGCGGCGCCGGCGCCGTGCTCTCCCCGACGACGGACCACCGCACCGAACGTGAGGAGCCCACCGGGCACCCCGGCCAGAGCCATCACGAGGACCAGGAACGGGACGTCGAGAAGCGCGCCCGCGACGACACCCCCGACGGACATGACGAAGGCCGAGTACCACGAGAGCCGTCGGACCTTCTCGGTCATCCGCTGCATGCCCGCGAGCGCCCGGTCCTGGTCGATGGTTGCCCCCTGGTCATGGTGCCGTCGAGCCAGCAGAGCGACGGGTCGAGGCTCCTTCGCCCTCCGACGTGGTGACCCTACTCCTTGAGCTCGAAGAAGATCGCGTGGGTCGCCGTCGACCCCGTGTTCTCGCCCACGTGCACCTGGCCCGGGAGCCAGCGCGTCTCACCAGGTTCGAGCGAGACCTCCATGACGCGGTCCCCCGCGGAGATGCGGCGCTCGAACCCGCTCAGGGTGTACATGACGCTGTCGGGGTGGTGGTGCGGGTGCGTCCGGGTCCCCGGCACGTCGCGGTACTCCAGCACCCGCACCCGCTCGTTCTCGAAGATCGTCCGGTAGTGGTCCGGGTCGGTCACGGTCGGGTCGTCCGGCGCGGTGCTCTGGTCGTGTCCCATGCTCGCCTCGGAAGGTCGAGGCCCGCCGTCGGCAGGCGCTCCCTCGAGCATCCCACCGCGGGCGCCCGTCGCACGCCGAGCGGCACGCAGGGCCTCGACGGCGCCACGCCGCGTGACGTCCGCGCAGGACGCGGGACCGGTCAGCGGTCAGCGGTCAGCGGTCAGAGACGCCGTTCGCCCGCGCCCACGCGACCGCCTCGGAGCGGGTCGAGACGCCGAGCTTGCGATAGATGCTGCGCAGCTGCGACTTGACCGTGTTGCGCGTGACGAACAGACGCGCGGCGACCTGTTCGAGGGTCGCGTCCTCCGACAGGTTCGCGAGGACGACGAGCTCGCGCCGCGACAGCGCGACGTCCTCCTCGACCTGTGGTGGCTCGGGTGACACTCGCTCGGTGATGGACATGAATTCCTCCGCTCCGCCGGCCGCCCGCAAGTCCACGTCACGGTCGAGCCAGTGCTGTCTATATGGGAAGAGACAGCCGGATCCGGGATCATGACGCGACTTTCCGTCATCTCGTCAGGAGAGCGCTCCGAGGAGGGGCGGACGTCCGCACGAGGCACGAGGGAGGTCAGGTGGTGGCCGGGTCGTCGGGCAGGCCGGCGTCGTGACCGAGGATCGCCGCCTGCGTCCGGTTCGACACCCCCAGCTTGACCATGGCGTGCGTCAGGTGGGTCTTGACCGTCGGCTCGGCCATGAACAGGGCCCGCGCGATCTCGGCGTTGGACAGCCCCGTCGCGACCATCCCGACGACGTCCCGCTCCCGTTCGCTGAGCGTGCCCACCTTGGTCCGCGCCGCCGCCTGCCGGGTGCTCATGGCCGGGCCGAGCGAGTCCAGGAGGTGCCGAGTCACGGCCGGGGAGAGCATGGCCTCCCCGGCAGCGGCCGCACGGATCCCCTGGTGGACCTCGCTCACCGTGCTGTCCTTGAGCAGGTAGCCCGCGGCCCCGGCTCGCAGCGCCGGGACCACGTACTCGTCGTACTGGAAGTTCGTCAGGATGACGACCTGGACCTCGGGCGACGACCGTCGGATCTCGCGCGTCGCCTCGATGCCGTTCATGACGGGCATCTGCATGTCCATGAGCACGACGTCGGGACGGTGCGCGAGCACGACCTCGACACCCTGGCGACCGTTCTCCGCGGTCCCGACGACGTCGAGGTCGTCCGCCGCGTCGACCAGGCTCACGATGCCCTCACGGAACAGGCGTTCGTCGTCGACGACCACGACCCGGATCATGAGGCCTCCTTCGGTAGCCGTGCCTCCACGTGAAACCCGCCGTCGGGCGTCGGGCCGATCGTGGAGGTCCCCCCGACGAGGGCGACCCGCTCGCGGATCCCCTGCAGCCCGTGCCCGCCGCTGGGCAGGTCGACCTCGGGGATGGCCGACGGCCCGTTCGCCACCGCGACCCGCAGCACGTCCCCCTCCTGGTGGATGCCCACGGTCGTGTCGGCGCCGGGAGCGTGCCGGACAGCGTTGGTCAAGGCCTCGCCCACGATGCGCACGGCCGTCCGCTCCGCCACGCCCGGGGGCTCTCCGGGCACGACGTCGGCTTCCACCTCGACCGGCTGCCCCACGGCCCGCGCCTCCGCGACCAGGACGGCGACGTCCCGGAACGACGGCTGCTCGATCACCGCCGGGCTCCCGTCGCGTCCGAGCAGGTGCAGCATGCTCCGCATCTCCTCGAGCGCCTCGCGCGCCGTGTCTCGGATCCGGTCCACGTCCTCGCGGACCTGCGGATCACCGACCCGGGTCTCCAGCAGGTTGCTCTGCAGCACGACGTAGCTGATCCGGTGGGCGACGACGTCGTGCATCTCCCGGGCGAGCCGCTCACGCTCGGTGGTCCGCACCTGGGCCGCGAGCTGCTCTGCCGCTGCGGCGCTGCGGTCCCTGAGCGCGGCCGCCGCGACCCGCTCGGCGCGGCGGCTTCGACCGGCCAGCCACGGCCCCACCAGCAGGAGGACGAGGACAGCGGCCACCGCGAGGTCAGACCGGCCGAACGCCAGCGGGGCGGCCGGGAGCACCAGGACTGCTCCCGCGACGACCCAGGCCCTCCCCCGTCGGGGCGTGAGCCGCTCTCCCGCGTCGAAGGCAGCGAGGATCGTGGCCGGGACCGGAGAGACCCACGACAGGAGAGCGGCGCCGACGACCGCGGGTCCCGTGAGCGCGGGCCACAGGAGCAGGGATGCCCCGACGAGCTGGGCGACGAGCTCGACCCACAGCGGCGCACCCTGGGCGCCGACCACCGAGCGCGAGACCGCGACGGAGACGCCCGCGAGCGCAGCGAAGCCAGCGACCGCGGCGTCGCGCCGCGAGATCGACCCCCGAGCGGGCACCCGCATGCTGCCAGGCTAGCCACGAACGACCGGAGGGGCCGGTCGAGAAACCTTCGAGACCCTGTGGAGCGGCTGGGGCGTCACGCCCCGGGCCGGGACAGATCCGTCCGGTCGGCCGGCCAGCGGCAGGCCCCCCTCTCCTGATGGAGAGGGGGGCCCGCGCACCGCACGCCAGGAGGTCAGCGCTCACCCGTCCGTGCCCGACGACGGCCGGCGAGCACGAGGCCCGTACCGGTCAGGACGATGAAGGCTCCTGCGGCGGCCAGCATGCCGACGTCCGCACCGGTCGATGCGAGGTTCGCAGCGTCCGTCCGCTGGATCGCCGCGGCCACCGGCACGGTGTCCGTCAGGCCCAGGTTCGTCGGGTCGGTCGAGGAGACCGTCACGACCGTGCCGTCCGTGCCGACCGTGATCGGGTCGACGGCGTCGACGGGCGTCACCGGGTCCGTCGGGTCCGTCGGGTCCACCGGGTCCGTCGGGTCGTCCGGGACGACCGGCGCCTCGGGCTCGTCGACCAGGGAGATGCCGATCCAGTCCCAGGCGGTGGAGGGGCGGTCGAGCTCACCCAGGCCGATGAGCCAGTGCGGGAACTGCGCCGGCATCCACTGACCGTTCTCGTCGTAGGACCCCTCACCGTGGTTGTTGTGGTCGTTGCCCGTGTAGAAGTGCGGGCTGCCCTGCTCGGTCCCCTGGGCCGAGCCCCAGAGCTGGAACTGCGGGAGCGACGAGACGTCGAGCCCGGCCGGGACGCGGACGAAGACCCGCTGGCCCGGGGTCACGGAGGAGACCTGGTTGCCGTTCGCGTCGACCAGGACCACGCCTGCCGGGACGGCCGAGCCGTCCGCGGTGCGCAGCTCGACGTGGACGTCGCCGGTACCTCCGACGAGCGAGGCGGTGAAGCCGTAGTCGGTCGAGCCGTCGGTGTTCTTGACGTAGCCGTGCGAGACGAACCCGGGCTGCGGCATGACGACGTTCTCGCCGAGCCCCTGCTCGATGAGCCAGGCCGCGGTCTGCATCGTCGCCATCCGGTCGCTCAGGTAGCCCTGGTCCCAGGTGCGCGTCCAGTCCTGCTGGAAGGTCTCGTCAGGGTTCTCGGGGATCGGCTGCGCGGTGAACTGGTCGAGCGCCCTCTGGCTCAGAGTCACGTGGCCGGCGGCGTCGACGTCGAAGAACAGGCCCATGATGTCGTGGCCGGTCGAGAAGTACCAGACCGCGAACTGCGTCGCCTCGTAGGCGGTGTAGTCGGCGCGGCGGAGGTTCTGCTCCGCGACGGCCCGCTCGGCGTCGGCCAGGGTGATCCACCCGTTGTCGATGCTGTACTGGTAGTCGGCGATCGTGACGGTGTCGGGCACCGTCACCCCGGCCCGGTCGAACAGCCCCCGAGCGTCGGCACCGCGAGCGGCCAGGTCTGCCCCGCCCTTGTACCCGTTGACGAGCACGGTCTGCTGCGCCGAGGTGTTCTCCCAGTGGATGCCCTCGGCATCCGAGGAGACGGTCTCGTCGCCTGACCACACGTGGTACCAGTAGTTCGCGATGTCGCGGTCGTAGACCATGTGGATCGTGCCGTCGTCGTCCGTGAGCGAGTGGTGCAGGATGTGCAGCTGGGGCTGGCCGTTCCACCCCGTCCAGTCCCGACCCGAGGTGACGTCGCCACCCTCCAGGAAGTACCAGTAGTCGCACGAGAAGCCGTTGTGGTAGCTGTCCTCCCAGTGCGGGTGGTAGTCGGCGTCGGGGTAGACGGGCGTCGACTGCAGCGTGCCGAAGGCGGACTCTGCGGCCGGCGGGGTGCCGGTCGCGGGCTCGGGTGCGGCCTCGGTCGTCTCGTCCGTCGCCTGCTCGACGACGTCGCTCTCCGTCGTGGTCTCGGCGCCGGGGTCCGCGACAGGTGTCTCGGCGACGGGTTCGTCCTCCTCGACGGGGGCCCCGGGAGCCGGTGCCTCGGCGGCCGGGGTCTCTGCGGCCGCGGGTGCCTCGGGAGCCGGAGCGACCACCGGGTCGGCCGGCGTCGCGCTCTGCGTGCCGGGAACCGTGTCCGGTGCTCCCTGCTCGGCGGCGGGCTCCGTCGAGGGCCCGGGGTCGGTCGTGGTGGGGGTGCCGGCCTCGGGGACGTCGGTCCCGTCCGCGGCGAACGCGGCAGCTCCACCACCCAGCACGAGCGCGGCGGAGACAGCAGTGGTGGTGACGGTGCGAAGAACCTTCATGATCGTCGAGCTCCTACGTGGGGGGTGTGTGCGCTGATCGCGCCCTGACCCCTCTACGTTCTCGTCCGACGGGGGGTCGCCGACTCACCCCTTCGGATCGACCGCCCTCGTCCGAACGTCTCGTCGTCCGGGCGTGGCTTCCCGGCCACGAGGCCTCAGGCCGCTGTGAGACGCAGTCCCCGCGCGACCGCGAGCAGGCAGCCCGCGCACAGCACCGCGACGACGGCGAGGAGCACGGTGTACCCCGCGAGCGCCGTCGCACCGGCCAGGACCACGGGCAGCAGGAAGCCCACGTAGGACAGGCTGTAGTAGACGCCCGTGAGTCCCGCGAGGTCGGTCGGGGTCGCGATGGCCTGGACCTCGATCAGGCCCGCGACCACGCAGATCCCGTACGCGGCCCCCAGCGTCACCGCCGCGACGCCGCCGAGCACGGGCGACAGGACAGCGCCGTTGGTCGCGGCGAGGACCATGCCGACCAGCATCAGGACCATGCCGACGACGATCGCGCGCCCGCCCGTGCGGGCGTTGATCCCCTTGACGAACGGCTGGACCGCGGCGCCCGTGCCCAGCGTCAGGACCGTCAGCAGCGTCGCGTACGCGAGCGACAGGTCGCCGGTCTGGTCGGACACGAGCTGCGGCATGACCGCGTAGGCGATCCCGGCGGCCCCGAAGATCCATGGCGCGGCAGGCACCACGACCCGCACGAACCGGCGGTGGTGCGCGACGGGGACCCGCAGGTCGGCGAGGAGCGACGTCGTCGAGCGATGCCCCCCGATGGTCTCGGTCGCGGTTGCGAGCAGCGCGAGGGCGAGCACGCTCAGGACCACGTGACCCACGTAGGGCGTGATCGTGGGCCACGGCCCCCACTGGGCCAGCGCCCCCGATACCCCGGCCCCGACCCCGAACCCCAGGGTGAGCGAGAGGGACGGGCGCCGCGCACCCGCGGTCGCGTCGGCGACCAGGTCGAACGGCGCGCTCGACAGCTCCTTGACCCAGCTCGTGCCGACCGACATCGCGACGCCCACGCTCAGGCCCGCGAGGAGCCGGCCCAGGCAGATGACGAGCTCGCTGCCGAAGCCCAGCGCCAGCAGGACGCTGGCCCCGATCCCGCCCAGGACCCCGACGACGGCGAGCGGCTTGCGCCCGTACCTGTCGGACAGCGGGCCGGCGACGAGCAGGCCGGGCACGAGCCCCACGACGTACATGCCGAGGAACAGGTCGACCGTGACCACGGAGTAGTTCCCGAGGTCCTGGTACATGTGCAGGAGGGGCGTGAAGTGGTTGCCACCCCAGGCCATGACGACGAGGGCCGGTGCGACACGCAGCCAGCCGGGGAGCACGCGAAGGCGGTTCATGATCTTTCTCGAGGGACGACGAAACGGGTGGAACGGGTCGTGCGGGTGGTCGGCGGGACGTCAGCCGTAGTTGCCGCGCTGGACGTGCGCGCGCAGCGCGGCCTCGTAGGCGTCCGCGTCCCCGGCGCGGGCGAGCGCCGCGAGCTCGCGGTGGTCGGCCAGGAGGCGCGTGGGCGAGGTCGCGTCGCGTCGCACGGCGCGGTGCGTGAGGAGCTCGAGGCGCGGGCCGAGCTGCGTGAAGAGGTCCTCGATCACGTCGTTGTCCCCCGCCCGGATGACCCGGGAGTGGAACGCGAAGTCCGCCTGCGAGAACGCGAGCAGGTCGCCGTCGTGCTCGGCGACCACCTGCTGGGCGACGAGGTCGTCGAGGTCGCGCGCGACGCCGTCGGGCAGGGGGTGCCCACCCAGGGCGCGGATCGCGGACGACTCGAGCATGATCCTGACCGCCAGGAGGTCCGCGACCTCCTTGTCCGGGACCGAGGCGACCACCGCGCCGCGCTTGGGGAACAGCGTCAGCAGGCGGCACGTCTGGAGCTGGAGGAACGCCTCGCGGACCGGAGTGCGGCTGATGCCGAGCTCGTCGGCCACCTCGCCCTCCGTGAGGAGCGCCCCGGGCGCGATCTCCCCGGTGATGATCGAGGCGGACACCGCGGCGAACGCACGCTCGACCGCGCTGGGGGCCAGATCCTCGGGCTTCTTGCGGGGCGACATCTTTCGACGATAACACCTTAGATGCAAGGGAGCATCTAAGGTGCTCGTGCAACGGAGTGGTCACGGTCCGCGCGCCGGTTCGCCCACCCCGGCCACGACGCATAGCCTCGTCCGACCAGCCGACCCCACCGGACGGAGCCTTCCGTGCAGAAGACCGGCAACGACCCCGACGAGTTCCTCGCGAACGTCCCCGAACGATTCCGCGCCGACGCCCTCCAGCTCGACGCCGCGATCTCGGAGGTGATGGCGGGCCGGTCCCGGGTCCTGTGGGAAGGGGTCTTCTGGGGCGGGACCGACCAGAAGATCATCGGGTACGGCGACCTGCTCCAGGCCCGCCCCCGCGGCGGGAGCGTCGAGTGGTTCGCGGTCGGGCTCGCCGTCCAGCAGAACTACCTCAGCGTGTACGTCAACGCCGTCGAGGACGGGCAGTACGTCGCCCAGAAGTACGCCGAGACCCTGGGTCGCGCAAAGATCGGCAGCTCGAGCGTGGGGTTCAAGGCGCTCGCGGACATCGACCTCGAGGCGCTGCTGCGGCTCGTGCGGATCGCGCGCGACCAGACGGCGTAGTGCGGACCAGCCGGGCGCCAGGCGGGCACCAGCCGGGCCGCAGGCGGGCGCCAGCCGGGCCGCAGGCGGCCGAGAAGTGAGTAGATGCCCCCGGATCGCCGGATCCAGGGGCATCTACTCACTTCTCGGCAAGGCCAGGGAGTCGTTTCTCGCCCCAGGACCTAGCGCTCCGCGGCCGGCGCGTGCATCTCGACGCTGATCTGGCTCGCGTCGAGCACCTTGAGCGTCTCGTCCATGGCCCCCGAGCTGTAGGTGCCGTGGTCGCGCACGTGCAGCAGCTCCTCGCGCTGCGCAGCCAGCACAGCGAGCCGCAGCTCCCGGTACTGCCGGTGCTGCTCGTCGGCCTCGGTGGCCTCCCGGTCCACGAGGTCGTCGTGCGCGATCTCCTGCCGCACCCGCTCGATCGTCTCGGGCGCGTAGGGGGTCCCGTCGGGGCGGACGAGCCCCGGCGCGTCGATCACCTCGGAGGCGACCCGCGACAGCTCGCCCAGGAGCGCGAGCCGCTCGTCGCTCTCGGTCGAGGCGTCGACCGTCAGGTCGAGCTTGCGCACGACCCACGGGAGCGTCCCGCCCTGGACGAGCAGCGTCCCGGCCGCGACGAAGAACGCGATGAGGATGAGCAGCGCGCGGTGCGGGGTACCGCTCGGCAGCGACTGCGCCGCGGCCAGCGTCACGACGCCGCGCATGCCCGCCCACACGAGCAGGACGCCCTCGCGACGACCGAGCGGCTCCTGCGCGAGGTAGTCGATGTCCGCGATGCGGCGCGTGAGGAAGGTCTGGACCCGGGCCATCCGGGTCCGGAACCGCGGGTCGTCGAGCGAGGGCGCCTCGGCGCCCGGCCCGCCGCGCGTCGAGGACAGGCCGCCCGGGCCGCCCAGGCCGGGGACCATCGTGCCGTGGGGTCCGCCGCCCGGCCCGCCGGTGGCACCACCCACCCCGCGCCTACCCGGTCCGCCGCGTGCCCGACGCGTGCGCCATCCCTTGCCCTGGCCACGATCCTCGATCGAGGGCAGCTCGCCACGCTCGAGCTTCTCGGTCACGGCCGAGAGCTTCTCGCGGACCTCGGGGTTGCGCCGGTTGGAGCGCTTCATGAGCCACAGCAGCACCGCGACGAACACCGACCGCAGCGCGATCACCACGACCGCCGCCATGAGCGCGAGCCCCGCGGCCATCCACAGGCTGCCGTGCTCCTCGCGGACCTCCTCGACGAGCCCGAACACCTCGAGCCCCATGAGCAGGAACACCCCGCTCTCGAGCAGGAGCTCGACGGTCCGCCAGTTGGCCTTCTCGGCGATCCGGTCCTGCGGGCTCAGGTGCTTGGGCGCGCCGAGCCCGGTGACGATGCCGGCCGTGACGACCGCGACCAGGCCCGAGGCGCCGAGGTGCTCCGACGGCAGGAACGCGATGAACGGGACGACGAACGAGATGGCCGTGTTGGACGTCGCCTCACGCACGCGCGAGCGCAGCCACAGGTTGGCCTTGCCGACGACGAACCCGATCGCGACCGCGACCGCGACCGCGTAGACGAAGTCGCCCGCGACCTGCCCGACCGAGACGGTGGCGGCCGTGGCCGCGATGGCCGAGCGCAGCAGCACCAGGGCGGACGCGTCGTTGAGCAGGCTCTCGCCCTCGAGCACCGTCACGATGCGCGGCGACACCCCGGCCTTCTTGACGATCGACGTCGCGACCGCGTCGGTGGGGCTGATGATCGCCCCGAGCGCGATGCCCGTCGCGAGCCCGATCCCCGGGATGAACAGGTGGAACAGGAAGCCCAGGACAACCGCGCTGATGACCACGAGGACGACCGAGAGGCCGCTGATCGCCTTGAGATCTCGCCGGAAGTCCATCGCGGGCATGCTGACCGACGCCGAGTAGAGCAGCGGTGGCAGCACCCCGGCCAGGATCCACTCGGGGTCGACCTCGACGGCCGAGACCGCCGGCAGGAACGACACCGCGACGCCCAGCAGCACGAGGATCAACGGGGCGGCGACCCCCAGGCGCGGCGCGAGGGCGGTCACGCCGACCACCGCCAGGACGCCGGCGATCAGGTAGGGGGCGAACTCCATGGGCTTCTCGTCTCGCTCGGGGAATTACTTCCTATCAGACGAAGCTTCTTCGGCCGCCACCGCTACGCGTCGCGCGAAACCCACTCGGCGGCCTGGTCGCGTGCGGTGCGCAGCATCGCGGTGGCCTCGTCCTGGTTGACGCGGGCCAGCGCGAGGGCGCCCAGCAGCAGCGAGAGCAGCATGCGTGCCCGCTGCGCGACGACCTCGTCCGCGAGCGCCGGGGTCGCGGCGCGCAGGGCCCCGGAGAGGGCGTCGGTGAGCTCGGCCCGGTAGGCGTCGACCACGGCGCGCAGCGCCTCGTCGTGCCCGGCGGGGCCGGTCGCGCAGTCGACCAGGAGGCAGCCGCGCCGCGGGGAGTCCGCGGGAAGCTGCCCGACGGCGTCGGCCAGGCCGTCGAAGTAGGTCACCACGGCGGCGCCCGCCTCGGGCGGGGTGGCGCCCTCCTGGGCTGCGGTCACGAGGACGCGCAGGCGGGGGCGGATGACGGCGTCGAGGTAGTCGTCGACGGCGGCGTCGAAGAGCCCGCGCTTGGATCCGAACGCGTGGTAGAGGCTCGACCGGTTCAGCCCGGTGGCGCGCTCGAGGTCGGGGAGAGATGCTCCCTCCAGGCCCTGGTCCCAGAACACGTCCCGGGCAGCCTGCACCACCGTGGTGGTGTCGAACGACTGCGACCTGCCCACGTGAACCACCTCACTTTCCGCGCCTCGTATTGCACCGACCGGTACACAACTGTACCGTCGATTAATAGACCGACCAGTTCACAATACCGGTTCCGCCGGCAGCGGCAGGCACGAGAGCCCGCCCCCTCACCCTGAAGGACACCTCCCATGACCGCGACCGCACTGGTCTTCGCCGGGCTCGCCGCACTGATCCACGTCTACATCTTCGTGCTCGAGGCGGTGTCCTGGACGTCCCCCCGGACCCGTGCGACGTTCGGGACCACCGAGCAGGAGGCGCAGGCCACCAAGGAGCTCGCGTTCAACCAGGGCTTCTACAACCTGTTCCTCGCGGCCATCACCGTGATCGGGATCGTCGTGCTCGCGGCCGGGCACACCGGTGTCGGCGCGGCCCTCGTGCTGAGCGCGACCGGGTCGATGGTCCTCGCCGGGCTCGTGCTGATCGTGTCGTCGCCCGCGAAGGCGCGTGCCGCGCTCGTCCAGCTCGTCCCGCCCGCGATCGCGGTCGTGCTCCTCGTGATCACCCTGGTGTCCTGACCGCGGGCCGAGCCGCCGACCACCCCACCCCAGCCCCACCGACCGCCGCACCGGCCCACCCGGCCGGGCTGCGCCGTCGGGCATGCCCTCCAGAACCACGACCGAAGGACCGAGAGACCCTCATGACCTCCTCCACGCAGATCCAGCTCGTCGCCCGCCCCACCGGCTGGCCCACGCACGACGACTTCCGCACCGTCCAGGTCGAGCTCCCCGAGCTCGCCCCCGGCCAGGTGCGCGTCCGGAACGAGTTCGTGTCGGTCGACCCGTACATGCGCGGGCGCATGAACGACGTGAAGTCGTACACCCCTCCCTACGTGCTGGGCGAGACCATGACGGGCGGCGCCGTCGGGCGCGTCGAGGCCTCGACGGCCGAGGGCTTCGCGGTCGGCGACGTCGTGCTGCACCAGCTCGGGTGGCGTGACGTGGCCCAGGGAGACGCGGGCGCCTTCCGCGTGGTCCCCGAGCTCCCGGGCGTCCCGCTGTCCGCCTACCTGGGCATCCTGGGCATGACGGGGCTCACGGCGTACGTGGGGCTGCTCGAGATCGCGGGCCTGCGCGAGGGCGACACCGTGTTCGTCTCCGGGGCCGCCGGCGCCGTGGGCACGGCCGTGGGCCAGATCGCGCGCCTCAAGGGCGCGGGCCGCGTCGTCGGGTCTGCCGGGACGCCCGAGAAGGTCGCGCTCCTGACCGAGCGCTACGGCTACGACGCGGCGTTCAGCTACAAGGACGGGCCCGTCGCCGACCAGCTCGCCGTGGCCGCGCCCGACGGGATCGACCTGTACTTCGACAACGTCGGCGGCGAGCACCTCGAGGCCGCGCTGGGCGCGTTCAACGACTTCGGCCGCGCGGCCCTGTGCGGTGCGATCTCGCAGTACAACGAGACCGGGCCCGCGGTGGGTCCGCGGAACATGAGCAACATGGTGACCCGCAGCCTCATGCTCAAGGGCTTCACGATCGGCAACCACCTCGAGCACTTCCCGGCGTTCTCGCGCGACATGGGCGCCTGGCTCCAGGCGGGCGAGGTCGTGTTCGACGAGACCGTGGTCGACGGGATCGAGAGCTCGGTCGACGCGTTCCTCGACCTCATGCGGGGCGCGAACACGGGCAAGATGGTCGTGCGCGTCTGAGATTCGGCGGAGCGTGGCCGAGAAGCGAGTAGATGCCCCCGGATCCGGCGATCCAGGGGCATCTACTCACTTCTCGGCGTCGAAGGGGTCGTCGGTGTCAGGGGTCTCGGTGTGCGCTCACCCAGGAACGCGAAGGCCACGATCGCGACTCCCACGTAGAGCGGCACGAGCAGCAGGACGTCTGGGCTCGCCAGGTCGACCTCGACCCCCGTGCCGCGCGCCGACAGAACGACCCGGTTGACCGTGAGGAAGGCCAGGTGCGCGCCGACGCACGTCCACACGCTCCCGGTCCGGCTCGCCTCGCGCGCGTAGGCGAGCATGAGACCGAACACCACGAGCAGCATGGCGTACGAGACCGGCTCCTCCCCCGGCGGGACGACGCCCCACGGGAACGGCTCGACGCCCAGCAGGCGCGTGAGCCCGGCGCCCACGACGACCGACGTCGAGGCCGCCGCGAGGAACAGGGCCGTCGTGACCAGGATGGCGACCCACCGCGCGTACCGGGACCGGAGCGTCGTGAGCACGTAACCGCGGAGCGATATCTCCTCCGGCACGGCCTCGTAGAGCAGCGCGACCAGCGCGTTGGTCACGAGGAACAGCAGCAGGTCTCCGGCCGCGACCGCACGCCAGGTCACCCACCCCACCGCGGTCGCTCCGCCCAGGACGACCAGGGCCGCCGCCAGGACGACGCCGAACCCCAGCACCGCCGTCCGGACCGCGGTGAGCGGGCCGACCCACCCCCTGCCGCACAGCGGACGGCCGTCGACCCGGCGGCGCAGGACCAGGATCGTCGGGACGACCAGCACCGTCACGAGCAGCGCGGGGACGAGGCGGGCGAGGAACCCGTCGAGTCCCCAGAGCTCCGCCGCCGCGACGCCGAGCGCGACCGAGGCACCGAGCCCGACCCCCATGACGGCGGCGCCGAGCACCGCGCGGGCGAGCGCGTGCGGGAGCGGCGGTTCGGTGGAGACGGACGGGGCCGGGCGGGCGGGCGTGGGTGGTTCTCGTCGCCCCGGCGCGGGAGGCGTGGCGCGTGCGGCCACCGGGGCTGCGGCGTCGGCCGGTCGGGGGGTCCTCGTGCTGGGCGTGGTGGGATCCGCGTCGTCGGGGGCCATCGGTCCATCCTGCCGTCGGACCGGTGCGCCACGCCAGGGTCCGGCCGCCTCAGGGGCGACGCGCGCTCCTCCCCCGCAGGAGGGAGACGTGGTCCGTCGCGGGCCGGTGCCGCGCCCCAGTGCGGACCCGCAAGAATCGTCCGCATGGTCATCGCCGCCCGGGCCCCCGGGTCCACCGCCCCGCCGCCGTCCTCCGGTCCAGACCGCGAACCCGGACGCCCTCGGGCGACCGGAGCCAGTCCCGGAAGCGAGCGAGCGGGCCGGCGCGGCTGGGTCTTCCCCGGCGTGCTCGCGCTGCTCGTAGGGCTGTTCACGATCTACACCCCGATGTACTCGTCCTACGGGGCCACCGGGCTCTGGGACGATGACCTGACCACCCTGCCGAACATGAGTCCCGTCGTGTACCTGGGGATCCTCAGCGCGATCGTGGGAGTCCTCGTCTCCCGCCGTGCGACAGCCCTGGCCTGCCTGCTCGCCGGATGGCCCTTCCTGGTCGTCCCCGTCATCGGGATGTTCGTCTGGTCGTGGTGGCTCGCACTTCTCGCGATCGCGGTGGCCGCCGCCTACGACGGCATCAAGCGGGCCGCCCTGCCATTCGGGCTGACGCTGCTCGTCGCGGCTGCATACTGCGCGTTCCCGGTCGTGGCGCTCCTCCCGGTCGGGCCCGTGACCGCAGGCCCCGATCGCGGGGACACCGCGATCACCTTCGTCCTGTATGCGGCAGCCAGCATCGCGGCCGTCGCGATCAGCGCCGCAGCCGGCACGGGCAACCGCGCCGCGCTCCGCGCCACCGCCGCCGACCGCGCGTCCGAGCAGGCGCACGAGGTCGAGACCGTCGCGCTCGAGCGGGCCCGGATCGCGCACGACCTGCACGACGTCGTCGCGCACCACATCTCGCTCGTCGCCGTCCGCGCGGAGTCGGCACCGTACGTGCACCCGTCGATCGACGCCGAGTCCCGGGTCGTGCTCGCGGAGATCGCCGACGACGCCCGGCACGCGCTGGGAGAGCTGCGCCAGGTGCTCGGGGTGCTGCAACGCACCGAGGGTGCCGACCGGGCCCCGCAACCTGGGTCCGGTGACATCGTGGCGCTCGTGGACGCCGCCCGCTCGGCCGGGCAGCAGGTGAGGGTCGTCGGTGACCTGCCGGTGCTGCCGTCGGCCCAGGGTCTCGTGCTCTACCGCGCGGTCCAGGAGTCGCTCACGAACGCGCGTCGCCACGCCCCGGGGCAGCCGGTGACGCTGACGCTCGGGACGGGAGCGGCGCCGTCGGGCACGGACCAGTTGTCAGAACTGAGCCGGGCGATACCCCGGGCAATTTCTGACAACGAGTCCCCGCTGGCGGGCTCCCACCAACCCACCGGTGCGTCCGACGCCGCAGCCGACACCGCTCCCCCTGAGCCCACCGGCACCACCGGCACCACCGCTAACGCCGAGCCCACCGGCACCTCCGGCACCGACAGCACCACCGGCACCCACAGCGCCTCGGCCACGCTGACCGCCCGCATCTCCAACCCCCTGGTCCCCCGCACCTCGCCCGCCGCCCCCGGCCGCGGGCTGCTCGGGATGCGCGAGCGCGTCGAGTCGATCGGTGGCTCGCTCACCGCGGGCGAGGAGGACGGCTCGTTCGTCGTCGAGGTCTCGCTGCCGGTCCACGCACCGGAGCACGTCGGCGCCCCGGAGCTCACAATGACCACGCCTACGACGCTCGCCACATCGAGCGACGCGTCCGCGCCCGACATGCCCCACGGGACCGTCGCACCCGACGGGACCGGCGCATGACCCGCGTCGTGGTCGCCGACGACCAGCCCGTGGTCCGCTACGGCTTCGCCGCGATCCTCGACGCGGCCGACGACATCGACGTCGTCGGGTCGGCGGGGAACGGGGCCGAGCTGCTCGACGTCGTCGCCGCCCACCGGCCCGACGTCGCTGTCGTGGACGTGCGCATGCCCGTCATGGACGGGATCGCCGCGACGGCCGAGATCTGCGCACGCCACCCCGGCACGAGCGTCCTCATCCTCACGACGTTCGACCTCGACGAGTACGTGTTCGACGCGCTCCAGGCCGGGGCGTCGGGGTTCCTGCTCAAGGACACCCCGGCACCGCGCCTGGTCGAGGGTGTGCGTCTCGTCGCGGAGGGCTCGACGCTCCTGGGCCCGACCGTCACCCGCCGCCTGGTGGGCGACTTCGCGCAGCGCACTACCCGGGCCGCCCCCGGGATCGAGAACCTCACGGGCCGCGAGCGCGAGGTGCTGCTCACGGTCGCCCGCGGGCTGTCGAACGCGGAGATCGGTGCCGAGCTGTTCATCACCGAGCAGACCGTGAAGTCGCACGTCTCCGAGGTGCTGCGCAAGCTCGCGTGCCGCGACCGGGTGCAGCTCGTGATCGCGGCGTACGAGTCGGGGCTGGTCGGGCTGTCGGAGCGAGCCTGACCTCGACGCCGCGCCGCGCCGGGTCCCGAGCCCTGGTGCGGGGCGGCCGCCCACGTCGATACTAGCCGGGTGCGCCGCACGTCCTCTGGCAGGTCGCGGGTCGCCGTCCTCATGGGCGGCGGGCTGCTCCTGGGCGCGCTGAGCGGGTGCGTCGCGGGCAATCCTCCGCCGACCAGCACCTCGGCCGCGCCGAGCGTGCCCTCGGCGGGCAGCACCGCACCGACGCCCACCCCCTCGAAGCACTCGCCCCCGGCGCCGCAGGCCCTTCCCGAGCCGACCACCGCGTCACCGGAACCCGGCGTGCCCGAGTTCAGCGCCGCCGTCGGGCCGGTCACTCCCGAGCTCGCAGAGCGCATGACGCCCACGTCGTGGCGCGAGGGCTGCCCCGTCGCGCTCGCCGACCTGCGCTACCTGACCGTGTCCCACCGGACGTTCGAAGGGGGTGTCGCGACGGGCGAGCTCGTCGTGCACGCCGACGTCGCGGACGGTGTCGTCGAGGTGTTCCACGACCTGTTCGACACGGGCTACCCGATCCGGTCGATGCGGCTCGTCGACGACTTCGGGGGCGACGACGACGCCTCGATGGCTGCCGACAACACCTCGGCGTTCAACTGCCGCCCGGTCGCGGGCACGGACCGGTGGTCCGAGCACGCGTACGGCCGCGCCCTGGACCTCAACCCGGTCGAGAACCCGTGGGTCTCGGGCGACGCGGTCGAGCCGCCTGCAGGAGCCGAGTTCGCGTCGCGCCCTGCGGTCGCAGGCGTGATCGCGCCCGACGACGCCACGGTCCGCGCGTTTCTGGCCGCCGGGTGGCAGTGGGGCGGGTACTGGACCGGGCCGGTCGACCATCAGCACTTCTCGACGACCGGGACATGACGTCCTCACGGGCACTCGATCGTCCCTGCGCCCGGACCGTGCAGAAGGCCGGCCGCCCGACGATGCACGCACATCGGCAGATGGCTCTTACGATGAGCCGTGAGTTCCGACTGGTTCGACCTGGCCACCCAGGGCACCGAGAGCGGTGAGCTGGCCCGGTCGATCGACTGGTCCGCCACCTCGATCGGCGCGCCCGACACCTGGCCCAAGACCCTGCGCGCCGCCGTGCGGCTGTGCTTCAGCACGCGCTTCCCCATCTTCATCGCCTGGGGCCCCGAGCTCCTGATGATCTACAACGACGGCTACCGTCCCATGCTCGGCGAGGACAAGCACCCGTCCGCGATGGGCTCACCGGCGAGCATCGTGTGGGCCGAGATCTGGCCCGACATCGAGCCGTTGTTCGACTCGGTCCTCGCCACGGGCATCCCCACGTGGTCCAAGGACCAGCCCCTCCTCATGAACCGCTCGGGGTACGACGAGGAGACGGCCTTCACATTCTCCTACAGCCCGCTGCGCGACGAGGAGGGCACGATCTGCGGCGTCATGGACGTCGCGACCGAGACCACCGACCACGTGGTCGACGCCCGGCGCCTCCAGACCCTCGGCACGCTGACCGCTGCGCTCCAGCGGCTGCAGGGCGACGTGGACGAGCTCGCGGCCGCGACGGTGGCCGTGCTCGGACGCAGCCAGGACGTGACCCGCGCAGACCTCTACCTGGACAGCTCGGCCGGGCTCGTGCCCTTCGCCTCGACGCACGAGCGGCACGACGAGTCGGTCCCACCGCACGTCCTGCGCGAGGTCGCCGACCGGCGCCGGCTCGACCACGTCGGCAGTGCTCTGGTCGCTCCCCTCGCGGCGACGCGCGACCGGGTCGCCGCGGGCGTGATCGTCCTCGAGGGCAACCCGCACCGGCCCGACGACGACGCCCAGCGCTCGTTCCTCCAGCTCGTGGCATCCGCGGTGGGCACGGCGCTGAGCAGCACGCTCGCCCAGATCCGCCAGGTCGACGAGCTGCGCACGGTCGCCAACGCGCTCCAGGACGCGATGCTCCCCGACGACCCGACTGCCCCCGGCTGGCACACCCGCTACCGCCCGGCAGATGACAGCCTGCTCATCGGTGGCGACTGGTACGACGTCGTCGACCTGTCGGACGGGCGGTTCGGCCTGGTCGTCGGCGACTGCGTGGGCAAGGGCCTGCGTGCTGCCGCCGTCATGGGTCAGCTCCGCAGCGCGAGCCGCGCCCTGCTCCTCGAGAACCTCGGTCCGGCCGCGACGCTCGAGGGCCTCGACCGCTTCGCTCGGACGCTGCCCGGGGCCGAGCTCGCGACCGTCCTGTGCGCGATCGTCGACGAGAACGCCCGGACCATCACCTACTCGGCCGCAGGTCACCTGCCGCCGCTCGTCGTCAACAAGGCCGAGACGTGCTGGCTCAACGACGGTCGGGGAACGCCACTCGCGCTCACCATACTTCCTCGCCAGGAGGCCACCGCGGAGCTCGACAGCGGTGACGCCGTGATCCTCTACACCGACGGGCTGGTCGAGCGTCGCGGCGAGCACCTCTCGGAGGGCCTGCGGCGGCTCGCGGACGTCGCGCTCGCGATCCGCGAGGAGCGCCCCGCGGCCGACCTCCCGGACGCGCTGCTCGCCGAGCTCCTCTCCGGCGGCGCGCGCGACGACGTCGCGCTGCTCCTCTACGAGGTCCCCTGACGCCGCAGCTGCGCGAGCCGCACGCGCGTCTCAGGCCAGGCCGGCGTCGTGCACGCAGATCGCGACCTGCACGCGGTTCTCGGCCCCGAGCTTGTCGAGCACCCGCCCCACGTGGGTCTTGACGGTCGCGACGCTCAGGAACAGCGCCGCGGCGATGTCCGCGTTGGACAGCCCGGACCCGATCGCGACCGCGACCTCCCGCTCACGCTCGGTCAGGCGCGACAGGCGCTCGCGCGCGGAGGCCGCGCGGTCGTCGGCCGGCGCCCGCGCGACCGCGGCGATGAGCTGCTGCGTGACCGACGGCGACAGCATCGAGCGCCCCTCGGCGACGAGGCGGACCGCCGCGACCAGCTCGGCGGGCGGGGTGTCCTTCAGCAGGAACCCGGCCGCGCCCAGCCGGAGCGCGGACAGCACCATGTCGTCGGCATCGAACGTCGTGAGCACGATGACCTTGAGCCCCGGGTCCGCAGCGCGCGCGATCTCCAGGGCCGCGAGGCCGTCGCGGCGCGGCATCCGGATGTCCATGAGGACGACGTCGGGCCGGGCGCGCGCGATCTCCGCGACCGCCGCGACGCCGTCGGCGGCCTCACCCACGATCTCGATCGACCGGTCGCCGCCCAGGATGAGGCGCAGCCCGGCACGCACCAGGGTCTCGTCGTCGACCAGGACGACCCGCAGGGGTACCAGATCGGGGGTCTCGGGGGTCACGTCCACGGGAGCCACGCTCTCACGACGAAGGACCCGGCCCCGTCGGGCGCGGCACGGAGCTCGCCGCCCGTGAGGCGGGCGCGCTCGGCGAGCCCGGTCAGCCCCAGGCCCGACGGCGGCGCACCCGACGCGCGCGAGGCGGCACCGTCGTCGGGCACGCGGACAGTGCAGACGGTGACGAGCGGGTTGGTGACCCGCAGCACGAGCCCCTCCCCCGGCTCCCCCGAGATCTCGACGCGCACGGGCGCTGCGGGCGCGTGCTTGCGCGCGTTCGTGAGCGACTCCTGGAGGATCCGGTACGCGCTCCGGCTCGTCTGCTCCGGCAGGTCCGGGAGCCGCTCGGCCGTCGCGGGGGCGATCTCGCAGCCGACGTCGGCGTCGCCACCACCGAGACCGCGGACCTCGTCCAGCAGGTCGGGCAGGGCGTCGAGCGTCGGCTGAGGGCGCTCGGGCACGCCCGCCGGGACGTCGGTCTCGCGCAGGACACCCAGGACCTCGCGCAGCTCGGTCATCGCGAGGTGCGCGTTGTCCTGGATCACGGCCGCGGCCGCCGACGTCTCCTCCCGCGTGAGGTCCGTGCGGTACGCGAGCGCCCCGGAGTGCATCGCGACGAGCGAGATGCGGTGCGCCAGGACGTCGTGCATCTCGCGGGCGATGCGCGTGCGCTCGGTCGTCCGCGCCTGGTCGAGCCGCGCGGCCTGCTCGCGCTCGGCCGTCTCGGCACGCTCGCGCAGCGAGACCAGGAGGTCGCGACGGTTGCCGATCGAGACGCCGATCGCCACGAGGAGACCGTAGACGAGCACCGAGAGCACCACGAGGACCGCACCCCACCACGGGAGGTCGAGCGTCGGGTGCAGGGCCTCGAACGCGAGCGTCGACGCCAACCACACGATCCCGACCGCAGCGATCTCCTGCCAGCGGCGGCGCGTCGCGAGCGAGACCAGCACGATGCAGACCGCACCGAGCGCGAAGCCCGAGAACCCCGAGAGTGCCGCGAGGATCAGGGCGATCGTCAGGGGCGCGTGCCGGCTGAACGGCATCAGGACGATCGCGACGA
Source organism: Oerskovia merdavium (assembly GCF_014836755.1). Taxonomy (GTDB): domain Bacteria; phylum Actinomycetota; class Actinomycetes; order Actinomycetales; family Cellulomonadaceae; genus Oerskovia; species Oerskovia merdavium. The sequence continues at coordinate 63,320 of NZ_JACSQF010000004.1, forward strand.
CACCCAGGAAGAGGTCGAGCAGCACGAAGAACCCCTGGCGGGCGGTCGGCTCGACCGGGATGTCCGAGAGCACGAGCCCGAAGGTCAGGAACCCTGCCCCCAGCGCAACGGCCAGGCGCCAGAGGATGCCCCAGGCGGAGCGGGGGACGTACGTGTCGGTCGGCATGCCGCGAGACTATGCGCGCGGCCCGCCGGGGCACATCGGCAGTCGGGACGACCCTGCGTCAGACCAAAGGATCAGTGGGGGGCGGCCCTGGCGGAGCAACCCCTGGCGGGCGGCGGGGCTGGCGGCTGGCGGCCTGGCCCGTGAGTGCGGAGTTCTTGCGCGACACGCCGGGCGTTTCGCGCAAGAACTCCGCACTCAGCGCGCGATCGTCAGCTCTCGCCGTTCGCCGCACGGTACGCGGTGAGGACCGCCTTGGGCAGGCGGCCCTTGGGGCTCACGGTGTGGCCGTTCGCGAGGGCCCACGCGCGGATCGCTGCGGTCGTCTCGCCCGGCAGCAGGTAGGCGGTGCTCTTGGGTGCCGCGGGGGCGACGGGCGCGAGCTCGACGGCGGCCTCAGCCTCGACGACGGGCTCGACGACCTGCTCGGCAGGCTCGACGGCGGGCGCCGTCTCGAGGACGGGCTCTCCTGCCTGCTCGGCCGCTTCCGCGGCAACCGGCTCGGCCGGCTCGGGCGTGGTCTCGGGCTCTGCGGCAGCAACCGCCTCGACCTCGACCTTGACCTCGGTAGCCGCGACGTCCGTGTCGGACTCGGTGGCCTCGGTGGCCTCAGCGGTCTGGGGCTCGACGGGTGCGTCGGCCACGGCGGGCTTCGCCGCGGCGACCGGCTCGGCGACCGGCACGACGGGCGCGGACTCGAGGACCGTCTCAGCAGGCTCGGACGCAGCTTCCGCGACCTCGGCAGCCGGCTCGACCGGCTTGACCGTCGCGACCTCGACGACCTCGACAGCGACCTCCGACTCCAGCACCTCCTCGCGCTCGAGGACCGCGATGGCGACGGGCGTCGCCGCGGGCTCGACGGCAGCAGAGGGGGCGGGAGCCGGTGCTGCGGCGGGCGTCTCGACGGGCGCCGCCTCGACGGCCGGTGCGACGGGGGTCTTCTGAGCGTCGTCGAACAGCGACGCGACGCTCACCACCGGTGCGTCCTCCGCCTTCTTCCGACGACCCTTGAACCAGCTCAGCAGACCCATGACGACCTCTCCGCGAACGATGCCCACACCGACCGATGTGCGCGCGTCAACTCTTTCACATCTCGGACGAAGGCCCCGCGGGCGCCCATGTCCTTCCCGCTGCACTCCGGGCCCGGCGTCTCGACAGCTCGCTCGACCCGGGCACCCGGGGCGCGATGTACTGGGAACGAGCACGCCCCGCACCGCCGATCGACCACGACCCCCGCAACCCGCCAGGAGCCCCATGCCCCCGACCACCGCGCAACCCGCCGCCGACCGCGAGCGCCTCGGCCTGCACGCGGACTGCGAGAGCTGCTTCGGGCTGTGCTGCGTGGCGCTGGCGTTCACGCGCTCGGCCGACTTCCCGATCGACAAGGACGCGGGCGAGCCGTGCCGGAACCTGCGTCCCGACCACAGCTGCGGGATCCACCCCGAGCTGCGTGAGCGCGGGTTCGTGGGCTGCACGGTCTACGACTGCTTCGGCGCGGGCCAGAAGATCTCGCGCTCGACCTTCGCGGGCCAGGACTGGCGCGAGCACCCGGAGGTGCGGTCGTCGATGTTCGCGCTGCTGCCCGTGCTGCGCCACGTCCACGAGCTGCTCTGGTACCTCACCGAGGCCCAGGCGCTGACGCTGGGCCACGACGAGTCGCTCGCGGCGGAGCTCACCCAAGCCGTCGAGCGGATCGACCTCCTCTCCACCGGCTCACCGGACGAGCTGCTCGCCCTAGATCTCGGGGCGCTGCGCGACGGCGTGAACCCCCTCCTGGTGCGCGCGAGCGAGGCGGCCCGTGCCCGCTCGGTGCACCAGCCGCGGGGCAGGCGCGCGGACCGCCGGGGTGCGGACCTGGTCGGGCGGCGGTTGGAGGGCGCGGACCTGCGGGGCGCGAGCCTCCGCGGCGCGCTGCTCGTGGGGGCGGACCTGCGGGGCGCGGACCTGCGCAGCGCCGACCTCGTCGGTGCGGACCTGCGCGGGGCGGACCTCTCGGGCGCCGACCTCACCGACGCGCTCTTCCTCACCCAGGTCCAGGTCGACGCCGCGCGGGGCGACGCGACCACGCGGCTCCCCGCGGGCCTGACCCGCCCGGCGCACTGGGGCGCACCGCCCGTGGTGAGGTCACGCGCGCGGCGCGCGTGACGCCGTCGGGCAGGAGGACGGCCCGACGACGCAGCGGCGTCCGCGGCGAGTCCCCCCCGGGGCGCCGCTCCCGTCGGACCTGGCGTACGTCGCCGACTCGTCGAGGGACGAGCGACGGGCGTCACGGGACCAGGACGACCCGCGTGCCCGACGCGGTCCTCGCCTCCCAGGCGGCCGCGACCTCGTGCAGAGGGACTGCGACGACGTCGACCGCGGGCCGTACCTGCGGCAGCAGCGTCGCGAGCTCGGTGATCGCACCGACCATGCCGTCGGGCGACACCGAGCCCTGCCCGCTCCCGCTGACCTGCACGTTGGTCTTGCGCAGGGTCGCCGCCGGCAGCGTGATCGTGGGCCCTGCGGTCGCGCCGACGTGCACCCAGCGCAGGAGGTGGGCGGGATCGCTCCGAGCACCCGTCACGGCCGCGAGCGCCTGCTCGGTCGGGGCTCCCCAGACGTAGTCGACGACGACGTCGACGTCCGCGGCCTCGCGCGCGAACCGTTCGGCCGCGTCGTCGGCCGTGAGCGGCACGATCGCGTCGGCCCCCAGGCGACGCACGACCTCGAGCGAGGTCGCGTCACGCCCCGCGCCCACGATGCGCCGGGCCCCCAGGTGCCGCGCGAGCTGCACGGCCAGGCGGCCCGCGTTGCCCGTCGCGCCCAGGACCAGGACGCTCTCGCCGGGCTGCAGGTCGGCGCGGTGCCGCAGTGCGAGCCACGCCGACATCGCGGGGTTCATGGCCGCCGCGAGCGTGACGTCGTCGAGACCGGGCGGCAGCTCGACGAGGCGCCCTTCGGGGACGGCGACGAGCTCGGCCATGCTGCCGCGCGGCGCGTGGAGGCCCGCGAAGAACACCCGACGGCCGTCGTCGGTGCGGCCGACGCCGTCGAACCCGGGGACGAGCGGCAGCGCGCCGTCGCTCGTGTAGTGGGTGCCGGCGGCCCCCGACCGGACACGCGGGTGCAGGCCCGCGGCGAGGACGTGCACCAGGACCTCGCCCGGTCCGGGCACGGGGTCCGGGACTTCCGTGTACTGCGGGGGCTGGTCGAACGACGTGACGAGGGCGGCGTGCACGGTGGGTCCTCACTCTCGGTTGCTGGACGGGTCCGACGCCCGCCCGGTCGGCGGGTGCGAGCACGACGCCCGTCAGACGGGCGCGGGCGGGACGAGCGGCGGTGCGGGCACCTGACCCGTGACGGCCCACTCGCCGGGGCGGTCGCGCAGCGCCTCGCCGATGGCCGCGACGACCGCCGACGTCACGTGCGGCTCGGTCGTGGGCGCGTGCCAGTAGCGGACGTGGACGGTCGTCCGGGCGGGCTCGACCGAGACCGTCAGGAACTCCGGGGCGGGCCGCTTGTGGACGCCGCGCGCCGCACCGACCGCGTGCAGGACGCTGGTCGCGACCTCGTCGGGCAGCGCGTCGCCGAGCCGCACCTCGACCGTGGCGCGGCGTGCGCCCAGCACCGAGTGGTTGACGAGCGGGGCCGCGAGCACCGCGGCGTTGGGCAGGTGGACCTCGCGCCCGTCGACCGTGCGGATGACGACCGACCGGCCGTTGAGCTCCTTGACGACGCCCGTCCAGTCCATCGACTCGATCTCGTCGCCCAGGCGCACGGGCATGCGGGTCTGGAGGATGATCGCGGCGCCGAAGTTGTCCGCGATCCCCCGCAGCGCGAGGACGGCGACGATCACGACGACGATCACCGCGCCGAGGATCGGCTCGGTACGGAAGCCCAGGAACGCCAGCGCCAGCCCGATCCCCACGAGGAGCAGGAAGTAGTGCACCACGCGGGTCGCGACCGCGAGGAGCTGCGGCGAGAGCCCCTTGGTGCGGGCGCCGATCGCAAGGATCGCCTTGCGGGACAGGCGCGACAGGATCCAGGCGCCGAGCACCGCGAGCACCGCGAACAGGACGTCCCACCCGGTGATGTCGCTGCCGGAGAACCAGCTCGTCACGGTGTCGATCACGCGGCTCCTCCCGGGGCGTCGGGGCGCGGTGTCCGCCCTGCCCCACGGGCCTGACGGCGGCACGCGCCACGTCGATGCTCGCACCGTGGGAGGGGCTCGGCATCCGGACCGGGACCCGGGGACCCGCTCCGCGGGGCGGACCGCGTCGGGGGCAAAGATCATCCCTCCGGGGGACAACTCCCCATTGCGCAACGTCCGCCCACCACGGAGAGTGGAGAGGTGGCCCCACGCCACACCACCCCACCACCCTTGAGGGAGCCTTCTTCGTGCGTCTCGTCCGCGGTATCGCCGTCCTGTCCGTCGCCTCCGTCGGGGTCCTCGGCCTCGCCGCCTGCTCGTCCGGCACGGACGCGCCCGCCTCGTCGTCCTCCGCCTCCGCCTCGTCCGAGTCGGACAAGGCTCCTGCCGAGAAGGCCTCGTCGGACCTCACGGCCGAGAACTTCGTCCAGCGCATCACCGACGCGCAGATCGCGGCCGGCAGCGTCTCGATGGCGACCACGACCGAGGTCCAGGGCACGAGCATGGACATGACGGGTGACATCGTCTTCACGGACGGGTCGCAGAACCTCGCCATGACCATGACGGTGCCCGGCTCGGGCGAGATGCAGGTCCGGTTCGTCGACGGCATCTTCTACATGAACATGGGCGAGCTCAGCCAGAACAAGTTCGTCGCGATCGACCCTGCGGACGAGTCCAACCCCATGGCCTCGTCGTTCGAGGGCCTGACCGAGCAGATGGACCCCGCGGCGAGCGTCGAGGCGCTCGAGGGCGCGATCACGAGTGTCGAGAAGGAGGGCGAGCCGGTCGACATCGACGGCGTCAAGGCCCAGCAGTACACGGTCGTGGTCGACACGACCAAGCTCACGGGTTCGATCAAGGAGCAGGCCGACGCCGCGGGCACGGCCCTCCCCGAGACCCTGACCTACCAGTACTGGGTCGACGCCGACGACCTCATGCGCAAGGTCGTCATGGACGTCATGGGCACGAGCATGGAGATGACGTTCTCCAACTGGGGCGAGGACCTCCAGGTCGTCGCCCCGTCGGCCGACGAGATCTCGACCGAGCCGCTCTTCTGATCCGAACGATCTCCTGAGGCCCTGGGACTCGGCTGTTGCGCGCACCCGATCGCGCTCGTCTCCGTTGTGCGCACGTAGCGTGGATGTGGCCGCTGTAGTCGCTTGTGCAAGCCCGTGGGGCTCCGGTCTTTGACTGCCAGAGCCCCACGGCCCCTACTTGTCAAGAGTCAACGAACCCGTTGGATGGTGGCGCGTGAGACGCCGACGAGTTCAGCGACGTCGCCGCTGGTGTGTTCACCGGCGGTGTGGAGGGCCAGGACGTGGCGTTGTTGGGCGGGGGTGAGTTTCGACATCCTCCCGCGCATGCGGCAGTGGCTTCGAAGACCCGGTAGTCCATGACCACCGGGCACGTGGTCACAGTCGGTGGGCCTGTCTAGCTGTGAATGAGTTGGCTGACGCGCTGTTGGCTGATGCCGAGGGCGCGGGCGCTGTCGGCCTGGCTGATGCCGTCGTGGGTCATCTTTCGGATGGCTTCGCGGCGCATGGCTGCGGCGGCGGCGACGGCTGCGCGGGCTTCTGCTTCGCGTTCGGCGGCGACGGTCCATAGCTCACGTGCTGCTTCGGGGAGTTCGATCTCCAGTTCCACGGACACGGTCTCGGGCTCGATATCGAGGTAGAGGCCAATCACCTCTTGGGCAACGTCGCGGGCTTCTGACAGGGTGCGTGCCTGACCGGCGGTGTCGAGTTCGGGAACGTAGACGAACCACCACCGGCCGTCTCGGCGCACCTGTGCTTGATAGGTCGTGCTGCTCATGATGCTTGCTCCTTTCATCGCCAGTTCTGCGGGGCCTGGTCGAGCTTCTTGATCAGTTGTCCAACGATCCCGGCCGAGACCTCGCCGTGGCGAGGGATGGACGCCTTCTGGCTCTCGTCCGGCAGCCCCCACAACTCGTGGCTCCCCTTGCCGTCGCGCAGAAGTACCCAGCCGTTGGCCTTGAGGGCCTCGATCACGTCACGGTACTTCTGTGGCTTCGGCACGATTCTACTCTACCCCCCTCTTGTTCTCCACGTGAAGGGGGGACTAGTAACCGCCGTACGTGTCTGGGGCGGGGGCCAATCGGGACCCGACGGCGGTGCGCCGGCCCTCCCGGCCGCGCACCGCCGTCGTGCTGTCCGCGCGCCGTGCGTACCGTGAGGTCGACGCTCGGGCGCGTGGCGCCGTCGGGCCGGTCAGTCCATGGGGCGGCGGCGCATCTGCTTGGTCGTGGTGCGCTGCTTCTTCGCCGCGAGGCGACGCTCCTGCGAGCCGCGCGTAGGGCGCGTCGCTCGCCGCTGGCGCGCGGGCGGGGCGAGGCCCTCGGCGACGAGCGCCGCGAGCCGGGTGCGGGCGGCCGCTCGGTTGCGGAGCTGTTCGCGGTGCTCGGAGGCCACGACCGTGAGCACGTCGCCGACGAGCCGCTTGTCGAGGCGCTCGCGCAGGCGGGTCCGCTGAGAGTCGCTCAGGACGACCGACGCGGCGACGTCCCACGAGAGCTCGACGCGCGAGTCCGTGGTGTTGACGCCCTGGCCGCCCGGGCCCGAGGCGCGCGAGAACCGCCACGCGAGCTCACCCTCGGGGATCGTCAGGGCAGGGCTCACCGCGAGACCTCGGTGCGGGGCGACGGACACGAGACCATCATCCCGGTTCGGGCGGGGCTCGGCGTCCTCGTCACCAGGACGCGCGTCCTGCCCGACGGCGCCGCTCGCCTCAGGCGCTCGCCGCGCCCACGCGCACCTCGGCACGGTCACGGATCCCGCGCAGCATGCGGGCGCTCATGACGAAGCTCACGGGCTGGACGGGTTCGACGATCGCGCCCGCCCACCAGCGCGTGTAGCCGTAGCGCTCGCGCACGACCAGGCGCGTGCCGCCGCCCGGTCCCGGGCGCAGCACGAACGACCAGCTGAAGTCGTACGGCGGGGCGGACGCGCCGACCGGGACGGCACCGCGCAGCACCAGGTGATGCTCGGGGACCATCGCGGCGACGCGCAGCCCGAGGTCGGGGTGCAGCCGGACGTCGTCCCCCACCGCGAGGCGCTGCCACTGCGGGTCGATCCGGTCGGCGTTCTGGATGTCGCAGCCGACGAGGTTCTCGAGCCACTCGTAGCTGTAGAAGCCACCCCGGCCCTGACCGAGCTGGACGAGCCAGCGCCACACCTCGCGCGGCGGGGCGTCGATGCTGACCGCCCGGGTCGCGACGACCTCGGCCTGCGGGACGATCTCGTCGCCCGGGAGCACGTCGGACGGTTCGCCGTCCCTCGTCCCCCAGGTCATGGTCAGACGCCGGGTCAGGAGCAGGGCCCCGAGCACGGCTGCTGTCGCGACCGTCCTTCTGACGAGCGGTCTCATGGCGTCCTCCTCCGGTGCGGGACCTCGATCTGTCTCGATCGTCCCATCTCCGGGCGCTACCGTGGGAGCTTGTGACGAATTGCACAAGCACGCTCGGAGGTCGCCGGAGGCCGGCGCACGTCGTCGCTCCCGTCAGGCGATCCCACCGTTGGCGTACAGGACCTGACCGTTGACCCAGCGCGCCGGGCCGGCGAGGAACGAGACGACCTCGGCGATGTCGACCGGCGTCCCCAGACGTTCGAGGGGCGCGGCCTTCGCCAGGCCCGCGACCTGCTCGTCCGACTTTCCGTCGAGGAACAGCGGGGTCGCCGTGGGGCCGGGCGCCACGGCGTTGACCGTCACGTCGCGCCCGCGCATCTCCTTGGCCACGACGGCCGTGGCCGCGTCGACCGCCCCCTTGGTCGCGGCATAGGCGCTGTAGGTCGGGAAGGCGAGGCGGGTGACCGACGACGAGAAGCTGACGATCGCCCCACCCTCCCTGACCCGACGCGCAGCCTCGCGCAGGACGACGAACGTCCCGCGCACGTTCGTCCGCACCATGCGGTCGAAGTCGTCGAGGTCGAGCTCGACGAGCGGCGCGAGGAGCATGACGCCGGCCGTGTGCACCACGACGTCGGCTCCCCCGTGCTCGGTCTCGGCGTGCGCGAAGAGCGCGGCGACCTGCTGCTCGTCGGCCACGTCCGCCTGGAAGGCTGTCGCGGTGCCGCCTGCGGCGCGGATCGTCGCGACGACCTCGTCCGCCCGGCCCTTGTTGCCCGCATAGGCGACGACGACCGTCTGGCCGTCCTGGGCCAGGCGCTCGGCGACCGCGCGGCCGATGCCGCCCGAGGCTCCGGTGACGATCGCTACGCGGTTCGTCGGGTGAACTTCCTGATTAATGGACACGCAATCCATATAACGCTGGATATGGACAGTGTGTCAATATGTAGGTCGACGGAAGGTGGACACGGTGGCGAACGAGGAACCCGCCAAGCGGCGAGGACGGGGGCGACGCCCCAGCGACGAGGTCCGTCAGGAGATCCTCGCGGCGGCCGGCGACCTGCTGCTGCGCGAGGGCATGGCAGCCTTCACGATCGAGAAGGTCGCGACGCTCGCGGGGGCGAGCCGCATGACGATCTACAAGTGGTGGCCCTCCAAGGGAGCGCTCGCGTTCGACGGTTACCGCGCGACCGTCGAGCCCACGCTCGCGTTCCCCGACACGGGCGACCTCGCGACCGACCTGCGCACGCAGCTCCACGCGTTCGTCCGCCTGCTCACCGAGACCCCTGCGGGCAGGGTCATGGCCGAGCTGATCGGGCAGGCGCAGACGGACCCCGAGCTGCGCGCCTCGCTGCTCGAGCACTACACCGTGCCGCGGCGCGAACGTGCCGCAGAGGTCATGCGGCGCGCGCAGGAGCGTGGCCAGATGCGCGCGGACGCCGACCCGCAGGTCGTCGTCGACCAGCTCTGGGGTGCCTGCTACCACCGGCTGCTCACGCCCGACCACCCGCTCACGGTCGACTTCGCGGACGCGCTCGTCGACAACGTGCTGCGGGGCGTCGCGGCGTAGGACGAGCTCGCCGAGCCGTGCTCGCCGGCCCGGCGCGTCAGACCACCCGGCCGACCGCGAGGAAGTGCGGGCTCGCGCAGATCATGGCCGGGTCGGTCTCGAGCAGGCGGGCCGCACGGATCGCGGACCCGAGCAGGGGATCGGCCTGGTCGAGCGGCAGGTTGTCGAGCGCCGGAGCACTGGGCCCCTCGACCCCGTAGACCGTGACCGCGTCGAGGCCGGCCTCGGCGAGCTCGCCCGAGAGCTCCTCGGGGAGGTGGAAGTACGCGGTCGTGAAGCCCGAGCGCGGGTCGTGCAGGCCGGTCTCGAGGGCCCTGCGCAGCGAGGGCTCGTTCTCGGCGGAGACCTCTCCCAGGGCCGCGAGCTCGAGCAGGCCCGCGTAGCGGCTGATCGCCGCCGCGACCACGAGGCCGCCGGGGCGCGCGACGCGAGCGGCCTCGCGCAGCGCGAGCACCCGGTCGCGGCGCTCGGTCAGGTGGTAGAGCGGCCCGAGGAGGAGCACGACGTCGGCCGACGCGTCGTCGAAGGGCAGCGCCCGCGCGTCGCCGGTCTGCGCCCGGACACCGGGGATCTCGCCCGCCTGGGCGACGTGCGAGGGCACCGGGTCGATCAGGTCGACCGAGTGGCCGGCCTCGGCGAGCCAGCGCGCGTGCACGCCCGTGGCGCCGCCGACGTCGACGACGTGCGCCGGTGCAGCGGGGAGGAACCGATCGAGGAGCTCGCGCGTGCGCAGCAGCTCGAGGCGGCCGTGGGCGGTGCGCTGGAGCCGCGTGTCCTCCTCGTAGCGGTCGGAGTAGAACTCGAGGATCTCGGGGTCAAGTGCGGGGCCGGTGTTCACGCGGTCATCCTGCCGGGGTCGCGCGGCGCTGTCCACGGTCTCCGGTCCTCGGTCCCGTCGGCACGCACCGGCCCCATCACGTGAGGTGGTCGAAGTCCCCGCGGACCCAGGCCGCGTGCCGGTCGGCCGAGCGGCGCACGACAGCCCGCGCGTCGACCGGGATCACGCCCTCGAAGTTGTTGTAGAGGCGGTCGAACGCGAAGCGCTCGACGTGGGTCGCGACCCTGTCCACGACGGCCCCCGACAACGGGATCCGGTTGGGGTAGCTGCGCATGAAGCTCACCGACGTCCGGTCGGGGTTGGCGAAGATCGTGTCCCCGCTGAGCAGGACCCCGCGCCCCTCGGCTCCCGCGGCCCAGTGGACGACCGCGCTGCCGGGGAAGTGACCACCCGGCTGGCTCAGGGTCACGCCGGGCAGGACCTCGCGGTCCCCCGACCAGGTCTCGATCACCGGGTCGGGGCGGGCGACCCACCCTGCGTCGGCCTCCGCGACGAGGACCGGCACGCCCCCGAGGGCCCGGCTCCACTCGACCTGGACGCCGAACATGTGCGGGTGGCTCGCGACGACCGCCACGACGTCGCCCAGCTCGCGGACCCGTCGCACGGCCTCGTCATCGAGGTACCCGACCGGGTCCCACAGCAGCATCCCGGCCGGGGTCCGCACGATCTTGGACTCCTGCCCGATCCCCACGCCCGGGTGCCCCGCGAGCGCGAACAGGTCGGGCTCGAGCTCGGTCACCGCGACCTCGTGGCCCTCGGCCGCGAGCTCGTCGAGCGTCGTCCACACCTGGCCGGCCGCGGGCACCCACTGGCGCTCGTCAGCACAGATCGCGCACACCTCGGGCCGTTCGGCGTGCTCCACGGCGCACGTCCGGCAGATCCACCACGTCATCGGGGTCGTCCTCTCCGTCGTCGGTCCAGCAGGTTGCCGGAGCGAGCGAGACCCATGAGACACCCGGCCACCGACACGGGCGAGCCGCGTCGTCGGAGCCGGCCCGGGCGATGGCCCGGGCCGACCCTGACAGCTCGTCGGGGGCGAAGAGCGGGGGCTTCACCGGGCGCGGCACGCCGCCCCGGCGCCCCGAGGGTCAGCGGCTCAGCACCTCAGCATCCCGAGGGTCGTCGCCGTCCGCCACCGCGTCGCCGGCCGGCGGCACGTCCTGCCCGCGCAGCGGGTACGCCCAGAAGCAGAGCCACGCGAGCCCGGCCACGACGAACGGCACGCCGCCCATGAGCACGCGGATGCCGGTCGACACGGTCTCCGGCTGGTCGGCCACCGCGAGCCCCGCGTCGTAGCCCGACGTCGTGAGCACCACCGCGATCACGACGGCCTGGACGATGACCGAGCCGCGCACCACGAACCCGTTGACCCCGAAGTACATGCCCTCGCGGCGCAGCCCGGTGCGCCGCTCGTCGTCGTCGATCACCTGGCCCAGCGCGACCTCGAGGAGCTGCATCATCCCCGCGACCCCGATGCCCACGAGACCCGCGACGACCATCGCCCCCGGCAGCGACCCCGGGACCATGAAGAGCCCCACGGCCACGCCGTAGGCGGCGACCGACCACAGCAGCGCGCTGCGTGGCCCGACCTTGCGCACGACCCACGACCAGCCGACGATCGCCGGGATCGCGACCACGAAGATGGGCGCGAGCACGAGGGTCGCGTCGGCCTCCGCCCCGCCGAGCACGTAGCGCACGTAGAACGGCACCGAGGCCAGCAGGATCGCGGTCGTCGACTGCAGCAGCAGCGACCCCAGGACGTAGGTCACGAACGCCCGGTTCGCGAACGTGTACCGGAGCTGGTCCTTGAGGGGAAGCGCGGCCTCGCGGGCCTTGACCGCGGCCTCGTCGACGGGACGCTCGATCATCCCGACGAGCGACCACAGGTAGAACCCGAGGCACAGGGCGCCGAGCACGAGCGCCATGCCGACCCACCCGAGCGCCGACCCGTAGAGCAGCGGCGCGGCCGCGGTCCCCAGGATCATCCCGACCAGACCGAAGATCTGGCGGGGCGTGTTGCCCCGGGCGCGCTCCGCCGTCGTGCGGAAGATCTCCGGGAACAGCGCCGAGGTGTTGAGGACGACCACGACGTACGCGACGTCGTACACCGCGACCACGACGAGGAACCAGACCAGCAGGCCCTGGGCGCTCAGGTCAGGTGGCATCCACACGAGCGAGAACGCGGCGACCAGCGGGATGATCCCCAGGCCGATCCACGGGACGCGGCGGCCCCAGCGCGTGCGGTGACGGTCGGAGGCCGCCCCGACGAGCGGGTTGAGGACCGCGTTGAGGATGCCGTGCGCGACCATCGCGCCCGCGACCCAGCCCGCGGGGAGCTTGAGGTGGTCCACGTAGAAGAACACGACGAACGCGGAGAACGTCTGCGCCATGAGGTTCGCAGGGAACGCCGAGGCGCCGTAGGCGAGGGTCTGGGCGCGCGTGGGCAACCCGGTCAGACGGCGGTCGCGCAGCGTGGTCAGGGCGCTCATCGCGCACCCCCGACGACGTCGCCCACCTGTGCGACCGGCGCGCCCGCGGCGTCGCGCACCCGGGGCGGGAGCCCACGTTGCACGTCACGCAGGTCGCGCCAGCCGACGCGCACGATCCCCTCCTCGGCGAGCACCTCCGCGACGTCGGGGTCGACCAGGAGCCGGCGCTCGAACCCGCGCTTGGCGACCGCGAAGTCCGCGACGTCGCCCAGCTCGTCGTCGTCGAGCATGGGGTGCAGGAAGAACTCGGTGACCCCGGGCTCGGTCGCGCGCACCAGGTCGAGGAACGCGGCCTTCATCGAGGCGTAGTCCTCCTCCTCCGCGGTGCCCTCACCCAGCAGCTCGAACGGGTGCGTCAGCAGGTGGTCGAGGATCACGACCCCCGCGGCGTCGGCCGCGGCCGTGGCCTGGTCGAGCACCTCCTGGTAGGCGTCGGGCATGCCCATGCCGCCGATCGTGCGCGGGAGACGGAACGGCAACCCGTGGCGCGCAGCGAGCTCGAAGACCTGCGGCAGGAACGTGCGCCCTGTCTCCACGCCGTAGACCGACCCCATGTGGTTGTCGAGGTGCGTGACGTCCATGCCCGCGGCGAGCGCCGCGTCGAGCTGCGCGGCGAGCTCGGCCGCGACGTCCGCGTCGCTCGCCTGCTCCTCGACCGTCCGGCAGTCGACCGGGAAGTACCCGGCCGCGTCCACGAGCGTGGTCCTGACACCCGTCAGGGGGCGCCAGCGGTAGCTCGTCCACTCGCTCGTGAGCACCAGGTGGACGCCGAGGTCCAGGTCGGTGCGGCTCGCCGCGAACGCGAGCGCCTCGGGGGCCCACGGGCACGGCACCATGAGGGTCGTCGAGTCCAGGTGGCCGTCGACGAGGAGCTCGGTGATCGCGCGGTTCGCGGCCCGGCACATCCCGAAGTCGTCGGCGTTGAGGATGAGCGCCCGCGAGCCCGGCGGGAGGCCGAGCCGGGCGACGAGGTCAGAAGGTGCGGGCATCGTCGGGTTCCTGGGAGGTGGGGTCGGTGTCGGGGTGCGCGGCGTCGTCGGGCACGTCGCCCGACTCGGCCGCGTGGCGGACCGCGGCCGAGAAGGCCTGGTCGCGGAGCGTGTCCCGGGCGAGGGCGGCCGCGCCGAGCAGGACCGCGTCGGCCGCGACCGTGCTGGGCTCGACGACGATCGGCAGGATGCCGACCCTGTCCGCGAGGTACGCCTGGACGCGCCGCAGGACCGCTTCCTCGGCGGCCACGCCCGCGAGGAAGATCTTCTGCGGCTCGAGCAGGAGCGAGATCGAGGCGATCAGCACGGCGAGGCGTCCCGAGAGCTCCTCGACGACCGCGACCGCGCGCTCGTCGCCGCCCGCCGCGAGGTCGAGGACCTCGTGCGGTGCCAGGTCGGCGGGCAGGCCCGCGTCCCGCGCGGACGTCGCGAGCGACGCGGCGCCGATGCTCTCCGCGCCGAGCGCGCGGCCTGGTTGAGGCATGAACGCGACCTCGCCGGCACCGCCGGACGCGCCGCGGTAGAGCTTGCCGTCGATGACGATCCCGGCGCCGACCCCGATCCCGAGGCGCAGCAGGACGAACGAGCTCAGGTCCTTGCCCGCCCCCGAGCGCTGCTCGGCGATCGCGGCGAGGTTGACGTCGTTCTCGAGCAGGACGGGGCAGCCGAGGCCGTCCTCGAGGGCGGCGTGCAGCGAGGGTCCACCCTTCTCGAGGCCGGGGACGCGGCGCACCATGGCGTGGTCGAGGTCCACGATCGCGGGGAGCCCGACGACGGCGCACCGGATCGCGACGGACGCGGTCCCCGCGTCGTGGCTCACCGCGGCGACGCAGTGGGCGGCGAGCTTCTCGACGACGTTCGCGCGGGCCGCGGGGTCCTTGGCCGCGAGCGGCTGCTCGGCGCGGGCACGCACCCGTCCGACGAGGTCGATCAGCGCGACCCGGACGCGGACGTGGCCGATGTCTACCGCGAGCGCGTACCCGTGCTCCGGGTCGACCCGGTAGAGCGTGGCCGCCGGGCCGCGGCGCTCGTGGTCGAGGCCCGCCTCCTCGACGACGCCCTGCTCGACGAACGTGCGCAGCGTGTGGGCCACGGTGGTCTTGGACAGGCCCGTGGCCGCGACGATCTCGGGTCTGCCGAGCGTGTCGTGGGCGTCGAGCACATCGAGGACGGCCCGGGCGTTGATCTCCCGGAGCAGTCGTTGGTCTCCTGCAAGAAGCATGTCTACCGCTCTCCGTTGACGGTCGTTCCCCTGGGACATGAGTAGGTCGGAAGGTTACCTACCGAGCGAGAGTACATCGGGGGTGTTTCGGGCGCGCGTCGAGCCGGGACGGTCGTCCCAGTCCAGCCGCCGACCCGGGCGCTCCGACCGTCTCGCCCGGTTTTCCGCGGCTCTCGGGGTGAACCCCGAGCCGGAGATGGGGGGAATGCCCGATGTCCTGGATGCGCCCGGCGGCCTAGCCTCGATCGTGGTGGGCCCCGCTGGGGGGTGGGGCCCACGAGCAGATCTCCCGCCGGCGGGCAGCCGGCCTCCGACCGACACGACGCTCGACGACAGGGGCACGACATGCAGGCCACTCACCGACGACTCGCCACGGCAGGGTTCGTCGCCGTTGCGGCCCTCGCCCTCGGGGCGTGCGGGTTCGGACCCCGCTCGTCGGCCACCGACACCTACACCGAGGACGCAGGGATCACGGCGGTCCGCATCGACCTCGAGGCGGGGTCGGTCACGCTCCGTGGCTCCGACCCCGCGACCGGCCTGTCGATCGAACGCACCGTCGACTTCGTGGGCGAGTACCCCGCGCACGACACGCACCGCGTCGAGGACGGCGTCCTGGTGCTCGCGGGCTGCGGGCGGCACTGCTCGGCGAGCTACACCGTGGACCTGCCCGCGGGGCTGCCCGTCATGGGCGAGACGTCGCACGGGAGCATCGACCTGGACCGGACCGGTGCGGTCGACGTCCGGACGAGCAACGGGTCCGTCACGCTCGCCGGGATCGACGCCAAGGTCCTCGCGCGGACCTCGAACGGGAAGATCAGCGGGACCGGGCTGGGCGGCACCGAGGGCGTCGACGTCGAGACCTCCAACGGGTCGATCGAGCTCACGCTCTCGACCCCGCAGGACGTGAGCGCGACGACCGACAACGGCACGGTGCACCTCACGGTCCCCGAGGGGAGCTACCGGGTCAGCGCGACGACGGACCTGGGCGGCACCGACGTCTCCGTGCCGGACGACCCCGACGGCGAGCACCACCTCGTCGCGGGGTCGTCGAACGGGCGCGTCACGGTCGCCCAGGGCTGAGGCCCCGGGCCGGGTGAGGCCCCGGGGCAGACCGGGCCGGCCCGGGTCGGCCCGGGGACTGCCACCGTTCAGAGCGGACCCAGGACCTCGCGCACGTCCGCGTCGAGGACCAGGGTGTCGAGCACCGCCAGGAGCATGCGTTCCTCGTACCGGAAGTGGGACTCCATGATCGCGGCGACCCCCTCGAGGTGACGCTCGAGCTCGACCGGCGTCGCCGCCTGGTCGACCGCCGCCGTCAGGCCGCCCAGCAGGTGCGCGATCATCGAGTGGTCCTGCCTCAGGTTCCGCAGCGTCCCGACCAGCTCGGGGTGCGCGGCCGCGATCGCGGGGAACAGCTCGCGGTCCTCGCCCTCGTGGTGCCCCGTCAGCGCGGTGCAGAAGCCGTGGCAGAACAGCAGCAGGTCACGCGTCGCGGGTTCGGCGGGCTCGCCGTCGTCGAGCGCGGCACGGGTCACGCGCAGCGCCTCGCGCAGCCGGTCGTGCACGCCCCGCAGCTCGCGGCTCCAGGCGACGAGCCGGGGTGTCTCGAGGAGACCGGTCTCGACGGTCTCCGGCGGCTCGGCGAGGTGGTTCTTCTCGCCCTCAGTCACGTGAGGGCGAAGGGGTCGACGTGGTCATCGTCGGGCTCCTTCGTGTCCGGCGCCTCCATGCCTGACACGGTCTGCCACCGGCACGCGACGCTGCGCAGACCTTACCGGACGCTCGCGCGCGGGGTGCGTGACGCCGTCGGGCCGTGCGAGGTTGCTGCCCGACGGCGCGGCTCTCCCTCCGCTGGACGGCTCACGCCCGCGTGACCCACGCGGGGCGGCGCGCGTCGTCGACGCGCACTACCACGTCCGCGACCCGTTCGGGCGCGGTCTCCGCCCGGTACCGCGCGTACGCGGGCAGCGTCCAGGCGTCGGCGGGCGGCGTGCGCCGCGCGACCGTCGCGTCCTGGAGCGCGAGGTGGACGGTCAGGTCGACGTCGAGCCCACGCCCGAGCGACAGCGAACCGTCGAGCAGCACGACCAGCCCCGGGAGCGCCTCGACGTAGTCGGCGCGCGTCGAGCGCGAGGTCACGGGGTCGCGCAGGCTCGGGAGGTAGCGCCCCTCCCCCGCGGGCCCGACGGCGGACAGCACCTCCCGGTTCAGCGCACCGACGTCGATCCACTCGTCGAGCAGGGCGTCCGGGTCCTCGTGACCGTGCTCGAGCCGTACCGACGCAGGCCGGAGGAAGTCGCGGACGGCGACGCGCGCCGTCGGGCGACCCGCGACACGCAGAGGTTCGACGAGCTGGTCGGCGAGCGCCTCCGGGTGCGTCGAGGGGTGCCCGTCGACCAGGACACGCACCGCGCCCGCTTCGCGCGGCCGCTCCGCGACGAGCGCGGCGACCCGGGCGACGAGGACCTCGGGACTGACCGGCTCGACGCGCATCGGGTCAGGATGTCACGGCCCGCACCCAGGGGTGCATCCCCCGAGCCCGAGCCGCAGGGCGGTACGGTGCAGCCGCCGGATGGCCGGACCAGCGGCCCGGCTGTCAGAGCATGGCCGATGGTGAGCCCGGGCCACTGATCAGTTGTCAGAACGTGGCCGATGGTGAGCCCGGGCCACTTCTGACAACTCAGCGACGACAGTGCGGCCGACCCACGGACGGTAAGGCCGCGGATCAGTTGTCAGAACGTGGCCGGGGTATGGCCCGGCCACGTTCTGACAGCTGAACGGGGTCCGCCACGAGCACGCCCGTCAGCCGTCCAGGACGCCTCACGCAGAGGTCAGGAGGCGCTCGGAAAGGTGTCCGGGAACGCACGAGGCCCCGTCCACAGTGCTGTGGACGGGGCCTCGTGGGCGGGAAGATCAGCCGACGCGGACGAACGTCGGGTTGTTCTGCCAGATCTTGCTGTACTTGACGGTGCTGCCCGGGGTCGTGGCCTCGATCTGCATGCCGTTGCCGGCGTAGATCGCGACGTGACCGGGCGTCCAGATGATGTCGCCGGGTCGGGCTTCGGAAGCCGAGACCGCGGTGCCCGCGTTCCGCTGCGCGCCGGACTGGTGCGGGAGCGAGACGCCGAGCTGTCCGTACACGTACTGGACCAGGCCCGAGCAGTCGAAGCCGCTGGGCGAGGAGCCGCCGTACACGTAGGGCACGCCCACGTACTTCATGGCGATGTCGACGACCGACGAGCCGGAGGCCGCGGGCGCCGGGGCTGCGGCCTGGACCGTCTGCGTCGCGGCGGGCGTCGCACGCTCGACCGAGCGCGAGGCTGCGGCGGCGCGCTGCGGTGCAGGGGCGGGGGCCGGCTCGGGCTCGGGCTCCGGCGCGGGGGTGACCGCGACGGGGGCCTGCTCGATCGCGAGCGCCGCGTCGGCGGCGACCGTGACGACGGGGCTGGTCTGCAGTGCTTCGCGGGCCTGAGCGGTGACGGCAGCGAGGTCGACCGTGCCGACCGACGTCTTCGCCTGGTCGGTCGAGGGGGCTGCGTTCGCCGGGGCCGTGAAGACCGAGATCAGCAGACCCGACGACGCCGCGACGACGGCGCTGCGACGGGCGACGGAGCTGACGCTCGACGCGGCGGAGCGCCCGAGCGACGTCAAGGGGGTGATGGGGCGGTGCGCAGCACGGTGGCGCGCGGAAGGACGTGAGGTCACGAGTGTTCTCCTGGACGCCTGAGAGGTCAGCTGTCGGGTTCGGGTCGGAGAAGCTCTACCCGGCCGTGCGGACCGAGGTCCGTGCGGCTTCACCCCAAGGACACCGTCACCGGTGCCCACAAGAATGGGTCCCCCACCCCTGTCATGGGTGTAGTTCGTGGCCTCGGGAGGTGACAGGGTTCGGCGTCCACCCGAGGGCTCCGGCGAGAAGGTTCTCTGCGAAGCAGAATCGACGGTACATGGCAAGCGACGGATTGTCACAGTGAGGTAACGAACTCCGCGAGTCGGACATCGATCCCTTTCGACGACGAACCGCACCTTCCACGGGAGGGCGCGGCCCGCCGTCAGGCACCTCGGGACACCCGCTTCAGGCGGGCTTGGTCGCCTTGCCGTCCAACCACAAGGTGTCCGACTCGTCCCGGTGCGTACCGGTGGACCCGACGTGCTTGCTGTCGATCGTGGGGCCCTTCTTGATGACGTGGACGAGCGCCATCGCGTGTCCGCGACCCAGGTCGTAGTCCTCCTTGAGCCATTCCACGATCACGCCCGCCTTGACCGACGGGTCGTCGTAGCCCTTCTCCTGCGCGATCGTCAGGAGCTCCCGCGGAGTCAGCCCTGTCTTGTCCTCGATGGTGTCCAGGTACGCCTGAAAAGACATGGGGTCCTCGGTTCTCTCGGCCCAGCGGGTGCGGTCGAGGGGTCAGACCGCCCCGACCAGCAGAACTCATCGGTCAGGACGGTGCACCCTCTGGTCGGTGTCGCACGCGCCGCGCGACCCAGCCGCGCTGCGCGGCCAGGACCCCCGCCTGGAAGCGGCTCGTCGCACCGAGCACCTGGAAGAGCGTCGCCACGTGCCGACGGCACGTGCGGACGCCGATGCCGAGGCGACCGGCGATGGCCTCGTCCGTGAGCCCCGCGCTCAACCCCGACAGGATCGAGACCTGCACCGTCGTCAGCACCGACCGGCCCCCGTCCTGGGGCGTCCCGACGATCTCCGACAGCTCCCTGTCGACCATGCTGCCCCCCTTCTCCCCGACGTCCGGGAGTGTAGCCAGGGCGGGCCGCTACCGGCCGGTAGCGTTCGCGCGGGGCGCGGCAGGGGGCGCGGCGCTACCGCCCGAGCAGCCCGTCGATCTCGGCCATCTCCGCCGTCTGCACGTCGACCATCTGCTGCGCGAGGTCCTGGAGGTCGGTGTACCCACCGTCCGCGATCTCGCCCTGCGTCATCGCGATCGCGCCCTCGTGGTGCGAGTGCATGAGCTCGAGGAACGTCTTCTCGGCCTCGGCCACGGCGGTCGCGTCCCCCTCGCTCGCGTCCGCGAGGCGTTCGAGCGACCCCATCTGGTCGCCCGTCAGCATGCCGTTCGCGACGTGCACCGAGTGCATCTGCATGAGGTCGTCCTGCCCCCAGGCGTCGGCCCAGCCGCGCATGGTCGCGATCTCCTCGGCCTGCCCGTCGAGGATCCGCTGCGCGAGGTCGCGCGTCGGGTCGCTCACGCCGTCGACGGCCAGGATGATCTCGCTCATCTCGACGGCCTGCTCGTGGTGCGGGGTCATCATCGCGAGGAAGTGCAGGTCCGTGTCGTTCACCTCGGCCGGGGCGGCGCCGTCCGAGGCGGCCGACGAGACCGGCGCCTGCGCCTGGGGCGCTTCGCCGCCGGTCGAGCACCCCGCGAGGGCAGCGGTCACGACGAGCGCGGTGAGGACGGCGGGCAGCTTCTTCATGAGGACTCCGGTGTGTCTCGGGATCGCCGGGGCACGCGGGCGCCGGACCGGCGAGCGTCCGAGCAGCGTAGGTGCCGAGTCTGGGAGTCGGCTGTGCATCGCGGGGAGGCGAGCCCCGCGCATCCGCGGACGGGGCCGGTCGCGGCCTCAGCCCGCGAGGCGCGCGTGCAGGTGCATGTCGTGCCAGCCGTCGACGTGCTTACCGCTCTCCCTGAGCGTTCCCTCGGGCGTGAACCCGGCTGCCAGCGCGACCTTGCACGACGCCTCGTTCCGCGTCGAGTGCACGAGCCGCAGCCGGTGCAGGCCGAGGTCCCCGAACGCCCAGTCGACGAGCACCCCGACCGCGCGCGGGGCGACCCGACGTCCGCGCGCCGCCGGCAGGACCCAGTAGCCGACCTCTCCCCCGCCCTCGTGCAGGTCGAGGTGGTGCAGAGCGACCCGGCCGACCACGGCCCCCTCGGACTCGACAGCCCAGTCTCCGGCGGCCTCCTGCTCCCAGCGCTCGGCCCGCGAGTCGATCCAGTCCTCCGCCTCGGCGAGGTCCTCCATCACGCGAGCGTGCCAGAGCTGGATCGCCTCGTCCTGGTACGCGGCGAGGATCGCGGGGGCGTCCGCGCGATCCCACGGGCGCAGCGTCATGCCGTCCCCCGCGAGGACCGGCATGGGCTGGGCGCTCAGGCGGCCGGGCGGGACGGTGGGCGTGGTGAGGATCGGCACGCCCGCGATGATGCCACGCGGTTGCGAACCGGTCACGGTTCCGTGGGTGTCCTCGCCGCGCTCAGGACGGCGCTGCCAGGATCGCTCCATGTCGTCGAACCCGGGGCCGATGCCGCCGCTGTCACCCGCCGAGCTCGCGCCCCGGCGCCGCGGGTGGGGCCCCTTCCTCGCGTGGTTGCTCGGCGCCGTGGGCCTCGGTCTGGCTGCGGCGTGCGTCTGGGGAGCGGTCGCGGTCCTGGGGCCATACCTGTCGTACGACCGGCCCGAGCTCATCGACGATCCCCCGATGATCGCAGCGCTGGCCGAGCCCTGTGCGGCCGTCCAGGCTGCTGCCGCAGAGGTCGACCTGTCGGCGCCGGGGACCGAGCAGGCGACGCGGCTCGCCGACGTGGTCGTCGCGATCGGCGGCCTTGCCGCCTCGGTCGGGGCGCTGCCCGCCGACCTGGTCGACGGCGACCTCCCGACCCGGTACTGGGTGATCGACTGGGAGACCCTCGGGTCGCGCATCACGGACTACTCGGTGGCGCTCACGAACGGGGCACAGGTCGAGCTCGACACCCCGGTCACGGCGGACGGCTTCACCATCGTGACGCGCATGGACGTCGCCGCTCCGCTCGGGTGCGGTGTCCCCGCCGTCCTCGTGGCCCTGGACCCGACACCGCCCCCGGCGCCGTCGCTCGAGGACTGAGCGTCGAGGCCCGCCACCTGCACCAGGGCCGAGGCAGCGTCTGGATTGAGGAGTTGCTAAACTCACCAAGTCCCCAGGAGGTCCTGTGCCCACCACCGCCACCACGGCGCCGCTCTACGCGATCAAGGCCGAGCTGTTCCGCTCGCTCGCGCACCCCACCCGCATCCAGGCCCTCGAGGTGCTCAGCGCCGCGCCCCACCACGAGGCCCCCGTGTCCGACCTGCTCGCCGCGACCGGAGTCGAGGCCTCGGTCCTGTCCCAGCACCTGGCGGTCCTCAAGCGCGCCGGTGTCGTGGAGTCGTCGCGCACGGGCAACACCGTCGTCTACCGGCTGAGCCGGCCCCTGGTCGCCGAGCTGCTCGTCGTGGCGCGCGCCTTCCTGCGCGAGACCCTCGACGCGTCCGGCCGCCAGCTCGCGGCCGCGGACGAGCTGCCCCCGCTCCACGGGGAGAGCGAACGGACCGGACAGTGAGCCGGGCGGGTCGCTCGGTACGCGACCTGCTGCCTTCGCGCGCCGACGTCGACCTCAGGCCGAGGACGCTGCGCTCCGACCTGCTCGCCGGGATCACGGTCGGCGTGGTCGCCCTGCCCCTCGCGCTGGCATTCGGCGTGAGCGCCGGCGTAGGCCCCGGCCCCGGCCTCGTGACGGCCGTGGTCGCGGGCATCGTGGCCGCGGTGTTCGGCGGCTCGCGCGTCCAGGTCAGCGGGCCGACCGGCGCGATGGCCGTCGTCCTGGCCCCCATCGTCGCCCAGCACGGCCCCGCGGCCGTGCCGCTCGTCGCGATCCTCGCGGGCGTCGTCGTGCTCCTGGCCGGGGTGACGCGGCTCGGCCGCGTCGTGACCTTCATCCCGTGGCCCGTGGTCGAGGGGTTCACGGCCGGGATCGCCGCGATCATCTTCCTCCAGCAGGTGCCCGCAGCCCTGGGCGTCACGGGCGCGGTGGGAGGCAACCCGCTGCGCGTGGCCGTCGACTCCGCCGTCGCCGCGTTCGGGGACGGTCCGACCGTCCTGTGGACCCTCGGGACCGTCGCGCTCGTGGCCGTCGTGATGCTGGCCCTCCCCCGCCTCGCGCCCGCACTGCCCGCCTCGCTCGTCGCCGTCGTGCTCGCGACCGTGGTCGCCCAGCTCGTCGGCGCCCCCGTCGCACGCATCGGCGCGCTCCCCGACTCCCTGCCGCTGCCGTCCGTGCCGCACCTCGACGCCGGGATGCTGCGGTCGCTGATCGGCCCCGCGGTCGCGGTCGCGGCGCTCGCCGCGATCGAGTCCCTCCTCTCGGCCCGCGTCGCCGCGGCCATGCCGTCCCCCGCGCCGGCCGGGCGGCGCGGGGCGACCGGGAGCGCGACCGTGCCCGACGACGCGACCCACCGCTACGACCCCGACCGGGAGCTCGTGGGACAGGGGCTCGCGTCGATCGCGAGCGGCGCGTTCGGCGGCATGCCCGCGACCGGGGCCATCGCCCGCACCGCGGTCAACGTGCGCGCCGGGGCCCGCACGCGGCTCGCGGCCGTCGTGCACGCGGTCGTGATCCTGGGCGTCATCTACCTCGCGACCGGCCCCGTCTCCGCCATCCCGCTCGCCGCGCTGTCCGGGGTCCTCATGGTCACCGCGGTGCGCATGGTCTCCGTCTCGACCCTCCGGGCCGTGCTGACCTCGACGCGCGCGGACGCCGTGGTGCTCGTCGTGACAGCGGTCGTGACCGTCGCGGTCGACCTCATCGAGGCCGTGCAGATCGGGCTGCTCGTCGCGGCCTTCTTCGCGCTGCGTTCGGTCGCGAAGGCCGCCGCGGTGCACCGCGAGCCCCTCCCGGGGCCGGCCCGTCCGGGCGACGAGCACATCGCGCTCTACCGGCTCGACGGCGCGATGTTCTTCGGTGCCGCCGACCGCATCCACGCGCAGATCCGGGACGACCAGGACGCCCTGGTCGTCGTCCTGCGGCTCTCGCACCTGCGTCTGGTCGACGCGACGGGCGCGCACGCGCTCGGGGAGCTCGTCGCGGACCTCGAACGCTCGGGCGTCACGGTCCTGGTCAAGGGCATCCAGCCCGCCCACCTGCCCGTGCTCACGCGCGTCGGCGTGCTCGACGAGCTGCGCCACGAGAAGCACCTGTTCGAGAACCTCCCGCCCGCGATCGAGCACGCACGCTCGCACGTCGCGCGGGCTCAGGCGGGGGCCGGGGCCATGACCCGGCCCCCGGCCCCTGCCGCGGTCGCTGCTCCCGGGAACGCCCTCAACGGTTGACGTCGAGCGTCAGCACGACCGTGACCGTGTCGCCCAGCTTGACGTCCTCGGCCGCGCGGATCCGGTCCTTGAGGGGGACGACGTACAGCCCGTCCTTGGCGAACAGGGACGTGGTCCACGTCGTCGCCCCGATCCGGGCCGAGACGGGGATCATGCCCCAGCCGTAGGTCACGAGCGACGCGACCTCGCGGATGCGGGCGCTCTCCGCGTCGGGCACGGACACGAAGTGGAAGGGCGCGGGTCCACGCCAGTGCCACACCTCGCCGACGGCCTCGATCTCCATCCGCCCAGCATCGCCCCTGCGCGCGGAGCCCGCCGCACCGACGCCCGGGCGGGCACGTGTCGACGCGCGCCCGCAGGTACGAAGGCTGGCAGACTCTGCCTCCATGACGCCCGACCTCGCCATGCTGCGCGACCTCGTCGAGTCGACACCGGAGATCCGGCGGTGGCCGGGGGACGGGGCCTCTGAGAGGTGGGTCCGGGCGGCCGAGGCCCAGGTCGGACAGCTCCCGGCGTCGTACCGCTGGTGGCTCACGGAGGCCCGCACGAGTCGCGTCGGTCACGTGGACGTCGCCTCGCTCGTGGACCCGGAGCACGTCACGGAGGCCGACGACGCGCTCACCGCCGAGTGGCGCCTCACTGGGGACAGGTTGTGCTTCGCGAGCGACCCGACGGCGCGGAGACCTTCTCCTTCGCGCTCGACCGGACCAGCGCCAGCGGTGAGCACCTGGTCGTGCGCGTCGACGGCATCGACGGGTCCGAGGAGGTCGTCGCCGAGACGTTCGCGGGGTTCGTGTCCGTGCAGGTGGCCCTGCTGCGCGGCCTGGGTGACGGACCGAACCCCGTGGTCGCCGAGCTCTGGCGCTCGACGCCGGGCATGCTGCGCCCCGACGGGATCACGGTCCACGGCCCGCACCGCTTCTCCGAGGTCAACGCAGCGCACGACGTGCCGCACCTCGCACCCCACTGGATGCTGGTCGGTGAGGACGGCGAGGAGGCGGGTCTGTTCGTGCGGCGTCACGGCCGCGACCGGACGAGCGTCCACCGCCTCGACCTCGCGGCGTTCGCGAGGTCACGCCCCGGCGAGGGCGGGTCGCGCATCGAGGCCGAGGGCGAGCTCCTCACGACCGACCTGCTCGGCCTCCTCGGGGGCGACTCCACCGCCTGAGGGCGCCGCGCGGGGCAGGTCGGTCGCCGTCGGGCCGACTGACCGCCGCCTAGCGTCTCGTCGCGGCCGCCACACCTCGCTCGAACGCGCCCGCGAGCGCCGCGCGCACCGCATCCGGCTCGGCGGGCACGCACCGTGACGCCACGGTCGCGGCCAGCTCGGCGAGGTAGGGCAGCAGCGCGTCGAGCTCGGGGGTGGCCGCGTCGAGCTCGCCGGCGGGCATCACGACGGTCGCCGTGATCCGTCGCCGGGACCGGGAGAAGCGCACGTTCCGCACCCCCGCCTGGCCTGCCGAGGGGGTGATCGAGCCTCCGAGCGCGAGCATCACGTCGAGCTCGTCGAGCCCGGGGACCTCGATCGGGGCGCACTCGGTCTGGAGCGCCCGCCGCAGGACGATCGCCGCGGCGAGGTCGCGCTCGGGGCCGCCCAGGATGTTGCGCTGCGTGAGGATCATCTCTCGCCCTCGGGCGTTGCGAGGTCGGGAACGTTCTGGTCGAGCAGGTCCGCGAAGGTCTCCGCGAGGACGTACCGCTCCCCCGTGTCGTGGTCGGACGTCACGACCGGCCCGTCGTCCGTGACGACGAGCGGGTTTCCCGACCCGTCGAACCCGATCACGAGGCCTTCCTCCGCGACATCCCAGCCGTCCGCGCGAAAGGTGCGCGTCAGGGTCGCGACGTCGGTGTCCTCGAGCAGCGGGGCGTTGCGCAGCCCGTGGACGGGGACACCCACGAAGCAGCCGCCGTGCCGCCCGACGAGCTCGACGTAGCCCGGGTCGAGTTCTACCCCGAGGCCGCGCACGGCCTCCTCGAGCTGGGCGCGCGTCGCGGGCTCACCCGCACCGTAGAGGGCGACGGCCGCGTCGAGCCGGGCCAGGAGATCGGGTGGGAGCGCCATGCCGGCCACCGTAGCCGCGGGGTGGGACCCCCGCCCGACGGCGCCGCTCACGCGGGTGCGCGCGTCACCGGTGAGCGTGACGATGGGTGCGACACGTCCCGCCCCTGACCCGCGAGGTGCACCATGACCAGGTTCGTCGTCGACGCCGGCACCGCCCTGCGACTCGTCGCGGAGGACGCCCAGGTCCCGGACGCCCACGGGCTGCTCGCCCCGACGCTCCTGCGGTCGCAGACCCTGTCAGCGCTGCACGAGGCCGTGCACCACGGCGATCTCTCGGCCGAGGTCGGGCGCGAGCACCTGGCGCGCGTCGACCGCCTCCCGGTCAGGTTGTTCGGGGACGCCGTGCTGCGTCGTACGTCGTGGAAGATCGCCGACGAGCTGGGCCTGGCCTCGACGTACGACGCCGAGTACGTGGCCCTCGCCCGGCTCCGGGGCATCGCGCTCGTGACCGCGGACGCCGACCTGGCCCGTGCCGTCGTCGGGGTGACCGAGACGGCGCCGTACGAGGCGCTGCTCGACGCGGAGGCATGAACGACTCCACGGCTGCGGCGCACCGGCCGAGCCGGACAGCCGGTAGTGTCGCTCTCTTCGGCGGGCCTGCTCGCTGGAGTCTTGAAGGAGTGCCATGCTCCCTGACCCCGACGTCACCGCAACAGTCGCCAGGATCTCGACCCTGTTCTCGAGGGCGACGGCCCGCCCCGACGACCGCGGGTGCGGTCGCTGCTTCAGCGACGAGGAGAGCGCGCTGCTCCGTACCCCGAACCGGCCGCTCCCGGACGACCTGGTGCTGCGGGTCGCCGCGAAGGACCCGCTCCACTGGGCCGACCAACCGAGGGTCTTGCGCCGCGTCCTCCCGAGGCTCGTCGTCCTGCTCGTCGACGGCGTCGACATCGACGCCCGGTGGTGCGCCAGAGGCCTGGCCGCAGCCCGCTGGTCCACCTGGCCCGCTGACGAGAGCGAGGCCGTCGAGGCCTTCCTCAATGCCTGGTGGACGCACACCCTGAGATCGGGCGCGTCGTTCGAGCGGGTCGCAGAGGTCTTCATGAGCTGCGCGATCGCGGGCCTGCTCGTCGATCCCTGGCTCGCGACCTGGGACGACGAGGCCGCGAGGAGCAGCGTCGTCCGCGAGCGCCGCGAACGCTGTATCGAGGACTGGTGGGAGGACCTCGACCGGGTCGCGTCCCCCTTTCCCTGCTGGTGGGGCACGGACGAGAGCGAGGAGAGAGCCGTCAAGACCTTGCGGTCCTGGATGGGCTGCGCCGAGCGATCCGTTCACTGACGAGGCTCAGGGGCTCGGTGCCTCCAGGCGGTCGAGCGCGCCGATGCTCGCCTCGATGATCTGCGCCTGCGCGTCGGCCCGGCTGGTTGCCGGCTGACCGTCTCCCGGTTGCTCGCCGTAGTCCGCGAAGAAGGCGTGGACGCCCCCTGGTACCTCGACGAAGTCGGCGGTGGCGGGCAGGTCGGCGCGGGACGCCTCGATCTTGTCGGGCGTCGTCAGGCCGTCGCGCGATCCCCACACCGAGGTCACCTCGACGTCGGCCGTGCTCATGTCACCCGACGGGTACGAGGCGTGCAGGAGCAGGCCGGTGACCTCGTCGTCGTGCGCGGCGGCGAACGACGCCGCGACGACGCCGCCCAGGGAGTGACCGCCCACCGCCCAGGTGTCGACCTCGTCGAACGCTGCCATCGCCGACGCCGACTGGTTCGGCGACGTGAAGGCGATGCCCAGCGGTTCCTTGAGCGCCACGACCAGGTACCCGGCCTCGGCGAGCGGGCGCAGCACGGCGGCGGTCGCACGCACGTCCACCCGGGCGCCGGGCGAGTAGACCAGGCCGGTCGTCGCCGCCCCGTCCTGCGGGACGAACGCGATCCAGCCCGCCTCGTCGCGGACCTCGACCGAGCCGTCGCTCTCGAGAGCTGCGAGCGCGGGCGCCGTCGCGGGGAAGGGCCGGAGCCACACGACGGCCGCCGCCAGGACGACCAGGAGGGCGATCCCGACACCCACTGCGACCCCACGCAGGACCCGGCGAGCCCGCGGTCGCCGTGGCGAAGGACCACGATCACGTCGGCGGCCACCCAGGAGGGCCGCCGCGAGGACGAGCAGGCCCGCGACCACGCTCGCTCCGAGGACCGCAGCGAGCGCCCAGTGCTGGTGGCGGACGGTGTCGCCGGTCGTCGCGACGACCCAGACGGGCGCTGCGACCAGCGCGACCCCCAGGACGACGAGCAGCAACCGCCCGAGGGTCGTGGCAGGAGATGTCCTAGGCGGGACGGGCGGATCTGCCTCGGTACCCGATGCCGCGCTCGACGTGTTCACCGGTGCTCCGTACTTCTCGACGACGCCACAGGGGCTGGGCGTCCGTCACGCTAGCAGCAGCGGGTTCGGCGACGAGGTCGGCTCCGTGCGGTGCGCGCGCGGGACGACGCCTCCTCTGGACACACTGGTCCGGGCGCGCGCGATGAGTTCCGGGAACGCCCAGGGTCTACCCCGACGACAGCACGAGACGGGCCGCGAGCAGACCGGGCCGCTCGACCGACCGAGAGGCTCCGCCATGACCGACATCGAGACCCGCACGCTCGAGGCGCCGGGTGCGACCGTGACCTACGACGTCCGCGGCGACCTGAGCGCCGCCACCGCCGAGGTGCCCGCGCTGCTGCTCATCGGCTCGCCCATGGGGGCCGACGGGTTCGGCACGCTCGCCTCGCACTTCACCGACCGACCGGTCGTCACGTACGACCCCCGCGGGGTCTCGCGCAGCGTCCGGCCCGACCCAGGGGCGCCCGTCCGCCCCGAGGACCACGCCGACGACCTGCACCGCGTGATCGACGCCCTGGGCACCGGGCCCGTCGACATCATGGCGAGCAGCGGTGGGGCGATCAACGCGCTCGCCCTCGTGGCCGAGCACCCCGAGCAGGTACGGACCCTCGTGGCCCACGAGCCGCCGTCGGGCCCTGCGCTGCCCGACCGCGACGCCGCGCTCGCCGCGGTCCAGGCCGTGGCGGAGACCTACCGGACCCAGGGGTTCGGCGCCGGCATGGCGCGGTTCATCGCCCTGACGAGCTGGGAGGGGCCCTTCCCCGACGACGTCACCGAGCTCCCTGCGCCGGACCCGGCCGCGTTCGGCTTCCCCGCCGAGGACGACGGGAAGCGCGACGACCCGCTGCTGGGGCAGAACCTCATCTCGTGCACCCACTACGAGCCTGCGTACGACGCACTCACCTCGGCCTCGACCCGCGTGGTCCTCGCCGCGGGCGACGAGTCGGGTCAGCAGATGGCCGCGCGCGCAGCGCGAGCCATCGCGAAGAACCTCGGCTCCGAGGCGGTCGCGTTCCCGAGCGGGCACGGCGGCTTCCTGGGCGACGAGTACGGGATGCCGGGCGACCCCGCGGGCTTCGCCGCGGCGCTGCGGACCGTGCTCGACGGCGACGGTCCGCGCTGAGGATCTCTCGGAGGGCGGCGGCCTCCCGCGAGGTGAGCCCGCCGCCCGGGTGAGCACCGTCGTCGGGCACCGCTCGGCGCGCGTCCCCAGATGCCAGCAGCGGCGACCGCGAGGACCATGGCCGCATGACGAACCTGCTGACCGCCGACCCGCCGCCCGACACCGTGGCCCGACGCATCGGGCGCATCGCGCTCGGGCTGAGCCTGGTCTTCGCCGGGATCGGGCACCTGACGTTCTCGCGGGACGAGTTCCAGGCCCAGGTCCCCGACTGGTTCCCCGTGAACGAGGACGTGACGGTCCTCGCGTCGGGGGCCGTCGAGATCGCGCTCGGCTCGTCGCTCGTCGTGCTCTCGCGCCGACGCGTCGCGGTGGGGCTCGTCGCGGCCGCGTTCTTCGTCGTGATCTTCCCCGGGAACATCGGTCAGTGGCTCGAGCACAAGGACGGGTTCGGGCTCGACACCGACGCCAAGCGGCTCGGACGACTGTTCTTCCAGCCCGTGCTCGTCGCGTGGGCGCTGTGGTCGACGGGCGCGTTCACGGCGCTGCGCACGCCGCGGGACTGAGGAGACCTACCGGTGCGACGCAGCGTCCCCCGACACCGCGGGCATGCCCAGCGCGGCGTCGACGAGCGTCTCCGCCGCGGCACGAGCGCGCGCCGCCACGGCAGGGTCCCCCGAGATCGCGGCGGTCGTCTGTGCTCCCTCGGCGAGGATGACGAGCTGACCTGCGAGCGCGGGAGGGGCCCCGACGTCGTCGACCAGTCGCGCGACGAACTGCTCGAACGAGGCCTTGTGCGTGCGGACGGCGTCGGCGACCGCAGGGTGGGTGGTCCCGAGCTCGCCGAACGCGTTGATGAAGGCGCACCCGCGGAAGTCGTCGGCGCAGAACCAGTCGGCGAGGTAGTCGTAGATCGCGAGGAGCCGGGCGCGCGGGTCCGGCTCGCCCTCGACGCGCTCGGTGATCCCCCGCTCCCACTGCTCGTGCTTGCGCGCGAGCACGGCCAGGACGATGTCGTCCTTCGAGGGGAACGTCGCGTACAGGCGCCGCAGGGACACGCCCGACTCGCGGCGCAGCTCGTCCATGCCGACGGCCGCGTAGCCCTTGGCGTAGTAGAGGCGGTCGGCGGCGTCGACGATCTTCTCCCGGGCTTCCTCTGCAGTCATGCCCACCATCCTACTTGCACCGAGAACGATCGTTCTCTAGAGTCAGGACCAGCGGCGAGAACGATCGTTCTCACGCTCCAACCGTGAAGGGACGCATCATGGGCCAGATCACCTCCGGCAACGAGAACAGCACCCCCGTCGAGCTCTACTACGAGGACCACGGGACGGGGCAGGCCGTCGTCCTCGTCCACGGCTACCCGCTCGACGGGAACAGCTGGGAGCGTCAGTCGCGCGTCCTGCTCGACGCCGGGTACCGCGTCATCACCTATGACCGCCGCGGGTTCGGTCAGTCGAGCAAGGTCGGTACCGGTTACGACTACGACACGTTCGCGGCCGACCTCGACGCCGTCCTCGAGACCCTCGACCTGCGCGACGTGATCCTCGTCGGCTTCTCCATGGGCACGGGCGAGCTCGCCCGCTACGTCACGAACCACGGCCACGACCGCGTCGCCAAGCTCGCGTTCCTCGCCTCGCTCGAGCCCTTCCTCGTCCAGCGCGACGACAACCCCACGGGCGTCCCGCAGGAGGTGTTCGACGGGATCGCCGAGACGGCCCGCGCCGACCGCTTCGCCTGGTTCACGCAGTTCTACAACGACTTCTACAACCTCGACGAGAACCTCGGCGAGCGCATCTCCCAGGAGGTCGTCACCGCGAGCTGGAACACCGCGACCGGCTCGGCCCCCGTCGCCGCCTACGCCGTCGTGCCCACCTGGATCGAGGACTTCCGCGACGACGTCGCGGCCGTCCGGGCGAGCGGCAAGCCCGCGCTCATCCTGCACGGCACGGCCGACCGCATCCTGCCCATCGACTCGACGGGCCGTCCGTTCCACGCGGCCTTCCCCGAGGCCGACTACGTCGAGGTCGACGGCGCACCGCACGGCCTGCTGTGGACCCACGCGGAGGACGTCAACCGGGCGCTGCTCGCGTTCGTCCAGAAGTAGCCGTCGCCCCGCACGGCGCACCGGGCCCCGTGGTCCGGTGCGCCGCGTCGGCGTGCGGGGTGGGCGACCGCCGGGCTACACGGTCGCGGGGAACGCCTTGCGCGCGACCACCACGACGACGAGCCCCACGAGCACCAGCGCCGCCCCCACGAACGGCAGCCACCCGGCGCCGTACCCCGCGAGCACCGCGCCACCGAGGGCCGCTCCCCCACCGATCCCGATGTTCGCGGTCGAGTTCACGAGCGCTCCCACGACGTCGGGCGACGCACCGTGCGTGCGGATCGCGGCCGTCTGGAAGATCGACGCCACGCCGCCGAATCCCGCTCCCCACACCGCGGCGGCCACGAGCACCGGGGCGAGGGCGGGGAACGCGAGGCCCAGTGCGCACAGGCCCAGCGTCAACGTCACCAGGACCACGAGGACCGTCCTGCGCGGCCGACGGTCGAGCGAGACCCCCGCGTACCAGGTCCCGACCAGCCCCAACGCGCCCAGCCCGAGCAGCACGGGTCCCACGCCCGCGACCGAGAGCCCTGCGGCCAGGAGCAGCACCGACACGTAGGTGTAGACCGTGAACTGCCCCAGGTAGACGAGCGCGTTCGCGGTCGAGACCACCGCGAGGCGCGATCGTCGGGCTGCCTGCCCGTGATCGTCTCGCCGCGCGCCGCCTCCGCCCGTGACGGCCGGCAGGAGCACCGCCACGAGGACCGTCGTCAGCGCGCAGACCCCGGCGAGCACCGCGAACGCGGTCCTCCAGCCCACGGCCGCGCCCAGCGAGGTCGACAGCGGGACGCCGAACACGAATCCCGCCGACGCCCCGGCGGTCACGAGCGCGAGCGCACGTCCCGTGAACAAGGGCTGCACGAGCCGCGCGCCGTACCCGATGCTCACCGAGAAGAACAGGGCGTGCGCGATCCCTCCGACGGCTCGCCCCGCCGCGACGACCGCGAACGACGGCGCCACCGCGACGAGGGCGTTGCTCACGGTGTACGCGACGAGCGTCCCGAGCAGCAGCCCCTTGCGCGGCAGGCGCACGGTCGCGAGCGTCAGGGGCACCGCGAGCGCGGCGACCATGAACGCGTAGACCGTCACGAGCAGGCCGGCGGTCGACTCCGTGACGTCCAGCTCGTCGCTCATCAGCGGCAGCAGGCCCACCGGGAGGAGCTCGGTCGTCACGGCGAGGAAGGTCGCGAGCATGAGCGCGAGGATCCCCCCGGCGGCGTCGCGCACGGTCCCCGGGCGCCAGCCGGGCCCGGTGGTCGGCGCAGCATCGGTCACCCAGGCATCTTGGCACGGTACGTCCCCCTCCTCGCGCCGCGAGGCAGGGACGGTGCCGCGAGGTCACACCTGGGGTGCGAGGTCGCACCTAGGGTGAGGAGCAGGACCCGAGGAGACGGGAGGCGCTCATGACCGAGGCCGTCCTGCTCGCCCTGCCCTTCCGCGACCGCTGGCTCGTGCAGAACAGCCCCGCCCGGCGCGTCCCGAGCCACGGGGTCGACCTCCTGGGCGAGCGGTACGCGATCGACTTCGTCGGCGTCGACGCACGGCACCGCACGGCCGCGGTGCGTGACTGGCGCACGCTCCTCGCGACCGAGCCGCCCGAGCGCTTCGTCGCGTTCGGGCGCCCGATCCTCGCGCCTGCGGGCGGTGTCGTGGTCCAGGTGCACGACGGCGAGCACGACCACGAGGCCCGTCGCTCCCAGCCGGCCCTCGTGCCCTACGCGCTCGGGGCCGCCGGGCGCCTGCGCGAGGGCGTGCACGCCGTGGCGGGGAACCACGTGACGATCGCGCTCCCCGGTGCCCGGGCGTTCGTGTCGCTCGTGCACCTGCGGCGCGGGACCGTGCAGGTCACCGTCGGCGACGACGTGCACGTGGGGCAACAGCTCGCCGAGTGCGGCAACTCCGGGAACTCGACCCAGCCGCACGTCCACGTGCAGGTCGCCGACAACCTGGACCTCACGGTCGCCCAGGGGGTCCCGGTCGCGTTCCGCGACTTCCGCGAGTGGCTCCGCGGCCGGGGCGAGCCCCTCGACCGGGCGACAGGACTGCCCGGCGAACGCTCCGTCGTCGAACCCCTGCCCGTCGCCGAGGCCTGACGGGCACGGGCCACCCGGGGCATGCGCGCAGCGGGGCTAAACGCTTCACCCCCTGGCCACCGACGCCCCGTGCTCCTCACCATGGGCCGGGTCCGCACGACCGTGCGGACGATGCCGCCAGAGACGAGGACGTCCGATGAGCCGCACCCCCCTCCCACCCGACGTCGCCCCCGGGCGCCTCGCCCCCGTCGTCGCGGGCCTCACGACGGCCGCGCTGCTCGCGACCCTCGCGGCGGTGGGCGTCGGAGCCGTCGCGCGCACGGCCCACGCCGCCGAGACCCCGGGCATCCATGTCGCCGACGGCCGGATCGTCGAGGGCGACGGCACCGACCTGGTGCTGCGCGGCGTCAACCACGCGCACACCTGGTTCACGGGCCAGACCTCGTCGATCGAGGCCATCAAGGACGCGGGCGCGAACTCGGTGCGCGTCGTGCTCTCGAGCGGCGACCAGTGGACGCGGAACACCCCCGAGGACGTCGCGCACATCGTCGACCTCTGCGAGGAGAACCGGCTCGTGTGCGTCCTCGAGGTCCACGACACCACGGGCTACGGCGACCAGTACGCGCCCGCGGCGGGCACGCTCGACCAGGCCGTCGACTACTGGGAGGACCTGTATCCCACGCTCGCGGGGACCGAGGACTTCGTCATGGTCAACATCGGCAACGAGCCGTTCGGCAACGACGCCGCGACCAACACGCGCTGGGGTGCGGAGACGTCCGCGGCGATCGGGCGCCTGCGAGACATCGGGTACGAGCACGCGATCGTCGTCGACGCCCCGAACTGGGGGCAGGACTGGACGAACATCATGCGGGCCGAGGCCGACGAGGTCTTCGCGTCCGACCCCGACGCCAACACGATCTTCTCGATCCACATGTACGGCGTGTACGCGCAGGCCTCGACCGTCACGCAGTACCTCGAGCACTTCGTCGACGCCGGGGTGCCGTTGATCGTCGGGGAGTTCGGCTGGCGGCAGACGTCGTCGGACGTCGACGAGGACGTCGTGCTGGCCGAGGCCGAGCGCCTCGACCTCGGGTGGCTCGCCTGGTCGTGGAGCGGCAACACCGACCCGTACCTCGACATGGTCCTGGGCTTCGACCCGGCGAACCCGAGCGCGTGGGGCACGCGCATCGTCGACGGGCCCGACGGCCTGCGGGACACCGCGGTCGAGGCGTCGTGGTTCGGCGGCACGGTCGAGCCCACCGAGGAACCGACCGAGGAGCCCACCGAGCAGCCGACCGAAGGGCCCGAGGACTGCACCGCGGCGCTGCGCATCGTGGGTTCGTGGCCCGGCGGATGGCAGGGCGAGGTCACGGTCACGGCGGGGTCCGCGCCGGTCGACGGCTGGTCGGTCGGCGTCCCGCTCCCGGCGGGAGCCTCGGTCACCCAGCTCTGGGGCGGGGTCCGCACGTCCACGCACGACGGCGTCGTCGTGACCCCCGCGGCCTGGAACGGGACGCTCGCGGCGGGCGGGGCGGCGACGTTCGGGTTCATCGGGACGGGTGCCGCGCCGTCGGGCACGGGCGTGACCTGCGCGGGGTCCTGCGAGCCGTGATCGGCTGCAAGGCTCCGAGACATGTCACGATCCAAGCCAGCCTCCCCCGCCATCGTCCGGCAGCAGCAGGTCTTGCGAGACGGCCTGCCCTTCCACGACACCCAGGACTTCGACGACGCAGATCGCGGGCTCGTCGCCCGGCGCACACCGAACGCGGTGACCGCCGCAGACGGCCGCGTCGTCTGGGACGACGACACCTACGACTTCCTCCAGGGCGATGCCCCCGACACGGTCAACCCGAGCCTGTGGCGCCAGTCCCGCCTCGTCGCGACGCAAGGCCTGTTCGAGGTCGTCGACGGCATCTACCAGGTGCGTGGCTTCGACCTCTCCAACGTCACCTTCATCGAGGGCGAGAGCGGCGTGATCGTGCTGGACCCCCTCATCTCGACGGAGACCGCCGCGGCGGCGCTCGCGCTGTACCGCGAGCACCGCGGTGACCGCCCGGTGACCGGCATCATCTACACCCACTCGCACGTCGACCACTTCGGCGGGGTGAAGGGGGTCACGACCCAGGAGGACGTCGACTCCGGGCGCGTCACGGTGGTCGCCCCCGAGGGGTTCACCGAGCACGCCGTCGCCGAGAACGTGTACGCCGGCAGCGCGATGGCGCGGCGCGCGGGTTACATGTACGGGGCCGCGCTCGCGCGGGGGCCGCAGGGCGCGATCGGCGCCGGACTGGGACAGACGACCTCGATCGGGACGGTCACGCTCATCCCGCCGACCCTGTTCGTCACGACGACGGGGCAGGAGGAGACGGTCGACGGCGTCCGGATGGTCTTCCAGATGGCGCCGGACACCGAGGCGCCGTCGGAGATGCTCATCTGGTTCCCGGACCACAAGACCCTCTGCGCGGCCGAGGACGCCACGCACACGCTGCACAACCTCCTGACGCTGCGTGGCGCTGTGGTCCGCGACCCCCACGTGTGGTCCCGCTACCTCACCGAGTCGATCGACCTGTTCGGCCAGGAGATCGAGGTCGTCTTCGCGTCCCACCACTGGCCGACGTGGGGCAACGAGCGCATCGTCGAGTACCTCTCGCTCCAGCGTGACCTGTACGCCTACCTGCACGACCAGACCCTGCGGATGCTGAACCAGGGGCTGACAGGGGCCGAGATCGCCGAGCAGATCGTCCTGCCGCCGGTGCTCGAGCAGTCCTGGCACGCACGCGGTTACTACGGCTCCGTGAGCCACAACGTCAAGGCCATCTACCAGCGGTACATGGGCTGGTTCGACGGCAACCCGGCCCACCTGTGGGAGCACCCGCCGACCGAGAAGGCGCAGCGGTACGTGGACTTCATGGGCGGAGCGGACGCGGTCGTGTCCAAGGCGCGCGCGGCGTTCGACGACGGCGACTTCCGCTGGGTCGCAGAGGTCGTCAACCACGTCGTGTTCGCCGACCCGGACCACGCGGCCGCACGCGAGCTGCTCGCGGACACCTACGAGCAGCTCGGGTACGGCGCGGAGAACGGCACGTGGCGCAACTTCTTCCTCAGCGGCGCGACCGAGCTGCGGGACGGCAGCTTCGGCACCCCGACCGAGACCGCAGCACCGGACATCCTCGCCGCGCTCAGCCCGACCCTGCTCTTCGACGCCCTCGCGGTCCAGGTCGACGGGCCTCGGGCCTGGGACGAGAACCTGTCCGTCGACGTCGTCCTGACGGACACGGGCGACCGCTACCGCCTGTGGCTGCGCAACGGCGTCCTCACGTACAGCGCCGCACCGCAGCGAGGCGAGGCGGACGTCACGCTCACGACCACGAGGCGCGCGCTACCGGTCCTCGCGAGCGGGGACGTCACACCGGACACCCTCGCCCGGGCGGGCATCGAGCTGACGGGCGACGCGACCGTGCTGGGTCGGCTCGCCGCCCTGCTGGAGCCGGGGGACCCGGACTTCGCGATCGTGACCCCATGACCGGAGGCATGTCCTCACCTGTCGCGCCCCCTTCCCCCCGGTGGCGCGTGGCCCCCTCGGTGCCCGTCGCCGCGGTGGTGTTCGTCGTCTACTGCGTGATCGTCATCGGCCTGATGAAGATCTCGGGCGTGGGGTACGAGCACTTCTTCGACTCCGCGGACTCGACGCTGCGCGCCGCCGTCCTGCCGCTCGCGGCGGGCGGGGTCTGGCTCGTCGCCTTCCTCGCCTGGGCGCGCTGGGACCACGTGTTCCGGGACGCACGGCGCCTGCCGACGGGCTGGTTCCTGTGGGTGCTGCCGGCCGCCATGGTCCTCCTCTCGGTGCTGCACCTCCTGGGGCTCGAGTGGAGCCTGTTCGCGCCTGCGCACGTGCTCACGGTCCTGCTGGCGAGCCTGCTCGTCGGGTTCACCGAGGAGACCCTGTTCCGTGGGGTCGTCCTGCGCTCGATGCGGCAAGGAGGACGCTCCGAGGGCATGGCGGTCCTGTGGACGACGCTGTGGTTCGGCGGGTTCCACCTGACCAACCTCCTGCTGGACGAGCCCGGAGCGGTCATCCAGATCTTCTTCGCAGCCCTGACCGGGACGGGCCTCTACCTGGCGCGGCGCGGGACCGGCACGATCCTGGCGGCCATGGCCCTGCACGCGTTCTGGGACTTCTCGTCCTTCCTGGTCGGCGTCCACCCGGCCGACAACGGTGCGACCCTGGGCGCGAACTTCCTCGTCCCGCTCGTCTACCTCCTGGCCGCGGTGACGCTCGTCGTGCTCGTCGTCCGCGAGCGCACGCGGCCCGCCCGCGAGGCGATCACGCCGCTGCTCGTGCCCGACGGCGGGGCGCGCCCGTGAGGTGCGTCCCGCCCGTCGCGTCGGTAGGGCTCGCGGGGGCGGGTGGTGCTCCTGGTCGGCCCGGGACGTGGCGGGTGGAGGTTCGTCGGGACTGAGCGTCCGGCGCGGCTACGGTGGGTCCCCCCGCCCGACCCGAGCTGGAGCGTCCGTCCCCCGTGATCTCTACCCTCCTCGTCGCCCACCCGTGGTTCTCCCCCGCGGTCCTCGCCGTCCTCGTGCTCGGCGGGCCGGTGGTGGGGCGCTGGCTGTCCTGGCATCCGCGCACCGCGTGGGCGCTGTTCGCGGCGTCGCTGCTGCCGCTCGTGCTGCTCACGCTCGTCCCGACGAGCCGCGAGATCTTCGAACGCTGCGCCGTCTCCTGGTCCCTGCCGACGTTCGGGCGCGTGGAGCTCCTGGCCAACGTGATCCTGTTCGTCCCGCCGGTCCTGCTCGCCGCGGTCGCGAGCCGCCGCCCCGTCGTGGCGCTGGTCGGCGGTGTCGTCGGCTCCGCCGCGATCGAGCTGGTGCAGGCGCTGCTCCCTGGCCTCGGGCGCTCGTGCGACACCAACGACTGGCTCTCGAACTCGATCGGAGCGCTCATCGGTGCAGCCCTGGCCTGGACCGCGATCTGGGCCGCACGACGGTGGCCGCGACGGGTCGGGTCCACGAGTCGTCGGTGACTCAGAGCGTCCGAGGAGGCCCGACGGCTGAGTCCACGGACGCGAGCCACGTCCCCGCTGGGCCCCGACGAGGTCCGCCAGAAGTCTCGGGTACAGCGGGTCGCAGCTCGTCGTGTTCTTCGGGCGCAGTGGTCCCCGCCGGTGGCGGCAAGCCGATGTCGGGCCGGTCTGCTGCACACCGCTGTCCACATCTTCGGCTCCTGACCGCACACCCGCGGAGCGATGGCGATGGGTCAGGTATGGAACACGACTCTCACATCTGTCTCCTCCTTCCGGAGGAGGGCTGCTCGCCGCAGATCTCGGCCGTCGGGAGGTGCTGCACCCTGAGCCGCGTCCGTAGCGTCGACGACGGGGCACGCGCTGACCGGGCGGCCCGACGACGACAGGAGACGCATGATCCAGGTAGAGGCGCTGACAAAGCGCTACGGGCCCACGACGGCCGTGGACGAGCTGACGTTCGCAGCTCGTCCCGGGACCGTCACGGGGTTCCTCGGTCCGAACGGCGCCGGGAAGTCGACAACCATGCGGATGATCGTCGGGCTCGAGCGCCCCACGTCGGGAACGGCGACGGTCGGCGGACGTCGGTACGCCGACCTGCCCGCGCCGTTGCACGCAGTCGGCGTCATGCTCGACGTGCGTTCCGTCCACCCAGGCCGCACGGCGTTCCGCCACCTCCTCGCACAGGCCCGGACCCACGGCATCTCGCGTTCACGCGTGGACGAGGTCATCGCGATCACCGGTCTCGAGTCCGTCGCCGGGCGTCGGGCCGGGACGTACTCGCTGGGCATGGGCCAGCGTCTCGGGATCGCCGGCGCCCTGCTCGGCGACCCCGAGACGCTGATCCTCGACGAGCCGGTCAATGGTCTCGACCCGGACGGGGTCCTGTGGGTGCGCGGGCTCGTCCGGAGCCTCGCGGCCGAGGGGCGCACGGTCTTCCTCTCGTCGCACCTGATGCACGAGCTCTCGCTGTGCGCCGACCGGGTCGTGATCATCGGCAAGGGCCGGCTGCTCGCTGACGCCTCGGTGTCCGAGCTCGTCCAGCGCTCCGAGCACGCGAGCACGGTCCGGATCCGCACGACCGATCCTGACCTGCTCACGAAGGTCCTCGTAGGCCTCGGCGCAGAAGTGGTGCCCCACGACAACGGGGTGCTGAACGTCCAGGGTGCGTCCGTCGACGACGTCGGCGCGGCCGCCGCCCGGTGCGGAGCGACCGTCCTGGAGCTCGCCGCCGACGGAGGATCCCTCGAGGACGCCTACCTCCACCTCACGGCCGACGCAGTCCAGTACCGAGGCGGCAGCACCGACGGCACCACGACCGACGCGCCTGCTGGGGGAGCCCGATGAGCGCCCTCGCACGCCCCTCCATGGAAGATGCGCCCGGTGGTCCTGCGGCCGGGCGCGCAACCAGCCGCCCCCCTCGGGGTCACGGTCCGAACTTCGCCCGCGTCGTCACCTCGGAGTGGACCAAGCTCACGAGCCTGCGGTCGACGGCGATGATCTCGGTCGCGACGGTCGTGGTGACGTGGGCGCTGACGTACCTCGCCGCGAACGCCTCTTCGGTCGACCCGGGGTTCGTCCCGCTCGACTCGCTCACGACGGGGCTCCTGCTCGCCCAGGTCGGCCCGCTGGTACTGGGCATCCTCGCCGGGACCGGCGAGTTCACCACGGGCACGTTCCGCTCGACGTTCACGGCCGTCCCCCAGCGGCTGCCCGTGCTCGCCGCGCAGGTGGTCGCAGCAGGAGCGTTCGCACTCCTGGTCGCGGCTGCCACGGTGGGTGCCGCCGTGGCAGCCCTGGTACCGGCAGCGTCCTCACGGGGCATCTCGTTGGACCTGACCGCTGACGGGACTCCGCAGGTCATGGTCGGCATGACGACGTACCTCGTCGCCATGGCACTGCTCGGTCTGGCGGTCGGTGCGCTGCTACGCAGCCCGGTCCCCGCCATCGCGCTCACGGTCGTGCTCGTGCTCGTCCTTCCCGTCCTCCTCTCCCTGGGTTCTGAGCTGGCCACCGGCCCGACTTCCGCGCCCGTTGCGGCCGACGTGCCGTCGCAACAGTCCGTCGTGAACACAGTGGTGACGTTCCTCCCCAGCGGCGCGGCCGACCTGCTCGTGCGAGCACCGGGAAGCAGCGGCATCGAGGGGGCTCCGGACCTCGGTCCCCGGGTCGGGGCGCTCGTGCTCGCAGGCTGGATCCTGCTCCCCCTCACGGCCGCCGCGGTCCGGCTGCGCGCCCGCGACGTGGCCTGAGGAGGGCGACCGATGAGCCATCTTCTCGACCGCGCCGCGGGCAGCACCACGGCCCCCGAGCGCGGGAGCGACCGAGGCCCCACGCTCCCCCACGTGCTCGCGGCCGAGTGGACCAAGATCACGAGCCTGCGCTCGACCTCCTGGCTCGCGGTGGCCACCGTCGTCGCGGCGGCCGGCCTCGCCTTCGGCCTCGGGCTGTTCGTCCGACCGGGGGACGCCGGGAGCGGGGCGTCGCTCGCGGTCACGGGCCACGTGCTCGCGCAGTTCGGTCCCCTCGTCCTGGGCGTGCTGGTCGGTACGGGCGAGTACGCGACAGGCACCTTCCGAGCCACGTTCACGGCCGTCCCCCGACGTCTCCCGGTCCTTGCTGGTCAGGCCGTGGTCACGGCCGGGTGGGGGGCCGTCACCGCAGCCGCCGCGGTCGGCGCCTCGCTCCTCGTCACGTCGGGGCAGCGGGCCGGTGCCGGGTTCGTCGTCGACGCCGCGGACGCCGAGACCGTGCGCCTGCTCGCGGGCTACGTGCTCCACCAGACGGGCGTCGCGCTGCTCGGGCTCGCGATCGGCGCGCTCCTGCGTCGGGCCACCGGAGCGTTCGTCACGGCGGTCATGCTGCTGCTCGTCCTCGACCAGTTCCTCGCCGCGAACCCGGGCCGGTTCACCGATCTCCTGCGGGCCCTGCTGCCGGCGGCCGGTGCACGCATGGTCCAGGGCGACGCTCAGGTCGCGGCACTGGACGCCACGAGCTTCGGTCCAGACCTCGGGGCGTGGGGCGGCGGGCTCGTCCTCCTCCTGTGGGTCATCGCTCTGCTCGGCGCGGCCGCATACCGTCTGCGTCGCCATGACCTCTCCTGACCCGTGCCAAGCAGCAGAGCTCTCGGGCCGGTCGATCGATGGGACAGTGGAGACCATGCCCACCCCGCGCGCGGCGCCACAGCAGACCCCCGCGTCGCGGTCCGCGTCCTTCCTGACCGAGACGCAGGTCGTGCACGCGGGCCCCGTCGGGCGCTTCGTCGCGGCCCGACC
This sequence comes from Oerskovia merdavium, assembly GCF_014836755.1. GTDB lineage: Bacteria > Actinomycetota > Actinomycetes > Actinomycetales > Cellulomonadaceae > Oerskovia > Oerskovia merdavium. The sequence goes on from NZ_JACSQF010000004.1 coordinate 105,091, forward strand.
GTGGATGACGGACCTCGCCCTCGCGCTCGGCGTGATCGTGCTCGGTCTGGTGACGACCGAGGTGGCCCGGATGACGGTCCAGGGGTCGACCGGCCTGGGCTTGTTCCTACCAGGAACGTCCGCAGCACGCCTGGTCCCGGCGGTCTGGTCAGCCGGGGCCGTCCTGGGAGCCGTGCTCCTGACCGTGCGGCGAGCGTCGCCGTTGGTGGTCACGGGCGCGCTCACCCTCCTTGCCCTCGGCTCGCTCGCCACCTCGGGAGTGCTTGGCGTCCTCGGGGTGTGCCTCGCGTTCGCGCTCTTCACCGTGGCGGACACACGGACGCCGCACACGACCTGGATAGCGTTCACCGCAGTGTTCCTCGTCGTCACGGTCGCCCTCTGGCACTGGCAGGACATCGGCCTCGCCGAGATTCTCCTGTGGAGCGATCCCGGACTGCCCTCGCTCGACGATCCCGGGCGGCAGCTCCCGGCACCACCGTTCTCCGCGGGCCGCCGGTTCTTCTCGGTCCTCCTGCTCCTCGGGCTCCTGCTGCTGGGCGTCGCGACCGGTACGGTGGCGCGCGCCAGGCGCCAGCACGCCCACGACCTCGTCGAGCGCTACGCAGCGATAGCGCGCGAGCGCGACCAGAGCGCCGCGCTCGCGCGAGCCGCCGAACGGGCACGGATCGCCCGCGAGATGCACGACGTCGTCGCGCACAGCGTGTCGGTCATGGTCGCTCTGTCGGACGGAGCCGGGGCCGCGCTCGACCGAGCCCCCGACCGCTCGCGGGAGGCGCTGCGCGAGCTCTCCCGGACGGGGCGGAGCGCACTGTCCGACATGCAAGGCGTCCTCGGCGCGCTCGACCCCGGTGATCGCTCCGACGCGGGGACCGGCGGACCCGCGGAGCCCGTCGCAGCCGACCTTGCGACGATCGTGGAACGCTTCCGGGCCGCCGGCATCCCGGTGCGTGCACGTGACCTCGACATCGACCTCCCCCACGACACCACGCTCCGGCTGGCTGTCGCCCGCATCCTGACCGAGGCGCTGACCAACGTGCTTCGGCATGCCCCGGGCACCCCGCGCGCCGAGGTCGCCGTGCGACGCGGGCCGGCGGGACTCGAGGTCGAGGTCCTCGACGACGGCGGCACCCGCCCAGGGACCGGCGGCGGCTCCGGGCGGGGCATCCTCGGCATGCGCGAACGCGCCGCCCTCCTCGGCGGTCACGTCGAGGTCGGTCCCCGACCCGGTGGAGGATGGCGTGTGCACGTCGTGCTGCCGCTCGACGACGACCGGCGTCACGCACAGGACCACGGCGCGAGGCCCAGCAGGACCGAAGGACAGGAGGGAAGACGGAGATGACGAGGGTGCTGCTCGTGGACGACCAGGCGCTCCTGCGCCTGGGATTTCGCCTCGTGATCGAGTCCGAACCTGATCTCGAGGTCGTCGGCGAGGCCTCCGACGGCCAGGTCGCGATCGCCCAGACCGCAGCCCTGGCCCCGGACGTCGTGGTCATGGACATCCGCATGCCGGGCATGGACGGCATCGAGGCCACCCGCCGCATCGTCGCGGAGCACCCCGCGACCCGGGTGCTCGTCCTGACCACGTTCGACGTCGACGAGTACGCGTTCGCGGCGCTGCGCTCGGGGGCCAGCGGATTCCTGCTCAAGAACGCACTGCCGGAAGAGCTCGTAGCGGCGATCCGCACCGTGGCGGCAGGCAGCTCGATCGTCGCCCCGCGGATCGTGCGCCGCTTGCTCGACCTCTTCGCCCCGCACCTGCCGACGACCGCCACCGCGACTGCCGACCTGAACCCGGCGCTGCGGACCCTCACGCCCCGCGAGCTCGACGTCCTGCGGTGCGTCACGGAGGGCCTGTCCAACTCCGAGATCGCCGAACGCCTGGTCCTCTCGGCGACCACGGTCAAGACCCACGTCGGGAACATGCTCGCCAAGCTCGGCGTCCGCGACCGCGTGCAGGCCGTGATCGTTGCCTACGAGAGCGGTCTCGTCCGCCAATGGCGCTAGGTCGCCGTCATCCTGCACAGCTGACAAGCACTACGGTCACCACCATGAGCCTCGACATCTCGGCGGTCACCTTCAACAGCGCACAGCCACACCGACTCGCCCACTTCTGGGCCCAAGCGCTCGGGGCGCAGGTCGTCGACGGAGGCAATGGTTACCTCCACGTGAGGGCCGCAGGCATGCTGATCATCGTGCAGTCGGCACCAGAACACACCTCAGGGACTCCGACCGATGTTCACCTCGATCTACGCGCGGACGACCGCGTGCTCGAAGCCCAACGCCTCGTGGGCCTCGGAGCCACTCTCCTCACGGAGCGATCCGACTCCCATGGGACATGGTCGGTCCTGACTGACCCTGACGAACGTGAATTCTGCATCGGATAGAGGGTGAGCCTCGCGGCAGTGCTGGGACGAGTGCAGATCGTCGCATTACGCTCGCCCGCGACGCATCTCGACAAGAAAGAACTCAGACCTGCATGTCCACGAACCGCGCGTAGTGCCCCTGGAACGCCACGGTGATCGTGTCGGTCGGGCCGTTACGGTGCTTGGCCACGATCAGGTCCGCCTCGCCCGCTCGCGGGGACTCCTTCTCGTACGCGTCCTCACGGTGCAGCAGGATGACCATGTCGGCGTCCTGCTCGATCGAGCCAGACTCACGCAGATCCGACATGGCAGGCTTCTTGTCCGTGCGCTGCTCAGCGCCACGGTTCAGCTGCGAGATGGCGATGACCGGCACCTCGAGCTCCTTTGCGAGGAGCTTGAGCGCACGGGAGAATTCGGAGACCTCCTGCTGGCGGGACTCGACGCGCTTGCCCGACGTCATGAGCTGGAGGTAGTCGATCACGACGAGCTTGAGGTCGTGCTTCTGCTTGAGCCGTCGGCACTTGGCGCGGATCTCCATGAGCGACATGTTGGGCGAGTCGTCGATGAACAGCGGCGCCTCGGAGATCTTGCCCATGGTGCCGGCGAGCTTCTGCCAGTCGTCCTCCCCCATGGAGCCGTTGCGCATCTTCTGCAGGTGGATGCGCGCCTCGGCAGCCAACAGACGCATCGTGATCTCATTGCGGCTCATCTCGAGCGAGAACACGACGGACGTCATGTTGTGCTTTATGGAAGCACTCCTTACTATGTCGATTCCGAGCGTGCTCTTCCCGATGGCCGGACGTGCCGCGATCACGATCATCTGCCCGGGGTGCAGCCCGTTGGTCAGCCGGTCGAGGTCCGCGAAGCCCGTGGGCACGCCGACCATGCCTTCGCCTCGGTGCCCGGCGGCCTCGATCTCGTCGACCGTCCCGCCGATGACCTCGCCCAGCACGATGTAGTCCTCGGCCGTGCGGCGCTCGGTGACCGCGTAGACCTCGGCCTGCGCGTTGTTGACCACGTCGTCGACGTCGCCGCCGTCCGTCGCGTAGCCCAGCTGGACGATCCTGGTCCCGGCCTCGACGAGGCGGCGCAGCACCGCGCGCTCGCGCACGATGCGTGCGTAGTAGCCCGCGTTCGCAGCCGTGGGCACCATGGCCATGAGGTCGTGGATGTAGGGCGCGCCCCCGATCCGGCCCAGCTCGCCGCGCCGCGTGAGCTCGGCGACGACCGTGATGGCGTCCGCGGGCTCGCCGCGCCCGTAGAGGTCGATGATGACGTCGTAGATCGACTCGTGCGCCGGCTTGTAGAAGTCGGTGCCGCGGATCTGCTCGATCACGTCCGCGATGGCGTCCTTGGACAGCAGCATGCCGCCGAGCACGCTCTGCTCGGCGGCGATGTCCTGTGGCGGGGTGCGGTCGAACCCGGGACCGCCGCTGCCTGCGGGCGGTCCAAAGCTCGACTCGAGCTCGTCGATCGACATGCGGGCCCCTCACTCCCCCGGCACGGCCGGGTATCGTCCTGCGTCGCACGTCTGTTCTACTCCGGCCCACCGACACGCCTGCGCCCGCATCGTCGAGGGGTATCGCTGGTGGTGCACCGTCGACCGTTCGGAAGGCCCGAGCATGTGCGACTCAGCGACACTAGATCGCGCTCCCACAGCCCGCAAACGGCCCTGTTCACAGAGGTGTGGACAGCCTGTGGACAGAGGCCTCCATGCTGTTCACAGTCCTGTGGACAACCATGTGGACAAGTGACCAGTTTTCCCCTGTACAGCGCCGGGAGCAGCCAGTTCACTAGGCTCAGCCATGTGGACGAAGAAAATTCCGGCAACACGCCGCCGACACGCCAGCCCTCTCCCGGTCAGGGTGAGGACACCGGTCGTTCACCCCGTTCACCCGAGCACCGCCCCCGGGACATGCAGGACGCCCCAGGTGCCGCAGGGTCACCCGCTTCGTCCACAGGACCTGTGGAGACCTCGCCCACGTCTCCGCCCGAGCCCACGGGCCGCCGCCTCATCGACAAGCAGATCCTGGCCCTCGCGGTCCCGGCCCTGGGAGCTCTGGTCGCGGAGCCGATCTTCGTGCTCGTCGACAGCGCCGTCGTCGGGCACCTGGGGACCGCGCAGCTCGCCGGGCTCTCCCTCGCGTCGACGGTCCTGCTGACGCTCGTCGGCCTGTGCGTGTTCCTCGCGTACGCGACCACCGCGGCCGTGGCCCGGCGCATCGGCGCGGGCCACCGGCGCGAGGCGCTCCAGTCCGGGATCGACGGCATGTGGCTCGCGCTCGGGCTGGGCCTCGTGCTCGCCGCGGCCCTGTGGTTCGGGGGCGGCTGGGCGATCGGCGCGATGGGCGGCACGGGCGAGGTCGCGCACCACGCCCTGGTGTACCTGCGGTGGTCGGGCCTGGGCCTGCCCGGCATGCTCGTCGTCCTGGCGTCCACGGGCGTGCTGCGCGGCCTCCAGGACACCCGCACCCCCCTCTGGGTCGCCGCGGGCGGCGCGACGTTCAACGCCATCCTCAACGTCGTGCTCGTCTACGGCGTGGGCCTGGGCATCGCGGGCTCGGGCATCGGGACGGCGGTCGCCCAGCTGACCATGGGCGCCGTCCTCGGCGTCGTCGTGGTCCGCGGGGCCCGGCGCGAGGGCGCCTCCCTGCGCCCCGCCGCGGGCGGGATCTGGTCCAACGCGCGCGCGGGCGCACCGCTGTTCGTCCGCACGCTCTCGCTGCGCCTCGCGATCCTCCTGACGGTCTTCGTCGCGACGGGCCTGGGCGAGGTCACGCTCGCCGGCTACCAGGTGGTCGCGTCGGTGTGGGGGCTCGCGGCCTTCGCGCTCGACGCCCTCGCGATCGCCGCGCAGGCCCTCGTGGGCCACGGCCTGGGAGCGGGCGACCGGTCGCACGTGCGCTCGGTCCTGCGGCGCACGCTGCAGTGGGGCGTCGCGGCAGGGGCGCTGCTCGGCCTGGTCATGGCCGTCGGCGGTTGGTGGTTCGCGCTGTTCTTCACGTCCGACCCCGACGTGCGTGCCGCCGTCGCGCTCGGCATGGCCGTGTGCGGGCTGCTGCTGCCGATGGCGGGGTGGGTGTTCGTCCTGGACGGGGTGCTCATCGGCGCCGGGGACGGCCGCTACCTCGCGTGGGCGGGCATGGTCACGTTCGTCGTGTACGTGCCGTTCGCGCTGGCGGTCCGTGAGCTCGCGCCCGACGGCGCCGCGGGCCTCGCGTGGTTGTGGGCGGCCTTCGCGGGGGTCTTCATGGCGGCGCGCGCCCTGACGACGGGGCTCAGGGCGCGCGGCGACCGGTGGATGGTCACCGGGGCCTGAGGAGGACTACCTCCGAGAACGCCGACGGCCCGGCCCCCTCCGCAGAGGGGACCGGGCCGTCGGGTGAGATCTCCGATCCATCCATCCCTTGCGGGACAGGGGCGATCAGTCGATCAGGCAGCCACCACGTTGACCGCGATGTTCGCCGAGACCTCGGCGTGCAGGCGGATGGTGACCGTGTACGAACCGGTCGACTTGATCGGCTGGCCGATCTCGATCTTGCGCTTGTCGACGGACGGGCCGCCGACGGCCTTGACGGCCTCAGCGATGTCACCGGTGGTGACAGCGCCGAACAGACGGCCGCCCTGGCCCGCCTTGGCCTTCACGACGACAGGCTTCGACTGCAGCGAGTCGCGCGTCGCCTTGGCCTCGTCGAGCGTCGCGATCTCGCGAGCCTTGCGAGCCTTGCGGATCGCAGAGATCTGCGACTCGGCACCCTTGGACCACCCGGTCGCCAGGCCACGGGGGACGAGGAAGTTACGGGCGTACCCGTCCTTGACCTCGACCACGTCGCCGGGCTCGCCCAGGCCGGTGACCTCGTGGGTCAGAATGAGCTTTGCCATGTTCTATCCCCTCTCGATCAGCGTGCGGACGACGAGTACGGCAGGAGTGCCATCTCGCGGGCGTTCTTGACGGCACGTGCGATCTGGCGCTGCTCCTGGACGGAGACGCCGGTCACGCGACGGGCACGGATCTTCCCGCGGTCGGAGATGAACTTCCGCAGCAGGGTCGTGTCCTTGTAGTCGACCGACTCGATCTTCGCCGACTTCAGGGGGTTGGACTTCTTCTTGGGCTTGCGCACCACTGGCTTCGCCATGGTGTTGCTCCTTCACAAGGTGCTATCCCCGGCCGGGGTGGGTGCCCTCGTCGGGCACCTGCCCCGCCGGGAAGGGTTTGTCTGGGGTGAGCGGTGACTAGAAGGGGGGCTCGTCCGAGAACGAGGCACCACCCGACGACGCGGGGCCAGCCGTGGCCCACGGGTCGTCGTTGCTCTGCTGGCCACCGCCGGAAGCGCTGAATCCGCCGCCGCCGCTCGAAGCGCCGCCGCCGCCGAAACCGCCGCCACCACCGAAGTTGCCGCCACCCGAGCGCTGGGCCCGGGTGACCTTCGCGGAGGCGTACTTCAGGGAAGGACCGATCTCCTCCACCTGCAGCTCGACGACCGTGCGCTTCTCCCCCTCGCGGGTCTCGTACGAACGCTGGACCAGACGGCCCTGAACGATGACGCGCATGCCCTTGGTCAAGGACTCGGCGACGTTCTCCGCGGCCTCGCGCCAGATCGAGCAGCGCATGAACAGCGTGTCGCCGTCCTTCCACTCGTTGCTCTGGCGGTCGAAGGTGCGCGGCGTGGACGCCACGGTGAAGTTGGCGACGGCAGCCCCCGCGGGGGTGAAGCGAAGCTCCGGGTCCCCGGTCAGGTTCCCGACCACCGTGATGACGGTTTCACCAGCCATGCCAGCTCCTCATTGTTCGTTACGTATCGAAGACTCTTCGAAGGGGATGACCCCCGTCCGCGGACATCCCACCACGTGCCACTGACGCTGTCCTGGGGACGCGCAGCGCACCGGGGGTGCCACGAGGGAAGTCAGAAGTGCGAGGTGATCAGCGAGCGTCGGTGCGCAGGACCTTCGTGCGCAGGACGACCTCGTTGAGGCCGAGCTGACGGTCCAGCTCCTTGGCCGTGTCGGACGTCGCGGTGAAGTCGACGACGGCGTAGATGCCCTCGGACTTCTTGTTGATCTCGAAGGACAGGCGGCGACGGCCCCAGATGTCCACCTTGTCGACAGTGCCACCGTCGGTCTTGATGACCGTCAGGTACTTGTCGAGCGACGGAGCAACGGTGCGCTCCTCGATCTCGGGGTCGAGGATGATCATCAATTCGTACTGACGCATGCGGTTAACCCACCTCCTGCGGACTCAGCGGTCACGGTATCTCCGTGACAGGAGGGTTGTGCGTCGCTGTGAGGTCACCGTGCTGATGGCAGCACGGATCGAGACACAGCAAGTTCCCAAGGTACCCGGTCGGGGCCGGGGTCGGGAAATCTGTGGGGGTGACGTCGGTCGCTACCCGCCGTTGCCGTTGTTGCCGTTGCCGTTGCCCGGCCTTCCACCCTCCTCGGGTGGCGTGGTCGGCGGTGTCGACGGATCGGGCGTGGGCTTGGGATCCGGCCCCTTGGACAGGACGACCGTGACGGTCTTGCCCATCTCGACCTGCTGACCGGACCCTCCGACCCGGAGCACGATGCCGGGTGCGACGTCTGCCGAGTACTCCTCGGTGAACGAGACCTTGAGCCCCATGCCTTCGAGCACGGCCTTGGCGTCTGCCTTGGACCTCCCGGCCAGGTCGGTCGGGACAGTCACGGTGGTCGGTGCGACCGGCTCCTCCGGCTCGACCAGCTCCTCGATCGCGGGCTCCGTGGGCTCCTCGCTCGGCGTCGGGGACGGCTTGACCTTCTTCATCGTGTACTCGGGGAAGTCCTGGACCTCGGCGTACTGGGGCAGCGCGAGGACGCCCTCCATGTAGGAGGTCCAGGCGTCGACGGGCCACGTGCCACCTGTGATCGACTTCTTGTAGTACTCGCCGAACGGGGTGATCTGCTCCTGCGTCGACTGGTCACCCTGGTAGAGCCCGACGACCGTCGCCAGCTGCGGGATGTACCCCGCGAACCAGGCCGACTTGTTGTCGTTCGAGGTGCCGGTCTTGCCCGCGACGGGGCGGTTCAACGCCTTGGCCGGTGCGCCGGACGCGCCCTTCGACTCGACGACCTGCGTCATGGCGTAGGTCGCGGCGGCCATGACGTCGGCCTCGAAGACGCGGTCGTTGCGGCCCGGCATGTCGTAGGTCTCAGCGCCCGAGTCCAACCGCTTGACCGACTGGACCACGTGCGGCGTCGACTCGAAGCCCTGCGCGGCGAACGTCGCGTAAGCGTGCGCGATGTCGATCGGGTGGACCGACGCGGTACCGAGCACGTTCGACGGAACGGCCTTGAGGTCCATGGTGTCCTCGGGGATCCCCGCCTTGACGGCCGCGGCGACCGTCGCCTCCGGCCCGACCTCCATGTTCAGGGCTGCGTAGACCGTGTTCACGGAGTTCGCGGTCGCCGTCGCCAGGTCGATCTCGCCGTAGGGCTGGTTGCCGAAGTTCTTCACGCCCTGGCCCTTGTCGTAGAAGCCGGGCACCTCCACGTCGTTGTTGCCGTCGTACGTCGCGGACAGGTCGATGCCCTGCTCGAGCGCCGCGACGAGCGTGAACGGCTTGAAGGTCGAGCCTGCCTGGGCGACACCGCGGGTCGCGTTGTTGAACTCCTGCGTCACGAAGTCCGGGCCGCCGTAGACGGACTTGACCGCACCGTCCGCAGGGTCGATCGAGACGATCGTCGGCTTCAGGTTGGGCGAGGCCGGGTGGTCGCCGTCGTAGGGGATGCTCTCCGCGGTCGCGACCGCGAGGTCCTGCATGGTCTTGTCGAACGTCGTGACGATCGTGAAGCCCTTGGTGTCGAGGTCGCCACCGTCATAGCCGTTGGCCTCGAGCTCGCGCCTCACCAGGTCCAGGAGGTAGCCCGCCTGCCCACCCTTGGAGTTGGTCACGACCTTTTCCTTGAGCGTGTCGGCGGGGAAGACCGCCTCGGCCTTCTCGGCAGGGGTGATGTGCCCGTCCGCAGCCATGCGGTTGATCACGCGCTGCCACTTCTCCTGCGTGATGTCAGGGTTGTTGGCCGGGTCGTAGACGGTCGGGTTGGGGATGATCGCGGTGATCATCGCGGCCTGGGAGATGGTCAGCTCTGCGGCCGGGACACCGAAGTAGGTCTGCGCGGCGGCCTCGATCCCGTGGGCCCCACGGCCGAAGTAGATCGTGTTGAGGTAGTTCCCCAGGATCTCCTCCTTGGGCTGTTCCTGCGTGAGCCGCAGCGCGAGCATCGCCTCGCGGAACTTTCCGACGTAGTCCGACACCGTCGCGCCGGCGTAGTACCGCTCGGCGTACTGCTGGGTGATGGTCGACGCGCCCTGGAGGCTGCCCCCCTTGAGGTTGTTCACCATCGCGCGAGCGATGCCCTTGAGGTCGATGCCCGAGTTCGTCCAGAAGGAGCTGTCCTCGGACGCGACCACGGAGTTGCCGACGTAGTCGGGCAGCGTCGCGTAGTCCACGATGACGCGGTTCTCCTCCTGGAAGGTCCCGATCTCCGTGACACCGTCCGCGTAGTACACCGTGGTCTTCTGCTGCTGCACCGCGTAGGCGGGCTCGGCCGGGACCGAGGTCGTCGCGTAGGCGGCGATGACGATGCCGGCGACCAGCGCGGTCCCGGTGAGGAAGGTCCCGAGCAGCACGCGCCAGGACGGCAGCCAGCGACGGAAGCTCTTGACGTGGGAACGGGGGTAGTTGAAGAACCGGCGCTTGCGCGCCGAGGTGCCCGTGCGCGCCGTGCTACCGGCACGCGCCGTGCCCTTCGTCTGCCTCGCGGAGCTCGCCACGGTTCACCTTCCTCTGGGGGTCTGTACCGGTCCGGACCTGTTCCGCACCGCCGCCCGGGTGTGGGCGCGCCAGGCGCAGAGCATGCATCAGACCACCCTGAACAATAGGGCGTCCTCCCGTGGGGACAAGGCCCCTGGAGGCCTGGTCCGCCATTGTTTCGCCACAGCCACGCCGCAGGTCCCCCAGTCCTTCACATCTGCTCGGCGGCGTGACATATTGCGCGGTACCGCGAATCCACCTAACCTGTCGATGTATCGACTCGATACATCGAGTAGTCGAACCACGCCCGATCCGCCCTCCGCGGTGACAGCCTGACCGAGGAGGAGGTGTCATGGCACGCAGCCGTTCCGACGTGCTGGAGACCGCGATCCTCGGCCTCCTGAACGAGTCCCCGCTGCACGGGTACGAGCTCCGCAAGCGGCTCAACCTGCTGCTCGGGTCGTTCCGGGCGTTCTCCTACGGTTCGCTCTACCCGGCGCTCAAGGCGATGGTCACGCACGGCTACATCGTCGGCACCGAGTCACCCACCACCCCTCCCCACGCGTTGTCCGGCAAGCGGGCACGCATCGTGTACCAGCTGACCGCCGAGGGCAAGGAACGTCTTCAGACGGTCCTCGCGACCTCGGGACCGGCAGCCTGGGAGGACGAGAGCTTCGACGTCCGGTTCGCGTTCTTCGCGCAGACCGACGCCGAGACCCGGCTCCGCATCCTCGAGGGTCGGCGCAGCCGGCTCACCGAGAGGCTGGAGTCGGTCAAGGAGTCCGCCGCACGCACTCGTGAGCGGCTGGACGAATACACCCTCGAGCTGCAGCGTCACGGCCTGGAACAGGTCGAGCGTGAGGTTCGGTGGCTCGACGGACTGATCACGACCGAGCGCGACCGTCGTCGCACCCGGCCGTCGAGCGGCCCTGAGAACCGTCACGGGCAAGACAACCACTAACTACGAAGCCGTCGGCGCGCAGCGCCCCCGGCACTGACAGCAAGGAGCGAGGATGTCCTCCATCCGCGTCGCCATCGTTGGCGTCGGAAACTGCGCATCTTCCCTGGTCCAGGGCGTGCACTACTACCGCGATGCTGACCCGAGCAGCACCGTGCCCGGACTGATGCACGTGCAGTTCGGTGACTACCACGTGTCCGACCTGGAGTTCGTCGCCGCTTTCGACGTCGACGCCAAGAAGGTCGGCTTCGACCTCTCGGAGGCCATCAACGCCTCGGAGAACAACACCATCAAGATCGCCGACGTCCCGCCGCTGGGCGTGCCCGTCCAGCGCGGTGTGACGAACGACGGTCTCGGCAAGTACTACCGCGAGACCATCGAGGAGTCGGACGCCGAGCCGGTCGACATCGTCGCCGCGCTCAAGGAGTCGGGCGCGGACGTGCTCGTCTGCTACCTGCCCGTCGGTTCGGAGATCGCTGCGAAGTACTACGCGCAGTGCGCGATCGACGCGGGTGTCGCGTTCGTCAACGCCCTGCCGGTCTTCATCGCGTCGGACCCCGAGTGGGCTGCGAAGTTCGAGGCCGCAGGCGTCCCGATCGTCGGCGACGACATCAAGTCGCAGGTCGGCGCGACCATCACGCACCGCGTGCTCGCGAAGCTCTTCGAGGACCGCGGCGTCGTGCTGGACCGCACGTACCAGCTGAACGTCGGTGGAAACATGGACTTCAAGAACATGCTGGAGCGCACGCGCCTCGAGTCCAAGAAGATCTCGAAGACGCAGGCCGTGACGTCGAACCTCGAGGGTCCCCTCGGTGGCAAGACCGAGGACCGCAACGTCCACATCGGCCCGTCGGACTACGTCGCGTGGCTCGACGACCGCAAGTGGGCGTACGTCCGCCTCGAGGGCCGCGCGTTCGGCGAGGTGCCCCTGAACCTGGAGTACAAGCTCGAGGTGTGGGACTCCCCCAACTCGGCCGGCATCATCATCGACGCCGTGCGCGCCGCGAAGATCGCCAAGGACCGTGGCGTCGGTGGGCCCATCCTCTCGGCGTCGACGTACTTCATGAAGTCCCCGCCGGTCCAGATGGAGGACACCAAGGGCCGTGCGGCTCTGGAGGCCTTCATCACCGGTGAGAACGAGCGCTGATCCGGAACGACGCAGAGGTTGAGGGCCCGGCACGCTCTTCGCCGGGCCCTCGACCGTCGCGGAGCGCAGGACCAGCGCGACCAGGAGAACCTGCGCTGATCCGTAGCACCCGCCGAGTTGTCAGAACCAGCCCGGGCGACACCCCGTCCTGCTGCTGACGACCGAGCGAGGAGGGTCCGGAACCTGAGGGTTCCGGACCCTCTTCGCATGCCCGACGGCGGAGCGCACCACCCCGTTCGGCCCCGGCAACCCGCCGGCTGAGCTGTCAGAACCAGCCCGGGCTGTACCCCGCCCTGCTGCTGACAACCCCCGAGCCTCAGGGGGAGGACCGCCGCCTGCCCGTCCCGGGGCGAGGTCCGCTCACTCCACCGCATACCCTGATCCGGTGGGTGTGATCTCGGAACTCGGCGTCCTGCTTCGGCTGCGCGACTTCAGGAAGCTCTTCGCCGTCCGGCTGGTCAGCCAGGCGGGCGACGGCATGTTCCAGGTCGGGTTGGCGTCGCTCCTCTTCTTCTCCCCGGAGTCCCAGGGCACGGCGGCGTCGATCGCCGCTGCGTTCGCGGTGATGCTGGCCCCGTTCACGATCGTGGGTCCGTTCGCGGGGGTCTTCCTGGACCGGTGGAGCCGGCGCCAGGTCCTGGTGTGGGGCAACGCGGTGCGCGTGGTCCTGACGGCGGCCACGGCGGTCCTCATGCTGACGTCGGGCGTGACGCCGTGGATCTACGTCCTGGCGCTCGCGACGCTCTCGGTCAACCGGTTCCTGCTCGCGGGCCTGTCGGCGGGCCTGCCGCGGGTGGTCGACGGCCCGCTGCTCCTCACGGCCAACTCCCTGACGCCTTCTCTCGGTGCCGCGGCGGCCTTCGTGGGCGGCGGCATCGGGTTCCTGCTGAGCCTGTTGTTCGAGCCGGGCCGGGTCAAGGACTCGGTCGCGCTGATGTGCGCGGCGCTCGTGTTCGGGGCGGCGTCGGCGCTCGCGCTGCGCATGTCGCGCGGGCTGCTGGGGCCGGACGAGCCCGCGGAGGCCGCGATCACGACCGAGATCGCCAAGGTGGCCCGGGGCCTCGCGGACGGCGCCCGCTATCTCGCGGCACGGCGAACGCCCGGTCAGGCCCTCATGGTCATGGCGACGCACCGCTTCCTCTACGGGGTCACGTTCATCGCGTCGATCCTCATCTCGCGCAACCTGCTGTCGGATCCGGGCAACGCGAACGCGGGTCTGGCGACGTTCGCGACCGTCGTGGGGCTCACGGGGGTCGGTGGCGCTCTCGCCGTCGTGCTGACCCCGACCCTGTCGCGCTACACGGGGCCGCACCTGTGGATCGCGCTCATGCTGGGCCTGGCCTCCGCGAGCCAGCTCCTGCTCGTCACGACGCCGTCGCGCACGGTCGTGTACGCGGGGGCGCTGCTGCTGGGGCTCGCTGCGCAGGCGACCAAGATCGCGGTGGACACGATCGTCCAGCGTGACACCGCGGACGCCTTCCGCGGCCGGGCCTTCGCGTTCTACGACGTCCTGTACAACGCGGCGTTCGTGGGGGCGGCCGCCCTGGCCGCGTTCACGCTCCCGGACACGGGCTACTCGCGTCCGGTCTTCGTGGTGCTCGCGCTCGCGTACGCGGCGGCCGCGGTGGTCTTCGGCCGGTTCGGGGCTCGTCACCCGGCGGAGCCCGACGGCGCCGCTCACCTCCCACGGGCGACCGTCGGCGAGTAGCGCGTGGGGTGAGGTCGCTCACCCTGGGACCCGTCCACGTGACCGCCCAGCAGCGGATCCGGCCTGTTCCGGGCCGTGCGGCGCGGCCCGCGGCGTCGTCGCGGCGCGACCGATGAGTCCTGCCCGGAAAAGGAGTCGTCAGGGTCGCGGGGAATAACTGAGGATGGTCGAGCGTCGTTTCTCGTAGGGCGTACGACTTCTCGACCCGACGCTCCCCACCTCCCTCGCTGTGCTCCCCCGGGCCGCGCGGGCGCACGCCGACCCCACAGGAGAGCCATGCAGGTACCTCAGAGCACCGCCCCGTCCTTACCCACCTCCGACAAGCTCTCGCGCGAGAACTTCCTCGTGATCGCGCTGCTGCTCGTCTCGGCGTCGGTCGTCATCCTCAACGAGACGACCATGGGCGTCGCCCTGCCGCACCTCATGGCCGAGATGCACATCTCCGCGACCACGGGCCAGTGGCTCACGACGGCCTTCATGCTCACCATGGCGATCGTCATCCCCGCGACGGGCTTCCTGCTGCAGCGCCTCGGGACCCGCGGCGCGTTCCTGCTCGCCATGTCGCTGTTCAGCGCCGGGACGGCCCTCGCGGCGTTCGCGCCCGGCTTCGGGTGGCTGCTCGGTGCGCGCGTGGTGCAGGCCTCGGGCACGGCGATCATGATGCCGCTGCTCATGACGACCATCATGACGCTCGTCCCTCCGACGGCCCGTGGCCGGATCATGGGCAACGTCGCGATCGTCATGGCCGCCGCTCCCGCCCTGGGCCCCACGCTGTCCGGTCTGATCCTCGACACCCTGAGCTGGCGCTGGATCTTCGGCCTCGTCCTGCCGGTCGCCCTCGTGGCGCTCGTCGTCGGCGCGAAGTACGTCAAGGACTCGGCCGACCGTACGCACACGCGACTCGACCCGCTCTCGCTCGTCCTCGCGGCCCTCGCGTTCGGCGGCCTGGTCTACGGCCTGTCCAACCTGGGCGAGGCCGCCCGCGCCACGCCGGTCGTGCCCGTGTGGATCCCGCTCGTCGTCGGGCCCGTGTTCCTGGTCCTGTTCGTCGCGCGTCAGCTCGTCCTCCAGCGCCGCGACGCGGCACTCCTCGACCTGCGCGTCTTCTCCTCGCGCGGCTTCACGGTGTCGCTGGGGATCATGGCGGTCAGCATGATCGCGCTGTTCGGCTCGATCATCCTGCTGCCGCTGTACCTGCAGAACTCGCTGGGCTTGGACCCCTTGTACACGGGGCTGCTCGTGCTGCCAGGCGGTCTGCTCATGGGTCTGCTGGGCCCGACGGTCGGGCGCCTGTACGACCGCGTCGGCCCGCGTCCCCTGGTCCTGCCCGGCCTGGTCGCGGTCACGGTGTCGCTCGCCGCGCTGGCGACCGTGGGCGCGAGCACGTCGCCCTGGTTCGTCCTGGGCGCGCACGTCGTGCTCAGCCTGGGCCTGGCGTTCGTGTTCACGCCGCTGTTCACGGGGGCGCTCTCGGCACTCCAGCCGTCGCTGTACTCGCACGGTAGCGCGATGATCGGCACGGTCCAGCAGCTCGCGGGGGCCGCCGGTACGGCGCTGTTCGTCGCGGTCATGACGTCGCGCTCGGTCACGCTGGCGGCTGAGGGCGCGAGCCCGCAGGTCGCCCTCGCGGAGGGCGTGAGCTCAGCGTTCGTCTGGGGCGCGGCGGTCACGCTGGTCGCGGTCGCGCTGACGTTCCTGCTGCGCAGGCCGGCTGCGGTCGAGACGTCCCCCGTCCTGCCCGACGCCGTCGTGCCCGCCACGCTCGACGCTCCCGTCCTCGAGGGCGTCGGGGAGGCGCCCGAGCGGCGCTGACGCGGCCGGGTCGGAGGCAGGACGACGCACGAAGGGCGGGCACCGATGGTGCCCGCCCTTCGTGTACCCGCCCCCGTCGTCGTGGGCCGGGTCGACCGCTCCACCGGGCGGGCGCAGACCCGCACCTCGACAAGCGTCAGCCGGCGGCCGGGCTCACGGTCACTGCTCGCGTGCGGCCCACCAGGCGAGCAGCTCCTGGCGGGCGGTCTCCTCGTCGAGGGGTCCGCGGTCCAGCCGCAGCTCGAGCAGGAACTTGTAGGCCTGCCCCACCTCGGGCCCGGGCGCGATCCCCAGGGTCGCCATGATCTGCTGCCCGTCGAGGTCGGGTCGGATCGACGCCAGCTCCTCCTCGCCCCGCAGCCGTTCGATGCGCTGCTCGAGGTCGGTGTACGCGTCGGAGAGGCGCTGCGCCTTGCGCTTGTTGCGCGTGGTCGAGTCGGCCCGGGTCAGGCGGTGGAGCCGCTCGAGCAACGGTCCGGCGTCCGTGACGTAGCGGCGCACCGCGGAGTCGGTCCACTCGCCCTCGCCGTACCCGTGGAAGCGCAGGTGCAGCTCGACGAGCCGCGAGACGTCCTTGACCGTGTCCTTGTCGAAGCGCAGCGCCTTGAGCCGCTTGGCGGTCAGCTTGGCCCCGACGACCTCGTGGTGGTGGAAGCTGACCCCGCCCCCGGACTCGAAGCGCCGCGTGGCGGGCTTGCCGATGTCGTGCAGGAGCGACGCGAGACGCAGGACGAGGTCCGGGGCCGGCACCGCGCCGTCGGGCCCCGTCTCCTGGGCGATCGCCTGCTCCAGGACGGTCAACGAGTGCTGGTAGACGTCCTTGTGCCGGTGGTGCTCGTCGATCTCGAGGCGCAGCGCCGGGAGCTCGGGCAGGACGTGGTCCGCGAGCCCGGTCTCGACGAGCACCTCGAGGCCCTTGCGCGGCGCGTCCGACAGCAGCAGCTTGGTCAGCTCGTCGCGCACGCGCTCCGCGGAGACGATCTCGATGCGCGAGGCCATGTCGACGATCGCCGCGCGGGTCGCGGGCTCGACCTCGAACCCCAGCTGTGCGGCGAAGCGTGCAGCCCGCATCATGCGCAGCGGGTCGTCGTCGAACGAGCGCTCGGGGGCGATCGGGGTGCGCAGGACGCCCAGCGCCAGGTCCGCGAGCCCGTCGTGGGGGTCGACGAACAGCATCTCCGGGACGCGGACCGCCATCGCGTTGACCGTGAAGTCACGCCGCGACAGGTCGCCGACGAGCGTGTCCCCGAACGCGACGAGCGGCTTGCGCGACGCAGGGTCGTACTCGTCGGTGCGGTAGGTCGTCACCTCGACCACCAGGTCGCCGGCTCCCCGCGGGCTCCCCTTGGGACCGAACCGCTTGGCGCCGATCGTGCCGAACTCCTTGCCGATGTCCCAGTGCGCGTCGCCCCACGCCGCGAGGAGCGCCTGGGTCTGGTCGGGGTCCGCCGAGGTCGCGAAGTCGAGGTCGTTGCTGGCTCGTCCGAGGAACGCGTCGCGGACCGGGCCGCCGACGAGGGCCAGCTCGTGGCCGGCGGCGTGGAACAGCTCCCCGAGCTCGACCGCCGCGGGCGCCATCTCGGTCAGCACCGCCAGGGCGCGCCGGAGGAGCTCGAGCTGTTCGGGCGTGGTCGGCACCCCACGAGAACCCTCCGCGGGCTGCGCGGAAGGCTCGGGGACGGGGGAGTTCTGGGAAGGAGTCGGCACGACATCCAAGCGTGCCAGATCAGGCGCTGACTCCACACTCGGTAAAGTTGGGTCATGTCCACACCAGCGCACTCTCCGGACCACCGCGGTGTCCCAGCACCGCCCGGTGGGCATGCGTTGCGGATCGATCCGGAAGCCGCGCGCGCCACGACCCCGGCGCCCGCCCCGGCGGCCCCGCTCCCCGTCGTCGAGGAGATCTCCGCAGGTGGACTCGTCGTCGACACGTTCGACGGCCTGTTCCGCGCCGCGGTCATCGCCCGCCGCAACCGCGGCGGACGGCTCGAGTGGTGCCTGCCCAAGGGGCACCTCGAGGGCGACGAGACCCCCGAGGAGGCCGCCGTCCGGGAGATCGCCGAGGAGACGGGGATCACGGGCGCGATCCAGGTGCCGCTCGGGATCATCGACTACTGGTTCACGGGCGAGGACCGGCGCGTCCACAAGGTCGTCCACCACTTCCTGCTCAAGGCCACGGGCGGGCACCTCACGGTCGAGGGCGATCCCGACGGCGAGGCCGAGGACGTCGCCTGGATCCCGTTCGAGGACCTCCCCGAGCGGTTGTCGTACCCGAACGAGCGGCGCCTCGCGGCCGTCGCGCACGATGTCCTCCGAGGTCGGCGCACGACGGCCCGCTTCCGGGGTACCGTGACTCGCACCGTCGTCCGTACCAGCCGGCCGGCACCCGACGACCCCCGGAACCCGACCGACCACTCATGACCTTCCACTTCCCCGTCGGCTCAGCCCGTGCATCGAGCCGCCGCCCCGCAGACTCCACCGCGCCCTCGGCCGCCCCGCGGACTCGGCCGTCCTCTGCCGACCCTCGCACCGGCGCCAGGGCTCCTGGTCCCCGGGCCGTGACCCGGAACCTCGTCGGTGGCCTCCTGACCGCAGCGCTGGCGCTCGCGCTCGTCGTCGTGCCGTCCTCCCCCGGAGGCGCACGTGAGGCTGCGGCCTCCACCGTCGTCGGGACGGGCGGCGCCGCTCCCGCGGTCGTCGACGAACCGGGAACCGTCTCGACCACGCTCGTCTCGATGACGCCCACCACGGTCGGCCCCGGCGGCACCGTCACGGTCGTCGCGCGGATCCACAACGGTACCGACGAGACGCTCACCGACCCCCGGGCCACGCTCGGCGTGAACTGGCGCCTCCTCGGCACCCGGTCCGCGCTGGCCGCCTGGGCCGACGAGCCCACCTCGAAGCGGTCCGCCGAGGCCATGGCGACCGAGAACCTCGAACCGATCGCCCCTGGCCAGGACGCGACGGTCACGTTCGACCTGGACACCGACGACTTCAACCTCGAACCAGGATCGACGTGGGGTCCCCGTCCCCTCTCGGTCACCGTCACGGACGGGTCCGCGCGGCTCGACGTGCTCCGCACCTTCCTCCTGTGGGAGGACTCCGCGGCGCCGTCGCCCGTCGGGCTGAGCATCCTCGCCCCCGTGACGGGCCCCGCGCTGGACCTCGTCACCGCTCCGGACACCGAGGGCCAGGAGCAGACGAGCGTCAGCGTCGCAGCCGTGGACGACGCTCTGGGTGCAGACCAGCGCCTGGGGCACCTCCTGTCTGCGACCGCGGGTCGCCCCGAGGTCGCCTGGGCCGTCGACCCGGCCCTGGTCGCCGCCGCGCGGACCTCGGCCGAGAGCTCGACCGCAGCATGGGTCTCCGCGTTCGACGAGGCGTCCACCGACCGGTCGATCTTCGCGCTCCGCCCCTACGACCCGGACCCTGCTGCCTATGCGCAGGTCGGGGCGGCGCTTCCCGCGCCGACCGTCCCCCTTCCGGGGGGCGCGACGACGGATCCCGCCTGGCGCACCGACCTCACGCTCCCCGGCGACGAGGTCCCCGGCCGGGCCACGGTGCGCACGAGCGTCCAGGCCGGCTCCCCTCTCGTGGTGGTCCGGGGCGACGGGCTGACCCCCGTGGACTCCGTGAGCTACACACCGACGGGTCTGGCCACGGTCGAGACGGACGCAGGTCCCGCGACCGCCCTGGTCTCGGACTCCGCGCTCACCGAGGCCTTCTCGGCCGGGGCCCAGACCTCGGGGGCAGGTTCGACGGCGGACGCCACGCAACGTCTCCTCGCGGAGACCGCGGTGATCGCCTCGGAACGCCCAGCGGACCGACGAAACCTCCTGATCGCCCTCTCCCGAGGGTTCGACCCGGACCCGGCCGCGTTCGACGCCGTGCTCGACGCGCTCGAGGCCACCTCCTGGGTCACGCTCGCCCCCGTCGACGACCTGCTGACCGCGCAGGTGCCGGACGTCGAGCGCAACGCCCTCCCCGAGACGGACGGGGGCGAGGGCGTCCTGCCGGCCTCCGAGATGTCGGCGCTCCAACGGGCCCGCTCCGAGGTCTCGACCTTCTCCACGATCGCCACCGACCCCACCGCGATCACGCAGGAGGCCGAGCCCGCGCTCGTCGTGCCCACGGCCGTGGCGTACCGAACGGAACCCAC
Source organism: Oerskovia merdavium (assembly GCF_014836755.1). Taxonomy (GTDB): domain Bacteria; phylum Actinomycetota; class Actinomycetes; order Actinomycetales; family Cellulomonadaceae; genus Oerskovia; species Oerskovia merdavium. The sequence continues at coordinate 125,007 of NZ_JACSQF010000004.1, forward strand.
CGAGCGGACAACCGCGGTGCAGGCCGCGATCGCCGACGCGGACCGCCTCCGTTCCTCGGTCGCCGTGGTCCGTCGGGGGTCGGGCGTCCTGCTCATCAACACGTCCGGCAACATCCCGGTGCGGGTGCGGAACACGCTCGACCAGGAGGTCACGGTCCAGGTCGCGCTCCGGCCCGACAACGCGCGCCTCAAGGTCGTCTCGTTCCCGGTCGGCCCCATCCCGCCGGGCACCGAGGTGGACTTCAAGGTGCCGGTCCGGGCGTACGGCAGCGGCAACGTCCGCGTCGAGGTCGAGATCCTCGCTGTCCCGTCCGGGACCGTCGTCGCCCCGTCCTCCGACTTCTCGGTCAGGGTCCGCGCCGACTGGGAGACGGTCGGTACCGCGGTGTTCGCGGGACTGGTCGCGCTGCTCATGATCGGCGGGCTCTGGCGGACGATCCGGCGCGGGCGCTCCCCGCGCCGTGTCGCGGAGATGACCCCCGCTTCCGGTGTCCCGACCACGCAGGCCTCGGCGCCGCCGTCGGGCACCTCGGCAGGGGGCGACGAGTGAAGCACGCCCGCCCGAGCGGCACCCCGCGCGGGCCCCGCCCCGTGCCCGACGGCGCGGCGCGCGCCGCCGACGAGACGACGCCGCCCGCGCCGGACGGCACCCAGGACACCGAGGCAGGGACGTCGACCGTGACCGGCACCAAGGGCGGACTCGGCCGCAGCTCGATGCTCATGGCCTCCGGTACCGCGGTCTCCCGCATCCTGGGGCTCGTCCGCAACGTCCTGCTCATCACCGCGATCGGGACCACGGGCCTCGCCGCTGACGCGTTCGACGTCGCGAACAAGATCCCCAACGTGCTCTTCGCGATCCTCGCGGGCGGTGTCCTCAACGCGGTCCTCGTCCCCCAGATCATCCGCGCGTTCCGTTCCAAGAACCCGCAGGAACGCCTCGACAAGCTGCTGACGCTGTCCGGGGTCCTGCTCCTGGGGCTCAGCCTGCTCCTGACCTCGGCGTCCACGATCATCGTGTCGCTGTACACCGACGGGTGGGGGTCGGCGCAGTTCTCGCTCGCCGTGGCCTTCGCGTTCTGGTGCATCCCCCAGCTGTTCTTCTACGGGCTGTACACGCTGCTCGGGCAGGTGCTCAACGCCCGCGGACAGTTCGGGCCGTTCATGTGGGCCCCCGTGGTCAACAACGTCGTGTCGATCGTCGGCTTCCTCGCGTTCATCGTGATCTACGGTCCGTACGCGACGGGCGCGGTCGAGGACCTCGGCACGTGGGACGGCGCCAAGATCGCGCTCCTCGCCGGGACGGCGACCCTCGGGGTCGCGTCCCAGGCCCTGATCCTGATCCTGCCCCTGTGGCGCTCCGGCTTCCGCTGGCACTTCCGCCTGGGCCTGCACGGGATCGGGCTGCGCTCTGCGGGGCAGGTCGCGATCTGGACGTTCGGCGCGGTGATCCTCGAACAGATCGGTGTCCTGTTCACGACACAGTTCGCCTCGAGCGCCCCTGCCGCAGCGCTGCGGCAGACGTTCGGCGACTACGCCTCCGCCCCGGCCGCACTCGGGATGGTCACGGGGGTCGTGACCGGCGCTCCCGAGGCCTTCTCCGTCGCGGGCAACGCCGCCTACACCCAGGCGCTCATGATCTACCTGCTGCCCCACTCGCTCGTCACGGTGTCGATCGCCACGGCGCTGTTCACCGGGATGAGCGCCGCCGCGGGGGCCGGCGACTTCGCTCGCGTCCGGCACGACCTGTCCCGCGGCGTGCGGACCGTGGGGGTGTTCACGGTCTTCGCGACCGCGGTCTTCGCGATCCTCGCGCTGCCCCTCACCAAGCTCCTGCTCATCAACGTCTCGCCGAGCGGGGCCGTCGCCGTCAGCCAGATCCTGGTCGCCATGGCGTTCGGCCTGGTGCCGCTCGGGGGCATGGTCCTCATGAAGTGGGTCTACTTCGCCTACGAGGACGGCAAGACCGTGTTCATGATCCAGGTCCCCGCGACCGTCGCGCTCGTGGGCATCGCGTGGCTCGCGACCCGCACGCTCGACCCGGTGTGGTGGGTCGTCGGTGTCGGTGCCGCGATGTCGCTGTCCAACATGATCGTCGTCCTCCTGCGGACCGCGGGCCTGCGGCGCAAGCTGCACGGGCTGGACGCGTTCCGGATCGTGCGGATGCACGTCAAGACCATCCTCGCCGCGGGAGCCAGCGCTGCGGTCGGATGGGGTGTACTTCAGCTCTTCGGCGACCTGTACGGACTGTCGTGGCTCCGTGCCGCGGTCGTCACGGCAGTTGTCGGGATCGTCATGACCGTCGTGTACATCGGCGGTCTCAAGGCAATGCGGGTCCGTGAGCTCGACCAGCTCGCCGACCCGCTGCTCCGCAAGCTCGGGCGACGACGTCCGGCCACGAGATAGAAGGCGCCCGTACCATGTGGGGGGAAGATGTCAACGGCAAGGAAGTTCGAGGTGGGCAGGTGACCGCAGCAGGACCCGGCACGACGCTGGTAGGGCGATACCTGCTGGCCGAACGACTGGCGAGCGACCTGGTCGACGTCACCGCCTGGTCCGCGCACGACTCGGTGCTCAACCGCACCGTGCGAGTCTCGCTCGTCACCGGGGAGCACGTCACCGAGGCGATCGACTCGGCCCGACGCGCCGCACTCGTCGCCGACCCCCGCCTGACGCGCGTCCTCGACGTGGGGACCGACGACGGCGTCGCCTACGTCATCACCGAACCCTTCGCGGGCATCACCCTGTCCGAGGTCGTCGCCGGCGGGATCGTCGACGCCCAGCAGGCCCGGGTGATCGTCGGCGAGGCGGCAGCCGCGCTCGAGGTCGCACGACGCCGAGGCGTCCACCACCTCGCGCTGCGCCCCGAGGCCGTCCGCGTCGACGGCAACAAGGTCCTCGTCACGGGCCTCGGCCTCGACGCCGGGATCAGCGGGCAGGACCAGCACGACGCCGAGGCCACCTCGCACCTCGACGCCGTCGGGCTCGTCGCGCTCCTCTACTACGCCATGACCGCGCGCTGGGCCGGGCCCAGCCTCGACGTCCCCTGGATCAGCTCCGACTCCGTCCACCCCCTCCCGGCCCAGCGGGACGCCTCGGGCATCCTCCCGCTCTCGGCCGTCGTCCCCGGGGCCCCTGCCGACCTGTCCGAGCTCTGCGCTCAGGTCCTCGCGGACGCCGCAGCACGTCCTGCCGGGTCGGGTGCCGACGCCTCGTCCGACGGCGACGTCGAGAGCACGGCTCCCGCAACGCCCGCCCAGGTAGTCTCGGCCCTCGAGCCCTGGGGCACCCTCTCCGTGGTCGCCGCGATCCCGACCTTCGTCCAGCGACCCGCGCCGCAGCCCACCAACGGCGTGAACCGCCAGTCGATCCGCAGCGCGTTCGACGTCCCGCTCTCGACCCCGCCAGGCACCCCGCCGCCGGCGGTCCCGTTCCATCGTCCGACGACCGGACGGATCCACCGGGTGCCTCTGAGCGGCGCATCGACGCTGCCCGACGGCGCCAGCTACCCGGCCCCCACCTACGCCGACTCCCCCGCTCCTGCGGCCTACGCCGCGGTCCCGGCCCCTCCCACCGGTGGCTACCCGACGCAGCCCGCCCCCGCCGTGCCGCACCCGGTCTCGGCAGCGCAACCCACCGTCAGCGTGCCGCCACCCCCGGCTGCGGCTTCTCAGCCTTCTGCCGCGCAGGCCGCCGCTGGTCCGCCGTCGGGCCCCTTCGCCACCACCCCCGCCAAGAAGACCGGGTCCAAGAGCACCTGGATCATCATGCCGATCGTGCTGCTCCTCGTGATCGTCGCGGTCGTGTGGGGCGTCAAGTTCGGGCTCAGCGGTTTCGGTGGTGCATCCTCGCCCAACGACGACAATGACGCCCAGGCGCCGGCGGACTCCGGCCCGTCGGAGGGCGGGACCGACGAGGACCTGCCCGTCAACACCGATCCCCTCACGATCGCGAGCGGCGGACTGCTCGACCCGGACGTCGCCGATCCCGGCGACGTCGGGGAGAAGCCCGACGCCGTGCCCTTCGCGATCGACGGTGACCCGTCGACCTTCTGGTTCACCTACTCCTACAAGGACGGGGGCTTCGGCGGGCTCAAGTCCCGTACCGGTTACACCATCTCGTTCCGGGAGCCGGAGACCGTCCAGCGGATCGTCTTGAGCACGAACAACACGGGCGGACACGTCGAGGTCCGCGCCGTGACCCCCGCCGAGCCCGACGGGGGCGAGATCCTCGCCTCGGGCACGTTCTCGGAGACCGTCGAGCTCACGCTGGATCCCGCCACCGAGGGGACGATGTTCGTCCTGATGATCACCGAGCTGCCGCAGGCTCCCGACGGCGCCTACCGCGTCGAGCTCAACGAGATCACCGTCTACTGAACGGCACCGACCAGCGCTGACCGCCCTGCGGTGCTCCCCGCGTCGGCGTGGGGAGGACCGCAGACCAGCGGAACCGGTGCCTTCGGAACAGAAGGGCGCCGCTCGGCGTTGGACCCGGTGCACCACCCACCACTGAGGAGTACACGTGACGGAGAACAGCCCCACGACCGCGCCGCGGAACGTCATCATCGTGGGTTCGGGCCCTGCCGGGTACACGGCCGCCGTGTATGCCGCGCGCGCGGGTCTCGAGCCCCTCGTCCTGGCCGGTTCGATCACGGCCGGTGGCGCGCTGATGAACACGACCGAGGTCGAGAACTTCCCCGGGTTCCCCGACGGGATCATGGGTCCCGAGCTCATGGAGAACCTGCAGAAGCAGGCCGAGAAGTTCGGCGCGCAGGTCGAGTGGGACGACGCGATCGAGCTGCGGCTGGACGGCCCGGTCAAGACCGTGGTGACGGGCAACGGCGAGACCTATACGGCACGCGCCGTGATCCTCGCGACCGGCTCTGCGTACCGTGAGCTGGGCCTGGACGACGAGAAGCGCCTGTCCGGGCGTGGTGTGTCCTGGTGTGCGACGTGCGACGGCTTCTTCTTCCGCGACCAGCACATCGTGGTCGTCGGCGGTGGAGACTCCGCGGTCGAGGAAGCGACCTTCCTCACCCGCTTCGCGTCCAAGGTCACCATGGTCCACCGCCGCGACGAGCTGCGTGCGTCCAAGATCATGGCCGACCGCGCCAAGGCCGACCCCAAGATCGAGTTCGCCTGGAACAGCGAGATCGTCGCTATCCACGGAGAGAACAAGGTCGAGTCGCTGACGCTGCGCGACACGGTCACGGGTCAGGAGCGCTCGCTCGACGCGACCGGCCTGTTCGTCGCGATCGGTCACGACCCGCGCACCGAGCTCGTCAAGGACCAGATCGACCTGGACGACGAGGGCTACATCCAGGTGCAGGGCCGCACGACGCTGACCAACATCGAGGGCGTGTTCGCGTGCGGTGACGCGGTCGACCACACCTACCGCCAGGCCATCACCGCGGCCGGCTCGGGCTGCTCCGCTGCTCTCGACGCCCAGCGCTACCTCACCGAGATCGCCGACGCCTTCGAGGACGCCGCTGGTCTCCCCGAGATCGCCGGCACCCCCGACGTCCCCAACCCCGACGAGCTGCCGCAGGCACTGGAGGAGATCCGATGAGCAACACCGTCAAGGTCACCGACGACACGTTCAAGGCCGAGGTCCTCGAGTCGGACGTTCCCGTCATCGTGGACTTCTGGGCGACGTGGTGCGGACCGTGCCTGCAGATCGCCCCGATCCTCGAGGAGCTCGCGGGCGAGTACGCGGGCAAGGTCAAGATCGCCAAGCTCGACTCCGACGAGAACCCCGCGATCACGGCCGCGTACGGCGTGGTCTCGATCCCGACGCTCAACTTCTACTCGGGCGGAGAGCTCGTGAAGTCGATCGTCGGCGGGCGCCCCAAGCGCATCCTCGCCGAGGAGATCGACGCGCTGCTCTCCTGATACGCCTCGCTCCGCCTTCCGCGGAGCGCACCTCGAAGGGGTGGACCGGTCCTCGCGACCGGCCCACCCCTTCGTCGTCCGCAGACCCAGCACGGCTGCTGCTCCAGGACGTGACGGGTCCTGGGCGTTGCGTCCTTCGACCGGGCGACGGTGTCCGGGGAGCGACCCTTCACGGTTCCCCCCGATTCGTCGTGCGAGACTGGGGATCGTGAGCACGACACCGACGCACCCCGCTCAGCCCGCTCCCTCCGGGGGCACCCGCCTCGACCCGTGGTTCGGCGCCTACGCCGAGCGCGCCCACGGCATGCGAGCGTCGGAGATTCGCGCCCTGTTCGCGGTCGCGAATCGCCCCGAGGTCGTCTCGCTCGCCGGCGGGATGCCCTACCTCGAAGGCCTTCCCCTCGACACCATCGCGGACGCCATGCAGCGACTCGTCGCGACCCGCGGCACCACCGCTCTCCAGTACGGCTCGGGTCAGGGCGCAGAAGAGCTCCGTGAGCGCATCATCGACATCGTGCGCCTCGAGGGCATCGACTGCCACCCCGACGACGTGGTCGTGACCACGGGCTCCCAGCAGGCCCTCGACCTGGTGACGCGCATCTTCATCGACCCGGGCGATGTCGTCGTGGCCGAGGCCCCCAGCTATGTCGGCGCGCTCGGCGTGTTCCGGTCCTACCAGGCGGACATCGTCCATGTCCCGCTCGACGAGCACGGGCTGGTCCCCGAGGCGCTCGAGGAGACCTTGACGCGGCTCGCTGCCGAGGGGCGTCGCGTCAAGCTGCTCTACACGGTCCCCAACTTCCACAACCCGGCGGGCGTCACCATGTCGCTCGAGCGCCGGCCCCGGATCCTCGAGATCGCGCAGCGTTTCGGCGTGCTCGTCATCGAGGACAACCCGTACGGGTTGTTGGGGTTCGACGGCGATCCCCTGCCGGCTCTACGCTCGCTCGACGACGACGGCGTGCTCTACCTCGGGTCCTTCTCGAAAACCTTCGCCCCCGGCTATCGGGTCGGCTGGGTCGTGGCCCCGCACGCGGTCCGCGAGAAGCTCGTCCTGGCGAGCGAGTCGGCCATCCTCTGCCCGTCGAACGCCTCGCAGCTCGCGATCGCTACGTACCTCGAGACGTGCGACTGGCAGGGACAGATCAAGCAGTTCCGGGAGCTGTACCGCGAGCGGCGCGACGCCATGATCGGTGCCCTCTCGGAGCACCTGCCTTCGGCGTCGTGGACCGTTCCCGACGGCGGCTTCTACACGTGGGTCAAGCTTCCCGACGGCCTCGACGCACGATCCATGCTGCCCCGTGCTGTCACGGCGCGCGTCGCCTACGTCCCCGGGACAGCGTTCTACGCAGACGGGTCCGGGGCGGACCACGTGCGGTTGTCCTACTGCTTCCCGACGCCCGAGCGCATCCGTGAGGGAGTCCGCCGGTTTGCCGGCGTCGTGTCCGCGGAGAGGGACCTCGTCGAGATCTTCGGTACGTCAGGCGCTCCGGACTCGGACCTGACCGATGTCGAGAACCCCGGCCCCAACCTCGCGTGAGCACCACCCCCGCACACACGAGCACCCTGCAGAACGTCGAGAGGACCAAGACCGTGGGCACTGCTGCGGAGAACGCCATTCTTGCGGAGGACGTCGTCGAGCCCGACGCCGCCACGACGGCCGGGAGCGTTGCCGACTCATCCCTTCCCGAGGTACAGCGCGTCGTCATCCTCGCCGGAGGACTCTCGCACGAGCGTGACGTGTCGCTCCGCTCCGGCCGACGCGTCGCGGAGTCACTCCGAGGGGCCGGGCTCGACGTGACGGTGCTCGACGTCGACGCCTCGCTGCTCTCGACGCTGGCGGCCGAGCGCCCCGAGGTCGTGTGGCCGCTCCTGCACGGCGCGAGCGGCGAGGACGGATCTGTGCGCGACGTGATCGAGCTCCTCGGCCTGGACTACGTCGGAACCGGCCCCAGGGCGTCCCGCGGCGCATGGAACAAGGCGATCGCCAAGAACGTCGTGCTGGCCGCCGGGATCGACACTCCCGACTATGTGACCCTCCCCCAGAGCCTGTTCCGGGAGCTCGGCGCACAGCCGGTGCTCGACGCGGTCGTCGGCCGGCTGGGACTGCCGCTCGTGGTCAAGCCCAACCAGGGAGGATCGGCTCTGGGCGTGACGCTCGTGACGCGTGCTGAGGATCTTCCCCGGGCGATGGTCGACTGCTTCTCCTACGGCGACCTCGCGCTCATCGAGAAGGCCGTCCAGGGCGTCGAGGTGGCCGTCAGCGTGGTGGACGGTACCGACGGGCCGCGCGCTCTCCCGGCTGTCGAGATCGAGACCGATGGGCCGTACGACTACGACGCCCGGTACAACCCCGGCCGGACCAGCTATTTCACGCCCGCGCGTCTCACCTCGGCAGTCGCGGCACGTGTCGCTCAGACCGCCGTCGACGCTCACGTGGCTCTGGGGCTTCGCGGCCTCTCCCGGTCAGACCTGATCGTCGACTCCGAGGGCGTCCCACACTTCCTCGAGGTGAATGTCGCCCCGGGCATGACGGAGACGTCGCTCTTCCCTCAGGCTGCGCAGGCTGCGGGCCTCGACCTCGGCGACCTCTACCGTCAGATCGTCTCGCAGAGCGTCGGCTCGCCCGCGCGGGCAGCGACAGCCTGAGCGTCCCCGACAGGACGACACGAAGCCCCGGTGAGCATCTACTCACCGGGGCTTCGTGTTTCACGTGAAACATGGGGCCGCAGCCAGGTGCGCGGACCGCCCTACTGACGCAGCAGGCCCGGGTCCTCCGGGGCCATGAGATCAAGGATCCTGTTGAGATCCTCGACCGAGGCGAACTCGACTGTCAGGCGGCCCTTGTTCTTGCCGAGATCCACCTTGACGCGAGTCTCGAACCGGTCGGACAGGCGGACCGCGAGGTCGTCGATCGCCGCGATGCGCTGCCCGGGGCGTGGTGCGCGTTCCACCGGCTTCTTCGCATCGAGCCCCCCGAGGGCGACGATCTCCTCCGTGGCCCGCACCGAGAGGCCCTCCGAGACGATCCTCTGGGCGAGTCGTTCGATCTCCGCACCGTCGGTCAGGCCCAGCAGAGCGCGCGCGTGTCCGGCCGAGAGCACCCCCGCCGCCACCCGACGTTGTACGAGCGGAGGCAGCCGCAGCAAGCGCAACATGTTCGAGATCTGCGAACGGCTGCGCGAGATCCGGGTACCGAGCTCCTCGTGCGTGCACCCGAAATCGTCGAGAAGCTGTCGGTAGGCGGCAGCCTCCTCGAGCGGGTTCAGTGCGCTGCGATGAAGGTTCTCGAGGAGAGCATCGCGGAGGAGATCCGCGTCCTCGGTCTCGCGGATGATCGCCGGGATGACATCCAAGCCCGCTGCCTGCGTCGCCCGCCAACGGCGCTCACCCATGATGAGCTCGTAGGCGCCCTCGTTCTCCGGGTCTCGTCGGACGACGATGGGCTGGAGAACACCGATCTCCTTGATCGACCCGACCAGCTCGTCGAGCTCGCCCTCGTCGAAGACCGTGCGCGGCTGGCGGGAGTTTGCTCGAATCAGCCCCACGGGGAGCTCAGCGAACGTCGCCCCGGGAACCGGGACCAGATCGTCGTTCGACGTCGGCGCGCCGTCCGACTGACCAAGCGCCGCCGATGTTTCACGTGGAACATCGCCTGGGCGCGCGCGCCCCTTCTCGATCGGAGGCTCCGTGGGAATCAGCGGACGAGACGTCGACTCAAGCTCGGTGGCGGAATCGGCGAGGCCGACCAAGCCGACCGGCGAATCAGAGGACTCTCGTTCGACGGTGAGGACGGCCGAGGTGCTGAGGCTCGATGCCCCCACTCCCCCGCCCTCAGGGTTGGTGTTCTGCTCGACCGACGCAGCAGCCTGCGGCGCGGACGGGAAGAATACATCGACGGGGCGCTCACGCTCTGGGCTCGTCGGAATCAGGGCTCCAAGACCACGACCGAGCCCACGGCGCTTCTCACTCATCGTGCATCCTCCTGGTAGCTAGGCAGCACTGCCCATCGTTCTGCGAGGTAGTTCTGCCGGGAGACGTCGCGAGATGCGCCGTCAAGGGGTTGAACCGGTGCGGGGCGTCCACGGTCAGCAACCTCCCGAGCGGCTTCGAGATAGGCGAGCGCACCGGTCGAGCTCGGATCGTACGTGATGACCGTCTGCCCATGGCTGGGCGCCTCGGAGATGCGTACCGAGCGGGGCACCGTCGTCTTCAGGGTCTGCTCGGGGAAATGCTCGCGAACCTCGGAGGCAACCTGCTGCGCGAGGTTGGTGCGACCGTCGTACATGGTCAAGAGAATGCTCGAGACATGCAGCTGGGGGTTCAGGTGCGCCTTGATGAGTTCGATCGTCTTGAGGAGCTGACTGAGACCCTCGAGGGCGTAGTACTCGCACTGGATCGGAATGAGGACCTCACGGCCGACCACGAACGCGTTGACGGTCAGCAGACCGAGGCTGGGCGGGCAATCGACGAGAACATAGTCGATACGCTCAAGACCTTGCGCGATGCGCTCCTCCAAGAAGACGTCGACCGCACGGCGGAGTCGCGTTTCACGGGAAACCAAGGAGACGAGCTCGATCTCCGCACCCGACAGGTCGATCGTCGCAGGAACGCACCAGAGGCTCGGAATGTCGGGGCATTGCTGAACCGCCGAGGCGAGCGGGGCCCCGTCCACCAATACCTCGTAGACGGAGGGAGTTCCAGCGCGATGCTCGACACCGAGGGCGGTCGACGCATTCCCCTGCGGGTCGTTGTCGATGACGAGGACGTTGAGCCCAGCCTGAGCGAGTCCCGCCGCGAGGTTGACCGTCGTCGTCGTCTTCCCGACGCCGCCCTTCTGATTGGCGATCGTGATGATGCGGGTCGCCGCGGGACGGGGGAACTGTCGTCCGTGAAGGTCGATCCGCCGACGGGCGTCGATGGTGAGCTGGGCAGCGAGGGGCGTGTCGTCGTCCATCTCGGGCAGGCTCGCCATGAGGGCAGCACGACGGTCGTCTTCGTTCGCCATCGCCGCAGCGCCCTGGCCCCCCGTGCCGGCCGACGATGTTTCACGTGAAACATCCGCGAACGGAACTGCCTCTCGATGATCGAACGGCATGCTCTGGTACCGATCGGAACTCTCAGTCACGCCCATCTCCCTCATTTGACCCACCACACAGCATGCGCTCAAGACTCGACAATGATCGGAGTCTCAAGCGCGTGTCGCACCGGAACTCGGCAGGCTAGCCAATCGATGCTGTACAGCCGCCGCATCGTTCGCGTGTCCGGTGTTGTCGACGCTACCTCACGGAGCCATCCCCGGGTGGCCCTCCACCGGTGTCGCAACGACGGACCAGGTCAGGCAGGGGTACGTCGCACCCGGAGTACTGTCGTCGGCTCGACGCCCTCGATGCTGAAGGCCTGCAAGATCTCCGGCTCCTCAGTCTTGTACTTCCGCAGGACCTTGCGCGCCGGCTCGATCTCCTGCTCGACGTTCTTGCCCTTGAGGATCACCATCTCGCCCCCGCGCTCGACCAGCGGAAGTGACATCCTGGCCAGCTTCTCGAGCGCAGCCACGGCGCGCGACGTCACGGCTTGGCACTGGAAAGCACCGTGGTACTCCTCGGCCCGACCCCGCTTGACCTCGACGTTGGTCAGCTCGAGCTCCTCCACGACCTCGTTCAACCAGGTGCAGCGTCGCTCCATGGGTTCAACGAGAAGCACCTGTGCCTCTGGGAGCATCGCCGCGATGACGATGCCCGGCAGACCTGCTCCAGATCCGATGTCGGCGATGGTCCCGCTCGTGGGGAGATACTGCACCACGGCAGCGGAGTTCAGGATGTGGCGCTCCCAGATGCGGGAGACCTCGCGCGGGCCGATCAAGCCACGCAACTCTCCTTGGTCATGCAGCATCTCGGCGAACCGTGAGACGAGCGGAAAGGAGGCTCCGAAGTACTGCTGTACCTCCGGCGAATCGGAGAGGGTTTCACGTGAAACATCGTTCGCGAAACCGTCGCTCATCTCGTTCGTCATGTACTCCTCTTTCGGTGCAGATCCCCCTTGCGGCGAAACGCACGTAGTGCCGGACAACCAGGGTCCATGGTGTCACGTCCCAGCCGCGGTCGGGCCGAACGTTCGACGTGAGACGACTCGGCCGCTCACGCCACGGAAACGACCGTGTCGTGATCGACCCGGACGACCCACACGTCGCTACCCCTCGGGTGCTGGTCGAGTCGGAGTCGCCCCCCACCCCCGCGGCGCGGCTGTCCTCCGCGCGGTCTCCTCGTTCGCGGTCCTGGTACCTCTCGACCACAGAACCACGTTCCCGTTCGAACCCCGCCCCCATGGTGGAGAGCCGCACTCTCAGGGATGCTTGACGAAGCACATGTCCGCCATGATCGGCGACGACGAAGCCGCCCGATGTTTCACGTGAAACATCGGGCGGCTCAGAGGTAGGGAACTCCGTAACGAGTCAGGACACCTCGACCGGGCGGATCACGACATAGCGCTCCGGGTCGGTTCCGCGTGAGTCGCTCGTGAGACCAGCAGCCGCCACGACGTCGTGGACGACCTTGCGCTCGAACGCATTGAGCGGATCCATCGACAACTCTTCGCCGGACTCCTTCACCCTGGCGATCGCGACAGTTGCGAGCTCCGTGAGCTCGACCTTGCGCTGAGCACGGAAGCCGGCGATGTCGAGCATGAGGCGACTCCGCTCCCCCGTCCGTGCCTGGACAGCGAGGCGAGTGAGCTCCTGGAGAGCGTCCAGAACCTCACCCTCCTTGCCCACCAGATGACGGAGCGACGCAGCGTCGTCGGCCACGATCTCGAGCGCCGCGCGGCCGTGGTCGATGTCGATGTCGATGTCACCGTCGAGGTCTGCGATGTCGAGGAACTCCTCGAGGTAGTCCGCAGCGACCTCGCCCTCTTCCTCGAGGCGCGTCATCTCGTCAGGTGCTTGGTCTTCGGCAGCGGGTGCGTCGGTCGACGACATGCTGACTCCTTGGGGTCAAGAGAACCCCGGGTCGCGAAGGATCCTCGGTGCTCTCGGAACGGGACTAGGGCTACTTCTTCGGCTTCTTCGGAGACGGAGAACCCTTGCCGGTTCCCTGTGCCTTGCCGCCGGTCTCGTCGTCGGACGGTGCATCCTTGACCTTGTCCGACGGAGCCGTGGTTCCGGTGATGACGCGGGGCGTGCCCGGCTTCTGACGATCCTTGCGCTTGGGCTGCTGGCGCTGTCCACGCGGCTGCTCGATGACAGGCGCCGCGTCCTCGACGATGCCCTTGGCGGCCGCCTTCCGCGCCTGACGCTCCTTCATCAACCGCTCGGCTTCGGAGCCCGGTGCAGGCATGCGCTTGATCGTGTAGAACTGCTGCCCCATGGACCAGAGGTTCGTCGTCGTCCAGTAGACGAGGACACCGACGGGGAAGTTCACGCCGGACACCGCGAAGATGAAGGGGAAGACGTAGAGCATCATCTTCTGCGTGGAGGCCATGGGGCCCTCGAGCGCCGACTTCGGCATGTTCTTCATGGTCAGCTGGCGCTGCGTGAAGAACGTCGTGGCGCACATCGCGACGATGAGCGCACCGATGACGATCTTGACCTGCAGGTCGTCCGTCTTGAGGAAGACGTCAGAGAGGTGGGCACCGAACAGCGAGGAGCTCTCGATGTCCTTCGCGACCGCCGCGTTGATGGGACCGATCGGGTCGGCCGAACCGTCCGAGATGGGCACGAGCCCGTTGAGCACGCGGAACAGGGCGAAGAAGATGGGCGACTGCAGAAGGATCGGCAGGCAGGAGGCGAACGGGTTGGTCCCGTGCTTCTTGTAGAGCTCCATGGTCTCGCGACTCATGGCCTCGCGGGACGCCGGATCCGACTTGCCCTTGTACTTCTTCTGGATGGCCTGCATCTCGGGCTGCAGCATCTGCATGCCACGGGAGGCCTTGATCTGCTTGAAGAAGAGCGGGATCAGCAGGATACGGATGATGATCACGAGCCCGACGATCGAGAACACCCAACCGAGACCCGGGCCGTCGCCCATGCCCAGGAACACGAGTCCCTGGTGACACAGGTACATGATCCACGCCACGACCCACTCGATCGGCGCGAGGAACGCGAAGAAGTCCATCCGTACTACTCCCTAACCTTCAACAAACTGGGTCCTGCCGACGTCGCCGGCAGGAGGACTAGTGCGAGTGCTTCCTCAGCGCCTCGGGGACGTCGTCGACGCCTCCCTTGCTCCAGGGGTTGCATCTCAGCAGCCGCCAGGCGGCAAGCCGTACGCCGCGCAGCACTCCGTGCCGACGTATCGCGACGAGCGCGTACTGCGAGCACGAGGGGTAGTACTTGCAGGTCGGGCCAGTCATCGGAGAGATGACGCTCTGATATCCGCGGATCAGACCGACGAGCACGAGCAGGGGGATCCTCCGCACGAAGCGCCAAGACCGCGCAGCCCACCCGGAGGTGACGACGTCGGGACCCTCCACAGGGACTGCCGCACTCATGCGTCTACCGTCCGCTGACTCCACCGGGTCACCGCGCGCCTGACGCAGGACGCTAGGTCCTGATCGAGCTGATCGAAGTTGCTCGAGCCTGACGCCGGAAGGGCCCGGACAACCACCCGAGTCCTGGGCGGGAGCGCATCCAGATACGACAACGAGGCGGCGCGCAGACGCCGCTTCACCTTGTTCCGGTGCACGGCGTTGCCCACAGCCTTGGATACGACAAAACCGACCTGTGGTGGTTCGTCTCCCCCAGGATCCTGGATGAGATGAACCACCACGGTCGATCGTCCCGCGCGCACGCCACTGCGCACCGCCCGTTCAAAATCTACGGAACGGCGCATGCGGTGCGCCGCGGGCAGCACCTGCTGTCAGGCAGAGAGCTCGGCGCGGCCCTTGCGACGACGGGCAGCCAGGATGGCGCGGCCGGCGCGGGTGCGCATACGCAGCCGGAAACCGTGGGTCTTCGCACGGCGCCGGTTGTTCGGCTGGAAAGTCCGCTTGCTCACGAGGTACTCCAAGAACGTCGGGGAGGTACACCGTCTATGTCCTCGACGATGCAGTGCTACAGCTGGTAGAGATGCAGTTCTGCATCCCAGCCGTCCGTGTACCCGCCACGATGTGTCCGTGGATTCGCCCCCGTGAGGGCGCGCGAAAGTACCTGGAACGGCTGTATGACGTTACGCCGGGGGACCCCCTCGGGTCAAACCCGGGCTGGAACACGCCGAGCCTGTCATGATATGTCGTGCGGTAGCCGATACGTCTAGGGTGAGGACGCAGCCGCGGACCCACCATCGACGGCCTTCCGTCGCCACCCTGGTGCCACCCGGGTTCGAGTGATCCCCCGAGCCACCCGCCGTCGACACTCGATGTGACTTCAGAAGCGCACCCTGCTAGCAGCCCACAGGTTGTGGAAAACTATGTGGATAACCGGTCTGCGTGACACACTCCAGGTCGGTCCTGCTCCTCCTGCTCCACACGACGACGAAGGAAATCACCTGGTGCCCCACCCTGACGAGAACATCACTGATGTCTGGGCACAGACGATCGCCGTCCTCGAGGCCAGCCCCGACATGACGCCAAGGCAGATCGCGTTCATCAAGCTCGCGAAGCCCCTGGCGATCCTCGACGACACCGTCTTCATCGCCGTCCCGCACGAGCAGACCCGCACCTACCTCGAGACGCGCGTCCGAGACGAGCTCGTCTCCGCGATGTCTGGTGCCCTCGGCCGCGACGTCCGGTTCGGCATCACCGTCGATCCGGAGCTCAGCTCCGAGCCGCCGTCCCCCGCCGCACTCACTGCCAGCTCCCCCGAACCTCTGCCTCTGCGCAGCGAGGTCGAGCACGAGCGACCGCTTCCCGCCCCCTCTCCGCAGCGTCCTCCCGCCGAGCCGACCAGGCTGAACCCGAAGTACATCTTCGAGACGTTCGTCATCGGCTCGTCCAACCGGTTCGCGCACGCGGCTGCGGTCGCGGTCGCCGAGGCACCTGCGAAGGCCTACAACCCCCTCTTCATCTACGGACAGTCGGGCCTCGGCAAGACGCACCTGCTGCACGCGATCGGCCACTACGCGCACAACCTCTACCCGAACGTCCGCGTGCGCTACGTGAACTCTGAGGAGTTCACCAACGACTTCATCAACTCGATCAGCGAGGGCAAGGCAGGGACGTTCCAGCGGCGCTACCGCGACGTCGACGTGCTCCTGATCGACGACATCCAGTTCCTGCAGGGCAAGGAACAGACGATGGAGGAGTTCTTCCACACCTTCAACGCGCTGCACAACGCCAACAAGCAGCTCGTCATCACCTCGGACCTCCCACCCAAGCAGCTCAACGGATTCGAGGACCGGCTGCGCAGCAGGTTCGAATGGGGCCTCATCACGGACGTCCAGCCCCCGGACCTCGAGACCCGCATCGCGATCCTCCGCAAGAAGGCCGCGAGCGAACGGCTCGCAGCGCCGGCCGATGTCCTGTCCTACATCGGTTCCAAGATCTCGACGAACATCCGTGAGCTCGAGGGCGCCCTCATCCGCGTGACGGCGTTCGCGAACCTCAACCGCCAGCAGGTCGACCTCGCCCTCGCCGAGATCGTCCTCAAGGACCTCATCACCGACGACGACGCGTCGGAGATCACCCCGGCCAGCGTGATCGCGCAGACGGCTGCGTACTTCGGGCTGACGATCGAGGACCTGTGCGGGAGCTCGCGCTCTCGGGTCCTCGTCACGGCCCGTCAGATCGCGATGTATCTGTGCCGTGAGCTGACCGACCTGTCGCTGCCGAAGATCGGCCAGCAGTTCGGTGGCCGCGACCACACCACGGTCATGCACGCGAACCGGAAGATCACCGAGCAGATGGCCGAGCGGCGTTCGACCTACAATCAGGTCACCGAGCTCACGAGCAGGATCAAGCAGCAGCACCGAGGCTGACGCTGCTCACCGACGTCCCCGGGCCCTCCTTGGTGGGGCGTCTTCCTCGACATGCTGCGCCGCCCAGACCGCGCCCTCTGAAGGCTCCCTGGGCCCCAGGTTGAAGCCCCCAGCGACGGCCTCGGAGATCGGGGCGCCGTCGGTGCGGTGCGAGCCCTGTTGCACTCCCGGGGAGCCACCTGGACCGCTGCCCAGCCGGCCTCACGGCACAACGCGGCAACGTCCGTACCCGGGCCAGGCGCACGTGCCTCGCAGAGCCCGTCTGCACCCTCTGCTCGACGGTCCCCCGCGGGCCTACCCGGGTCGTCCGTGCCGGCCCCGCCAGGAGACGAACTACTCGGGTTGCCCGCTCCACACCGCAGATCGCCCCGTCGAGCCACGCCGCGACGGAGACCGAGCACGACGACGAGCACCCCGTCGTCGTGCTCTCGTCCGACGACCGCCACCACCGAGAGTCCACGCCAAGGCCTCGGTCGATCGAGCCTGGCAGGCATTATGCGGCTTATAGGGCTTTTCCACGGATGGCGCGATGCGGACCGCAGACCTTGTGCACAGGGACACCTCGGCGCGTGCACCCGACCTCCCGCAGCCTCGACGGACGCACAGTGGCAGTGAGGGCTTGTGTACAAGCTGTGGGCAAGGGAAGGCCGTCCCCAGAGTTGTCCACAGGGCCTGGGGGTATGTCCACCACCGCTTCGTCGCTGTCCCCAGAACTGGACTGCTGCGTCCCCAGTCTCCTGTGTACAAGCCACTCTGCCCTGTGTACGGCTCGTCCCGCAGAGCCGCCAACCCACAACCTTGTGCACCTGCCTGTGGATAACTGTGGATGACCGGGCACATCGTGTGGACAGAGGACACCTCATCGGTGGACGGCGCACTGTGGACAACTCGTCGTCAACAGTGCCTGCGATTTACCCACAGGCTCGTCCCCTGTTCGTCCACACGAAGAAAAGGCATCTGACCTGGGAAGAGACCGCTTTTCCACACTTTGCACAGCACCGATGACTACGACGAATGATCTCTAACCAGGAAAAATCCACACGCCTTCATCTGGTCCCGCGAGCTCAGCGCTGCCCCAACTCGCACGTGTGACCGCGGTCACAGCCAGGGCTGGAAGGGCCCAGACCACGGGTACTCGAGATCGCACGTCCACGAGCCTGCCAGAGGTACCGCACCCGGCGCAGACTCGCGTAGGGTTCATGCGGGCACGACCCGAGCAAGGTCTCGTCCTCCCCGACGGCGAGGAGGACGGAGCAGGGCGGCGTGACGTGCGTGCAGAGTTCTGCACAGACACTCTCCGATCCTGTGTACCGCGCGGTGGAGTGCCTGACATGTGAAGATCGATCCATGGACGAGAGGGTGTGGGATGAAGTTCCGGGTTGAGCGTGATGTCCTGGCCGACGCTGTGACGTGGACGGCCCGTACGTTGCCGACCCGACCTCCTGCTCCCGTCCTCGCGGGCGTGCGCATCGAGGCCGACGCCGTCGGGACGATCGGTCTGTCGAGCTTCGACTACGAGGTCTCAGCGCGCTCGGAGATCCCTGCCGAGGTCACCGAGCCGGGCACCGTCCTGGTGTCCGGTCGACTCCTGGCCGAGATCTCCCGGGCCCTGCCCGCCAAGCCCGTCGACTTCGCCGTCGAGGGCAACAAGGTCATCGTGACCTGTGGAGCGAGCCGCTTCACGCTCCTCACCATGCCCGTCGAGGACTACCCGGCCCTGCCGGTCATGCCGGAGCTCTCGGGCACGGTCTCGGGCGACGAGCTGACGCACGCCGTCGCCCAGGTGACGGTCGCCGCGAGCCGTGACGACACGCTCCCGCTCCTCACAGGTGTCCGCATGGAGATCGAGGGTGAGCGCATCACGCTGCTCGCGACCGACCGCTACCGCCTCGCGCTGCGTGAGCTCACGTGGACCCCCGGCACCCCCGACTTCAGCGCCGTCGCGCTGGTCCGGGCTCGCACGCTCAACGACGTCGCCAAGTCGCTCGGCAGCTCGGGCCTCGTCAACGTGGGCCTCACGGCGGGTACCGGCGTCGACCTGATCGGTTTCGAGGCCGGCGGGCGCCACACGACCTCGCAGCTCGTGGACGGCGACTACCCCGCGGTCCGTCGCCTGTTCCCCGACGAGACCCCGATCCACGCGGTCATGGCGACCGCTCCGCTGATCGACGCGGCCAAGCGCGTGTCGCTCGTGGCGGAGCGCAACACGCCGATCCGGCTGTCGTTCACGGACGGCCAGGTCGTCCTCGACGCAGGCCAGGGCGACGACGCACAGGCGTCCGAGGCCCTCGAGGCCGTGCTCGTGGGCGAGGAGATCTCGGTCGCGTTCAACCCGCAGTTCCTGCTCGACGGCCTCGGTGCCCTGGGGACGGACTTCGTCCGCCTGAGCTTCACGCACCCGAACAAGCCGGTGGAGTTCACCGGTCAGGAGTCGCTGGACGGCGAGGACTCCTCGCACTACCGCTACCTGCTGGTCCCCATCCGCTTCGCGAGCTAGCAGAGGCCGGCCCGCGCAGTACACGAGCTCAACGGCACGGAGGCACGCGATGGTCACGCACATCGGTCTGGTCGGACTCGGCAAGATGGGCGCGAACATGCGTTCGCGCCTGCGCGCCGGTGGTATCGAGGTCACGGGCTTCGACCGCAACCCGGACGTCTCGGACGTCTCGACGCTGGCTGAGCTGGTCGAGGCTCTCCCCGCGGGGCAGCGTGTCGTGTGGGTCATGGTTCCCTCGGGGGCCATCACCCGCGGGGTGGTGACCGAGCTGGGCGAGCTGCTCACGGCCGGTGACGTGGTCGTCGAGGGCGGCAACTCGCACTTCTCGGACGACGCGGAGCACGCCGCGCAGCTCGCTCCGCAGGGCATCGGCTACCTCGACGTCGGCGTCTCGGGCGGTGTCTGGGGCCTCGAGAACGGGTACGGGCTCATGGTGGGCGGCGACGCGGCTCTCGTCGAGGCCGTGATGCCGGTCTTCGACGCGCTGCGCCCGGACGGTCCGCGCGACGAGGGCTTCGTCCACGCCGGGGCGGTCGGTGCGGGCCACTACGCCAAGATGGTCCACAACGGCATCGAGTACGGGCTCATGCAGGCCTACGCCGAGGGCTACGAGCTCCTCGAGGCCAAGGACATCGTGACCGACGTCCCGGGCACCCTCAAGGCCTGGACGCGTGGGACGGTCGTCCGGTCCTGGCTGCTCGACCTCCTGGTCAAGGCGCTCGAGGAGGACCCCGAGCTGGGCGCGATCAGCGACTGGGTCGAGGACTCGGGCGAGGGCCGGTGGACCGTGGACGAGGCGATCGACAGCGCCGTGCCCCTCCCCGTGATCTCGGCCGCGCTCTTCGCGCGCTTCGCGTCGCGACAGGGGGCGTCGCCCGCGATGAAGGCGGTCGCAGCGCTGCGCCAGCAGTTCGGCGGGCACGCGGTCAAGCCCGCGGGCCCGGCCTCCTGACGGATTCTGTCCCGCCTGCTCGACGACGCCCGCCGCCTCGCGCGCACAGCGTCAGGTCGAGGCGTCACACTGGTGGGAGCACCTTCCTGACCGTCGTGTCCACAACGGCTCCCTGCCCTGTGGACGAAGATCGCCTCGTCGACCTCGTCGACCGCAAGCCGTAGGACCAGATGTACATCTCCCACCTCTCCCTCGCTGACTTCCGTTCGTACACGTCCGTCGACGTCGAGCTCGAGCCCGGCGTGAACGCCTTCGTCGGGCCGAACGGCCAGGGCAAGACGAACCTCGTCGAGGCGATCGGCTACGTCGCGACGCTCGGCAGCCACCGTGTCCCGTCGGACGCGGCGCTGGTCCGCGCCGGTGCCTCGCGGGCCGTGATCCGCACGAGGATCGTCCGCGGGGACCGAGCGAGCACGGTCGAGATCGAGATCTCCCCGGGCAAGGCGAACCGAGCCAGGATCAACCGGGCGCCCGCGGGCCGCCCCCG
The DNA here is from genome assembly GCF_014836755.1 of Oerskovia merdavium. Taxonomy (GTDB): domain Bacteria; phylum Actinomycetota; class Actinomycetes; order Actinomycetales; family Cellulomonadaceae; genus Oerskovia; species Oerskovia merdavium. Next base: position 145,738 of record NZ_JACSQF010000004.1, read on the forward strand.
GGACGTGCTCGGCATCGCCCGCACGGTGCTGTTCGCCCCGGAGGACCTGGCGCTCGTCAAGGGCGACCCGGACGGGCGGCGCAGGTTCCTCGACCAGCTCGCGGTGCTCCTCGTCCCGCGGTTCGCGGGCGTCCTGAGCGACTACGACCGGGTGCTGCGACAGCGCAGCGCGCTCCTCAAGTCGGCGGGGGGCGCCATGCGTGCCTCACGGTCGCAGTCGCCGGACCTGCGCACGCTCGACGTCTGGGACGCCAAGCTCGCGTCGACCGGCGCGGAGATCATCGCGTTGCGGCTCCAGCTCGTCGAGGCGTTGCGGCCGTACGTGGCGGCGGCGTACGAGCAGGTGAGCTCGGGACAGGGCGAGGCGCACGTCGCGTACCGCTCCTCGCTCGCGGCCGCGCTCGAGGAGGCGAGCGACGTCGTCGGGCAGGATGGGACGCCGCAGGACGCCGCCCAGCTGGAGGCCCAGCTCCTGACCGCGATGACCTCCTTGCGCAGCAAGGAGATCGACCGCGGCGTGTGCCTCGTGGGGCCTCACCGTGACGACCTGGTCCTGACCCTGGGCGGCCTGCCTGCCAAGGGGTACGCGAGCCACGGCGAGTCGTGGTCGTTCGCGCTCGCGCTGCGCCTCGCGTCGTACCGGCTGCTCACGGACGGCGCGCCTCAGGAGTCGGGCTCGCTCCTGTGGTCGCCGGACTGGGGGCCCGACGGCGAGCCCGTCCTGCTGCTCGACGACGTGTTCGCCGAGCTCGACGTGCGCCGCCGCGACCGGCTCGCGGACCTGGTCGCCGGGGCGAACCAGGTCATCATCACGGCTGCGGTGCCCGACGACGTCCCGGCCCAGCTCCAGGGGCTGCGGCTCGACGTTCTCGACGGACAGGTGACCCGACGTGCGTGACCAGCCGGGCGGCGACCCGGAGGACGAGCTCGGGCACGAGGACGACGAGCCCGCACGTCCCGCAGGCCTTCCCGTGGGCGAGGTCGTCGACCTGACCCCTCCGGCCCAGGTCGCGCGCGAGGCGCTCAACCGGGCTCGGGCCGCTGCCCGGGCCAAGGGCATCCGTCCCGGGCAGCCCTCGCGACGGATCCTCGCGGACCCTCCTCCGTCGTCGGGAGCCCGGCCCGGTGGGCGCGACCCCCAGACGTTCGGTGCGGTCGTCCAGCGGCTGCTCCACGAGCGGGGGTGGGTGCAGGACGTGTCGGTCGGCGGGGTGATCGGGCGCTGGCGCGAGGTGGTCGGCGACCAGGTGGCCGACCACTGCGTTCCCGAGACCTTCGAGGACAAGGTGCTCGTGGTGCGCGCGGACTCGACCGCATGGGCGACCCAGGTCAAGCTGCTGACCCCTCGACTGCTCGAGCGGCTGGCGCAAGAGGTCGGTGAGGGGGTGGTCGAGACCGTGACCGTCCTGGGGCCGGCCGGGCCGAGCTTCCGCCGCGGTCCCAAGACCGTCCGTGGCCGTGGCCCGCGCGACACCTACGGCTGATCTCGAGGGCGATTCGTCCCGATATGACGGGCGCGCGCCGTGTGCGGGCAAGGCTGTCGGCGAACAGATCCACCGACCTGTGGAGAACCTTGTGGAGAACTCGCTCCGAAGGGCTCATCATCCGCTGTTTTGGCTGCCTCCCAGGTAGAATGGTGAGGTCATTCCGGGTCACTCCGCGCGCGCCGACTGGCACGCGCGCGAGCCGGAACCGATGAGCCGTGCAGCGATCCTCCCCAGCGGGTGAACCTGTCGCGTGCAAGATGACGAGGAGCGCTTCCGCCCGTGGCAGAGCACACAGACAACGTCCCTTCGAGCCTGCCCCCGGAGAGCGGTGGAGGTCCCGGCCTGGACCAGGACCCTTCGGGCGGCACGTACGACGCGAGCAACATCACCGTCCTCGAAGGGCTCGAGGCCGTCCGCAAGCGACCCGGTATGTACATCGGCTCGACCGGTGAGCGAGGGCTCCACCACCTGGTGTACGAGGTTGTGGACAACTCTGTGGACGAAGCCCTCGCGGGCTACGCCGACACGATCGACGTGACACTTCTGGCCGACGGAGGTGTACGCGTCACCGACAACGGCCGCGGTATCCCCGTCGCGATCCACCCGACCGAGGGCAAGCCCACGGTCGAGGTCGTCATGACGATCCTCCACGCCGGCGGGAAGTTCGGCGGGGGCGGCTACGCGGTCTCCGGTGGACTGCACGGCGTGGGCATCTCGGTCGTCAACGCGTTGTCGCGCAAGGTCCAGACGGTGATCAAGCGCGACGGTCACGTCTGGAGCCAGAACTTCAAGGACGGCGGCAAGACCGACGGGCCTCTCGTCGAGGGCGAGGCCACCACGGAGACCGGCACGACGCAGACGTTCTGGCCGGACCCGGAGATCTTCGAGACGACCGAGTTCGACTTCGAGACTCTCCGCTCGCGCTTCCAGCAGTACGCGTTCCTCAACAAGGGGCTGCGCATCACGCTCACCGACGAGCGCCGTCAGTTCCTGGACACCGACGACGAGGTCACGGGCCAGGTCTCTGACCCCGCGGAGGACCTCGTCGCGGCCCCCGAGGGGGAGGACGAGTTCAAGCCCCGCGTGGTGTCGTACAAGTACGACGAGGGGCTGGTGGACTACGTCAAGCACCTCAACGCGGCCAAGAAGGTCGAGCTGATCCACGACGAGATCATCGACTTCGAGTCCGAGGACAAGGAGCGGCGCATCTCGGTCGAGATCGCGCTCCAGTGGACCAGCGCCTACTCCGAGTCCGTGCACACGTTCGCCAACACGATCTCGACGACCGAGGGCGGCACGCACGAGGAGGGCTTCCGTGCGGCCATGACCTCACTGGTCAACGAGTACGCGCGGGCCAAGGCCATCATCAAGGAGAAGGACGACAACCTCACGGGCGACGACATCCGCGAGGGCCTCACGGCCGTCCTGTCGATCAAGCTCGGTGAGCCCCAGTTCGAGGGCCAGACGAAGACCAAGCTCGGCAACACCGAGGCCAAGTCGTTCGTGCAGCGCGTCGTCCGCTCGCAGCTCACGGACTGGTTCGACTCGCACCCGACCGAGGCGCGCGACATCATCCGCAAGGCCATCCAGGCCTCGCAGGCGCGGCTCGCAGCCCGCAAGGCGCGCGAGGCGACGCGGCGCAAGGGGCTCCTCGAGTCCGGCGGCATGCCGGGCAAGCTCAAGGACTGCCAGTCCAACCGGCCCGAGGAGTGCGAGGTCTTCATCGTCGAGGGTGACTCGGCAGGCGGCTCGGCCGTCCGTGGACGCAACCCGCACAACCAGGCGATCCTCCCGCTGCGAGGCAAGATCCTCAACGTCGAGCGTGCACGCCTCGACCGTGCGCTGGGCAACAACGAGGTCCAGGCGCTCATCACGGCGTTCGGCACGGGCATCGGCGAGGACTTCGACATCGCCAAGCTGAGGTACCACAAGATCGTCCTCATGGCGGACGCCGACGTCGACGGCCAGCACATCTGCACGCTGCTGCTGACGCTGCTCTTCCGGTACATGCGTCCGCTGATCGAGCACGGCCACGTGTACCTCGCGCAGCCGCCGCTGTACCGCCTCAAGTGGTCCAACGCGCCGCACGACTACGTCTACTCCGACCGGGAGCGCGACGCGTTCCTGCTCGCGGGGCAGGCCGCGGGCAAGCGCATCCCCAAGGAGAACGGGATCCAGCGCTACAAGGGTCTCGGCGAGATGGACTACTCGGAGCTGTGGGACACGACCATGGACCCCGAGCACCGCACGCTCAACCAGGTCACGCTCGACGACGCGGCTGCCGCCGACGAGATCTTCTCGATCCTCATGGGCGAGGACGTCGAGTCGCGCCGCAACTTCATCCAGCGCAACGCCAAGGACGTGAGGTTCCTGGACATCTAGCGGGTAGGACGTGGTCGGTGGCGAAGGACGGCCGGGTGGAAGACCCGGCCGTCCGCGCGCCGACCCCGACCTACCGCGTGACGGCACGACGGACGGCCGGCCCGGGACCTTCACGGTCGAGCGGGCGAGCTTCCTCCGGGCCGCGACCACAGCTTCACCACACAGCAGGACCACGACAGGACGAGGTAGACGACGGTGACGGACGAGACTCCCGAGCAGGACGAGAACCAGGGAACCCTTCCCGGGGACGGGACCGAGGTGACGCTGGGGGCCGACGGCACGGTCGCGGTGCAGCACGGCCGGATCGCACAGGTGGACCTGCAGCTCGAGATGCAGCGCTCGTACCTCGACTACGCGATGAGCGTCATCGTCGGTCGTGCGCTCCCGGACGTGCGCGACGGTCTCAAGCCCGTCCACCGTCGCGTGCTGTACGCGATGCACGACGGCGGCTACCGCCCGGACCGCGCGTTCTCCAAGTGCAGCCGTGTCGTCGGCGACGTCATGGGAAAGTTCCACCCGCACGGTGACACGTCCATCTACGACGCCCTGGTCCGCCTGGTCCAGGACTGGTCGCTGCGCTACCCGCTCGCAGCGGGCCAGGGGAACTTCGGGTCCCCCGGCAACGACCCGGCCGCAGCTCCTCGATACACCGAGACCCGCATGGCGCCGTTGGCTCTGGAGATGGTCCGGGACATCGACAAGGAGACCGTCGACTTCCAGGACAACTACGACGGCCGGACCCAGGAGCCCGTCGTCCTGCCCTCGCGTTTCCCGAACCTGCTGGTCAACGGCTCAGCCGGCATCGCGGTCGGCATGGCCACGAACATCCCTCCGCACAACCTCCGCGAGGTCGCGGACGGCGTGAAGTGGCACCTCGAGCACCCGGAGGCCTCCAAGGAGGAGCTCCTCGAGGTGCTGCTGACCAAGATCAAGGGCCCGGACTTCCCGACCGGCGCGACGATCCTCGGCCACAAGGGCATCGAGGAGGCGTACCGCACGGGTCGTGGCTCGATCACCATGCGAGCCGTCGTCAACGTCGAGGAGATCCAGAACAGGATCTGCCTCGTCATCACCGAGCTCCCCTATCAGGTCAACCCCGACAACCTGGCGCTGCGCATCGCGGACCTGGTCAAGGACGGCAAGGTCCAGGGCATCGCGGACATCCGCGACGAGACGTCCGGTCGTACGGGGCAGCGCCTCGTGATCGTGCTCAAGCGCGACGCGGTCGCGAAGGTCGTCCTGAACAACCTGTACAAGCACACGTCCCTCCAGGAGAACTTCGGCGCGAACATGCTCGCGCTGGTCGACGGCGTGCCGCGCACGCTGAGCATCGACGCGTTCGTCCGGCACTGGACGACGCACCAGATGGACGTCGTCATGCGCCGCGCCCGGTTCGACCTGCGCGCCAAGGAGGAGCGGGCGCACATCGTGCGCGGCTACCTCAAGGCGCTCGACGCGCTCGACGCGGTCATCGCGCTCATCCGTGGTTCGGCCACGGTCGAGGACGCCCGAGAGGGCCTCATGGCGCTGCTCGAGGTCGACGAGGTCCAGGCCCGCGCCATCCTGACCCTCCAGCTGCGCGCCCTCGCGGCCATGGAGCGGCAGAAGCTCATCGACGAGTACGCCGAGCTCGAGGCCGCGATCAAGGACCTCAACGACATCCTGGCCCGTCCCGAGCGCCAGCGTCAGATCGTGGGCGACGAGCTCGAGGAGATCGTGGCCCGGTACGGCGACGAGCGTCGCACGACGATCCTGCCCTACGACGGAGAGGTGTCGATCGAGGACCTCATCGCCGAGGAGGAGGTCGTCGTCACGATCACGCGCGGTGGCTACGCCAAGCGCACGCGCAGCGACAACTACCGTCAGCAGAAGCGCGGCGGCAAGGGCGTGCGCGGCGCGCAGCTGCGCGAGGACGACATCGTCGACCACTTCTTCGTCACGACGACGCACCACTGGCTCCTGTTCTTCACGAACCTCGGCCGGGTGTACCGGGCCAAGGCGTACGAGCTGCCCGAGGGCGGGCGCGACGCCAAGGGCCAGCACGTCGCGAACCTCCTGGCGTTCCAGCCCGGAGAGAAGATCGCCCAGGTCCTGGACCTGCGCGACTACGACGCCGCGGAGTACCTGGTGCTCGCGACCCGTCGCGGTCTGGTCAAGAAGACGCGCCTCGCGGAGTACAACTCGCCGCGCTCGGGCGGTCTCATCGCGATCAACCTGCGCGAGGACGAGGACGGCAACACCGACGAGCTGGTCTCCGCCCGGCTGGTCGACGCGACGGACGACCTGATCCTGGTCTCGCGCAAGGGGCAGTCGATCCGCTTCACGGCCGACGACGACGCCATGCGTCCCCTCGGCCGGTCCACGTCGGGTGTGACGGGCATGAAGTTCCGTGACGAGGACGACCTCCTGGCCATGGACGTTGTCCGGGACGACGCGTTCCTCTTCACGGTCACCGAGGGCGGCATCGCCAAGCGGACCCAGCTCACGGAGGACAACTACCGCGTCCAGGGTCGCAACGGGTTCGGGATCAAGGTCGCCAACCTGCCCGAGCGCAACGGTGACCTGGTCGGCGCGCTCGTGGTCGACGCCGACGACGAGGTGCTCGTCATCATGGAACGGGGGAAGATCGTCAGGTCGTCCGTCGACGAGGTCAAGCCGACGGGTCGTACGTCGCAGGGCGTGATCTTCGCCAAGCCGGACAAGAACGACAAGATCATCGCCGTTGCCCGTAATGTCGAACGTCGACTGGGGGAGGATCGGGATACCGTGGACGAGGAAGCATCCGAGCAGGGGCAGCCTGACGTCGCCTCTCCCGCCAGCACCACCGGGCAGGAGGCTTCGTCGGAAGCGGCCCCCGGAGCCACCGAGGATGGTAGATGAGCAGCGAGAAGAAGTCCCCGCCGACGATCGTGCCGAAGGTGGTGACCCCGCGTCCTGACGACGTGACGGGCACCGCGAGCCGCCCTGCGGCGACCAACGGCACGGCACGGCCCGCAGGGGGCGGGACGACCAGCGGCGCGCAGGCCGGGGCGAACGCCCCGGTGCCGCCGCCTCCTGCGACGGGAGCGGCGTCGTCGGGCGGGACCGAGGCTCCCGTGCCGCCGCCCCCCGAGTCGAACGGCGGCACGGCGCGCTCCGGTGCGCTCAAGGCCGCCGCGGCCGCCATGGCGACGGCCAAGGCTGCCGCCAAGAAGCTGTCCGACCCGGCTCCGGCGACCGCCAAGCCGGCGACCGCCAAGCCGGCGGCGAGCCCGGCGCCAGCAGCTGCCGCCCCGGCGGCTCCTGCTCCACAGTCCACGACCGAGATCGACGACCGAACGGTGCCGCGCGTGACGAAGAGCTCGACGAGCACCACGGCTCCTGGCGGTACGCAGGAGGTCCCCGCGATGCACTACACGGCCGCCGGCTTCAGCGGGACGGCCCGTCCGGTGACGGGGACCACTCCGGCGACTCCGGCCGCTGCCGCGCCTGCGGCGGCCACCGCGACCTCTCCCGCGCCCGCGACGGGGGCCACGCCCGCCGCGCGGCCGGCGTCCGACGGCCCCCGCAGGGTCCGCCTGACGGTGTCGCGGGTCGACCCGTGGTCGGTCATGAAGCTGTCGTTCCTGCTGGCCGTGGCGATCGGGATCATGACGGTCGTCGCGACCGCGGTCTTCTGGACCGTGCTGGACGGCATGGGCGTCTTCACCGAGGTGAACTCCCTGGTGGAGAGCATCGTCGGCAAGGAGAGCCCCGTCGACGTGCTCCAGTTCGTGGAGTTCAACCGGGTCGTCGCGCTCGCCACCCTGATCGCGATCGTGAATATGGTGCTGATCACAGCGCTGTCCACGATCATGGCGTTCATCTACAACCTGGTTGCCGCGATGGTGGGCGGAATCCACCTCACGATGACGGACGACTAGGGCAAAACGTCCCCTGACCGGGGCGTCGTCGCAGGCCGTGGGGCGTCCTGCAAGGCTCCCGACGATGTCCCGGTTTGGGTACCACCCGAGAAGTGCGATAGTCTCAAGCGCTGCCGCAGCACAGCAAGGGCCTATAGCTCAGACGGTTAGAGCGCTTCCCTGATAAGGAAGAGGTCAGAGGTTCAAGTCCTCTTAGGCCCACTGCCGGAAACCCACCCGAGGGGGAACGTCATGAAGAAGTTCTTCGTACTGCTGCTCGTTGCTGGCGCTGGATTCTTGATCTGGCGCAAGGTGTCCGAGGACAACAACGAGCGCGATCTCTGGGCAGAGGTCACCGACACTTTCGAGTGACGGCTCTCTGCACGTCGGTTCCGAGCGTTCTGGGGCCATGGCGCAATTGGTAGCGCACCTGCTTTGCAAGCAGGGGGTTGGGGGTTCGAGTCCCCCTGGCTCCACACAGTGAGAAGGCCGTCGGCCGGGTCCATGACCTGACCGGCGGCCTTCTGCGTATCCGGACGTCTCGGTCGCCCGGAGGCAGCGGCATACGTGAGAGGGGCCCGCCCGGCGAGACCGGACGAGCCCCTCACGTTCTCTCGCAGGTGTCAGGCCGTGGGCTTCTTGTCGTCGCCCTCGGTGCTGTCGTCGTTGCCCGACGACGCCGCGTCCTTGGCACGTCCGGTCGCCTTGCGCGTGGCCTCCTTGGCATCGGTCACGGCGTCCTGGACCTTGCCGGAGATCTTGTCCCCTGCGTCGGCGACGGCACCCTGGACCTTCTCGCCGGTCTCACGGCCCTTGGCGACAGCTGCACCGGCCGCTTCGCCGACGGCCTCGGCCGCGTTCCCCACGGCTGCCCGTGCGTCGTCGAAGGTCGAGGCAGGGACCTGGTCCCAGGGCTCGGCCCACGGGTCGGTGGTCGGCTGGGCACGGCGCCACAGCACGTAGGCGCCCCCGGCCGCGGTCACGCCACCCACGACCCACCACAGAGCCTTGCTCTTCTTCTGCGGGTCCGCAGCCTCAGCAGCCGCCGTGAGCTTGGCGGGCGCAGCCTTGGCGGCCTTCTTGGCCGATGCGGCCGAGGCGTCGATGCCCTTCTTCGCTGCCTTGGCAGCCTTCTTCGCGGCCTTCTTGGACAGGGTCTCGGTGGTGGTGGCGGAGTTGGCCGTGGCGGCCGCCGCCGCGTCCGCCGCGCGGGACGCAGCGTCTGCTGCGGCCGCGGCCGCTGCGTTGAAGCTCGCCACGATCTTGGGCAGGACCTCGTCGACGAGCTTGTCGTGCGCGGTGTCGATCGCAGGCGCTGCCTTCCCGGCTGCCTTCTCGACGCGTGGTGCAGCGGCCTGGAGGCTGTCCTGCCATGCCTTCTCGACGCGGGGCGTCAGCCACTCGACGAAGGCCTCGACCTTGGGGCTGCCCCACTCCTTCGCCTGACCGGCGGCCCCCTTGGCCTGGTCGGCGAGCTGGACCGCGGTCGTCTGCGCCTTGGCGCCGGCCTCCCCGACGAGCGCAGCGACCTCAGCGGCCTGATCCTTGAGCTTCTCGGTATCGATCGTGTCGGTCACGGCGCGTGCGGAACGGCGGGTTCGGTCGGACATGGAGACTCCAGGTGTTCGTGATGCGGGCTGTAGGCGCTGGAACTCCACTCTGCCACCGTGCCCGGAGGCTCGCGAGGCAAGCGCGCCGTGGCACGGGACACGAGCCGAGCGACAGGGCGGGGGCACAGGCGACCGTGTGAGAATGGGGGCATGTTCGCAACCCTCCACACCACTGCTGGTGACATCCGTATCGAGCTCCTGCCGAACCACGCGCCCAAGACGGTGGCGAACTTCACCGGTCTGGCGAAGGGCACCACGACCTGGACGGATCCGCGCACGGGCGCGGAGCGCAACGACCCGTTCTACGACGGTCTGATCTTCCACCGCGTGATCCAGGACTTCATGCTGCAGGGTGGCTGCCCGCTCGGCACCGGTACCGGTGGACCCGGCTACACGTTCAACGACGAGATCCACCCCGAGCTGCAGTTCGACCGCCCGTACCTGCTGGCCATGGCGAACGCGGGCTCGCGTCGTAACCCGGTCTCGGGTGAGGTCGAGGGCACCAACGGGTCGCAGTTCTTCATCTCGACGGTCCCCACGCCGTGGCTCAACGGCAAGCACACCATCTTCGGCGAGGTCGTCGACGACGAGTCCCGCGCGGTCGTGGACGCGATCAACGCGACGCGGACCCGTCCGGGCGACCGCCCGGTCGAGGACATCGTCATCACCTCGGTCACCATCGAGGACTGACCATCTCCGTCCCCGCCTTCGGGACACCGGGGCCGGCGCAGCCGGCCCCGGTGTGTCCCCGACACCCAGACCGCGTCTCGTACGTCCGCTGCCAGCGCTGTGGACGTCCGGCCTGCCCCGAGTGCCAACGCCCGGCGGCCGTGGGTATCCAGTGCGTCGACTGCGTGCGCGAGCAGGCCCGGTCCGCACCCCAGGCCAAGACGGCTCTTGGCGGGACCGTCCGGACGGGGCGTCCGGTCGTCACGCTGACGATCATCGCGCTGTGCGTCGTGAGCTGGCTGCTCCAGCTGGCCACCGGGGGCGAGTGGACCCAGCGGCTGGCGTTCGCACCGTTCATCGGTGACGTGCAGCCCTACCGATTCCTCACTGCGGCCTTCCTGCACTCGACGAGCGTCTTCCACATCCTGTTCAACATGTACGCGCTGTGGATCACCGGGCCCTTCCTCGAGCAGATGCTCGGGAGGGCACGGTTCGTCGCGCTGTACGTGCTCGCGGCGGTGGGCGGATCCGTCGGCGTCGTCCTGCTCGCTCAGCCGACGCCTGACGGCGGTTGGTTCACGCCGGTCGTCGGTGCGTCCGGGGCCGTGTTCGGGCTCTTCGGTGCGATCCTCGTGGTGCTGCGGCGCCTGGGGCGGAACGCCGCCCAGATCCTCGTCCTGATCGGGATCAACTTCGCGATCGGCTTCATGGTCAGCAACATCGCCTGGCAGGCTCACCTCGGTGGGCTCGTCGTGGGCCTCGTGCTCGGGGCGGGTTACGCCTACGCGCCCAAGGAACGGCGCAGGCTGTGGAGCATCGTCATCACGGTCGCGGTCGCGGTGGTCCTCGTCGTCCTCACGGTCCTGAAGTACGCCTCGGCCCCGCAGTTCCTGCTGTCCTGAGCAGACTGCTCGATCTCGGATAGTTATCCACAGAGTTACTCACAGGTGTGGAACTACACCGATGTAGTTATCCACAGGGTAAGGAATCTGTGGACAGCCTTCCGCCCTGCGCACGCCGGTGACAGGCAAGAGGGTGGGGACCGCAGCTCTGCGGGCCCCACCCTCTCCTGTACCCAGCCCGGCCGACGTGGGTCGGACGCACGTCGGCCAGCGACTACTTCCAGCGCGTGGTCAGCGCGAATCCGGCGATGATCAGGACGAACCCGACCACCAGGTTCCAGTTGTGGAGCGCCGGGATCGGCAGGCCGAGGCCACCGCTCGTGAGGTAGAAGATGACGATCCATGCCAGGCCCAGGAGCATCAGGGTCAGCATGGTCGGTACCAGCCAGCGCGGGTTGCCGGTCTCAGGCTTCTTCACCTGCGGGGCCTTGACCTTGGCGGGCTTCTTACGGGACTTCGACTCGGGCACGAGAGCTGGCTCCTGTCCTCGGGATGCGTGTTCCTGGCACCAGTCGTGTGCAGGAGCTGTGTCGGGTGGGACGAAGCGCCGTTGCGCGACGTCGTGAACGGCGACGCCATTCGTCATCTAGCGTAGTGGGCGGACAGAATAGCGTGTGCACGGGCAGGTGGACGAGAGCCGGGAGTGAGCCAGATGGATCGCCGTCACGGAGCGACGCACGACACGGGGGGCGCAGGAGCCGAGGATGCTCCGAGCTCCACTGCCGGCGAGCCTGCGGTCACGGCTGCGACCCGGCCGCTCACACGAGCACGTCGTATCCGGTCGAGCGTCACGGTGCTCCTGGTGCTCGGCCTCTCGGGGCTCATGTTCTCGGCCAGCGCACGCCTCGCGCAGGGCCAGGAAGGGCGCCACCCCGAGAACCTGACCGACCTGGTGCAGAGCGAGGAGCGTCGGGTCGAGGACATGACCGAGAAGGTCGTCGGCCTCGAGGTCGAGGTGTCGAGGCTTGCGGCCGGTACCGGCCAGACGGAGACCGAGTCTCCTGAGCTCGTCGAGCGCACCGGGATCGTCTCCGGGGCGGTCGCGGTGACGGGGCCGGGACTCAGCGTTACGCTCGACGACGCCCCGTTGACCCAGGACCACTCCAAGGCGCGCGTGGACGACCTCGTGGTCCACCAGCAGGACCTGCAGGAGGTCATCAACGCGCTCTGGGCGGGAGGCGCCGAAGCGATGACTCTCCAGGGCCAGCGCGTCACTCCCACGACCGCGTTCCGGTGCGTGGGGAACGTGCTCAACCTCCACGGGCGGGTGTTCTCACCGCCCTACACGGTGTCCGCGGTGGGCGACCCCGTGCAGCTCCAGAAGGCGCTCGATCGTTCCGACGCGATCGACATCTACAAGCAGTACGTGGACGAGTACGGCCTGGGGTGGAAGGTCGACAAGTCCGACTCGCTGCTCATGCCCGTGTTCGAGGGAGCGCCGGACCTGAAGTACGCGCGTGTGGCCGGCTCGGCCGACGAGGGCGCGTGACCGGGTCGGACACGGCGACGGGATTCGCTTTCCGTGTGCCGACCGCCGGTGAGCACGCGCATGGACGCAGCCGCCGGCACCCCGCAGCAGGGACAATGATGAGCAGGCGGGGCCGGGTCCGGCCGCGCCGGACGAGCCGCTCACCCGGCGCGGCGTCCGGCTGCTTCAACGCAACGACTTCCGAAGGAACAGGTGGGTAAGGGATGGTCCGCATCCTCGTCGTGGACAACTACGACTCGTTCGTCTACACGATCGTCGGTTACCTGAACCAGCTCGGGGCGCGGACCGTGGTCGTGCGCAACGACGCGGTCCCCGACGTGGGCGCGGACGGTCGGTTCCGCGACGCTGACGGTGTGTTCGACGGCGTGCTCGTCTCCCCCGGCCCCGGCACCCCCGAGGAGGCCGGGCAGAGCGAGGCCGTGATCCGCGCGTGCGCGGCGTCCGGCACGCCCATGCTGGGTGTCTGCCTGGGGCACCAGGCCCTTGCCGAGGTCTACGGGGCGACCGTCACGCACGCCCCCGAGCTCATGCACGGCAAGACGAGCCCGGTGGTCCACGGGGACCTCGGCGTGCTCGCCGGCCTCCCCTCGCCCTTCACCGCGACCCGCTACCACTCGCTCGCCGTGGTGCCCCGGACGATCCCGGCCGAGCTCGTCGTCACAGCGACGACCGAGAACGGCGTGGTGATGGGTCTGCAGCACCGCGACCTGCCGCTGCACGGCGTGCAGTTCCATCCCGAGTCCGTGCTCACCGAGGGGGGCCACCTGCTGCTCGCCAACTGGTTGACGGTGTGCGGGTCGGTCGACGCGGTCGAGCGTGCGCAGGGCCTCGCCCCTCTCGTGCGCCTCTGACGAGCCTCGCGAGGCTCGACCAGCTTCCGAACGCGAGGAGGGCCCGGCACCAGATGGTGCCGGGCCCTCCTCGTCTCAGGAGCCGACGCGCGTCGGGTCAGCGGACCGACCGAGACCCCACGTCAGTGGGTCACGGGGTGGACGTGCCGTCGTCGTCCCCGCCACCGGTGGGCGGACCGCTCGAGATGACCAGGTCCACCTTGGTCCCCTCGTCGACCTCCGTGTTCGCACCGGGGCTGGTCGAGATGACCCGCCCCTTGGGCACGTCCGCAGACTCCTTCTCGGTGACGTTCCCGGGGTTCAGCCCGTTGGCGTAGAGAGCCTCGATGGCCCTGTCCTTGGTCATGCCGACCAGGTCACCGGGCACCGTGGTCTTCTCCGGCCCCGTGGGCACGATGGCCTTGGCCACGACGAGGGTGACCTTCTGGCCCTGCTTGGTGGGACCCGGCTTGGGCGTCTGGTCGATGACGGTGCCCGCGGTCTCGACGCTCTCCTTGGTCGTGATGACGGAGGTCAGCCCCAGCTTGCCGAGCTCGGTGACGGCCTGGTCCTCGGTCATGCCGATCAGGTCCGGGACGCTCACGTTGCCGCTCGAGATGAAGATCTTGACCGTGGATCCCGCAGCGGCGCTCTCGCCACCGCCAGGATCCGTCCGGGTCACGAGACCCTTCTTGATGGTCCCGTTGTCCTCGGCCTCGACCGTCGGATCGACCACGAGGTTCGCAGCGGTGATCTTGGAGTGCGCCTCCTCCTGCGTCAGACCCGTGACGTCGGGGACCAGCACGGTGTCCGGTCCGGCGGAGAAGAAGACCTCGACCTTGGTGCCCTCGGGGACCTCCGTGCCGCTCTCGGGGTCCGACTTGGTGAAGGTTCCCTCGGGTTCGGTCGACTCGGTGTCCCGCGCATACAGGTACACCAGGCCGACCTCCTCGAGCGCCTGCTTGGCCGACTCCTCGGTCGTCGAGGCGTCGAACTGAGGAACGGCGACGTCGACCGGGGCGTCGGGGCGTGAGTTGATCACGATCATGGTGATGATCGCGGCAAGAGCCAGGACACCCACCGCGATCAGGGCCCACATCAGGCCGCGCCTCTTGGCCGGCTCCTCCTCGGGTTCCTCGGCGGCCAGCCCGTTGCCGGGCTGCTGGCCCGGAGGGACCGCTGCCGGGGCGACGCCCGTGGTCTCCCACGGGTTGGGAGGCGTCGCGACGGCCGGGCTCATGACCTGGGTCGCGTTCTCGAGCGGCTGCTGGACCTGGGTCGCGGTGACCGCGGCCCCTGCCACGGCGCCGGCGGCCGCCGCTGCGGCCGCCCCGATGGCCGGGGCCGTGATGTGCCCGCCGCGGACTGCGTTCTCGAGGTCGTTGCGGAACTCGGCGGCACTGCTGTAGCGCGCGGTACGTTCCTTGGCGAGGGCCTTGAGCGTGATGCGGTCGAGGACCTCCGGCACGTCGGGGGCGAGGTCGCTCGGCTTGGCCGGCGCCTCCCGCACGTGCTGGTAGGCCACGGCGACGGGCGAGTCGCCGATGAACGGCGGACGCCCGGTGAGCAGCTCGAACAGCAGGCAGCCGGTCGAGTAGATGTCGCTGCGAGCGTCGACCGTCTCCCCGCGCGCCTGCTCGGGCGAGAGGTACTGGGCCGTGCCGATCACGGCGTGGGTCTGCGTCATGGTCGCCGCGGAGTCCGCGACAGCCCGCGCGATGCCGAAGTCCATGACCTTGACCGCCCCCGTGGGGGTGATCATGACGTTGGCCGGCTTGATGTCGCGGTGCACGATGCCCGCGTGGTGGGAGTACTCGAGCCCCGACAGCACACCGGCCGTGATCTCGATGGCCTCGTCGATGGGGACGGCCTGGCCGTCGCCGAGGATGTCGCGGACGGTGTGGCCCTCGACGTACTCCATGACGATGAACGGCACGTGCGCCGTGCCACCGCCGGGCTCGGTGTGGGTGTCCTCGCCCGTGTCGTAGACGGCGACGATGGCCGGGTGGTTCAGAGCGGCGGCGGCCTGTGCCTCGCGACGGAACCGCGCGAGGAACGACGGGTCGCGCGCGAGGTCGGAACGCAGGATCTTGATCGCCACGGTCCGTCCCAGGCGCGTGTCGTGGCCGATGTGCACCTCGGCCATGCCGCCGCGGCCGATGAGCTCACCGACCTCGTAGCGGCCGGCGAGTACCCGGGGAGCGTTGTCCACCACTTAGGAATCCTTCGAGGTTGTCGGAGCCGAGGACGCAGAGGCCTCCGGCGCAGTACTGAGCATCATCCCATCGCTGGACGTCGAGTCCTGGGACGCGTGCAACGATCTGGTCACGGTCACCGAGCCCGCGTCGTCCGCGCCGTCCCCGCCACCCCTGACGAGAGTCGCCACGAGGACCACGAGCAGCAGGATCAGCAGGGCCACGAGCGGCCACGACAAGCCCTTGGCGAACCCGCCGATCCGTTGGCCCGTCGTCGTCGAGGTGCGGCCGCCTGCCGGCTCCTGGGAGGCTCGGCGTCGCTCGGCGCGCGTCACCCCGCCCGGCTGAGCCTCCGCGAGAGCGGGAGCCGACGACCCCGCGGTGCGCGACGTCGTCGGGCCGGCGTCCGGGCGCCTCGGACGCGAGGCCGCCGCACCGTGCATCTCCCGGCGGGGCGGGTACGAGCGCGGGACCGCAGGGGCCTCCGGCCCGCCCGACGAGTCGGCGCGTTCCCAGGGGAGGGCGTGGCCGGCCTGCGGAGCCTCCGACGACGAACGGGGGGCGGGCGGCGGAGGCGGCGGGGGGACGGCCTGGTCGTCGTACGGGACGTCGTCGCGTGCGACCGACGCGGCCGATGCCGCGGAGGGGGCCGAGAGCGCCGAGTAGCCCGACGGCGCCGAGAGCGCCGAGTGCCCGGAGTACGCCGACCAGCCGGAGGTGGCCGGGCCAGCTCCGCCGGCCGCCGGGGCCGGGGGCACCGTGGGCAGCGGACGCGACCGGAGCTCGGCAGGGATCTCGATGGGTGTGGGCGAGCTCGGAGCCGTCGGAGCCCCGTGCCGCGCGGGCTGCGGCCGGCGCGAGCGCCTGCTCCCCGAGGCAGCGCCGGAACGGGCCGTGGCCCCCCACGGGTCGCGGGCGATGGTCTCGGCCAGGTCGTCGAGCGTCTGGGCCAGCGCGGACGCGGGCATGGGACGGGCCTTGGGGTCCTTCGCGAGCATCGCGTAGATGAGCGAGGCCAACGACGGGTGCACGTGCGCGGGCAGCGGCGGCACCTTCTCGTTGACGTGCGCGACCGCGATGTCGACCGGGGTCGTGCCGGTGAACGGCCTGTTCCCCACGACCGACTCGTAGGCCACGATCCCCAGCGCGTACACGTCCGACGCGCCGGTCGCGGCCTGGCCGATCGCCTGCTCGGGCGACAGGTACTGGGCCGTGCCCATGACCATGCCCGTCGCCGTCATGGGGACCTGGTTCGCCGCGAGAGACACCCCGAAGTCGGTGATCTTCACGATCCCGCGCGACTCGAGCAGGATGTTGCCCGGCTTCACGTCGCGGTGCACGACCCCCGCGAGGTGCGCGGCGTGCAGGGCGCGCGCCGTCTGCGCGAGGATCGGCAGCAGCTTGGCCGGCATGAGGACGGGCTCGCGCTCGAGCAGGTCCGCCATGGGCTCGCCCATGACGAGCTCCATGACGAGGAAGCCCGAGGCGTTCTGCTCGCCGTAGTCGTACATCTGCGCGATGTTCGGGTGCGAGAGGGCCGCGCTGTTCCGTGCTTCGGTGCGCAGGCGCTCGAGGAAGTCCTCGTTGCCCGCGTACTCCTCGCGCAGGACCTTGACGGCGACCTCACGGCCGAGGGCCTTGTCGTTGGCGACCCACACCTCGCCCATGCCGCCGATCGCGATGCGGCGGACCAGGCGGTAGCGGTCGCCGAGCCACAGCCCCTCGACCGGCCTCACTTGTTCAACACCGCCTCCATCACGGCCTTGGCGATCGGTGCGGCCACGGCGCCGCCCGTGGCCTCGTTGCCGCTGTCCCCACCGTTCTCCACGATGACCGCGACCGCGACCTGGGGGTTGTCGGCCGGGGCGAAGCCCGTGAACCAGGCGTGCGGGGCGGCACCCGACTGGTGCTCGGCCGTGCCCGTCTTGCCCGCGACCTGGACGCCGTCGATCTTCGCGGCCTTGCCCGAGCCGCCCTCGACCACGCTGATCATCATCGAGGTGAGCTGGGACGCGACGGTCGGTGAGACGGACGTGCGCAGGAGCGAGGGCTCGTTCTGCTGGACCACGTCGAGGTCCGCGCCGCGCACGGTCGCGACCGTGTAGGGCGTCATCTGCTTGCCGCCGTTGGCGATGGCTGCCGAGACCATGGCCATCTGGAGAGGCGTCACGCGGACGTCGCCCTGGCCGATCGAGGCGCGCGCGAGCTGACCCGCGTCGTCGGTGACCGCTGCGTCGGGGAAGTGGCTCGGCGTGACCGTCATGGGGATGCTGAGCTTCGAGTCGAACCCGAAGTCCTCGGCCTGGTCACGCATCGCGTCGCCCCCGAGCGTCACGCCCAGGTCCGCGAAGGCGGTGTTGCACGAGATGCGCATCGCGTCGGCCAGCGTCTGCTCCCCCGTCGGGGAGCAGCGCGCTCCGCCGAAGTTCTTCATGGTCTGGGTCGAGTTCGCGTACGGGTACTCGTCCGGTGCGGGGATCACGGTCTCGGGCGTGTACTGGCCGCTCTCGAGCGCGGCGGCCGCGGTCACGAGCTTGAACGTGGACCCCGGCGGGTAGGTGTTGCCGGAGATCGCGCGGTTCACGAGCGGGTCGTCGTCGGCGTTGATGAGCGAGGTGTAGGCCTCGCGCGCGGCCTTGGTGTCATGGGTAGCGAGCAGGTTGGGGTCGTACGACGGCTTCGAGACGAGCGCGAGGATCTTGCCCGTCGAGGGCTCGATCGCCACGACGGCGCCCCGCTGGTCACCCAGCGCGTCGTACGCGGCCTGCTGGGCCGCGGGGTCGATCGTGAGCTCGACCGACGCGCCCTGGGGCTTCTTGCCCGTGATGAGTCCCTGGAGACGGTCGATCCACAGCGTGCTGGCCTGGCCGTTGAGGAACTCGTTCTCGGTGCGCTCGATCTCCTTGGTCCCGTTGACGATCGAGAAGAACCCCGTGACGTGGCCGTACAGGGGTCCGTTCGTGTACGAGCGCTGGTAGCCGTAGGGGTCGTCGATGGGGGTCGAGAGGGCCACCGACTCCCCCGCGACCACGATCGGGCCGCGGAAGTTCCCGTACTCCTTGTAGATCTGGCGGACGTTGCGGGAGTCGCTGTTGAGCGAGTCCGCCTGGACGAACTGGATGTAGGTGGTCGAGACCATGAGTGCCAGGAACATGACCAGCACGACGGTCGCCACTCGGCGCAGGGGGACGTTCACGGGGTCTTCCACTCGGTGTCTTCGATGATCTCGGTCGCCCCGGTGTCCGGGCCACCACCGACCTCGGGCAGGGCCGTGCGGACGACCTGCGTGGGCTGGTCGTCCGGGAACGCGCCGTGCGCAGCGGGCTCACGCTGCCCGACGGCGGAGCGCCCGTCCGCGAGGTCGGCGGCACCCTGGGCGCCGGCCTGGACCACGACGGGCTGGGGGCCGGTGTCCGGGCGCTCGGAAGCGCGGGACGGGGCGACCTGGCCGCGCACCGGCAGGGAGGACGGCCGGCGCGCGTTGTCGGAGATGCGCAGCAGGAGCCCGACCACGAGCCAGTTCGCGAGCAGCGACGAACCGCCTTGCGCGACGAACGGCATGGTCAGACCCGTGAGGGGGATGATCCGGGTGATCCCGCCGATGACGACGAACAGCTGCCACGCCATGACGAACGCGAGGCCGCCCGCGAGGAGCTTGCCGAACCCGTCGCGGACGCCGATCGCGGTACGCAGACCGCGCTCGACCAGGACGAGGTACATGACCAGGATCGCGAGCAGGCCCGTGAGCCCGAGCTCCTCGCCGAGCGAGGTGTAGATGAAGTCGGAGAACGAGTACGGCACCAGGCGGGGATAGCCCTCGCCCCAGCCCGTGCCGGTGAGCCCACCGTTGGCGAGACCGAACATGCCGCCCACGAGCTGGCCCGAGCCGCCCGGGTCACGGCCGTAGATCTCCGGGTCGAGGGGGTGCAGCCAGACGTCGACGCGGGCCTGCACGTGCGGGAAGGCCGAGGCTGCGACGACGGCGCCCACGGCGAACATGCTCAGACCGATCGCGACCCAGCTGAAGCGTTCGGTCGCGATGTACAGCATGGCCACGAAGAGGCCGAAGAACAGGAGGGAGGTCCCCAGGTCGCGCTCGAAGATCAGCACCGCCAGCGAGGCGGCCCAGACGATGACGAGCGGCCCCAGGTCCCGCAGGCGCGGGAGCTGGAGCCCGAGGACCTTGGGGCCGGCGAGCGCGAGCGTGTCCCGGTTGGTCACGAGATAGCCCGCGAAGAAGATCGCGAAGGCGATCTTGGCGAACTCCGCGGGCTGGAGCGACATGCCGGCGATGTTGACCCAGATGCGGGCGCCGTTGATGTTGCGCCCGATCACGGGGAGCAGAGGCAGCACGACGAGCACCAGGCCGACGATCATGGCCGTGTAGGAGTACTTCCGCAGCGTCCGGTGGTCCTTGAGGAGCCACACGACCACGCACGCCGCGATGACGCCGAGCGCCGTCCACATGAGCTGCTTGGACGCGAGGTCCTTGTCGCTGCCGACGAGCTTGCCGCCGATGTCGATGCGGTTGATCATCCCGAGGCCGATCCCGTTGAGGGCGATCGTGACCGGCAGGATGACCGGGTCGGCGTACGGGGCCTTGAGGCGCAGGACCACGTGCCCGACGACGGCGAGCGCGACGAGGCCCGCGCTGTAGACGTAGAAGTTGGTGGGCAGCTCACCGAGCATCGACAGGCCGACGGAGGCGTAGGCGCCGATGCCGAGGGCGAGGGCGAGCACGAGCAGGCCCGCCTCGGCCCGCCGCGAGGGACGCACCTCGTGGGGCTCGACCGTCGCCATCAGGGGGCCGCCGGCGGGTCGGTCGTGGTCTCGGGGGGCACGGTGCCGTCGGCCGGGGCGGCAGGGTCCGTGGTCGTGTCGGCCGGGGGTGTGGTCGCTGCGGTGCCCGCGGGCTCCTGCGTGGAGGTGTCGGTCTCGGCCTGGGCGTCGGCGACGAGGCGCGCCGCGCGGTCACGGGCGTCGTCGAACGACGTGGCGCTGATGGTCTCGGTGAGCCGGTCGACGACGTAGGGCGGGAGGTCGTCGACCTTGTCCCCCGTGAGCTCGATCGGGGTCGAGAGCGTGAGGGGGCCCGCGCTGGTGGGGATGCCCCGGAAGACCGCGACCTGGCCGTCGGACACGCCCACGTAGTACTGGTCCTGCGTCCACCGGTAGCCGTACAGGCCGCCCGCGCCGACGACCGCGAGGATCGCGATCGTCACGACGGGGGCGATCCAGCGGCGCGGGCGCTTGCCCGGGCGCACGTCGGAGTCGTCACCGGTCGCGTCGGTGCCGTCCTGCGGGGCGTGCGCGGGGTCCTCGGCCGAGACCTCCGTGGACTCCCCGGCGGACGACGCGGCGGCGACGAGCGTGGCCGCACGTGCCGCGGGGCCGTCCTGGGCAGAGGTGGGACGGTCGCGGTCGATCGCGGCCGAGCCGACGACGACCGGCACGGTGGAGGGACCCGCGCCGTCGGCCAGGGTGTCGAGGTCGACGACGTCGGCCACGACGACCGTCACGTTGTCCGTGCTGCCGGCCCGGAGGGCGAGCTGGAGGAGCTGGTCGGCGCACTCGTCGGTGTCCGCGACGGTGCTCAGGGTGTGCTCGAGCGTCTCGATGCTCACGAACCCCGACAGGCCGTCCGAGCAGAGCATCCAGCGGTCGCCGGGGCGCGCCTCGCGCACCGACATGTCCGGTGTGAGGTCGACGTCGAAGTCGCCGAGGACCCGCATCACGACGTTGCGCTGCGGGTGGTACTCGGCCTCCTCCGGCGTGATGCGGCCCGTGTCGACGAGGTGCTGGACGAACGTGTGGTCGGTCGTGACCTGGTTCAGGACCCCGTCGCGCAGCAGGTACGCGCGCGAGTCGCCGAGGTGCGCCATCGCGAGCGCGTTGCCGCTGCGCAGGATCGCGGTGACCGTGGTGCCCATGCCGGCGAGCTCGGGAGTCACCTCGCTGCGCTCGACCAGGTCGAGACGCGCGCTGTCGATCGACGACTCGAGGTGGGACAGGGCGTCGTCGGGCCCGTGCGACTCCCCGTCGAGAGGCGCGAGCGCCGCGATGGCGAGCGAGGACGCGACGTCGCCGCCCGCGTGCCCGCCCATGCCGTCCGCGACGACGAGGAGGTGGGGACCCGCGTAGCCGGAGTCCTGGTTGTTCGAGCGGACGAGGCCGACGTCGGAGACCGCGGCGTACCTGAGTGCGATGTTCATGGCGCGCTACCGCTGCAGCTCGACGATGCTCTGCCCAACCCGCACGCTCACTCCGGGGGCGAGGGGCTGGATCCCGGTGATGCGCTGCTCGTTGATGTAGGTGCCGTTCGTCGAGCCGAGGTCCTCCACGTACCAGGTGCCACCCTGGGGGAAGATCCGGGCGTGCCGGGACGACGAGTAGTCGTCGTCGAGGACAAGGGTGCAGCTCGGGGCGCGGCCCAGCAGGATCGAGGACGCGGAGAGCGGGACCGTGGTCCCGCGCAGCGGGCCCGCGGTCACGACGAGCCGGGTGGGCCCCGTCGGGGCCGGGGACGCGGGAGCAGCAGGGGTCGGGGCCGAGGGGACCGATGCTGCCGCACCGCGTCCGGCGGTGGGTGCGGTGCGGTGCGCGTCCTCGCGCCCCTTGCCCTTGCGTGCCGTGATCTTGGTGCCGTACAGGTCGCGTCGCAGCACACCGATCGCGGCGAACACGAACACCCACAGCAGGACCAGGTAGCCCAGCCGCAGCAGGGTGAACGTCAGCTCGGTCATGCGGGGTGGATCACCATTCCTCGTTCTCGGGCGCACCCGTCCAGAACATGATGCGGGTCCGCCCGATGGTCAGGCTGTTCCCGTCGAGCAGGGTAGCGGCCGGGACCTGGTGGCCCTCGACGAAGAGTCCGTTCGTGGAACCGAGGTCCGTCGCGATGACTCCGTCCGGCGTCACCCGGATCTCGAGGTGACGGCGTGAGACCCCGGGGTCGTCGACGACGATGTCCGCCTCGGAGCCGCGGCCGATCACGGTCACGGGACCGGTCAGCAGGTACCGCTGGCCGTCGATGTCCACCAGGGGGTGGCGCGCGCTCGGCGCCGACACCGTCGCCGGGGCGACGTTCCCGCGCACGCTCGCCGAGCGCAGCTGGAAGCGGCCCGTGTCGAGCGAGTCGTCCTGCTCGAAGGACACGCTGACCGGGCCGACGAACGCGTAGTGCTGCGACGCCGCGTGCTCGGTGACGTTGGCCGCGAGCTCGTCCGCGAGGGACTCGGCGCCCCACCCGTCGATCTGCGCGTAGTCGTCCGGTGACAGCTCGATGGTGAACTGGTTGGGCACCACGGTCCGGTCGCGGTCCACGACCGCGGCCCGGTCGTCGACCTCACGACGCAGAGCGCTCGCCAGCTCGACGGGCTTCACCTCGCTGCGTCCGACCTTGAACGCGTTGTTGACGACGCGTTCGACGCCCTTCTCGAAACGATCCAGGACTCCCATGCCACCTCCTCCCTCATCGACGTTCCCTCGACCGGGGTACACGGTCCCCGGGCAGACTACCTAGATCGTAACGACCCGGAGCCTCGACGGGCCGGGAATCTCCCGGAATCGAGGGGGAGATCGCGGGGAGATCGGGTGACTCGGGCGTGAGCCGCTCCGTGGAGCGGCTAGTGTTCTCTCTGGTGCACCACCGGGTTCAGGCTCGGCTGGGGCGCAGGTGGAAGAGCGCACGAGGACGGCCGGACGACCGATGCACGGTTGGGTCTGCTGTCGTGATAATCTTCTGCGGCACGCGCGAGTGGCGGAATGGCAGACGCGCTAGCTTCAGGTGCTAGTGTCCGAAAGGGCGTGGGGGTTCAAGTCCCCCCTCGCGCACGTGAAGACGGTTTCGTACTAGGAACCGTCGGCAGTTCGTTAATGGTCTCGGTCGGGTTCTCCCGGCCGAGACCATTGTCGTTGGGGCTGCTTCAGCCCTGAGATGCGCTGGCGCCACAGGCTTGGAGCCGCGCTGGAGTTCTCGGAGCCTCGACTCTTGCGCGCACTCGGAGGTTCAGGGCGCGCTCGGCGTACTGGTGGCGTGCTGTGGTCGTCAGGTGCTCACGAGGTCGTGTGCCGGAAGTCCTTGCCGGGTGGAGCGCGGTGCTTGGTCTTGCGGGACCGGGTGCCGCGGCCGACTGGCCTGGTGTCGGGCTTCTCGCCGAGCTCGATCTGCCAGGGTTCAGGCAGTGCGCGGGCGCTGAACCACTTGTGGATCTGGATCGCGTTGTGTCCGGCGATGGCGAACGCGAGGAGCAGGTTCGTTGCCTGACGCCCGAGGACCTGGATGAAGCCGTGGTTGATGTCGGCATCGAGGAAGCGGAGCTGGGCGTTGAGGCCTTCGACAAGTGTGCGCCGGTTGTAGGAGAGTGCCCAGGCCGTTGACTGCCAGGGAAGTCGTTGTCGGTCACGTTCATGGTCTGTGTCGGCGACGGTGATCGTCGCCGCGCATCCGCACGGGTGGCCTGGGACGCATCGCGTTGTCGGGATCTCCGGGCCTCGACGCATCGAGGCCGGGCTGTTCGGGCAGCGCACGTGCCCCGCCACAGCAGGGCCTTTGAGGCGCTGTGTTCCGCGGTTCGCATCGTGCCGACTGTGGGCGATGAAGCGGTATGGCTCGCGGGCGTCGAAGTCTTCGCGGATGCGCGCCTTGTCTCCGGCGCGCGCGTATGGCGCGGGCGGCCTGATGTCACGCAGAGCGTCAGGGATCGCGTCGGAGTACAGGTGCCCATCGAGCCAGATCGTCCCGGGCGCGGGTCCTGGGCGGACGCCGCGTTGGCTGGTGTGCAGGTCCATGGTGACATCGATGCCGAGCTGACGAAGCGGCCGGGCGAAGTTCTCAGGCCTCGCGGTGGTGTAGCCCCGGTCGAACAGTGCTTCGTCGATCTCGCAGAAGCTCTGGATGGCCCGCGTGAGGGCGAGAGCGGCCGGGCCGCGGTCGGTCACCCCCGGGCGGAGCACCATCCCGGCGCAGAGAGTGGGGATCGGGGCCTCCCCTGGTCGGGGGATGTGAGCCGCTAGGTGAAGCTCGTATCCGACGTAGTGCTCGGTCGGGCGGCGACTGGTAGGAGTGCGCTTGCCCCAGCCGGCGTCAGGGTCGGCACAGACTTGTCCTTCGGGGCCGCGGTACCCGTGGGAGTACGAGGTGGCGAACGACTCGAAGTCTGTACCGTCGATCGCGATGCCGCGAGTGCGCCGAAGAGTCCTGGGCAGGCTGGCCTGGACTATTGCGGTCGCGATCTCGTCCGGTGCCATGTCGACGGCGGGGCAGCCCGGTGGACAGGGATCGACTTCGCCGGTGTCACCGTTGACCCGCATGGCGTGGTCGTGGTCGACGTGGATTCCCTCATGTGTTGCCTCCACCAAGGCGGCGAACGTGTCGCGTATCCGCTTGTACAGGCGACCTCGCTCCGGAGGGTTGCTCATCCACCACTCGGGGATGCCCAGCAGGCGTCGGCTCTTCGGCGAGAGGGCAACGACAGTCCGCTCGATCGCACGAAGCGTCATCTTCTCGGTGTCGGTCATCGCATGCAGGAACAGGATCCGTGTCAGGCACTCGATGCTCACTTTGCGCGGACGCCCGTACTTCTTCGTGCTGGCCGAGATGATTTGCTTGGAGCTTGGGGTTTGCCGCCATCGCTATCGCGCGAGCGACGCGGTGTGTCTCGGTGAGCGGGTTGGGGCGATACACGATGACGCTCTGTCCCGACGCAGTGAGGGGCGGGCGGGACGTCATCGTGACCGCAGGAGCGCTCATCGGCGGGTGAGCTCCTCGAACAGGCTCTCTTCGTCGATCAGTGGCAGGTAGGCCATGAGGTGACCGAACGTCTTCCAGGACGAGACGCCGGCCATCTGGGCCAGGCCGTTGAGGTGGACGCGGTTGTCCAGGTGCCGCAACAGCCACGTGGCTCGAAGGCGGTGTGCCTTGAGATCAGGGCAGTCAAGGGGGCGATCGATGTCTTCGAGGAGATGGCCCAGAGGGGCGCGGTCCCACTCCTTGGCGGCGAATCCGAGAATCGGCGTCGCAGGATCGGTGGAGCAGATCTCCGCAAGCGTGGTGTCGTGGGGCGGACTGATCGGTACGAGGCGAGCGTGTTCACCGGAGATGTTCAAGCAGAGGCGCCCGTGGCGTTCGACGAGGTCGTCGGTCGTGGCTGACCGTGCTTCGCGTGGGTAGACGCCTGTTCCAAGCCCAAGAGCAAGGAACGCAGTAAGGCGACGCCGTTGCAGGGCTGTGCGCTGGTGCGCTGCGACCTCGAGTAGACGGGCGACTTCCGCCGGCGTGTAGGGGACGATCGCGTAGTCCCCGCGAAGGCGCTGAGCTCGTGGTGGCCATGGCGCCTTGCGTGTCACGGCCGCGGAGAAGCGGCGAAGGTCCGAGCGCCGGGTGGCGCGCGATGACTCGGCGAGGTGTCCGCACGCGACCGCGATGTAGCGCTCGACCATGTCCGGGGTGAAGATCGCCTCCCGGTCCAGCGGCATCCCCTGGCGGTGCGCCCAGACGACGAACTGCGACAAGGTCCTCATGGTTTCGGTCGCCCGACGCCGGTCGACGGGTTCCAGGTCGAGCCCGACCTGGCAAGTGAACTGGGCGACCGGGGCCCAGTGCTCGGGGCGGATCGCGTTCGGTCGGTAGCCGCGCACGACGTTGGTGGCGTGGGCGAGTTCTTCGGCGTGGCGGTTGACGGACTCAGTTCCAGAAGAGCACTCTGAAGGTGCTGTAGACATGGAAGTACCCCCAATAGGACTTGCGGGTGTTTCTGGCAGCGGAGCGCAAGTCCGCTGTAGCGAGGCGATCGGGTTCAGGAGCTGGAACTCCTGGGCCCGTTTTCGCGCGTTCGGCGCACTGCGCCGATCCCGGTCAGCCCATGGCAGCCCCGTTGCCGTCGTCGAGGGCGCGGGAGAGAACGTTGGCGAGCACCACGGTCACGGGAAGCCCGGACTCGTGGGCAGTGTCGTACAGGCGCTGCGCGATGGTGGCGGGGATGCGGGCGTCGAAACGCACCAGCTCATCCGGCCTATAGGCGCGCTCATGCGACGCCGGCCGACCTGTACGTGCGGATCGGATGACGATCCGGCCCTCATGACGCTCGTCCACCTACTCCACCTCCCGATCGAGACCGCGCACATTCGACGAAACGCGGGTCCGTAGACCCGATCACGCCGGATGGTCAGTCCGACCAGGGTGGTTGGTTGGTGGTACTCAAGCGCCACGCGGCAGATTGCCCAGACGATGTGGCGGGCCCCCGCACTAGGTACGGGCAACGGTTTCCAAGGTAGCGAAAACGTCGAGCAGCCGTTACCGGACACGCGGACGGCTTGTCGTGTGAGTCGCAACGCTGTGAGTCGCATCGCTAGGTGGCGTGCTTCTGGGAGCAGTCAGTGGCCGATGAGGAGGGCTTCTCTGGCGGCGTCGACGAGCTCTGGGGGTGAGGTTGTGCGCCACGCGCCGGCGTGCTGAGAAGCGGCTGGGAAGCGGCGACGCCACGACCACCAGCAGCACCGTAGTCAAACGCGCTTAGCGTCGCGCGCCATCTCGCGCTCCGCATTCCTATGGGCCATCACCCAGTCCGCAAACGGGTGGGAGACACGCCCTAGTCGTCGGCGTGAATGTAGGCATCCCGGGCGGCCTGCAGCTCCGCCCAGTGCGCTTCGAGACCCGCGAGTGTCGGCGCGACATTGAGAGTTGTCAGCGGCTGGGAGTGGGAGTCGATGTAGCGGCATGCCTCTTCGAAGACGCGGACTACCGGGTCGATCGCGGCAGGCAGTGCCCCGCTCTTGATCTTCCCGAGCTGTGTAATGTGAACAGCCGGCTGATGCCGCTGCGTCACGCCTTGGAGAAGCTCGGTCTCCGTGAACACCTCGCACCAGGAGCGGAGCCAGCCGTAGCCGGTACGGACCAGAGCGGCGCGGGCCTGCCCCTCCTCGGCGCGCGCTGCGGCGATGGTCCCGTTGATGTTCTTCTTGAGGCCGCTCATAGTGTCCCATCGCGGGTGGCTAGCCCGGGTGACCCGCCCCTTGCCCTCCTCATCGTCGATCTGGAAGTACGCGCAGCGCTTGGATGGCTCCATCAGGTGCAGGAGGGTCATCGTGAACGCGAGGTCATGCGTGAAAACTATGACCTGGGCGCTCTGCGCCAGATTCGCGATCCGCGCGGCGACCTCGTTGATGCGGCGGTGATCCAGGCTGGAGACGGGGTCGTCGAAGATCACGGGCGCCGAGATCCCGGACAGGCGGGCCTCGGCGAGGAAGTCCGCGAGGGCGAGGACCTTCTGCTCGCCCTCGGACAGCACCTTCGATGGCCGGTGCTTCTTGACCAGAACCTTGCGGCGCTTCGCACTGCCGTCTCGCCCGATGTACTCGATCTTCAGCGACGGAGCACGCAGGGATCCACACTCCTCGGCAAAGTAGGTAGCGAAGCTCTGGTTGATGAGCGCGTCGCTCGCGATCTTCGACAGCCCCGTGACGGCGCGGCGCAGCGTCGGCGCCGGTCGCGCGAGGACCGTGAGCCGGTCAGCCTCCTTGGCGTTCTTCACTTGTATGTCGATCAGGGCCCACGAACGTCCGAGCTCGGCCGCGGCTGTGAGCTCGACGAGCTCGCGGCGCCTGGTCTGCAGCGCCTCGGCGCGGTTGGCGTCTTCGAACTCGAGCACCTTGACCTCGCCGCCCACCTCAGCAAGGTGCGCCGTCAGCACGGCATGAGCCACCGCGACCCGGGCGGTGAGCTCCGGATCGACAGCGGTGCCGCTGCTGGTGCTCGCCTTGACCACGTCCAGCACTGACACGATGGAGGCGACGTGCGCGTAGAAGTCCGGCCTCTCAGTCTGGTCGGCCAGCTCGGTGACCCATGCGGTCACCTCGGGCGCATTGATGCTCGCGACCGTCGCCGTCGCCATGGCGAGCGACTTCCTCGACTCGGCGATTTCGGCGCCGATCTTGTCCGCGAGGTAGTCGGCGTACTTAGCGACAAGCTCCTGGGCCCGCTCGCCGAGCGGCTGACGGCAGTACAGGCAGCGGTTCTCGTCATGGGCGCCGGCGGTGACGAGGTGCTGCCGATAGGACTCACCAACCTCGACGAACGTCTTCCACGTGTCGTCGGGGGCCGCGGGAAGGTCGGCTGCCTCAAACAGCTCCGTGCGGACGAGCGCGTAGTCGATCTCGAGGGCCGCCATGATGGTCCGCGTGGTGTTGTACGCGTCGACGTCGAACGCCTCGATCCCCGCCGCGACCAAGGTCGCCTGCGTCAGCACCCGGGAGACTCGCTGCTGGGCCTTGAGGGATGCCGACAGCGTGCCGGCTTCCAACGCAGCAACGGCCTTCTGTAGTACGGCGATGCGCTCATCGACATCACCCGTGGTGTCAGCCAGCGCCCGCAGCGTGTCGAGGTCGGTGGACGCACCGAGCGTCTCCACGAGCGGGTAGGCGGTCGCGTCGCGCGGGATCCGGGACAGCAGCGCCGACGCGCCGGTCGCGAGGGCTGCGAGGTCCGCGACGATCCGCGCCTCGACGGCCTGGATACCGGCGTTCACGTGGTTGAACAACGCCAGGCTCGCGGGCACGTAGACGTATTCGAGGTCGGCGTCGACGTGAGCGTTGACCGACGGGCTGTCGAAGATCGACATGCGGGTGAACGGCGCCACGCCGCCGGTCTCGCCGGACCAGCGGAACCTGTGCTTGGCCGTGCCGAGGTCGTAGGTGATCAGGGCGCCCTGTGCGGAGGCGGTCGCCTGGGAGACGTCGCCGAGGATCTGGTCTGCGGTCCGGCTTGCAGCGAGGGTCTTGAACAATCGGGAGTACCCGGTCTTACCGGTGCCGTTCTCGCCGTAGAGGATCGTCAGGCCCTCATGCGGGGTGATCACGGCGCCCGAGACGAGCGCGTTGACGCCCGTGACCTCTGATAGCGACGTGATGCGCAGGACCTCATCGGACTCTGCCGGAGACGCCGCGACCGCCAAGGGGGGCTCCTTCGGCAGCGTGCGGGCGTCGAGAGCCTTCTCCTGCCGGAACAGGGCATAGACGTCGTCGACGTAGGGGGCCACCAGAGCACGACCGGTGCTCAGAACCCCGCGCACGATAGCTCGGACCCACTCGTCGTTTTCATTCGCCCAGGTGCTCAGCAGCACCCGCGCGTCCGCGCTGGCACTGGTGGCGGAATCGGTGTCGCTCACGTGCTGCCCCCTTGTGACATCGCGTCAATGCGCGCCAAATCGTACGGCGGCTCGGGTCGTCCGCCTCGCGTTGTGCCGACGATACTCACCGGCGGGCGATCGCGAAACGCCCGCTGGCCTGACGTGGAACAGTGGGCGATGAGCTGGGCTGGAGGGTCGATGCTAGGGCGCCGCTAGAGTGCAGACGTGATCATCTCGGACGCGGACCGGAGCGACAGATTCCTGTTGCAGCTCGACGAGTTCTGCGGGCGGTTCGTCGCCGCAGCTTCCCACTCGGACCTCCAGGCGCTCGACAGTGTGCGTCCGATGCCACATGGGATGTGCACTTGGGCATCGTTTGCCGGCGGTGAACTGCTCACCGAGCACGGCTTCGGGACCTGGACGATCTGGAACGCGACCCACGCCGACGGCCACCCCGCGCACGACTGGCTCGTCCAAAACGAGCTATTCGTCGACCTCACCGCGCACCAGTTCGACGGGTACACCAGCCACATCATCGGCGCGGGCGAGAACCCGCTTGCCAAGCGTTTCCCGCGGTACCAGCTCTCGCTGAGGACGAGCAAGATCGTTGATCGCCCGCCGATCGTCGCATTTAAGGGCGCGATCGGCGCTCTCCTCGAGACGGCGGTCCAATAGGCGCAGTCTCTCTGCCATGACCTCACACCGGGACGCGTTGAACTTCCGAGACCGTCAGTGTGCGACGTCGTACGCCACCCCGGTCGAGCGCCGACGGCGCCTACAACTCCTATCGACCTCGTTCCCAATGATGCTGCGACCCTGAGTATCGCCTTCCCCGCCACACGTGTCATATACGACCGTTCGTAAGACACCTGCGGTGGCCGGGCTGCAGTTCGGCGGGTCGTGTCCTATGGCCGGTGTCCGAGACCTATGCCCGTGAGGAAGGTCGGAGTCACGACTGTACGACTTCTGATCAGGCGCCTACACGGGGTGGGCTTTGTCGACCGAGGTTCAGTATCGTTGTCGAAGTTCCGTCCCAAGGAGGCCGGGCCGGACCTCTGAGCGAAACGTGAAGGTGCCATGACCTGGCTGTACACCTATGAGAACGAGTCCAACGGAGGACGATTCTATGCTGGCATCGGCGAGAATGTCGCCCGTGTGTGGCAGCCTCACAACCCGGAAGCGGAGGCGCTGCGTGATGACCCGAGGACCGTCATCCTGCGGACCGCCACCCGCTTCTCCACTCGTAAGGATGCCCTAATGGCAGAGGCGATTGCTATCCACGTCGCCTCGTTCTTCGGAGCTCGCGTCATCCTCGATGCGTCCGACGGCGAACAGATTCTTCGAGAGAGTGACTCTCTACAGAGAATCGTCACGAACATTTCTGGAACGGTCCAGACCAAGCACTTGGTTCCGGCCCTACCAATCCAGGAGGGCGCCCCGCCCGTCCGGTACTCGCATCTCATCGGCGCTGCGATCGTGATGACTACCCTCGAGGAACTCGACGAACGACCCGCAGTCAGCGGCGCAAGCACGTTTGACGCCCTCGCGGAGCGTGCATCCCAGTTCTGGCGCCTGCGGCGGCGAGTAGACGCGGCCACCAGTACCAGTACTTGGCCGATTCGGCTAATCCTCGTCTCCAAAGGGCACCATGTCATCCTGGGCGACTGGGATCTCGCTGACGGGGCCCAGTCGATGCGTGCGCTGGGGGCCGGGGAATCCCAGCCGAATGGCAGCGGCTGGTGTGCGTTTAGACTCGCGCGCCCGCGGTGGACGATCGAGGACGGCACCGCTATCGGGGATGTTGGTCGCACGCTCGAGTTTGACACTGCTTACGGCCCGAAGAACCTTCAGGGATCGGTCGCGGGCTGGAGCGAAGATCTGCGCATCACCTGGGGCATGGCCCCCTAGCCAGTCTCTAGACGGCTCTCAGGCTCATGGAATCGGGGTAGTGGACGCTCCTGAGTTGTCGGTTCGGCCCCAGCAGGGGCTATGTGCCGCGAGAAGGGTTCCAACTCAGTTCCGAAGCGCGTCCGGAAGGTCACGGCCAGATGATCCTGGCTGAGACCTTCTGTGATAGGGGCGGTCTCGCTGGGAGGCCGCTACTGGGGACCAGGGCGATTGGACCTTCCTCGAGGTCGACAGGCGCCCTGAAGGCTTGGGAGAACACCACAAGACCCGGAACGGGAGAGACCGCAGGGTCCACAATTACGCTAGCGCTGCGACTCTCAGAGAGCTTTCGCTGCCGATGCACAATATTGCATCAAGTCCCTCAATCGGTTCTCCCCAGTGGGTAAGCATGGCCGCCTCAACGCGGAGCGCGCCGAGTGCGCGGACGGAACATGCGCGCATTGACATTCTGGCGTCGCCGGAAATGTGACCAGCCACGAGCATGACGTGAGCTCCATTGAAGTGGCTAGATCGATCCGCCAGCGGGATGGATGGCTCCAAGAGGAGTGCGGCACCCAGCACGCGGTCGCCCACGGAGTCGCTGGCCATAACGAGGTGCCTGCGCGTGCTGAGTGCTTCGACGAGGTCCTGGGCAGCGCGGAGCAGGTCGTCTCCAGCTAGCAAACTGTTGCGTGTCTGCGCCTCGAGGACGCCAGCGAGCAGATTGGTGGCCATCGGGTCAGTGTTGCACTTGTGCTAGTGGTGGGGAACTTGAGCCGGGCAACTTGATCAGACCAGACCTGACAGCGCTGCGGCGGCGGCCTCACCGTGTGTTCTGCCCAGCCATGCCTCGGCTCGACCATCCAAGTCGACCTTGGTTGTGTCGCGCGTCTTCCCGCACTCCTGTCCACTGGTGATGCGAACATCATGCGTCACATCGAGACAGGCGGCAACGATCCCGCCCTCGATCATGAGACGAATCTTGGGGCCGTCACTGTTTCGACCCTGGGGAGCCTGGTCGGCCCTACGCACGACGATAGTGTCTGCGTTCATGGACTTAGCGTGACCACGCACTGCCTGGGCGACGTTACCGACGTGAGTGGCCCAGTCCGTCTCGTCGCCAGCAACGGACAGCTGCTCGACGACTGATGCTGTCGTCTCGTCGGCACCCTTCGCGCCTTCGATCAGGACGAGCCTGACAGTGGACCGAAACTTGCTCACCTTCACGGCGATTCCCAGTGCTCTCATCGGGTCATTGTGCCTAGTCTTGCGTCGTGTCGTCAGCCGCTTCCAGCCCCATCGGTTCCGTGATCGCAGATCGCTACCAAGTGTTGGGCCGACTCGGCGCGGGACAGCATGGCGAGGTTTGGCGTGTGCACGACCGCAACCTGGACGCCGAGTACGCCCTTAAGCTTCTTGGACCGAGCCAGATCGCGGGTCCATGGGCCGAAGCGCAACTCCTCAACACCCTCAGCGGCGACTTCATCCTCAACATCCGTAACGCAGACACCACGCCCGAAGGGACGCGCTACCTCGTCACGGACGTCGCGGAGCACGGCTCGGTAGCGGACCGAATCGACCCATCCCTAGGGGTGCCCGAGGAACAGGCAGTGAGTTGGATCCGCGAGGCATGCAACGGCTTGGCGCGGGTGCACAGACATGGACTTCTACATCGAGATATCAAGCCCGAGAACTTGTTCGTAACTAGTTCGGGGAGGTGTGTGGTAGGGGACCTCAGTCTGGCGGGCCGACAGGACGCCTCGGGGCGCGTCCACGCGGGTGGAACGCTGGAAACGATGGCCCCCGAGGTTGGAGCCGTAGGTGTACCCGGTTACCGCGGCCCCGCCGAGGTTTACGACGTCCGCTCTGAGGTGTTCAGCCTAGGTGCGACTCTCTACTGGCTGCTCACTGGAAGACCACCTGTCACCGGCGTTCGGTATCAAGATGCGGCGACGGCTGACCCGGTTGACCTGTGGGAGCTGGCCCCGCATGTCTCGCGAGGAACCCGGGACATCACGATGAAAGCAATCAGCCGCGACCCTGCGAGCCGCTATCCCAACCCTTCTGAGTTGGCTGCGGCCCTCGGGGGGCGCAGGAAACCTAGCCGATGCTGGACCCGAGTGGCTCCACACTCCGGCCATGAGCGGTGCTACGAGGGAATTCGATCCGGTAGTTCTCTCAACCTCTGCGTCTTGCTGCAACCGGGAACCAGAGAGTACATCTTCCAGGTGCGCCACAGTCGTGCGGGGCGGCGAGGCCCAGAAGACGCTGCCACAACGATGGCTTCTGGGCTGACCAGGAAGATCCGGTCCGTCATTCGTGCGATCGGCTGAGGTGCCAGACCGCTGCCCGACGCTTGAAGCGCACCCTTGGGCGGACACATCCCGTCATAGCTGGCCCGCGACGCTAGCCGGGGCCGGATTTCAGCCTGTGCCTGGAGACCCAGCCTGGGTGTGCCTGGCCTGGTCCCCGGCGTTACATCGCCGCAGGTCAGCCACTTCCCGAAACCACTCACGTGAGGGCTGTTTCCTTGGAACAGCTCAGTTGGTAACGAATCTCCTGTCCGGAATCATCCGGGCGGGAGATTCGTCGTTTCAGGGGGTCCTCGGTGGCTGTGGCCGGGAGGTTCGAGCGTGGTGTTGCCGCTCGGAGGGAGCTGTTGCCCCGGTATTGCTCACGCACGGGCGTTCTTGGGCGCGTTGATGCGGTCGAGGTCTGGCGGCTGGTGACGTGGTCGCGGTCTAGAGGCTTGGCGGGGTCAGGGGCCGCGGGTGCGGTAGATCCAGTCGGGCTCGTGGCGGTGGGGTTTCTCGTCGAGCTCGATCTGCCAGGGGTCTGGCCGATTGGTGCCATGGCTGCTGAGGACCTGGATCAACCCGCAGTTCACCGCTACTCTGCCAGCGAGGATTCTTGAAGCGGCCGCGACGCGAAGACGGTGAATGGGTGATGAGTCCGATGGCTTGTAACGGCTGGGTCGAGTCAGTGCGCGATGAGCTCGTTCTCTTCACGGGCAGAGCCCTTGTCTGCGGTGAACACATGGAGCGTCGGGTCCTACGCGAGCACACCGTGAAGTTAGGAGGCCGCGTCGCTCCGGATCGATCGGCGTCTGTGACCGTGCTGGTTGTCGGTGAGATATGGACGGGCCCCCTCCGGGATGGACAGCGGCGCTACAGCCAGAAGCTCGTCTACTTCGAGGAGCTGATGCGGCGCCAGCGTCGTCACGTCCATGTCATCGATGGCAGCGGGTTCGGTGAACTCCTCACCGGGCGTCACGCACGTTGTCACGACTTGCTTGCGCCGTGAGATGTTGACGGAACTTCCGAAAGTCTGTCGAGGCGGTGTAGAGCTCGCCGCGCTGGACTGCTTTCACCCGTCCAGCACGCCGCCGTCCGAGAGGGGCGAGCGCGATAATACACGAGCCTGCTCAGGTGGCAGGCACATCGGATCTGGGAGGCTCAATGAACGCGTCGGACATCGACTTGAAGGCACCGGTATTCGGCGATCACCCGAACTCCTGGCGGAGTCCCGACGATCTCGCCGACGCTTTCGTTCTCGCGTGGTCGCTCGAGTCGGTCGAGCGCGCCAAGATTGACCCGCGGGATCCCTACAGTGCAAACGTGAACCTGGCCCTTCCACCTAGGTTTCGCTTCGACACACTCGGATTGCTCATCCAGCAGGTGCCTGGCGACACGAGCTCGTCAGCGACCCACCGCGGACGGCTCACGTGCCTCGCGCTCGTATGGCGGCTTTTCGAGCAGCTCAATCAGGAGTGGTGCCTGCAGGTGGGGGACTTCGGCCAGTATTCTCTTGCGTTGGCACAGGCGACGAGGGGCTCCCATGAGCTGGGCGGCGTGTTCTCCGGTCTGAGCGGAAACTTCGCCCGATGCTTGCTTTCGGACCGGATACACCGCGCGTCGTCCGGCAGCTTGGCGCTCACCCGGGCGGAGTCGTGGTTTGTCACAGGTCGCCAAGATCTTCTTGCCCCCGGTCCTGTAGAGGGCGTGCCGTTCACGATCGCCGGCGCGTCCATCCCGGTCCCATTGACCTGGGACGCATTCGTGCTGTCTGTGTGGTCCACTGCACGGGTCCTGGTCCAGCGGAACTCTGCCGAGCAATACATCGCGAAGTACGCCGACCGGGCATCGACGCTTCTCGACATACTTGATGACGGCGCTGAGCGGATCGCGGCATACCAGCGAGGAGCGCCTTGGCAAATGCAGGGAAGGACCTGGGCGATGACGTTCGACTCCTGGCCCCAGTGACGTCGCGTCAGCGGTTGCGGTTGGCCGTCTTCCCGACCCGCCCGCCACTCAGGCCATATCCCCTTCCGCGACGCTCCGGTCCGCGAGGTCTTTCGGGGGCCAGTGCAGGCATGCAGGGAGGTGCTCTCCTGGTGTGCCTGGCCTGATCCCGAACGTCGCATCTCTGCAGGTCAGCCTGGTTCTGAAACCGCCCACGTGACCTGAAGGCTGTGATCGACTGACAGCCCAGGTAGTAACGAATCCCCTGTCCGGAGTCATCCGGGCGGGAGATTCGTCGTTTCAGGGATTCCTCGGTGGCTGTGGCCGGGGGATCCAGGAAGGGGGTTTCGGCGTCTCAGTAGGAAGACCCCTGCCCTTGGGGACGGTGCGGGGCGGCGGTGGACTACGCCGCACGTTGATCCTGGGCGTGGTCGGCAGAGGCTCTCGGTCTACTTGCGCATGGCGGGTGCCCGCTAACCTCGGGCCATGAGGTACGAAGCGAAC
The DNA here is from genome assembly GCF_014836755.1 of Oerskovia merdavium. Classification (GTDB taxonomy): domain Bacteria; phylum Actinomycetota; class Actinomycetes; order Actinomycetales; family Cellulomonadaceae; genus Oerskovia; species Oerskovia merdavium. The sequence continues at coordinate 181,938 of NZ_JACSQF010000004.1, forward strand.
ATCCCTGACGGTCAACACCTCGGGAACTCGAGCAAGGACTCTGGCGCCCAATCCGGGTTGCTGTTCGACGACGAGACCGGTCACATGGTGGGGCATGCAACATGGCGGCGCGTCGAGGATCCGGAGCCCGGAGAAGGGGCGTGGGGAGATCCGCTCGCGGGTCCGCACGACACCCGCACCCAGGAGCAACGTGATGCCGATGCGGAGTTTGCCAGGCTGCTCGCCGAGCTGTTGGTGGCGCTGGCCATCCAGGGAGCGATCGCGGCTGCCCCGCACGTGAAGCGGTTCTGGGGCACGACGCTTGTGCCAGGGCTCAAGGTGCTGCGGGAGCGGCTCTCCTCGATCCGGCTGCCGTGGTTCACGCTCGGTGCGACGAGCGCGAAGCGTGCGCTGGAGTTCGAGGCGGCCAGCGAGGTCGTGAGCTCCCAGCTCGCCGTCGTGAATGCCGAACCTGCTCTGGCGATGACGAAGTCCGAGTGGGACGCTCGGGTGACGGCGATGCTCGAGGCGGAGGCGTTTCGCGACGAGCAGTTCGATATCCTGCGCCGGGCCACGATCATCGACCCGAAGATGATCGTCGTCGGCGACGATCCTGATGAGAGGCTGACGCCTCGCGACTTCGCGGCCGTAGTGCAGCGCGCACTGGGGGCCAACCCGGCAGCGCTGGACGAAGGCTTGTACGTGGCACTGGTCGACGCGGTCCGCGCGGGCGAGCAGACTAGCGAGTCGGCGAAGTGGATCGGCCGCGCAGAGGACTAGGGCCTCGCCGAGGCCCTCGGCCACAGGGCCGGGACGCTTGAGAAGCACGCTGCAGTCTCGGGAGCCGACGACGGGAACTACATCTCCGACCTCGCTCGGGCACAGCGCGCCGCGGGCGTCGTGATCACTGCGATGAGTCGGCCAGCCATCTGACGAAACGCTCCGCCTCGTCTTCCGGCATGGGCCAAGTAGCCTCCTCCACCCAGACGACATAGCCGCGGCCGCAGATCCGCGAGCCCTCGTACATCCTCAACTCGTCACCCGCGACCACGCCGCGCCACGTCGGCACCTCCACGGGGAAGAGGGGGACGATGACGGCGTGAACATGGTCGCCAGGTCGGATGTCGACCCGGGAGAAGCCGAGAACCGGGGCCGCTGTCTGGTCGCCGTCGGGCCACCCAGGAAGGCCCCAGTTCGGCCGGTAGGTGAAGCGGACACCAGGCTCACTTCCGCCGAGAAGCGGCGAGCGTCGGCCGCCTTCGGCCGTGGGAATCAGGTGGAGCTCGATCCCGAGCGCGACGGTGCTGACTGGGTCCATCGGCGCAGCGTATGGGCATTGACGCCCAACGTCAGCGCCTTCGGCCCACCCCGACATGACGAGCAACTCGCACCTCGGGCACGCACCTCTAGCAGTTTTCGAAGGACGGGCAGGTGCCTTCGCGCGGAAGGTGCTCCCGGGTGATTGCGGCGGGACGAACGCTGCGCTGTCACCAACGACGAGAGAGCGCCAACAGGTGTGCCTGGAAACATGCTGGGGGTGTGCCTGAGCGTCGCTGGGGTCGCATGTCTGTGCAGGTCAGACCCAATCCGAAACCCCCCACGTGATGTACCAAGGCCCCGGATCTCAGATCCGGGGCCTTTCGTCGTTCCCGGGGTCGGCTCGAGGTGTCGCCCGACGGGTCCACCGTGCGCGCTTCCCGCGCAGACGCTGGACGAGCCCCGCGTTGCGCAGGTGCTCCACGACCTGGGGCGGCAGGTCCGCGAGCACGGTCGGTCGCGTCGAGCCGACCGTACGTGGCAGCAGGCTCACGGTGCCCGCGTCTCCCGTGACGGCGAACGTGGCGCTCGCGGGTCCGGGCCGGTAGACGACGCTCCGGAGGGTGGCGAGCGGCTGCTCGTGCACGAACGCCCCGCCGTCGGTGATCGAGAGGTGCTGTGCGGTGATGCTGATCCGGTAGGGGCGAGACCGCGACCCGACGGCCAGCGCCACGGTCACCGACACGACGACGAGCGGGGCGACCAGCCACCAGGGCGCGCCGCGCCCGTCGACGGAGGTCAGGACGTCGTCGAGGTCGATCCCCAGGCCGGCCAGCACGGCGAAGCTCGCCCCGGTCACGACGACGCCGAGTGCGAGGAGAAGGGTGACGAGGGTCGCGTGGCGCATCCGGAGTGCGGTCGTCTCGAGGGTCGCGATGCCGTGGACGACGTGCCAGGCGCTCACCTCGAGGTCCTGCCGCTCGGTACGGGTTCGGCCTGGTCTCATCCGGGGAGTCTGCCAAAGCGAGGCTCCGCTCGGCGACCATACCTAGACCTGCTAGGTTAGAACACCTAGCAGCACTAGGCATAGGAGTGTCATGCACATCGACAAGGACCTGGTCGCGGCCTCGGCCACACCGCTCGTCCTCGGCATCCTCGCCGACGGCGAGTCGTACGGCTACGCGATCGTCAAGCGCGTCAACGAGATCTCGGACGGCCGCATGCAGTGGACCGACGGGATGCTCTACCCCCTGCTCCACCGGCTCGAGCGCCTCGGGCACGTCGAGGCGTCGTGGGGAGTGTCCGACGTCGGGCGCAGGAGGAAGCACTACGCGATCACCCCCGCCGGGCGCGAGGCCCTCGCCGAGCGGCAGGCGCAGTGGAGCGTCGTCGCCGACGCGCTCCAGAAGGTGTGGAGCGACGCACGCGACACACAGGCCCCGCGGACCGTCGCCGAAGGGTGGGCCTGATGAGCACGCACCCCGAGCTCGAGGCGCAGATCGACCAGTGGCGCGGCTACGTCCAGCGCCGCCAGGCGATCTCGACGGCCGACGTCGACGAGATGGAGGACCACCTGCGCGAGCAGGTCGCCGACCTGACCGCGACCGGCCTCGACGACGACGAGGCGTTCCTCGTCGCGGTCAAGCGCATGGGCAACCTCGACGAGGTCTCGCGCGAGTTCGCCCGCGAGCACTCCGACCGCCTGTGGAAGCAGCTCGTCCTGGTCCCCGACGCGGCCGCGGTGGGCGGCAGCTCACCGCGCTGGCGCGAGCTCGCGGTCGTGCTCGCGCTCGCCGTCGGCGCGGGGATCGCGGTCAAGGTCGCCGCGGAGACCATCAGCGACGAGACGGTCCTGCTGCGCAACGTCAGCCTGCTCGTCTTCCCCTTCCTCGCCGGGTACTTCGCGTGGAAGCGCCGCCTCACGTGGGGCGTGGGCGCCATGCTCGCGATCCCGTTCGCGGTGCTCGCGGTCGTCCTCAACGTCTACCCCTTCGCGCCCGAGGGCTCGACCCTGCTGCTCGCGGCCCTGCACGCCCCGGTCGTCCTGTGGGCCCTCGTCGGGGTCGCGTACGTCGGCGGGCGCTGGCGCTCGGACAGCGGACGCATGGACTTCGCCCGCTTCACGGGCGAGCTCGCGATCTACTTCACGCTCCTCGCGCTGGGCGGCGGTGTGCTGCTCGGCCTGACGTTCGGGACGCTGAACCTCGTGGGTATCGATCCCGAGCCGTTCTTCGAGGGCTGGGTCCTGCCGTTCGCCGTCCCGGGCGCGCTCGTCGTCGCCGCGTGGCTCGTCGAGGCCAAGCAGGACGTCGTCGAGAACATCGCCCCGGTCCTCACGCGCGTCTTCACCCCGCTGACCGTCGTCATGCTGCTCGTGCTCTTCGTGGTGCTCGCGACCGCCGGATCGCTGCTCGACACGGACCGCGGCCTCCTCATCCTCATGGACGCGATCCTCGTCCTCGTGCTCTGCCTGCTCCTCTACTCGGTCTCGGCACGCGACCCGCTCAGCCCGCCGCACCTGTTCGACGGGCTGCTGCTCGTCCTGGTCGTCGCGGCGCTCGCGGTCGACGCCGTCGCGCTCACCGCGATGCTGACCCGCATCGCCGAGTTCGGGTTCAGCCCCAACAAGGTCGTGGCCCTGGGCCTCAACGTGCTGCTGCTCGTGCACCTCGTGGGCTCGGCCCTCCTGCTGACCGGGTTCCTGCGGGGGCGTCGCCCGTTCGCGGCCCTCGGCCGGTGGCAGACGCAGTTCCTGCCGGTCTACGCGGTCTGGGCAGCGGTCGTCGTCGTGGTCTTCCCGCCCGTGTTCGGGTTCGTCTGACCCGTCGCCGTCGCCGTCGTCTCGGCGGCGGCCCGGCGGCGGCCCGCTCCGGCCCGCGTCGTAGTCTCGGAGGATGACCGACGACGCTCTGGTCGACTGGCTCCTCGACGCGGACCCCGCACTGCGGTGGCGGGTCGAGCGCGACCTCGTCCGAGCCCCCGACGAGGTCTGGCAGCAGACACGGTCCCGCGTCGCGACCGAGGGCTTCGGTGCTCGTCTGCTCTCGCTGCAGGACCCGGACGGGCAGTGGGCGGGTGGTGCGTTCTTCCCCGCCGGCTTCGACATGGACGGCCCCGAAGCCCGGTCCGGCGCCGGTCAGCCCTGGACGGCGACGACCTGGTCGTTGAACGCGCTGCGGGAGTGGGGGCTCGACCCGGCGGTCCTGCGCGAGCGCCGGACCGCCGAGCTCCTGGCGCAGAACAGCCGCTGGGAGTACGACGACCTGCCCTACTGGGGCGGGGAGGTCGACTGCTGCATCAACGCGTGGACCCTGGCGAACGGCGCGTGGCTCGGTGCCGACGTCGCGCCCCTCCTCGACGCGATGCTCGCGGTGCGCATGGCCGACGGCGGCTGGAACTGCGAGTGGGTCGAGGGGCTCGGTCCGGTCCTCGTTCCACTCGACACTCAACGTCGTCAAGGGACTCCTGGCGCACCAGGCTGCGACGGGCGGTACCGACGAGTCGCGCGAGGCGCGGCGCTCGGCCGAGGAGTACCTCCTGCGTCGGGACCTGTTCCGCCGCGAGTCGACGGGAGAGCCCGTCGCGTCCTGGGTGCGGTACTTCACCTACCCGTACCGCGCGTTCTACAGCGTGCTCAACGCGGCCGTCCACCTCCGCGAGGCGTCGCTGCTCGACGGCACGCCCCCGGACCCTCGCATGGCCGAGGCGATCGGGATGATCCGGGCAGCTCGGCAGCCGGACGGGACATGGCTCCAGTCGCCGCGGCACCCGGGCACGGTGTGGTTCGAGGTCGACGCGCCGGCAGGTGAGGCCTCGAGGTGGCTGACCCTCGACGCGACCCTCGTGCTCGCCTGGTGGGACGGACGCTAGCGCCGCGCTCCGTCGTCGCGCTCGCCGTGCCCGCCGGGCAGCCGAGACGCCCGGCCGCTCGTCCCACGGACGGACTTCCTTCCTCTCCCCCGGTGTGTGACAGTGGGCCGGATGCTCCGGTGCACACCCCCCGATCGCACCGCAGGACCCCTGGAGGAACCATGACCGACGTGCACGTGCCCGTCGCCGCCGACCATGTCGTGACCGTCGACGACGAGGGGACCCGCACCGGGACCTTCGCGCGCAGCGCCGTCCACACCACCGAGACGCCGCTGCACCTCGCGTTCTCCTGCTACGTGGTCGACGGCGCCGGCCGCCTCCTGGTGACTCGTCGCGCGCTGTCCAAGCGCACGTGGCCCGGGGTGTGGACCAACTCGTTCTGCGGCCACCCGCGCTGGACCGAGACGACCGAGCAGTCGATCGTGCGCCACGCCGCGCACGAGCTGGGCCTCGAGATCACGGGGCTCGAGGTCGCCGTGCCCGGCTTCCGCTACCGGGCCGTGGACGCGTCGGGCGTCGTCGAGAACGAGATCTGCCCCGTGTACGTCGCGCGCGCCGCGGGCGACCTCACGGCCAACCCGGACGAGGTCGCCGAGCTCGCATGGGCCGAGCCCGGCACGCTGGGGCGCGCGGTCGACGCCACGCCGTGGGCGTTCAGCCCGTGGATGGTCCTGCAGGTCGCGGCGCTGCGCGACGCGGCGAGCGGGCCCGACGGCGCCGTCTCACTCCTGCTGGCAGAGGTCGCCTCGGCCCTGGGCTGAGCGGCTGAGCGGCCGAGCGGCTGAGCGGCCGGGCGCGTCGGGCGCCCGGCCCGCCCGGCAGTCCGACGCGCCGTGCGAGGGAGCTCAGTGCGCCCCGGCCCGGACCTGCAGGCTCGTGGAGCGCAGGCGCTCGGGCAGGTGCAGGTGGTCGGCGTCCGCGACGCTCACGCGCAACCGCCGGGCGGGCAGCGCGTGCGGCAGGACGAGGTCGGCTCCCGGCTGGCCCGACAGGCGCAGCGCGGCGGCGAGCTCGTGCACCAGGACCTCCTGACGGTGGGCGTCGCGCACCGAGAACACCCACAGGTCCTGCCGGTCGGGCTGCGGTTGCCAGGTCCCGGTCCGCGTGAAGGCGCGCGAGACCTCGGCCGTGGGCCCGACGAACGTGACCGAGCGCAGCGACCACAGCGCCGTGCGGTTGGTCGCGGACGCCCCCTGGTCGGCCTTGAGCAACGAGACGGGTCGCTGGGTCCCGACGATCGCGGCCACGCTCGGCGCCACGACGTCCGCATAGGGCACGGCGTACGGGCTCAGGAACGGACCGAACGAGCCGACCACGAGCCCTCGTTCCAGCACGAGGAGCTTCTCGCTCGCGACGAACCGCAGGATCACGGCCAGGACGAGCCCCATGCCCACCGCGAAGATCGCGACCTGCAGGACGCTCCCGTTGAACGCCATGACGGCGACGACGAGGGCGAAGACCCCGGCCACGATCCCGATCGCGCGTGCCGACAGGGTGCACGACTCGACGTGGCGCAGCTCGCCGAGGGTGGCACGGTGCCGTTCGGCGACGTCGCGGACCTTGCGGGTCGCGCGGTGGCTCGACGGCGAGAGGTGGGGCATCGGCGGGGCTCTCCGAGGGCTCGTGCGGGGCGGGGTCGTGCTGCGGTCCCGCAGCCGCGCCGATGCTATCCGAGAGGGAGGATTCCCTACCGGGCGTGCCGTTTCGACTGTGCCCGCGCCAGCGGGTGACAATCGACGCATGTCAGCAGCCGGATCCCTTCCCGTCCCCGACCCCGCAGCGTCGTTCGAGGCGCACGTCGAGTGGGCGCGGGCGACGCCGGTCGAGGGGTTCGACCTGACACCGATCGACGACCGCTGCGTCGAGGACCCGTTGCCCTGGGACTACCTGGTGCTCGCGCGCGAGCTCGTCGGGAGCGGCCGGGGACCGGTCCTGGACCTGGGCACGGGAGGCGGGGAGGCGTTCTCGTCGCTCGCGCCCCTGCCCGAGGGGTCGGCCGCCACGGAGGGCTGGCCCCCGAACGTCCCCGTGGCCCGACGGCGCCTCGAACCCCTGGGCGTGGACGTCCGGCAGGTGGGGAGCAGCAAGGGCGAGGGCCTCATGCTCCCGTTCCTCGACGGCCGGTTCGCGGTCGTCCTGGACCGGCACGAGGAGTTCGAGGCCACGGAGGTGCTGCGCGTCCTCGAACCTGGGGGCGTGTTCATCACGCAGCAGGTCGACAGCCGCGACGGGATCCGGGTCAACACCGCGCTCGGTGCGGACCTGCCGTGGGACCCGGACGACGTGACGATCGAGGGCGTGACGGCCGAGCTGGCCGAGGCCGGGTTCGTGATCGACGTGGCGCGCGAGCACGTGGGGACGCGGCACTTCCACGACCTGAGCTCGCTGCTCTGGTACCTCAAGGTCATCGCGTGGCAGGTCCCGGAGATCGCGAGCCTGTCCCCCGAGGCGGTCGCGAGGTTCGAGGCGCCGCTGAGGGCGCTGCACATGCACTTCGCGGCGGGCAACGAGTTCGTCGACGAGGCTCCCCGCTTCCTCGTGGTGGCGCGCAAGCCGTTCTGAGCCCGGGGCGGCGGAACCCTCGCCGGACGTGACCGAGCGTGCTCGGGGTGCGCTCCGTCGTCGGGCTTCTTGGGCATGAAGAAGCCCGCGGGCTGGTGGATCTCTCCACCCGTCGCGCTGGACGAGGGCGCGACACCCGCGGGCTCCGGTGGTTGCTCGGTTCTCGCTGGTCGTGGGTGACCTGACGGTCACCGGTCGGCCGCGGGTTCCTCGCAAGGTCCGTCGCTCGATGGCACGACTAGCGTGCAACCACCTCATGTGTCCGAAGATTCTTCACTTCGTGGACCACCTCCTTTCCCATGTGCCGACGACGCTACGCCTGGCCCACGACGGCTGCCAAGGGTATTTCTCCCAGGGCTCAGCGGGCCGTGGCGTCGGGCTCGGGAGCCGGCGCCGCGGACGTGCCCCGCGGCGGCCCACCCTGGTCGACGCCCTCGCGCCGGGAGGCCGCGACGACCCGCAACGAGCACAGCAGACCCAGGAGCAGGAAGCCCCCCGCGACGTACAGCGAGATGCGGGTGCCGTCGCTGAAGCCGTCGGACAGCGCGTCGACGACCTCGGGCGTCTTCTCGCCGAACTGGCTCGTGGTGCCCTCGGCGCGCAGCTCCGGGATGGTCCCGCCCGCGGACTGCTGGGTCGCGTCCGCGACCTGCGTCGCGACCGCGGGCGGGACGCCGTCGACCTTCTCGAGCGCGGGCGGGACCGCGGTCGAGAGGCCGATCGCGAGCGCGGCACCGATGAACGCGGTGCCCAGCGCCGAGCCGAGCTGGCGTGCCGTGGACTGCGTCGCGGACGCCTGGCCGGACTCCTCCTCGGGGACGTCGACGAGCGTCGTGCCCGTGAGCTGCGCGGACGCGAGCCCCAGGCCGAGGCCGTAGATCACGAGCAGGGCCGCGATGAGCCACGACGACACGGTCGGCGTCACGACGAGCGCGACCGCGAGCACCCCGACGACCTCGAGCACGAGGCCCAGGACGATCGTGCGCGGCGACCCGATCGCGGCCGCGAGGTGACGGGCCATGGCGCCCGAGAAGAACGCACCCGCAGCCATGGTCGCGAGCACCACGCCCGCGCCCAGGCTGGTCAGCCCCAGGATGTTCACGAGGTAGAGCGGCAGCACGAAGATCAGGCCGAACTCGCCGATCGCGACGAGCATCGCGGTGAGGTTTCCCCAGCGGAACGTCGCGACCCGGAAGAGCGTGAGGTCGAGCAGGGCCGAGCGCGCGATCCGGGCGCGGTGGCGCTCCCAGAGCGCGAACAGGACGAGGAAGAGCACGCCGATCGCCCCGATCACGGGCACGGGCGAGACGGGGGCGTCGGTCCCCCAGACCGCCCCGAAGACCTTGAGGTCGGCCTTGGGCGCCCACCAGCCGAGGGACTGTCCCTCGATGAGTGCGAACACGACCGCGCCGAACCCGAGCGCGCTCGTGAGGAGGCCGACCACGTCGAGCCCCGGCACCGTGATGTGCGCGCGGGTCTCGGGGACCACGAGGAGCGCCCCGATGACGACCGCGACCCCGATCGGGATGTTGACGAGGAAGATCCACGGCCACGTGAACGACGTCGTGAGCCAACCACCGAGGAGCGGCCCGACCGCGGCCATGCCCGAGATCACCGCGCCCCAGATGCCGAACGCGACCGCCCGGTCCTTGCCGCGGAACGTCGCGTTGACGGTCGAGAGCGTCGCAGGGAGGACGAACGCGCCGCCGACCCCCTGGACGAGGCGCGCGACGATCAGGGTCCCGGCGTCGTCGGCCTGGGAGGCCAGGATGCTGCCGCCGAGGAAGACCACGACGCCCACGAGGAGCAGGTTGCGTCGCCCGAGCCGGTCGCCCAGGCGGCCCGCGGTCAGCAGGAGCGCCGCGAACACGACCGAGTAGGACGCGTTGACCCACTGCGCGTCGTTGAGGTCGAGGTGCAGGTCCTCGATGATCGTCGGGAGCGCGACGCCCACGATGGTCCCGTCGAGCACGATCATCGACAGCGCGGTCGCCAGGACGAACAGCCCCGCCCAGCGGTGGTCGCTCTTCCCCGCCGTGGCCGGCCGCCCTCCCGGTGCGGCGGGTGCCGTGCCCGACTCGTCCGACTGCGCGCTCATGGACGCTCCTTCGAGTAGGGGGCGATGCCGTGCCCCTGGGGGGTGGGGTCAGGCCGGGAGGAGGTGGTCCCACTCCTCGGGGTAGTCGTCGAGCCACGACGCGAGGGACTGGGCGGGCCGCCCGGCGAAGCGCTCGACGACGTCGCTCACCACGGCCAGGTCGCCCGCGGCGATCGCGGTGTAGGACGAGACCCAGCCGTCGACCGCGAACGGCGGCGCGGCGTAGACGGCCCGGGACGCGTACGCCTCCTCGACGGTCTCCGGGTGGTACGTGATGCTCCGGCCCGTGACCCGGGACAGCAGCGCGGCGACCTCGGTGAGCGTCAGCGCCTCGGGACCCGTGAGGTCGTAGGCCTTGCCGTCGTGCTGCGCGGGGCGCTCGTCGAGGAGGATCGCGGTCGCGACGTCGGCGATGTCGTCGTGCGAGACCGAGGACAGGCGCCCGTCGCCCCCGGGGCCGCGGATCACGCCGTCGTCCCCGACCATGTGGACCAGACCCTGGTGGTACAGGTTGTCGCGCAGGAACGTGTGCTTGAGGCCCGTGCCCTTGATGTACTCCTCGGTGTGCCAGTGGTCGCGCGCGAACGTGAACGTGGCCTCCGGCGCCGCGCCGAGGAACGACACGTAGACGATGCGCTCGACCCCGGCGGCCACGGCCGCGTCGACGGCGGCCCGGTGCTCCTCGACCCGGTTCGGGGCCTCGCGGGCCGAGACCAGGAAGACCGAGCTCGCGCCCTGGAAGGCACGGACCATGTTCGGGGTGTCGGTGTAGCCGGCCGCGACGGCGACCTCGGACTCGGGCAGCGGCTCGCCGTCGAGCAGGCGGGGTGCGCGCGTCGTGTCGCGCACGACGAGGCGCTGCCGCGCGCCCTCGGCAGCCAGCCGCAGCGCCAGCTTGGAGCCCAGCCGCCCGCTCGCCCCGGTCACGGCGACGAGCCCCGAGTCGGTCCTGATGGTCATGCGTCCACGGTAGGCCGGGCGGAGGGGAACCGCCTGGGGGCGGTCCGTGTCCGCCCGGCCGCGGCCTGCGGGAACGGCTGCTCCGGCACACTGGAGGCGTGACGACACCGACCCCCGACGACGCCCCCCGCACCGCGACCCCCGACCCCTCGCAGCGGCCCTACCGCGTGATGACGGTCTGCACGGGCAACATCTGTCGCTCCCCCATGGCCGAGATCGTGCTGCGCGACCGCTTCGAGGCTGCGGGCCTCGGCGGGAGGGTCGTGGTGGACTCGACGGGCATCAGCTCGGAGGAGCACGGCAACCCCGTGGACCGTCGCGCCCGGCGCGTCCTGGCCGAGCACGGGTACGACACGGGCGAGGGCCACCACGCCCGGCAGGTCCGCCCGAGCGACGTGGTCTCGCGCGACCTCGTGCTCCCCATGACGTCGCAGCACGCCCGCGCGCTGCGGCGCCTGCACGGCGACGGGAACGTGCGCATGTACCGGTCGTTCGACCCGACGGCGCCCGTCGTCGCACCCGAGCGGGTCGAGCGCGACGAGCACCTGCTCGACATCGACGACCCCTGGTACGGCGGCATGCAGGACTTCGAGGACTGCCTGGCGCAGGTCGAGGCCGCGGCCGACGGGATCGTCGAGCACGTGCGTCATGAGCTGGCCAGGCGTCAGGCCTGAGCGCGCGCGCCCGACCTGCCGAACCACCCGCGCACGGCGTCGCGCACCGTCCCGGCGGTGCGTCCGACCCACCCGCCCGTCCGGCCGTCCGGCGTCGGGTCCTCCTCGGGCGCGGGGGGACGCTCGGGCACGTAGCCCCGCACCCACGTCGCGATGTCGTCGTACGCCACGGCCCGCACCGGCGGGGCCGAGAGGACGACGTCGTGCAGCGCCCCGTCGATCCGCACGAGCGTGACCTGGCTGCCCAGGTCGGTCGAGCGGCGCGCGATCCCGACGACGTCGAGCGCGGTGTCGCTGCGCATCATCTCGGGCGACCACGTGGGCAGCAGGGTGCTGCGCGCCGAGAGCAGCACGAGCACGGGGACCGTGATCCCGAGGCCGCGCTCGACCGTCCCCTGCCCGCGCAGGATCGCGGTCAGCCAGGCCGGGTGGGTCGGGAACCCGCGCACGGGGCGCCACGCGAGGTCGTAGTCCCACTCGCCGTCGAGCGTGCGGGACACCGAGCGCGTGTAGAAGCCGAGGTCGACCTGGGGCAGCGGCGCTCGCGGGTCGAGGCGCGCCTGGAGCTCGAGCGCGGGCGCGAGGACCTTGCGCCCGATCCCCCGGGCCTGGAACTCGAGCCACGGGCTGTTGAGCACGAGCGCGGCGACGCGGTCCTGGTGGCGCGCGGTCCACAGGCTCATGGTCAGGCCTCCCGTCGAGTGCGCCATGAGGACCAGGCTGCGTTCGTGCTTGGGGCGGTCCGCGGTCAGGATGCCGTGGCCCATGGTGGTGAGCGCGGCTTCGATGTCCTCGTCGTACGTCGCGAGGTCGGTCACGAAGCCGGGGGTCTGCCCCGGGCGGAGGCTGCGCCCGTACTTGCGCAGGTCGAGCGCGAAGAAGCGCGCGCCGCGCGCCTCCCAGAAGTCCGCGAGCTCGGTCTGGAAGAAGTAGTCGGACCACCCGTGCACGTACAGGACGTCGATCCCGCGGTCGGCGACCAGCGGGTCGCGGGACTCCCGGGCGTCGGCCGCGGAGCCGCCGCCCGCCCGACGGCGTCGCACGAGCGTCGCGACCACCTCGCCCTCGTCGTCGGGCGTGAGGGGCAGGGTCAGCTGCTCGAACCCGTCGAGCACGTCCGGCTGCCACCTCGGGGTCTCGGCGGGCCGGGCAGTGGGTTCGGGCATGTCCCGAGGGTAGGAGCCGGGGTGCGGGGGCGCGCGGTGGGAGGGGTGAGTCAGGTCTCGTCGTCGTCCCGCCGTGCCCGACGGCGCCACCACCGTCGGGTCCACGTCGCGCCCTGGGTGCGGCTCGCGCGGGGCGAGCGGTCCGCAGCGGTGCGTGACGCCGTCGGGCCGGCGGTGCCCCCGGGCGCGCGACGCTCGCGCCACAGCTCCACCTCCTCCTCGACGTCGCGCAGCGGAGTGACCACCGGAGGCCCGCCCAGGAGCTGGCGTCGTGCGTCGACGACGCGGGCGTTGAACTCCTCGACGACCTCGCGCACCGAGTCCTCGGAGAACTGGCGGTCGAGCTGGTCGCGCAGGCGGGCGTCGTCGGCCCGGAGCTGGGCCGGCGGCAGGACGCCCGTGATCTGCTCGCGCTCGACGAGGTTCTTGAGCCACCAGTCGGGGTCGTGGTGCGAGCCCAGCCCGGGGATGGGCTTGCCCGCGAGCGGCAGGTCGTCGAACTCGCCGCGGGCCATGGCCTGGCGCACGAGCTCGTCGACCCACTGGCCGCGGTTCTCGAGCGGCAGCCGGGGTCCCGCGGTCCGCGGGGGCTCCGTCGCCTCGTCCTCGGCACCGTCCTCCTGGGTGACCTCCGCCGCCTCGCGCGCCGCCTCGCGGTCGACGCGGTACTGCGCGGCCCGGCGCACCGGGTCGTCCTCGCTCATGGGTGCCTCCCTGCGGCCGTCTCGCGAGCGTGCTGGTCCCATCCTTCCTGGTCCTCCCGCTCGCGGAGAAGAGGCTCGACCACGGAGACTGGCACCCGACGAGACCGGCACGGGGGCGCCCCGTGCGATCGAGGTTGTACGCTGGGCCGCCGCGCTCGGACAGGCGGTGTGCTCGTGCCCGGTGATGAAGCCGCCGGGACAGGCCCGGCAGCGTGCTGCCGTGAACGGCCCGCATCTGCGGGAGGTGGAGCTGCAATGACACAGAGCACTGACGAAGAACTGCTCGGACCGGCCGAGGCGATCGACCTCGAGAACTGCGCCCGGGAACCCATCCACATCCCGGGCCGGATCCAACCGCGCGGGGTCCTGCTGGTGGTCCGCGAGAGCGACGGCCGGGTGGTGCAGTGCTCCACGAACGTGCGCGACGTCGTCGGGCTCGCGCCGCTGGACGTGATCGGTGCCGGGCTGGGCGAGGTCCTCGGCCCCCAGGACGGCACCAGGCTGCTCGACCATGCCGCGCGGCACCAGGACCTGGCCCCCCACAACCCGGTCGAGATCCGCACGGGGCACGGGCGGTCGGTCGAGACCGACGCGATCCTGCACCGTCCGCCGCTCCCGGACGGCGCCGAGCCCGTCGTCGTGATCGAGCTCGAGCAGGCCGTCGTGCGGCCACTGAGCTTCCCCAACACGTACCAGGCCGTGCGCACGGCGCTCGCGGACCTCGACCGGGCGTCGACGCTCGACGCGCTGTTCACGACGGCGGCCGAGCACGTGCGCCACCTGACGGGCTTCGACCGCGTGATGATCTACCGGTTCGACGCCGACCACAACGGCGAGGTCGTCGCCGAGGCCAAGCGCGAGGACCTCAACTCGTTCTACGGGCTGCACTACCCCGCGACGGACATCCCCCGCCAGGCCCGGGCGCTGTACGAGAAGAACTGGATCCGGCTGATCGACGACGTGGACTACGTCCCGAGCGACGTCGTCCCCACGGACCTCCCGACGACGGGCGAGCCGCTCGACCTCACGTACTCGACCCTGCGCAGCGTCTCGCCCATCCATCTCGAGTACCTGCGGAACATGGGCGTGGGCGCCTCGATGTCGATCTCGCTGCTGCGCGACGGGAGGCTGTGGGGCCTCATCGCGTGCCACCACTACTCCGGCCCGCACCATCCGTCCTACGCCGTGCGTGCCGCGGCGGAGTTCCTGGGGTCGGCGCTCTCGGTGCTGCTCGTGGCGCAGAGCGAGGAGGACCGGCTCGTCGCGTCGCGGGCCTCGTCGAGGCTGCTCGCCGGGCTCGTCGCCGACAGCCGCGACGAGGACACCTCGCTCGTCGAGGCCGTGACGGCCGACGGGCGTCTCCTCGACCTCGTGGACGCCGACGGCGTCGTCGTGCTCGCCGAGGGGCGTTCGGCGTCGCGCGGACGGGTTCCCGACGAGGAGGGCGTCGCGCTGCTCGTCGGGTGGCTCACGGGTCGGCTCGCCGAGACCGCCGACGAGGTGGTGGCGGTCGACTCGCTGCGCGTCGCGGCCCCCGAGATCGCCGACCTGCTGCCCGACGTCGCGGGCGTCCTGGGCGTGCTCCTGAGCGACGGGCAGGCCGTGGTCTGGCTCCGGGACGAGGTGCTGCGCAGCGTCGACTGGGGCGGCGACCCCCACAACAAGGCCATCGCGCTGAGCGAGGGCGACACGGTCCGGCTCAGCCCCCGCAGGTCGTTCGACCGGTGGCGCGAGGTCGTCAGCGGTCACAGCGAACCGTGGGCCGAGGACGCGGTCGAGAGCGCGGGCGCCCTGCGCAGCCACCTGGTCGAGGCGCTCTACCTCCGTGGACGACGAGACGTGCGGGCCGCGGAGGCGCTCCAGCGCAGCCTGCTCCCCGCGACGCTGCCCGACGTGCCGGGCTGGGACGTGACCGCGCGCTACGAGCCGGCCGGCGGCGGGTTCGTCGGCGGGGACTGGTACGACGCGTTGCTGCTGCCCTCGGGGGCGCTCGCGCTCGTCGTCGGCGACGTCACGGGCCACGGGCTCCAGGCCGCCGCCTCGATGGGGCAGATCCGCAACACGCTGCGCGCAGCGCTCGTGCGCGCAGGGACCGCGCAAGGGGCCGTCGAGCAGCTCGCCGAGACGGTGCAGTGGACCATGCCCGGGCAGATCGCGACGCTCGTGGTCGCGGTCGTGGACCTCGAGACCGGCACGGTCGAGTACGTCACGGCCGGGCACCCGCCGCCCTTCTTCCTGGTCCCGGGCGAGGGCGTCGTCTGGGGGCGGCTGCTGGGCAGCCCGCCGCTCGGGCTGCCGAGCCAGGGCGTCGTCGCCGGGACCACCACGATCGGACCCGGAGGTGCGCTCGTGCTCTACAGCGACGGGCTCTTCGAACGTCGCGACGAGTCCCTCAAGGCCGGGCTGCGGCGGCTCGCGGGGACGTTCGCCGAGCACGTGGGCGACGTCGACGCGGTGCTGCGCTCGACCCGGGACCCCGAGTCCGAGGACGACGCGACCCTGCTGGTGCTCCGCCGTCGGGCCGGGGACGCGCGCGGCTGACGCACACCTCGCGCGCCTCTCGAGCAGGCTGCGCCGGCGGTGCCTCGCGCGCCGGCCGTGCCCCCCCAGGGCACAGGTGCTCCGCGGGTCAGGGCGCCGCCCCTGCGGGCACGGCCGGCGACGCGGCGTCCCGTGCCGCGCCGAGGCGTGCCCAGACGTGCTTGCCCTCGGCGACGAACCATCCCACGTCGAGCGCGAGCCGCTGCGCCAGGACGAGCCCGAACCCGCCGTCGCCCGGGAGCCGCGGGGCGGCCACCACGGGGGCCCGGCTCGTGTCCTGGTCGATCACGTCGACGATGTACTCCTCACCGTCCGTGAGGAGCTGGACGGTCGTCGGTGGGCGTCCGTGCCGCAGCGCGTTCGTGGCCAGCTCGCTCGCGACCAGGACGATCTTCTCCGAGACCTCGGCCATCGCGCCGTCGGGGGCCAGCGGACGCCCTGTCAGCTCCTGGTGCAGCGACGTGCGCAGGATCGAGAGCTCGTCGAGCGAGTCGAGCTGCCAGACGCGGACCACGCGGAAGGTCTCGGGCGGACGGGACGAGGGGATCGTGGTGTCCATGGGCGTTCCTCCGTGGTTGCCGGGCTGTGTACGTGCGTGGTGTGCGGGTGCGACGCCGCGGCCGGGGGTGGTGGCCCGTGACGTCGGGACGGTCAGTCGACGAGAGTGAACTGCGAGATGACGCCGCTGATCTCCAGCAGGTCCCGGATGCGATCCGGTACCCCGACCAGGACGGGTTGTTCGCCACCTCCTAGCACCGAGAGGTACAGCAGGCGCAGACCCCCCGAGTCCATGAAGGTGACCTCGGTCAGGTCGATCGTGACGGGACCCTCCGCGCGCTGGACGGAGCGGGCGAGGTCGCCCTCGGAGCGGTCCTGGACCGCGGCGTCGACCTCTCCCCACATGGTCCACCGAGGACCGGAGTCGTCGATACGGACTCCACCTTGCATCGTCTGATCAGGCACTGATCGCCTCTCGCTCGTCTCGTGCGGCCGCGTCACCCGCCGCGCGACGGACGGGCACCCGTGCCAGGTTACGGAACTCCGGGCCGAGGTTCCTCCCGGGGCGTGTCTCGTCACGGGACCTGCACACCGCGGCGGGCGTCGTCAGGCGCGTCATCCCGGGCATGATGGCCTCATGAAGGTCTCGCGCAGGTCGCACGTCCCACCGTTCGCCGTCATGGAGGTGCTCGCCGCGGCCAACGCGCGCCGCGACGCGGGCGAGTCCGTCCTCAACCTGTGCGCCGGGGAGCCCGCGACGGGGGCCTCGGACGTGGTGCGACGCCGCGCGATCGACCTCCTCGAGTCGGGGGACCTGGGCTACACCGAGGCCATGGGCGTGCCCGCGCTGCGCCAGGCCATCGCCGACCACTACGAGCGGACGTACGGCGTGGTCGTCGACCCGGCGCGCGTCGCGGTGACGACCGGGTCGTCGGGCGGTTTCATGCTCGCGTTCCTCGCGGCGTTCGACGCCGGGGACCGCGTCGCGCTCGCCCGGCCGGGGTACCCCGCCTACCGGAACATCCTCGCGGCCCTCGGGTGCGAGGTCGTCGAGCTCGACTGCGGCCCCGAGACCCGCTACCAGCCCACGGTCTCCCAGCTCATGGAGGCCTACTACGAGGGCGGCCTCGACGGGCTCGTGATCGCGAGCCCGGCGAACCCGACGGGGACCATGATCCCGCCGGCCGAGCTGGCGGCGCTCTCGGCGTGGTGCACCGACCACGACGTCCGTCTCGTCAGCGACGAGATCTACCACGGGATCGTCTACGCGGACCCGGCCTCGCCGGCCGGGGAGACCGCGACCGCGGCGCAGTACCTCGACGACGGTGCGGTCGTCGTCAACTCCTTCTCGAAGTACTGGGCCATGACGGGCTGGCGGCTCGGGTGGCTGCTGCTGCCCGAGGACCTCGTGGGCGCGGTCGACGCGCTCGCGGGCAACATCGCGCTCAGCCCGCCCGCGCTCGCCCAGCACGCGGGCGTCGCGGCGTTCTCGCCCGAGGGGTACGCCGCCGCGGCGGAGAACGTCGCCCGGTACGCGGACTCGCGCGCGCTCGTGCTGGACCGGCTCGACGACCTGGGCTGGGACCCGGTCGCCCCGGCGGACGGCGCGTTCTACGTCTACGCGAACGTCGCGGCGTCGGGGCTCGACTCGGTCACGTGGTGCGAGCGGCTGCTCACCGACACGGGGGTCGCGCTCACGCCCGGCACGGACTTCGACGGCGTGCGCGGGGGCGAGTGGGTCCGGTTGTCGTTCGCGGCCGCGCCCCAGGTCGTGGCCGAGGCCGTCGACCGGATCGTGGCGTGGCGCGCGGCGGGGTACCGGCGGGCGTGACGGGCGTCAGGCCGCCAGGTCCACCGAGCGCACCTGAGCGGCGGGCACCTCGAGGGGCACGACGACGGCCTGGGTCGCGCGACGCCGTCGGGCCTTGACGAGCACCACGATGGCCTGACCGCCGATCACGATCCACACCACGTTCGCGACCGCCGACGGCCACACGCCGTTGACCGCGGCGACCAGGCACATGAGCCCGGCGCCGACGAAGTTCGTGAGCTGGAACCGCAACGAGTCGCCCGACCAGCGGCCACGCGTGACCATCGCGTACGCGGTGACCGCGGCGATCGCACCGACCCATCCGAGCGGGGTCACGACCATGTCGACGAGGGAGGGGGAAGCGGACATGGCGGTCTCCGGGCAGGGGTCACGAAGGGATCGGGGAGGGGGGACCTGGTGGGAGCTGCGACGCTGCAGCGACCAGGGGGATCGTGGGCGCCAGCCCCTTTTGAGGAGGACCGGCCGGCGCCACGTCACAAGTGTGGCCCCGAAAATCATTCAGCACAATTGAAGAACTCTGACGTGGCCGTTTAGCATCTCTACATGGCCACGGACCCACGAAGACTTGGTTTCCTGCTTGCCGTGCACCGAGCCGGAGGTGTCCTGGCTGCGGCCGACATGCTGCACGTGACGCCCTCTGCCGTGTCTCAGCAAATAGCGCGTCTGGAGGCCGAGGAGGGCATCCAGGTCCTCGACCGCGGACCCCGGGGCGTGACCCTCACGCCCGCGGGCCGCATCCTGGCCGACGCGGCGGAACGCATCGAGGCCGAGATGGTCGAGGCCCGCAAGGCCATCGTCGCGATGAGCGAGGAGATGACGGGCACGGTGTCAGTCGGCTCGTTCCAGACGGCCATCCGCGCGGTCGTCGGCCCGACCTTCGCATCCCTCGAGACGCGCTACCCGGGCGTCGAGCTCGACGTCCAGGAGCTCGAGCCCGCCGACGCGCTCCGGCTGCTGCGCACGGGCGACCTGGACGTCGTGCTCCTCGAGCGCGACGAGGATGCCGACTCCCCCGCCCCCCGCGGCATGCGTGAGGTCCCGCTGCTCGACGAGCCGTGGCGCGTCGTCGTGCCCGCGACGTTCCCCACGCCCGCCCGCCTCGACGACGTGAGCGACGCCGTCTGGCTGGGCCCCGAGCCCACCACGGCCGCGGCGCGCGCCCTGCGCCGCCTCTCGCGCACGCTCGGCACGACCCTGCGCACACGCCACTCGTACTACGACTTCGACGTCGCGCTCGCGCTCGTCGCAGCCGGGCAGGGCGTCGCGATGCTCCCGGCGCTCGCGGTCCAGGGAGAGATGCCCGACGGCGTCACGGTCGTCCCGCTGCCGGGCCTGGGTTCGCGACGGCTCGTCGCGCGCCACCGGGCGACCCGGCACGAGCCGCGTCCCGTCGTGAACGCGGTCATCGACGAGATGGTCGCGGCGGCCTCGGCGATCGAGCTGGGGTGAGTCCCGGCCCGCGTCTCAGCGCGCGGCCACGGCGAGCTCGCCGTCGTCGAGGACCGTGAGCTCGTCGAGCAGGCGCGTGAGGGTGCTGACCGACCGGTCCCACCTGCTCGACCGCGGGTCGACGGGGGTGTCCGCCCCGGCCGGGACGGCGTCGGGCTCGGCGAGGTGCCGCGGGACGTAGGTGCTGGTCGACTGCTGGGCCTGCGTACTGCTGTCCATACCGGGTGATTCCCCCTCGGGGCGCTCGCGACGATCCCCGTCGCACGCGCACGACGAGGTGAGCACCTCATCCTTCCCGGACGACCGGTGGGGCAGAGGAGGCGCGCCCCACGACCGTGCGCGGGTCAGTGGGGAGTGTCGTGGAGATCGTGTGGGAAACGGTCGCAGCGCGCGTCGGCGCCTCTCCTCCTACCGTTGCAGTGTGCGCCCCTCGCGAAGCACGACCGCTGCGCTCGTCGCGGCCCTCGCCGTGCTGCTCGGACTCCCCCTCGCCCTGCTCGTCGCTGCCCCGGTGGGGGCCGTGACCACGGCAGGCTGGGCCGCCTGGGACCCGCTCGCGGGCAGCGGGGGGAGCTTCACGACCACGGTGCGGCTCCCCGCGGGTGGCTTCCCCGCCGCGACCGTCACGTCCGACTCACGGTCGGGCCAGGTGGGCGTCCAGTCGGGTGCGAGCTCGTGGCTCGGCGCGACGACGCCCGTCGGGGCGACGTACGGGTCGAGCCAGGGGCAGCCGTACCTGAACCTCCGCCCGCGCGCCGACTCGCCGAGCGCGCCGTCGACCACGACCTACACGTTCGAGCGCCCGACCCCGGCCGGAGGATGGACGTTCGTGCTGGGAGACATCGACGCCGACCAGGTCACGGTGAGCGCGCGCGGTCTCGCGGGCCGGCTCCTCACGGGCGCCGAGCTGGGCTATCGCGGCAGCTTCAACTACTGCGCCGTGACGCCGGGCCCTGCGTGCACGGGCACCGACGTGCCCACGTGGGACCCCGCCACAGGGGTGCTCGTCGGGAACGCGACGGCCACCGACACGTCCGGCGCGTCCGCCTGGTTCGAACCCACGGTGCCCGTCACGAGCCTCACGTTCCTCTTCCAGCAGCGCTCGGGCTTCCCGGTCTACCAGACCTGGTTCGCCTCGCTGGCCCGCGACGTCAGCGGCACCATCACCCTGCAGGGCGGGGGGCCGCTGGCCGGTGCCACGCTCTCTCTCCTCTCGCCCGAGGGCGTCCGGCTCGCGACGACGACCTCGGCCGAGGACGGGACCTACGGCTTCGCCGGGTACACCGCGGCCGACGGCTGGACGGTCGAGGTGACCCCGCCGCCCGACCCGGACGGGCCGGGGCTGATCGTCGAGGGACCGTCCCGGCTCCCCGCGGACCTCGCCGACGAGGACGCGACGGGTGTGGACTTCCTCGTCCGAGAGATCGTCCCGGTCCCCGTGAGCGGCGCGGTCCGCACCGACGGGGGCCGGCCGGTGCCCGGTGCGACCGTCACGATCGACAGCCCGGGCGGTCCCTCGTTCACGGCGACCACCGACTCCCAGGGGCTCTACCTGGTCGACCAGGTGCCTGCAGGGCCGCACACGATCACGCTCACCCTGCCCGAGGGCTTCCCGGTCGCTCCCCCGCCGATCCAGATCGAGGTCCCCGAGGCCTCCGAGGTGCCGATCACGGACCAGGACTTCGTGGTCCCGACCCTCCCGTCGCTCTCCGGGACCGTGACCGCGGGCGCCGCGGGGGTCCCGGGGGTCGTCGTGACCTTCACGGGGCCGGGCGGGGTGACGGGCAGCGCCGTCACGGGCGCCGACGGCGGCTACCGGTTCGAGCAGCTCCCCGCGGGCCCGTACACCGTCGCCGTGGCTCCCCCGACGGGGTTCACGGTCGAGGGGGCCGGGACCCGCGCCGTCACCGTCGGGGCCGACGACGTGACCGGGATCGACTTCGCGCTCGCGCGCCCCGGCGCGATCGGCGGCACGGTCACCGACGACCAGGGGGCGCCCGTCCCGGGCGCCGTGGTCCTGGTGAGCGGCCCCGACGGGGACACCTCGTCGACGGCCGACGACGCGGGGAGCTACTTCGTCGACGGCCTGCCCGCGGGCGACTACGCGATCACGCTGACCGTGCCCGACGGCTACACGGGCACCGGGCCGGTCGAGCGCGTCGTGACGCTCACCGACGCGGGCGAGTCCCGGCTCGACCAGGACTTCGCGGTCGCCACGGCCGACCCGCCCGTCGACCCGCCCGTCGACCCGCCCGTCGACCCGCCCGTCGACCCGCCCGTCGGCCCCGGCGGCGCGCCCGGCGGGGGCACCGTGCCCGACGGCGGCACCTCCACCGCGCGCCCGGCCCCCCAGCACCTCGCGGCGACGGGGCCCGACGCGGGCGCTCTCCTCACGGTCGGGCTCGCCCTGACGACCACCGGAGTGCTGGTGGCAGCGGGCGGACGGAAGCTGCGCCGTCGGGCGTGAGGGACGCGCTCACCCCTCCGGACACCGCTCCCGCAGCCGGACCGCGGCCAGGACACCCCCGGCGTAGCCTGCTCGGATGGACGTTGCAGTGCTCGGTGCGACCGGGGACGTCGGACGGCAGGTGTGCACGCAGCTCGTCGAGCGGCGCATCCTGCCCCCGACCTCCCGCCTCCAGCTCGTCGGACGCCCCGGCGGGGCGTCGGGGCGCGCGGTCCACGGCCTGCGGGCGGACCTCGTGGACGCCTACGACGAGCACGCACCCCTGATCGACGTGGCCCACTCCCCCGACGACGTCGTGGCGGACGTGATCGTCGTCGCGGCGGGAGCCACGTCCCCCGCTCGGGCGGGAGCCTCGCTCGACAGGACCCGGCTCGCGCTCGGCAACCGCGAGGTCTTCGCCGGCTACGCCGACGCGATCGCACGGCACGGCTCGGGGCACGAGGTCGTGATCGTGGTGTCGAACCCCGTCGAGGTGGGCGTCGCGGTCATGGCGCGGACGCTCGGCGCGCACCGCGTGGTCGGGATGGGCGCGTGGCTCGACACGCTGCGCTTCCGGCGCGAGATCGCCGCCGAGCTGGGCGTGCGGCGGCACCGCGTGGGCGGGTTCGTCGCAGGGCAGCACGGTGAGGACGCCGTCCCGCTGTGGTCGACGGTCCGCATCAGCGGCCACGACCCCGCCGAGCGCGAGCGCACGCTGCGGCGCCTGCGCCGAGGCCGCACGCTCGACGCCTTCCCGCGCGAGATCGCCCAGGCCCAGGCCGAGCTCGTCGAGGTCGCGGCCGTCGACGTCGGGGCGGCCTACCGGCTGATCGACACGTGGCCCGCGGACCTGCGCCTCGTCGCGCGCCCGTGGATGACGCACCAGAGCGGCGCCAAGACCGCGACGGCGACCGCCGCCGCGACAGCCGACCTGGTCGAGGTCGTGCTCGACGGCCGCGAGACCGTCGTCGCCGGCCAGGTCGCTCTCGACGGAGAGGTGTCGCTCGCGGGCCGACCGCTGCAGGGAGTGCTGGGCGTACCGCTCGTCCTGGGCCCCGAGGGGTGGACGCGCGTCCTCCTGGACCCCTTGCCCGACGACGAGGCGCGCCGCCTGCGAGGAGCGGCGGCAGCCGTGGGGGCGTCGTTGCGGTCGGCGGGGATCGAGGACGGGGCCCGGGCCGGCTCCGGCGACGACCTCCCCTCCGAGGAGGTCGGGGTCGAGGAGGCCGGGATGGAGGGCGACCAGGTCGGCCAGGCCGGCCAGGCCCGCTCCCGTGAGCGGATCGTGGCCGTCGACGGGCAGGGCGCCCGGGACGGTGCGCCCGCGCCCGAGTCCTCGTGGGCCGCCCAGGTCCACGGACTGCATGGCGTCGGCACCCTCACGGGCCTCGCGGGCGTCTTCTCGACGCGTGGCGTGAGCTTCGAGTCGTTGGCGACCGAACCCGTCGACGGTGACGGCGACGCCGGGACGATCCACGTGACCTTCCGGGCGACCCGTCGACGTGCCCGCGCGCTCGAGCGTGCGGTGACCCGCCTCGCGACGGTGCGCTCCGTCGTCGTGCAGGAGACCACCGACCGGCCGTCCTCGCCGCGGGCCCGCGCCGACCGCTAGGCTAGGACCCGCACGACCACAACCACATACTGCTGCTCGAACCACTGCGGGAGAGCCCGGCCACCTCAGGGTGAGGTCGGCGCCGAAGGAGCAACTCCTCCCCGAGAAACTCTCAGGCCGACGTACCGCGGTGGCGAGGCAACTCTGGAAAGCGGTGACCCCGTCCCCCTCGGGGGGCGAGTCCCCTACCGACGGTGCAAGCCGGCGCGCCCCGGGTCCGCGAGGACCATGGCGGACCGGCAAAACTCTCAGGTCGACGCTGCGCGTCCGATGACAGAGCGGGGAGGAACTGGTGGGCTCCCGAGCCTGCCGCCGTCTTCCTCGCCGACCCCCGGAGACCTCCGTGACCCAGCAGTCCAGCGACGCGTTCGACCGCGCGCACTTCCCGTTCCGCCACATCGGCCCCCGTCCGGTCGCTGCTGACGCGAGCGACGTTCCCACGGGCGAGGTCGCGGCGATGCTCGCCGAGCTCGGCTACGACTCCCTCGACGCCCTGGTCGACGCAGCGGTCCCGGACTCCATCCGCACCGACCGCCCGCTCGACCTGCCGGCCGCGCGCACCGAGACCGAGGTCCTCGCGGACCTGCGGGCCATCGCGGCGAAGAACGTCGTCAAGAGGCAGATGATCGGGCTCGGCTACTACGGGACCATCACTCCCCCGGTCATCCGCCGCAACGTGCTCGAGTCCCCCGCCTGGTACACGGCCTACACGCCGTACCAGCCGGAGATCTCGCAGGGGCGCCTCGAGGCGCTCCTCAACTTCCAGACCGTGGTCCTGGACCTCACGGGGCTCGAGGTCGCGAACGCGTCGCTGCTCGACGAGGCCACCGCTGTCGCCGAGGCCGTGGCGCTCATGTGGCGCGCGGCCAAGGGCGGGGCGGGCGTGGTGGCGCTCGACTCGGAGCTGTTCCCCCAGACGGTCGCGGTGACGCGCGCCCGGGCCGAGTCGGTCGGCCTGCCCGTGGTCGTCGTGGACCTGTCGCAGGGCCTGGCAGCGGGCCTCGCGGCGGCCGGTGCCGCGGACGAGAAGCTCATCGGCGTGGTGCTCCAGCAGAGCGGCGCCTCGGGCGTGGTCCGGGACCTGCGTCCTCTCGTCGCGGAGACCAAGGACCGGGGTGGCCTGGTGACGATCGCCGCCGACCTGCTCGCCCTGACGCTGCTCGTCTCGCCCGGAGAGCTCGGCGCGGACGTCGCGGTGGGGTCGGCCCAGCGCTTCGGTGTCCCGCTCTTCTACGGCGGCCCGCACGCGGCGTTCATGGCGGTCCGCAAGGGCCTCGAGCGGTCGCTCCCCGGGCGTCTGGTCGGCGTGTCGGTCGACGCGGACGGGGACCAGGCCTACCGGCTCGCTCTCCAGACCCGTGAGCAGCACATCCGCCGCGAGAAGGCGACGAGCAACATCTGCACCGCACAGGCGCTGCTCGCGATCGTCGCGTCGATGTACGCGGTGTACCACGGGCCCGCGGGGCTCCGGGAGATCGCGGAGCGCGTCCACTCGCGTGCCGTGGCGCTCGCCAACGGCCTGCGCGCCGCGGGCGTCGAGGTCGGGCACGACGTCTTCTTCGACACGGTCTCGGCCGTGGTCCCGGGCCGCGCGGCGGCACTCGTCGCTGCCGCCGCAGACGCCGGCATCAACGTGTACAACCCGGACACGCATCATGTACAGATTGCGTGCGACGAGACCACGACGCCCGACGACGTCCTCGCGCTGGTCGAGGTGTTCGCCACGGGCCAGGACCTCGAGTTCGAGGGCGGCGGCAGCGTGCTGCCGGCAGACCTGCTGCGCACGACGGACTACCTGACGCACCCGGTGTTCCACCGGCACCGCTCCGAGACCGCGATGCTGCGCTACCTGCGCTCGCTCTCGGACAAGGACCTGGCGCTCGACCGCACCATGATCCCGCTGGGCTCGTGCACCATGAAGCTCAACGCGACCGCGGAGATGGAGGCCATCTCGTGGCCCGAGTTCGCGGACGTGCACCCGTTCGTCCCGGCCGAGCAAGCCCTCGGGTACGCCGAGCTGATCGAGGGGCTCCAGTCGCAGCTCGCCGAGATCACGGGGTACGCGGGCGTCTCGGTCCAGCCCAACGCGGGGTCGCAGGGTGAGTTCGCGGGCCTGCTCGCGATCCGCGACTACCACCGCTCGTGCGGCGAGGAGGGGCGCGACGTGTGCCTCATCCCCGCGTCGGCGCACGGCACCAACGCGGCGTCGGCGGCTCTCGCGGGCATGCGTGTCGTGGTCGTCGCGACGTCCGAGAAGGGGGAGGTCCAGCTCGACGACCTGCGCGCCAAGCTCGAGCAGCACGGCCCCCAGGTCGCCGCGATCATGATCACCTACCCCTCGACGCACGGGGTCTACGAGGAGCACGTGCGCGAGGTCTGCGACCTTGTACATGCTGTTGGCGGACAGGTGTACATCGATGGGGCGAACCTCAACGCGCTCGTCGGCCTGGCCCGCCCGGGCGAGTTCGGCGGCGACGTCTCGCACCTGAACCTGCACAAGACCTTCTGCATCCCGCACGGCGGTGGCGGCCCCGGCGTCGGGCCCGTCGCCGTGGCCGAGCACCTGGTGCCCTTCCTGCCGGGGGACCCGCTCACGGGCGAGGGCGCCTCGCCGGTCTCGGCCGCGCCGTTCGGCTCGGCAGGCATCCTGCCGATCTCCTACGCGTACGTCGCCCTCATGGGGCCCGACGGTCTCGAGGCCGCGACCAAGACGGCCGTGCTGGCCGCGAACTACCTGGCCAGCCGCCTGACCGAGCACTTCCCCGTGCTGTACACCGGCGAGACGGGCCTGGTCGCGCACGAGTGCATCCTCGACCTGCGCGGCATCACCGCGCAGACCGGAGTGACCGCCGAGGACGTCGCCAAGCGCCTCATGGACTACGGCTTCCACGCCCCGACGCTGTCGTTCCCGGTCGCGGGCACGCTCATGGTCGAGCCGACCGAGAGCGAGGACCTCGCCGAGCTCGACCGATTCGTCGACGCGATGGTCGCGATCAAGGCCGAGATCGACCAGGTCGCCGCAGGTACCTGGGCCATCGAGGAGTCCCCGCTGCGCGGGGCGCCCCACACGGCCGCTGCCGTGATCTCGGACGCGTGGGACAAGCCGTACTCGCGCGAGGTCGCGGCCTACCCGCTCGCGGCGCTGCGAGCCGGCAAGTACTGGCCGCCCGTGCGCCGCATCGACGGCGCCCGGGGGGACCGCAACCTCGTCTGCTCCTGCCCCCCGATCGAGTCGTACTCCTGAGGTCGACCGGTCCGGCGCGCCCCCCCGGTCGTGCCGGACCCGGCCGGCCCCCGGCCCCCCCCCCCTGGGGGAGCGAGCGTGACGCAGAGGTCACGTCGCCCCGGCTCCCCCGAGAGGAACACCATGACGGAGTCCGAGCAGCACACCACGGCCGCTGACCGCCTCAGCCCGCTCCACGACGAGCACGTCGCCCTGGGAGCCTCGCTCACGAGCTTCGGCGGCTGGCAGATGCCGCTGCGGTACACGAGCGACCTGGCCGAGCACCGTGCCGTGCGCGAGGCGGCCGGCCTGTTCGACCTCTCCCACATGGGGGAGATCGAGGTCAGCGGGCCCCAGGCCGCCGCAGCCCTGGACCGGGCGCTCGTCGGCAACCTCACGGCCGTGGCCGTGGGTCGTGCGCGGTACACCATGATCTGCGCCGAGGACGGCTCGGTCCTGGACGACCTGGTCGTCTACCGCCTGGCCGAGGAGACGTTCCTCGTCGTGGCCAACGCGGGGAACGCGCCGTTGGTGACGCAGGAGCTGGTCCGCCGGTGCGCGGGCTTCGACGCGACCGTCACCGACCAGGCTGAAGAGACCGCGCTCGTCGCGGTCCAGGGGCCCCGCGCCGAGGAGATCGTCACCTCGCTCGTCGCCGCTGACGACGTACAGACCGTCAAGGACCTGAAGTACTACGCGTCGGTCTCGGTGCGGGTCGCAGGTCTCGACACGTTGCTGGCCCGCACCGGCTACACGGGCGAGGACGGGTTCGAGCTGTTCGTCCCGGCCGAGCACGCGCGGGAGCTGTGGCAGGCCGTGCTGACGGCGGGGGAGCCCCTGGGGCTCGCCCCGGCAGGTCTCTCGGCCCGCGACTCGCTGCGCCTCGAGGCGGGCATGCCCCTCTACGGGCACGAGCTCGACACCACCACCACGCCGTACGAGGCGGGCCTCGGGCGCGTCGTGAAGCTCGACAAGGTCGATGCCGAGGGCAACCCGCTCGAGTTCGTCGGGCGCGCTGCGCTCGCGTCGCGCAAGGGCGCACAGCCCGCGCGCGTGCTCGTGGGCCTCCGCGGACTCGGCAAGCGTCCCGCCCGCGCGGGCTACGCCGTCGTGATCCCGGGCAAGGACCCCGACGTGCAGATCGGGTTCGTGACCTCGGGAGCGCCCTCGCCCACGCTCGGGTACCCGATCGCGATGGCGTACGTGACCCCCGAGTTCAGCGCCGAGGGCACCGAGCTCGCGGTCGACGTCCGTGGTCGCGAGGAGCCGGTGGTGATCGTGCCCATGCCGTTCTACCGTCGTCCTCAGGCGTCCTGACCGTCGTCGGACCGGTCCTGACGCCCGGTCCTGGCGTCAGGACCTGCCCCGCGCAGCGCACCGCCCCCGTTCTGCGGGCCACACGGCCCGCCCCCGTCCAGCACCCGCACCAGCACACCAGGAGCCCCCATGGCCGACTTCCCCGGCAACCTGCAGTACACCGCCGAGCACGAGTGGCTCGACGCCTCGAACCCGGCCGTCATCGGCATCACGAGCACGGCCGCCGAGGCGCTCGGTGACATCGTCTACCTCGAGCTCCCCGAGGTCGGGGCGGCCGTCACGGCCGGCGCGGTGATCGGCGAGGTCGAGTCGACCAAGTCGGTCTCCGAGCTCTACTCCCCCGTCACGGGGACGGTGGCCGAGGTCAACCAGGCCGCGATCGACGACCCGTCGCTCGTCAACGCCGAGCCCTTCGCGGGTGGCTGGCTCATCAAGGTCGACGTGACCGAGACGGGCCCCGTGCTCACGGCCGAGGAGTACAGCGCGCTCGTGGGCGGCTGACGGACAGCAGCGATGATCTGCGTCCGGCGACGGACGCGCCTCGGAGGGCCGGTTTCGCGACGACGTCGCGGGCCGGCCCTCCGGGCGTCCCGGGTGCGTTCGGGTTGTGAGTCACGCACGCTCGGCCCAAACTGTGAGGCGGGTCACAATTCTCGTCGCAACGCGACAAGGGTGATCTGGGACACATGGGAGATACCACCTGCTACCGCTCGTCGCGGGTAGAAATCGCTCTGACCAGCGGAAATGCACCGTACCTGCGATGCTCACGCGCCGCTCGGCAGAGCAATCCAGATTGAGGGTGAAAAACCGCGTCATGAATCGACGACTGGGCCATCTCTCCCAGTAGCAGCAAGGCGCCGGATCGATCCATGACGCGATGGAGAGACCGGTCAGCACATGGAGGAAGCATGAGCATCATCGAACTGGCCCGGACCGAGTCGCCGGCAACCCAGCTCTCAGCCCCGCTCACCCGTCGTGAGCACGTGGTGCTGTCGAACCTCTCCGAGGACATCACCCTGGAGCAGATCGCCACCAAGCTGTTCGTGACGCGCAACACCGTCAAGTCGCAGGTGCGCAGCCTCTACCGCAAGCTCGGCGTCTCGACCCGCGCAGAAGCGGTCGAGTGGGCCAAGGCTGCCGGGATCCGCTGAGCCGGTCCCGCACCGGCACCGTCGCCCGCCGACATCTGTCGGCGGGATCGTGAGCCTCGGCCGGGTCGCCGCGTGTGACCAGCCGGACACGTCCCGGGTCCTGTCCCGTCATGTCCGGCGTGAAACACTCCGCGTATGACTCTCCGCCGACTCGTGGTCGCCGCGGCCGTCGTCGACGACCTCGCCACGCCCCGCCTCCTGCTCGCCGCGCGCCGTTCCCGGCCGATCGAGCTGGCCGGGCGCTGGGAGTTCCCCGGCGGCAAGGTGGATCCGGGGGAAACCCCCGTCGAAGGGCTGCACCGTGAGCTCCGCGAGGAGCTCGGTGTGCAGGTCGAGCTCGGAGCCGAGCTCCTCGGGCCCGACGACGGGGGCTGGAACATCACGGACCGTCACGTCATGCGCCTGTGGCTCGCGCGCGTCGTCGCCGGTGAGCCCGAGCCCCTGGTCGAGCACGACGCGCTGCGCTGGCTCCCTGCGGGCGAGTGGGAGAGCGTCGACTGGCTCGACGGTGACGTCCGGATCGTCGAGGCGCTCAGCGAATGGGTCGCCAGGGAAGCCGTCTGACCCAGGTCTCGACCTGCCGTCTGCTCCGCAGCCGCACGAGCGCGACGGGCGGGTCCTGCCGGGCCGCGACCACCGGGAGGTCACGCAACGAGCGTCGCGTCGACCACGCCCACCGGACGATGTGGTCGCGGTCCGTGAAGATCGTCCAGAGCGACGGCTCGACGTTCCCGTTCCACAGCACCTCCTTGTGCCGGGCCCGGCGCACGGTCCTCGTCACGACCTGACGCATGGTGGTCAGGGTGGGGAGGTCGAGCCACACGACGAGCTCGGCCTCGTCCAGCAGGAGCGGGCGCACGGCGCGGTACTGCCACTCCATGACGAACGCCTCCTGCCCGACGGCGGCCCGCACGTCCTCGACGAACGTCGCCCGGGGAGTCCAGTCGGGTCCGTGGAAGAGCGCGTCGATCTCGGTGTGCGGCAGGTCGAGCCGTGCGGCGAGCCGTCGTGCAAGGGTCGTCTTGCCCGAGCCCGAGACCCCGGCGACGAGGATGCGGCAAGGGATGTGCCCGAGGTGCGCGACGACGTCGTCCTGGGGTCCGAGGGTCGAGTGCACCCCGGGACACTACCCGACGCCGTGCGGGTGCGGCGTGCGAGGAGTCAGCCGTCGGCGGGCTCGCGGGCGGGGGAGTCGTCGGCGGGGGCATCGGCGGCCGGTACCGACTGCTCGCCCAGGTGCTTCGGGGTCCAACCGGTGCTGACGGCCCCGATCATCTGCGGGGGAGTGTGCTTGCGGGCCCACGCCTTGAACACGAGGTACATGACGATCACGAGGATGTACCGGAGGTTCGCCAGGAGCAGCTGGGCCGTGGGCTCGCCGCACCCGAGCGTGGCCGACGTGTCGTTGAGCGAGTGGACCACCATGACGAGCAGGATCCCGCCGAGCGCGGCAGGTGTCCCCTTGCGGCCGTACAGGTGCCAGGCCCGCCACGCGATCGCGACCGCGATGCCCGTGAAGAGCCAGTGGAAGGGCGAGACGCCGAAGATGCGTGCGACCTGGGCTGCGATGACCGACGTGGTGGTGACGGCCGGGGTCTCGCCGCCGCAGAAGGCCGGCCCGGACGCCGCAGCCATCTGGTATGCGTAGAGCGTGGTCTCGGCGATCGCGAACCCGAACCCGGAGGCCAGGCCGATCGCCACGCCCACGCGCGGGTTGCGGTAGGTGCCGAGCAGGAACAGGGCGATGGGCACGAGCAGCTTGGCAGTCTCCTCGGTGAGCCCGACGAGGTTCGCGGAGAGCGAGATGCCGCCGATCGAGCCGGTGAGGTTGTTGAGGTTCATGCCCACGAGGAAGGTGGCGCCGGCCGTGGCGACCGCGACGGCCACGACCTGGCGGAGCCCGATCAGGTCCCGGAGAGCGAGCTGGCGGTCCACGAACCCGTAGAAGGCCCAGCAGACCAGGGCCATCGCCCCCAGAAGCGTCCGCGGAAGTGGTGGCCGCGGTCGGCCGCCTCGTCGCCGTCGGTGACGCGGGCCGTCCAGGCCTGTCCGTCCCACAACCGGCGCCGTGGTGACCTGGCGGCGGGGTCGGGGAACCACCGGGCCGGGGGCGCGTCGGTCGGCCGCGGCGCCAGGCGCCAGGCGGCGTAGAAGCCGGCGACGAGCAGGACCGCACCGAGCACGTTGAGCAACATCATGACTGCAGCCAATCACTGAGATCTGTCGAAGAACGGAGGAACCTCACGACACGCCGCCGGTCGGCCCGGCGGTGGCTTCTCGTGTCCTCATGTCTCGAGCCTCTCGCGCGCCCTGGTGCGGGACGTCGGTCCCGGTGGTGATCTTCCGACCGGCCCGTACTGCGTGCGTGGTAGGCGTCTGACCTGCGTGGACGCGCCCGCGGGCGCCGAGCCCCGGGTATCGTCGAACGGTGGACCCTGCCCCTTCGCGACCGACCGGCACGAGCCGTGCGCGGGTCGCCCGGGCGACGGCGCGCTGGAGAGGACTTCCCCCGCCGGTGCGCGACGCGGTCGGGGCCGTGGTCGTCCTCGTCGTGCTCGCCACGCCTCAGGTCGTCGCGCCCGAGCGGTACCCGAGCACCGTGGTCTCGGTCGTCGCGCTCGTCGTCGCGTGCGGGGGACTCGTGTGGCGTCGGACGAACCCGCTGCTCGCGGTGGGCGTCGCCCTGGTCGCGATGGTCGGGTCCGCCGCGATCGACGCCGACTCGTCGCTCGCGTTCGGCCCCGGGCTCGTCGCGATCTACTCGGTCGCGGCCTACGCCGGGCGCCGTGAGGCGGTGCTCGCGACGCTGGCCACCGTCGTCGCGTACCCGGCGGTGCTCGTCCTCGTGGGCGGCCTGGACCCCACGGGTTCCTACGTCGTGCTCGTCGTGGTCCTGATCGTCCTGGCCGCAGCGCTGGGCGCGGCGATCGGCGCTCAGCGCGCCGTCGTCTCCTCGGCACGCGACCGTGCCGCGCGCGCCGAGGAGAGCCGTGAGGCAGAGGCGGCCCGCCGCGTCACCCAGGAGCGGCTGCGCATCGCGCGCGAGCTGCACGACGTCGTCGCGCACCACGTGGCGGTCATCAGCGTGCAGGCGGGTGCGGCCGAGGCGCTCTTCGACAAGCGCCCCGACATGGCCCGGGAGGCGATCGGCCACGTGCGCGACGCGGGGGAGAGGGTCCTGTCCGAGATGTCCTCGCTGCTGCACCTCCTGCGGGACGACGACGAACCGGGCGACGCCACCCCCGCGCCGGGGGTCGCCGACCTTCCGCGCCTCCTCGACGAGGTGCGGTCCACCGGCCTCGAGGTCGTCGAACGGACCACGGGCGCCCCGCGCAGACTGCCCCCGGTGCTGGACCTCACGGTCTACCGGGTGGTCCAGGAGGCGCTGACCAACGCGCACCGGCACGGCACCGGGCGGGCCGACCTGAGCGTGGTGCACAGTGAGGGCTCGGTCGTCGTCGAGGTCGTCAACCCCGTTCCGGGACGCCCGGGGCAGGGCGGGGCCGCCCTGCACGGGAGCGGCCTGGGGCTCGTGGGGCTGCGGGAACGTGTGGCCGCGGTCGGCGGCTCGGTCGAGACCGGCTCGCGCGACGGGTCCTGGGTCGTGCGGGTCCTGCTCCCTGTGCCCGCCGTGCCTCTCGTGCCCGCCGACGATCCGGCTCGGTCCGGTGCCACCGACCCCGCGCAGTCCACCAGCCAGGAGGCCCCGTGACCGTCCGTGTGCTCGTCGTCGACGACCAGGAGCTCATCCGGGCGGGCTTCGCCGCGCTGCTCGGGGTCAGTGACGGGATCGAGGTCGTGGGGGAGGCGGCCGACGGGGCCCGGGCGGTCGAGCTGGCACGAGACCTGCGGCCCGACGTCGTCGTGATGGACCTCCGGATGCCGGGGACGGACGGGATCTCCGCGACCGCGCAGATCGTCGGCGACCCCGATCTCGCGGAGGTCCACGTGCTCGTCCTGACGACGTTCGAGGACGACGAGCACGTGATCGGAGCGCTGCGCGCCGGCGCGGCCGGGTTCCTGGGCAAGGGTGTGCGCCCACAGGTCCTCGTGGACGCGGTGCGCACCGTCGCTGCGGGGGACTCGCTCCTGTCCCCGCAGGCCACCCGGAGCCTGATCGCACGGGCGGTCACGACCGAACCGCGGCCCCGCGTCGACGGCGAGGCCTTCCGGTCGCTCACCGACCGTGAGCGCGAGGTCGTGCTCCTGGTCGCCCAGGGGCTGAGCAACGACGACATCTCGGCGCGGCTGCACGTCACGCCGCTCACGGCCAAGACGCACGTGAACCGAGCGATGTCGAAGCTCGGGGCCCGTGACCGGGCCCAGCTCGTGGTCCTCGCGTACCGGTCGGGGCTCGTCACGGGCGAGGCCTGAGGACCTGCAACGGGCTCTGGCGGCGGGCGGGCTCCGAGGGTTCGGTCCCGGCGTGGAGAGGTCGACCTGACGCGCGGGCCGGGCCTCGCGCGTCCTGCTCGTCCCCGGGCGACGCCGTTCGGCGTGCGGACCGTTCGGAACTGTGCCCTACTACTGAGCGGTAGGTTTCAACTTTTGATTGACAGGCGATAGAAGTCGGCCTAGATTCCTACCAGGTGGTCGAGGAAGACCATCTCGGTAGCAGGTAGATACACCGCATTCCAGGAACTTCCGGGCCGCTCACGCTGTGTGAGCGTTCATCCGTCGGGGCGACCCGGCGTTCAGCCGGTGCCACCCGACAGCGATGACGGAGAACACCACCACTCGACGGCGAGGGGAGGACGACGACGGTGGCGAGGGCGGGAGTGCCCGGGGAGCCACCTCCACGTGACACAAAAGACCGGACCACCCGTGATCCCGCTGTCTCAGCAGCGAGCGGTGGCCCGGTCCGGCGATGAACCCCCATGAGGAGCTGCATCACTGTGAAGTCTATTCCTGCACGAAGGACCGCGAGATCAAGGGTGGTCGCCGCGTCTCTCGCGGGCGTCCTGGCCCTGTCGGGCCTCGCGGCCGCGACGGGCCCCGCGACGGCCCACGACGGCGTCGACCACGGCAGCGAGCCCGGCGCGGAGGCCGCGCTCGACTGGTCCAACTACGAGAAGATCCTGCTGACCAAGGACGTCGGCGAACCGATCGACCTCGCGATCCTGCCCGACGGCAAGATCCTGCACACCGCACGCAACGGCGACGTCCGGCTCACGGACCCCGAGACCGGTGTCACCGCCATCACCAACAAGATCCCCGTCTACGCGAACTCGGAGGACGGTCTCCAGGGCATCGGGATCGACCCCGACTTCGCGGAGAACGGCTGGGTCTACCTCTCCTACGCGCCCCTGAGCGGGACCCCGACGGGATCGGCCCCCAACACGCTCCCGGCCGGTGCCGACGAGAGCTACTGGGACCAGTGGAAGGGCGTCAACCGGCTCTCCCGGTTCAAGTGGACGGGCACGGGCCTCGACCTGGCGTCCGAGCAGAAGATCATCGACATCGAGGTCCAGCGCGGTCAGTGCTGCCACGTCGGCGCAGACATGGACTGGGACGCCGACGGCAACCTCTACCTGT
This sequence comes from Oerskovia merdavium, assembly GCF_014836755.1. Lineage (GTDB taxonomy): Bacteria > Actinomycetota > Actinomycetes > Actinomycetales > Cellulomonadaceae > Oerskovia > Oerskovia merdavium. The sequence continues at coordinate 216,811 of NZ_JACSQF010000004.1, forward strand.
CGAGCGGTGACAACACCCCCGCGAGCGCGCCCGGTGCCAACGGCTTCACGCCCAACAACGACGCGCCCGGCATGAACCCCGGACTGGACTCGCGCCGCGGCGCGGGCAACACCAACGACCTGCGCGGCAAGATCCTGCGCATCAACGTCCAGGAGGACGGCTCCTACACGATCCCCGAGGGCAACCTCTTCCCGGTCGGTACCGAGAAGACCCGCCCCGAGATCTTCGTGATGGGTGTCCGCAACCCGTTCCGCATCGACGTGGACCCCGAGACGAACAGCCTCTCGTGGGGCGACTACGGCCCCGACGCGGCCAACGCCGACCCGGCACGTGGCCCCATGGGCTACGTCGAGTGGAACACCGTGAGCCTCGACGACCCGCACAACGCGGGCTGGCCCTTCGTGCACGGGCCCAACGCGCCCTACAACGAGTGGAACTTCGCGACGAGCACGCCCGGGGCCTTCTTCGACCCGGCCGCGCTCAAGAACAACTCGCGCTGGAACACGGGCCTCGTCGACCTGCCCCCGGCACGCGAGGCGACCCTCTACTACGGCGACCGCCCCGGCGACCAGCCGTGGGACGAGCTCGTGAACTTCGGCACCGGCAGCGGCCAGGCGCCCATGGGCGCCCCCGTCTACCACTACGACGCCGAGAACCCCTCGACGTCCAAGCTCCCGGAGTACTGGGACAACAAGGCGTTCTTCGGTGAGTTCTCGCAGGACTACCTCGCGGCCTTCACGGTCGACTGGGAGACCTACGAGGTCACGCACATCGAGGACTTCACGCCCAACGCCCAGCTGGCCAAGAACGCCCAGCCGCTCAACGACAACATGATCGACATGGAGTTCGGCCCCGACGGCTCGCTCTACGTGCTCGACTACGGCGACGGGTTCTTCCGCGCCAACCCGGACGCCGGCCTCTACAAGGTGTCCTACGCCGAGGGCAACAAGGCCCCGCAGGCCCGCTTCACCGCGACCCCCAACTCGTCGTCCGAGGCCCCGCTCACCGCGGCCTTCGACGCGAGCAGCTCGAGCGACCCCGACGGCGATGCCCTCACGTACCAGTGGGACTTCGACGGCAACGGGACGTTCGACGCCACGGGAGTCACCGCGAGCCACACGTACACGACCCTCGGTCAGTACAACGCCCGCCTGCGCGTCACCGACGCCAAGGGCAAGTTCACGCTGACCTCCAAGGTCATCTCGGTCGGCAACCAGGCCCCCGAGGTCACGGTCGACTACCCCGGTGACGGCTCGTTCTTCAGCTGGGGCCAGGCCGTCCCGTTCAAGGTCTCGACGAACGACGCCGAGGACGGCACCGCGACGGCCTGCAACCGCGTGGCGTGGACCTACGGTCTGGGCCACGACGAGCACGCCCACCCCGAGGTCTCGGGCACGGGCTGCACGGGTGCCTGGAAGACGTCGCCGGACTCGCCGCAGCACGGTGAGGGCGCGCACATCTACGGCGCCGTCGTCGTCTCCTACACCGACAACGGCCACAACGGCCTGCCCGCCGCCCCCGGCGAGGCGACCGTCCAGCTGAACCCGTTCGTCCAGCAGGCCGAGCACGCCAAGAGCAAGGGCGTCGTGGCCTACGAGGACGAGACCGCAGGTGCCGGTCAGGCGATCCGTGGCCTCGGCAACGGTGACCACCTGTCCTACAGCCCGGTGAACTTCGCCGGGATCACGGGCGTCAAGGTCGTCGCCAACGGTGGCGGGCAGCTCCAGCTCCGCTGGGGTGCGGCCGACGCCGCGCCGTTCGCCACGGCCCAGATCCCCGCCGGCGCAGGCTGGAAGGAGGTCACGGTGCCGTTCACGAACGCCCCGCAGGGTTCGGGCACGCTCTTCGTGACCTCGGCCAACGAGCTGGCCGTCGACTCGTTCGACTTCCAGGGCGTGGGCGTCGGCGACGTCAAGGCGCCGACGATCAAGCACACGCTCGACCCGGCAGCGCCCACGGGCGTCGGCGGCGTCTACAACAAGGCCGTGCGCATGAACCTCGACGTCAAGGACGACGGCGCTCTCGCGAGCGTCCAGTACTCGACCAACAACGGCCAGTCCTGGACGAACGTGGCCGCGGCCAGCGGCGCGTACAGCGTCAACTTCACGACCAACGGCGTGCGGAACCTGCAGTACCGCGCGACCGACACGGGCGGCAACGTCTCGGTGGTCGGGTCGGTCTCGTTCACGATCGACCTCGCGGCGCCGAACGAGCCCACGGTCTCGTCGGTCACCAAGGTCGCCGTGCCGGCAGCCCGCGTCTCGTTCGGGGCACCGGGCGAGGCCACGGTCACCGTCACGGGCGAGGGTGGCACGCCGACCGGCGACGTCGTCCTGACCTCGGGTGACACCGAGGTCGGTCGCGGGACCCTCGTCGACGGCGTGGCCACGGTCGCGCTCGACCCGACGCTCGCCGTCGGGACGCACACCCTCAAGGCGAGCTACCAGGCCGACCAGGTCTTCAAGAAGTCCTCGGCGACCGTGCGCCTCACGGTCGCCGCGGCCTCCTCGACCGTCTCGGGCTCCGTCTCGCCCAACCCGGTCAAGCCGTCGATCGCCGCCAAGGCGACCATCTCGGTCGAGAGCTCGACGGGTGTCGTCGCCACGGGCGACGTCACGGTCACCGTCAAGCGCAACAACGCCACGGTCGCGACCCGCACCGGGACGCTCGACGCCGAGGGCGACGTCGTCGTGACGCTCCCGAAGCTCCCCGAGGTCGGCACCTACAAGGTCGAGATCGCCTACCAGGGCTCGACCGGCGTCACCAAGAGCGCGACGTCGCTCAACCTCACCGTCCGCAACTAGGCACGTGGTGGCCCGGGGCTCGCGCCCCGGGCCATCGAACCTCACCTCGAAGGAGAGACATGAGTTCACACGAGCACCACCACGAGTCCATCCCGGCTCGCCCGATGAGCCGGCGGAACCTGCTCAAGGCCCTCGCGGCCTCGACGGTCGCCGTCGGTGTGGGCGCGGCGATCGGCCCGACCGCGGCGTCCGCCCTGGGCGGCGTGGCCGCAGCACCGAGCAGCGGCCGCAACCGCCTCGTCCCCGTCAACCGCATCGGCATCCAGCTCTACACGGTGCGCGACAAGGTCAGCTCGCTCGGCTTCCGGGCCGTGTTCGAGGAGCTCGCCGACATCGGCTACTCCGAGGTCGAGTTCGCGGGGTACACGCAGGGCAACGTCGGCGCGATCACCATCCCGGAGATCCGCCAGCTGCTCGACGACAACGGCCTGCGGGCCGTCGGTACGCACGCGACCCTCAACCCGGGCAACATCGACGCCGAGATCGAGAAGGCGCTCATCCTCGGGATGCCGCACATCGGTCAGGGTGGCCCCATCAACAACACCCCGACCGTGGCCGCCTGGACCGCCGCGGCGAACACGTGGAACCAGATGGGCGTCAAGACCAAGGCCGCAGGCCTCAAGCTCTACGCCCACAACCACGACGGCGAGTTCCGCTTCACCACGGACGACCCGACGCGCCGCGTGTACGACCTGCTGTGGGACGAGTTCGACCCCGAGCTCGTCTTCTTCGAGATGGACGTCTTCTGGGCGCACGTCGGCAAGCACAAGTACCCCGGGTTCGAGCCCATCGACTACATCAAGCGCGACCCGCGCCGCTTCCCGATGCTCCACCTCAAGGACGGCAAGACCAACACGGGCAGCGCCAACGGCTACGACATCATCGAGTTCGGCGAGGGCAACATCGACTACCAGGCCTTCCTGTCGCAGCTGCGCACGCGCGGCCAGCACTTCGGCCTGTTCGAGCAGGACAACGCCAGCTCGGTCGCCGCGCCGCCGAACCCCCTGAACTCCCTGGGCAACGCACGGCGCAGCTACACCTCCATCTACGGCCTTCGCGGCTGAACCACCGAGAAAACAGGAGATTCGCCATGAAGTGGAAGGTTTCAGCAGCCGCTGCCGCAGCGTTCGCGCTGATCGCGGTCGGTGCACCAGCAGCGCACGCCGCCGTCGCGAGCTGCACGACCGAGCTCGACGACACGGTCATCGCGGGCGACCTGGTCGTCCCCGCGGGCGCGACCTGTGTCCTCGGCGGGACCACGGTCCAGGGTTCGATCACGGTCGGTGACGACGCGTGGCTCGACGCGACCGAGGCCGTCATCGAGGGCGACGTCGTCGCGACCGACGCCTACGGCGTCCTGATCGACGGGGCGAGCGTCGGGGGCGACATCAGCTCGTACACCGCCGGCTCGCGCGTCGGGTTCCTCTACCTGTACGACCTGCGCGTGGGCGGCAGCGTCGCGGCGGGCGGGGTCGACGTCGAGATCTCGGACTCGAAGATCTCGGGCAACCTCTCGACGCAGGCCGCGACGTACGTCGACCTGCTGCGCACGAGCGTGAACGGCGACGTGACGCTCGGCGACAGCGACTTCGGCGTGAGCGTCGGCGGCGCGGTCGTCGGGGGCAGCCTGTCCGTGACGGGCACGTCGCGTGACGCGCTGGTCGGCGCGACGAGCGACGGGTCTGCGGACCAGTGGGGCAACACGGTGGGTGGGGACCTCGTCCTGACCGGCAACACCGCCAACCTCCAGGTCGCGGGCACCACGGTCCACGGGGCCGTGCGTCTCGCGGACAACGCACCGGCCGCGAACTTCGGTCCGGGCAACACCGCGGGCTCGGTCGAGGGCGACCTCACCGGCACGGCCCCCGGTGCGCTCGCGGCGGGCGACCAGTCGGTCGCCGTCGTGATCCCCGAGCCCCGTCCGGGCGAGCTCACGTGGAGCCTCGAGGGCTCCTCGGGTCTCGTCGACCTGGGCGTGGCCGAGGAGCAGGGCGACCACTTCGCGGCCTCGGGCGACCTCGTCCCGGTCCGCGTCACGGACACCCGCATCAACGCCCCGGCGTGGTCGGTGTCCGCACAGGTCGGCGACTTCGTCGCGGGCGGCGAGACGGTGTCCGGCAAGTACCTCGGCTGGACGCCCGCGCTCCAGGAGAACGACGGCGGAGCGGTCGCGGGTGCGGCCGTCGCCTCGGGCTTCGTCGAGGGTGACGGCCTGTCCGTCGCCCGCACCCTGGGCAGCGCGGAGGCCGGGCACGCCCGCGGCGCCGCGGTCATCGGGGCGGAGCTCGACCTGAAGCTCCCGCTCACGGTGAACGAGGGGACCTACAACGCGACGCTGACGCTGACGGCGCTCAGCTAGTCACGTCGTGATCGTGGGTGGGGGGGGGGG